>NZ_JBXDTU010000001.1:0-25454 GCF_056821595.1 Geobacter psychrophilus
GCAAACAGAGATCGAAAATCAAATAGGAAAAGATAATAAAAAATGAGCGTGAACCAGATCGAATATCAATAGTGCAAGGTGACTTTGGCTTTGGCAACAATCTCCATAAGTCTGATAGCTTTCTTGGAAGGCTTTTGTCGGGCCAGCTTCTTTTTAGCTGCTGCGGAAAGCTCGGGTGGATTTGCACCAACGATAAACTTAATGGGAGGCGTGTCCGGCTGATTGATTGTCACTGCTGTAACTTTCATGTCACGAATATATCCTGTTATCTATCGAAAAACAATATCCACGCCGTATCTTTCGTAGTAAAATTCCCGAAAAGCCTCATAGAATAAGGGCTTAACCCGCATGAACCCTTGTACTTCACACCGTATCTTTCGTAGTAAAAACAGTGCAACATACTGATATTACAGTAATAGCCGGTTAGTTGTGTTGATAACTATGTTGAATTGACAAGTTATCACCGTATCTTTCGTAGTAAAATTTTGCATATTCACCGTATCTTTCGTAGTAAAGCGCCGTATCTTTCGTAGTAAAGCGCCGTATCTTTCGTAGTAAAGACCCCCCGCAAACCTTTGCCAGCATTGGCCCCGCAGACTCCCCCTATAGTCTTTACCTGTATTCAACCTAGTTAAAGAATCCTGTAGTAGATCAACCCCGGATTGTGGATAACTCAGCGAAGCGGCCAAAAAGCACGAGTCAGGGACAAAAAATGCGCCGGTCATGGCCGGAATAAACCACCGGCCCCGGCGAACAACAAAATCAAAACCAACAATCAATAAAAATGTGCCGCCACGATCCGGTTTTCAACCGGGCGACAAAACAAACCCGCAATCAGAACCAAAAATAAATGCGGCGGAGTCTCGCCGATGATTCCGGCGAGCCGCCCGACTTAAAATTCAAAAGCTGGTTGTTGAGTGGAAAGGCTTAAAATCCAGATCAAAGGTGTTACGCTTCGCTCTGCTGTCGCTCCTTGGCTTGAAAAGGTAGCTCACAAAGCACAGGAGGTTACAGGAAGCCTGTTCGATGTTTTTTTGATGGAGATGGAGCTTAAAAGAAAATAAGTGGCTTAAAACGCAAATTTGGGGGCCGGTTTTTTTGATATTTAAAATTCACCTCTAAAAACAGTTGTACCATGTTTTTTGAAAGTATGGTACAACTGAAAACACGGAGGAATCACTTATGTACGAAATAGACATTCAAACTCAAACACTCTATGCGGAACTGATTGAGCTTTTACAGATCGTGGAGGCATCAAGAACCATCTCCAGTTTAAAAGGATCGTTCTCGATCAAGGAAAACAAGGGGGAGGAATATGTTTATTTTCGTTCCTACAATCCGAGCGGCCAACTTGAAGAAACATACATAGGTCGGCGCAACGAGCAGACAGAGCAGCTTGTACGTGACCATGCAAACGGTAAATCCGATGTTACCGAAATGAGTGAAAAGCTTAAACGCCTCAGTCTTCAAATTCAGGCCGGAATAAAAATGCCGACTGACAAGGCCATGACGCGAGTGATCCGCAGCCTTGCCGATACTGGAGTATTCAGAAATGGCGGGGTTATGGTCGGAACTCATGCTTTTCAGTCAGCAGGGTTGATGCTAGGCGTTAATTGGTCAGCTGATACCACAAGAACAACAGATGTTGACCTGGCTATTGAACGTAGAGTTGCAGTAGCAATCCCGGTGATTGATTCAGATATTCCCGCAGCACTGGATAGCTTGCAAATGGGCTTTTTACCTGTTCCAAGATTGAGCCATAAAGAACCTTCGACAAATTATGCAATCCGTAACAGCCAGCTTCGACTTGATGTATTAACACCAAAAACCACCGATTCTGATTCACCGGTTTATATCAAGCGGTTTAATTGTGCCGCTGAACCTTTGAGCTATTTGTCATATCTGATTGAATCGCCTGTACGCTCTGTGCTACTGGATACAACACCGGTATTAATCAATGTTCCTCAACCGGTTAGATATGCCATGCACAAGCTGATTGTTTCTCAAATAAGGGATGTATCCAGTGATGTAAAGCGGCCAAAAGATTTATATCAAGCTTTTCAGATTCTGTCGGTTCTACAGGAAAACCGGCCTTTTGATATTCAACCGGCATGGGATAATCTTATAGGACGTGGCCCCAAGTGGAAAAAATACGGTGAAGCAGGATTAGCGGCAATGGAAAAACGCTATGGAAAATTAGACATTCAATTAGTGACCACGCCCACACCACCAAAGGTTGAGAAAAGCAGAGGCCGGGGGCGATAGTTAGTGGTTTGTTTGAGAGTGTCAATAAGGGTGATCGATATGAAAAAACATATAAAACACAAAGAATATGATTTCAGCAAAGCGAAAAGGGCCAGCGAAATCCCGCACCTTATTAAACTTCAAGCTGGAAGAACCTGCCCGATATGTTTCAAGGGCGTCCTGCATCTTGGAAGTAAGGAACAACAAGTAGAATATCAAGGACGTGAGTATAAATACACGTCAAAAGGGGCTTGGTGCGATCATTGTAATGACGGCATTGTTGGGTATGATGCAGAAGAAGAGGAACTTTGGCAGAATTTTCGCGACAATGTAGATAAAGAGGACTCTAATCTTGCCTGTCCGATAAATAAACGTCAGACTGAAGCAACTATAAAAAATGTCAAAAACACCCAAGAAGAAATTGAAGTTTATCATAGTTGTGGCAACGTCTTTGCTGATATGGGCCTGCCAGATGCAGAGGAGATGCTTGTCAAGGCTCAGTGTTCTTTAGGAATCAACAAACGTGCCGAGGAAGTCTCGCCCGATCTTCTCACTAATCCTCATGGAATATATCTGAAAGGTCTTCGTTGTCGTGAAGATTTGACTCAAGTGCAGCTTGAAAAATTAACTGGAATATCCCGCCGTCATATCAGTGAAATGGAATCTGGAAAGAGGATCATCACCGAAGCCGTAGCCATGAAGTTTGCCAGAGCTTTAAAAACGAACCACCGCATGTTTTTATAAACGACGTTCAATATGATAAAACATTTTTATACTATTTAACATTATTGTCATATTCCCCTCGCCTTCGTTTTCTACGGATCACCGCACACATCTTGCTAAAATCGGTAGCACCACCTATCCCACCGAAAGAAGCCAACTCCAATTCTAACGCATCATGTCTTTTCTTGGTCATAGTTTTGAGGTCTGGATGGTGCCAGATTGCATCTATTCGCTTCCATTTATCATCATCATTCATTACCACCCCCGGCATTCAGTGGTTTCAGCAGTTATACCATGTTTTTATAAATCATAGTATAACGCCGCCAGATCAACGGAATCATAATATTTGAAGATAGCATTTTGCCAATCTTTTTTTATTGACTTTAATCATAACATAACGTAACATAACAATCATAACGTAACGTAACAAATTTTAAAGGGGGCCGGTCATGGCAAGAGAAGCGACGATTACATTTGAGCAGGTTTCGGCAGCAGCAGAAACAATCAAATCACAAGGCGGCAAAGCCAATAGCCGTACAGTCCGTGAACTTCTTGGCACCGGCAGCATGGCAACCATCTTGAAATACTTGCAGCAATGGCAAGGTGGACAATCCCGGCAGAGTCAGGCCATTGATGAAACGCTTGATCCTGTTGTAATCAAATCAATCAGCATTCACATAGCCGATAAAGTTCAGGCCGCAACCACAGCACTGACAATCCAGATCGCCGAGCAGCAGACGGAAATGGACAGCCTCATATCTGAAAACGAACGTCAGGCAGCAGAGCTTGAAGCACTCACAACCGCTTTCACCGCCTTGCAGGATCAACACAACCAGCAATCAGGAGTCGTGCAGCAGCTTGAAGCCGAGGCCACCCGGACAGCCGCAGAACTTGTAAGTGAACGTCAGGCCGCAGAAGCCGCCCGAATCCAACTTGCAAAAGCCGAATTGCGCCTTGAAGCAGTGCCGAGGATTGAAAAGGAGATTGAACAAGTTCGGGGAGAGCTTGCCACGGCTCAGAAACAGGCCGCAGAGCTTCATGAAACCGCAGCCGTAGCAAATGCCAAGCTGGAAGCCGCCAGCCTACAGAGGAAGGAAATAGATACACAGGTTACTGACTTAAAAGCCGCCTTGAAAGATGCACTGGCACAAATCGCCATCGAGCAGGAGAAAAACAAAACCATAGCCGCCGATCAAGCCGCCGCACTCGCAAAACAGGTAACAGCCACCCATGCAGCCGAGACACGGGCAGCCGCAGCAGAAGCCACGACCAAGGCGCAGACAGAGAAAATCAGTACCCTTAACACAATCATTGAAAAGTTACAGCCGCAACCGGCCCCAAAAGCAAAATCAGCCACCAAAACAAAACCAGCATAGACCTGTGAAGGGGGGAAAAGTGAATATCGTCACACTTGGTATAGTACCGAGAGAACAGACCGACCGCCGTTTTCTCCGGGCCTTTAAAGGGCAGCAACAAGGAAGCTACCTTACGTTTGAATCGCCTGAATTGCTGTTCAAAACATTATCCGGTAGACGTTGGCAGATCATCAAACTCATGACCGGGGCAGGATCAATGACCATCCGGGAGCTTGCCAGACGCATAAACAAGGACGTTAAAACAATTCATGGGGATGTTCATATTCTGCTTCATTCCGGTCTTCTGGAAAAAACGGATACTGGACAGATTATATTTCCCTATGAAGCACTGCATGTTGATTTTATATTGAACTCAATTAAACATGTTACTTATGTTTAAAATGATAAATCATTTTTATAATATTTAATTATGTTACTCTGGCAGATATCCCTCTACCCTACCCTGCCCTGTTTTTTTCATAAATTTTTCTGTAACGCTCAAAAATTCTGTTTCGCGTGGCCTGATCGATGATCCCCACAAACGGGCTTGAGCTTCTAAGCTGTGTCGCTCGTTGTGATCGAGACAGAAGCAGCTTAATAATAGCCTCATGTGTCCATGTATCTAAAATCTCTTTCCAGACAACATAGGCCATCGGTAGCGAACCATCCTTTTCAGTCCACCGCTCTATGTTTTGAAGCGGTTTATCCCACAAAACAGGACAGTTACATAGCTTCCGGACTATCGCCCGATGGAGAGCTAAAGAGCGCCTATCAGACCGTTCCTGCATGTTCATCATTTTCACCCATAAATTTGTTTCCACCGCATGTAATCACCCTCAAAATAGCCGCCGATTTCAGGGACAGTCTGACCCATAAGCCAGTCCCTGAAAGGCTCCTGTTCATCTTCCGGCAAGTCAGAAATAAGGGCATTCCGGCGAGGTAATAGTAATTTGACGATCTCATTCATGGCCGTGTCATAGAACCAGCAAATAGATTTATTGTTTGTCGTATCCAGAGCAACATAATTTTCTGTAACAACGGGCTCTTTTGTTTCCGTATGTCCAAAAATCTGCTTAATATCAGCAAGGCCCGACTCCCTCAAAAAATCAAACCAGAATATTCCGCCCACTCCATTTCCGCCACGCGCTTTGCCAATCTGGAACATTGGTGGACAAGGCAACATCCTGTCAGACAGTTGAAACTTAATAGGACTATTAATATAATCAGCCATCTCCGAATTCAACTTGTCAGCAATGGCGACAACATTATTACTTTCAGCCACCTGATAAGCCAAACCAGCATGAGTCAACAGCCATCCATCGACAGCATACGCCGCCATGAATCGCCTTTTATGATTTTCAATCAAATCAATCAACGGTTCTTGGTGGCCCCATTGGAATCCCATTGAATACCAAGGCGGAGTTAGCAGGTAATGCAAATCATGGTTGCCCCATAGCAGCAGCGCTTTGCTGTCCAGAAGCGTTTGCAACGTCAGCAATTGACGGGAGAGTGGTTCATAGAACGAATCCACATAATCACCAAGGGCTATATGCAATTTTTCCGGCCTATAGTCCAAGAACGCCCTTGTTTTTTCCAGATTGCCGTGTATGTCACCGCAAATTATAGCCACTGGTTACGTCCTGTCTTTCCAATCGGGATGATAATAACTGCCACTCATGCGACGACTTACTTGCAGGTTAAACAGTTTCTTAACCTGTTTTATATCCATTGCCTCAATGTTGATTTTGACGACCTCGCTCAATGCCGTGTCGAATAAATAACAAACATCCCGGCCATAATAATTGAGGTTTATATGTCCGAATTCATCTAAAACCGGCTCTGTGTCTATTTCACAATGTCCGTATACTTGTCGTAAATTTTTATCAATGCCCTCTTCCGTGAAAGGATCAAACCAGAATATACCACCAAAAGGGTCACGCCCCCCTCTATGTTCAGACACATAAAAAATGGGGTCACGTCGCAATCTTACATTCTCTTCAATAAGCATTAACCGGTAATGAATATTGTATGTTTTGTCATCGCAAAGCGGGTCACGAGGATGTTCTTTTAATAACCGCTGATTCAGGTTTTCCGCTAGTTCAACAGGATTTGTGCAGCCGTTGGAAATCTGCGTACATACCCCGGCATGAGTCAGCAAATAACCGTCAGCACTATATGCAGCCTTGAAACGATACTGATTCTCTCTGATAATCGGCGGTACAGGGCTTTTGTCAATAAAACCAGAACAGGGATAAGCGTCATAGTTTGTGAACTGAATATCGTGGTTGCCCCATAGCAGCACCGCCCCGGCATCAAACAACAGATTCAGGCATTCAATTTGACGGCTAGGAGGTTCTATGTCGGAATCGACAATATCACCCAAGGAAATGTGCAACTCTTCCGGTTTGTAATTCAGAAACGCTTTCGTCTTCTCGACATTCCCATGAATATCTGCACAAACAATAGCCATCATTCATCCAATCGTTTTATTACATCTTCAAGGGGGATAGATTTTGTCAGACCTGCGCGAAGATCCTCAAGGCTCTTTTCTGCCAATAACAGGTCTTCCCAATCGCCCAATTCTTCCCAAAACGATTCCAGATCGTCTAAGTTGGCCGGATCATTTAGGGCTATGCGAGATTGACGCCGACATTCAAGCTCCATAACCAATCGCAGGATTTTATTAACTCTTTCCTCAAAACTTCTGCCACCTGGACAACTCAACCAAGCAACAATATCTGCATCGAGCAAGAGCTTTACGGTCTTTTGTTCCATAAATTATCCCTTAAGCTTTTAGTGCCAGATTCACCGGCACAGAGCGACCAACGGAAGCGTTACCGCCTCTCAAAAAAGAACAATCCTACCCATTCAACAACTGATTTTGATTCTGTATTTTCATTACGCCGGTTGTATGCTCTTTGGCCATCTTGTGTAACAGCAGGTAACTAATACAGATTGCCAGTACAATAATTATCAATATGACCCTGACAGCCGGTTTGAAGCGACCCAAGACGTATTTCAAAATAAGTGGTCCAAAAAGCACAATAGCTACCATGATTCCGATTGCTTTCACGCCTTGGTTTGCAACTTCAAATAGTGGTGCAGTATCACCAACCATAATGCCTTACCTCCATCTTATCACCGGCCAACCGGTTCACCATCCGAATAAATCAAATCCTTAAACCACCGGCAGAGCGGTTTTCCCCACTGAGCCAGTACCGCAGCACATGCCATAGCAACGGCCAACCAACCATGTTCAGGTATCCTGTAAACGATCCAGAACACCGCAATCGTACCAGAGCAAACCGCAAACCCTACAACCACAGACAGCCAAATATTTGTAACAAGTGGGGCGCGAGATTTGGCAAGTACAGCCTCAAGTTTAACCCCTACTGCGTCTGCTATCTGTTCTGATCGTCGCTGTGTTTCGTCGGTGAATGTTTTTTCAATAGAGGTTGAATATCCGGCCAATATTTTATTGAATGCATTCAGAGATAATTGATGTTGTTGCGGGATGGTTGCAATCAATGATTCTAGTGTACGGGGAATATCCGCAATACTTTCTTTGAGCCATCCATTTATCAAGAAATGCATAACCTCCATATTGTCTGGTTTCACGTTCCAGAGAACACAGATTTTAGCAACAAACATTTCAACGTCAGACGGCATTTCAACGCCAAACAGTTCACGGTATGTTTGCCGAGGCTTGGAAAAGTCAAGGTTCATAATGCCCCCTAAATACCAATGGATTCTTTAACACCATCATAAGAAGCAAAGACGCTATCCAACCAAGATTGAAGCGCAGCACGTTCTGAAATTCGCAATTTACCACCTTCCAGCAGTTCAGATATCATCATGTCGTCGTCAGTAATTTTAAGGCTGATTCTGGCATGGACTTTTGGGAATATGATTTCTCTGACACTCTGAAAAGCCTCATTCTGTTTTGCTTCATCCCAATTGAAGAATTCGTCAATATCGCCGTTTTTGAGGTTTTTGACCGCGATAGAGGCGTGAAGAGTTGGAAACAGATTGAGAGCATCATAAAATAAAATTGAACACTGTTTTTGTAGCCCAAGGACAAAAAATAATACAACAGGGCGTTGCAACATTTTTAGTGCATCATTGATGAACCGCTGGTTTTCCTCAATGCTGGTTTTGCTACCGGCCTTCATGTTGACTACGATTGTTTCAGGAGTCGATTCAGCAAACTCGACAAGTTTCATCCATCCACCACCGTCTTTTTCTTCAAGATTGATGTGAGCAGATTTAAGCGTGTTTTCATATAAACTGTGTACGTCTGGATTTGTCATGTCGGTGTCTATAATCGCAATTGGTGTACCATTACCGCGCAAATATTCAAGCAATGTAATTGCCACCAACGATTTACCAACGCCGCCTTTATCTCCAGTAATAATGATAATAGGCTTTTCTTTGAGTTCTGTCTTTTTTGCCATATCGTGTTACCTCCAAGTAATATATTTATTTATTTTTTACTACCGCCGAATAATTTTTCTTTGCCACCTTTTAAATCTGTAGGCTTAACAGTACCAGTGCCGGGAGGCGATGTTACAGCCGCTTGTTGTGCAATACTGCTTGCAGCAGGTTTTGAATCAGGAGTTTTAGCCGGTTTAGTCTTTTTTACTTTCGCAGGTTCGCCAGCGGCTTTAGCGGCTTTATCAGCTTTTATAATATCAGCAATATATGATTTAAGTGTAATTGGTGATATTTCGATACCGATGGTTTTTAATCCATCGGATATATCAGCTGACGTGTAACCTCTATCCAATAGCGTCCTGATTGCATTACTGCATTTAATGATAGAAACCTTCACGGATGGTTTCTTGCCTTTAATCGCTTGCGGTTTTTCAGGCCATAATTCAGCAAACGAATTTATGCCACCTTCCAGCTTTTCTAAATCCTCTGTAGAATATTCAATCCGTTTCTTTGTAGCCATATCAATACCTCCTGTCGCAATATTTAAAACGTATGGATTGTATTATAACGATAATATACGAATCGTCAACAGCTATATATAAATAGCAATAACTCACATATGGCCGAAATATTTATTATTGCAAAGTATATGAGAAGAGAATATAAGAAATGAGAAGATAGTATTAGGCAAGGCATGACATTTACGCTAACGCTACAATGTCCGGCGATGAAGCCGCCGCCTTGCCCCCACGATAAAGCCGTGGAGGGGTCTTTGCTCGGCTCCTGTCGGAGCTATCGCAAAGATAAAAGGAGTAATCAAATGACCATCAAAAGCAAGAGCGTTGCGCGTCACCAAGCGACACACAAACGCACTGGTGTCTGGTGGACACCAGAGGAACATGAACAGCTTATATCTAACGCTAAATATTGTGGATTATCCGCAAGCGAATATAGCCGCGAGTGGATTGTGTCGTGATTTGTCAGCCGGGAATCTTGGTAAAATTATTAATACGCCGTATACGCCTTTCGTGCGGAGCACAGAGCGACCAGCGGAAGCGTTGCCCTGCCTGTTCAGGTCATGTTGTAACCGATAAAAATAGTTTTGCTCTTTTGAAACCTGAATTAGCCAAAGAATGGCATCCCTCAAAAAATGGCACTTTGATGCCTTCTGACGTTGCATACCTAAGTACCAGAAAGGTTTGGTGGAAATGTTCTAAGCCCGATTGTGGGCATGAATGGGAAACTACAGTTGCGCTCAGAACAAAAGCAAAAGGTTCAGGTTGTCTTGTTTGTTCAAGCGTTGCAACCCGTAACCCTGAATTGATAAGTGAATGGCATCCTACTAAAAATGGTGCATTGACTCCGTATAATGTAAGAGCGGGTAGTGCTCAGAAGGTTTGGTGGAAGTGTTCTAAGCCCGATTGTGGGCATGAGTGGGAAGCTTCCGTTGTGCCCAGAACAAGAGGTTATACAGGTAAAACAAACGGCGCCGGTTGTCCAGCGTGTGTGGGGAAAGTTGCTACTGATAAAAATAATCTTATGATTTTAAGACCTGAATTGGCAAAAGAGTGGCATCCCACTAAAAACGGAGAATTGACGCCATATCATGTGACACAGGGAAGTGACAGGAAGGTTTGGTGGAAATGTTCTAAACCTGATTGTGAGTATGAGTGGGAAATCAGTATAAAGGCCAGAACAAAAGCAAAAGGTTCAGGTTGTCTTGTTTGTTCAAGTGTTGCAACCCGTAATCCCAAATTGATAAAAGAATGGCATCCTACAAAAAATGGTAGTTTGACACCATTTGAAATATCTAAGTGTAATAGCAGTAAAGTTTGGTGGAAGTGCATTGAACCTGGTTGTGAACACGAATGGGAAGCGGCGGTATCGGCCAGAACCAGAGTTTATCCGGGAAAAATAGGGGGGGATGGGTGTCCCGCTTGTTATGGTAGAAGAGGAACGTCGTTTGCTCAACTTGCAATATATTATTATTTGAAAAAATTGTATTTGAATGCAATCCACGGCTATATTTTCAAATGCGGTAAAAACATTGAAATAGATATATATCTTCCAGAGATAAACCTTGGCATTGAATATGATGGTCAATATTGGCACGATGCAAAAGTAGATAAAGATATATTGAAAACTGAAATATTAATAACCAATGGTATTGCATTGCTTCGCATACGAGATAAAACACTGCCTTTAATAAATAATTGCCCTGTTATATTTACTGATTCTACCAAACCTTCCGATATAGATAAAACAATATTACTGGTTATAAAATATATCAACGATAGATACAAAAATACACATTCATTAGATGTAAATACAGAGAGAGATTCAATAGCTATTGAGATGCAAGTCCGTCAATTGGTAAAGAAAAATAGCATTGGAATGTCTAATGATCTTTTATGTACTGAATGGAATTTTGAAAAAAATGGAACTCTAACCCCAGATCATGTGACGCCGGGAAGTGGTAAGAAGGTTTGGTGGAAATGTTCTAAGCCTGATTGTGGTCATGAGTGGAAGGCGGCGGTGTCGGCCAGAACCAGAGTATATCCGGGAAAAACAAGAGGTGATGGTTGCCCCGCATGTACAAAAGGTAGCAGGAAAGTTGCAACGGATATTTATAATTTCGCCATGTTTCAACCCAAATTAGTCAAGGAATGGCATTCCACTAAAAACGGAGAATTGACACCATATAATGTGACTCCGGAAAGCAATAAGAAGGTTTGGTGGAAGTGTTCTATGGATGATTGTGGGCATGAGTGGCTTGCCAAAATCCAAGGTAGAACAAAAGGTACTGGTTGCCCTGTTTGTTTTCGACGTAGTAAAGCAAAAATAACTGCCTTTAGTTGACATTTCAATGTTGTGGTGTAAGAAAATTAGGTATTTACAGCATTCTATATGAAGATTATAGTAAATTGTTAGAAGGTATAAACACCTTAATTTCTATATTACACCATCGGAGGCATTTATGGACGCACCGGCATTGCAGATGGAGCCTGAACACCAGTTGGAAGCGGATCAACAGGGTGAAAGTACCCGCTCGATGCTTTCCTTTGCACAGCAGCAATCCACGATGCTTACCAAAGATGATTATGATGAATGGCGCAATTCGCCAGAGTATAGGGCCACAATGGGGCGGCTTGAAGCAGACAAGTGGGAAAATTCGCCGGTTCTGAGGGATGTAAAACGAGCCATGAAGGAAGTGAGCGACAATTACATGACCAGTGCCGAGGTGAAAAGTTCGTTACTGGATGAAACCAATCGCCTTCGTAAGCTGAAGGATGCAATCACAGCCGAGTTGAAAACTCTTCCGGCCACCCGCGAAGAGGCCGTAAACAACTTATGCTATAAGCACGTTCCGGCATGGAACAAGTATGAGGAAAAAGCCGAAGAGATAGACAAGGCAGATAAGCGTTGTCAGGACCGGGAAGCTTCATTGCCTCAAGTCGCTAAAGCCTCTACCCTCATTGAAAAGCAGACTTTGATAGACAGAATTCGTGAATTTTTCAAAAGCAGAATTGAGAAGGAACGTCAGAAAGAGGCTGTAAGTATCAAGGAATGGCGGGAGAAGATTGAGAGGGTCAAGGCCAAGCATGAACTGTTGAGGCAGCAGCTACAAGCAGAAACCAACGCCAAGGCACCGCAGATCAACCAGCAAGCGGACGAAATGATGGAGCGTAGAAACTTCCTTGTAGATCAACTATCTCAAGTGCAAGAGGCTGAAAAGCAGGTAGCAACCATCAGTAACCGTAAAGACAAAGATAATCTTGTCAAGTTTGCTGAGTTTGGTGAATTAGAACATGGATCAGGGAAAGAGGCAAAAAATTGGTGTGTGGTTGCGCCTGATGAACCTAATCACTTTACAGGACGGTATTTTCCAATAGAGCTTATTGGAAATAGGGAAAATGCAAATCCGGGACTTGATTTGAATTATGGTTTCTCTACAAAAAAAGAATGTGAAGAACATTGTAAAACTTACAATCAAAATTTAGGTCATGATGATAGATCAATTCAAATAGTGAAAGATTCAATTGAATCCGAAAGACAGCTACGCGCCAAATTTGAAAAAGATGGTGAAATTAAACTTGGAAATGATTATTCGATTAGAAGAATAGATTCAGCATCATTCAAGCTCTGTTATAAAGACAATGGCTTTGGTCACTCAGTATCTTTAAACGAATTGGTTGATTATGGAATGCGTAAATCCATTGAGCAAAAGAAACAGGTAAGTCAATCAAGAGGCATGGGACGATAATAATATGCGTCAACCGCAGCTTTTCAGATTTCAGATAAAGAATGATCGAAAAGACAGAAATTCCAGTACATACATGCAAGGAATTGGTGTAATTGATGAAAAATGGCAGTTTACCGGAACACTGACGTTGGAAAGTGACGACCTACCTGAACTGCATTATCAAAGTGGATACGCCGACAATTATTCAGGGGGTAAGTTCTTCCCCCTGATTCAATTATCTCCGAAGCTCGAAATATTACCATTACCACCAAACAATCCCGCCCTACCCCGCTTTTAATCCCTCTTTGCATCTAGCCTCTTATTGATTGCATGATTGATATGAGGAAACATAAAAAACATATAAATAATGCTTGCCATTGTATGAGCAATATGATAGATAATTACTATACGTTTTATCATATTAAACATATAGTACATTTTAAAAGGGGGATGCATGGCAAAGATAATTGCAATAGCCAATACGAAGGGGGGAGTCGGTAAGTCTACGATTGCCCGAAATATTGCACTCGCCTGTAACATTAATGACCTGAAAACCCTTGCCCTTGATTGTGATCCACAGCACAGCCTCAGAAAGTTTTTTACAGCCAGAGCAGAGCGGTTAGATATCATCGAGCTTGATTGTGATGTTATGACGGAGGCCACGGGCCTCAAACGTGACATTCTACACAGGGCCGATAAATACGACAGGGTGATAGTTGACGTAGGGGGGAGGGATTCAAACACCATGCGTCAAGTTCTCTTGGCCGCAGACGTGGTAATAATTCCAACTACCACCGGTCAAGAGTCTACGGATGCTCTTGAACATATGATCGAGGCCGTGGAGGACGCCAAAAGCATAAATGAAGGCTTACAGGCTTGTATCCTGTTGAACCTCGTTCCTTCCGATGCACACGATACAACCGGCAGTATCACCGCCGAAGGGCTTGCGGGGCTATATGAAGGCAACGCCCTTGTACTGGATACACGCATCAAACATCGTAAGGCATGGCTGCAAAGCGGATATGAAGGACATGCAATATGGGAAATAACCTTGCAGGGCGAAAACAAAGCAGCTACGGAATTTGAATCATTACTTACTGAACTTGCGACAAAGGAGATTCTATAATGGCACAGCCAAAACCAACCCCTAAATTCTCAGTGAAAAAAGACGTTGAAAAGCCCAAACCACGCAATGAGGCCGAATATTTAGCCCGTAGTGCCGAGAGTATCAACAGCGGGAAGCTCAAAACCGGACGTAAGGCGGGACCGGTGCCGGTCAAGAATGTGACGGTGAGTTTGCCGGTGCATATCATAGAGGCTCTTGACGACCTCGCCGCTGATCGTACCGGCAGTAACCGCAGCCTTGCGCTTTTGGGCGTGATCGAAGGCCGCTATAAAATATGATTAAAAGTATGTTTATGAAATAACTTAAAAATCATATTAAACATATACTAAATCTGTTTTTGTCTCAGAGAGAGGAAGCCATGAGCACGGACGATATTCCGAATGTTGAAGGGTTGAGGTCGATGGTTATCAATATGAAGGAATGGCAGGAAAGGCGGCAGCGCCTACAATCCGGCGTTGCCGATGATATAGACAACCAGATATTGAAATTGCTTATAAGTAAAATAGAAATCAGTGACGAAATATATCAATTGCGGCGCAGACAACATGTGTCGGATGTGAACACATGGAATTATGATCTTGCAGCATGGGAAGCAATTGGAAAACGTTGTAGCTGGACGATGTCAACGGCTATTGATGATGAAAGCTATGTTGAATGGATTTCACAAAGTAATGATTTGGTAAAACGCCGTGAGTCGCTTGAGTTGCGCAAAAGTTGTTTGCTGATTGACTATGAGGATATAAAAAAACAATTGTTGATTGCTAAAGAAGGTTATTCGGAGGTTCAGCCATGAATAGCCGGTTTCAAGAGAGTTTTTTAAAGCGACAAATTAACGTCGTTAAGAACGCTAACAGATATGAATGGGCTTTTGCTGTCAGCCTTTGGGTCGCGGTTGGGTTTGCGTTGTATAAATGGCCTGCCTGTAGGCAATTTATACCGTGGTGGGATAGCATGCATGATTTAGGGAATGCTTTTGGGCGTTACCTCTGTGGCTAAAATTGCCAGTCTTTGCGAGTACCGCGAGTTATTGCGGAGAGTCGAGGCCGAAGCTCTTGAAGCTGATCCCCCCTAAAGGGCCGTTCTGGAAGGTTTCACCCTGAACCACGCCATAAATACCGGCGAGTTTCAGCCCTAAAGGGTTCCGGCCACTGAACGCAAAGCCTTTATAATATAAAAATGTTTAAAAGTTTAAATCATAATAAACACCTGAAACACCATGAAAACGCCCAGTAGGGGTGTTATGGCAAGTACAGTGACATTATATAAGTTTTGTGGTTGCCGTTTATACTCTAATTGGTTACTATAATAGATACTATACAACTAGCCAGTAGGGGGATATATGGCACATGCACACGAAACTATAGATCATCAGACGCTTTTACATCTGGTGGAGGCAGGAGCCGTCAGGGGGGCAGATATCATCGGCCAGCCGGGAGGATGGAACATCATCATCAAATACGGCATGGTGGAGCGTACCCTTGCCGCCCGGAGGGGAGCAATACGGCTGTTCAGCAAATTTGAGACTCTTGTAAAATATCTTAAATCCCTTGGCATAGCACAATGCAATATCAACATGAGCAACTATGATGAAACTGTTAAACGTGTCAGCAGACCGGACACCAAGCAACGGCTCAAAGACACAAAAGAGGCTGTTGCTTATGACAAATGGTTTAGGGAACAGGTGGCAGAGGGTATAAGGGAGGCCGACGACCCTAATACTGTGTGGGTGTCCAACGAGGATGTCAATGCAATGAGCATCAAGCGGCGTGCAGGATGGTCTAAATCACAAAGACGTGCAACATGAAGCTATCTTGGTTGCCAGTAGCCATAAACCAGCGATACGACCAGCTTGATTATATTGCCTCAGATGATCCACAGGCAGCAATCTCTCAAGATAAAGAGATTGAAGAACAGATAGACCTACTCACTACACAACCTGAAATGGGGCGCACCGGAAGAGTGAAGGGAACCCGCGAACTGGTTATCAGCCGTACCCCATTCATTGCTGTTTATCGTATTAAGGGGAAGCGGATCGAGATACTACGCTTTCTTCATGGGGCGCAAGAATGGCCTAGAAAGAGAGGATAAAACATGAGCGATAAAATACCAGCGGTAGAAAAAATCCGAGAGCAAATTACCCTGTATCAAGACGGTAGACTCACTGAAATTGAGATGATTGATAATATTGCCAAGGTTTGTAACAGCCACAAAAAGGCCGCTAAAACGATAACTGACAATTCCAGCTATAAAATAGAAAACGGGATCAGGTACGAGGTTGCCATAAACCTCAATACCACCACCAATAGCAATATATCGAAAGAATTAGGCCATCACGCCCTTACAGCTTGGATGTTGGCCGTTGGTTCGCTGAAGGTTATGGCAAGCCGGACAAGCCCGCAAATCGTGACAATTCCGATGGATAAGCGGGGATGCAAAATAGGTGCAGCTGCACTTGTCAAAGCAGGGTTGTTAAAACCTTACGCCGGCACGACTTCAAAATTTACGATTTCCCGGAAGTATGCTTTTGCATCATGGGAACCGTCTTTAAATCAGGAAGGAGTTTTAAATCATGGCAACTGAAATAAAGACCATAAAAACGGCCAGAGAGCTTAAAAACTTCTTTCTGAATAGTGATTATCGCTATTATTTATCAGTAAACAGTGTATGGGACGATTCAAACGAACCAAACCCTTATTGCATTGGAAATGAAGAAAACGAATATCTTTTTGCTCACGATAAAGACGAGCTTTATAAAGCTCTGATGTTATGGGATGAACGGCATTATAAAATACAATGGCATGTGACCACAGAAGATGATTATGAAAAATGGGGAACTGATTTGCCTCCCGGTGAATGGGAAATTAAAGCAGATATTGAAGTCCCAGAATCTTTTTGGCTATTTAGATATTTAGGAGATAGTCCTCCAGACGATACACCAATTGAAGAGGTAGAAAAACTCGGAAGAGACAGTATTTTTTCAGATGAAAGTTCAATGGATATCAATATATGGAGTAAAGAGGATGAAGATTTAGAGGAATATCTGGATGAAAATATAGAATATGAAGAAGATGATACCGTATATGAAGGATATATAGGTAATTATATATCAGGTTGGGGTGATGGTAGCGAAATGTTGTATAGAACGCATGTTCAAGATAAAAAACTTGATCCGGGTTACTATTATGACCCAATGGATGAAAATATGGTGGATGAAAGCGGTAATTCTCTGACAGAGGTAACAATACATTCAAGCCAGCTAAAAAAAATGGGTATCCATATTTCATGATTGATATGGGGTTATCTCCTTTTGGTTTCAACGTGTCTCAAAAACATATTATACAGTTGTTTGCAACAATTTGTACCAATGTGGCAAAACCATATTCAATGATTTATTGACTTTTGTTTTAGTAAGACTTAAAATCTCATTAAATTCATCGAAAAGGCACAGCACAGGTAACTGTGTGTCGCAAAACTACCATCCAGTAATGGATAGAGGGGTTGTCGAAATGGTTTATTCTCTGCAAACAATTCGTTCCGTTTACCTCGCTTCACTTCCTTCCTTTTTCAATACTGGTTTGAATTCATTTACTCCATTGCTGTTGTCTTTAGCTCTGAGGAACATCGCCAAAAAGTGGACAATGCCGATTAGAGACTGGAAGTCTGCATTGAATCAATAAAGTATTCTGTTTGAAGGCAGAATGCCGCATTACTAAAATATGTGGCACTTAACTTTTGTTTTATGCTATTTCAACGGTTATGATTGTAATTTTGTAGAATAACAATATAGGTGCAGCTTCAAAATCCTGCTTCAGAAGGTGTCTCTGGTGGCAACAATATTGCACAGACAGACAGAAAATCTCTTCCTGACAAGTACCACTGTCAACAATTATTCTGATTGATGCCGTTATAAACCGGCGTTGCGGTGTTTTCCGTGCGCCGGTTTTTGTTTTAATGTAGCGACTCTGGTTTTAACAAAAGGACTGTCATGAGAATAGCGACACTGATAAGAATCCTGGCAGTTGATGATGAACTTTCGGTATTGAATTCGTTGCGCCGGATTTTTGTAGAGGCGGACTGCGTCTTTATTTCTGCCGGATCGGGAGCTGAAGGGCTTGAGGTTCTGCGGCTTGGCAACACGTTTGACGTAATCATTTCCGACTTTCGGATGCCGGGAATGAATGGCATAGACTTTTTGACTTTAGCGCGCGAGCTGCAACCACTAACACTGCGCATACTCCTGACCGGTCAGGCTCCGGGGAAGGACGTTGTTGCTTCACTAAAGTCGGGTGTTGTTACCAAACACATTCCAAAACCATGGGATAACGATCAATTACTTGCATTGGTTAAAAGCTGGATTGCCGACAATATAGGAGGATAACTTAATGTCAACAAACGCATTGGTAAAATTGGATGATGTTTCAAAAAGCAACGAACTTATCCAACTGGTCAGCTTCATGCTGGCTGAGGAAGAGTACGGAGTCGAAGTGCTGAAGGTACGCGAGATCATCCGCATGCCGACCATAACCAAGATGCCCAACGTTCTCCAGTATGTCGAAGGGATCATCAACCTGCGCGGCAAGGTCATGCCGATCATCTCGATGCGCAAGCGCTTCGGGCTGCCGGAGAATGAAAACAGCAGTCAGACCCGCATCATCATTATGGATGTGGCCGGCAGCCTGACCGGTTTTATTGTCGATGCCGTCTCGGAAGTGATCCGCATTCACAGCAGCGAGATCCAGCCGCCCCCCTCGATGGTGCTCTCCTGCGGCATCGGGCAGGAGTTCATCACCGGCGTCTTCAACCACGCCGAGCGGCTGCTGATCATCATGGACGTTGACAGGATGTTCTCGGATGAGGAACGGGACGGTTTTGGTGGGATTTAAGCGTCGGTTCCGCGCACAGCCGGGCTGAATTATCCATTGCTTGCCATTTAAAATATTAGGATCGTCCTGATACACAAAAAAGGAGAAATAAAATGCTCTCAAACATCAAGCTTGGTTCAAAACTGATCGGCAGTTTTCTGGTTGTGGCGTTACTGGGACTGGCAATCGGCATTTTCGGCTATTTTGAAATCCATAAGATCGAAAACGCCGACACCTTCCTTTACGAGAAAGGGCTGGTACCATTGGAGAATATGGGGGAAATATCTGCTAATTTCCAGAGGATTCGGGTAAACACGCGCAGTATCGTGGCGGAACACGACACCAAGGAGATCGAAAGATTCGAGGGCAGAATCAAGGAATTCAACTCCCACTCGGATACAGAAATCCAGCACCTCGAAAAGAGCCTGCCGGATGCCGAGGCAAGGAAGCTGTTCGGCGTCTTCTTGGAAACCCGCAAGACGTATACCCCCCACCTGGACAAAATCATCTCCCTGGCGAAAGAGCACAAAGATGCGGAAGCCACGGCATACATAAAGGGGGATGCCATCAAGGCGGAACGGGCCGTGATTGAAACGATCGATAAACTGGAAGAGTATCTGGTTAAATCAGGCAAGTCAATCTCGGACCGGAACGGTGTCACCGCCGACAGGGCCGGCTGGATCATGATCGGTGTGGCAGTTCTGGCTGCCATACTGGCCTTTATTTTGGGTGTGATTATCGCGCGCTCCATCAGTGTGCCGGTAAACACCCTGGCAGGTCAGGCCCGTCAGGTGGCCGATGGAGACTTGCGGGTTAAAATCGAGTACCGCTCGGGGGACGAGGTGGGTGAACTGAGCGAGGCGTTCCGCGTCATGACCGAGAACCTGCGCAGCACCATCAGCAAGGTGTCCGATACCTCCACTCAGGTGGCGGCCGCCGCCAATCAGCTCCACTCCACCGCCGAGCATATCGCCACCGGCGCCGAAGAGGTTGCCGCCCAGGCCGGAACGGTGGCCACCGCCGGCGAGGAGATGTCTGCCACGTCCGGCGACATCGCCCAGAACTGCCAGATGGCGGCCGAAGGGGCTCAACGCGCCTCGCAGACCGCCAGCAACGGGGCCGAGGTGGTTGAGAGGACCGTGACGGTCATGGGACAGATTGCCATGAAAGTACAGGAGACAGCCAAAACGGTTGAGAGCCTGGGCGAGCGTTCCGACCAGATCGGTGCTATCATCGGCACCATCGAGGACATCGCCGACCAGACCAACCTGCTGGCCTTGAACGCCGCCATCGAAGCCGCCCGCGCCGGTGAACAGGGTCGAGGTTTTGCCGTCGTCGCAGACGAAGTGCGGGCCTTGGCGGAACGCACGACGAGAGCCACCAAAGAGATCGGCGAGATGATCAAGGCTATCCAGAAGGAAACCAAAACGGCTGTTGCCGCGATGGAGCAGGGGGTTCATCAGGTGGAGACCGGCACGGTGGAAGCGGCCAAATCTGGACAGGCGCTTCAGGACATCCTGCAGCAGATCAACGATGTCGCCATGCAGGTCAACCAGATCGCCACCGCCGCCGAGGAGCAGACCGCCACGACGGCGGAGATTTCCAGCAACATGATGCAGATTACCGAGGTTGTGCAGCAGACTTCACAGGGCGCCCATGAATCGGCCACGGCAGCGGCGCAGTTGAACGGCAATGCCGAGGAGCTGCAGCGGTTAGTACGGCAGTTTAAACTATAACAGGAGGACGTCACACTATGAACAATTTGCCCGCCACCAGAACTGAAAGCAGCAACACCGGTTAGTTGATACAGTTAGTCAGCTTTAAACTTGATAACGAGGAATATGGCATCGAAGTACTCAAGGTGCGCGAAATCATCCACATGATCTCGATTACCAATATGTCCAATACACCATCATATGTGGAAGGCATCATCAACTTGCGTGGCAGAAACATCCCGTTTGTAAACAAACTGTGAACGGAATCGGCAGGAGGCGGGATAAATTCCGCCTCCTGCCGATTCCTTGAAATGTAGCAAGGACATTTACTGCTTTATTCCCCCTGATCAAGAATCCATTTTAAAAATGGTGCATAAATGCCAGCCAATATACTTAACCTCCCTGCCTATACTGTTACTAATATCGTCGAGACGGAACACGATTATCACATATATGCCGAAACAAAGACTACCTTGCAGACTTGTCCTCATTGCTACAGGGACCACCTCGTAGGCTTCGGCCGTAACGAGCAACTGGTACGTGATCTGCCGATTCACGGTAAGCGGATCGGCATCTACGTCGATACCAGACGCTATCAATGCCGCTCATGCAACAAGACCTTTTACGAGCGTCTACCGGACGTGGACGGCAAGCGCATGATGACCTCGCGCTTGGTTGCGTGGCTTGGCAAACAATCAGTCAAGCGGCCCTTCTCCCATCTCGCCGAGGAAATCGGCATAAGCGAGATGACGGTTAAGAACGTCTTCAACGACTACATCAACGAGCTTGAGCGTACAGTCAGATTTGAGACGCCCCAATGGATGGGGATCGACGAGATCCACATCATCAAGAAACCCCGCTGCGTAGTTTCAAACATCGAGAACAATACCATCGTCAACGTCCTGCGCGACCGCAACAAGAAGACCGTAGCGGAATACCTGTTTCGTCTCAAGGGCAGGGACCTGGTGAAATGCGTTGCCATAGACATGTGGGAACCGTACAAGGATGCCGTGCGGGATGTCATGCCCCAGGCGACTATCGTGATTGACAAGTTTCATGTAGTCCGGATGGCAAATGACTGTCTTGAGAAAGTACGGAAGGAGATTCGCGGGAGCCTGACTGATAAACAGCGCCGAGGCCTGATGCATGATCGGTTTATCCTCCTGAAGCGTGAATCAAACCTTAAAGGTCTCGACCTCATCACACTTGAGTCTTGGACAAAGAATTATCCGGCCCTGGGTGCGGCCTATCGGGCCAAAGAGGATTTCTTTGCCATCTACGATGCAATGACGGTTCAGGAAGGGATTACTCAATTTCGAGATTGGGAGGCCAGCCTGGCACCAGAGATCAAGGACGCCTTCTACCCTCTCACGCGAGCAGTTAACAACTGGATGCCGGAGATCATGGCGTACTTCGATCATCCGGTTACGAACGCTTACACCGAGTCGCTAAACAACCTGATCCGGGTCATGAATAGATTGGGGAGGGGTTACAGCTTTGAAGCTCTCAGAGCAAAGATTCTCTTTACGGAAGGTGTCTGCAAGATCAAGAAACCGAAGTTCCAGCGTCCGGTCCAGAAGTCGCAAGAAATGGAGGCCTTCAGTTACTTTTCCTCTCTCTCCAAAATGGGGCCATCAACAGTTTCCGAGGGACGCGAGATTAACTATGGAGCGGACATATCAACACTGGTGAGGATGATCGAGGAAGGCTTGCTTTAACCTCTTATACATCATGAAATATGGATACCCAAAAAAATAAAGAAGGAACTCGAAACCGGTTTACCTTGCAAAGCTCAGTTTCACAAATTAATTGAACTTGACGGTGTAGCTGTACCTGAAAGAATTATAAACCCAATTAAATCAAAACAGAGTAAAGGTAAAAAATCATGACTAAAGAGATAGTTACCAAACAACGAACTAAGCGGGTGAATACCGCTGTTGAGGTTCAAACACAATCCCCACAAGAAGCACAAGCCATTGGATTCACAACCAAGAGCCTAGCAATTGCCAATTTACCTTATCATGATATTAAAAAAGACCGCTGGACGCGCAAAAATGGGAATTTTACTTTTACGGTTGTAGCAATGCAGGAAAATGGGAAAATCCCCTTTGGTGTTATTCCGCGATTGTTTTTTATCTGGCTCATGACGGAAATTATAAGGAATCGAAGTAAAGTAATCGTACTTGGAAATCATTTCGATGATTTTCTAGAAAAACTTGGGTATAACGAAGATGGAGGCTACACAAGGAAACGTGTCAAAGAACAGATCGAGAGACTATATAATGTAGCAATAGGGACATACTACGAAGATAAAAACGTATCTGTGGCGGTTGTGCCGGAAACTTTTGTTGAAAAATATTCTTTATGGAAAACTAAAAAAAGCAATTCTGCTCAACAAGAACTATTTCCCAATACAATTGAAGTCAGACAATCTTTTTTTGATGAAATCATTAAATCACCAATTCCAATTGATATGAGAATTGTTGAAGGGCTTAAAAACTCCGCTATGAAGCTTGATGTTTACATTTGGTTAACATATCGGATGTATGGAGTAAAAGAACCGCAAAAAATTAAGTATGAAGATATGTTATATCAGTTTGGAAATGATTTCGGCGAAAAGCGAAAGAAATTAGAATTACAAATCGAAACAGCAACTGATTCGCAACAAAAAGAAAGCTTCGTTAAAAAACTTAAAAAGAGTGATACGGTAGATTTAAATAATTTCAGAAATAAATTTCGGACAACGCTTAAAGAGGTATTAGAATTGTATCCGCAAGCGAATGTTGACATGAAATCATCAACATTCCTTACTTTGTATCCATCACCAACAAGTGTGCCCAAAATAAAGAGCAACGCTACAAATTAAACAAAAGCGCCGTATCTTTCGTAGTAAAAACGATGCAACACATTGACAATGCGAAAAACTGAAATGTAAATAACAATAAAAATTTAAAATAATGGATATTGAAATCACATAATAAAGAAACGACACAAACAGGATAATTGCATGCAGGAGAACGTTTTGAGAAAACTAAAGACTCTTGTCTGGGTCGCTTTTATTTTATTCTGTTCAGGTTGTTATTATCCCGGCATAAGGGGGGAACATGGCACCGACTGACAAATTTGGATATCATGAGGTTTTACATACCTCTCATATTATGTCGTGCATGTGGGACAAGCACATACTGGAACATTTAGCGGTTGATTCTAATACAGAATTAAAAGCAGCAGCAGAGCTTATCAGTGACAAGATCGGTGAATTTTATCAGTTGGTGGGTAGACAGAGCGATGTGATTTTTGGTAATGACAATGTTGCCTTTGCCTCCCAACGTGCTCTAACCTCAGCATGAGGTGTTACCTGCCCATCGCGGATTTCTGTCAAGCCGCGATTAATTTGCGCAATTTGCCATTCGTTGGCATCAAGGTCGGCTTTCTGCATAATAGGGGCACCCTCAACTTTCGTGCAACCAAGTATCAAAGTGGTGCGGTTAAGCAATAGCGTTGATACCCTTTTTCTTAGCTAAATTGAGCAATTTGAGTGCTGGCCCTGCGGGATGTTTTTCGCCACGCTCCCACTTCGACACAATTCCAGTTGTCACATTGAAATATGTGGCAAATACAGATTGGCTAAATCCACAATGATGACGCAACTCGGCAATTTCTTCTGGAGTCAGCTGTGTAATTTCAGTCAAACAGCTTCTATCAAATTGTCTCATTGTCTTTGAACTGAGAAACCCGATTTCATACAAATCACTGGCCGCTTCGTGAATTGAAGCATCCAGGTCACTTCTATATTTGGGTTTAGTTTTCAGCCTAGATTGTGTTTTCATTTTTCACCTCCACAAAAATCCCTGCGGCAATTGCTGTTAGTATTTCATTATCGCTTAATCTATTGTAGCTTTTAGCAAGTGTTTTAAGGTTCTCAAGCGTTTTTCTATCTATGTTGTCCAGAGCATTTTTAGGGAAGCCGTGAAGGAAAATGGCTCGTTTTCCTAACTTAAAAAATACAATTGTCCGGTAACCGCCACTTTTACCCCCTCCGTCACGTGCTACTCGCTTCTTGACGATCTGTGCTCCTAGTTCGGCTTCAACCAAACCAGATTCAACCTCTTTAATGGCATCGGTCAGCTTGGCATCATCTATGCCATTGCTTTGACAGAAACTTTCAAATTTTTTCGTTTTAAGTATCTGCAAACAAATTCCCTCTTAACAAAACTATAGCTCTTAGAGCCATAAATTGCAATAAGTATCATTTATTCGTGTTTTAACTGAAAAAATGGCCCTCCAGATTTGCGGTTTAAGTCGGTCCAAGCCCTCCCGGTACATAAACGGCAGTGTGGTTGACACTACAACAGGACAACCACTTGAAGGCGCTGTGGTCGTAGCTCAATGGAGAAAAACCCGTGGTGTTCCTGGCCTACAGTACAGCGACCTGCATAAGTCCGTAGAGATGATAACTGATAAGAAAGGTGAATTCTCACTTGAGGGAGCTTCCGGATTACTCTTGGAACCACCTCGAATGGTCATCTACAAGACAGGTTATATTCCATGGCGAAATGACATGGTTTTCCCTGGGGGCCACATCACCAAAGATCATGAGTGGAACAACAATTTGACCTACAGGCTAGATGTATTTACTGATAAGTTCACTTACAGACAGCTAAATAGCTTTTTAAGTTACGGCATCAAAGTTAGCGGAGATCGTGAGACACCAACCTATGACAATTTGATGCATCAGATTTCGGTGCTAGA
>NZ_JBXDTU010000002.1:0-88092 GCF_056821595.1 Geobacter psychrophilus
GGTATGGATTGCTCCGGCTGCGCCAAACATCTGGAAAGTGTAGCAAAGAGCATTGTCGGAGTGACGAAGATAACGACACTGCTCAGCGACCGAAAGGTTGTGGTGCTCTATGATCCGGCCAAGACCACAGCAACTGCGATCCGTGAGAGCATCGAAGCAGCGGGCTACGCCACTGGCGCCGACGGTGATGAAAAGACCGTCGAAGCAGAGAGTGCCAAACAACCGTTACAACCAGTTGCTCAGACTGGTCGTCAGGATCAACTGCACATCGAAAACATGGACTGCCCGACCGAAGAGGCGCTGATACGCAGCAAGCTTAAAGGGTTTCCTGGCGTGACGGGACTCGAATTCAACCTCTTGCAGCGAATCCTTACCATCTCCCACACCCTGCCATCGCTGGATTCGGTGGAAGTTGCCCTGAAGGCCATCGGTATGCAGGTTGGTGCGGTGGAGACACAGGCCGAATTACCCAGGGAAGAAAAGACCAATTGGTGGCCGCTGATCGTATCAGGGCTGGCCGCTTTGAGTGCCGAAATAATTGAATTAGCGACTGTCGGCCATCACTGGCTGACGCTGTTGCTGGCGCTTGTCGCAATCCTGACGGGCGGTCTGAAGACCTACAAAAAGGGGTGGATTGCGCTGCGCAACCGCAACCTGAACATTAATGCGCTCATGTCCATCGCCGTGACCGGCGCATTGTTCATCCGCCAGTGGCCGGAGGCGGCCATGGTAATGTTCCTGTTCGCTCTGGCCGAAGTGATTGAAGCCAAGTCACTCGATCGTGCCCGCAACGCTATCCGTGGCTTGATGGCCATGACCCCGGAAAACGCCACGGTACAGCTCCCCGACGGCTCATGGGGCGAGGTTCCAGCCGGGAGTGTTGCATTGGACAGCATCGTCCGCGTCCGACCGGGTGAGCGGATCGCTCTGGACGGGGTGGTGGTCGAAGGTAATTCGACGGTTGATCAGGCCCCGATCACCGGCGAAAGCCTGCCGGTGGAGAAGGGACCGGGTGAACCGGTCTTTGCCGGTACGATCAATCAGGCAGGATCGTTCCTGTTTCGAGTGACGGCCGTTGCCACTAACTCGACGCTGACCCGCATCATTCACGCGGTCGAGGCGGCACAGGGGAGCCGCGCACCGACCCAGCGTTTCGTTGACCAGTTTGCCCGGGTGTATACTCCGGCGGTATTCGCCGTGGCGCTGGCTGTAGCCGTAATTCCACCGCTGGTTTTCGGCGGTGTGTGGTTTGAGTGGATATATAAATCACTGGTGTTGCTGGTCATAGCCTGTCCCTGCGCGCTGGTAATTTCAACGCCGGTCACCATTGTCAGCGGCCTTGCCGCCGCCGCACGGCGCGGCATCCTGATCAAGGGCGGAGTCTACCTGGAGGAAGGGCGCAAGCTTGCCTGGCTGGCGCTGGACAAGACCGGCACTATCACTCATGGCAAACCGGCGCAGACTGACTTCGAAGCGCTGAACGGAATTGATCCGGAAGAAGTACGTTGTCTTGCCGCAAGCCTGGCCAGCCGCTCCGATCATCCGGTTTCGCACGCCATTGCTGTGTCTGCTGAAACAGACGGTATCATGCCGCGAGAAGTTTCGGATTTTGCCGCTCTGGCTGGCCGTGGCGTCACCGGTCGTATCGGCGATCGTGTGTATTACCTCGGAAACTCCCGGCTCATTGCAGAAAACGGCTTCGCAGAGCCTAATATTTCATCCCGGATTATGACCCTTGAACGCCAAGGAAAGAGCGTGGTCCTGCTGACGGATGATACCCGGCCGCTGGCGTTGTTCGGCGTTGCAGACACGATCAAGGAATCAAGCCGCGAGGCCATCGCCGACCTGCACCGGCTCGGTGTACGCACAATGATGCTCACCGGTGATAACCAACATACCGCCGAGGCGATTGCCAGGTCGGTCGGCATTGACGAGGTTAGGGCCGGACTGTTACCGGAGGATAAGCTAAGCGTCATTGAAACGTTCCAGGGCAACGGCGGTACCGTAGGTATGGTGGGCGACGGCATTAATGATGCCCCGGCTCTGGCACGCGCCGATGTTGGTTTTGCCATGGGTGCTGCTGGTACGGACACCGCTATCGAGACTGCCGATGTAGCTCTGATGGACGACGATCTGCGCAAGGTGGCGGTCTTTGTACAACTCTCACGTACCACTTCGGCGATACTGAAGCAGAACATCGCCTTGGCGCTGGGAATCAAGGTTGTGTTTCTCGTGCTCACGCTCTTGGGGCATGCCACCATGTGGATGGCAGTTTTTGCCGACATGGGGGCGAGCATGATTGTGGTGGCCAATGGGCTGCGGATGTTGCGTAAATAAAACAAAGCATGAGGTAGGAGCGGGCAACTTAGTTGGCCGTCTCAAGATCGACATCCTCTGACTTATTACTTCAAAATTGAGAATTTTATGCGAACACACTGGTTTCGAATCATATCAGCAATCCTCCTGCTTGCTGTTGTCATGCTGTTTTCCGGCTTGGCGTCCACAACTTTTGCGGATCAGATCGTAAAAGTCGAAACTACAGACAACAACCACTGCAATCCGAATGGAGGTCAGAGCTGTCCGCTCCCTTGCTCAACACCGGTCTGTCCCTTATGTATTTGCAGCATTGTCGATATAAGTCTACCGATTGAGATTCATACAAGCGTCCACATAGCAGAGCTCAATTACCCGGATGTTTCTGAAGCAATACCAGATCCCTCTATGAGCGAGATTTTCCACCCTCCGAAACCAGGTAACTCTGATTCTCAACATTCGTAGAGAGCGGCACCTCTACATAGTAAGGTCTGTCTTTCAAAAACTAACGTATATATTCAAGGAGATATAGTTATGAAAAAGCAAATATTGGCAACTTTTGTCGTCGCGATGGTTTTATCCCTCAGCGGTGCTGTCTATGCTGAAGATGGTACGTCAAGTATCAAGGTCATGCATACAGAAGCATTAAACAAGTTCCGGCTACAAACGGCAGATCTCAGGGAACAGCTTAAAGTTACGGACCTGGAACTCCGTGGCCTTTATGCCTATGATGGACTTGATACGTGGCGGGTTGCTGAACTGGAAGAGGATATTAAGAGAATAAAAACGAAGATCAAGTCTGTGGCTGTGAGCATGAATCTTGAGCCTTGCAACTGTCTTTAGACGTTATTGAAAATATGTGGAAGGGGGCCGAATGGCCCCCTTCCACGCATATTGAGAACGAATGGAATACAGGCAACCAAGTAAAGATTTTGGATTTAGAATTTAAGCGAAAAACTTTCAAAAGGAGGACGCATCATGAAAACATTCGTAAATTTGATTCTGGTGGTTGTGCTGGCTTCCCTTACAGGCTGTGCGGGGAACAGGGATTTAATTACTAAAACATCCATTGCTTCGCGACAGGATGTTTTTCAGGAAGTAAAAACTACGCAGGCAGTGCCTGGCAGGGCGGTGCTCAAGGTTGGATTTTCTATCAAGAATTTCAAGGCCCGGTTCATCAATACCTACTATAAGCATACAGACCCTCCCTACACAGCAATTTTAAATATTGATGGACAGACTGCGGTGTTATCTGATGACCCCGTACTTGAAGACTTGCCAGGCGACTTCAAAAACAATCCGGAAGTGGGCACAGGATGGAGGTATAATTTCAAAAAGACGCTTCAGCTTCAGCCAGGCAAGCACCATGTTTCTATTGCTGTTCCCTTATCTGATGTGATCATTGAAAAAGATATAGACCTGAAGGAAGGCGACAACATATTCAATATATCACCGATCTATAATGCACCGGTAACTCGATACCCCAAATTCCCCCGATTCTCAAAGGATATACGAGGGCTATCAGTGAAACTAAACAACCAGGATATTTGATCGCCATAATCAAAATGATGGGGATGTTTTGATATTTTCCAAATGTATTATATACGCTTGACATCATCTGACACATTCCGTATAAATGAAAACGGTTATCAATTTCAACAAGGGGTGTGTAAATGAAGGTAAAAGCGCTATCATTCGTTTTATTTGTTGTATCTCTTCTTCCTACGTATGTTATGGCAGAGGTGGAAAAGAAAATTCAGGACAACTCATTTCTGCTGGAGGAAGCGTACAATCAAGAAGCAGGGGTTGTGCAACATATCCAGAGCTTTATGTATCTGCAAAAGTCAAAGGATTGGATTTATACCTTTACGCAGGAATGGCCGGTGCCTAAAGAAACTCATCAGTTTTCCTATACCATCCCATTGGTACATTTGACCGATCCCATAAATTCGAGCGGTATTGGAGATATTGCTCTGAATTACCGTTATCAGGCTATTTTGAAGGATCATATAGCGGTTGCTCCAAGATTTTCCGTGATTCTGCCAACGGGAGATTACAAAAAGAGCCATGGTACCGATTCCGTTGGACTACAGACGAATATCGCTATGAGTATAGAATTATCAGAAAAGTTGGTTACCCACTGGAATCTTGGTGCTACCTACACACCACGCAGCAGGGAATCAGGCGGAGCAAGATCCGATACGACTGCGTTTAATTATGGTGCCAGCCTTATCTATCTTGCCACTGAGAATTTCAATCTGATGCTAGAAACTGCGGGAACATCGGGTGAATCGGTGCAATCGGATGGAAGTAAACAACAAGCAAGCACCTTTTTTATCAATCCGGGCGTTCGCTTTGCTATCAACCTTAAATCAGGGCTTCAAATCGTCCCAGGTTTCTCCATACCAATTGGAGTCGGACCATCCAAAGGGGAATATGGCGGTCTGGCGTATCTGTCATTTGAGCATAAGATGTTTTAGAAAACATCTCCCAATTGCTACAAAAAAATGCCTCCATTTATTCAGTGCAGGCATTTTTTACTGTTGGAAGGAAGGGGTCGTGCTCTTCCAAAAACCGCTCTATCTTCTCCCGGTTCTTCCTGAACCGCACCACTACGTGCTACTCTTCAGGGAGCCCTTTAACTGATGAGGCCATAACTGCGCGTGAGGCAGTCGAGAACAACTTTGTGAAGTTGAATGAAATTATTGTTGTTCAAATACCGTTAACTGATCGCGCTGGTGCATCCGCTTGATGTACTGGAGGATGCATCAGCGCGGCTCACAGACTCAAGATCCCATGGATTCTAGCATTGTTATAGCTGTTCATGATTCGTCACTTGAGGCTCCTTCTTGACGTCAAGCAACTCGATCTCAAAAGCAAGCGCAACTCCTGGTGGAACTAAATTCCCGTAGCCATTCTCGCCATAGGCCAACGATGCTGGACAGGATAATCTTGCTTTGCCGCCAGCCCTCATTTTCTGAATCCCTTCTCTCCAGCATTTCATGATGCTGTTAATTTCTAATTCACTTGGCGGCGTACCCATCATCGTCATGGCCACTGTTGACAGGCCACCTCAATTGAGCTGTTGTTGGTTACCAAACCCTGAAACAGGATAATGCTATTGATTGTCATGCAGCACAGTGCCTCAACGAGAGTCAGAGGCAACAGGTCTGGTGTACGCCCGTCATGGGCGTGAACTTATGGTGTGCAAGTCCCCTGTACGTGAATCCAGTCACTGTCGTGAGACAGGGTAAAACAAGTACTAGCCGAAGGCAAGGGCGTCTCCGCGAGGAGGGGTCTGGAGGAAGCCGGAGCGCAAAGCTATGAGCCGACGAACAGAAACAGCATACAAGGCCGTCATCCGGACAAGTCAGCACCACATGACGAAGTCCACGGATTCAGGAGAAGCGGTAAATGCTGCGGTTGTGTAGTGACAGTTCACGTTCTTATCTAGCATTTAGTCCCCCACTACATTGAATCCCCTCCCCTTGTCGTATATTCACCCAAAAGCCTATTAATCGCTTTATTATTGCTATTTGCGATTTATTGCATATAATTACCATTAAAGTGTTATTTGCGTGATTATGTTTATGTAGAGATCATGGAGGCAATAATGGCAAGAAAGAAAGTTAATCGCATTGAGTTCGATAATCCGCTTACTTTGGAAAAACTGAACTATATCACTTCGCAACATCCAGGTAAAACCTTGCAGCAAATCCTAGATATGGCTGTTGACTGTCTTTTTAAAGCTGAAGCAGAAAACATACAGCGCAACATTGCGCGTCTAATGGGTAAAAGCCCCATAATTGTCGATAATGAGCAATAAGCTCAATTACCGCTCTAAAAGCGAATAATGACGTTAAATGAGCATATGTGGTCATTATTTCTATTGGTGTCCGTACACGACCGGGCGGTCGTGTACGGATTTAGACAAATTTGACGTACCAAAATGGATATTTGAATGAAAAAAGCTATCGGATATATACGAGTCTCCACAGAGAAACAGGCAGAAGAAGGAGTCTCCCTGGAAGCACAAAAGGAGAAGATTCGAGCCTGGTGCGATATGCATGAGTATGAGCTGATTTCTATTGAAGAGGATGCAGGTGTTTCCGGCAAATCGATGAAGAAACGGGAAGGATTGAGACTGGCCTTGGATAAGGTAGATAAGGGAACCGCTTTAGTGGCTTACTCCTTCAGCCGACTGGCCAGGTCGACGCGGGATCTTCTGGATATTGCCGATCATCTACAGAAGCGTGATGCCGATCTGGTGAGTATTTCGGAGAGGATCGACACTTCCGGTGCCACTGGGCGGCTGGTATTCACGATCCTTGCTGCCTTGGCCCAGTTCGAGCGTGAGCTGATTGGTGAACGTACCAAGTCCTCTCTCGACCATAAGCGCAGGGTAGGGGAAGCATATTCACCCACCCCGTATGGTTTCGACCGGGTTGATGCAGAAGGAGAAAAGGCTCGACTCGTTCCAAATGTAGAGGAGTTGGCAATCCTGGATGCAATGCATCAAATGAAGACGGCCGGTGTGTCTTTGAGGGGAATTGCCAGCGATCTCAACCAGAGGGGTGTTCACCCTAAGCGTGGCGTTCAGTGGTATGCTTCTTCTGTAAAAAAGATGCTTTCAGTTGGTGATGAGCTTAAAACAGCCAAAACGAGGGCAAATTAATTAAAAGACATATTTTCGTTGAAGGGTAAGATTAGGGGCTGGAAGAGAAATCGCTTTATACGTGAAATTTGGAAGTCGATTATTTTTGGCAGTAACACTACCCCTTTATAAAAAGCCTAGCGTAGGTGCGCCGATAAGATCAGGGTTGGTGTGAAAACGGTACAGACCCTTTCGGCCTATAAGCGCGAAAAAGGCTATATCCTGTGACTTAAATGAATCGAGGTTCCGCAAGGCGGGGTTGTGAAGAGAGATATTTTCAATGGCGGCGGTGAGAGACAGGGCAAGACCACGCAGGTTTTCCTCGGCAACCGGACGGGCACTCAGATAATTGCTTACGGCAAACCAGGTAAGGGCAGCGGATAAAAGAATTCCTCCAAGCAGTACAAACTTTCTCATTCAATTTCGTTGCTAAAGTGCAGCCAGAACACGTTCCATCTTAACCCTAACCTGCGCGGCAATTTCGGTGAGTTCGGCATTGCCGATAACACCAAGGGCGGCAACTGGGTCCATGACCATGACCACGGTTTCACCGCTGTCATCCCGGTAGACGACCACATTGCAGGGGAGTAATGTACCAATGTTTATCTCCTTGGCAAATGCCTCCCATGCCAGTGCTGGGTTACAGGCACCCAGAATAACGTATTCGCGAAAGTCCCGACCGAGCTTTTCCTTGAATTTGTCTTGAATATTGATCTCGGTCAAAACGCCGAAACCTTCCTTGGCAAGTTCCACCCGGACCTTCTGTTCAACCTCTCTGAACGGTGCATCAACTTTTTTGCCGAATGCGTATGACGTTTCAGCATCCATGTCATTCCTCCTTTATTGCGGTTGCCGGATTAGTCACGGATTCTGACGTGACATGCTCGTAACTTACTGAAATTAAAATCGCATTTGCACACCTCCGCCGACACCGTAATCCGAATGCCACTGAAAGCGTAAGGAAAAAGCTTTACTGAAGGTATAGGACAAACCGGTCAGATATTCCCATTTGCCCTCGGTATCGTACTGGGCCTGACCGTTTAGTGCCAGACGTGGCGTAAGCTGAAAATTCTTGGCGGCCACTGCGCGAGCACGGCCGTCGCTTCCCACGAAGGAGCTGAGTTGTACGTTTAGCGGCAGCAGGTAGCGGATACCCAGTACTCCCCGGTCCTCCCTGATTGCATTGCCAAGATCCGCCCCGACAAACACGCTGAAAAACCGGTTTATGTAACGGTCCCAGGTAAGGAGGAGTTCCCATTCTGCGTTCGGCACTTTCTGCCACCCCACTTCCCAGGCAGCAGTGAATATGTTGCGGGTAGTGGAGATCTTCACGAACCCCTCTGTACTGTTGCTAAGTAAGTCTGCTTCTCCGAAGAAAACCAGCGGATCCTTGTAGAGCTGGGAACGGATCACCTCAAGTTGAGGGTTGATGGCAAAATTGTCGTAATGAACCATGCGTGCCATTCCCCCTTCCATGTGGTAGAGCAGGTGGCAGTGGAAGAACCAGTCGCCAACTTCATTGGCGTCAAATTCGATGACCGTGGTAGCCATGGGAACGACATCGACAGTATGTTTGAGTGGCGAGTAATCACCCTGGCCATTGATCACCCGGAAGAAGTGGCCGTGCAGATGCATCGGGTGATGCATCATGGTGCGGTTGATCATGATGAAGCGCACCACCTCCCCCTCACGTATCCGGATTGATTCGCTTTCAGACAGCGCTCTGTTGTTGATGAACCAGACATAACGCTGCATGTCGCCGTCGAGGGTGAGTCGGATCTCGCGTACCGGTTTCCCTGCATCCAGGGCTGTGGGTTTGATAGCGCGCAGTTGGGCATAAGGTGGCCATGGGCGGGCTTCGCTCATGCCATCCATTGCCAGGTTTCCTGAAATGGCCACGTCGCCGGCAAGCAGGCTGAAGCCAAAACCAAAGTTTTGGTCTCCTGACTCCCGCGGGGACTCTTCGGTTGTGGTCTGTGTGTCGGCCATTCCTGGCATAATATTGGAATCGTGTTGCGTAACAGTGCCAGTAGACATCGACATATCTGACATATCCATTGACATACCGGCATGAGCCCCATCGTCCATCGTCGTAGTCGGCGCAGTAGCATCGTGCTCCATGCCGTCCATGCCAGCCATGGAGTCCCCTTTCATCTCCTCCATCCCCATTATGCCCGGTTTGTCAAACTGTCCGGCATCCACAGCACGATCCGTCATTCCCGTAACACCATCCGGGGTAAGAGCAAAAATTTTCCCCAGACTGGAAGACCCCATGGAGGAATATAGATTTGGTCTCGGAACTTCAGGAGCAGCATGGCGTTCACCGGAACCGATCCAGACCGATGCATATCCTGAACCATCGTGAGCCGTCGCCCGAAACTCGTAAGCACCGTTATCAGGCACCGTCAGAAGCAGATCATACGTTTCGGCGACTCCGATCAAAAAACGTTGATGCTTGATAGATTCGACATCCTGACCATCTGCGGCAATGATGCGTACGGGTCCGCCGGCGAATTCCAGATAGAAGAATGAAGTGGCGGAACCGTCAATGATGCGTAGCCGCACCGTTTCGCCCGGCTTGGCATCGAGTACGATCTCCGGCTTGCCATTGGCGAGAAAACGGTCGTAGGCAACGTCGGCGATATCCATGACCGGCATGCGCTGAAGATCGCGGCCGAAATACGCTCCCAGCATGCCGAGGCGAGAAGCGCCGATGATGCTTTGGGCACTCCCCTTCTTCAGGGCGTACCACTCGCTACCACGTTTCAGGGTCCGGTAGACCGAATGGGGATCTTCATCAGTCCAATCCGAGAACAGAACAACAAAATCCCGCGCCGTTGAAGCAGCTTTGCCGCGCGGCTCGATGACTATGGCGCCATAGACCCCGCTCTGTTCCTGCAGACCCGTGTGGGAATGGTACCAGTACGTACCGCTTTGGCGGATCGGAAATTCGTAGGTGAAGGTAGCACCTGGCGCAATTGGGGGAAAACTGATGAAGGGGACACCATCCATGCCGGGGGGCACGAGTACGCCATGCCAATGGATGGAAGTCTCCGCCGGCATCGCATTGTGGACGCGGATACGGGCCAGGTCTCCTTCGGTGAAACGGAGAGTCGGGCCAGGAATGCCACCATTTATGGTCATTGCCGGTGTGGATGTGCCGGTGATATTGACATCCTGTTGAGCTATCGTGAGGTCATATTCTACAGTTGCGGCCTGCACCGATGGAGCGACGAAACAAACGGCCACCATGAGACTTAATACGAACGATAGCCGGGCAAACATCTGCATGCTGGGTCTCCTGTTCTGCACAGCCAATCGGGTTAGTTGGTGAGATTAACAGACAGCGAAGAGCCGGGATTTAAAGACATATGTACCGTCGTGCGTTGACTATTTGCAGTCTACCCGCCAAAGACAGTTTGCTTGGCCACACTCCGCTGCCGCCCCCGTATCAAAGCAGGGAGTATTTCCCTCTGCCGCCTGGACAGCCTTTACAACCGCAGTTTTTTTCATTTTGTCTGTTTTTAATCCTCGTTGAGCAGCCAATTCCCTGACTTCTGCAAGCTTCATATTCTGTTACCTCCTGCGAAACTTAGTTGCTTCCCTTGATAAAAGCTTCTTTACACTGTTCGGAGCAAAAGTAGAATGTCCGACCATCCCGTTCGACAGTGCCTGTTGCGGATGTTGACGGAATATGCATTCCACAGACAATGTCAATGACGGTGTTGTCTTTCTGGTAGAAGGGGTGTGATTCCAGACGGAGATAGGTATCAATGAATTCGAGGATTCTGTCCTCCACCCAACCGGCAAGAAGCTCCTCATCACAATCAAGAGGAAAGATCTCTTCAGAGTTGCCATTAAATTCCATAAGCACAGGGTGGATGCTCAGGTCATAGCGGGCGGTGAGGTGCTCATCTTTACCGGGCAACAGTGCGATGAGAAGCTTGACAGTTGCAGGGAAACGCGGTGTATGGGCGAACTCGCAGAGGCAGTTATAATCAGAGTCAGTATGCAGAAACTCAATCTTAGAATTGTCGAAGTACTGGGTTAATTCCTCCATGCGAGGAAAAATAATCGTTTCTATCTTGCTCTTCGCAATGGCGGCAAATCGTTCTCTCTGTTCCAGCAATTCTTTCATGTTGCTGTCGAGCTGATGCTGTTTGTCGGCAAGTTCGAGTTTGTGTTGTTTAAACCGATCGTGAATTCTTTTTGCTAACCTGCTTACCTCTTCCATACCCTTACCTCCACCCTTTGTAACGGCAGGATCAATCGCGGAACTTGGCATGACATGCAGCACATATTTCCTCAGCCTTTTTGAAAGCGGTTTTTGCCCCGGCAAAATCTCCCTTTTTGGCAAGATTCTGCGTGGAAGCTACCGTTTTTTCAAAGTCTGTTGCAAGATCCACGAATTTTTTCCGCTCTTTTACATTTTTATGCGGTTTGGACTTCTTCAGATCGGGAAGCGCTGCCATAATCTTTCCTGCTTCCGCCTCAACAGCAGCTGCATCGCCCTTTTCCAGAGCTGCTTCCAGCTTGGCTGATGCCACTGAAAACATCGGCATCATGGCGTGCATCTTCTGCATCTTAGCAGCAGATGTCACAGTTTTGCCATGCGTTTCCTTGCCTTGGGCGAATGTTTCGATGGGTTCAATGAGTAAAACAACCGCAGACAGTGCCACGGCGATTAACAAAAATATCTTCATATTATCTCCTCAACTGTAAACATGATACAAAAGCTTCGGGACGTCGTTGGCCCGTCGCCTTTTGTGCGGTAATATTATTTTGCAGGCTGCACCAGTAATGAAGAAGCATCTTTTTTGGCGACATCACCGACCTTTATCTCGCCTTTGATAACTTCCGCTTCGAAATAGTGCTCTCCTGTGAACGAGAGAACCTTCACAGCTCCGATTTCCTTCTCCTGACGGTTCTTGCCGCTAATACGAAAAACCGGGAGCACGTCGTTAATCGCGATCTCCTTCTGTGCCTCCACTTTGCTACTATGGAACAGGTGTACTTTGTTGCCCATTTTCATGACTACTTCGTTTTTGACTTTTTTGTTGGCAGCCTGGCTTACGACAGGAATCGCCAACATGACAGAAAGTGTGAGCAGCGTTATGATCTTAAATACATTTTTCATTTTCGTATCTCCTTTATTGTGGTTTCTTCACCGATGTTAGGGAGAACCTGTAATCTCATACCTCCTCTCTGCACAAAAGCTGAATATGACTAAACGCTCTCCCCTTTGATCCAGGTCATAATTCAGCGCGGATAGCATCCGCTTGATCAGGATGATTGAGCCACAGCTCATTGTTGTTCGTGCTGTTTCACTTCAAGTAACCAGACATTGTCTCCCTCTGCCTGCCGGCCAAGCTTATCAACCACCTTCCAGCGCACCTTGATTGGCGTGCGCTCCTTAAATTGTGACGGGTCTTTCGGCTTGAACACTGCCGCCATGTCAAAGACTGAGTGATACAGGTCGCCAGCAAACGGTTGCCCATCCTTGGAGAAAAGCTTCAGTTCCTTGACTTCCACCGGACGGTCGAAAAAGGCATTCACGTCTTCGATGTTCTTGGCCCCTTTATCCCGCATGGCGGTGACACTCAGAAGTCGTGGGAGTGCTGGCTGCTGGACGGCACTATCATCGGCATTTTTTACCAAGGTGCTTAATGGGCTTTCTTTTCCTTCAACCTGGATCTGAACATCCTTGACCCCCTTGAACTGATGTAAGGTCAAGGCAAGCGCATGAGCGGTCGCAGCATCAGCCGATGTATCCAGTTCTTTGCTCAGGTTTACCGTAACCGTACCCTGATCTTCGTTGATTGCGATCAGACGACTTCCGCTGGGGAACGTAATAAATTCCCCCTGGTAGCTACCGGTATCCATGCCGCCCAAGAGGCGCTCGACGGCTACTTTCTTGAGGCTTCCCTCGTCGAAGGTAAAAAACGGAAATGGAATTACTTTGCCTGGATCTTTACGTGAAGGGAAATAGATCACAAAAGCGTACGCAATAGCCTTGTCAACAGTTGGTGCTGCCCCAAAATACTTCTCATAGACTGGGGTTGCCACAACCTTTCCAGGTTTCTCAACTGGTATCTCTTTTTTCTGATAGGTGATGGCGTAGACTAAAAAGATGGCCAATGAGATTGTTACAATAATGGAAATAATTTTTTTCATAGAAGTTTGGTTGGAAAAGCTGAGGCGGGCTTTTGGCCCGCCCCGGTTGGTTAAATTCAAGGTCCGTTCAGTTGATCCAGAATTTTATTGGCTTCTTTCAATTTTTTCTCTAGATTTTTCAGCTCCTTGGCATTGTACTTCTTTGTACCCTTCGCAACTTCAGCATCTAATCGCTTAATCTTCTCCTGGATCGTTTCTGCCTGTAAGGCACATTCTCTCGTGCCTGAAGATGTCTCCATCTTCATGCCCGCATGCTCGGCTGCCAATGCCGGCATTGCACCAAACAGGCCCACTGCTGCTATTACCAAAAGCATTTTTTTCATATTATTCTCCTTCTTCTGGGAATTCGGAGATATAAACCTCCGTTTGAATAACGTATCATAATATTTGTTTGTGTCAATTTTTACTTCACCGTGTACCAGAATTTGGCCTGGCGTACTTTTCCATCCTTCAGTTGAAATTTGCTCATCACGCCGTACTTACCCTTCTTGGAAAAATCAAAATCCGCCCCAAAATGCCCCTGCATGGCCATCAGATCACGGTCCGTTTGCCAGTCCGGGGCCGGAGATTAGTACTAGTGAGATTCAGAAAGAGGAGCGGCTACAGGTTGGGGTTGAACCAGCAAAGCCGTGCCTGCCCTCTTGGCGATGTCGCCTTTTTGAATTTTCCCCTTAGTAATCACAGCTTCAAAGTAATGTTCACCGAAGAAGGAGAGCACCTTCACCTGCCCGACCTCTTTTTCCTCGGATCCTATACCAGACTTACTTTCCGAAACGCTGGAGCCTTTAAAAATTAGTCGATACACCGGAAGCACATCACCCACGGCAATCTCCTTTTGAGCCGGCACATTGCTACTGTGGAACAGGTGGACCTTGTCCCCAATCTTCATGACAACTTCACTTTTAGCGATTTTACCGCCTGCTGCAGCGGCGCTGAGCGGCAGTACTGCAATCAGGGCCAGTGCAATGACTGGAATTACTTTCAAGAATCTTTTCATGATCGTATCTCCTTTTGGTAGTTGTGTTACTTCACCGTGTACCAGAATTTGGCCTGGCGTACTTTTCCATCCTTCAGTTGAAATTTGCTCATCACGCCGTACTTACCCTTCTTGGAAAAATCAAAATCCGCCCCAAAATGCCCCTGCATGGCCATCAGATCTTTGCTCTGCTCGCTTTTGTCAGGGTTCTGTACCTTGACCTTGACCTCGCCCTCGGTCAGGGCTTTGCCGGTTTTAGCATCCTTGAATTCAACAGCAATGTGGTGGGTTTCTTTCATACCCTTGGGCAATTCCATGTTCATGGCCTTCATGTGCTCCTTCATGCTCATGACCTTGAAGGTCGCCTTGACGCCGTCGACAACCTCTTCATGGGCAACATCGCCCTGATGGGCACCATGTCCCATATCCATGGAGCCATGGTCCATAGCAGCGAAAGAAGCCATAGGGGCTGTGAGGGCCAGAGCTGCTGCTATCAGTACGGTCATCTTTTTCATTGTTTACGTCTCCTTATTGTTGGTGTGGATCTTATTCTAATAGAAAGCATTGATCATGCCAAACTGTAACACCCTTATTTTGTATTGTATTTTATAAAAGTCGGGTTTATTGCTGAAGACTATTCAACAGCAGGTGTAGCATTTTCTCTGATGAAAGAGACTGGCTTTAAGGGGGAACCCCAACATTCATGCAATGAGGGGCCATTTGTAAATAAGTATCATACGCACCGCAATAATCTTATCTTCCAATCCACATCGCCCTCTCCTAAAAATTCACGAAAAACAGTTGTTTTACGTGAAAGCATCGTCACCGCAGGCTTATGCGAGACAAACATATCAAAAACATAGAAATTTATCACGAAAAACATTGACGGAATGGTACTGCATTTGATATTCACGAAAACATATCGAATAACGTTTATCGTGGAGAGGTGAGCATGCTTGTTGGCTACTGTAGGGTCAGTATAGCTGATGACCGACAAACAACGGATCTACAACAAGACGCACTCTTGAATGTCGGGATCGATAAGCGGAATATTTATGAGGATCGGGCTTCTGGTGCTAAAGATAACCGTCCCGGACTCAAGGCGTGCCTTGATTATCTCACGGAAGGAGACATTCTCGTTGTATGGCGACTTGACCGCCTGGGGCGTTCATTGACTCATCTCATTGAGATCGTTGCCGGTCTCAAGTCGCGTGGTATCGGCTTTCGCTCTTTAAATGAGACAATCGACACGACCACCGCCACAGGGGAGCTGCTGTTCCACTTGTTTGGTGCATTAGCCCAATACGAACGAGCCCTTATTCGAGAACGCGTGATAGCCGGTCTGCGCGCAGCGGAACGTAGGGGGCGGCAAGGCGGTCGGCCGCGTGCACTAGATTTTGAAAAAATAGAAGCCGCAAAAGAATTACTTGCCGGAGGACGTACAGTATCGGCGGCTGCGCGAACTCTTGGTATTCCACGGAGTACATTAGTAGGTACCCTGCAACGAGAAAGCGAATTGGTCCAAGACCGGTAGAATGAACTCCTGGCAATGGTTTTATTGAATTCAACCAGTGATATATACGCAATCGGTTCTTTTCGCACAAATCTAAAATGATGTGGTGACCTGCACATGGCGCATCCCCTTGTTCATCCAGAGGAGTGGCTCATTCTTCCAGAAGAAGAGCGAATGCTGACAAATCGAACACCCCATGGGCGTTTGGGATTTGCAGTTCTTTTGAAATTTTTCCAGGTCAAGGGAAGGTTTCCTAACTGGCAGGGAGAGGTGGGCAAAGAAATTCTTGCCAATATCGCTGAACAGATCGGGGTCCCAGTCGAAGCATGGCTTGACCTGAACTGGGAAGGGCGAACCATCAAACGTCACCGTGCCGATATTCGTGAATGGTGCGGTTATCGGGAAGTTACTCTCTCCGATTTGGAAATTTTCAGACGCTGGCTTGTTGAAGAAATAATTCCTCAGGGATATCGGGCGGACCGTGTGCGAGAAGCCCTATCGCAGAGATGTCGTGATCTTCGAATAGAACTACCCGCATCAGACCACTCAAACCGATTAATTCAATCTGCTTTCCAGGAGCATGAGACCCGCTTCTGCGAGACCCTTGTTCAGAACCTAAACTCAGCAACGCTGGGTCGCCTGGATTCTCTTCTCCAACTTCAACACTCGATGGGAGACGAAGCAGAGTGGACAGCCTGGCAAACCCTCAAGAGTGATCCCGGTAAAGCCGGTTTGGAAAGTGTCAAGGAGGCTGTTGCCCGCCTGCGAACCGTCAGAGAAATAGGAATGTCTGACGCACTTTTCAAATCAGTCTCTCCGAAACTTTTAGAACGGTACGCCAAACGAGCTGCCGTCGAGGAACCTTTTGAATTGAGACGTCACACAGATCATTTGCGTGTGACTTTAATGGCCGCATTCCTCCACCTTCGCAGTGAGGAACTTACCGATCACCTGGTGGACCTGCTGGTTGAGACCGTCCACAAGATGGGTAAAAAGGCTGAAAGTCGTATTGATGAGAGCCTGAGCGAGGCTCTTCAAAAAGCACCCAGTAAGATGGCAAAGCTCTATCGGATTGCTAAGGCCTCGGTAGAAGCACCCCAAGGTGTCGTTGCAGAAGTAATTTTTCCAGAAGCTCCTGAAAAATGGTTGCAGGCACTGATTCTGGAAGTAGAGGGTGCGGCGGGATATACTGGCAAAGTCAAGAAGGCCTTGCAGAGTTCCTATCGTTTTCACTACCGCAGAATGCTTCCGGAACTGTTAAACAACCTGGAGTTCCGCTGTACCAATACTCAATATCAACCGCTGATGCAGGCGCTTGTGCTCGTAAAATCACAGTTGGAAATCAAGAAACCATTTTTCCCGGAAGGGATGGAAATACCCCTGAAGGGAATCGTACCGTCAAGCTGGATGCCGCTGGTCATCGAGGATGAAAAAGTCAACCGGGTGGCCTACGAAATATGCGTCCTGAAGGCCCTGCGCGAACAGCTCCGTTGCCGTGAAATTTGGGTAGTAGGCAGCCGGCGGTATCGTAATCCGGAAGATGATTTACCCCAGGATTTTGAGGAGCGCAAAGCTGCCTACTACGAGGATCTGGGTATTCCCCTTGATGCAAAGGCCTTCACCGCATCACTACGGGAGGAACTGACGCTCCACCTGAAGAACCTTGACGAGCGGATAATTGCAAACCCCAAAGTGAATATCGTCCCAATCAAGAATGGGCACAAGATATCAATTACTCCCTTTGAACCACAAACAGAACCGGAAAACCTTGCAACACTCAAGCGGGAGATTAATCAACGTTGGCCCGGCACGAGCCTGCTTGACATCCTGAAGGAAACAGATCTGCGTGCGGACTTTTCCCGTTTTATTCAAAGCGGTACCGAACGCAGCCATATGGATAAGGCCACTCTCCAGCGAAGAATTCTGCTCAGCTTGTTTGGCATGGGGACAAATACGGGCATCAAGAGCATGGAGTCCTTGCCGGAAGATGATTACAAGGAACTACTCTACATTCGGCGGCGGTTTATCTCCAACGAAGGTTTGCGCCAAGCCATTGCCCAAGTGGTGAACGCTACCCTGGCTGTACGTCTGCCGGGAGTCTGGGGCGAAGCCACAACTGCCTGTGCAGCAGATTCAAAACAGTTCGGAGCTTGGGACCAGAACCTCCTGACCGAATGGCACCTCCGATATGGAGGTCGAGGGGTCATGGTTTACTGGCATGTTGAGAAGAATGCAACCTGCATCTACTCACAGTTCAAGCGGGTCTCTTCTTCGGAAGCCGCTGCAATGATCCAAGGGGTACTGCGACATTGTACCGAAATGGAGGTTGACCGCCAGTATGTTGACAGTCACGGCCAGAACGCCATTGCTTTTGCTTTCTGCAGACTACTGGGGTTTGATCTTATGCCGCGGCTGAAAGGGATTAACAGGCAGAAACTGTACAAGGCAGAGGCCGGACAGGATTTTTCCAACATAAATCCGGTGATGGCAGCCAAGGCAATCAACTGGGAACTGATTGAAGAACAACTGGATACCATGGTGAAGCACGCCGCCGCTCTGAAGTTGGGAATGGCGGATGCGGAGAGCCTTTTGCGCCGATTTAGCCGGAGCAATATCCAGCATCCTGCCTACAAGGCATTGGCAGAGCTGGGTAAGGCCATTAAAACCATATTCCTCTGTCGTTATCTGGATTCTGAAGAACTACGGAGGGAGATTCACGTTGGCCTCAACGTGGTTGAAAGCTGGAACAGCACCAACGGTTTCATCTATTACGGCAAACGGGGTGAAATATCAACAAACCGCAAGGATAATCAGGAAATGGGCCTGTTGTGTCTGCATCTGCTGCAAGCGAGCATGGTTTACATCAACACCTTAATGATCCAGCAGGTGCTTGAGGAGCCTGGCTGGTCGGAACGGATGACACCCCGGGATCTGGCGGCGCTGAGTCCGCTTATCACCCAGCATATCAATCCTTATGGACGTTTTGAGCTGGATATGGAGGCCCGGTTGCCGCTTGCAGCTTGACCGAGATTGATAGCTTGTTATTCAGAAGGTTGAACGAATGTAGTTCCTATAGATTGTGCACATATTCACCCGCAGGAAAGCACACTGAATTAAAGTTGAATTTAATGTTCCTCAGTGATAGTTTGCACGTTAATTGCTGCCTTTCTCACATAACTGCCTGCCAAAGGAGTTTTGATATGCCGAGTAGATTCCCCGGTATCGCCTCCGTCTATTACCGTCTTTGTCTTGTCAGCCTTCTACTGTTTTCTCAAATTTCAACTTCTTTTGCTACCAGTTGTGATCCACAAACCGGTCTCGATATTATCGGATCAGAAATAATTGCTTCCTCCTGTGTTCCTGATGGAATGAATGATAACACGGAATTATTATTCCGCAGAAGAGCTATCAAATGTGTTGGCGGACAGGTAGTAATTGATCCCGATAATTATTCTTTTAATTACAATATAAAACCCAACATCATAAGAGATGACCTTATATGGTACAACCACAGAGTGTTTAGAAATAAGGAGGGAACTTATTTTCTTGGGGTCTACCAATATTATACTGGATTAATCGACGGCAAGAGTATGAGAGACTACACTTCTGGTCAAGTGTACACTGACAACATATTCATAACGCCTATCTATCAAGTCCCTCCTACCCTTGATTGCCAAGGGGGCGACTTTAATGGATGTAAAAACGGAAATGAACAAGCTGCGGGATCTTCTGTAAACCTCGGCACGGGCCGTCTCAGCCATGATCAGAAAGTATTTTCTGTGAATAGCGGTTTGCCGCTTTCCTTGGATATTTCGTTTCATTACCGCAGCAATCCATTCGCACCAAGCACTATCGGTAACGGTTGGAGCCACTCCGCTGAAATGTCACTTGTTGATGGTGCTGTTAGTTCCAAGGTCTTATGGATTGACGGAATACGAAGAGTATACAACCGGTATGGCGTTGACAAGACTACCTTTCAGCCGATAGGCGTTTATTCTTCCCCCAAAGGCGATTACTCTACCCTGGTCCAAAATGGCGACAGCACTTGGACCATCACCGAACCTGATGGGCTAAAACGCAACTTCAATACGTCAGGAAAAATCAGTACCCTAGTGGACAAGTACGGCAATACCGTGACCTTTAACTATGACCCAACTTCCGGGAAATTGACCAGTGTTACCGATCCAAGCAACCGAACTGTCTCTTTTGGCTACGACCCCACCAGCGGCAAACTGATAACCATCACAGATCCGAATCAAATAGATTACACATTATCCTATCCCAGCGGCAAACTCGACACCTTAACCCTCCCCGGAGGAGATCAGTGGAAGTACACCTATAATGCCTCCAACGGATTACTAGAAACAAAGACAGATCCTGGTCAGTTCATCACCACTTATAATTATGATACAAATCAAAAGGTTTCCGATGCCAAAGACCCTAACCAGAAAAACCGTCATTACGCTTTTGCTCCCCCAGCTTCTGCAGGAAAACTCCCAGAATATTTTCCACAACAACTGGTCATAATTTCCGACCAAAAAACGTCATATATCCCGATAAAAAACTTTACCCTTACCGATAAAGATCAAAACAATTGGCTGATTTCTTACGACAATTTAAATGAGAATGTACGCAGCAAGAGTGACCCGCTCAATAGCACCACCAGTTATACCTATTATCAGAACACCGGGTTGACGAAATCCGTTACGGCCCCACCAGTGAATGGCATCAGTTACACTACGTTCTATACTTATGATTCCATGAGTAATGTCACTAACGAGACAGAGCCACTCGATACAGCCGCATTAAGCATTGACCCCGACTTGGTCGTTAATCCTGCAAGCGATAGCCGTATCAATAGCAGATTTGCTTTCAGCTATACCTATGACCTGACCAATTCTAATCCCGCCTTCAAGAACCTCATCACCAGAGTTGACGACAAGCGTGGACCGAACGTCCTTACCACGACCTACACCTATACTGTTGACGCCAATGGTTATCTGGTGACAACCGTAACCGACCCAACTAAGGCAACCACTGTCACTCGGTACTACAGTAACGGCAAGATCAAGGATATTACCGACGCTAATCAGAGCGGTGCCAACCCCAAACAGACCATCTATAGCTATTACGAGGATACACCAGCAAATCAGGCGGCCAAGGTAGTCGGTTTCCTGAAATCTATTGTCACCCCCGATGGCGTTACCACCAGCTATTACGACCCGAGCGGAACCAATGTGGCCTATGACGCCAATGGCAATAACGTCTGGTATGCGGTTCTGGACAAGGATGGAGTATTGCGCAAGACGGTTATATCGGTTTATGATGGCCGCAACCGCCTGTACACTGTCACTACCCATGTCACGACCGGACAACCGGACATCGTCACTACCTACGGCTACGACGGCAACGACAATGTGAACTCCGTCAAGGACGCAGAACTAAAGGAAACCAAGTACGTCTTTGACTTCAACCGCCAGACCACCAAAATCTCCGATGCCCTCCAGAAAGACACCAACCTGATCTATGGCGGTTCAGGTTGCCCCTCATGTGGCAATGGCGCTGACAAGCTCACGGAAGTCAAGGACGCAAACCAGCATTCCACATCGTACTCTTATGACAAGGCCGGACGCCTTGAGTACGAGACCGACCCCATGGGCAAAAAGTATCATTACACCTATCACCCCAACGGTAAGCTCGATAAGAAGTACAACGCTTCCTCAGGGACAGATGTCCTTCAAGTGACATACAACTATAATAACCGGGGGCAGATAACCGGAAAAATCTACGCTGACGGCACCACCCCCAACGCATCATACGGCTACGACAGCAACGGCAGGCTCCAGACCGCCAGTAACGCCAACATCAGCTATACCTTCAGCAATTATAGCGGCGGCAGTTACAAAGGCAGACTAAAGAGCGTCAAGGACAACACCAATAACCGGACGGTCAGTTACGAACAGTACGACAAGCTGGGGCAGCGGAAACAGGTGACCTACAGCGGTACAACCGGCTCCCGCTCTATCTCGTACCAATACGACGACGCAAACCGTCCCTGGATCATCACAGCCGGGACCAAGATATTCACTTACCTATACGACAAGTTGAGTCGCCGGGACACCATCAGTTATCCCAACGGTGCCACTGTTAAGCATGAATACGACGACCTGGACCGGCTCACCAAGATCAATCATTCCACCAGCACAGCAAACATCACTTTTGCCAACTACTCCGGTTTTGACAAGACCGGCAACCGCAAGAGCAAGATCACACCCAATTTCACCGAAACCTACCACTACGACGAAATCTACCGTCTGACCCAGACCGACACCCCCAAAGGCTCGGAAAAATTCACCTATGATGATGTCGGCAACAAGACGGGCGGTCCCGGTCCCAAGGAATCGCTGCCGCTCGTTACCTACGCCTATGACGCAGCCAACCGCATGACCCACGGCAGACAATTCGGTTATGACAATGACGACGCCGGAAATCAGACAAGCAGAACTATCCCCAATGCCCCGGACAAGGGTTGGACGCTGACTTGGGACCTGGAGAACCGACTGACACAGGTGCTCATCTACAAGAAGAACAATAATGGCGACATTATCGAAAGCAGGGCTGTTGATTTCAAATACGATCCGTTTGATAGGAGGATCGAGAAGAAACTGACAACGTTTCTCATCAATGATGTTCCGAAGGTAATTGGTACGTGGCAATACTTGTACGATGAAAATAACATTGCTGCAGAGTACTATACTGACAACAGCGGCACCGCAACAACCTATTACATCCACGGTCCCGGTGTCGATGAACACCTGGCTATGGATCGAGACGGCACTTATTACTATTTTCACGCCGACGGGCTTGGCAGTATCACCACTATAACCAACGATTCGGCAACGCCGGTTCAGACCTATAGCTACGACAGCTTTGGTGTACCCAAATACATGGCTGCTTTCCGCAACAGTTTTATGTATACAGGAAGGGAGTATGATAGTGAAACTGGTCTCTATTACTACCGGGCACGATACTATGATCCGAGAGAAGGGCGTTTCATCCAAAAAGATTTGATTGGGTTTGACGGAGGTGATGTAAACCTTTTTGCTTATGTCCAAAACAATCCAATTAACTGGATTGATCCGACAGGAGAGGCCGCTAGTAAACCATTACCACCATTACCAAAACCGCCACCAACAATACCGTCTCTTCCACCACCCCCCAAACTACCACCAATGCCACCACAAAAACCGGGGGGAGGTTGTAAAGCTATATTTGATGCATGCATGAGGGGTGCCTCTAGATGTGGGCCATATAAAGGACCTGTAGTGGCTGTTTGCGTTGCCTTATACCTTATGTGCCAGGTGACTAACTATGGACATTAATATCAACGACAAAGATTTTTTTTCAAAAGGCTACGATTCAGTTAAAAGCAATAAACAATTATCTATTCACGTTGATGGATGGAAATTGAAAATAATAACTAAGGCGATGATTTTGTATGTTAATCATTTATATGTGAATGTTTATTGCGACAAGAAGCTAGACAAAAAATATTTAATTCCATTTGCTTTCTACGCAATGATAACCCCTGTATTTTGGAGTATTATAATTCTTGCATCAATTGAGGGAATGCAAATTTCATTTAGCGAAAATGAAGGCATTTCAGTGTCTTTGAGTCCCCAGTGTACTAAAAGCACCCCATAAAGCAATAAGTGACGGTGACGCAGCACTTGTTTTAGTTAAGTTCTATTTGAATTGGAAATGGAGAGCTGACAAATAAGAGCAGGAAAGTTAGTTAAACAAGTATCGAAAAGTCAGCACGTTACAGAGGCTACCGTCGAGAAAACACTGAATATTTTATCAGATGAATATCTCTTGAAACAAGAAGGGCAACAATCCTGATCAGGGAGCACCATACATGAAACCACTCGCTATAATGATGGCCGCACTCTTCTTGATTATGTCAGCCTCTCTCAATATATTTGCCGCCACAGATGGTATCTACGGCTTGAACAAGAGACTCACTCCATCCTGGGACGGTGCAGACTCCGGGGTGATCGCGGACACATCCTCAGAGTATGATTATGTCTATGGTGACGATGCCTTTCTGGCCTATCAACTTCCTCAAACATGGCCTTCATTTACATTCTATGGCCAAGCCTACAGCCAGATCACGGTGGATACCAACGGAAACATCTGGTTCGGTCCTGCCAGTTCAACAAACTCGTTCACCTTGTCTACCACCGGTCCTGTTATCTCTGCCTGGAACAATGATCTTACGTCATATTTCAATGGTGGAGTATTTGTACAGCACAAGACCGATTTGCCCCAGGGAGAACGAGTTGTCATTGAATGGCAGGCTGAATCCTATACTGATCAAGGGTTTGCCTTGCCGAACAACTTCGAGGTTGTCCTATTCCGAAACGGCGACATCCGCATCGATTACAAGTCGTTCAGCGCCGCAAATGCCCAGGATTCTGGCAGCGGCATATCCAGTAACGACGCTAGCCACCACAATCTCTCAATCACCAGCGCATACTTTCCTGTCTACCAGCTTGCGGGGAATTCATACGGTTTCACAACATCGATTTCAACATTACAGGTCAATTTCATCGGCACTGGTGGCGGGATTGTTACCAGTTCACCTGAAGGTATCGCATGTAACACGAATTGTTCATCGACGTTTCCCACCGGAGAATTGGTCACATTGTCGCCTGCTCCTGACCAATATTCCCTATTCAACGGTTGGACTTTGTCAAACGGGGACTGCGCAGGTACAAACTGCCAGGTAACCTTGGATTCAGATACAACAGCTACCGCAACGTTTGATATCGATACGACAAAGCAAATCAATGTATCCGGAACTTTTTATACATCGCTCCAGGAAGCCTACAATCATGCCTTGACCGGCGATGTCATAAATATCTGGGGGATTACCTTGAACGAAGGAGTGACCGCCTCCAGGGCAATTGATGTTACCTTGCAGGGGGGGTATGACAGTACCTACTTGAATGTTGTCGGCACAACGAAACTCATGAACCCACTTATCATCCAGCTGGGATCGGTACGGGTCAAGGACCTTGCCATCATCGGCAGTGACGCTCCCGCGCCCGCCGCACCAATGATGATGTCAACCGAAGCAACCACCGCTGCTGCGGTTCCAAACACGCCCCTGACTTCCGGACCTGTCGTGATCCTAAATAAGAACCAGGACAGCAAAAAACATGGTCATGACAAGGACAAGGATGACGACCGTGACAAACGCGATAAACACCGAGACAGTCACAATGATGATTGAATTTGTTCATTGAAGACGCGAGCAAATTTGATACTTGGTTGCAAGAATGTTGGGTTGTCTCAATAAGCTGGTTTGATTGAAATCCCAGTACCCTTCGCGGTTTTAGCCAAAAGTACCATGTCTGACTTTTTTCCCTTTCCTCCCCAGACTTCGATATTTCTACAAATGGCCCCTGGTTGCACGAATGTTGGGGTTACCCCATATTGACGAGGGTTTTGAAGTTTTGGCCAGCCATTTCTTCTGTTTTACGAAACGTATCGAACCGGTCCAATACCTGCAGAGTCGTCCCCTGGCTGATGATCACCGCCCGTTCGATGACGCTTTCCAGCTCCCGCACGTTGCCGGGCCAATGGTATTCCCGAAGGGTCTTCAGAGTGTCATTAGACACCGATTCAATCTTCTTGCCGATTTTCTTGTTAAATTTGGCAACAAAATGATTGACGAGGAGTGGGATGTCTTCCTTGCGTTCCCGGAGTGGCGGCATAGTGATGGGGAAAACATTGAACCGGTAATACAGGTCTTCCCGGAACCTGCCGTTCTTGATCTCTTCTTCCAGGTTCCGGTTGGTGGCCGCGATGATCCTTACGTTAGTTTTAAGAGTGCGGGGGCTCCCCAGCCGTTCATACTCGCCTTCCTGGATGACTCGGAGCAGTTTGCCTTGGAGCTCCAGTGGCAATTCTCCGATTTCGTCGAGGAATATGGTGCCACCGTCGGCCAGCTCGAACCTCCCGATCTGCCGGGTATCAGAACCCGTAAAAGCACCCCTTTCCCGACCGAAAAGTTCGCTTTCAATGAGGCTCGCCGGCAGTGTCGTGCAGTTAACTGTTATTAATGGCCGGTCCTTGCGAGCACTGTTGTTGTGGATGGCGCGGGCAATCACGCCCTTTCCGGTACCGGTCTCGCCAAGGAGAAGAACGGTCGCATTCATGGGCGCTACCTGCTCGACCCGTAAGAATACATTCGAGAGTACATTACTTTGCCCGATGATTTCGCCGAAGTTATGCTCCCGGGCGACCTCCCCCTGCAGGTAGATATTCTCAGCCTGGAGCCGGTCTTTCAACAGTTTAATTTCTGCATATGTACCCTGGAGAGACTCTTCCGCCCGCTTGCGCTCCTCTATTTCCTGCGTGAGCTGCACATTCGAACTGGTAAGTTCTCTCGTCCGCTCAGTAAGTTCGCTAGTTCGCTCATTAACGATTACTGCGTATTCCGGATGAATCCGACCGCGATTCCGGCGGGATGCCGACCGCCGTTCCGATTTGATGCCGACCGGTATTCCGTTAGGAATCCGACCGCTGTTCCGGAGCAATCCGACCGGTTGTTTGTGATGTAGTCGCGAGGTAACTCAACAGGTATCCTTTCCTCATTCTATTTGAGGGGGAAACGATGCCACAAGAGAGAGTTACCATGCGAAAAATCCGAGAGATACTCCGTTTAGCCTGGTCATGTAACCAGAGTAGGCAATCAATTGCCACCGCTTGCTGTATCGGCAAGACGACCGTCACCGATACCCTCTGTAGAGCTTCAGCCGCCAATCTTTCCTGGCCCTTACCATTTGCCCTGGATGATGAGGGACTGGAGACACTTCTTTACCCAATCAATCCCGGTTCATCTCACCGTAAATGCATCCCGCCAGACTGGCATGCCCTGAACGCTGAATTTGTTACTCATAAAAACCTCACGCTCATGCTTCTATGGCAAGAGTACAAAGAGCAAAACCCTTCTGGCTATCAGTATTCCCAGTTCTGCGAACTGTTCCGCAAATGGAAGAAGAAACTCGACCTTTCCATGCGCCAGGAACACCGGGCAGGCGAAAAGATGTTCGTTGACTACTGCGGGCAAACTATACCGATTGTCGATGCATCAACCGGAGAGATTCGGGATGCCCAGGTATTTGTGGCGGTGATGGGTGCCAGCAACTACACCTACGCCGAGGCAACATGGTCACAGTCACTTCCTGACTGGACCGGGTCACACGCCAGAACATTTACCTTCCTTGGCTGTCTGCCAAAAACCATTGTTCCCGACAACTTGCTTTCTGCTGTTAGCAAAACCTGCCGTTACGAGCCTGACATAAATCCAACCTACGCTGCCATGGCCGCCCACTATGGTGTCGCTGTCATTCCAGCCCGTGTCAGAAAACCAAAAGACAAATCAAAAGCCGAAGTCGGGGTTCAGATCGTCCAGCGCTTCATCCTTGCCGGATTACGCAAACGAACCTTCTTCAGTCTGGCTGAGGCAAATGCCGCAATCAAAGAGCGCCTTGCTCTCCTAAACAATCGTCCCTTCAGGAAATTGCCGGGCACCCGCACGAGTAGTTTCCAAGAATTGGATCGGCCGGCAATGCTGCCGTTACCTGACAGCCATTATCAATATTCCCAGTTCAAGAAGGTTCGACTGAACATAAACTATCACTTTGAGCTGGACGATCACTTTTACAGCGCCCCTCACCGCCTTGTACGGGAACAACTGGAGATCCGCTATACCGAGACAACAGTCGAATGCTTCCATAAGGGAAACCGCGTGACATCCCATCCCAAGTCATCAGTAAAGGGAGGATATACGACCATCCCGGAGCATATGCCGAGGTCTCACCGGGTGTACGCTGAATGGACACCGGAGCGTTTGATCTCCTGGGCTGCCGGCACCGGCAAGGCTACAGCCCAGGTTGTGTCAGCCATTCTCTCAAGAAAACTGATTCCGGAGCATGGCTTCAATTCCTGTCTGGGCATAATTTCTCTGGGAAAACGCTTTAGCAAAGAGCGGTTGGAAGCTGCCTGCGAGCGGGCGCTGTACATCAAAGGCGTCAACTACAAAAGCATAAAGTCGATACTCGATAACAACCTGGACAAAAAACCATTACCCGCACAGCTACAATTACTTTCCGTTGCCCACGAGAATATCAGAGGCACGGACTACTACAATGATGAGAGGAAACCGCATGCTGACACAACCGACTATCGAGAAGTTGTACTCCATGAAGCTAGCCGCAATGGCTAAAGCCTTTGCAGACCAGATGCACTGCCCGGACATGGCACAGCTCACCTTCGAGGAGCGTTTCGGCCTGATCGTGGATTACCAGATGACTGATTTGGAGAACCGGCGAATGCAAAACCGGCTCAAAAATGCAAAACTCCGCCTTGCTGCCTCTATTGAGGACTTGGACTTCAGACAGGGGCGAGGCATGGATCGTTCAACCGTTATGTCACTTGCCGGAAACCAGTGGGTGAAGAGTCGTCACAACATACTTGTCACCGGCCCGACCGGAGCTGGCAAGAGCTATCTGGCCTGTGCACTGGCACAAAAGGCCTGCCGTGATGGCCACTCTGTTCTCTACCAGAGGATCCCGCGACTTCTTCAGGACATTGCGGTATCCAGGCATGACGGACGATACAGCAAACTCATTGCGCCAATAGTCAAGTGCGAGGTGCTGATCCTGGATGATTTCCTCATCTCTCCCATGACTCGGGAAGAACAACGGGAGCTTCTGGAGATCGTTGAGGACCGCTATGACCGGAAGGCGTGTGTCATTACCAGCCAGTTACCGGTAAAGGCTTGGCATGATGGTATGCAAGATCCTACTTTGGCTGATGCCATTCTGGATAGGCTGGTACACAACGCCTACAAGCTTGAACTGAAGGGTGAATCTATGAGAAGGAAAAAGCAATAATATGCCTGGAAAAAGTTGACGAAACCTTTTTTTGTGATAGTATCTTTATAAGAATTATTCTTAAATAGACTGGTAACAAACCCATTATGTCAGACACTGAAGAAAACCTCCTTATAAAGTTCAAGCGCACCTGCCGGGACGCAGGGATACGGTTCACGAATCAGCGCTTTGTAATATATCGTGAGTTAGCTTTGTCAACGGACCATCCAACTGCGGAAGCACTTTACCAGAGGCTACACGAAGCCTTTCCGTCAATGTCACTGGACACCGTCTACCGGACGCTTGCAACTTTTGAGCAGCATGGATTCGCAAAAAAAGTTGATACCGTTCACAGCCTTGCCCGGTTTGAGGTAGCCCGCTATCAACACCATCACCTGATTTGCAGAACATGCAGCAAGATAATTGATTTCATCTGGCAAGAGGTCGATACCGCTCCTCTACCCGAGAACATTGACGACTGGGGTCGGATTGATACCAGAAACGTCGTAATCTACGGTGTCTGTAAGGATTGTTTGAATGAGTAACTGTAACATTATGTTTCAACAACAGTGAAAGGAGAACGGAGATGAGTACAGACAGCAAATGCCCGGTCACGGGCAGAAGCAGCAAACAGGTTGCCGGAGGTGGCACCTCGAACCGGGACTGGTGGCCGAACCAGTTGAACCTCAGGATTCTTCATCAGAACTCCACAATGATTAACCCGATGGGCGAGGAGTTTAACTACACTGCAGAATTTAAAAAACTTGATCTGGAGGCGCTTAAAAAGGACCTCTATGCACTGATGACCGACTCGCAGGAGTGGTGGCCTGCTGATTACGGTCACTACGGGGGGCTTTTCATCCGTATGGCGTGGCACAGCGCAGGCACCTACCGCACCGGCGATGGCCGCGGCGGCGCATCCTCCGGTTCGCAGCGTTTTGCACCGCTCAACAGTTGGCCGGACAACGTCAACCTCGACAAGGCACGCCGTTTGCTTTGGCCGATCAAGCAGAAATATGGCAAAAAAATCTCTTGGGCTGACCTGATGATTCTGACCGGCAACTGTGCTCTGGAGTCGATGGGCTTTAAAACATTTGGCTTCGGTGGCGGACGTGAAGATGTCTGGGAGCCCGAAGAAGACATTTATTGGGGGTCAGAGGATACGTGGCTTGGAGACAAGCGCTACGCCAGTGACCGGAAACTCGAGACTCCTCTTGCCGCTGTACAAATGGGGCTGATCTATGTGAACCCGGAAGGGCCGAACGGCAACCCGGATCCGGTGGCATCGGGGCGTGACGTTCGAGAAACCTTTGCACGCATGGCCATGAACGACGAAGAGACAGTTGCACTTATCGCCGGAGGTCACACCTTTGGCAAGTGTCACGGTGCCGGACCTGCAACGCATGTGGGTCCTGAACCAGAAGGAGCCCCCATCGAAGAGCAGGGGCTCGGCTGGATCAGTAACTTTGGAAGCGGCAAAGGCGGCGATACTATCAGCAGCGGTATCGAGGGTGCCTGGAAGCCGAACCCTATCAAGTGGGACATGGGCTATCTGAATGTGCTGTTCAAATACGAGTGGGAACTGGTCAAGAGTCCAGCCGGCGCGAACCAGTGGCTGGCCAAGGACGTGGCCGATGAGGATATGGTAGATGACGCACACGACCCCTCAAAGAAGCACCGGCCGATGATGACCACAGCAGATCTCTCGCTTCGCTTTGACCCGATCTATGAACCGATTGCGCGGAACTACCAGCAGAACCCTGATCAATTCGCGGATGCCTTCGCCAGGGCGTGGTTCAAACTGACCCACCGCGACATGGGCCCCCGCTCGCGCTACCTCGGCCCGGAGGTTCCGGCGGAGGAACTGATCTGGCAAGACCCTGTTCCCGCTGCCACTCACAATTTGATTGATGAGCGGGATATTGCCAACCTCAAGGGCAAAGTTCTCGCTTCGGGACTGTCCATTTATCAACTGGTATCGACGGCCTGGGCATCAGCATCCACGTTCCGCGGCTCCGACAAGCGTGGCGGGGCGAACGGAGCGCGTTTGCGCCTCGCTCCGCAGAAGGACTGGGAAGTCAATCAACCCGCCCAACTGGGAACAGTGCTGCAGATCCTCGAAGGAATCCAGAATGTGTTCAACAATGAGCAGTCAGGCGGGAAGATGGTTTCACTCGCCGACCTGATTGTTCTTGGGGGATGCGCAGGCGTCGAGCAAGCGGCGAAGAATGCCGGCTACGCTGTGACCGTTCCTTTTGCGCCGGGGCGCACGGATGCACTTCAGGAGCAAACCGACATAGAGTCGTTTGCCGTACTCGAGCCGACTGCAGATGGATTCCGTAACTACCTCAAAACCAAATATGCCGTATCGGCAGAGGAACTGTTGATTGATCGGGCACAATTGCTGACGCTGACTGCTCCAGAGATGACGGTACTCATTGGCGGTTTGCGCGTATTAAATACCAATTTCGGACAGTCCCGACACGGACTTTTCACCAAGCAACCAGAAACGCTCAATAATGACTTCTTCGTGAATCTGCTTGATATGGGCACCACGTGGAAGGCGGCTTCGGATGCCGACGACCTGTTCGAGGGACGTGATCGCGCAACTGGTGAACTCAAATGGACCGGCACCCGTGTTGACCTCATCTTTGGTTCAAACTCCCAACTCAGGGCTTTGGCAGAAGTTTATGGATGTCAGGACTCTCAGGAAAAGTTCCTGAACGATTTTGTGGCAGCTTGGGACAAAGTAATGAACCTTGACCGTTTCGACCTTGTCTGATCGCACATAAGCGTCTCAAGGGGTTTGTTGGCACTCAAGAATACTTCAACCTGATCATGCGCGCCATGAAGGAATAAAATTACCGGAGGAATACCACATGCCAGAAATCAAAGGAACCAAAACAGAGAAAAATCTTATGGAGGCTTTTGCCGGGGAATCACAGGCTCGAAACAAGTATACGTACTTTGCTTCAGTAGCCAAAAAGGAAGGGTATGAAAAAATTGCGGAATATTTTTTAGAAACTGCTGATAATGAGAAAGAGCACGCCAAACTGCACTTTAAATACCTTAACGGTATTGGCTCAACAATAGACAACTTGAAAGCAGCGGCAGCGGGAGAATTTGAGGAACATACAGAAATGTATCCGCGCATGGCCAAGGAAGCCAAGGAAGAGGGCTTTAACGACATTTCCTATGTTTTTGAGGCTATCGGCAAGATCGAAAAAGCGCACAAGGAGCGCTACCTCAAACTGCTGGAAGAGGTTGAAACCGGAGAATTCTTCGTGAAGGGTGAAACTGCCAGATGGAAATGCCGCAACTGCGGTCACATTCATGAAAGCAAGGAAGCGTTAAAAATGTGCCCAGTCTGCAAGCATCCGCAGGCATATTTTGAGCTGATTGAAGATCACTATTAATGCTCATGAAGCGATATGGTTTGACATGGTTGAATCAAATATGATTTGGTGCAAAGAGATGTGGTTATTTTGAGAAAGAGCTCCCCTCTGGATAGTGGGGAGCTCACATAAATTGTGACAAAACAATAAACGCCTCGCGATATTACTACCAACTTGTCGGCATCAGTGGTTCGCTGGTCGGCATCAGACCGGAACACCGGTCGGCATCACGTCAGTTTCTTTGGTCGGATTCACCGGAATACGCAATTACCTCCAGTTTGTCATGTGAATTTTGCAGATCCTTTTCCAATTGCCTGCGTTCGGTAATGTCTTCCATGGCCAGGAGGATAAAGTGTGAGCCGATTTGTTCCCGGAAAATCTCCCGGGCGTTGAGCAGAAAAATCTTGCGGCCGATATCAATAAAATCATGCTCGACTTCATAGCTATTGAACACGGTATCATGATGGAGGACTTTCTCAAAGTGCACCCGCAGACCGGGAAGATTCCATTGTCGGTTGCCGAGGTCGTAAATGATACTCCCGATAGTTTCCTCGGGCGTTGCTTTAAATGTACAGTAGTAGCTTTGGTTAGCTGTGAGAACTTTCAAGTCGGAATCCAGAACCACAAGTGGTTTGCGCACGGTTTCTACAATGCTCTCGGCATAATTACGAGCATCCTGGATATCCCTTTCCAGCTGTTTGGCAACTGTGCCATCAACGATTGAGGAAAAGATATAACCATCCTTACTTTCGATAGCGCCCACGGTGACACTCTGTAGTTGGCCATGGATCTCTTTGCCGTCATTTCCCGTGAGTCTGATATCACATCTCTGTATGTCCTGACTTTGTACAACACGTTCGAGGTGCCTGGAAAAACCCTCCCTCCCGTCTGCATCTGCAATATAACTGCTAAAGAGTCTATCGACCAGCATGCTCCGCTCTATTCCCAGCAGTTTCGCGCCGGCAAGATTTACCTCCCGTATCAGTCCGCACGTATCAAAGGTGAAATAGCCGACTGGTGCAAAGTCATACAGTTCAACATACTTGTCCCGTGAGGACTTAATCTCCTCCTGGGCCCGATGCAGCTCTTCGTTTTGCATCTCCAGTTCAATCTGGTGGACCTCAAGCTCATGGACGAGTCGTTGCATCGGTTCCTTAGTGCGGGGATGATGCAATTTAGTCGTATTCGCGCGCAACTCCTCTTCTGCATGGCAACGAAGTTCAGCGGTTGTTTTTAAACAGGTACTTGTCATTGTAGATTCCATTACTAATTTTCTCTTCTCTATATTTGGTTAAAAAACTATATCAGCGTCTACTTGATAATACTTTTCCCTCAAGCAGACTCTGGAGTTTTGTACAAAAAGAATTTGAAATGCTCTGGACACAACCTGCATGCCACACTTTCCAGATGATACCGGAGTAACTGCCACTCCTTAGTGTTTCATCCCCGAATACTTCAGCCTCCCCTTCTTCAATTCCCGCTTCTTCATCAGCACAAATAAGACCGGGGTCATAATCAGCACGTGCACCGCCGAGGAGATCATCCCCCCGATCATGGGGGCTGCGATCGGTTTCATCACATCAGCGCCGGTGCCGGTCGACCACATGATCGGCAGCAGGCCCAAGAGCGCCACGGCCACGGTCATCAGCTTGGGCCGCAGGCGGAGCACCGCCCCCTCGAAGGTGGCGTCGTAGATATCCTGTTCCGTGCAGGGACCGTTGATCAGCTTTTTGTCCAACGCCTCGTGCAGGTAGATGATCATCACCACTCCGGTCTCCACGGCGATACCGTACAAGGCGATAAAGCCGACCCAGACCGCTACCGACAGGTTATAGCCCAGGGCATACACCAGGTAGACTCCGCCCACCAGGGCGAAAGGGACCGAGAGCATGACCATGGAGGCCTCCAGGGCCGAGTGGAAGGTGAAGTACAGCAGGATGAAGATGATCAGGATGCCGATAGGTACCAGCATCTGCAGGCGGGCCTTGGCGCGGATCTGGTTCTCCCACTGGCCGGACCAGGCCACGTAGTAGCCGGGGGGTAGTTTGAGGTTCTTTTCCAGCACCTGTTTGGCCTCGGTCACAAAGCCTCCCATGTCCCGGCCGCGCACGTTGAGGAAGACCAGCGAGCGCAGGAGCCCACCTTCGCTGTTGATCTCCGGCGCGCCCGTGGAGATCTTCAATCGGGTCACCAGCGACAACGGCACCTGGGTGCCCTCCATGCCAGCCACCAGGATGCGACGGATAGCCGGGATGTTGTCGCGGTAGTCCCTCAGGTAGCGGATCCGGATCGGGAAGCGGTTCCTCCCTTCCACCGTGGTGGAGAGCATCTCGCCCCCCAGGGCGGTTTCGATGACATCCTGGATGTCGCCTACGCTCACGCCATAGCGGGCGGCCGCCTCGCGGTCGATGTCGATGTCGATGTAATTGCCGCCGGTGACCCGTTCAGCAACCACGTCAGCCGCGCCGTTGATCGGCTTGAGGATCGTCTCGGTCTGAAGCGCCAGGTCCTTGAGCACATTCAGGTCATTGCCGAAGATCTTGACACCCAGATCGGTACGCACCCCGGTAGAAAGCATGTTGATGCGGTTGATGATCGGTTGGGTCCAGCCGTTCCTGACCCCAATCTGCCGCAGTTTGCCATCCAGTTCGGCCACGATGTCGGCTTTCTTGATCCCCGGACGCCATTTGTCTTTGGGCTTGAGGATGATGATGCTCTCGAACATGGAGACCGGAGCCGGGTCGGTGGAGGTCTCGGCCCGTCCGACCTTGCCCAGGACATGTTCCACCTCGGGCAAGCTCTTGATGATGGTGTCCTGCACCTGGATAATCCGTTTGGCCTCGGTGATGGAGACGTTGGGAAGCGTGACCGGCATGTAGAGCAGCGAGCCCTCGTCCAGGGGCGGCATGAACTCGGAGCCAAGACTCATGAACATGGGGATGGCAATCAACAGGGCCACGACATTCAGGGCGATGGTGGTCTTCTTCCAGACCAGCACCCAGCGGATGACCGGTGAATACAATTTTATGAAAAAAGTAGAAACCGGATTGGAGCTCTCAGGCGGCATCTTGCCCCGCATGAAATAGTACATCAGTACCGGCACCAAGGTTATGGCGATCAGGGCCGAACCCATCATGGAGAAGGTCTTGGTGAAGGCCAGGGGGTGGAACAGCTTGCCCTCCTGTCCCTCCAGCAGGAAGACCGGAACAAAAGAGAGCACGATGATGGCCAGGGAGAAGAAGATGGCGCGACCGACCTGCTTGGCCGAGGCGATAACAACATCCAGTCGTTTGCCGGCCCGATCTTCGGGTGGCATCTCGGACAGGTGGCGATAGCAGTTCTCCACCATGATTACCCCGGCGTCCACCAGCACGCCGATGGCAATGGCAATGCCCCCCAGGGACATGATGTTGGAGCTGACCCCCATCAGTTTCATGGTGATGAAGGCGATCAGCACCGAGATCGGCAGGGTCAGCACGATCACCAGGGCACTTTGGAAATGCAGCAGGAAGACCAGGATCACCAGCGAGACGACGACCGATTCCTCCAACAGGTTTTTCTTCAGAGTATCGATGGCCCTTTGGATCAAGTCGGAGCGGTCGTAGGAAACCATGATCTTCACGCCCGGCGGCAGCCCCTTTTCCAATTCCTTGATCTTGACCTTGACCCGGTCAATGACAGCTTTGGCGTTCTCACCGTAGCGCATGACCACGATGCCGCCCACGGCTTCACCTTCGCCGTTCATCTCCAACAGGCCGCGGCGGATGGCGCCCCCCATCTGGACCGTGCCGAGATTTTTGACATAGATCGGGGTGCCGCGCATGTCGGCGCCGACCACGATATTCTCAAGGTCTTCCTTTGACTTGACGTAGCCGCGGCCGCGGATCAGGTATTCGGCGTCGGCCTGTTCGATCAGCCGGCCACCCACATCCTTGTTGGCCGCCTTGACCGCCTCCATGACCTTGCCGGAAGTGACCTTGTAAGAAAACAGTTTGGTAGGATCCAGATCGATCTGGTATTCACGCACCAGACCGCCGATTGAAGCCACTTCAGCTACCCCCTGGACGGTGTTGAGCTGGTAGCGCACGAACCAGTCCTGCAGGGTGCGCAGCTGCTCCAGGTCATAGCCCTTGCCCTCTATGGTGTACCAGAAGACATGCCCGACGCCTGTGCCGTCCGGGCCGAGGGTCGGCACCACGCCGGGCGGCAGCAGGGAAGCGGCGTAGTTCAGCCTCTCAAGGACGCGGGTTCTGGCCCAGTAGATGTCGGCCTTGTCCTCGAAGATGACATAGATCATAGAGAAGCCGAAGGCCGAGGAGGCCCGTACGGCACGGACCATAGGCAGACCCTGCAGGTTGACCGCCAGAGGATAGGTAACCTGATCCTCGACCACCTGCGGCGAACGGCCGGCATAGTCGGTGAAGACGATCACCTGGTTGTCCGACAGGTCGGGGATGGCGTCCACCGGGGTCTTATAGACCGACCAGACCCCCCAGGCGATGATCAGTCCGAAGACCATCAGGACAATGACCCGGTTGCGGGCGGAATATTCGATTATTTTCTCGATCATGGGCTAATTCCTTTTATAGAACTCAGACACAAGCTGGTATATTTGTGTTTTTATGCAAGTTTTACAGTTCAAAAATTGAATCATATAATTGTCAACGTATTAATCTCGTTGTTCTTCGACGTGATATTCATCAAGGGCTTTTTGCCGACAGTCTGGACAGTACGTATGGCTGAATTTGGCTTCCGAATATTCACTGATGTATAATTCAAAGTGATTCCAATAGCCTTTATCGTCCCTTATTTGCTTACATACGCAACAGATGGGCAGAAAACCAGAGAGCATCTTTACTTCTGTAAGTGCGGCTTGGAGCTCGTTCAGCAATTTTGTTTTTGATTCGTCGGATTGCATGTTTTTGTAATATAAATAACCAACCAATCCCCCTAAAATTGTAAAGCCTAGACTCCATGGCAGCATGCCAATAGAAAAAGACTCCAGAAATATTGCGCCAAAATCTGCTTTCAGTTGATGCCCGGTAACATCTGATGCAGGCATTGCATGGGAGAGAACCATTACAAAAGGGTGAACACACGCATAAGAAATCGCGGCACTTATTGATACGATTTTCAATAGTCTGCCTGAGACCATCATCCCCTCCCTTACAAACGCTTTTACATCTTCATGTCATCCATCTTCAACGAATCCTTCTTTGCGGGAGCTGGTTGCCCTTTGACTTCCGGCTTGGCTCCTCCGGTATGCTGGCTGTGATCCTGCCCACCGCCACCCTTGAGCTGAGACTCGGAGTCGATCAGGTAGGAACCTGACACCGCAACCTTGTCGCCCGCTTTGAGGCCTGACAGGATCTGGACCCTGTCGTCTATACGCTCTCCTACCTGGACATCGCGTGGCTCAAACATTCCCGACGTCATCTCAACCCAGACCACCTGGCGTTTGCCGGTATCGATAACCGCTGTGACCGGGACGATGATGCCTTTGACCAGCGGAACCCTGATGATGGCGTTAACGAACATGTCCGGTTTCAGCCGGTGGCCGGGGTTGGGCATTTCCACCCGGGCCTTGACCGTATGGGTCTTGGGGTCATGGAACGGATACACGAAACCGATCCGACCCTTGAAGGATTCGCCATGTTCTGTCGCGGAACGTATTTCCACCTGCTGCCCGACCCGCACATAGGGGACTTCATTCTCGAAGACATCGATCTCGACCCAGACCTTTGAGAGGTCGGCGATGTTGAAGAGCACCTCGCCCACATTGACGTACTGACCCTGCTGAACCATCTTTTCGATGACGATGCCGGACAGCGGCGTGTAGATCGGCAGGCGGATGGTCGGTTTACCGGCCTTCTCCAGTTCGGCGATCTGGCTTTCCTTGACACCGTACAGCATCAGACGCTGTTTAGCCGACGCGACCAGGCCGTCGCCGTTCTGGGAGATGGAGGGAATCGGAGAGTCTTTCAGCTGCGCACGGCTCTTGACCGCCAGCAAGTATTCCTGCTGGGTCGCCAGCAGATCAGGCGAGTAGATCTCGGCCACCGGTTTGTCCTTGCTGACGTAGGCACCCACGGTATCTATATTAAGCTTGTCAATACGACCGGCGATCCAGGCGGTGACCTTGGCCTGCCGCGACTGGTCGAACTGCACTATACCGACGGCGTTGATCTCCTTGTTCAGAGAACCGTTTTTAGCCTCAACCGTGGCCACATTGGCCATGATACGCTGGTTAGCGGACATGGAGACGTGACCGAGCATCTCGGCCATCTTCTTCTGCTCCGGGGTCTGTGTACCATTGTCGGCGGCTCCTTCAATCTTCTTGATCAGTTCCATGGCGCAGATCGGGCACGTACCGGGTCTGTCCTTGATGATGAAGGGATGCATGGCGCAGGTGTAGAGCTGTTTGCCCTGGGCCGCTTTTTGACCAGTTGTCGTACCCGGCAGTTTCTTTTGCCATAAGTACCAGCTGCCACCGGCTGCAGAAGCGAGAATAATTACCACCAGTGGAATTGCAATTTTCTTGTTCAGGGCCATGAGCGTACCTCGGTATCGTAAATTTTAATGATGTTGAGAATGGTCGGAGTTTTCCCTTCGACTTCGCTCAGGGAACTTTAGGTGGCTGAGCGGGGCTTTCCGGTGGCTGAGCGGAGTCGAAGCCCACCACTGCTTCAAGCTGTGCCAGCTTCATCATATACTCGGCCTGCGACTCGTATAGTTCCCGCTCGTAGTTGAACAGGGTCATTCTGCCATCGAGGAGTGTCAGAAAATCCACTTTGCTTACTCGATAGCTGATGACGGCCGATTCCAGGGATTGCTCCGCCTGGGGGATGATGCCTCCCCTGTAGAGTTCCACCAGTTTTCTGCGGCGGTCCAACTGGGCCAGGGTATCATTGATGGTATATGAGATAGTGTTCTTCAATCCATTCAACTCTTCTGTGGCCATGTTGGTCTCAGATGTTGATTCGGCCAGCATTGCATGCCGTTTTTCCTGCTGAAACGGTAGATTGAAGGTCACACCCAGTGTGAACATGTTGTAGCCGGGGTCAGTTACCATGTCGGTCGCAATGGCTTCCTTGAACATATACTCGAAAGACAGATTAAAGTCGGGATAGAATTCCTTCCGCGCCAGGCGATGAGACGCCTGCCCCTTGTTAACCAGGCTGATAAGGCTTTTTACCTGGGGACGCTTCTCATAGGCGGTCTCATTCAGTTGTTCTGCAGAGAGCGGGAGTTGCGGCAATGTGAAATCCGCGATAGTGCCGACTGATGTGTTTCCTGGGCGATAGAGGAGGTAATTGAGGTTGGCTTCCAAGCTCTTGCGCTGCTGCCTGAGAGTAATCTGCATGTCGAGCATTTTGGATTTTTCAAGGCCGGCCTTGAAGATGTCCTGTTGCACCCCTTGACCGACCGAATACTTCGACTCGGCAATCGTCACAAAGTCGGCCAGAATCCTTAGATTTTTGTCAATAATTTCCATGGACTTGTCAACGGCCCAGAGCTGATAGTAAGTTTCCTTGACCATACGAGTCAGCTCAAGCTTGCGCTCTTCGATGGTCCACCTATATGACTCAGCTTCAAATTGGGCAACTTCCTGTTTGATTGCCCGTTTGCCCCAAAACGGAAGCTGCTGGGATATGCCGATCACCTTTGCGGACTGGGGATCCTTGTTGAAAACAAATGGCTCACGAGCCAGCATATTCTGGAGTTTGAACATGAACATCGGGTCATCAAGAGCACCAGCCTGCTTGGCCTTATTGGTAAACATCTGCCAGCGGGCCTGGGAAGACTTTAATTCCGGATTGTTGGTCAACGCAGCATCTACAAGTGCAGAGAGATTTTCAACCGGTTTCGCATCTCCGGCAAAGCCAAAACCAGAAGAGAAGGCAACAGCCGATACAATCGAAACAACAGCAATAAAATATTTCATGATGACCTCGGATGAAGTGTCCAGATTTGAATGATTCGTCTACACGAGTTGTGCCAAGTCAGAATCGCCTTGTTTTTATGGTATTTATTGTAAAACAGAACTAACACAGGCGGGAACTATCTGAACATTATTCTACATAGCTGGAGAATATGCGCCAAATGTAGTTACTAATCTCGTTAATAGATTTGCAAAGATCTCACTAATTCTTTTGCTTCTTGAAGTTTTTGATCAAGCTTCTCCAATTCTGCGTTGGTTGAACTCGTTGCACTTTTTTCTGACAGCTTAGAGTGCAGTCTATCTACGTTTCGCTGAATGCTATCTATATGCTGCGAACAATTTTTTAAGAGTTGCTCAGCTTTTTTTGTTGCCTGCTGATCTGCTGGTTTTGGCGTCGAAGGTTGACTTCCTGAACCTTGCCCTCCTCCGTGATCATGGCCGGCAAAAGCCAGTGATGACGTGAAAAACACCGACATACTTACAAACAATACCAGAAAATTATTGAATTTCATCTGTAGAGCCTCCTATTATCATCCAATAATTAATCACATGCAATCTGCAAAGCTTATTTACCCAAAATTTCCATCGACTTCATCTGCATACTCATTGTTGCTTTCGATGCTGTCACGTTAGCCTCATAGGAGCGTGATGCGCTCAGCATATCCGTCATTTCCTCGATAACATTTACATTGGGATAGGCCACATAACCTTGCTGGTTGGCGTCGGGGTGAGACGGATCATATTGGAGTCGTGGCGGATTGTGGTCTTCCATAATCTCCATTACTTCCACACCTTTTGCATCAGGCTGACTCTTCTTGTCCAATACAGACGCAAATGAGTTCTTTTCCATGGGCATAGCAGCAAACATGGCGTCTTTGCGTTTATAGGGACCGCCTTCCGGTGTTCTTGTAGTAAGCGCGTTAGCCAGGTTACTGGCGATTAGGTTCATTCTGGTGCGTTGTGCAGTGAGGGCGGAAGAACTTATCATCATGGCATCCATGCTTGACTCCTTTTAAGGGAAATCGTTCGAAACCTGTTCAGATGATTCTTCACTTGTTTTTCGGCTTCGACACATTATCAAGCCGCGATGCCAACTTGAGTGCCTGGCTTGAAACGACAACGGTATCAGTTTTTGACTTCTGAGCCGTTTTTTGTGCGACTTCGCTAGATTTCACATTAATGGCGTTTTGTGGTGTCTGGGTTGCTAGATTGACATCAACGGGGCTAGCTGCAACGCTGTTTGGTGATAACTGAGCAAGTGAAGACATGGGTTGTACCTTCCTTTAAATCATAGAATGTATAAATCTTACCATCGGCGTAAATCAAACTCTATCCAGCGCTATCTTTATAGCTTCTCTATGTCGAACAGCTCGGTAGAAAGGTAGCGTTCAGCCAAGTCAGGCAGGATAACGACAATAGTTTTGTCTATAAATTCTTCAAGTTGAGCCAAACGCACGGCAACGGCCACGGCAGCGCCACTTGAGATACCAGCCAAGATGCCTTCTTTTTTGGCCAGAAGCCTGGCATATGCATAGGCCTCATTGCTATCTATTTGCTCCACACGGTCGATTATGGAAAGATCAAGCGTATCGGGTATGAAGCCGGCACCGATACCTTGAATCTTGTGAGGTGCAGGTTTCAGTTCCAGACCGGCCAGCTTTTGAGTAATGATCGGGCTTTCTTTCGGCTCAACTGCGACAGAAAGGATCTGTTTTCCCTTGGTGTGTTTGATATAACGAGAGATTCCTGTGATAGTGCCGCCCGTACCAACGCCTGCGACCAAGACATCGATGCCACCGTCGGTATCGTTCCAGATCTCAGGCCCGGTGGTCTTCTCGTGAATCCCAGGATTTGCTTGGTTCTTGAACTGCTGTGGCAGAAAATATTTCTGTGGTTCAGCCGCCGCAATTTCCTCGGCACGGCTTATTGCCCCCTTCATCCCATCACCACCGGGAGTCAGAATCAGGTTGGCTCCCAAAGCAGCCAGCACTCTTCTTCGCTCAATGGTCATGGTTTCGGGCATGGTGAGAGTCAGCTTGTAGCCGCGGGCGGCGGCTACATAAGCTAGAGCGATACCGGTGTTGCCAGATGTCGGTTCAATGATCTCAACACCCGGCTTAAGGACCCCACGTTTCTCCGCATCCCAGATCATGTTGGCCCCAATGCGGCACTTGATTGAGTAAGACGGATTGCGACCTTCAACCTTGGCCAGAATGGTTGCTTTACTGCCTTTGGTGAGGTGGTTGAGCCTCACTAATGGTGTGCTGCCAATTGATTGAGAGTTGTCGACAAAAATTTTGCTCACAAGGATATCCTTTCTAAGGGGTATAAATTATAAAGTTCATTCAACCAGCACTGTTCGCTCTTTCTCCCAGTGCCGTGAAAATTTCCGGGATAATCACATTAATCTTTTCAGTATTGTACTCAATGCTTGAACTGCAATACCAAGCCGTTACCGTTCTTCTGTGTACACGGAGCGTGCCAATTCGTATCTATCTGATATAACGGGTTTAACAACTATGGTCTAACAAACATTGTGCAGAATATACTTCACAGCCGGATAATATTCTGCTTTTCTTAGTATAGGCCGATGTATCATGTTTATGGATATGCGCATGGAGTTACACCAAATAAATCAATTATTGATGGGCACAGTTATGCCGTATTTTTCAAGCCGGTAGATGAGTGTATGACGGGGAATTCTGAGAAAACGGGCTGCAGCAGTCTGGTTCCAACTATTTTTTTCCAAAGCCATTACAACGACCTCTCGCTCCAGCTGCTCCAATGAATACCCCTCATCAGGCAGTTTTATAATCGCACTTCCTGAGGCACCGTTCTCCAACAATTTTTCCGGCAATTCGCCGAGACCAATGACATCGCTGTTCCGCATTATGAGCAGTCGTTCGACGGTATTTTCCAGTTCCCGTACATTCCCAGGCCAAGGGTACATGACCAGAGTATGCAGGGCATCCTTGTTAAAGGTGACCTTGTCGCTTCCATGTTTGGAACAGAAATACCTGATCAGGAGCGGAATGTCTTTACGTCTCTCACGGAGTGGCGGTAGATGGATTGGAATGACCGACAATCGGTAATAGAGATCTTCTCGGAATGTGCCGTCAGTTATCGCTTTGTCGATATTCAAATTGGTGGCGGATACGACACGGACATCAAGCTTCTGGACCTTCGTGCCTCCTACCGGCTCCACCTCTTTTTCCTGCAGTGCCCTGAGCAGTTTTGGTTGCAATTCCAGCGGAAGCTCGCCGACCTCATCCAGGAACAGTGTACCACCTTCCGCCGACTGGAACTTTCCGGTCTTGTCTTTCACCGCTCCGGTGAAGGACCCTTTGATGTGGCCAAAAAGCTCGCTCTCCAGCAGGTCACGGGGGATGGCGGCGCAATTGATGGCAACGAACGGGGCATCCTTGCGAGAACTGTTGGCATGAATGGAACGGGCGACAAGCTCTTTGCCCGTACCAGATTCTCCTGTAATTAAGATAGCCGCCTCGGTGTCGGCCACCTTACGAATCACATCAAAGACTTTTTCCATTTCCTTCGATGAACCTATAATGGTGCGGAAGTCCGTTTTGTCTGATAATTCACTCTTCAGTCGCTTGTTTTCCTCTGTAAGCCCACTGAACTGGAGCGCCTTTCTAACCGTCAGCTTGAGCGCATCCCTGTTGAACGGTTTAGTGATGTAATCATAGGCCCCGGCCTTCATGGCCTCCACGGCGACATCAACGGTCCCGAAAGCGGTAATTATAATCACCAGTGTCTCCGGTGAACGCTCCTTGATTGACTTGAGCACCATCAACCCGTCCATACCGGGCATTTTCATATCGGTGATAACCAGATTTGGCTGGGACTTCCCGAACAAATACAAGCCTTCTTCCCCTGAGGAAGCGGCCTGAACATCATATCCTTCTTCCTGAAGGTTATATTCAAGCACCCGCCGTAGCGAGGTGTCGTCGTCAATAATGAGAATTTCTGCTTTCAAGGCATTCCTCCATTAGTTGTTTTATGCATTGGCAATCTGACAATGGCGGTTGTACCGTGCCCTGTTTCGCTCTCGACCAGCAGCGTACCCCCGTGGCTTTCAATGATTTTCCTGGTGATTGCCAGTCCCAGCCCGGTGCCATCAGGCTTGGTGGTGAAAAAGGGCTCGAATATCCGCTCCAGCATCTCTGCATCAATTCCGGGCCCTGTATCACGGAAACGGATCTCGCAGAGTGCTGTTTGATAAACCTTTGTGGAGATAATTACACTTCCGCCGGGCGATGTGGCCTGCAAGGCATTAATGGTAATGTTCAGAAAGGCCTGACGAAGCTTTTCTCCATCTGCCGTAATAATTACTGAAGCAGTTTGAGGTTGCAGTATGAGCTTGATGTGACGATTCCTGGCATCGTTCGATACCAGCGTCACTATTGTTTCAAGTTCTTCCTGCACTGGACAGGGCCGCATATCGGACGGTTGCGGACGCGCCATGCGGAGAAATTCCTCCACAACTCGATTAAGCCGTTCAGTTTCCTTGATCTGGATTTCAATAAACTCGTGTTTGGGGTCACCCGGTTGGTAATCGTCTCTCAATATTTCGGCGGTCCCCCGAATGGAACCAAGGGGGTTACGGATTTCGTGAGCCAGCACCGCTGCCATCTCTCCCAGGGTTGAGAGCTTTTCAGAACGCCGCAATTGCTCTTCGATCGTGATGATCCTTTCTGACTGGGCTTGGAGCTTTTTATACGATTCGTCCAAACCTTCAGCGGTCTCCTGTAGTTCAGCACTCCGTTCCCGTTCCTTCTGAGACAGGAAACCGGTTATGCCACCAACTATGTTGTAAAGCAGTATCTCCAGATATTTTTCCATCGTCATTGTCAGGTGTCCACCCCACTGGAAGAGAAGATGGGGGGCGTATATAATACTGACAAATATGGAGCAGGCCAGGCCGCCACGGAAGCCGTACCAGAAGGCAGCCAGGATGATCGGCAGGTAATAAAGACGTTGATAGATGTCGTGCAAAAACGGCAAAGTCAACGGAGTAAAGTAGTGCAGCATGCTGATGCCGATAATGCACAATAAAAGTATGAGTGGTCGCGACAATAACTTCATAACACCCTGTAAATTAGTGTTTGATTGCTTAAAGGGAGTTTCAAATTCAGCCAGAGGCTCGTGTAAGGCACGATGCAAATCACAGCCGGCAACAATGTAATAGCAACTGCTGAACCGACATAATTCGCAGATCTGTCTGTAATAAGTGGCTGCCGTGAAGCTTCATATACATGCTCCGAAATAGGTCCTTTGTTGTAATCCAGCGTCAGTTCGTCTCAAGCAACCGTCGTTGCGAAATGTCGTCATCAATTTAATTGAATGCAGCTATTCATGATTTATTTCCAGGTCCGGTCGACTCACAGGAAGACGCACAATAAACCGAGCGCCTCCGTCAGGTGATGTATCGACTTCTATCGAACCGCAATGCCCCTCTATTATTTTGCGCGTGGTAGACAAACCAAGTCCCGTTCCACCTGTCTTTGTTGTAAAAAAGGGTTCAAAAAGCTTATCTCGTATTTCCTGGGCGATTCCCGCCCCGTTGTCGTCAAAACAAATAACGATATGTTCCCCATTTTCGTACTGTTCGACAATGGCATTGATTGTAACGTTGCCGTCAAAGCCTGCCGCCTGACAGCCATTTTGGATCAGATTAAGAAATGCCTGGCGCAGTTTCTGGCTATCTGCCCTGATAATTGGCAAACTCTCAGCTGTAAGTATTACCTTTGGTCTGCGTTGTCCCGTATCTTGAGAAACCAAGGTTACAATAGTCTGCAATTCCTCAAGAACGTTGCAGGGGCCCGGCCTGACAACTACCGGACTGGAAAAGCGGAGGAAGTCCTTTACCACATTATCCAATCGGTCTGTTTCCTTGATCAGGATCGTCAGAAATTCGTAGTATTTTTCACTTGGCTTGAATGCTCTTCGAACGATTTCCGCATACCCCCGCATCGAAGTAAGCGGGTTTTTGATTTCGTGTACAAGAACAGCTGACATCTCCCCAACTGCGGAAAGCCGCTCTGCGTTTCGTAACTGCTCTTCGATGACACGTATTTTTTCTGACTGGGTAAGCAAACTCTCGTACAAGCTCCTGAGGTTTTTTTCACTCCTTTGCAATGCGGTTGCCCGTTCCCGTTCGCGATGGGACAGGAAGCCGGTAACGCCACCGACTACGTTATAAAGTAGTATCTCCAGGTACTTCTCCATCTCCATTGCTGGTGGGCCACCCCACTGGAAAAGAAGGTGAGGGGCGTAGACTATACTGACAAAGAGGGAACAGGCCAGGCCGCCTCGAAAGCCGAACCAGAAGGCCGCCAGAATGATCGGCAGGTAGTAGAGTCGTTGATAAATGTCATGAAGGTACGGCATATTCAGCGGGGTTAAATAGTGCAACATGCTGATGCCGATAATGCACATAATTAATATGAATGGTCGTGCCGATTTTTTCATGACATCCTATCGATTGGAGTTACTTGTCTATAAAAAGTGCCTGCCGTGAAGCTTCAGATACGCATCGGGAAGAGGTTCTTTGTTGTAATCCAGCGTCAATTCATCGCCTTTGCTCAAGTCACTGGAGACAACTATCCGTAACGGATTGTATTCCAACCTCAAATTCGGATTAAGGCTGTGGTTGATGAAGCTGTACTTAGTTCTAAACGTCCGCACCAGGAGCATATCTTTGCTGACGGCGTTCCATTCACAATGTGAAACACAGATATCAGAGGTGACAATCTGTTGCTTGGCAAGAGGGATTAGTTGGCCATCAAGTACAGCAAGAATTGCACCGCTCGGAATGGCCGCTTCGGAGAACAGCCCCTTTCCATGGATAGCGCTCTCAGCGATTTTGGTGTTGGGAATATTGTCAATGATATTTATTTCGTTGTTCACGTGAATTACCTCAGTGGAAAGATATTCGCATGCTTATGCGGCTGAAGCGATGATCTCAACAGCACCGGCAGGATCTCCGGGTTGCATAAGCTCAACTTTGCCGCTGATCGGTATGGAACGCGCAAGAGTATCTTGAACAGGGCAGTGTTTTTCAACAAGCACAGCAAGCTGGCGTATGCTCTCCGGTGACGCTGGCGAAACAATTCGCGTGGTAAAACTGATGTTGGTGAAACCGGCCGGAACTTCTGATAATCCCAGAAATCCGTGTAGATCAATGTACCCCTTGGCGTGGACTTCAATACTGTCTATCTCGATCCCCAATACAGCAGCAAAAGCCCGATAGACGATTTCCTGGCATCCTCCCAAGGCAGCCAGAAGCAATTCCACTGGATTTGGGGCCGTGTCGTTGCCTCCCAGCTCACGTGGCTCATCTATGGAAACATTAAATCCGCGAATCTCGGAGCGAACGGTGAATCCCTGCGTTTCCGAATAGGTTGAGGCACGAAAAACAGAATTTGCTACTTGTGGGTTTTTCTTAACCATGGCAATTAGATTTTCTACAGATGTTTTGATGGTCTCAGTCATAATTGCTCCTTTTTTATATCAAACGGTTCAATGTACTGACATGGCAGTTCATCCGCCTTGTCCGGCTGCTCCAAACCTGTGGATTGTCCTGAGAACAGAGTTCATCGATTCATCCATTTTCCTCTCAAGAATGTCTCTCTGACCATCGTTATTGACAAGTTGCGGTAGTCTAGTTTCTTCCATTTCCACCGGCTCTATAACGGGACGACCGCTCGGCAACTTTTCAAAGTGCACATGTGGACCAGTCGACCGGCCGGTGTTCCCAGAAAAAGCAACCACTGTGCCGGATTCCACCAGATCACCTGAATGAACGCGAACCAGAGAGTTGTGTCCATATAGAGTGCGATCTCCGTTGGCATGTTCAACGATTACTGTTGAGCCATAGCCGTGACGATCGCCAGCGAAAACCACCCGTCCTTTGCGGATAGCCCGTACCGGAGTGCCGACCGGGACCGCAATATCGATTCCGCGGTGGAAGGCAAACTTGCCGCTTCCGAATGGGTCGACACGCCATCCCACGCCGGAGGTCACAACGCCGTTCTCTACCGGCAATGCAATCTCCGCCCCGGCTGCCACCGGTAAAATCAAGAGGATCATTATTGAAAAGAAAATTGGCTTCATATTAAGGTAAAAGGGTAGCATCAGTTTTCAACACAGTATTCATACTCACTTTCCTGAAGGAGGTGGTTACCTCCCAAGCAACTCCAGTGTTTTCATTTGCATACCCATGGATGCCTTCGACGCCGACACATTAGCTTCATATGCTCGTGTTGCGCTGAGCATATCCGTCATTTCCTCGATCACGTTCACATTCGGATAGGCTACATATCCCTGGGCATTTGCATCGGGATGACCGGGTTCATACTGAAGCCGGGGAGGATTGTGGTCTTCCATGATTTCCATTACCTCGACCCCTTTTGCGTCCGGCTGGATCTAGTTTTTCCAGCAGAGTTGAAAAAGGGTTTTCCATCGACATGGTTGCAAACATGGCATCCTTGCGTTTGTAGGGCCCGCCTTCCGGTGTCCGGGTAGTGAGGGCGTTAGCAAGATTGCTGGCAATCAAATTCATCCGGGTCCGCTCCGCAGACAGGGCGGAAGCGCTTATCATCATGGCATCCATCAAATACCTCTATATCTTAATTAGGCTGACAACTTATTCCAGCAGAAAGGTTTTACCCGTTTCTTTCGTCAAAACGTCCATCAGCAAATCGTCAAGGCTGTATGGTTTTCGGAGTATCCCGGATATGTCAGACACCCTGGGATTCAGAGCCAGATTCACGATCTGCTCTGAAGTGTTGCCGGTAAAGATTACGATATTCAGAAAATGGTTCAGTCCATGTGCCCTTCGAGCAAGTTCAAGTCCACCAACCACCGGCAGGTCAATGTTAGCTATCATGGTTTTGTAATCACGTGTCTTCAGACAATTAATTGCATCTGTTGCATTCGCGGCGTAATCGACCTTGGCCTTGAAGTGGCTGAACATTCTCGCAATCACGGCAAATATTGCACTGTTGTCATCGACCACCAGCACGGAAAGATCTTTCAGCTCTTTCATCCCTCCCCCATTCGTCAAGCTTGCAACCTCATAACACATACCGTCCTTCAGGCTGATTGTGCGGTCATAGTAAGAGCTATGTGGGATCGTTTTCTGAGCAACAACCCGTAATGATAGGGAGGAAAATCGAATTGTTCTCTCTTGTTAAAATTAAATCCGGCTTCCCGGCCCCATTCGATACACTGTTCGGGCCGTGGACGAATCTCCATTGACGGGCCGCGAGGTGTCGTGGAATCATAATTCCAGTGAATAATTGCCAAAAAGCCCTCCGCATGAAGAACACGATAAGCTTCCTTCATCAATGCTACCGGTTGATCGTGATGGAGGATATTAAAGAGTAGTGCCGCATCCATGGAATTTTGAGGAAGACCCGTCCCTTGGGTGACAAAATCCCTAACAACCGCCCGAATATTTTTGATGCCAGCCTGACGGGATCTTTCATCTACTGCGGCCACCATAGCCGGTTCGATATCATAAGCGTTGACAATGCCTCGGATCATCTTTGCAGCCGGCAGCGTGAACGTCCCATAACCACAGCCAAATTCGACGATGCCAGCTATTTCTTGGTTCAGACCGAAGGTTCGCAATATTCTGTCAGGCTCAAAGAAACCTGACCACATCTCTTCGTCAGGCATTTCACTGTCGCGCACTTTCACAGCTCATCCTCCCAATACATTCTCAGGCCTGCCCACTCATAACCATACCATCCTTCAAATGGATCGTACGGTCGGAGTAGGCTCCGTTCTCGGGGTTATGGGTAACCATGACAACGGTCTGGCCGGCATCGTTCAGTTCACGGAAGAGCGCCATAACCTCTTCACTGGTCTTTGAGTCCAGGTTGCCGGTCGGTTCATCCGCCAGAAGGATGTGAGGATTGTTGACGATGGCCCGGGCTATGGCGACCCTTTCCTGTTCACCGCCGGAGAGCTGATTGGGCAGCCGATCAAGCTTAGTGCCGAGACCGACCCGTTCAAGAGCCTGCCGTGCAGCGGTTTTTTTTGCCGGCGTGCTCATCTTGACGATGGCCAGTGGCAACATGACGTTCTCGATGGCGGTCAGATAGGAGATCAGATTAAACGACTGGAAGACAAACCCCAGGTTCTGTGCCCGGAAGTCGGCCAGTTTTTCGCCGGGAAGTTGATACAGTTTTACGCCGGCCATCTCCACATCTCCGGAGGTGGGATGGTTCATCCCCCCCAGGACAGACAGCAGGGTACTCTTGCCTGATCCCGACTGCCCCATGATGGTGATGAATTCACCGGCCTCTATACATATGTCCACACCACTCAGTGCTTCGACAACATCATCACCGCTGGAGTACTGTTTTTTTACGTTCTTCATTTCGATTAGTGCCATGGTATCCTCGATCGCAATTGTTCTCCCCCCTTTAACAAAGGGGGGCTGGGATGGACTTGATTTTGACGTCAAAGGCAAATCCCCCTGAATCACCCTTTTTAAAAGGGGGTCTTAAAGTGCTCTTAACGCTTCGGTTGGGTCCATCTTGCTGGCATGCAGTGCCGGATAGAGGCTGGCCAGGATTCCCAGCGTCAGGGCCAGTCCGACTGAACCAAAGGCGACTGTCGAGTCCCAGATCAGATGGGCATTCTTGCTCTCGGCCATGAATGGCAGGGCCAGTTTGGCGCCCCCCATGCCAACGGCATATCCCAGAAACCCGGCCAGCAGGCTGACCAGGGCTGCCTCCAAAAGAATGATCCGCATGATGTGGCTCTTCCTGAAACCGATTGCCCGAAAAACGCCGATCTCAGTGGTCCGCTCGTTGACACTCCCCATCATGGTGACAAAAACGATCAGGGAACCGATAAAGACCACTACCCCGGCCATGGCATAGGAAAAACGTTTGAACTGATCCAGAGCCTTGAGACGTCCCTCCACCACCTGCTGGATGGCCGACACCTTGGCCTCCGGTATCTTTTCGGCGATCTGGGTGACCATGTCGCCGATTGGGCAGCCGGAACAGAGTGCCGCCACCTCAGCCATGCTGATTTTGCCCTCCTTGCCCAAAAGCTTCTGGGCTTTTTTCAGCGAAGCAAACACCAGGGCATCATCCTGGGAGCCGGTCTGATCCAGCACCCCGGCCACTGTGAAGGTTTCACCCTTGATAGTCAGGCTGTCGCCGGGCGAGACATTGAGCACCTTGGATGCATCGGAACCGAGCAAAAGGTCGTGTTCAGCCTTCGGCTCATTTCCGAAAACCTTCCACCACTGCTTCATCTTCAATTCACTCTCGAAGTTGACACCAACCAGCAACACGTCGTGGTCGTTGATCTTTATGCCACCCAGCACCTTGGGGCTGATTGCTGAGATGTTCTTGTGGTTAGTGATGGTCTTGATTTTCGCCAGATCCTCTTCGCGAATCTCGCGTTGATCGAAGGTCACTCCTCCCAGGCTGATGCCGCCATAGTTCATGGACAGCCCGTTGCTCTGGGGGGTTACGAGGATATTGGCGCCGAATTCGTCCATCTTGCGCTCAATATCGCTGGACATGGAGCGGGTCAGGGTGACCAGGGTGACAATGGTGGCGATTCCCACCATCAGTCCGATGGTCAGAAAGGCCATCTTGGCCTTGCGGCGCTTGAGGTTGTTAATGGATATGTTGTGTAGTTTCATCAGAAGTATCTCGCTCCGCCCTTGAGGTCATTCACTGAAATGGAAATGGAACTGCCGTTCAGCTGATGGGGAAGGTAGCCGGGATTACAGCCGCCGGTGGCGTTGGGACCGAGGCGATTGATGGCGAACTTCTGGTTGCAGTTCTTGCAATTCATCTTGTCCCCCTGCTGTTCATAGCCCTTTTTGGATTTATAGCAGGAATCGCAGGCATCGAAGGCGGTCTTAATGCTGCCGTCTGCGGCTTTGGCCGCAAAGAACGTGATCTCCCTACCGCCGTCCTCGAATTTATAAAAGTGGGCTTTGCCATCTGCCAGCTTGTCAGCAGGTATTGTTGCAACCCCACCACTCACCTTCACTTTTTCATATTTGCCCAACGAAAAGGCAAAAACACTGACTGCGCCAATCAACAGCGCCACTGAAACAATACCTGCCCATATAACCCGTTTTGTGCGATTTGTTGCCATTCTGAGCTCCTTTAGTACGTATGTTTTTTTGCTGCATTTTTGACTGTGTATAATTCGTTCCTGCACGCATCTCGTTTACGAAGTGTACCTATATTTATTTATTGGATCCACATCCTCCGCCTTTGGTGCCACACCCACCGCATCCTCCCGAAGGCGAAGCACTCTTGCCAATATCCCTGCCGGTTATCTGTCTGAATTGCTCCGGAGTCAACACCCGATGCACACTGCTACCAAAGCCGACACCGTTGACCTTCTCTGCCAGAGTCTCCGGTTTGACAGTCTGTGTGTCATAGCCCACGATCACCCAACCGCCTTCTACGTCCACCTCGGTTATCGCCACACCTTTCAACCCTTCAAGCGCTTTGGTTATTTTGCTTGAGCAACTCCCGCAGGTCATGCCGGTAGTTCTCAGAACAGCAACCGAATCTGCGGTTGATCCGACCTTTACATAGAAAGCAAGTACCGACAGAAGCGTTACTGCAGATATAAAAATAACCACATTTATAATTTTGCTTTTCATCAGTAACTCCCTTGGAAATTTGTTTATACTCTTTCTGTACTATCAAGGAACGTGCCATGCCTGAGAAGATACGTAAAATGCTGGAATAATGATTATATTTGCAAACAGCAATTAGCATTTCCAGGTTATATCTGTAGAATATCCAGCATCCGTGTGGACTATTCAGCATGAAAATAACTCAACTCAGTTAAACGATTTCTCTAACGTCTCAGACAAAATCCGATTTACAGTGGTGCCTCTGATTTCTTCTGCAACAAAGTAATTCGCAAGGAGCTTCATTCATGACCGTTAACAATCTTACCGAACTTGCCATACGATATAAGTCTGACCAGGAATCGGTCTACAACACTTGGTTCATCGACAACGACACCCGGATGAAGGCCTTCCGTTCCATCCGGCGCGGGGTAATGGCTATTGTTGCCTCGATAAAGGACGGAACATTTGGCAACGACTTCAAGGGGTCTTCTTTGGAAGTTGTGATGGCCTCAATCACCGAGCAGAAGCAGGTGTTCGTTGGGGCCGCACATCCATTCTACTGGAAGCCTAAGTTGCGCATACCGGATATTTACGAGAACGAGGACAACAAGAGGGCGTTCGGCTCCTTTCTTGATTCATGCCTCTCTGCCGGATCTTCTGACAAACTGGTCAAGGAAATTCTAACACTGGATGGTTGTGGAATTAAAGGGCTCGGACCTTCAGTTGCAAACATCCTATATTTTCTTCATCCCACCCTGATACCCCCCTTCAATACGGCCATGCTGAATGGCTTCAATACTATTTTTGACGACAAGAAAAAGTTGGGTTCTTGGACTAGCTATCTCGAAATGCGTGAATGTGTAATCAAGGCCAATGAGGGGTTACAACCACTCTTATCCAAAGATTTGGGTGCAATTTCAGGCCTTCTGTTCGAGGTTGGAGTTGGTAAGATCACTCTGGATCAGAATTGGGAAAAAGCCTTGCAGGTCGAAAAAGAAAAACGAGAAAAAGCGCTGAAAAAGAGACATCAGGAAGTACAGGAAGAGATTCGGGAAGAAAATGAACACCTGCGCATGCAGTTTCTGCTGACCGACATCGGGCATGACCTCGGCTATGATGTTTTTGTTGCTACCAATGATCGCAATAAGTCGCTAAACGGACGCTCGCTCCAATTCCTGACGCTTCCGGAATTGCCACCACTGGACTTTCCGCCGGATGTGGCTCGAACGGTTTCCCTGATTGACGTCATCTGGGTTTCACGGGATTCAAAACGGATCGAATGTGCTTTCGAAATAGAAAAGAGCACCTCAATCTACTCTGGTATGCTGAGGTTGATGGACCTCGCTTCTTCACTCGGGGACCGTCACTATGATTTTTTCCTGGTAGCGCCCGACAAACGAGAAAAGGAGGTGCTGGCACAACTGAAACGACCTTCGTTCCAGACCAGCACCTGTATCGGACTCAGGTACATTCTGTTTAGTGATTTGGAAGAACATTGCCACGGACTCTGTAAATTCGGCGATGATTACCGGATACTTTTCAAGTTGGCCAAGGATGCAGGCTGCGGCTCAATGTGACAGAACACCCTTTAATGAGTCTTTATGGTCTGCTGTGTCTAGGTAACGCTTGGCAATCTTCTGCAGCTGTTCTGGAGCTATGGACAAGAATGTATCCACTACAACCGGGTCGAAATGGTTGCCGCTCAAATGTCTGATCTCTGTAGCAGCATCTTCGTAGCTCATAGGTGAATGGTAAGGACGTTCAGATGTTAGAGCGTCATAAACGTCTGCCACCATAAACATGCGCGCACCAAACGGTATGTTCTCTCCTTTTAGTCCACGTGGGTATCCAAGGCCATCAAATTTCTCGTGGTGGGCATAGACGATTTCCGCAACATCCTTTAAAAAACCGATCCTCTTCACAATCCGGTATCCTGCCTCAGGATGCTTGCGCATCTCGACCCATTCCTGATCCGTCAGTTTGCCAGGCTTGAGTAAAATCTGGTCCGGTACGGCTATCTTTCCCACGTCATGCAGAAGCGCACCAAAACCAATCTCCCGTCTCAACTTTTTATCGACTCCAAGCCGTGTGGCAATCAATTCGGTATACTCCCGCACCCGCTGGGAATGCTGGCCGGTGTTGTGCTCTCGGAGATCCAGCGCCGAAACCAAGCCAAGAAGGGTCTCTTCGTTGGCATTTGCAAGATCTATAAGAAGTGACCGTTGACGATCGAACAGCCAGCCAGGGATAAGGCCCACCACCCAGAATCCTGCCAGCTCTCCCAGTTGGTTTGCCTGTTCCATGTAGTTTCCCGGCCAATCCAGGAACGCATGTAACAAGAAAAGCACACTGACGGCACTCGTCGTAATAATTGCACCCCGTAATCCAAACCAGGCAGCGGCCACAACTGGTGGCAGGAAGTAGAGCTTGCGCAACACAATATGAATTATATGGTAATTATGAGGTTCTGTAGGCGTAACGTAGTGCAGCAGAGCAATTACCCCCACTAGTGCCGCCAGGATAATGACCTTATTTTGAGATCCGTTTTGTTTGCTCACCAGCATCTCCCTTGTTCAATCCACGCAGTTTGATTCTCGTAGCACAACGCTTTGAAGCACGACGATCAATTGCAGAAAATTCTCCGATTTCAGAAGGTCATTGTAGCATATTCATTACCAAAACATTCAACCCCGATAACTATTTAATGCACATTGTTATGTGTATTCAGCGTGTTATAGCGTTTGTCATAATGTGGCACGCAAGTTGATATAGTTAAGCATAACAAGAGGGCATACGCCTTACTGTAATTCAACTCAAAGGAGAGTAAAAATGAAAAAGAACATGATCGTCGGGATTGCATTGGCAATGGGGATACTTTCATTTGGTGCTATATCGGCTTCGGCTGCAGGCTCATGCTGCAATGGTGGCAAATGCACAGATAAGCAGGTCGTGCAGCAGTTTTCCCAAGAAACGGCAGGATTAACCAGCGCTTTGAAAGCCAAGGACATCGAATTGCGCGGACTGTACGGTTACGACGGACTTGATATTCGCAAAGTAGATGAACTTGAAGCGGAAATCAAAGAACTGAAAGGCAAGATCAAAGTTGTCGCTGAAAAATATGACATTCCGTCCTGCTGCCGCGGTTAGTGACTCTGTAACATGCTTGAGAGCCGGGAGTAATGCGCCTCCCGGCTACTACTTGGAGATTACTGCCATGGAAACAATCGTAAGAGATCCGGTTTGTGGTGAACTGTTCGACTGGGAAAAAGCGGCTACGGTACTCAGCTACCAGGGAACACTTCATTATTTTTGTAGCATCCGTTGCAGTAAACGTTTCCTTCACGCTCCAACCCGATTCATTCTATCCATACAGGTGTTATTGGGCGTACCCCAGCCCCCCCTCCTTGCTGGGGTACGTCATTTTTTATCTTGTTCAAATGCAAAGGGATCACAATGAAAGTTGTTCTTTTTTTTCTACTGTCCACAATTTTGCTTGTTTCTTCCGGATGTGCGGTCATCGATTTCCTTGATGGCAAGCACCTCAATCACACCACCGACTATGACCGATCTCAGTACAGATCAGGAAGTGGCAGCGGCGGCAGTGGCCATTCCCATTAAATCACTGAAAGGAGAAATTCCAATGGAGAATAAACTCAAGTTTATCGGACCGATGCTGTTCCTGAAATTCAGCATTCTTATGGCGTTAATTGTTTCACTAACTTTGGTTAAACCAGTGGCCATCGCAGCTCACAACGGTACGCAGAAAATATGCTCGTATATCATGGCCCCAGATGATTGCGCAAAGCACTGCTGACACATGACTCTGTTTGAAATAAAAAAAATTGCGATGAATCTGGGTTTAGTACCCGGACAACCTACAACAAAATTGACATTAATCAGGATGATTCAGTTGTCGGAAGGCACCCAACCTTGTTTTGCCACAGGATCACATCAAAAATGTGCGACGCTGAACTGTCGTTGGCGAGTAGACTGTACGGGGCCGATTCTATTGATCAAGGCCCATCGCAATGTTCCGTATTTTTTGAAAGTTTTGGATTGTGGGATACGGGCAATAAAAAACCGCCCATTTCTAAGCGGCTTGATTGGTTAGTAATATCGTCAACGTGGGAGTCTGTTCAGATTGCCGCTGGTATGGATGCCTATATTTCCAAACCGATTGACTTCACGAAGAGTTTACAAGTGATAGGAGACATCATCAAACAAAGTGCTACGCCTTGACCGCATCGAACATTGCATGAAAGGTTGATTTGATTATTTCTGACTAAAACCCTTACCTTACGACTACAACAACTTTGGTCGCATTCGCCGGAACGCGGGTCGGTTTCACAGCGGAACGGCGGTCGCCATCACGTCAGTTTCTTTGGTCGGTTTCACTGGAATAGGCAATGATGATGTGTGTTCTTATTTGCCATAGTTTAACTCCATCCTACTTGGTTACTGTTTTTAATATCTTTTTTCGATATCACAATAGCAATTTCCTTGAAGCAAGTACCATTGTCAACATGTATCATCTAGCATTTACAAAACGGACTGAATATTTGTTTATCGATTTCGGCCTCCCATGCCTTGCATAGCGGCGGTAACATCGGCTACTGGTGCGGAAGGGTGGGGGAAGGTGATTTCTCGTACATTAGTCTGTTTTTTGAGAACTACGGCTGCATCCTTCAATGTCTTCGCTCTGGCCGGATCAGCGGAGTTAATCTGGTTGGCCCATGTTTCATATTGAATAGCAATCTGACTTGGATATGCCGTTAATGCCGGTGCCGGTGAATCAACCCCTTTGACTTTCAAAGATTGGCTTTCAGGCAAAACCGGTTGTTGAGTAGGGAGGATTGTTTCTTTTACAGGCGGTAACGCTTCCGATGGTCGCTCTGTGCTGCGCACGAAAGGCATATACGGCGTATTGATAATTTTGCCAAGATTCCCGGCTGATAAATCACGGCTCAATCCACTCGCGGCTATACAGCGTTTATCAGGCTCACGTCTATCATATACAACTAAACCTTTTCTATATTTATCGGGTTTAATCTCAATATTGTATTTATCTAGTATTTTATGTATATCATTCCAATCTGTTTTTTTACCAGTTATTATCTTTTTTATATCTTTCCTTAAATGATCTGATTCCTTACTTTCCTTACACCAGCGTTCAAAGGATGGTACACCACTATGCACTTCTTGTCTTCGTGATTTATCACTGATTTTATCCGAACGTGACAGTGAAAATAATATTTTTTCTTCATATGTTCGCTCAACTAAATTACCATCATTATCTAATTTGAGTAGCTTCCCTTCAACTTGCTTCCATCCATTTTCAACCTCTAATTGACGCGCCACACGTTCACGTATTTTATGATTTTGCTTGGCTCGTAAAAAGTCCCGGTGAACAGCTTTAAATGTTTCTGGGTGAACATGATTGGCAATAATATGTATATGTGTTTTCTCTGTATCGGTATGCAGATATGCAACGGCTTGATGTTCTTCATAACCTGCATGTTTGAGATAGGTTGCTATTGATCTGGTCATTTGTGAGCGAGTCGGCTTCTCGCCTTCATCCCATGAAATCACGAAATGCTTACAGGGGTTTTTAACCTCCTGATTCATGGCGGCGGTGGTGTCCATTGCAATCACAATCATTTCAGGCTCAATCATCTCTAACTTCTGACTGTAGATCAGTTCCCCCTGAGTTTCATTATCACCTTTAAGGGCATACTCTATTGTGGCCTTAACGCTCCTTGGTTGGGGGGCTTTTACGCCTCTTGCCGATGTACCATGTGTTGAACCAGATAACGCCTTCATGACGTTGTTCAGGTTTTTAGCTCCCTGCGCGTTTTGCTTATTTAGATCACGTTGCGAACTTGATTGATTTGGTCTGCCATTGCTATCAACTTTCGTCATATTTTCAATCATCTTTTCAATCTGAGTATTATTACTCAACGTCTTAACAGCCATGCCGCCGATAGATTTTGCAACATTGGTCAATGCTCTAACCTGTTGTCTGTTCTCTGCTTTGGCTCTGGCCTTGGCTGATTTATGCGGTATCTCTTTTATAATCATTTGAACTCTCCACTTATGTTTTTGATAGCAACAAGAATGGTTTCGTAAATATGATTTGTGTCTGAAATCAGTTTTGAAATATCAGCGTTTGCAGCTATATTTCCACGAAGGTCGGCTATAATTTTTTTCTGCAATCCTCCAAGTTTCATGAGCTGGCTGAGTGTTTCAGTATCAGCGCGAGGAACAATTTTTTTATCTAACGCACATCGGCGTATATATTCACTTGCGGATAATCCGCAATATTTGGCGTTAGACATTAGCTGATCATGTTCCTCTGGCGTCCACCAGACACCAGTGCGTTTGTGTGTCGCTTGGTGACGCGCAACGCTCTTGCTTTTGATGGTCATTTGATTACTCCTTTTATCTTTGCGATAGCTCCGACAGGAGCCGAGCAAAGACCCCTCCACGGCTTTATCGTGGGAGCAATGCGGCGGATTCATCGCCGGACATTGTAGCGTTAGCGTAAATGTCATGCCTTGCCTAATACTATCTTTTCATTCTTTATATTCTCTTCTCATATACTTTGCAATATTAATTGTTTGCGCAACACGAATTAAATCTATTTTGTATATTATTATTGACGATACGAATATTACCTTTATAATGATATTACACATTCTAGATATTGTGAAAAGGGGGTATTGATATGGCTACGAAGAAACGGATTGAATATTCAACTCAGGAATTAGAAAAGCTGGAAGGTGGCATAAATTCGTTTGCTGAATCATGGCCTGAGAAACCGCAAGCGATTAAAGGCAAGAAACCATCTGTGAAGGTTTCTATCATTAAATGCAGTAATGCAATCAGAACGCTATTAGATAGAGGTTACACCTCTGCTGATATATCTGATGGATTGAAAACCATCGGTATTGAAATATCACCAATTACACTTAAATCATATATTGCTGATATTGTTAAAGCTGATAAAGCCGCTAAAGCCGCTGGCGAACCTGCGAAAGTAAAAAAGACTAAGACAACTAAAACGCCTGATTCAAAACCTGCTGCAAGCAGTATTGCACAACAAGCGGCGGTAACATCGCCTCCCGGCACTGGTTCAGTTAAACCTACTGACATAAAAGGTGGTAAAGCAAAACTTTTTGGCGATAATAAAAAAGGCTAGAAACATATTTATTGGAGGTAACACTATCATGGCAAAAAAGACAGAATTCAAAGTAAACCCTATAATCGTTATTACTGGTGATAAGGGCGGCGTTGGTAAATCGCTGGTTGCAATTACATTGCTTGAATATATGCGCGGGAATGGTACACCAATTGCGATTATAGATACGGATATGACAAATCCAGACGTGCATAGTATATATGAAAACACGCTTAAATCTGCTCACATAAATCTTGAAGAAAAAGACGGTGGCGGATGGATGAAGTTGGTAGAATTTGCCGAATCAACGCCTGAAACAATCGTAGTTAATATGAAAGCCGGTAGCAAGACCAGTATCGAGGAAAACCAGCGGTTCATCAATGATGCGTTAAAAATGTTGCAACGCCCTGTGGTATTATTCTTTGTCCTTGGGCTGCAAAAGCAATGTTCAATTTTATTTTATGATGCCCTCAATCTGTTTCCTACCCTTCACGCCTCTATCGCGGTCAAAAACCTCAAGAACGGTGATATTGACGAATTTTTCAATTGGGACGAAGCAAAACAAAATGAGGCTTTTCAGAGTGTCAGAGAGATCATATTTCCAAAAGTCCATGCCAGAATCAGCCTTAAAATTACTGACGACGACATGATGATATCTGAACTGCTGGAAGGTGGTAAATTGCGGATTTCAGAACGTGCAGCACTTCAATCTTGGCTGGATAGTGTCTTTGCTTCTTATGATGGTATTAAAGAATCCATTGGTATTTAGGGGGCATTATGAACCTTGACTTTTCCAAGCCTCGGCAAATATACCGTGAACTGTTTGGCGTTGAAATGCCGTCTGACGTTGAAATGTTTGTTGCCAAAATCTGTGTTCTCTGGAACGTGAAACCAGACAACATGGAGGTTATGCATTTTTTGATAAATGGATGGCTCAAAGAAAGTATTGCGGATATTCCCCATACACTAGAATTATTGATTGCAACCATCCCGCAACAACATCAATTATCACTTAATGCATTCAATAAAACATTGGCCGGATATTCAAACTCTATTGAAAAAACATTCACTGACGAAACACAGCGGCGGTCAGAACAGATAGCAGATGCAGTAGGAGTTAAACTTGAGGCTGTGCTTGCCAAGTCTCGCGCCCCGCTTGTTGCAAATATTTGGCTGTCTGTGGTTGTAGGGTTTGCAGTTTGCTCCGGTACTATTGCAGTGTTCTGGATCGTTTACAGGATACCTGAACACGGTTGGTTGGCTGTTGCTATGGCATGTGCTGCGGTACTGGCTCAGTGGGGAAAACCACTATGCCGATGGCTCAAGGATTTGGTTTATTCAGATGGTGAACCGGTTGGCCGGTGATAAACTGTTGTGAAGATACAGAGTCAAAACCAGTTGTTGAACGGGTGGGATTGTTCTTTTTGAGAGGCGGTACCTCGCCTGCAGACGCCGCCAAAGAACTCGAAAGCCCGGACATGGGCAGGCGCTCAACAAAAGAACCTAGCTTGGGGCGGCGTTGTTCAATACGCTCATAATCCTGATCAGTTTTACCACTACGGATGATGGCACGGATGGTGTTGGGGGACAGGCTTAGCTCACGGGTTATCTCGCGGATGCCTTTGCCGTCACGAAAAAACGCCTGACGGACTTTACGGATGATTTCCACGTTCAGCATCTCCTTTCGGTACTCCTCTCTCTGGTTGGTGCCAAAGAGTATGGAGGAAGGTGCTGAGGTGGGTCAATTAGACGCCGATTAAGGCCAAAGGTGGGTCATTATTACATGCCGATTCACAACCATAATCTCAACGGGGTGAAAACCACCAGCCGTTGGCGAATAATTAGGGTCTCGGAAATTGGCTATGCAGGCCCCGGCGCATTCCCTAACCGCTTCCTGAAGGATCGCCACCAATTTTTCCGATATGGGACAAGCCATGTTTGTAGTGTTCATGTTTGTCATTTTCTTTTCCCCAATAATGGTCTTGTTTCTGATCCAGCTTAAATCCAAGTTAACATTCAATGTGTATTTTGTCAATCACAATATAGCATTATTATAGCATTGTTTACGCCGACCACACAACAACTCAGGGAAAGAAAAAAATCACAAGGCATACAATAAAAAAGCCGACCCCTGTTTGAGGTCGGCTTTAAATCATTCTTAAATTGTTATCTAACAAGGCGGAAGGCTGTCTGCTATTGTTCCTTATAGTCCCTTCAGATCCTTACCAGCAGTGAACTTTCCACTCTTACTTGCTACAATCTGTATCTCTTTGCCAGTCTGCGGGTTGCGACCTTTGCGGGCGGCCCTGGACGCAACGGCGAAAGTGCCGAACCCCGGGAAGGCAATCTTGTCACCTGCCTTGAGAACTTCCGTAACTGTACCAACGAACGCATCTACAGCTTCGGCCGCGGCCACCTTCGTTAAGCCAGTCTTCTCTGCCACTGCTGCCACAAATTCTGCTTTTGTCATGTTATTCCCCTTTTTGTTAGTGCTTTGTGAATTCGGTCAAGCCCCGATTTTTTTTTCCATCATCGACATCTCGTCTGCCATGATATCGATAATCATAGCCCCTTTGCCGGCGGACTTTTGAAAGTATTTGCAGAAGGCCATCAGCCCGCTCTCTTTTTTTGCGATCGCCGCGGCCAACATTCGATTTATCAACTCACGAATTTTAGCACGGAGATAGGCCTCAGCTTTGTCTGATAGGATTTTTTTAGTTTTTGTGCTCCCTGGCCCCAGGATGGTTTGGGTGAATTCAGAAAACGCTTTGAAATATGCTTCAGTGGCATCAAGAAAGGAAAGACATAATTCTTCTTCACCCTCTTGAAATCCGAAGTCTACTTCCTTTTTTGGTGGCCTCACTGGCTTGTCAGCTTTAAAGGAATTGTCTTGTTGCTCATGCAGTAGGACTCTTCTGATATTATCGGTAAACCGGAGTTGCGGCCGGTTGTGATTTATATTTCCCATTCATATCTCCAATTCTAAAACCCATACTGATTTTGCCGCCATCTCTCCAACACCGCTTCATCACAAACGGGAAGGCGGATCAACCCATCTTTTACCGCATTTGCGATAACCCCGCCGGCGGACGGCATGACTCGATTTCCATGAAGCATGTAAAAATACCAGCCAAACGGGTAACCCACCAGCGCATCGAACTGCTGCAGCTGCTCCATGACGCCATACGGCGAAGCCTCCCAATCCGGGGATATGACGGGTAAAGCCAGTCCGCCATCGCTTTCAGCCCACTGCGGGATCAGCGAAAGGCGCCGCAAGCCATTCGACTCTTTCCACTCGCCCGTTTCCACCCACCAGTGCTCACAAAAGCGATACCCGCCCTGCCCTGCGGAGCTTTCGCGCCAGTCCTGGAACAAGCGATAACCGGTGGGAAGGCGATCAGACCAATTCGGGCACATGTCGGCAAACGGGACTTCGTATGATATCGAACCACCACCAGGTCCGGGAGTGATCTCCTGGATCCGGACAGTTTTCCCCTCTTGCTCCGGCAACTGCGACAACCGCCAGGCCCGATCGCACTCTACCAGCTCACGGAGGAAACGGCGGATGTTGGTGAGCTTTTCGACCTGGTAGCGCGAAGGGGATAATTCCATCCGCTCATTGTCGCCAAACATCATACATGGCCCGGTCAAGAGATCCTGCCTGTCTTCCGGCGGGTACGACTCTTTAGGATCAAATAGGCGCTGTGTTGTCAACTCGGACCCGTGTAAAATCGTCAACTGAAAGAACGCATCAGGATCCGGTCCGAAGGACGCTGTCAAATACAAACACGATCCGACTCTTTCAGTCCTCACCAACCCGCTGTTCTTGTGTTTTTCCCAAACTGCCCGGGCATCGCCGCCGGCCGTGGCCAACTCCTGGTCAACCCACTTCCCGAGTTTGTCGGTTACCCGCTTTCCCGCTTGATCAGCAACCCCGACGTCCCAGGTGCGGCCATCGTTTTCCTGCTGCAGGCGGAACGGGGTCTTTGGATATCGGGAATTCAGAGCAGCGAGCAACGGGCCGTGGCCGGCCACCGGCGGGAGGTCAGCAACAAGGCGGGAAATCTCGGAGATGTTGAGGAGTTCAGTTGGCATATCAATCACTTTTTGCCGCTTTATTAGGTCTGATGATAATCTATGGTGATCATATACACATTTGACGATTTACTGGCTCTCCACGATTAACCAGGAGCTCGCTAAAATCATTCTTGATCCGTTGACTGCATGGAGACACCGAAGGCCCCAGAAAGGCTTATATTGCGCCTGGAGGATTTCCCGCCTGGTTGAACGAATTCCCGCCGTTGGGAAGGTTAATTTGGAAGGTTTTAGGGACCAACTTTAGCAACCAGTTCAAATTGAGCCAATCGTTGCTTTAATTTTTTGGTAAACAACATCGTCAATGTTGGCTTTATTATCCACAACGTACGACATTATTTTATCGACTTGTTTGCTCCGCTTCGGATCGAACATCATTTTTCCGCAGTGAATGCACGTGGGAAAATTGTGAATGGTGGATCTTCTGATTTCGTTCACTTTCTCACAATTGTAACAGCTCAGAGTGAACACATGTTCGGAAGCACCTTTTGTGTCGTTGATGTCCGCGCCACAGTGCTTGCATTTAATGGCTTCAAGGCGAATTATTTCCGCACAGAACGGGCACCGCTTTGTTGTGGCTGCAGATGAATTCAGGTCAATGACTACCTGTGATGAAGATTTATTCTTTCCCGGAAGACAAACGACAATCAGGATAATTCCAGCCACCAGCGGAGATGTTACAATAGCAATTACGGTCCATAGAAGACCGCTCCTGCCGTATTTACTGGCAGCAACACCGACTAAGACTGCAAATAAGAACCATAAAATGCCGAATACCATAATCTCTCCCGGCCAAAATTATTCTCTGAAATTTTTGAACAATTCCCGCAGTTCTATCTCTGCAACCATCGGTTGACCGTCTTTATATTGCTCTTTTGCAAAACTGCTGATCTGAGCAAATAGTTCAACAAAAAGCGGAGATTCTGGATTGCTCAGAAACGCCTGAAATTTACTCTCACCTTCATTGGCTTCGATCAGGGCCTTGGCCTCTTTATCGCGCTCCAGCTGTTGTTGGAGAGCTTCTGCCCTAATTTCAAGTGGAGATTTGTAGTTCACTGGCTTCGGAAAACATCCAGCAGTTTTACGAAGGTGTCCGAAGAACCAGCTAACGGTATCCTTGGTTACGGTTTCCCGCCGGTTGTTGGTCTCCAGATCAAATCTGGCCCAATCGAGTTGTTGACGCATCTGGCTTGCATCAACTTCAAACTGCTGACACCACTTCTGAGCCTGGCCTTCTCCAAGTCCTTCACCTTCCCAGTAAGCGCCAACAGCGCCTGAGAGGATGAAACCATCAGACGGTCTAAGGGTGTCGCCATTAGACGGTATGACGGTCTGAGAGTCAGACGGTTTTAGGGTTTCTTGGTCTGACCCTGTGACGGTCTCACGGCCCGAAGTGGTAGTAGTTTTTTCTTCCTGAAAAGACTCTCTACTACTATGTACGGTTAAACCGTTTGTCGGTCTCACGGTCATACTGTCAGACGGTCTCAGGGTCTCAGGTGGGGTCTGATGGTTTCGATAGTTCTCTTGCCCCAACCCACCAGCGTTAATAAAATGATCACACAACGCTTTATTCAGAACGTACGAAAATCCTTGAAAGGCTGCATCACGAACGGTGACAGGCTTATGCATAAAACCTTTAGCAACCAGTCGTAACAAGGCTTCCCGCACAGATGGTATTGTAATGTGAGTGTGATCTGATATCGCCCTGGCGTTGGTGACCCCGGATGTATTTGCTATCAGACACTCTAAAACGCATGCCTGGTTATATGCCAGGTTGAGTACGTCGAGAGGTACGTATTGCATGGGGGTCTGATGGAGGGTCTTAGTGTATGAGACCGTCTGATGGAGTTGCCCTGATACGTTCTGAGCCTGAGACGGTGTGACCGTATCAGCGTCTAACGGTGTTACCGTGTCACCGTGTGACCGTGCGACGGTCTTACTGTAAAACGGTGTCACCGTGTCACGGTCTAACGGTGTGACTGTTTGACCGTCTAATGGTGGCGCACTGAGACGGTCTGATGGTGCCGCTTCGTCAGGAACCTTGAGTATCACTGGCTCGACTGCAGGCTCTTCAATAGTAACAGTTACCGGCAGAACCGGCTTTATCCTAACAGCAACCGGCTTGATAACGGGTTCAGTTACAGTGACGGTCTGGACTTCAATAGCTGGAGAGGGTGCGGATTCATGGAGAGCGCGGAAGGTGGCGTTGATGCCTTCGTCACCAGCCATTGACTCGCCGAAGTCGATAGTTCCCTTCTTTTTCTTCTCCGTCACGCCCGTTTTTTCAAACATGGCAGTGAAGCGATTTGAAGCCGGACCGGTCATTTAAGTAACTCCAGGAGCTCGTCCGCAAGAAGTTTAAAGCGCTTAGCTCCAGTAGAGTGGGGTGCAAACCGAATAACGGTCTTCCGATCGGCTTCTGCTTTCTGGATGTCAGTGTTTGAAGGGATCGTGGTGTTGAAGATTTTCTCTCCGAATTGCCGGCGGAGATATTCAACTGAAGTTTTGGATATGCTTGCCCTCATATCGACCTTGTTGACAACGGCCCGGAGGAATTTTAGTCCATGTTTAACGGTGGATGAGGCAGCCTCGATTGCTTCATACGCTGATTTAAACCCGTCGATGGAATAACGGCTGCCAGCTTCTATTGGTATGATCGCAGAGTCGCTGCAGATAAGGGCCATCATGACAAAGAGGCCCAGGTTCGGCGGGCAATCTATCAAGGTAAAGTCATAGTTTGCTTCAGCATATTCACGAACATTATCTCTTAACAGGAAATAGCTTTGCCTGACATCACTGTACAGGTCCACTTCTACAGTGTCGGTGCTATTCGTGTTGGGAATAATATCCAGATTGTCGTATGCGGTAGGATAGATACATTTTTCGACAGAAAGGCCATCACGATAGAGGTTGAAAAGGGTGTTGGCACCGACCGGCGGCGATAAAATACTCGTGGTATTGGCTTGCGGATCCTGGTCAATGACAAGGACTCTTTTACCGCGATTGGCAAGAGCGTGTGCAAGATTTTGGGTGACCGTGCTCTTGCCGACGCCCCCCTTGTTGTTGATTATAGAGATAATCACTGGCATTCCCCCTGTTTCGGGTATTCAAACATAATTGTAGTTAGTGGTTTATATACCCCTTAACTGTTTATGACGTCAATGTTTTTTTGTGGAGTATGTGGTTGATTATAACTTTAAGATAGGTGGGGGTTGTGTGGAGTCATGATATTAAACAGGTTAAGATTATAAAGACAGAGGGGAAAAGGGCAGAGGTTTTTAATATGCAAAGCTGTTGAACAATCAGGAAGTCGAAATCATTTCTTCGTGGATAAAACCTGCAAGGTCGCCTATTTGACCTATCGTGGAAGCCAGTTCAAGAGCAGCCATGTACTGGTTCCGACGTTCCATCCGGATGATGGTCCAAGGATACCCCCCGGACGCAAGCATGGTGTTCATTAGGAAGCGTCCGATCCGTCCGTTGCCATCCATGTAAGGATGGATGAATACAAAAATAAAGTGTCCCAGAACAGCCCGTACTGCGGCATGGTCTTCTGCAGCAAGAAGTTCAAAGAATGCTTCCATGCAGTCGATAACCGCGGGCTTTGGTAATGGTACATGCTGAGATCCCTTGATATAGACGGGCTGATCTCGGTACCCGGCCAGGTCAGCCGGTTTCAGAATGCCAGATTGCACGGACGGTGAGAACATCTGGGAGTACCATTCCTGATGGTCCACCTCTACAATTTTGCCTGGATTGTTTCCGTCCAATATCTTCTTGATACTCTCTTTTACAGACTGGAAGGCCAGGTTGTAACCCTTGGCAGCCAATGTGTCCCGCTGTTGCCGGTCACTCTCGTTACCGTCAGGATTCCAGATACCGTCACGGATCTGTTTAATCAGATGAGGAGTAACCTGATACCCTTCAATGGATAATGAGTTATAGGCGTCATTGACATAAATCTCATCGATCCTGCGGAGATATTCAAGATGATCTGCCGACATGCCTGGTGGCTGGGGGAACGTATTTATTACTTCTTCCCGCATTGACTTCCACATCCCCTGGATGCGCCCGACATACGGAGACAGAACCCTGACACCCGAAGCAAGGAAAGGGACCGTATTTTCAAACGGGTTAACAGGTTTGACCGGATACCCACCTGCTGTCATGCTAGCAACTATCCGGGTCGACATCTGTTCTTCGCCAAGGAAATCATAAGCGCCGGCCAGCCGGGCTGCAGCCGAAACGCTACCGGTTTCCAGCAGGACTCGGAGTGGTGCTGAAGAGTCCCGGATCATTCGCAGGGCCAGCTCTGCATCGGCTGGGTTTTGTTTAAAAAACGACGGGCTTGCTTTGCAGAGAGCAGTCGGCAGATCCATTACCCAGATATCGTTTAGCTGCTCTCTGCTGGTGGGCAGATTTTTGCTGTCCTGGTAGATAAGCAACGAAGTGTCAAACGGAAGCTTGAGAGTCTGTGATCCCTTATCTTTCGTGATGATTACTAATTGTCGGGGGACAACAGTCGCCCCTGTGTGGAGATGCAGTGAGGACTCAGAGGACAGGCAATAGTCCGCTCCAAAACGATCATTCAGATACGCGGCGATAAATGTCCAGTAGGAAGCGAACCATGGAGTGCTGCTGCCGTCGTTCAGGGCAGGGCGGGTTACGATGTACCAGCCTTTTACTACTTCCAGAAGGAAGTCATTTTTCACAAGACGTTCTCGGTGCACCCTGCTGATTGCGGACGACCGTACAACATTCCCTTTCTGGATGCTTTGCAGGGCTTCGAGCGATGCCGCCAGTTTTTCACCTGGAGTTGCCATAAGAACTACTTTCAATAATTTACTATGTTTTTATGCTTTAGATATACAATGTTTTCATGCTTCGCGTCAACAATGTTTTCATGTGTTGAGTTTACAATGTTTTCATGCGATCGTTCACGGACTATGAAACTTTCTGGGAGACGGAATAACGGAAGGGATGGGAAGGAACCAGACGGAATTTAGTGGTCTTCCACCTTAACTGCTACCGGACCGTTATCCACCAGCTCGCCCCGGGTAATTAACTTGTCGATGTAGTCGTCTAGGGCTCGTCGAACATGTTCGGACTCACTCCCCCCGATTTCAGTGCGGATCTGAGCAAATAAACGTTCCTGGCGTGGTGTGATTATTACGCGAAGCATTTTTGTGGATGCAGAACCTGTACCTGGCGGCCGACCTTTTGTTTTAGGGGTGCTTTCTGTCATTTGATTAAATATCTCCTCAGTGCAATAATAATCATAGCATTAATATAGCACTTGAGTATATAAGGTCAACAAAGATATATTTCGGGGGGATTATGGAACCGATAATGATGGAGTTGGTCTGGGAAATTATAAATGAAGCCGCTGTTGCTCCACCACCAACGCATCCAGGAGCAGCATATCCTGGGGAGATGATCTGCCATACCCTGGAGGATGCCGGATGTGCTCATCCTCAGGTAGATGCTGGTTGTGCTTACATTGGTGAATGTGCAGCTGGTCCAGGTATGTGAAGTTCACTAAATCGTGATGAGCTCTTCTCCACGATACCGGGCAAAAAAGCTTTTGCCACCACACTTACATTCTTTCGCAACAGGCAACCGATGACTGCCTGTATTGTTATGGGCAACAACAATTCCACATTTTGCACAAATTCATTATTTTCTCCCAAACTTGTTAATAGCTAAAGCTATCCAGATAATCACTCAAGGCAACGTGCAAAGCATCCGGCCTGTAAGCTAAAAAAGCCTGTGCCTTCTCTCTATCACCATGTATGTCACCAACAATGATTGCCATTTATCCTTGAACCTTGCACAGTACTCACGTTGTTAGAGTGATATCGGCACATGAGAGTATTTTTGTTCATTTATGATCTCCATCAGACTTGAATGATATCTGTGATACAGGGGTACCTATATTCCGCTCCTCCGGTGAATACATGCAGGTTCGGTAGGATCTCGACGTAACCTTGGCTATGGGTATGGCCACAATAGACCGTCAACGTAATTTCGGGATGTTTCTCCATGGTCGTCCGCAGGACCTCCCCGGTTGCCTTACAGCTGAAGTGCGGCAGAAAACTGTCGTCAGAAATTTTCCCGAGATGCCAGCATGCTTCCTGGAATGGTGGGACATGCAGGGCAACGATTATCTTTTTGTAGGTCCCAATTACATAATCCAGCTGTTTCTGAAGATGGTGGGCGGCTGCATCGCCCAACTGGTTCTGTCTCTGCAACCGCAGTTTTCTGGTTGGCTGGCGTAGCTCTTCGATATACACATAGTCGTTCAGTTCAACTGTCGAGCCAAGTGAATCCCCAAGACGTCCATCGGCCCAGCCCTCATGGCCAATCAGGCAGGTATCAGAAGTTAAGGCAACGGGGCCAGCCTGAGATAGCCAGACCAGCTCCGGGCAAGCGTTCACGACCAAAGACACCTCGCTTTTTACCTTCTCGATGGAGCTGCCATAGTAATCGTGGTTCCCGAGAACAAAATAGATCGGCCGGTCGATCTCCTGCGCCAGATCCTTCAAGTGGGTGGTCAGCATTGAGGAGGTGGCTATATCGCCCGTAAGCAGTACGGCATCGACCCCGGTCGAGCGGATCGTGCCGCACAGCGCCTCGATTTCCTTCTGTCCCACAAAATTTAGGTGTATGTCGGTAAGCCAGGCAAGTCTCATAATTATGTTCACACTTTTACATCATTTGTTAAACGTGGCAAGCGGTCTGAATCATGTGCCATTATCACACTATTGATTGTCGCTTACTGTTGCCATGGACAAAACACACCGGGCACCAGGTACCGCTCTGCATTCTGTCAGCAGTTGCTTCCCATTGATGCCCCTCAGCACACTCCCACAAATACGGAGTCCGAGCGTTGTTATAGGTAGTAGACAGACACTTGCCACCTTTCACTGCGGCTCGTTCCTGCAGTACGGTGATGCTGAGCCGTGCATTCCTGTTACAATGGGGACACCAGGAACCTTGTGAGACGGCATTAAACGATGCCTGCCACGTATGTCCCTTGGCACATTCCCACGGATAGAGCGAATTGCGATTGGTATAGACCGTCGCCCGGCTCTTGCCACCACGCTCTGCGGCACACTCATGGAGTTTTTCGAGGGTATGAGTTACATTACCAGCGCATTGTGGGCACCATGCCCCGGTTCGCAAGGTATAGGGTACTGTCCACCAGCTATGTCCTTTCTCGCACTGAATCTGGATCTTCTGGTCTGAGGAAGTGATCCCTCCAGTAATCAGTTTTCCCCCGCGTGCCTCAATTATCACCCGGGCTTCTGCGGTCCGGTCCTGCTGATAGACCTTTGAAAAGTCAATCTCTGTGGTAAATGCCGGCACCTGGATATGGCACCTGGTCATGGCCTCTACAACGTGTGCAACCATCTGTTCGGGCCTGAGTCCTTGCTTGAACGTCTCGATGGTGGCCAACTGTAACAGCTTGCCGTCAAGCCCGCCACTCTCATTGATTCGGGCTATGACTGCCCGTTTCTCCAGATCGTTACGCAGAGTCCGTTGAAATGCTTTCTCATCAGCCACTTTGCCTGACATCGGTTGATAATGGTAATGGCCCTGATATTCAAATGCGATACCAAGTTCCGGACAGAAGCCATCCAACTCCATCCTATAGCCTCTGCTATTGCAGAGCCATTCCGGCCGATGTTTATTGAATTCCCTGCCAAAGATATGTTCGAAGATCGTGCGACACATGGCCTCGCTAATCAGGCAATTGCAGGTAGGGCACCATGTACCTCTCATTATATTATTTGGTGTTGTAATCCAAGTGTGCCCCAGGAAGCATTCCCATTTCAGGTGGTTATTCGTATTCTGATATTTCGTCGATATGCAGCGCCCTCCTCTCGTGCTGGCAAGCTTCTGCATGTCCTCAATGGTGTATTTGAGCCGGTTGAGGCGCCGGAGTTTGGCGTTATAGCAGTGAGGACACCATGCATCAGATGCCGTAATTCTGGTTAAAGGGGCTTCCCATTGGTGCCCATCGGCGCATTCCCAGAGTACTTTCTGATTTATTCCGGTCGCCTCTGTGGCTAGACAACGACCTCCCTTCTTCTGGGCAACAGCTTGGAAATCGTCCAGGGAATATTTACGCCGATTTGGGCGACCGTCCTGTGCGTAGCAACTGGGGCACCATGATCCTTGTGTAACACTGCTTGGAACCGCTTGCCATTGATGCCCCTTGTCGCACTCCCAGAGGAGCTTTGTAAGTGAGTTTTTGTAGGTGTCGGAAAGGCATTTTCCTCCTTTGGTAGCCGCCAAGTCTTGCATATCGGTGATGGTGACCGTGGTCTTGCACTGCGGCAGTCGGGTCCGGGCGCATGCGGGGCACCAGGAACCCCGCATGACATTGTAAGGGATTGCCTCCCATGTATGCCCTTCGGCGCACTCCCAGAGGAGCTTGCTGTCAATATTGATATACTCGGTGGAAAGGCAGCGACCTCCTCTGCTGTGGGCTAATTCCTGCATCATATAAATCGTGTGCTTGCGGGCACTGCCTGAGCCGGATCGGCGGCGCTTCCTGACTTCAACTGTTGGTAGGGCTTCTGCCAAGGCACGTATTTGGTCAATAATGTCATCAAATGACGGTGTGGCTGTTGTGTCTGAGCTGCTCTCCAGGCCTGTTTGTCTGGCAATCGGTGAATCGTACATGATGAGTTCCTCCCCTAGTGATGAATTTCCAGCTATGGAGGTGGTATACCATCAGTAATGGCCGAACACAACTAAAAGTTGTTATGAAGACAACTATCGGTCTATGTTGCCCCTGATGCCGTCAGGGTATCCTCCCCATGAAAAGGGGTGGATCATGGGCAAGATACTCAGTGGGGTTGAAATCGGTTTTCGGTTACGGGTGATACGACAAAAGGCCGGATTGTCGCAGGAGCAGCTGGCAGAGATGATGGCAATCACTCCGCAGCAGATCCAGAAGTATGAAAGCGGCAAAAGCAAGCTGAATACCGATCGGTTGCAGCAGGTTGCGCAGGCCTTGTCAGTGCCATTGATGGCGTTCTTTTCAGATCAGGATGACCATATAGCCTTTGGAAATTCGGAGAGAGTGCTGATTGAGGCATATCGGGCGATACGTAATCAGGACGTTCAGGAGAGTGTTGTGAAGATCGTGGTACATTCGGCAACAAAGGATTAGAAATCTATTCTACTTTCCTCCATCCAGAATGCGCATTTTAAGGTCCTTACCGGTTTTGAAGAAGGGAGCTTTCTTCGGTTTTACCTCAAGCTGAACCCCCGTCTTGGGATTGCGTGCCGTGTAACCGTCATACTCCCTCACCTCAAAACTGCCGAAGCCCCTGATCTCGATTCGGCCGCCTGAAATCAAGGTATTGGTCATGCTTTTGAAGATTTCCGTGACGATCTTCTCGGCAATGAGATTACTGATGTTCTTTTCGTTTGCAAGCTGACCAACCAATTCTGATTTTGTCATTCTGATCTCTCCGCAAGTGCAATCACTCGTTTAGACCACTCAATAGCCCTGTGAAACCGCTCCATGTCATCTGCTGCCGGAAGTTGGCCGCTTGTCATTTTGAGCGAAGTTTCCTTCAGTTCTTTCAACGCCGCCAGCAAATCATCTTCCATCAATGTCACAGCTAACCCCCACGAAATCAGAGGAGATTTTCTAGCATATCCACTACAAACAGTCCAAGGATATTATTGTCGGAACGTCAGGGGCTGAGTCGACTGCTGGTAAGGCGTTAATGCTTCTGATTTTGCACGATCATAAGTACGTTAATGAAGAGGCTTTCCAGTGGCTATTTGGGCTAAATTTTGATATGAACGAACTGCCTATCAATCCAAATAACTTGTGAAAAATAATGACTAAATTCGAAGAAACAGAACTGATTGAATTGAAGAAATCCACCTCCGAACTGAAGGAGGCGGTCATTTCCATTACTGCCATGCTGAACAAGCACCAGCACGGAGAAGTCTGGTTTGGCGTCAAGAACGATGGCACCGTTGCCGGCCAGCAGATTTCAGAAAAGACGATTCGTGATATAGGGGTTGGCTTGGAGCAGGAGGCGCTCCTGATTGACAACTAAAAGTGTTGAGTACCCGATTGGGCATCTTCGTCTGGATTTCTCAATATGTCAATGCCTTGTACCATTGGTTGACTCTTAGTCGGTGGCAACTTAAACATCTCCTCTTTGCGATTCTCAATCACGTAGTGAACCTGGCAAAGAATTCGATAGCTTGAAAAGAACCTGTTGAAAGCAGCTTGGAGTTCCTCAGCCCACTCCAACCTATTAGGTTGCTCGTAGAAAAGCCGCTCGATTTCCTCAACGCTTTCGAGCAGATGGAAGAAGTTATTTCGGAACTTTCTTAATGCGCCGTCATGCTTCTTCAAGAGTTTTCCCAACTCGTCAGCCTTCGGAATCAACTCGACAAAATCCGAGGGGCGAGCATCCTTAACCAATCTGCGAATCCCCAACTTCTTGAATCCCTCGGCGGTCACACCAAGTAAGCCGAGCCAGGTGCAGAAGTAGATGGACAGTTGAACATCATCATTCTGGTTCAGTCGACTGCGTTGGTTCCTTTTGGTAATCAGCCTCTTATAGTTATTGAGCATTAGCTCACATGCCAAGAAATAGTGGGCATAGAGAGACAAGACGGCATCTTTGTCGCGATGGGGCAGAATTTGAGTCACGTCGCTATCAAGCGGCAACCGACAGATCGTCCCAAGTGGATTGATCTCTGGATTTGCGGTCACGGAATATCGGGCCTCCTTGGCGACCACGGGGCTGAGGCAGCCGGCGCAGGTTAATCTCGATGACCGCCTGTCGCCGATGGTTGGACTGGCTTCTCAGATGCTTTAGCCCCTTCTAGGGGGAAACCCAACATTCGCACTAAAAAGCGCAAAGTAACATCACGCTCCATGCCTAACCAGACAGTATTACTCGACAAAATTTATGCATTTCAACATTTTTCCGACCAGATTATCACATGAATTCTCAACCAGCATTCACTCAGCTGCATATTCCGGATGAATCCGACCATGGTTCCGGCGTGAAACCGACCGCAATTCCGATTTGAATCCGACTAACATTCCGCTGGCAAGCCACCATCGTCACCAGTCAGTTACCCATCAAGGCATGGCACGATGCCATGCAAGACCCAACGCTGGCTGACGCTATTCTGGACAGACTGGTGCACAATGCCTACAAAGTCGAACTAAAGGGTGTATCCATGCGGAAGAAGCGGGCAACGCTTGACCATAAAACTCAAAATGTGACAGATTGTCTGAGATAATGTGCTATAAAACAAACACCCATATATTCAACTGGCTATAGGTATCTATGGAATTCATAAAAATACTTGGACTTTATGTTCTTACCGCCATTGCGGAAATTGTAGGCTGCTATCTGCCTTATCTTTGGCTTAAACAAGGACGCTCTGCTTGGCTGCTTTTACCGGCGACAGTCAGCCTTGCTGTGTTCGCCTGGCTTTTGTCACTTCATCCTACAGCGGCAGGTCGTGTTTATGCTGCCTATGGCGGTGTTTATATCAGCGTTGCTATTCTTTGGCTGTGGGTTGTAGATTCCATCCGCCCCACCATTACAGATTGGGTCGGTGTAATTGTCAGTTTGCTTGGCATGGCAATCATCATGTTCGGTTCCCGCAGTGCCTAATTGCGGCACTTAACAACAAGCATCAGGGTATCAGGCTAACGTAATTAAATCACATACCTTGCGACCACAACGACCTTGGTCGCTTTCGCCGGAACTCTGGTCGTATTCATAGCGGAACACCGGTCGTCATCACGTCAGTTCCTTTGGTCGGTTTCACCGGAATACGCACTCAGCAAAGTAGACAAATTCATCCATCAAGCTGCAAGCGGCAATCGTGCCTCCATATCCAACTCAAAACGCCCATAGGGATTGATATGCTGGGTGATAAGCGGACTCAGCGCCGCCAAATCCCGTGGCGTCATCCGCTCCGACCATCCAGGCTCCTCAAGTACCTGCTGAATCATCAAGGTATTGATGTAGACCATGCTTGCTTGCAGCAGATGCAGACACAGTAGCCCCATCTCCTGATTGTCCTTCCGGTTCGTTGAAATCTCACCACGTTTACCGTAGTAAATGAAGCCGTTGGTGCTGTTCCAGCTTTCAACCACGTTGAGGCCTTCGTGGATCTCCCTTCGCAGTTCTTCTGAATCCAGATACCGGCAGAGAAAGACGGTCTTGATGGCCTTACCCAGCTCTGCTAATGCCTTGTAGGCAGGATGCTGTATGTTGTTTCGGCTAAATCGGCGTAAAAGACTTTCCGCATCTGCCATTCCCAGTTTTAGTGCGACTGCATGCTTCACCATGGTATCAAGTTGCTCTTCAATCAGCTCCCAATTGATTGCCTTGGCTGCCATCACCGGATTGATGTTGGGAAAGTCCTGACCGGACTCTGCCTTGTACAACTTCTGTCTGTTGATTCCTTTCAAGCGCGGCATCAGTTCAAACCCGAGCAACCTGCAAAAAGCAAATGCGACGGCGTTCTGGCCGTGACTGTCTACATATTGGCGGTCAACTTCCATTTCGGTACAATGTCGTAGCACACCCTGAATCATGGCAGCGGCTTGTCGTGGTAACTCCAGATATGCACAGAGTCCACCATTCGGTCATCCCGCGGGAGACAAACAGCAGCTTCGGCTTTAACCTCCCCTGGTGGGATCGTCTGTGTGGTACCTACCGACCGCAACCTGAACAAGGGCACACAGAGATGAGCATCGGCCTCAAAGAGTTCCGGGACTCGACGAAGTTGACCCTACCCAAATTGCTCCTTCAGCCGTTCGTTCGCGAGTCAATATAATATATTCTTGACAATTCAGAGCGAGTTAGACAGAATTAAAAAACTATTTATGCGAAGACTAATCCCTCTAAAATTCTTTTCTCGACTTCTCCTGATTATCATGCTGATCGTCACGATCAATGGCGTGCATGAAAGTGCTCACGCCATGCAAAGTCATGTAACAGCTGCAATCGATCAAGCATCTCCTACGGAAATCTCTGCATCTCACCAATGTCCTTGTGCCCCTCTCGAACAACACAAAGATTATGATGGTTGTGATACCTGTATCAACTGCACCTGTCATGCGCCCCTGACCATCCAACCGTTTCAACTCAGCTGTAATCCATCCGTTCTGGACAATCTGTACGCGTCCGCCCCATTCAACTTCTTACCCAAAGTCTATCTTTCCCTCTTCGTTCCACCCGATTCAGCCACCGTATAACCATCTGTCTCCCTCAATAATTCAATAGTATCCCTTTTCAAACGGCCTTTGTGTATCCACACACTGCCGTAGCATATTCATCTATCTGGAGGTTTATCTGTGACACGCTCAATAATGGCGCGTGGAACTGCTCTTGCCATTTTTCTGGCGGCATTCAACTGCCTGCCGGTACTGGCCGAGCCCGCTCCCCGCAGCATCAATGAAATCGTCGTAATGGCCCTGAAACACAGTGCTGAACTGACTGCCTTGGAAAAGGATGTAGCAGCAAAGCAATCGCTGGCAATTCAGGCCGGAACAATCAGCAATCCGACCTTGGAACTGCAGGGTTCCACCGGCTCTCTGACCGGCAGCCCTGACGAACGTACGGCATCAATCGGCATTAACCAGGAGTTGTCCCTGTACGGAAAGTTGCGTCTTCGACGCGAAGCGCTACAGCGTGAGGCCGAATCACTTCAACGACAGCGGGACAACGTCGCTCGGCTACTGAAGGTCGAGGTTATCACCTTGGCTCTGGACTACTCACTAACATCCAAACGTCAGGAGCTTGCAGCAGAGTTGGTGCAACTCAATCGCGATCTGGTGGTTATCACTGGAGAACGATACAAGGCAGGAGATATCCCCGAGTTGGAACTCAACCTTGCAAAGGTCGAACTGGCCCGGGCCGAAAGCCGACTGCTGGAAGTCGAGCGAGAAAGAATACCACTTCGTATCAAAATTTCATCATTGACCGGACTGAATGAAAACGACGTCAATCTATCCGATAAGCTTTCAGCACCGATACCATCACCAAAAACCCAGGATCTTGTAAAGCAGGCCCTGATCACGCGCCCTGACCTCCTGGCGCTGGCGCTTGAACGTGACAAGGCCGAGACAGAGACCCGTCTGGCTAAAGCAGAAGCGCTTCCCAATCTGACAGCCGGACTCTTTGCCCAATGGCAACGAAGCTCCGTTGAGGTTGGGGGTATGTCATCAACCAGCAGCGATACCCAACTTGGGCTGCGCCTGTCCATGCCGATCCCTGTTTTTGACCGCAACAAGGGCGGCCGGGCCGCTGCCCAGGCACATCTGGATGCAGCAGATTCACGCATACTGGCGTTGGAGCGGACGATCACCGCCGAAGTTGAGGCCGCCGTCTCGCGCCTTTCATCGTCAGAACGCATCCTCTCCCTGCTTGAGCTGGGTATCATCCCGCAACTGAGCGAAAACCTGAAGCTGACCCAGGAAGCCTACCGACTCGGTGAGGTGGGTATTCTCTCGGTCATCGATGAACAGAAGAAGTTCTTTGAGGTCAACGACGGTTATCTGTCAGCTTTGCACGGCAGACGCGTGGCTTTTATCAAACTTGAAACAGCAGCAGCAATAGATCTTACCGGAGGTATGCAGTGAAGAAAAAAGTAATCGTAATCGGGCTTATCCTGGCAGTCGCCTTAGGCGGCGGCATTTACTATCTCACTTCCCAGAGTAAAAGCGGTGTCGTGGAACATGCCGAAGATAAAGAAGCTGGCCACAAGGATGAAAAGGCCGGCGCCCATAAAGAAGGCAAAGATGGCCATAAGGAAGAAAAAGAAGGCCATGAAGGGCACGACGAGGCCGGAAGTGTCAAGATGACTGCCGAGGTGCAGAAGCAAAACGGTGTGGCGGTGGCGCCGGCAAAAAAACAGCGGATGGCTGGTGTGATTAGTGTCACCGGGAAGGTGGAAGCCAATGCCGACCGGATCGCCCATGTTTCACCACGCATCAGCGGCAAGATCGTTGCCGTCAGGGCTTCTCTGGGTGACAGCGTCTCAGCCGGACAGGCCCTGGCGACCCTGGACAGTGTCGAGCTTGGCGAAGCCTTGGGCCGCTATCATCAGTCAAAAACCAAACTGGCCCTGGCCCAGTCCAATATGGATCGGATCAAGGGTCTGGTGGACAAGAAGATCGCGGCCCGCAAGGACATCCTCCTGGCCGAGACCGACTACAAAACCGCTCAGACCGAGCTGCACACCGACGAAGAGCGATTGTCCTTGTTTGGTGTCTCAACCTCTGACCTGAAAGGGGAAAACCACAAAAAGCCACTCCTGCCGGTCCGTTCCCCAATCGGCGGTATCATCACCGAGAAACACGCCATTGTGGGCGAGCTCTCCGATCCTTCAAAAAGCCTGTATACCGTAGCCGACCTGTCCAACGTCTGGGTGATGGTGGACATCAACGAAAAGGACCTGGCCAAGGTGCGCAAAGGTCAAACAGCGATCGTTATGGTTGGTGCATTTCCCGACCTGAAAATGAAGGGGCGTATCACCTACATTGCCGACCAGGTCAATGAATCCACACGCACGGTCAAGGCGCGAATCGAGGTTGCCAATCCGGGGCGCAAGCTCAAGCCGGAGATGTTTGCCACGGTAGAACTGGCGCTGGCTGCAGATGCGCCGCCGGTGCTGGCGGTGCCGGAAGATGCGCTGCAGGATCTGGATGGTAAAAAGGTGGTCTTTGTTGCGGAAAATGAAACTGAATTCGCGGCGCGGCCGGTTCAGGCAGGTCGAACGGCAGCTGGCATGGTTGAGATCATTTCCGGCCTGAAAGAAGGCGAAAATTACGCGATCAAGGGATCGTTCATCCTCAAGTCAGAAGTGAAGAAGAGCGAAATGACAGACGAGCATGGCCATGGCAAGTAACAGAAATTTTCTTACATAATTGACCTAACGGGAGCGAGACACCGATGCTAGAAAAATTGATTGCATTTACGTTGCGGCAGAAAGGGATGGTCATATTCCTTTCGCTGCTAATAATTGCATTCGGATCGTACTCATATCTGAAACTACCGATTGATGCTTTTCCGGATGTAACGAACATTCAGGTTGAAGTGGTAAGTCATGCCGATGGTCTTTCGGCAATCGAGATCGAACGGAACGTAACCTATCCGATTGAAATGTCCATGCGCGGTCTGCCCGACATCGAACAGATGCGTTCGGTGACCAAGTTCGGACTGTCGATTGTCACGATTGTCTTCAAGGACAATGTGGACATCTATTTTGCCCGGCAGTTGGTCTTTGAACGTCTGGCGGAGGCGCGGGAGAAGGTCCCCAAGGGGGTCGAAGTGGCCATGGGGCCGATCGGCACCGCCATGGGGGAAATCTACCAGTATACCCTCGAAGGAAAGATGCCGGATGATCCGCAGCAGAAAATCGCCTACCTGACCAACCTGCGCACCATTCAGGAGTGGATTATCACGCCTCAGTTGAAGAGTGTCGCCGGCGTCAACGAGATCAACTCCTTCGGCGGTTATTTCAAGCAGTACCAGGTGCTTGTCTCACCGGAGAAGCTGGTGAAATACGCCGTAACAGTGGATGACGTCTATACCGCCATCGGCAGCAACAATGAAAATGTCGGCGGTAACCTCCTCGAACGGGGTACTGATCAATACATTGTTCGCGGGGTTGGCCTGATCAAAGATGTCAGCGATATAGAAAATATTGTCCTGAAATCCCAGGGCGGCACGCCGACCTATATTCGGGATGTGGCACAGGTGAAGGTCGGTGAGGCCGTCCGGATGGGCGCCGCCATGAAGGACGGCAAGGATGAAGCGGTCGGCGGCATTGTCATGATGCTGCGGGGCGAGAACAGCCGCGACGTGGTGCGCCGGGTGGCGGTAAAAGTCAAGGAAATGAATGAAAACAACGTGCTCCCAGAAGGGATCAAGCTCGTATCCTATTACGATCGCAGCGACATTGTCAAAGCGAGTGTTTCAACGGTCAACAAGGCGCTGATCGAAGGCTCTATCCTCGTCCTGATCGTGCTGTACCTGCTGCTGAACAGCATCCGTGGCAGTATCGTCGTACTCATCGCGCTGCCGTTGTCGCTCCTGGCCACCTTCATCGTCATGAAACTGGCGGGGATCACTGCCAACCTGATGTCCCTCGGCGGCCTGGCCATCTCCATCGGTATGATCATCGACACCACCATTATCCAGGTGGAAAACGTCCAACGCCATCTGAGTGAAGAGGGGGGGGAGCATCCCAAGCTATTGACTGTGCTGAAAGCGGTCATGGAGGTCAGAAAGCCGAGTATCTTCGGCGAGCTGATCATTGCCCTCACCTTTATCCCGATCCTGTCCCTGGAAGGAATCGAAGGGAAAATGTTCGGTCCGCTGGCGATCACCGTTGCCATTGCCCTGCTGTCATCGCTGTTTCTCTCTGTATTTGTTATTCCGGTACTTTGCATCATGTTCCTGAAACCGCACCCGGAAAAAGAGAGTTTCATCATGAAGCACGCCACCAGGCTGTATCTGCCGCTGCTCAATTACGCCATGAACACGAAGCGCGTGGTCTTGAGTGTTGCCGCAATTCTTCTGGTTGTTTCACTCTTCCTGGTAACCCGGCTGGGGACGGAATTTATCCCGGTCATGGATGAAGGGTCGTTTGATATGGACGTTTCCCTGCTCCCCGGTGTTTCCCTGGCCAAGGCGATGGAAGTAAACCAGCTGGCCGCGGCAAAGCTGAAGCAGTTTCAAGAATTGGATACTATTGTAGGACGGACCGGGCAGACCGGCGTCGCCATGGACACCAGGGGCTCGGATAAAACCGGCTATGTCGGTGTTTTCAAGCCAAAAAGCGAATGGAAGCGAGACATCACCAAGGAAGAAGTTACCAACGAGATGCGTAAGGCTCTGGAGTCGGTTGCGGGTATTCAAGTCGGATTCAGCCAGCCGATCCAGTGCCGCATCGATGAACTGGTGGCCGGCACCCGGGCCCAGCTGATTCTCAAGCTGTTTGGTGAAGATATCACTGTGCTCAGTGAAAAATCGGCTGAAATTGCGCGAGTTCTCTCCACTGTTCGCGGGGGCACCGATCTGGCTGCGGAAAAGGTTACCGGGCAGCCTTACCTGACTGTCAACATCGACCGGGCGAAGATTGCGCGCTATGGCCTGAATATCAGTGATGTGCAGAAGGTCATTGAAATCGCCGTCGCGGGGAAATCAGCTTCCAAGTTTTATGAGGAGAACCGTAGTTTTGACATTACGGTGCGCCTGCCAGAAGAAAAACGGAATTCCCTGGAAGCCATCAAAAATCTGATGATCACCACCAAAACCGGGATCAATGTTCCGCTCGAACAACTGGCCGAGGTGAAAATGATCGAAGGGCCGGCGCAGATCAGCCGCCAGGACGGAAACAGAAGAATCGGCATCGAGATGAATATTACCGGTCGGGATATCGGCGGCTTTGTAGCCGAGGCGAAACAGAAGATCAAGGAACAGGTCAAGCTGCCGCCGGGATATTACCTCACCTGGGGCGGGCAGTTCGAGAACCAGCAGCGGGCCATGAAAAAATTGATGATCATCGGACCGGTGGCTATCGGCTTGATCCTTCTTCTCTTGTACGTAACCTTCAGATCCATCCGCCTGGCGCTACTGGTCATCTCGAACCTGCCGTTCGCGCTGATCGGCGGAGTATTTGCTCTCTTCATCTCCGGGCAGTATCTGTCAGTGCCTGCGTCGGTGGGTTTTGTCGTCCTGTTTGGGGTGGCGGTTCTAAATGGACTGGTTCTGGTATCGCGCATCTCTCAATTGCGTGATGAAGGATTTGAACTGCCGGAGGCTATCAGGAAAGGTGCTCTCGACAGGTTACGTCCGGTATTGATGACAGCATCCATATCAATATTCAGCTTGATCCCGATGCTGATTGCCGGCGGAGCCGGGTCTGAAATACAGAAACCACTGGCGACCGTTGTTGTTGGCGGACTGGTGACTTCGACACTGCTGACCTTGCTGATTATTCCATCAGTGTACAGTTGGTTTGAGAAGAGAACGGTTGAGGAAGAGATGTAACTGAATCTGTCGTAGTTGATTATCACTATAAAAGACACATCAGGGAGAAATCTATGAAAGAGATTAAAGCAATCATTCGACCATCAAAATTACTGGAAGTCACTGAAGAACTCCATGCAATCGACGGCCTTCCGGGAGTAACAGTTTCGGAAATCAAGGGATTCGGTAAAGGGAAGGCTAAGAACGCTAAGGACAAGGTTGTATATGAGTTGGTTGAATTCATCCCCCGTATCCAGTTGGAAGTTGTTGTTTCTGACGATATGGTCGCTGAGGTTGTCAACGTGATCCAAAAATATGCCCATACCGGCAATACCGGCGACGGGAAGATATTTGTGTCAACGGTGGATGAAATCGTGAAGATACGCACCAACGAAAGAGGCCCAGGTGCTGTCTAACCCGAAGGAGATTGCTCAATGAAGCACGTAATCGCCTACAGTACAAAACCGGGTAAGAAGCGACTGGGAATGTATGGACTACCAGTTTCACGGAAGGAATCAGGTCGATCAGATTGATGTTGAATAGCCGGGAAATCTAGGGGGACTAAATGGGTTTCTTAATAGCTCAAGGAACCGCCGTGAAGCGAAAGCGGCTCACAATGGAAGAACTAGCCATAATATTTACCCGTGTAAAAAAAACACATGAATATATGTCAGATATCCTCCCCATTCATTCGGAGAAGATACTGGCTTTAGTGGCGAATTACCCGAAATATGGGACAAAAAGGCTCTCAGACTCTCTTATTCATGAAGGGATATTTCTGACTCCGCGCTCAATTTATAAGTTCCTTGTTAATCATAATTTAAACCGTCGTTCACTTAGAATGTCTTTGAAAGACAACCAAAAGGAGACCAAATTATGAAAAGAGTAATCGTATCAGTTTGTGCCGTAGCTGTTGCATTTGTTGCTCTTCCTGTTTTTGCCTCCGTGCAAGCTGAAGGGAAAAACGACTGCCTGGTTTATGGTAAGAACAGCCCAAATGCAGTGGACAGTCTGCCGGAACGAATCGCTAAGTTGAAAACAGAAATTTCCAAAGGGGAAAAGGTTTACACTGCTGCAGAGCTGAAACTGCTCGAAAGTAAACTGAATGAAGACAACGAAACGATGAGAATATTGCAGAATCGATGAGGACAACGGTAAAGGTTTTCTGAGCATTTTCAGTCCTGAGCATGACTTAAAAAGGCTCAACAGGTAATGGCTGTAAATAAGGAGCCATCATGATTCAACAAAATACAAAGATTGCGCTGTCCACATTTAGAAGAAATGTGACCTTCATCGCACTTATCTCATATTTGTTTATCTTCGTCGTCAGTTTGTATGCAGAAGGGGATAGTACCAAATCAGGTCAAGCAGACAGGATCTTCAATAGGGCGTTCTTGGAGTCGATAAAGAACGTGCTGCTGTATGAACAGATTGTAAAAATGGTTGGAGTCCCAGGGGTGAAAGTTGGAGTCAGCTCAATAAAAATACCTGGTGATAAATATCACTGGAATGGCCGGGAAAACTCCTCTTTAAACATAAGAGTGAGCTCCGGTAAGATTGTCGATGCAAATGTTAAGACGCCTGACGGCCGCATCCTGTCTATTGAAGGCAATGGCGAAGTAACTGATTATGGGAAATAATTCAACATTAAACGGAGGTGGTGCCCATGAGACGCAGTGGAATAATTATATTCGTGATCGTGTTGTGTATCTTGGCTGCGAATGAATACTCTTTTGCTCTTGAAGAAAAAACAGCAGATGGAACTATTGTTCACGGTAGTAGCAACCTGAAGCTTGTCGATAATTTTGTCGAGGATGTTGTTTCCCTTCTGCCTCTGGAAATGATTCAGGCACTGGAACCTCATCTTGAAACAATGTTGAAGGAAGCAGATTTTAAAGTCCGGGAGGATTATTGGAAGCGGAAAGAAATCAGTCAGAATGAATTCAAAGAACGACTCGAATTGATAACGATCTGGGACAGTAGCAAGCTTGCCAGCCAACTGGGCAGCAGTGTGAAACATATATTTGAAATTGCCCTGCGTCCCAATGGCGGTGATGTGATGGGTGAGGGACTGAAGAAGAATTTGAGGGAAGTGCCAAACAGATGGAGAAACGAAAAGTATGTGGTGAACTACCCCGGCTATAAAGGGCAATCCATAGACGCCATACTTGTCTCTCTTTACGAAATGAAGAAGCACAGTAAAAACAACCTGTACCCGAATTTGGTTATAACTACAGCCGATTTGTGGAGTGCGGTTTGGCAAAAGGGCGGCGGTAAATCTCAAACAGTAACTAAAACATTTGTGCGGAAGCCAGCTGATTTCGATTTCAGAAAAAGTACTGGTCCGACTATCCAAAGAAGATAAGGAACTTGTAAATATGCAACCGCCTAAGATTTGGAAATATATTAGGGGCATATCAATAGCCTTTTTCTGTCTCTTGATTACCGTGCAGTCATCTGCGCACGGACTGCCGCATAACGAAGCGCAGGATGTTCAACAAATTACACGAGAGACAGCTGTGCAAGGCCCATGCAGCAATTGTCCCTGTGAAGATGAACATGGAGAGCGGGGGGGGGAATCGGCTTGTTCATGCTGTTCCAGTTTCGCGTCATTACCGAGAAATAGCTTTTTACAATCTTCCTCAATCACAACTATTTTATCACCTGCTGAGCCAAAGTTGTTGATGCCGCAGGTTTATTTTTCCATCTTTGTTCCACCCCAAAACTGCTCTTGGACGTAAACAACACTATGCTGAAACATTATTAAAGTGTTCAATCCGGCTATTATGCACTTCTGACGGAATTTACAACCAAGGAGCGTTATCGTGACAACAGATGAAAAAACAAAATCCCAATCCCTCTGGGACTTCTTTTGCTCGCTTAAACTGACCATGTTTCTCTTTATCACATTGGCGGTCATCTCAATCATTGGGACAGTCATTCCACAGGGATCGCCGCCTCCGGAATATTTGCAGACCATCAGCCCGGCCAAGCTGAAGTTCTACCAGTCTCTCGGTTTTTTCAACATGTACCACTCATGGTGGTTCATTCTGCTACTCTCCCTACTGTCCATAAATCTTATTGCCTGCTCCATCAAGCGTCTTCCCCATATATGGAAGACGATCACCCAGCCGGTAATGGTCATGGACGACAGCCTTGAGAAAACTCTGTCAAACCGCACGACCATTATGACACTCGGAGATGCGGCCACACTCAAGGATCGGGTTGCCAATGTTCTGAAGGCGGAATTCGCTGTTCCGGTAATCACTGAAAACGACGGCGCTTTCCATTTGTTCGCCCAGAAATCACCCTGGTCCAGGCTGGCCGTGTATGCCGTCCACTTGAGCGTGCTTGTCATTTTCATCGGCGCAATCATCGGTTCGCTTTTCGGCTACAAAGGGTTCGTAAATATTATTGAGGGGCAAACTATATCGAATGTCATGTCCCGTTCTGACAAGGAGATCGACCTCGGCTTTGCCCTGCGCTGCGAGCAGTTCAGTGTTGCCCATTATTCCAACGGCGCACCCAAAGAATTCAAGAGCATCATTACTGTGCTGGAGAACGGCAGGCCGGTGCCGAACTATATCAACGTCCGCGTCATCGTGAACGATCCCCTGACCTACAAGGGAATTACATTCTACCAATCCAGTTACGGTAATGCCGGTGAATACTTCTTTACCGCAAGCGACCTGAGCGGCAAGGATGGCGTTACGTTCCTGGTTGACCGCAACTCATCGGTCACGCTCCCTGACGGAAGCAGCATGCACATCATCGAAGAAACCGATGATGTCTCCAAATTTGTGCCCAACCTTACTGGACCAGCCGTTCAAGTTGAAATTCATGACCCACGGGGAGGAAGCGAGAAGGTAATCGTGTATGCCAATCACCCTGAACTGAATATTCAGCATGCCAAAGAGCATAATGGTGGACTGGTGCTGCAATATAAGGGGGCCAATAAAAAAATGTACACCGGCCTTCAAGTGGCAAAAGACCCTGGTGTGTGGATCGTTTGGGTAGGCTGCATTCTGATGATGGTGGGAATCTATGCCGCCTTTTTCATGTCCCACCGTCGCATCTGGGTACGGGTAAATAATGGAACCGTGACAATCGGCGGCAATGCCAGCAAAAATCAGGGAGGTTTTCAGCTTTTCATGGAGCAGCTGTGGACAAAGATCAAGAAGCAACTTCCCATAGAGGATAACAAATGACCAGTTCACTCCTGTTCAATATAACCACATTACTGTATCTCGCTTCCATGCTGGCATTCTTTGCCTTCATCGCTAACCGTGCCAAAGCGTTCGGCACGGCAGGTAGCGTCATTGCCTTTGGCGGTCTGCTTCTGCAAACAATCGCCATCGGCCTGCGCTGGAAGGAGTCTTACATTCTTGGCGTCGGCCATGCCCCGCTCGCAAACCTCTACGAGTCGGTCGTCTTCTTCTCCTGGACGATTGTCCTTATCTACGGTCTGCTCGATCTGAAATACAGGTATCGGGTCATCGGTGCCTTCGTCATGCCCTTTGCTCTGCTGGGCATGGCTTGGGCACAACTGGGGCTGAACAGCGGTATCGAACCGCTAGTGCCGGCCTTGCAGAGTAACTGGCTCATCTATCATGTCATCACCTGTTTCCTGGGATATGCCGCCTTTGCCGTCGCCTGCGGCATTTCCATCATGTACCTGATCAGGGAACGGCATGAGCGGTCCACACCTGCCAACGACCAGAGCATTGTCGCCATATTTCCAACAAGCAGGGTCCTTGACGACCTGAACTACAAGTCGATCATGATCGGCTTTCCGCTCCTGACCCTGGGAATAATCACCGGCGCCGTCTGGGCAAATTATGCTTGGGGAACTTACTGGAGCTGGGACCCGAAGGAAACCTGGTCGCTTATTGTCTGGTTCATCTATGCTGCCTTTCTCCATGCCCGCATTACCCGCGGCTGGGCCGGACGGCGGGCGGCCTGGCTTTCGATTGCCGGCTTTGCCGCTACCATCTTCTGTTATCTCGGGGTGAATCTGCTTTTGTCGGGACTTCATAGTTACGGCGGGTAAAACCGACTCATAGTCAAAACGGAAACGAGCCTTATTTAGATTGTTATTTGTCCTGAGCAGGACATTAAAAGGCTCACGCGGATTTATCCGGATGAAAAGGACTATAGATGACCCCACAACATGCAAATCTTGAACTGAACATTCGC
>NZ_JBXDTU010000003.1:0-260877 GCF_056821595.1 Geobacter psychrophilus
ACTATCCCGAGCTTCTGTTCTTCGCACCGGTTACAGACGACCTGGCGGACATAAGAACTAAAAACTACTTGCGCAGCCTCGACCCACACGACTTCTATGATGGACTGGAAGTATTCGGGGACGAGCTCATGAGGGCCTTCGGCACCCGGATTGACGAGATCAAGCATTTTGCCGATTCATTGGCCCCCGATAAGGACGTGATCCTCTGTTGCTGGTGCCCATACAGCAAGTCGACCAAGGCTCAGGTGAAGGAACTGGGGGTTTTTGCCTGCCACTCCGGCCTGGCGTCGAAGCTGTTAAGCAGTCTCCGCCCTGACATTGAAATGCGCCTCGACTTAGACCGGTCCGAAAGGCTTGTCCCACAGTGGCGTTTTGGTCGTGCAGAGCAGGGCAACTTGTTTCTCGACTAGAAGGAGGCCCCATGGCCAGGAAACCTGCATACGAAATGGCGCTCAAAGCCTACAACGAATACAAGGGAGGGAAAGACCGGAGCACGGTCACCATGTCCCTGGTAGCCACTGGCGGCAAAATGGCGCTCTTCGAATTTGGACAGATCGAGCATCAGGCGTTGATTAGAGAGAGAAAGAGCCGGCTGCAAAAAGCCGCATAAAATGACCGGGAGAAAACATGAAAAAGCGATTGGTGTTGGCAGTGGTTATGACGGTGGTGGCGGTACTGAACTCTTTTGCCTGGGCAGAGCAGGGCAACCAGTCAGATAAGGCCGACAGGGCAAAAGACGCTGCTATCAAGCAGTATCTCAAGGCGGCGCCGATAGACGCCATGCTCAATGATGCGATGACCGGGTTCCTCAAGATGGTCCCACCGGATTCCAAGCAGACCATTGAGGACACCTTCAAGGCCGTGGACAGGAAGAAGATCGCTGACGCAATGATCGCGAGCATGAAGAAGCACTTCACCACCAGCGAGATCAATTCCCTGGCCAAATTCTATGCGTCTCCCGACGGCAAAGAGGTCATGCGCAAGATGCCTGCAATGCAGGCAGAGGTGCTTCCAGTCCTTCAGGGTGAAATATCAGCTGCCATGATGGGCGTTTACGAGAAGACGAAACAAAAAGAGTAAACCATGACAATTCTGATCTCCATCGCCGCCATAAGCTTTCTTGTCCTGATCCATGAACTGGGGCACTTCCTGGTCGCCAGACTGCTGGGGGTCGCTGTCACCGACTTCTCTCTGGGGTTTGGGCCGAAGCTGTTCACGAGGGAATACGGCGGTACGGCGTACTCCCTGTCCCTGTTCCCGCTTGGCGGTTATGTGAAGATGCTCGAAGTGGAATTCGAAGGGGAGGGGCCCCCTGGCAAACCCCTCGCCAAAGCGACACCCTTGGCGCGGATTGCCATCTCTCTTGCCGGACCCGGGATGAACATTCTATTTACCCTGCTGGCGTATCTCCTGATCACCTCAACCGGCATCCCACACCAGACCACTCTTATAGGCTCTGTGTTTCCCGGCACGCCGGCAGCGGCTTCCAACCTGAGAGCAGGGGACCGGATCCTTTCCGTCGCCGGCAAAGCGACCCCCTACTGGGAAGACATGCTGAATGGGTTTGCCTCTTCGAATGGAGCGCAAACATTTATCGTTTTTTCCCGAGACGGGATGGAAGACACAACCAGGATCGCCCCGATGAAGTCAAACGGACGCTGGGTAATCGGAGTCAAGGCTGCAGGCGAGATCGCCAAAGAACAAATCCCCCTTGCCCATGTCCTCCCGAAGGCCTTTGCCATGTCAACGACAGACGTGAGCCTGGCTGCGGATTCCTTTTTCCACATGTTCGGTAACGTCGGCCAACTCGGCGGCCCGATCATGATTGCTCAGGTCGGAGCAGAACGAAGCAAAATGGGGGCAGCTGCAATGCTGATGTTCATGGCATTCCTATCCGCCAACCTCTTTGTGCTTAACCTGCTCCCGTTGCCTGTGCTGGATGGGGGTGCAGTCGTCTTCAATCTTTACGAGGTCGCAATAGGACGGCCCCTCCCTGAAAGAGTGCGCGGGGCCATCACGAACCTCAGTGCGGCATTTGTACTCGCGTTGGTGGCGCTGATCGTCTTTGGTGATGTGGCCAGGATGTTCAAGTAACAAATCGATTTGCAACAGATGGAGGTTTTTGTGGGAAACGATAAGGATGTTCAATCGACATTTTCAGCGCCACCCAGGGACGAGGAAGATTGGCCACAAGTCCTGCAGGTATTAAAGGCCGGCGCGACCCTTTACCGCCCCCCGAAGCTGAGAAGGTTTTTCCCTCAGTTTCCTGATGGCCAGTTCTCGGGAGCTGGCAGCGTATCTCCTTCATTTGTGAAAAAGATGGCAGCATCCAAGGTCCTGACCCAAGTCGGAACTGATCGCTACATCATTGCGGAGGTCTCATCATGAGCTTGTTCCGACATGAGAAGATTTGCCTGGAGTCATGTCTTACACCAGAGGAATTCACGAAACGTTTGGAGGCGTTCGTTGAAGACGGGACTCCGAAAGAGACCATGCCTCAATATTCTGGATTTGTCGGACCGACGTCCTTTGACCTCAAGTATCTGTTGCAACCGTCACACGTCAAGGGTGAGATCATCCCAAAAGCGTACGGGTCTGACATAAACGTGGAAATATCATTGACCCGAAGGCATGACGCCCTGCTGGTTTTCGCCTACCTGGCGTTCACCTTTGCGGCATTTCTCGTGACGTTCGGCCTGATCGGTGCTTACAAGCTTCATCGACCGATAACGCTGGCCGGCGTGTTCATAAGCATGCTCTGGTTTTCTCCTAGTCTCGCAATCTACTACATCTGCTCCACCTTGCTGAAACAGGCGCACCGCTGGAATGAAATTTTTATGGAATCGCTGCTGGAAGCCAACAATGACCCCGAGGTTGAATCGTGACCCATGCCGATTTGGTTGTCATCGCCGAGCGTTGGCTGCTTAAATCCAAGGGGTGCGGCTTTGTTTTTCGAGAGCTTCATCATGTCGGCTCGCCGGAGATACCTGACGCCATCGGGTTTAAGCCGGGCAGTGGGTATGAGCATGGCTCGATCCTGGTCGAGTGCAAAGCCTCCCGTGCTGATTTCCTCGCCGATGCCAAGAAGGCCTTTCGCAAGCGGTCCGAATCGGGGGTCGGGGCGTATCGCTTCTACCTCTCGCCGTCTGGTGTTATCAAGCCCGAGGACCTGCCGGCACGGTGGGGGCTGATCTGGGTCAATGAACGTGGGAAGGCCACACAGGTGGTTGGCCCCAAGGGTAATTGCTTCAGCTTTTCCGGAGCAGACTTTCATTTTTCCCAAAGAGACCTGGCCGGGGAGTGGAGCATGATGACCAGTGCACTTCGCCGGCTGCATCTTCGCGAAGTCCTGCCGCTGATATATGACAACCCATTTGCCAAAAAAACAGGATAAGCCAACCAGTGCCTCCAAACGGTGGCAACCTGCGGCTCTGCTTGACGAACATGCTTTTAGGAGAGTCATGTGAAATCACTGGATGAAAATAATTGGCCTCCCCGGAATCAATTCCCTCATCTCTTATCCTTTCTTGGGATCAACCAGACCGCATTCGCGGCCGATTTAGGGATAAGCCCGACATCCATTTCGCTGTATGTCAGAGGAGTCAGAAAACCCGGCAAAAGACTCCTCAAGTCGGTTGCGGAGAAATACGATCTCGTCGACAACTGGTGGGATATGGAGTTGCCAGAAATCCCGCAGAAATTCGACCCGTCACGCTTTCTGCCAGAAACAAGAGCCTTTATGCTTGAAACCGACCGGATCTTGCGAGAAATGGAACCTGTTGAACGATATGCTGCGATAACCATTAGTCTTGAAAAGCTCAGGCACCAGCACAGAGCACTACAGGATTTGAATAAATTCAGTGAATAGAGGCGATCTCAGGCAGACGTATCCTTGTGATAGAGGTTGAATTCTCGCTGTAAAATTCACTTTATACGCTGTGGTAAACGGTTGAGGAGTGTGTTATGAACAAAAATTTCTGACTAATACGGGGACAAGTTGCCGCGATTTCTGGTCTTCCGTTTAGGAACAACAAGGAGGGATTATGAACACACCCATGATCGAACGCTGCCAGGCATGGAAATACCTGTTAAGGGAACTTGAAGAATCACCTCGATTCTCGTTCATCAAATCCGGTAAAAGAGACCGTCTTGAAGGCAACCTGGCCGGGTCGGCCGCGATCGCAAAATTCATCATCCACTTTGCGCCGCAGCTGCTCGACGTCAAGAGGTTGCGGATCCTGAATATCGGCGCTGCGGATATTGACCTCATAGATAATGGATGTTGGTACCCGTGCATTGCCGAGATGGTTGGGAAGACGTTCCCGGTTGAAGTAACCTCGATTGGCCCGGAAGCCAACCACCTCAAATTAAAGTCATCATTCTTCCCGGACGTCTCTCTCCGATTCCAACCATCGACAATAATCAAGAGACCGCTTGAAAACAGTCCCATTAATCTTGCCGACTTCGACCTGCTTGTTATGTTCCAGCCAGGCCTCGAAATGCACCGGGACGAATGGACAAAAGCACTCGACCCGATCGTCTCATCCGGTAAACCGATTATGGTCACCGCTTTTGCGAAGGACGAATACGACACCGACCTGCGGTATCTGCAGGCAATGGGTTACACCCCCGGTCCCAAGGTCCTGCATAACAAATTCCAAATCAGTGTCCCCGGTGACGAAGCAGGCTTCTCTCGATGGGGCAGTGAGATATGGGAACTTCTGCCCCTCCCGGTGCCGGAAGGTTTCGTCATTGACACCCAACTGCTCGATGACCTGGATCTGGTGGCCAAGGCCGGCGGCCACAGTATCGCGACCGGGACATACGACGCTGAGTGGGAACTGGGCGAAAGAGTGACCATACATGACGAAGCGGGTGGAGAAATCTCCGCCATACATGCCTCCGACAACATTATCGTAGACCCGTCTTCAGGCGACATTTATACAATTAAAGAAGCCGTTGGTGACCAATTCGTTATCGAACTCATCGGCCGGAGTATGTTAGAAAAACAACTCCTCTCTGAAATTCCTCCTGAATCAGCTCCACGTTTCGAGCATGCCCGCTGGGCCGCCAAAGTTAAGCGGCAGGTGTCGCAAGAACACATCCAGAGGTCCGCTCGCGAAAGATTAGACGACGAAGTGCTCGACAACATTCCAGAAGCGATCGAATATCTGAAAGGCATCACCCCTGAGAAAATGAGTCAGGCCTTCAAATCTCACCATGATAAAGTGGCCGCGGCTAAGAAAGATATTTCCACACCGCAGCATCTTGCCTGCCCCGAACTCTTCCTGGCGCTGCAGGACCATAACATCCACCATAGCATGAGGATGCTTGAAGCCGACCCGACCCTGGTTAACTCCATCGGACCCAACGGATGGACCCCGATCTTCTATGCAGTTGCTCACGGGGACATCAACCTTGCAGTCTGGCTTCTCGACCACGGGGCGAAAATTGACCAGCAGGATAACGAAGGCTGGACCCCCTTGATGGAGGCCGTGCGCCGCGGTAACGTCTCCATCACCAAGATGCTGTTTGGATCAGGCGCCAACCCCAATATCCAGAATCATGATAAATTTAACATAGCCCATTTTGCCGGGACGTCCATAGTTCCTCAGATGGTCCAACTGGCACGGGAGGCCGGCGCCGACTTTTCGGTCAAGAACGTTAATGGACTGACCGGGAACGACTGTCTGGCCATGCCTGACTTTGCAAAGAAGATGTCCAGCAAGATGCCTATGTTTATCCCCCGTGTGAAATGAGACACGAAGGCCCAGCAGGAGGAAGCATATGAACCTCAAACCCTATGCCGGATTTGAAAGCATTGCCGATGCCATCAACACTTCCGAAGCGCTGAAACTCTCCCGTGATGTGGTGGTGGTCATTCGATTCATGGGACAGTTCTATGTGGTCGCTTGCCAAGGGGTTGACCGGAGCATTGTTATCGGCCCCGAGACTACCTTCAGGAAGTCATGGAAGGACGGGACGTTCAAATGCCAACCCACCAGCGAGTTCACCTCATGGTACAAGATCAAGCAGAGGGAGCCCCGGCGCTATACTGATACAATATATCAAGAGTTAAAAAGCCTTGACCCGGAGATAGCCCTCTTCACTGTCAACGCTGCTGGCACTGCAAGGGAGATCGCCGCCGCTTCCAACGTCAACTATCCAGTCATACTGGGGCTCACGTTCAAGCGGGTCCTCGTGCCGATCGAGCAGCTTCCAAATTGGGGAGTGAGCTACTTCAAGGACAGCCATTACCTCACCGAGGCGTACCGTCAATTCCACAACACCAGGTACACCCACGTTAACCCGTTCCTTGGGATCGCCTACAACCCGAAGGATCCGGAAGACTTCATCCTCTACGGGTTCACCCACCGCAGCGAGCGCTATGGCGTGCGGTACGACGACCGCCGGCCGACCGACTACGAGATATTCATGCTGGCCGACTCCATCCAACTCAACCCCGCTCAACCCACCCCACAAGAGGTGCTGCAGAAGGCGTCAAAGCCGATGGCGCGTATCTACCAGTTCCCCACGAAACCATTTTATGCCCGGAAGGGGAGATAGGGACAGATACGGCGGGCAACTTGATTAAATACAGGTATGCACTTGATAACAACCAGACGGTTGTAGAGATTGGCTCTGAACAGGTCGCCAAAGGCGGAGAATTCCAGTGCATCTCTTGTGGTAACTCATTGCTGCCCATCCTTGGGCAAGTTCGACAAAAGCACTTTAGACACAAATCACAAGTAAATTGCTCAACCGAGACCTATCTTCACAAACTTGCAAAACTCACTTTTTACCAAACCTATGTGGAGTGCCTGGCGAATAAACATCCCTTCTGGATAGAAAGCTTAGTTCATAGGAATTGTATCGGCTGTAAGGAGGGATGCAGTTTGGGCTCGGGGCACGAACCTTCCGCCAAACAGATAGACCTGACACGGTATTTCAAAAATATCGGTATCGAAGTAAAGGACGGGGAGTTTACCCCTGACATATTATTGTTCAATGATAATGGGGCGGTTCTGTACATCGAAATGGCTGTGACACATTTTTCAGAACCAAATAAAATTATGTCCGGTGCGAAGATCATAGAAATCAGAATTTCTTCTGAAAATGATATTTGTTTGTTCTCGACATGTGCCCTCCATGAAAATGACTGTAGGATAAGGTTCTACAACTTTCGCCGGGTCTCAGTGACGGTCAATTACTTATCCACCTGCGCTAAAGCTGTCAAACGTGAGAGGTGGGAGTCCAAAGGACAAATAAACAGCCTCACAACCCCGCTGGTAACCGATAAACCAAAACCTGAACCATATCCTTACAGGGCAATGGCTATTGCAGGTTTCTCAATAGGTGTAAAAGTTGACCTCAAAAAACAATAAGAGCAGAAGGAGACATTATGGTCGACAACACACCAATCAAAATCATCGCAGATGGAACGGAAACACGGTCAGGCATCATCAAACTACTCCAGTCCATGCCAGGGTACGAAATTGAAGTTCGAACGCTCGACAGTGGCGATTATCTCGTCGGGGAAAATTGCATCGTGGAGCGCAAGCGCAATGTTGACCTGTTTTCAAGTATTCTCGATGGCCGATTTTTCCCACAGTTACAGCTTATGACCGAATCCTACGAGAGAGTGGTCTATATCATCGAAGGCGATGTCCATGACACGGAACACGGCTTCTCCAAGGAATCCATATATGGGGCGTTGAGTTATCTGTCGGTAATAGCTGGAGCCTCTCTCATCCCTTCAGCCAACGCCCAGGAGACGGCAAACCTCGTCGCCACTATGGGTCGACACTGCCAGAAAGGCCTCGGCTATATTCCTCCATTGCGTGTCCAGAAACCGAAGGACGGGATCACCTCCAAACTCTATGTGCTTGAAGGGTTGCCTGGTTGCGGCGGCAAGAAGGCCCGTGACATTCTCACCCACTTCGGCACGGTTGGCAAAGCTCTGAATGCAACTCGTGAAGAATGGCTCCAGATGAAGGGGATGGGGGCCACCACGGTAGATAAAATCATGTCGATCCTGCACGGATAGTCAAGTAGGAATCATACAAAGGCCCCTCAGACAGTCTTACCACTAAAAAACGTCAGCCGATGCTTGACCGCAACCAAACATGACGCAATATAGATATAGAGGCTATCAATTAAATTATCAGGAGGTTTGTATGAAGACAATTATTCGTATTACAAGCGTGATTCTGTTGATTTCGTCATTTTTGGTAAGTATTGCGCAAGCAGAAGTAAAATGGATTCCTGCAAAAAAAGGAGACCCGCTACCCCAAGATGCCTTGTTTGTTGGGAGAGACCATTGCTTATTTTGTCGTAACGATGGGGCTCCGTTATATGTATGCCGCGCAAATCATAGCGGAGGAGTTCATCCAGGGAAACTAATCTCTGGCAGATGCAATGTTCCTTTTGGGGGTAAGGAAATTGAAAAGGATGAATATGAGGTTGCTACTGGAAAAGGTTCTTGGGATAGACCAAAGAAAAATTTCGAAGGGGCTCTTGTAGGTGGTGTTTCAGCGGAAGGCGAAAATCTATATGTTTGCAAAGTGTGGTATACCGAAGCATTGATCCTTGATAGAGGGATGCATCCTGGCAATGTAGACGATTTCCTGCCCAAAATGTTTCAAAATGTTTCCCCGTGTCTCAACTGGATTTTATAAATAATTGACATTGCTAAACTAATTTGCTAAATATGTCTCTAGGTGATTCCTGATTTTTAAATTGTTGCCAACTGTAAAACGGATGCAAAACGGATGCACGACGCTAAAAACGGATGCAAAATGATGGTAGCGAAGAGCAAAACGGATGCAAAAACGGATGCACGGTAATTACAAAAAAAGGACCTGAGATGAAGCAATTTACAGATCGATATCTTGCCTCGATCAAGCCTCAAGCGAAAAAATTCACAGTCAGGGAAGGTCGAGGTTTTGCACTTCAAATCCTGCCGTCAGGAATAAAGTCATTTCTGTTTATTTTCGAGCTCAACAAACAAAAAGGGTATATGAAAATAGGCAACTACCCTGGGATGTCTTTGAGCGATGCCAGGAAAGCTTATAACGACGCCTACAATCTCGTCAAGAGTGGTGTTGATCCCCGTGAAGATAAGAAAGCTGCCTTGGAGGAGTCTCGCAGAAAAGCTGAAGAACTCGCCCAATCAACTGCCGCACTTGAAAAAAACACCTTCGAACTCCTCATGGACGAAGGTATTCCTGAAGATTTCATTCCGGCAACAGTTGAACAACTCGCCGCAGTCTACTATGTAAAGTATTCAAAAGAAAACCATGGTCTCCAGACTCAAAGAAATTTTCTCTACACCGTAAAAAGCGGAATAATTTCGGTCATGGGCAAAAAACCCATTACTGAAATTCGCCGTAGGGATGCCATTGCTCTTATACAAGATGTCGCGGCACGTGCGCCAGGGCAATCAGGGAATGTCCTTAAAGCGGGTAGGCAAATTTTTGAATATGCATTACTTCGGGAATGGGTTGAAACTCAACCCTTTCTGCAGATCACAAAAGCAGTTCCGAAGGCCATAGCAAATGTTTGTGATCGAGTCCTGGATGACATCGAGGTTCCTCAAGTATGGAATGCAATTTCAAAATCGCCTTCATCTGATTCTGTGAAACGTGCTCTCAAAATGATTCTCGTTACAGCACAACGCTCTGGTGAAGTTGCGCAGATGCACAGCGACCAAATTAATGATAGATGGTGGACAATTCCTGCAAAGGTTGCAAAAAACGGCAGGGAGCATCGAGTCTATCTGACAGATACCGCTCTTTCCCTTATAGGCACCAGAAAAGGACACATTTTCCCATCAGAGAAGGGAAGCACTGGACATATCGCTGTCAATACAATTGGTCGGGCAATCAGTAGAGGGTACTTGGCCGATTCAATTGGGAAGGTAGTTGGTGCCAATATAATCAATGCAAGCAAAGCTCCATATTTTGGAATGACGCCTTGGTCTCCTCACGATCTCCGGCGTACCGCTCGTACCAATATGCCAAGAGTTGGAGTATCTGATGAACATGCTGAAGAAATCCTGAATCATACAAAGCCTGGGATTATTGGTGTCTACAATAAGTATCGCTATGATAACGAGAAAAAAGCTGCCCTTCTGAAATGGGAAACTCTCCTCCTTGAACTCTTGTCACCCAAACAATCAATAGATCAATCAGGCATCCAGAAGTAACACGTTTGATATTCGATGGAATATGAACTCTGGTTATGTCGTTACGAATATATTTTGACATTATGTCTTTCAGGGTATATTTTTGTTCAGGAAGATTGTTATTCCCGAATTGCAGCAGGAGCCAGAAATGATCCAGAAAATCAGCTCTCCAGAAACCCTTGGCCAGGCATTGCGGGCCGAACGTAAGCACAAGGGAATGTCGCAGAAAGCTGTCGGGCATTCGGTAGGCATGGAACAGCACACTATTTCCAAAATTGAAAAAGGAAATCCGGGAACTGAATTGAACACACTTTTTCGACTCCTCGCAGCCCTTGACCTTGAACTGAATATTCAGCCTCGTCAGAAGCCTGCCTCAGAAAACACGGGAGATACCTGGTAAATGGCACGACCAAAGAATACAGCCGATCTTCACCTCTTTATGAATGGTCAAAACGTAGGATGTCTGACTCGGACCGCTGTCGGCCAGCTTCGTTTCGAGTACGGCGATGAATGGCTGCATTCTGATTTGAGACGACCGTTATCACTCTCCATGCCGCTCAGCCAAAAGGTTTACATCGGTGATGTGGTGGAGAACTTCTTTGACAACCTCCTGCCGGACAGCCAACCGATACGCAGCAGAATTCAGGCCCGATTCGGGGCAAAGAGCAATCGCTGCTTTGATCTTCTCTGGCATGTTGGTCGGGATTGCGTTGGGGCGCTGCAACTACTTCCGGAAGATGCCGCCACCATTGATGTGAGACGCATTGACGCCGAAGAACTCACCGATACACAGATTGCCGAGGTGTTGCGCAACTACGCCACCATGCCGCTCGGTATGAAAGGTGATGACGACTTCCGCATCTCAATTGCCGGCGCACAGGAAAAGACCGCCCTGCTTCGATTGAATGACAGATGGCACCGTCCCTTGGGCGTTACCCCGACCAGTCACATATTCAAACTCCCCATCGGTAAAATCGCACACAGCGGTATGGATCTGACCGACAGCGTGGAAAACGAATGGTTGTGCCAACTGATCCTGAAAGCCTACGGCATTCCGGTTGCCAACGCTGAGATAGCAACATTCGAAGACGTAAAGGTTCTGGTGGTAGAGCGATTTGATCGAAGGTGGGCCGATGACCGCTCCTGGTTGATCCGTTTGCCACAGGAAGATATGTGCCAGGCGCTGAACATATCACCGGCCTTGAAATATGAAAGTGATGGCGGCCCGGGAGTTGAGCGTATCATGACCCTGCTTCTGGGATCGGCCAATGCACTGGCGGATCGGAGCTTGTTTCTCAAGACCCAGGTGCTGTTCTGGTTACTCGGCGCCATTGATGGTCATGCAAAGAACTTCAGCATCTTCCTGCTGCCAGGCGGCAGCTTTCAGCTTGCTCCCATCTATGATGTCATGTCTGCGTATCCCCTTGTAGCAAAGAGACAGGTTGAATCACAGAAAATGAAGATGGCAATGGCTGTCAGAGGCAAAAGCACCCATTATCAGTGGGAAAAAATACAACTCCGTCATTGGCTGTCTACAGCACGTGTCTGCGGGTTTCCGGTAGATGAGATGGAGTCCATTATCAAGGAGTTGCTTGAGAAGATGGATTTTGTTATTGAGAACGTGAAAGGAATGTTGCCAGCAACTTTTCATGAAGAAGTTGCCCAGTCCACATTCGACGGAATGAAAGGCGTACGTAACCGTTTGATACCCGCCAACTCAAAAACGGAAGAAAGATAATAGCCCCCCTTTCCCCTCCCCCGACTCGGGGGAGGGGGATAATGAAAGAGAAACCTGGTGTCGTTGGGGTTTATAACAAATATCGCTATGATGAAGAGAAAAAAGACGCTCTCCAGAAGTGGGAAGCTCTTCTTCTGGAAATACTGGCAACCAAACAACCAGACAATCAGTAAGTAGATCAGTAGGCAACATACACAGAGAGTCGGATGCCCTATTCTGGAAGCTCGCGGAACAGCTTTTCACGTACCTCGATCAGTTTTTCAACGGTCACTTCCCTGTTGGTCACCAGCCAAATGTAACATCGCACAGAAACTCCACGCAGCGACACCTCGCAGAGAAACCTCTTGACATCAGCGTATTGAATACTTATCATCTGCTCAAGTATAAAGGGGAGTAGTTATCGGCCAGAGAAAAGGCCGACCCAGTTTTCCGTCAATACGGTCGAAAGACCCGGAGCTGGGACAGTATCCTGTAAACAAGACCTTTATCCAGGCAATCATGCCGGGGGTAAAGGTTTTTTTTATTACCCCCGGCGAAAAACAGCCAAGATTTTTTTGGTCAAATCGTCGGAGGTAATAACAATGAATCGACTCAAGACAACCCTTCTTCTTTCTCTTCTCACCGTGCTGATGGTCCTCATGGGGAGCGCCATCGGCGGCAAGACAGGTATGGTCTTCGCCTTCTTCATGGCCGCCGCCATGAACTTCTTCTCCTACTGGTTTTCCGACAAGATCGTGCTCAGGATGTACGGGGCACAAGAGATTGGCGAACAGGACCACGCTGCCTTCTACGGCATGGTGAGGCGTCTGGCCGATCGCGCCGGCCTGCCGATGCCGAAAGTCTACATCATCCCCGACCAGAGCCCAAATGCCTTCGCCACCGGCCGCAATCCACAGAACGCCGCTGTTGCGGCCACCGAGGGGATTCTTCGTATCCTCACACCGGAAGAATTGGAAGGGGTCATGGCCCATGAACTGGCTCATGTCAAAAATCGCGACATCCTGATCTCTACCATTGCCGCTACCTTTGCCGGAGCTATCTCCATGATCGGCAGCATGCTGCAATGGGGGGCAATGTTCGGCGTCGGACGCGGTGATAATGAAGAAGGGGGCGGAATCGGCCGCATGGTCGGCTCGCTGGCCATGGCAATCATTGCACCGATTGCCGCAATGCTGATTCAGATGGCGGTGTCACGCTCCCGTGAATATCTGGCGGATGAATCCGGCGCGGGGATCTGCGGTCGGCCCCTTGCCCTGGCCGGCGCTCTGCGCAAGCTGCACAACGCTTCCCAGGCCATACCGATGCAGGATGCCCGACCTGCGACGGCCCATATGTTTATAGTCAACCCGCTGACCGGCGGCGGCATGATGTCGCTCTTCTCGACCCATCCCCCTATGGAAGAGCGTATTGCACGACTCGAATCACTGGCCACGCGAACACTCTGACGTTAACCCTAACCGCCGGATCAACACAGTCTCGGCACACTAAACAGGAGGAAACCATGTCTTACACCAGAAAGTTTTTTACCAGGGAATCAAAAGCATCCCGAAAGAAACGGAAAGAAACTGAAGTGGTACAAAATGTCATTTCACTGCGCATCAACGATGATGAGAAAAAAACGTTGGAAAAACTGACAAAGACGACATCCAAAAGCATTTCCGAAATAATGCGGGAAGCAATTGATCTGTGGAGAGCCAGGCAGCGCAAACTGTGCATGGATTAGGCTGTTGAACACGCACTGAACATAAGAGGATTTACAAATGGAATGGTTGACAAATCCGCAGGTCTGGATGGCACTGGTAACTCTGACTGCCCTGGAAATTGTCCTGGGCATTGACAATATTATCTTTATCTCCATTCAGGCCAGCAAGCTCCCTGTGCATCAGCAGGAGAAGGCCCGGCTGATCGGCCTTGGATTGGCAATGTTTATCCGAGTGGCACTGCTTTTCTCCCTAACCTGGCTGATGGGGCTCACCGCACCGCTGTTCACCGTTATGGGCAACGAGATTTCCGGTCGCGATCTGATCCTCATTAGTGGCGGGCTCTTTTTGCTCTGGAAGAGCACTATGGAGATCCATGAGAAGCTTGAAGGCGAAGAGGCCATCTCCTCCGCTCGCGTTGGGGCAACCTTTGGCGCAGTCATTGTGCAGATTCTTCTTCTGGATATTGTCTTTTCCCTTGATTCGATCATAACTGCCCTGGGGATGGCAAGCCAACTGGCTGTGATGGTTACAGCGGTTGTCATTGCCGTCATATTCATGATGCTTTTCTCAGGCAAAATCAGCGCCTTTGTCGATAAGCATCCGACCATCAAGATGCTTGCGCTCAGCTTTCTGCTCCTGATCGGGATGGCTCTCATCGGTGATGGTTTTGACATGCATATACCCAAGGGATACATCTACTTTGCCATGGCTTTCTCGGTTATGGTCGAGTTGTTCAATCTCAGGCTCAGGCGCGGCACACCGGTCAAGCTACATCAGCCATATTTGAAAGATTCCACCGAAAGGTGATGAACATAACGTTAAAAAAGGAGAACAAACATTATGAACTGTCCCGTATGTACTACTGTCAACCTTGTCATGTCAGACCGTCAGGGAGTCGAAATTGATTACTGTCCGCAATGTCGTGGCGTATGGCTTGACCGGGGTGAGATCGACAAGATTATAGAACGTTCTGCTCCACAAGAGATGTCACCACCCAGGCAAACTCAACATGCGCCACAGCCAAACGTCTATGCTCCCGGCCATGGTCACGGGTATTCCCATGGGCATAAGCCATACAAGAAAAAATCGTTTCTGCAAGAGCTGTTTGACTGATTGGATGAACGATAAAACTCGGTAAAAGAGCGCCTTGAACGCATGATGGACGGAAACTGATGTCAGAGCAATCAATAATGTGGGTCGCCTTTGGACTGCTGATGGTAGTCATGCTGGCGGTTGATCTGGGGATGAACCGGAAAGCACATGAGGTGCCATTTCGCCAGGCGCTGATCTGGAGCACGGTCTGGGTTTCACTGGCACTGGTGTTCAATGTCGGCATCTATCTGTTTCTTGGTCAAACCAAGGCGCTTGAGTTCTTCACCGGCTATGTAATTGAAAAGTCGCTGTCGGTCGACAACCTGTTTGTCTTCATCATGATCTTCAGCTACTTCAAGATTCGTGGCGAGCACCAGGCCCGCATCCTCAAATGGGGCATTATCGGGGCACTGGTTCTGCGGGCGCTGTTCATCTTTACCGGTATAGAACTTCTGACAACCTTCCACTGGATGTTCTACCTGTTCGGCGCGCTGTTGCTCTTTACCGCCTGGAAGATGGCCTTTGGGGGGCAGGAGGAAGTTCACCCTGACAAGAATCTGCTTGTCAGGGTGGCCCGGCGGCTGTTTCCCTTCACAAAACGGGTCCGGGGAGACTGGTTCTTCAAGCGCCGCAAAGGTCTGCTGGTAGCCAGCCCCCTGTTTTTGGCGCTGGTCATGGTGGAAAGCAGCGACGTGCTGTTCGCCATCGATTCGATTCCGGCCATCTTTGCCGTGACACTTGACCCGTTCATCGTCTTTACCTCCAATATCTTCGCGATCATGGGACTGCGGGCGCTCTATTTCCTGCTGGCCAGTATCATTGGGATGTTTGTCTATCTGCACATGGGGATATCAGCCATTCTGGCCTTTGTCGGCGGCAAGATGATCGCAACGGCCATGGGGGTTCATATCCCGATTCAGGTTTCGCTGATGGTTATTTTTACCTGTCTGGCGCTGGCGGTCACGGCATCGCTGCTCGTCGATAGAAAGCCGATTGACACCTGATCCTCAGTATCCGTTGTTGCCAACAGCCCACCCATCCCCATCTTACGCAAGCTCCTTTCGCACCGCGCTGCATATAATCGGCAACATAATCGGCAAAAAAACATCAGCAGAAATAATATAATTTGTAATTCAGAGCTATTGCTGTATTATGCAAATACATGTTACCGGCAAGATGATTGGCAAAGGAACTCCATTATGCCCGATATAACCAGCCAGATGACACCGCTGCTTCCGGAGCGGATCGACGACCTCAAAGACCTGGCTCTGGAGGTTATCCAGCGCTCGGCCTCTCTCGGGACCAGGCAGCACCCGCTTACCTTGCACGCCTTGCGCGAGCTGTTGTGCATCATCAACAGCTACTACTCCAACCTGATCGAGGGACACAACACCCATCCCTGCGACATCGTCCGGGCCATGCAGCAGCAGTACGACGCTGAACCGGCCAAGCGCAACCTGCAACTGGAAAGCGTTGCCCATATCATGGTCCAGCGGCAGATGGAAACGTGGCTGCATGCGGAACCGACCCTCAACATTGCCGGCCAGGAGTTTCTTTGCTCGCTGCACCGGGAGTTTTTCAAGCTGGTGCCGGAAGAGTTTCGGGTCATGACGAATCCGGAGACCGGACGGGAAAGCCGGGTGGTGCCGGGCGAGCTGCGTACGGAACCGGTCAAGGTCGGACAGCATGAGCCTCCGGGGCAGGACCGCCTGGAAGGTCTTCTGGTACGCTTCGCCGGGACATACGCTCCCGAAAGGCACCATGGCGCCGCCAAGCTGGTGGCAGCGGCAGCGGCCCATCACCGGCTGCTGTGGATACATCCTTTTCTGGACGGCAACGGCAGAGTGGTTCGTCTATTTACCGATGCCTATCTGCATAGGATTCCGGTCCACGGCTTCGGCCTCTGGTCCCTCAGCCGCGGTCTTGCCCTCAGGAATGCCGATTACAAGGCAACCCTGGCCTGGGCCGATACGCCACGCCGGAACGACCTGGACGGCAGAGGCAGTCTGTCCAGCGAAGGGCTGATCAAGTTTTGCCAGTTTTTCCTGAAAGTCTGCCTCGATCAGGTGGAGTACATGGGCGACATGCTGAAGCTTGACAGCATGGTAGAGCGGGTCAGAGGCTACGTGCAGCTGCGCGGCACCGCCATGATCCCTAATCCGCCAGGCATGGACAACCTCCGGCCGGAAGCGGCCAGGATGCTGCAAGAGGTACTGCTGCTGGGCGAAGCGCCCCGGGGCGCGGTTATCGAGGCATCCGGCCTGAAGGAACGGACCGGCAGAAACCTGCTGGCCCAGCTGCTGGCCGAGGGGTTGCTGGTTTCCGATACACCGAAAGGTGAAGTCAGAATAGGTTTCCCGATCCATGCCGCCGGCTGGTTTTTCCCGGAGCTGTCTCCGCTGCTGTCACGCTAGGATCGCCAAAGATCCAAGCTGATGGGCTTGTTTTGTTGAGGTAGTCGTAACCTTTTTTTATCATTTAATATTTTGGCCCAGCACAGCTGGTCGTGCGAATATTGGAACATTTAATCATGAAATTTATTCGATCCTTAATCAGACATTCAGCTCTCATGTTGCTCGTAGTGACCCTATATACAGTCACACACGGCTTTTTCCTGTCGAAGGTTGAGTTGACTTCTGTTCAGGATAATTATTCCACTACCGCTTTTCTTGAAAGTGATGAAAATAGCGACAATTCTGAATCAGACGATTTCAAGCCTCCCAAGCATTCGTTCTTCGACTATTCGAACTTTTTTTCTACCCACTATCTTGTTCCTGCCTATAATCCAGCTGTCTCCAGGCTTCTATCCCACGAGCCTTTCCAAGCAATGCCTCAGGTTTACCTGGAGATAAACGTCCCACCGGACAGCCTCGCCTGATTTCATCACTCGCTATCCAGTAAAGAATCCGCGCCCAAAGGACGCGGCTTTAAGGGCAGCCCCCCATAGGGGGGCGTATCAGCATTTCCGAAATAGCAACAGTTCCTGCTACTCCGGCTGAAAACCCTTGGTTCATCACTAAGCTCAGGTTGTACAATTGATTCGGCCAGACGGCCATACCCATCCGGGACCGGCATAACCAACAAACATTACCACGTCCATAGGACGTGGGTTTCTACTTCGTACTAACGGCCATCGGCCGCGACTTTCACTTTACTCCGGACTAGCATCGAGCCGTATCAGCACTCGTGTCAGCTCTTTTCTTTGCCAGAGCGACCTTGTGTCGGCTGTATTGCACAACAGCAATGCGGTTTGTGTACAGCGTTTCTGATCGAAATCGAGGAAGGCAGCCGGTCCGTTAACAACAGTAATAAGGAGTCAATCATGACCATTCGTACTCTCATTGCAACAACTGTCATCTGCAGCTTTGTCACTCTGTCAGGCTGCGCCACGAAACAAGCTGCCAAGCTCGATTCGGCGGCACCTCCCACCGCTTCAGCACCGACTGCGACTTCTCCGGGCCCGGCTGTCACGGATAAAACCGCCGAAGGCGTAATGACCGAGGCAGTTTCGGGCAAGAGTATTGCCACGACGGATAAAGAACCGGCAGAGATCAATCCCGTCAAAAGTGAAACTCATCTCGACCCGGTTTACTTCGACTTCGATTCGTATCTGCTTGGTGTGGAGGCACGGGACACCCTCACCCGCAATGCCCGCTGGCTGAATGAAAACAAGGTCACTCGTGTAGTTATCGAAGGCCATGCCGATGAACGTGGTTCTGACGAATACAACCTGGCACTTGCTGAAAAGCGGGCCCTGGCTGCACGGCGGTATATCGAAACCCTTGGCGTTAGCCCCGACCGGATGGAGACAATCAGCTACGGCGAGAACAAGCCGGCTATGGTCGGCCATGACGAGGCAACCTTTGCCAAGAACCGGCGTGCTGAGTTCGTAATTGTAAAATAGCCAGAGAAGCGGGATAGGACCTCGCTCTTCTCCCGCTCACATAAAGACAGGTTAACGCACCTAAAAAAGGAGCAATTCATGAGCAGAAAAATAGTAACCATTGACGGCAACACCGCCGCTGCCCACGTGGCCCACGCCACCAACGAAGTCATTGCAATCTACCCGATCACCCCGTCATCAAACATGGGTGAGATTTCGGACGCCAAGAGCGCGGCCGGAGAGAAGAATATCTGGGGCACGATCCCGCTGGTAACTGAAATGCAGTCCGAAGGCGGCGCCGCCGGGGCTGTCCACGGCGCCCTGCAGTCCGGCGCACTTACCACCACCTTCACCGCCAGTCAGGGACTGCTGCTGATGATCCCGAATATGTATAAAATCGCCGGCGAGCTGACCTCAACGGTCTTTCATGTTTCTGCCCGCGCCATCTCTGCGGCCGCTCTGAACATCTTCGGCGATCATTCCGACGTCATGTCCTGCCGTTCTACCGGCTGGGCCATGATCTGCTCCAACAATGTCCAGGAAGTCATGGACTTTGCCCTGATTTCCCAGGCAGCCACCCTGCGCTCCCGTGTCCCGTTTCTGCACTTTTTCGACGGCTTCCGCACGTCCCATGAAGTCCAGAAGGTAGAGGAACTGACCTTTGACGACATGCGCGCCATGATTGATGATGGGCTGGTCAACGCCCACCGTCTGCGCGCCCTCTCTCCAGACCGGCCGGTCATACGCGGCACCGCCCAGAACCCGGACGTCTATTTTCAGGGGCGTGAGACCGTCAACCGTTTCTACCCGGCCTGCATCACCATCGTCCAGGAGGAGATGGACAAATTTGCCAAAATCACCGGCCGCAGCTACAAGCTGGTGGAGTACACCGGTGCAGCGGATGCCGAGCGGGTTGTTGTCGTGATGGGTTCCGGGGCGGATACGGTCCAGGAGACCGTGAACGCCCTTGTCAAAAAAGGTGAGAAAGTGGGTGTGATCAAGATTCACCTTTATCGCCCCTTTCCGCTGGAGGCCTTTGTCAAGGCCCTGCCGGCAACGGTAAAAAGCATCGCCGTCCTGGACCGTACCAAAGAGCCCGGTTCGATGGGTGAGCCGCTTTATCTGGATGTGCGCACCGCCATCGGTGAAGCCATGTCAGATGGAATCTGCAGCTTTGCCGGTTATCCGGTCATCGTCGGGGGCCGTTACGGCCTCGGCTCCAAAGAGTTCACTCCGGCCATGGTCAAGGCGGTCTTTGACAACCTCGAACTACCCAAACCAAAGAAAAATTTCGTGGTCGGCATCAACGATGATGTCACCGACTCCAGCCTGCCATATGATCCGGGTTTCCGCACTGACATGGAAGGGATCTACGAAGCGATGTTCTTTGGCCTTGGTTCCGATGGCACGGTCGGCGCCAACAAGAACACCATCAAGATCATCGGCGAGACCACCGACAATAACGCCCAGGCCTACTTTGTCTACGACTCCAAGAAGGCCGGCACCATCACCACCTCGCACCTGCGGTTCGGCAAACGGGCCATCAACGCCCCCTACCTGATCGACAACGCCGACTTCATTGCCTGTCACAACTTCACCTTCTTGGAGAAGTACAACATGCTGGCCAAGGCCAAACCGGGGGGTACCTTCCTGCTCTGTTCTCCCTTCGAGCATGACCAGGTCTGGGACAGAATGCCCCGGGAAGTACAGCAGCAGATCATCGATAAACAGCTGAAATTCTACGTGATCAATGCCATCAAGCTGGGCGAGGAACTGGGACTGGGCGCCCGCATCAACGTCATCATGCAGACCGCCTTCTTCAAGATCTCCGGCATCATCCCGCTGGAACTGGCCATAACCGAGATCAAGGACGCCATCAAGAAGAGTTATGGCAAATCGGGCGACAAAGTTGTTGCCATGAACAACGCTGCCGTGGATGCGGCGCTTGAGAAGATTTACCAGGTCGAGGTGCCAGCCACGGCTGACAGCAGCATCACCATGCCCCCTACGGTCGCCAGGAACGCCCCAAAATTCGTTCAGGAGGTCACCGGCCGGATCATTGCCGGTTTCGGCGACGAGCTTCCGGTTTCGGCCATGCCGGTCGATGGCACCTTCCCGACCGCCACCTCACAGTACGAGAAGCGCAACATCGCCGTTGACATCCCGGTCTGGGACGAGTCCCTCTGCCTCCAGTGCGGTATCTGTTCCTTTGTCTGCCCCCATGCCACTATCCGCATGAAGGCTTATGACGGCACATTGCTGAAGGATGCACCGGCTACCTTCAAGTTCACCGATTGCAAGCTGCCCGAGTTCAAGGGGATGAAATACACCCTGCAGGTGGCTCCGGAAGACTGCACCGGCTGCGGCGCCTGCGTCCACAACTGCCCGGCCAAGAGCAAGGAAGACCCGAAGCACAAGGCCATCAACATGCAGTTCCAGCCGCCGCTGCGGACAGCGGAAGCCGCCAACTACGACTTCTTCCTGGCGCTGCCCGACATGGATCCGACCACGCTGAAACTCGATACCCTGCGCGGCAGCCAGCTGGTCCGACCGACCTTCGAATATTCCGGCGCCTGTGTCGGCTGCGGTGAAACCCCCTACCTGAAACTGCTGTCCCAGCTGTTCGGCGACCGGGCCATGATTGCCAACGCCACCGGCTGCACCTCCATTTACGGCGGCAACCTGCCGACCACACCCTGGTCCAAGCGGGCCGATGGCCGCGGACCGGCCTGGTCCAACTCCCTGTTCGAAGACAACGCCGAGTTCGGTTTCGGTATGCGCCTGGCAATTGACAAATTCAACGAATCGGCTCTGGAACTGCTGGATCAACTGATGACCTGTAGCTGTAGTTCCTGCACACCGATCATCCCGCTGATGAAAGAAATCAAGGCTGCAGATCAATCCGACCAGACCGGTATCGAACTGCAGCGTGAACGGGTGGCGACATTGAAGAAAACCCTCATGGGATGCACAGAGCGGGCTGCCGTACAGCTGCTGCCGCTTGCTGACTATCTGGTCAAAAAGTCGGTCTGGTGCGTCGGTGGCGACGGCTGGGCCTACGACATCGGTTACGGCGGTCTCGATCACGTCATTGCCTCCGGTAAAAACGTCAACCTGCTGGTGCTTGATACGGAGGTGTACTCAAACACCGGCGGGCAGGCCTCCAAAGCCACCCCGACCGGCGCTGTGGCTCAGTTTGCCGCAGGGGGCAAACCGATGGCCAAAAAGGATCTCGGCATGATGGCAATGGCCTACGGCAATGTCTATGTGGCCAACGTTGCCCTTTCAAACCCGGCCCAGGTGGTCAAGGCATTTATCGAAGCGGAGGCATATGACGGACCATCACTTATCATTGCTTATTCGCACTGCATCGCCCACGGCATTGATATGACCAAGGGTGTGGACGAGAACAGAAAAGCGGTCTCCTGCGGTTACTGGCCGTTGTACCGCTATAACCCGGCCCTGGCCGCAGAAGGCAAAAATCCGCTGCAGCTTGACAGTAAACCGCCGACCACTTCATTTGAGGATTACGCCTACGGTGAAAACCGCTACAAGGTGTTGCAGCAGGCCAACCCCGAAGCAGCGGCCGAGCTGATGAAGAAGGCTACCGCCTGGACTGCCAGCCGCTTCGAGTATTACCAGAAACTGGCGGCACTATAACAACAGAAAGCTGTCTGGGAGCGCAACAGCTCCCAGACAGCGTGACATCACCTCAATAAAGGAGTCACTACGATGGAAAACAGTTTTACAACCGCCCCTGCCACCCCGAATCACACCCTGGTCGGCATCCTCACCGGCAGCCCCAATGATCTGCCGACAGTTGTCAAGGTGCGCGACACTCTGACCGAACTCGGCATTAAAAGCGAAATTGTCGTCGCCTCGGCTCATCGCACTCCGGACAAGGTTTTTGCCTATCTTGACCGCGCCCATCGGGAAGGGGTGCAGGTGCTGATCGGTTGCGCCGGTGTTGCCGCCCATCTGGCAGGCGTCATTGCCGGACATACCCGTTTGCCGGTCATCGGTCTGCCGCTGGGGAACGGCCCGCTGACCGGCCTGGACAGCCTGCTGTCAACAGTGCAGATGCCGCCGGGAGTGCCGGTGGCAACCGTGGCCATCGATGGCAGCCGAAACGCGGCCATGTTGGCGGCACGGATACTGGCGCTGAAATACCCGGAGATTGATAGCGCGCTGGAACAGGCTGCCAGGCGTGAGCGTGAACGCTATGACCTGACCGCCGATGAGGCCCTGGCAAAACTCACTAATTGAATGACAACGATACAGGAGTCCGCACAATGAAAGATCTTGAACGGTTCATAACCGGGTTTCGCACCTTCCGGAAAGATTATTTCGGCCCGGAGACCCCGCAGTTCGAGCCACTTAAGCAGGGGCAGAGCCCCAAAACCATGATCATCGGCTGTTCAGACTCGCGGGTTGATCCGGCCATCCTGACCAATTGCGCCCCGGGCGATATATTCACGGTTCGCAACGTGGCTAACCTGGTTCCGCCATATGTCGAAGATAGCGGTCAACACGGCGTCAGCGCGGCACTTGAATTTGCCGTCTGCCACCTGGGGGTGGAGCATATCATCGTACTGGGTCATTCCCAGTGCGGCGGCATCAACGCGCTCATGGCAGGGACTTGCGGCTGCAAGGGTGGCGGGTTCATCTCCAACTGGATGTCCATAGCTACGTCGGCTCGGGAAAAGGTGCTGGCTGAATTGCCGGGCATAGATCCCAAGCTGCAGCAACGGGCCGCCGAGCAGGCGGCTATTCTGCTCTCGCTTGAAAATCTGCACTCCTTCCCCTGGATCGATCAGCGGGTGAAAGACGGTACTCTTTCGCTTCACGGCTGGTATTTTGACCTGAATGCCGGGGAACTGTCGGAATATCGGCAGGATTCCGGCCTGTTCCAGAAAATCAACTAACGGCATTTCAACAAAAAGGAAAACACAACATGTCTATTATTCTTAAAACCGGCTTTCCCGACCTTACACTGGTTGCCCGCGGTAAGGTCCGCGATATCTATGATCTGGGCGAGACCCTGCTGATCGTCACCACCGACCGCATCTCCGCCTTTGATGTCATCATGAACGAGGGGATTCCCGACAAAGGGTATGTGCTGACCCAGATATCCGCCTTCTGGTTCCGGCAGATGCAGGACATCATCCCCAATCACATTATCTCCACCGAGGTGAAAGATTTTCCGGCCCAGTGCCAGCAGTACGCCGAGGTTTTGGAAGGGCGCTCAATGCTGGTGAGAAAGGCCAAACCCCTGCCAGTGGAGTGCATCGTCCGCGGTTACATCTCCGGCTCCGGCTGGAAGGATTACCAGAAGACCGGCGCCATCTGCGGCATCAAGCTGCCCGCCGGTCTCGTGGAATCAGCCAAGCTGGAGCAGCCGATCTTCACACCTTCAACCAAGGCTGAACTGGGTGAGCATGATGAAAATATCTCCTTTGACCAGTGCGTGGAGCTGGTGGGGCTTGCCATGGCCGGGAAGATTCGCGACGTGACCATCGCCATCTACAAGCGTGCACGGGATATCGCCGCGACAAAAGGGATCATCATCGCCGATACCAAGTTCGAGTACGGCATCCACAACAATGAACTGATCATCATCGACGAGTGCATGACACCGGACTCATCCCGGTTCTGGCCCATGGACAGCTATCGCCCCGGAGGCCCGCAGCCCTCCTTTGACAAGCAGTTTCTGCGGGACTATCTGGAGACGCTGGACTGGGGCAAAACTGCTCCACCACCGCCACTGCCGGAGGATATCGTGCGCAAAACCGGCGAAAAGTATATGGAGGCTCTGGTGCGGCTGACAGGAGCCGGGAAGTGAGCCCGGGAGCATCATCGTCCATAAACAGTTCCAGTGCACTGTTTAAGGCGACCATTCTGCTGCGTAGCGGCGGTGTGGTTGCCTTTCCGACCGAGACCGTCTACGGACTTGGCGCTGATGCTGAAAACGAAGGAGCGGTACGCAGGATATTCAGGATCAAGGGGCGGCCAGCCGACCACCCGCTGATCGTACACCTGGCTGATCTGAGCCAGATCGACCGTTGGGCGAGGCATGTTCCCGATGCGGCCATGCGTCTGGCCGAGCGGTTCTGGCCTGGCCCGCTCACCATCATACTCTGCCGGAGCCGGAGGGTTTCCGATCTGGTGACCGGCGGACTTGACACCGTAGGCATCCGGGCGCCTGCCCATCCGGTGGCGCAGGCTCTGCTCCGGGAGTTCGGTGGCGGCGTTGCCGCGCCATCCGCCAACCGCTTCGGTCGCATCAGCCCTACCTGTGCCGACCATGTGCGCGACGAACTGGGATCAGCGCCCGATCTTATTCTTGATGGTGGAGATTGCCAGGTGGGGCTTGAATCGACCATAATAAGTCTGGTCGATGACCGTCCGATTTTGCTCCGGCCGGGTGGCATTTCACTCCCTGAGCTGTGCGAGGCCCTTGGCCGGGAGGTCGCTCACCCCGACCAATCTAATCATGCGCTGCAGGCGCCGGGCTGTCATGCATCGCACTATGCGCCACTGACCTCGTCATTCATTATTTCCGCCGCACACCTTTCAACCGTACTTCAAGATTCAGGCGACGCTGGGCAGAGCGCCGCCATCCTCTGTCATACAAAAACCGTTACTGAACTGTATCCGACAACACTGTGCCTTCTGTTGCCGAACGATCCCATCGACTACGGCCAGGCACTGTATGCCTCACTACGTCGGCTTGATGCAGGCGGCTACGGCAGAATCCTGATTGAAGCGGTGCCGGAGACCGAGCCATGGCGGGCTGTCAGGGATCGTCTCTGTCGGGCGGTCTGCTCATAATGCCATTGTGTAAAGCCAGCTACAGCGCATCCACCAGATTTTCATATGGATAAGGGGGCAATTAATGAATGATGATATCAGACGGCTACAGGACAAAATCGGAGCAGACCTCCGGTTTTTGCTTGAGTGTTTCCGGGAGGTGCTGCTTGAACTGGGAGAGAAAGAGGTCGCATCGATCATCCCCTGGCGTGACGAATCCCGGTCATTTAATGATCAGGTTGCTGCCGAGCGGGCGTGTCAGCTCTATTCCATAGCATTTCAACTGCTCGGAATGGTGGAGGAGAATGCTGCGGTACAGGTGCGCCGCATGGTAGAGAGCGAAAACGGTCTGTCCTCTGAGCGGGGTTTGTGGGGCAATACCTTGCTGAAGCTGAAAGCCGATGGCTATATGGAAGACGAAATCGCTGCGAGCCTTGGAGCTGTTCATGTTGAACCGGTGCTGACGGCTCACCCTACCGAGGCAAAACGGGTGTCGGTTATTGACAAGCATCGTGCGCTCTACCTTCTGCTGGTAAAGCGGGATAATCCCATACTGACACCAGTGGAACAGCGCCAGATACGCTATGAGATCAAGGAATTGCTGGAACTCCTCTGGCGTACCGGCAATATCTACCTTGAAAAACCTGAAGTGCGGTCAGAACGAAGGAATGTTATCCATTACCTGAAGAACGTATTCCCGGAAACGCTGCCGATCCTTGACAACAGACTTCAGGCTGCCTGGCAGGATGCAGGGTTTGCGACCGACAGCTTTATGCAGCACCAGCTTCCCCGGCTGAGCTTCGGCACCTGGGTTGGGGGCGACCGGGATGGGCATCCGCTGGTCACGGCAGAGGTGACGCACGAGTCTCTTCAGGACCTGCGGCTTAATGCTCTCTCGGTTATTCGTCGCCGTCTGGTGGATCTGGCCGCCAAGTTCAGTCTCTCCGATTATCTTCAACCGGTTCCGGAGGTTCTCAGGCAATGGATACAGGATCGGGCGGCACACCTCGGAACCGCCGGTGCTGAGGCCATTGCCCGCAATCCGGTAGAATCTTGGCGTCAGGCACTCAACCTCATTATATCCTGTCTGCCATTGACCGCCTTTCGTGATCATGTGACGACTCTGGACGATACCTCGGGGCACTATAAAATACCGTCTGAATTGTCAGAGGATCTCGCCATGCTTGACGGTTCACTCCGGGCAGTAGGTGCTGTGCGCCTCGCTGATATGGAGCTGTTCAACATCCGGCGCCTGGTTGATTCGATCGGCTTCCACTTGGCCGTATTGGACATTCGTCAGAACAGCGCCTTTCATGATCGCGCCGTTGCAGAGCTGCTTGCCGCTGCGGGCATTGAGGATTCTGACTTCTCCGGGTGGTCGGAAGAAAAGCGCATCACGTTTCTTACCGGAGAGCTTGCCTCACCGCGTCCCTTTCTGCTTCCCGGCTTTCGGGCCGGTGCAGAAGCTGATGCCGTTCTTTACTGCTATCGGGTGCTGGCAGATCACATCCGCATGTATGGTGATGACGGCATTGGATCACTGATCGTCAGCATGACCAGGAACTGCTCCGACCTGCTGACTGTTTACCTGCTGGCGCGAGAGGCTGGACTGCTTGTGTATGAAGAGACGGGATGTCGCTCACTGCTGCGGGTTGTGCCGCTGTTTGAAACAATTGATGACTTGCAGGGTGCTCCACTGATTCTGCAACAGTTTTTGTCACACCCGATAACCAGAAATACACTCGGAACGGCAGAAAGAAAAAGGCCACTCCAGCAGGTGATGGTCGGCTACAGCGACAGTTGCAAAGATGGCGGCATCATAGCCAGCCACGGGGCACTTTACAAGGCACAGCTCGAACTCACCGAAGTCGGTAACCGCTTTGATACGGATATCTGCTTCTTTCACGGACGCGGAGGATCAATAGGACGTGGCGCCGGTCCGACGTTCCGGTTTCTCGAAGCGTTGCCGCATGGGTCGCTGCGTGGGGCATTCCGCATGACAGAACAGGGCGAAACGATCTCCCAGAAATATTCGAACCTCTTGACTGCCACCTACAACCTGGAGCTTCAGCTGGCAGGTGTTCTCGGCATGACGGCCAGAGTTTCCCGCCCGAACGCATCGGCGCCGGAACTGGCAATAATCATGGAATTTCTTGTTGATGCCAGTCGGCTGAAATACGAAGAATTGATCTGCAGCGATAGCTTTATGGAGTTCTTTTCTCAAGCGACACCGATTGATGTCATGGAACAGTTGAGGATCGGCTCGAGACCCTCACGTCGCACCGGACGCAGAACACTGGCTGATTTGCGGGCCATTCCCTGGGTCTTCAGCTGGAACCAGTCACGCTACCTGCTGCCGAGTTGGTATGGTGCCGGTACCGCTCTGGCACGGCTCAATGAAACTCACCCTCAGTTCTTTGAACTTCTCTGCGCGGATATTACCCGTTTCCCGCTCCTGCGCTATCTCTTCATGAACATTGAACTGGCAACACTGCAGGCTGACCTGGAGATCATGCACCTCTATGCAGAACTTGTGGATGATCGCGAACTTCGTACACATTTTTCCGGAATGATCGACAAGGAATTCGAGCTGACGGTGAATTTTATTCACCGTCTGTTCAGTGAGTCGCTTGCCGTTCGGCGCCCCATGCAGTTGGCTGCCATAACTCTGCGTAAAGCACCGCTTGAAGCCCTGCATCGACAACAGATCAACCTGCTGCGGGCATGGAGAAAGGTGCAGGATAGTGATGCAGGATATCCCAGTTCGGAGACACTGCTGGGCGAGCTGTTTCTGTCGGTCAACGCCATAGCAGGAGGTGTCAGGAATACCGGGTAATGCAACAGCAGAGCAATTCGATGATACGTACGAGGAGCTAATGAAATGAAAGAGATTCTATCCGGTAACGAAGCCTTTGCCCGGGGAGCCCACGAGGCAGGGGTAACGGTTGCCAGCGCCTATCCAGGCACCCCCTCCACCGAGATTCTTGAAAATGTCGTCAGATACAAGGAAATTGATGCATCATGGGGGCCCCCAACGAGAAGGTCGCCTTGGAGGTTGCCATCGGCGCATCATTTGGCGGCACCGGCCTTGTCATGCCGATCGCCAAAAAAATCTGCGAAGAACATGGTGGCACGCTGCTGATTACCAGTCAGTCGGGAGCCGGAACGGAAGCGAGAGTGTGGTTGCCACGCAGGAAAAGTGGAGGCAGAAAGAGTCCATAATGATGCAGATCGAACTGATCATGCTCGCGGTTTCAATCCTGCTTCTGGTGGCAATCCTGGCCAGCAAGGTCTCCAGTCGCCTCGGCATCCCGGCCATGCTGCTGTTTCTGCTGGTCGGGATGCTGGCCGGATCCGAGGGGCCGGGCGGTATCTATTTCGATACCCCCCTATGGTGCAGTTGGTGGGGGTTATTGCTCTGGCCTATATCCTCTTTGCCGGCAGTCTGGACACCAAATGGCAGAGTGTCAAACCGGTGCTGCGCGAAGGGTTGGCGCTCTCGACCGTCGGCGTGGGGAGCACCGCCCTGTTGCTCGGCTGGTTTGTTCGTGTGACCTTGAATTTCTCCTGGTTGGAGGGGCTGTTGCTCGGGGCGATCGTTTCCTCCACCGATGCTGCGGCTGTCTCTGCGGTTCTCCGCTTCCGCAACATCAATCTGCGCGGCAATCTCAAACCGTTGCTGGAGCTGGAGTCGGGAAGCAACGACCCGATGGCGGTCTTCCTGACGGTCGGTATGATCATGCTGCTGACCGATCCGCTGGCCGGCATTCTCTCCCTGCTCCCCTTAGTCGTGTGGCAAATAGTTATCGGCGCAGGATTGGGCTACCTCTTTGGGAGGGGAGCGGTGATACTCATCAACCGGCTGCAACTCGATTATGAGGGGTTATACCCAGTGCTGACCTTGACGCTGGTGCCGCTGATCTACACCCTGACCAGCCTGTCGAAGGCGAACGGTTTCCTGGCCGTCTACGTCGCCGGCATGGTGATGGGAAACAGCGCCTTTGTCCAGAAGAAGAGCCTGGTCCGCTTCCTCGACGGTCTCGCCTGGCTGATGCAAATCGTCATGTTCCTGGGGCGGGTTGCGCGGGTCGGTGCCGATCGTGCTCGCCACTTTTCCTCTCGTGGCCGGCATTGCCAAGGCGGAGATGATCTTTAATCTGGTCTTTTTCATCGTTCTGACCTCGGCGCTGCTGCAGGGGGCGACAATCCCGGTGATGGCCCGCTGGCTGAACCTCAAAGCACTGCCCTTACTCGGAACGGAGCTGGACGCGGCGATGACCGAAGAAGAAGTAACCGTCGGCACCTTGCATGCAATCACGGTCGCTGCGGATTCAGGCGTGGCGGGGCGGCAGCTGGTCAATCTGCGCCTACCCGGCGGGGTGCTGGTGGTCTACATCAAGCGCGATGGCAAATTTGTCGTGCCGGACGGGAGTACGGTGGTAAGCGGCGGCGATCAGTTGCATTTGTTGGCTGATGACGCGGTGCTGGGAGAGGTGCGTCACCGGTTAACGTCCGGCAGTTTCAGGCAGCACCCAGGCAGACAGGCAGAGCAACCCACAACCAAAGGAGAGCAAACATGAGCAATAGAGACGAGTATGTGTGCAAGATGCAGGCAAAACTGGAGGAATGGAACGCCGATATCGACAAGCTGGCCGCCAAGGCCGATGAGGTCTCGGCCGAACTCAAGAGTGAGTACGCCGAGCAGATTACGGCCCTGAAGGCAAAGCAGGCCGCGGCCCGCCAGAAGATCGAGGAAGTGCAGAAGTCCGGAGAGAGTGCCTGGCAAGACCTGAAGGCGGGGGCCGATCTCGCCTGGACCGCCATCGGCGAGGCCATCGACTCGGCCAAGTCCCGCTTTAAATAGGAATCCGGTTTCATCTGGTGTTTGTTCACGTTGCGCTGAAGATGCCGCCGGCCTGTCCCCTTCTGTGAAATCTGCACCTGGTTTGCACACATATAGATTCAACATAATCTGCGCAGATGTTTCGATTTTTTGTGGCATACTTATGATCCTGGTTAATATCCTCTAAAAGTTCCCGTTGACATGCCGAGCGAAAGAGAGAGACCATGACCGATAGTTATAAAGCTGTTTCTCCTCCTGATGATCCCCGCCTCAAATTGGTGGAGCAGGCAATGAAGCGACTTCGGTTTCAGCCGGATGCTCTGATTGAGGTGCTGCATACCGCCCAGGAGGCCTATGGTTACCTGAGCCGGGAGCTGCTGGCCCATGTCTCCGCCAAGCTGAAATTACCCGAAAGCCAGGTGTTTGGTGTGGCCACGTTCTACCATTTTTTTACCCTGCGTCCCAGGGGCGAGCATAGTTGCATAGTTTGTACCGGCACAGCCTGCTATGTCAAGGGAGTTGGAGAGGTTGTGAAATCGCTGGAGGAGAGCTGCGGGATACAGGCCGGACAGACCACCAGCGACGGCAAGCTCTTTCTTGGGACGGCCCGCTGTCTGGGGAACTGCAGTCTGGCGCCAATGCTGACCCTGGATGACCGGGTCTACGGCCCCGAGACCCTTGCAGGAGCGCTGGAGAAACTCCAGCAGTTGCTGGAGGTGCAGGATGACTAGAGCCGAACTTGCCGAGCTTGCTGAAACTGTGGAGGTGCGACGTCACAGCATGGGGCTGCGCCTGCTGGTCTGCCGTGGCACCCCCCTGTATGGCTGCCGGGACGGAAGCAGTTGTGACAGCTCTGCGTGAAAAAGTGGGCCTCTCCAAAACTCCGGCGGAACTGGAAGTGGTGGGAACCGGCTGCCTGGGACCCTGCAGCCGGGGACTGCTGCTGACGGTGCAGCGACCTAGTGAGGCGGATCTGATCTAGTATGCGCCATGAGCGAACTGCCGATACACCAGATGGCAGATGAACTGCTGCACCGCATCGCGACGGGGCGAGTTAACGGGGAGGATTTCTGATGCCTGCCATTACTCTTATGATGGATGGTGAAATGATTGCAGCGCAGCAGGGGCAGACGCTTCTTGAGGTAGCAAGGGAGCATGGCGTCGAGATCCCGACACTCTGCCACATGGAGGGGCTTGAGCCGATGGGTGGCTGCCGGCTCTGTCTAGTTGAACTGCAGGGGAGCTCCCGCCCGGTATCGGCATGCATGACCCAGGCACAGGAGGGGATGGTGGTCGTTACCGGCAGTGACACCATTGTCGAGTACCGGCGGATCATCATTGAACTGCTGCTGGCGGAGCGAACCCACACCTGCTCGGTCTGTGTTCAGAACAACAGCTGCGAACTTCAGACCCTGGCGGCGCGACTGGGAGTGGATCATGTCCGATTCGATTATCTTCACCAGCTTCTTCCCATGGACGCCAGCCGTGAGCGGTTTGCCCTGGATCATAACCGCTGCGTCCTCTGCCTGCGCTGTGTGCGGATCTGCGATGCCGTGGAAGGCGCCCACACTCTGGATGTTTGCGGTCGGGGAGTTACCAGCCGGATAGTAGCAGACCTGGATCGCCCGTGGGGAGAGAGCCCAAGCTGTACTGACTGCGGCAAGTGCGTCCAGATCTGCCCCACCGGAGCCCTGTTCAAAAAGGGCGCCACCGTTGGCGAGATGGTCAAGGAGCGGGAATTCTTGCTGCGGATTCTTGAGCGCCGCCGTCTGGTCGCGAAAGGGAGGAGGCTATGAACCGGCCGTCACCAATACTGCGTCTGGCCACTGCCTGGCTGGGCGGTTGTTCCGGCTGTCACATGAGCTTTCTTGACCTGGGGGAGCGTCTGGTGGAGATCGCCGGTTCCATCGAACTGGTCTACGGCCCCCTGGTAGATGCCAAGGAATTTCCCGAAGGGGTGGACGTGGCCCTGATCGAAGGGGCGGTTGCCAATGTGGATAATCTGGAATTGCTGGAGCAGATCAGGGAGCGGAGTCGCATTCTGGTGAGTTTCGGCGATTGCGCCGTAACCGGTAGCGTTACCAGCCTGAGAAACTTTTTTACGGTTGATGACCTGCTGACCGCCGTCTATCATGCCGGTCCCGGCAGTGCCCCCCATGGGGCGGAAGCGGTGCAGGAGTTGCCGGCGCTGCTGCCACGGGTGCTGCCGCTGCATCAGGTGGTTACGGTGGATGCCTACATCCCCGGCTGTCCCCCGGACCCGGAGCGGATCTGGGCGGCGCTTTCGGCCCTGCTGCAGGGTGAACCGGTGCAGTTGAGCGCGGAACAGAAAACATTCGGGTAACGCGAACAGTTTATCAGTATCAGGGAGAATGCATGACACAGACTATCACGATTTCACCGGTAACCCGTATCGAAGGGCATGCCAGGATCACCATTCATCTGAATGACGCCGGCCAGGTGGCTGATGCCCGATTCCATGTGACTGAGTTCAGGGGATTTGAGAAGTTCTGCCTGGGTCGCAGCTATCGTGCGATGCCCTCCATAACGGAGAGGATCTGCGGCATTTGCCCGGTCAGCCATGCTCTGGCTTCGGCCAAGGCCGGAGATGCCCTCAAGGGGGTGAAGATACCGCCGGCAGCGGAAAAACTGCGACGGCTGATGCATTGCGCCCAACTGGTGCAGAGCCATGCCTTGAGCTTCTTCCTGCTGTCCGGTCCCGACCTGCTGCTGGGGATGGAAAGCGATCCCAAAAAGCGCAACCTGATCGGTCTATTAGAGGCAATGCCTCAACTGGCGAAGGAGGGTATCCGGCTCAGGCAGTTTGGCCAGGATGTGATCCGCCTGATCGGTGACCGCGCTGTCCACCCGGCCTGGGCGGTCTCCGGCGGAGTGCGGGAACCGCTTTCCCCGGAAAAGCGGGACTGGATTGCCGCCGGGCTGCCGGAAGCGATGGCAACCGCTCGCACGGCCCTTACCCTGGGAAACGAAGCCTTGGCGCGCATGACGGAGGAAGCTGGCTGCTACGGTAACTTCCCCAGTCTCTTCATGGGTCTGGTGGGGGCCGATGGGGGGCTGGAGCACTATGACGGTACCCTGCGGATGGTAGACGAATCGGGCACCTGCCTTGAGGATGGCTTCGATCCAACCCGGTTTGGCGACATCATCGGCGAGGCGGAGGAGAGTTGGACGTATCTCAAGTTTCCCTACTATAAGCCACGGGGTCACGAAACCGATGCCGGCATGTACCGGGTGGGCCCTCTGGCCCGCCTTAACGTGGCGAGCCACGCAGCCACCCCCCTGGCGGAAGAGGAACTGCGACGCTTCCGCCTATTTGGCGAGGGGGGCGGTCCGGTCCAGGGGAGCTTCTATTACCACCAGGCGCGACTGATCGAGCTGCTGTTTTGCCTGGAAACTATGGATGCCCTGCTGAACAATCCGGAAATCCTGGATACCAACGTGCGCAGCCACGCCCGCACCAACAACCGGGTCGGGATCGGGGTGGTTGAGGCCCCGCGCGGGGTGCTGTTCCATGAGTATCACGTGGATGACAATGGCCTCCTGAACCATGTCAACCTGATCATCGCCACGGGACACAACAACCGGGCCATGAACCGCACCGTGTTGCAGATCGCCAAACGGTACCTGAGCAACGGACGGCTGGATGAAGGTTTGTTGAACCGGGTTGAGCATGGCATCCGCTGCTATGATCCCTGCCTTTCCTGTTCAACACATGCCTTGGGACGGATGCCGCTGCAGATGAAACTCTACGGGCCCGGGGGAGAGCTGTTAGACAGCATCAACCTGAGTTCTTGAATACGTATAGGATGGTGACAGGCGCTGTTCGCAGGTTTCAACCTAAAAACGGCAGTTGATTGAATTCACCCCGTAGCCGGTAGCAATTTCAGGCTGGGTAGAAGTGGCGGCGAAGCAAGTAACTTCCTGAATGCCCGCCGGGCAATCAACTTGACTCGTTCCACTACCCCCAACTGCTCCGCAGTACGGGCAAGTTCTTTGAAAAAGCACGCCAGTTCTCGCATTGCAGTCTGTACGACTGATGCTTTTGCATGGGTGCCGGTAATGGTAACTATTGTCTGACCGGCATGGCTTGTTTGTCTGCCGACAGAGTGCAGCATAAGCGGTCTGCTGGTAATGGCTTCGTGGTGTATGTCGGGATTTGCCAGGCGCACGAAGAGAGACCACCAGTTGTAGACCAGTGCCACCAGTCGGCTGATGATCCGACAGCGTTGCAAATCATGGGTGGTAAAGCCACCCCAGCCCCACTGGTTTTTCAGTTCATCGAAACAGTTCTCGCAGTCGCCCCGGTCCCGGTAGTGTTGAGCGATGGTGAGAATTTCATCGGTAAGTGAGGTGACCAGCACTTGGTACTCGTACTTTCTGACGCCGTCCTCGGTTTCGATGAACGTCAGATTCATTTGCTCGTCGCTTATGAGCACCTCTCCCCGGATCGGCCGCTTGAGGACGATGACCCGGCGACTTTTGCTCCAACCGGTTAGGCTGAGTGTGGACTCACAGCCCTTGAAGCCTTGACCGGCATCAACCCATTCGCCTTTTGCGATCAGCCGGTTGATGAGCTTTTTGACATTCGCGGTCAAACGGAGTTTGGTCAGGTAGTGGAGAGTGCGCTCTTCTGCTTCGTGCATGATCGCTTCAGAGCCAAAGGAAACGTCGCCCCGGATAAAGTCCGGCCAAAGTTCTCTGGGCAGGCCGTCAAGCAGCTGCCACAAGCCCACGGATACGTGTTTGCCGGTATGCTTGTCCCCGGCTTCCACCTCCACGCCGAGGGCCATCCGGGTGTTGGCCATGAAGTAGCTGTGATAGGCATGAGAAGGCCGTCCCGGCTTCTTGGGGTTGTAGCTCTTGACGGCCCCTTCCTGTTTTCCGTACAGGCATTTGACCGTGTTGTCGGTATCCAGTATCCACGGAGCAAGCGTGAGCACGGGACGGGTGCTGTTGGCCAGACTCCGGTCGGCCCAAGCAATTGCTTCTACTTCATCCATGGCGGCAAGAGCACGACGAATGGAATCCTCGCTTGCGATCTCTTTCATCCCCAAAAGTTCCGGATTGACCCGGTCGCTGCGGATGGTGGTGATGTGGGCGTAACGTTTGTGGCCGGTAAGAATTGACAGCAAAAGGGTCCCCAGAACATCTCGAACCTTCGGTGCGTTCGGGCTTGTATAACGAAGCGGGCACTCGGCAACAAAGGCGTCATACAGGCCACTGACCTTCAGGAATTCAATGAAGAAGGGAAGCTGCCCCATCGGTGTAACCGCTGCATCCGGGTCCCACTCAACATGGATACGACCGGCAAAGGTATCAACGGCAACCCGAGAGGGACGTTCAACGGCCTGAATATCATTTGGTGAATCCTCCTGACAGGTAATCTGAAGTGCTGCCGGGATGTTACAACATTTTTGGCATTTCATCTGCCGTTTTTAGGTTTAACCGTGGCGGAGAACGCATAACCCCGTTGAACATGCCTGCGCTGCGCGAATGTCTGATCTCCGGGCTGCTTTGCAATGATGCCGTCCTGGTCAAGGCCGGGGATGAGTGGCGGGTGGAGGGGGACCCGACCGAAGCGGCGCTGGTTGTGACTGCCCGCAAGGCGGATCTTGAATGGGAGCAGTTTTCAGCAGATTTGCCCCGCCATGGCGTCATCCCCTTCGAGTCACAATATCAGTATATGGCGACACAGCATGGCAGCATCGACAGTAGTGTGGTCTATCTCAAGGGTTCAGTGGAAAGTGTCCTGGCTCGTTGCAGCCGGACTCTCTCCCGCACAGGGGAATTGATCCCTCTGGAATCTGACGACTGCCACCGGGCGGCAGCAGAGATGGCAGAGAAGGGTCTGCGGGTTCTGGCGTTCGCCCGTGCCGAGCGGCACCACTCCTTCATTGAGCTGGAGCATGGCGATGTAGCCGGGGGACTCACCTTTCTCGGCCTGCAGGGGATGATCGATCCCCCCCGGCCCGAAGCCGTTGTCGCAGTGCAGGTCTGTCAGGCTGCCGGAATCAGGGTAAAAATGATCACCGGTGATCACGTTATTACCGCCGCCGCCATAGCCAGACAAATCGGGTTGAAGGGAGACGCCGACGAAGCGGGCCAGCTGTTGGCGCTGAACGGCAGGGAATTGGCAGAGCTTTCCGACGTGGAGCTGATCACTGCAGTGGAGCGGACGACGGTATTCGCCCGCGTTGCTCCAGAGCAGAAGCTGCGGCTGGTGGAGGCTCTGCAGGTGTCAGGCAATATTGTCGCCATGACCGGCGACGGGGTAAATGACGCTCCGGCCTTGCGCGAGGCCAATATCGGGGTGGCCATGGGGATTACCGGCACCGAGGTTGCCAAGGAGGCGGCTGACATGGTGCTGACCGATGACAACTTTTCCTCCATCGAAGCGGCGGTCGAAGAAGGACGCGGGGTCTACGACAACCTGGTCAAGTTCATCACCTGGACCCTCCCCACCAATCTCGGCGAAGGGTTGGTGATCCTGGCGGCGGTCTTTGCCGGCGCCCAGCTGCCGATACTGCCGGTGCAGATCCTCTGGATTAACATGACCACGGCGGTGCTGTTGGGGTTGACGCTGTCGTTCGAGCCGAAGGAACCGGGGATCATGCAGCGACCACCCCTGGACCCGCAAAAACCGCTTTTGACCAGGGAGTTGATGATGAAAATCGGGATTGTCGGTTTTCTGTTGCTCGTGGGCTCTTTCGGCCTGTTCCAATGGGAACTGCAGCAAGGGAACAGCGTGGCTGCGGCGCGTACCTGTGCGGTCAACGTCTTTGTTTTCGGTGAACTGTTCTATCTGTTCAACTGCCGTTCTCTGCGCCATTCCATGTTCAAGATCGGCCTTTTCAGCAACCGCTGGCTTCTTGTCGGCGTCGGCATCATGATTCTGCTCCAGCTGCTTTTCACCTATCTGCCGGCAATGCATACCGCGTTCGGCAGCCAGGCGATCGGTCTTCGGGAATGGGGGCTGATTATATCCGCTTCCTTCATCTTCTATGTCATCATCGAGATAGAAAAAGCGATTCGCCGACGGACTACAGTCTAAGTAAGGAGACGGCATGATAGAAAATATCAAAAAATTCGAAAAGATGATCATCTTTTCGTTGGTCATGTCATCGGCATGAGGGAAGCGCTCGTATGGTTCGGCGTATGTGTCGGCTTGGCCCTCCTGTTCAACGTCGGCGTGGTTCTTTTCCATGAACGCGGCTTTGACGCGGCTTTGACACGGGACTGGAATTCTTCACAGGCTTCCTGGTCGAGAAGTCCCTGAGCATCGACAACATCTTCGTTTTCATCCTTCTTTTCAACTTGATTGGTATCCTTCAGGGTATCTGCCTGCTCTTGTTCTAGAGAGCGTCAATGATCGCGTTCAAGGACGCGCTGGGGCGCATGGCCTTGGAGACTTTCACCTTGTCCGGGTGATAGTAGCCGCCCATATCCACCGGCTTGCCTTGGGCTGCCAGCAGCTCTTCGTTGTTCTTGGCCTCGCTGTCGCCCAGTTGCTGGGCGATCTTGGCAAAACGGGCCTTCAGCCCGGCGTCCTTGCCTTGCTCGGCCAGCGCCTGAGCCCAGTAGAGGGCCAGGTAGAAGTGGCTGCCCCGGTTGTCGATCTGGCCCACCTTGCGGGCAGGCGACTTGTTGTTGTCCAGGAACTTGGCAATGGCCTGGTCCAGGGTCTCGGCCAGGATATGGGCCTTGTCGTTCTTGAAGGTGGCAGCCAAATGCTCCAGGGAGGCGGCCAGGGCCGAGAATTCACCCAGGGAGTCCCAGCGCAGGTACCCTTCCTTCTGAAACTGCTGTACGTGCTTGGGAGCTGAGCCCCCTGCACCGGTCTCGAACAGACCGCCACCGGCCAACAGCGGCACGATGGAGAGCATCTTGGCGCTGGTGCCGACTTCCAGGATCGGGAACAGGTCGGTCAGGTAGTCGCGAAGGACGTTGCCGGTGACGGAGATGGTATCCAGACCCTTGCGGATCCGCTCCAAGGAGTAGCGCATCGCCGCGACCGGATCAAGGATCTTGATCTCCAGGCCGGCGGTGTCGTGATTCTTCAGGTACCTCTCCACCTTGGCGATGAGCTGGGCATCGTGGGCGCGGTTCTTGTCCAGCCAGAACACGGCCGGGGCGCCGGTGGCCCTGGCTCTTCTCACGGCCAGCTTGACCCAGTCCTGGATCGGGATGTCCTTGGCCCGGGACATTCTCCAGATATCGCCGGCTTCCACGTCATGCTCCATGAGCACCTTACCGTTGACATCGACGACACGGACGGTCCCGTCTACGGGGATTTCAAATGTTGTCGGGTGTGAGCCATACTCCTCTGCCTTCTGTGCCATGAGACCGACGTTGGGTACGGAACCCATGGTGGCGGGGTCAAGGGCACCGTACTTCTGGCAGTCCTGGATGATCACCTTGTACATGGTGGCATAGCAGCGGTCGGGGATCATGGCCTTGGTGTCCTGCAGCTTCCCTTCCGCGTTCCACATCTTGCCCGACTCACGCACGACGACCGGCATGGAGGCGTCGATGATGATGTCGTTGGGCACATGCAGGTTGGTGATTCCCTTGTCCGAGTCGACCATGGCCAGGGCCGGACGCTTGGCGTACACCGCCTGGATGTCAGCCTCGATCTCGGCTTTCTTGGCCGCCGGCAGGCTTTGGATCTTATTGTAGAGGTCACCAAGACCCATGTTGGGGTTGACATCCAGCTCCTCGAAGGTTGCTGCATGCTTGTCGAACACATCCTTGTAGAAAACAGAAACGGCATGACCGAACATGATCGGGTCAGACACCTTCATCATGGTGGCCTTGAGGTGCAGCGACAACAGCTGGCCATTCTTTTTCGCATCTTCGATCTGATCGGCATAAAACTGCTTCAGCGCCTTCTTGCTCATGAAGGTGCCATCAAGGATCTCGTCGGCGACAGAGGTCAGTTTGTCCTTGAGCACGATGGTCTTGCCATCCTTGCCCACCAGCTCGATCTTGAAACCAACCACCGCATCCATAGTCACGGACTTCTCGTTGCCGTAGAAATCGCCGGTAGTCATATGGGCGACTTCCGACTTGGAATCGGGAGTCCAGGCGCCAAGCTTGTGGGGGTGCTTCTTGGAGAAGTTCTTCACCGAAAGGGGAGCGCGGCGATCGGAGTTACCTTCGCGCAGAACCGGGTTGACGGCGCTGCCGAGAACCTTGGCATACCGCTCCTGGATCGTTTTTTCGGCATCGTTTTTCGGCACCTCGGGATAATCCGGAACGTTATAGCCCTGCTCCTGCAGCTCTTTGATGGCCTCTTTCAGTTGGGGAACCGAGGCACTGATGTTCGGCAGCTTGATGATATTGGCGTCCGGGGAGAGCGTGAGGTCACCCAGCTGGGTCAGATAATCGGGGATCCGCTGTGCTTCGGTCAGGTTCTCCGGGAAGTTGGCGATGATCCGGCCGGCCAGCGAAATGTCCCGTGTCTCGACGGCAACGCCGGTGCCCTTGGTGAATCCCTGGACAATGGGGAGCAAAGAATAGGTTGCCAATGCAGGTGCTTCGTCAATTTCGGTCCAGATAATCGTCTTAGTAGTCATGTTCTCTCCTTGGTTTTTATGTCAGACCGCCAACGTTGCCTGTCGTGATCATTGCCGCCATACTTGCCCGGGGTCCTGGTCGATGCTGAAAGCCTGCGGATTCAACTAATTAGCCATATATCATCCTGGCCGAAAATTTTTGCAAACGATATACAAACGCTTTTTGGATGTCAAGCAAAAATAGCGCACTCTTGGCTGGCTGAATTCCTTCAGTTTGGCTAAAAAACAGGGGATTTGAACCGCCAGCGAAGAGGTCGTTCCTGACTGTAGCGGCGGGCCTCTGCCAGGTCGTCACGGCTGTAATTGCGGGGGATGCGGAGTACCTGTCCGGGCCAGATGACTCGCGGGTCGCGGACTTGGTCCCGGTTTGCCCGGTAGATGAGGGGCCACAGCGATGCTTCGTTGTAGACATCTGCCTGGGCCGCGACTTGCGGCAGTGTCTCGCCACGCTTGACGGTATGGTGTGTAGGCAGCGGCTTTTCCCGGAGCTGGCGGGAGCGTTCCTGCTTGCGCCGGGCTTCCGCCTGGGCAGCCAGCTCCAGCTCAGCCCTCAGTTTGGCGATGGCCGCCTCGCGCTCCTTTACCTGACGCTGCTCCTGTTCGGCCCGTTCGGCCCGTTCGGCGAGTTCCTTGCGGCGGGTCTCTTCGCGACGGGCCTCTTCCGCCAGCTGCCGGGCCGCCTCCTCCCGGCGCTGACGATCGGCGAGCAGTGACTGCTCGATGAGCTGGCCCTTGGTCAACGCCAGCAGATAGTAATTGTCAGCTGCTCGACCTCGTTCGCAGCTATGAGCAGGTCAGCCTGGCGAGCTTCGTCACACCAGCGCCAAACGGTCGGCGCGCAGCCGGCAGTGACAGTCAGCAACGCGACCAGCGATCGCTATTGGGGTCTCAGGCTCCAAGCCTGACCCCCTGACCTGTGCAAGATTGTATTCTTTCACCTGTTTGGTTAAGGCCTTTATGTTTGTAAGTATTTGACTTTCTTAGCGAGCTTTGCGCCTTTGCGTGAGTAACTGCCGTTTTAAGGATAAAAGCAAGAATCGTTTCCAGGCAGCACTCCCCATTCAGAAAAACTCCCGCAGGCTCTCGTCGATTCCCTTCAGTGTCTCGTACCAAAATTCCTTTGCCGCCTCCAGTCGATCAACGGCAAACTTATCCAGCCATACCGCAAGTTCCGGATTTTGATCGCCGTCCACCTCCTGCTTTCGCCGCAAAAATGTCAGGATAAAGTCGATATTTCGTTCCGACTCCCAGAAGATTGGGCAGTTGTGGCTGTGCAGACGGCTTGCCAACACAGCGATAGACCGGTTGAACAGTTCCTTGCGGTCATAGAGCGCCCCCATCACCTCCGGTAGCAGTTCTTCGGCCCATCCACGGTGAAAGCGACAGATCCCCAGGTTGTCCAGCACCAACTCTTGCCGCAATCGCTCGGCACATCGCCGCCCCAGTTCCCGGGGAGGGATGAACTCATTAGAGTAGACCATGTAGTATTTCCCCATGATCGCCATCGGCGCCAGGGCTCCGGCTGTCCAATACTGATTCGGCACCATCCAGCCCCGCCGGCCGAAGGAGATGTAGACCAGCCGGTCGTGCAGGGGCACCCCCTTGTCGTGCGAATGGGTTCGGCTCCACTTGCGAACCCCCTCCCGGAAATCGAGCAGGCCACGCCGCTCCAAGATTGCGTCGATCAGTTCACACCCCAGTTCGGCGTTGTGCAGCGAGTCCGCCACTACGGCGAAACCGGCCAAATCCCAGCGGGGCAGCCTGCTGACCCCCAATTCTTCAGGGGTCAGCACCCTTTCGTGCAGCAGCTCCAGAAGCCAGGCCAGCACCCCGCCGCCGGAAATGGCGTCAAAACCCATGGCATCGCAGTGATGATTGAGCTGTTCAGCCGCTCGCTGGTCAAAGATGCCGCAGAGCGGTCCCATGGTCTGGTACGGTTCGTAGTCCTTCTTGTAGGGACCATGCATCTTCTTGCAGACCGCTACACATGGTTCGCCGCACGTGGCCTGGTATTTCGGAACAATGGTCTCTTCGTTGAACTGTTTGAGATAGTGATCGACCACCAGTTTCTGCTGCAGTTCCAAGCGCTCCCCTTCTGTCTGGAAGATGGTGCGGTAGTTGAATGCCATGATCCGCCCACCCATACCGGCGTAATTAACCCCGAAGGTGCCGCCGGTCCCGATCTTTGCATCGAAACGGTATTTGCTGGTCGCCTCCAGGTCTTTGTGCATCAAGCGCTGGTTGTACTTCTGCTGGAACCACTCATCGGCCACCTTATGATCGCGGAAATCATCGTTTACTACCGTCCCCCCGAAGATGATGGCGGCAATGCCGTGCTCCTGCAGCAATTGGCTGCCGAAGCCGCCTCGACCGGCCCAGGTATCGACATAGCTGATCTTGCCATTGGTGATCGGCACCGACATGATCCCCCCGATGTCGGTCTGTAGACTGGCCGGTCCGGTCACCAGAATGCGCGGATCGTTTTCGTAACGCTTGCCGAACAGCTCAAACACCCGGTCGGTCAGACTGTAGACCCCCTGGCGTCCGCCGGCCCAGACTGCAGCGACATCGATCGGGATCACCTCTACCTGGATCTCTTCACCATGGTTACGGTTCAGGTAGAGCACTGAAGGTACGGTTGCTTTGCCTACCAGGCTTAGCATGTTGATCCCCAGGTTGTCGAACACCAGGCCGGCCCCCCCCATGGAGCTGATGTAGAAGCCCTGCCAGCAGGGAGAAAATCCGGTCACTACCATTCGGTTGGAGCCGGGAAAGATCGATCCGGCAAAGATGCCGACCCCGAAATTCAGACTTTTGAACTGTTCGGTCAGGTGAACGCCCAGGTCTACCGGGCCGAAGTAGCGCTCAAAGCTGTATTTTGAAACCCGGTAAAAGCCGGTTGCCGGATCGACGAAGAGAACCCGTTGCTGCATTTCCATGGCTGATCCTTTGTGCTCGCATGTGGTAGAGCTCAGGATAGAATAGCTGATCTTGCCGGTATTTCAAGCTGTCCAGTCCGTTTTTGTCAGAACGTCAGCACCTTGCTTGCCCCGCCGGTGCCGAGGCTCTGTGACTGTGCACTGATGCTCTTGGAAATGAACGCCGCCAGTTTTGCCAGCTTCTCCGTCGTGGCCTCGCCGATGTCGATAAACTGGTCAAACCCGGCTTCGCGCTCAAACTTCAGCAAGGCATCCAGCACCCGCTTCTCGCGAATGTTAACCCCGATCAGCAGGTTCTGCAGCTATTCTATCTCCTCTCCGGCGAGCGCCCGTTGTTTCAGATCGGCAATCCGACCGGGAGCGGTCCGCGAACGGTTATCCTCGCCATAAGTCACCGTAAATGTGATGCCATTCACGTTGTAATCCTGATTCACCAGTTCCCGGGCATAGGTCACGGTGGCGCCGATGGCCGAGAAAGCGGCGTCATAAAGGGAACGCTATTGGGGTCTTTGGGCTTTGGGTCATCATGGGCTTTGCATGGGCTTTGGGTCAGGCTTCCAAGTCAGGCTTCCAAGTTGACAAAATAAACGATCTGATGTAATTTTTCAATATGGCACGAAAACCACGGACCCTATTTATGGCGGGGCGGCAAACCACGCCGGAGGCGGTGGTGATCGGCATTGAACCGGCCCGGATCGACTGGGGCGTCGAGCTTTCCCCACAAGTCCAGGAGATGTTTCCCGCGCTGATCAAGGCGGTTAAGACAGAAATAGACCGAATATAATGAGATAGGAGCAGTCATGTTTGGAATAGGAATGCCGGAAATGATAATAATCCTGGTCATCGCGCTGGTTGTGCTCGGTCCGCAAAAGCTACCAGAACTGGCCCGCTCCCTGGGGAAAGGACTGGCCGAGTTCAAACAGGCCACGAACGATTTCAAGAGGAATATGGAGGAGGAGTCCCGGGCCGCCGAGGAAAAGGAGCGGTTAGCCAGGGAAAACGCCGCGAAAGAGAAGGTGGAACCGGAAAAGGCGCATGAGGCGGCTGCAAGTGAAGTTTGCGCCTGATCAGCCTCTATGAAAAAACCAACATTTTTGCTTGCAATTGTATTGGTTGTCGTTTCGCTTGGCTGGTTATCGAAAGACAGATTGTATTATCATTACAATGTATGGCAACTTGCCCACGCGGTTGAAGAAACAAAAATTACTGAATATAACGATAAAATCCAGGCTCTAAGCGGTAAAGCCGGAAATTCATGTTTCGTCAATACTTATAACGACACAAAAAAGCCGAGCAGGGTGCGTAGAGCCGCCGCCAGGGCCATGATGAAGTCCGATGCTACCCTGGCAGAAGCCCTGTTTCGACAGCACTTGGATTCATCAAATCCAGATGTATCCGGCATGGCGATCAGAGATCTCGGAACAATCAAAAGCAAAAAATACAGGAATGAAATCCTGAAAAAAATGAGCAACGCCAACGAGCTGATAAGATGGTCGGTGGTTGATTATCTGGGGAACTTCCAGGATGCCTGAGTCCATCGGGATTCTGAAAAGCATCCGCGAGAGCGATAATAGCGAAATGATCCGGAATGCCGCCGCGGTTCGATTGAAGCAATTGCCAAAACAGGCCGGCACCATGGTTAAGGATATTCAATGATTGACTGGAAAATGCCGGCTGTAATCGAACTTCTGACGATGCTGCGAAAGCGGCTGATTGTCATGGTCGTAGCAATTGTCATTGGCATGGGAGTTTTCTGGAACTTTTCCACGGGCCTGCTGAGTTTCGTTGAAAAGCCGATAACCGGCAAGACCTACCTGACCGACTTGAAAAAAGCGGCCTACCTGAAGGTCAAGGAGCGCTTGCCCGCACTCTACGATCACTACAAGCTGGACAAAGACTTGGTCTCTTCCGTCAAGGAACGTCGGTTGAACTACAGCACCCCCCTGGAACCGTTTTTCATCCAGTGCAAGATATCCGGCATCGCCGGTCTGTTCCTGGTACTCCCGGTTATTTTTTACCAGGTATGGCTGTTGATCGCGCCGCGTCTCGACCTCAAGTCGAAACGCTTCGTTCTGCCGTTTGTCACCGCCGGTACGGTAAGCTTCTGCGTCGGCGCGGTTTTTTTCCTCATGTTCATCTGGCCGGTCATTATCAATTTTTCCCTCTCCTATGAAGCGGAAGGGCTGCAGAGCTGGTTCAATCTGAGCGAATACATCGACTTCTGTCTGCGTTTGATCCTGATTTTCGGAATTATATTCGAGCTGCCGGTTATTTCTCTGCTGCTTTCCCGCCTGGGAATCGTAACGCACGGCCTGCTCGCCCGGAACCGCAAGTACGCCCTGCTGGCGAGCGCCATCGTCGCGTCATTTCACGCCGATCTGATAACCATGTTCGTCATCATGGTGCCTCTTTATACGATGTACGAGGTGAGCGTCTGGACGGCGCTGCTATTCGGCCGGAAAAAAATTGCACCATTAGCAGTATAAACCCAAATTTATGGAGGCTTACATGTTCGGATTCGGCGTGCCTGAATTGTTAATCATTCTCTCTATCGTGCTGGTGGTATTCGGCGCCGGCAAGCTGCCGGAGATAGGGAGCTCCTTCGGCAAGAGCATCAGGAATTTCAAAAAGGCTTCCGAAGGAAAAGACGAAATCGAGATCAATTCGAAGAATGAAACTGTAATTAATGAGGGTTAGTAGTATCGGTTTTTTTGAAAGGTGGTTTCTTAGTGCATGAGTTGTCGATAGTCCAAGGTGTCGTGGAAATATGTGAGAGCGCTGCCGCAGGCAAGCGTATACTCTCGGTTGTTATGGAGATAGGCGCGCTCAGCAATGTCATGCCTGATGCGATTGAATTCTGCTTCGAGGCCTGCACAAAGGAAACTCTGCTTGATGGAGCGCGTCTGGTCATTGATTGCATACCGGGTAGGGGTCGCTGCCGGGATTGCGCCGCCGAATTTGAAGTGAAGTCCTACTATGGAACGTGTCCCGCCTGCGGCGGATACGAACTTGACATCCTTTCCGGCGAGGAACTGAGAGTTAAAGAACTGGAGGTAGAATAAATATGTGTACAACATGCGGTTGCGGTCCCGAAGGAAACCATCATCACGACCACGAGCATGATCACAAACATGGTCATGACCATGGGCACGATCACTCACACCAACATGGTCATAAGCACGAGCATCGCCATCACGATGGGGTTGCTACGGAAACGATCAGCGTGGAAACCGACATCCTGGGCAAGAACAACCGTCTGGCTGCGGGGAATCGGGCACTTTTCCGGGAGAAGGGGGTATTCGTCCTGAACCTGGTAAGCTCCCCCGGCTCCGGCAAGACTACCATACTGGAACGGACCCTCCGCCACCTGGCGGGAAAATTTCGCTGCGCCGTCATCGAGGGAGACCAGCAGACCGACAACGATGCCAGGCGGATAGCCGCCACCGGAGTTCCGGTCAAGCAGATAAATACCGGCGCCGGTTGCCACCTGGATGCCCACATGATCTGCCATGCAATCGACGAGTTCGACCTCGGCAGCCTTGAAATCCTCTTCATCGAGAATGTCGGCAACCTCGTCTGCCCCGCAGCCTTCGACCTGGGAGAAGACCACAAGGTGGCGGTACTGAGCGTTACCGAGGGAGAGGACAAGCCGCTCAAGTATCCGCAGATGTTCCATGCCGCCGACCTCATTCTGATGAATAAGGTGGATCTCCTCCCCCACCTCGATTTCGACATGGAGGCGTGCCAGGAGATGGCCCGCCGTGTCAGCCCCGGCATCAGGATCTTCGAGGAATCCGCCAGGACCGGCCAGGGGATGGACGCCTGGTATGAGTGGCTGGCGGAAGGGGTTAAAAAGCAGAGGGTGACGGTTGGCAGCTAGCTGCATGAGACAAACCACGGATTTTTTGCCGGATGACGCTGGATGTAAAGAAGAGGGTCCTATCAGGCGGATAAGAGTCGAAATAGAGGGCATCGTCCAGGGGGTAGGGTTCCGTCCCTTTGTCTTCAGGCTTGCCCGGAATCACCAGCTGAGCGGATGGGTGCAAAACAGTTCGGGAGGCGTTCTACTGGAGGCGGAGGGCGAGGAAACCGGTATAAGCGCCTTTCTTGTCGGGATGGAGACCGAGGCGCCCCCGCTTGCCGCCATCACCGACATAAAATCTGAAGATATCCCCCTTTGCAGGGAAGATGGTTTCGTTATCCTGCCGAGCGGCGGCAAGGGAGGGAGCGTGCAGCTCTCCCCCGACTGTGATGTCTGCCCGGACTGCCTCCGGGAGCTGTTCGACCCCGCCGACCACCGGTACCGGTATCCCTTCATCAACTGCACCAACTGCGGCCCCCGCTACTCGATCATCACCGGTATTCCCTACGACCGCCCTTTCACCACCATGGCGCCCTTCATCATGTGCCCGGGCTGTTTGGCCGAATACGAAGACCCGGCGAACCGCCGCTTTCACGCCCAGCCCAACGCCTGCCCCGCATGCGGTCCGCGCCTTCTCCTGGCCGACGGAGCGGGTCACCCGGTGGAGACGCGCGGCGATGCCTCTCTGCAAACCGCGGTCCGTCTCCTGCGCGAGGGAAAGATAGTGGCCATCAAGGGGGTCGGGGGATACCACCTGGCGGTTGACGCCTGCAACGACGCCGCCGTGAGGGAACTCAGGCTGCGGAAAAAGAGGGATGAGAAACCCTTTGCGCTCATGGCGCCGGACAATTGTTCAATCCGGAGCTTCGCCCTGGTATCCGAAATTGAGGAGCGGCTGCTGTCGGGGCCGGAACGCCCGATTGTGCTTGTGCGGAAGAGGGAGGAGAACCCGATCGCATATCCGGTCGCACCCGCCAACGGCTATTTCGGCGTGATGCTCCCCTCCACGCCAATCCACCATCTTTTGTTGAGGGACAACTTCACCGCCCTGGTGATGACGAGCGGCAACATTTCCGACGAGCCGATCGCCTTCCGTGATGGCGAGGCGCTGGAAAGGCTGGCCGGCATTGCCGACTTCTTCCTCTCCCACGACCGGGAGATCCATGCCCGCACCGATGACTCGGTGATCCGCGTTTTCCGGGGAGGGCCCCTTTTCCTGCGCCGCTCGCGCGGCTACGTCCCACGGGGGATTGCGCTGCCCGCGGCTCAGCAGAGCGTCCTCGCGGTAGGAGCCGAGCTCAAGGGGACGGTCTGCCTCACGAGCGGGGACCGCGCCTTCATGAGCCAGCATATCGGCGACCTGAAAAACGCCGCGACCCTTCGCTCCCTTGAAGAGACGGTGGCGCACCTGCAGCGGATCCTCGAGATCAGGCCGGCGGTGGTGGCCCATGACCTCCACCCCGACTACCTTTCCGCTTCCTTTGCCGCCGGGATCCCCGGTCTGCCGAAGGTTGGGGTCCAGCACCACCACGCCCACATGGCTTCCTGCATGGCCGAAAACGGCCTGGAAGGAGAGGTCATCGGGGTGATTCTAGACGGCGCCGGCTTCGGCGGCGACGGCACAGTCTGGGGAGGGGAGTTCCTGCACGGCGGCTATGCGGAGTTCCGGCGCATGGCTCATTTCCTCCGGGTCCCCATGCCGGGCGGGGACGCGGCGGTGAGAGAGCCTTTCCGCATGGCCCTTGCCTGGCTCCATGCAGTTTACGGAGAGAGGGTATTCAACCTGCCGCTCCCCTTTTTGGCCGGAATATCCGAGCAGGAGCGGAAAATCTACCTCCGGATGCTGGAGCGGCGGATCAACTCTCCCCTCACCTCCAGCTGCGGCAGGCTGTTCGACGCCGTGGCGTCCATCATCGGTCTCAGAAACCTGGTCACCTACGAAGGGCAGGCGGCCATCGAGCTGGAGGCGCTGGCGGAGAGTGAAGCGGGGCGTCGGATCTATCCCTTTTTCATTGCGAGAGGGGAAGGGGCGCTGGTGCTGGATTGGCGCGGGATGGTGGAGAAGATAGCGGAGGACGCGGCAGCCGGTACGGACCGTGCCGTAATTGCCCGCGCCTTCCACAACACGCTGGCTGCCGCGGTGGCGGAGGTGTGCGAGGAGGTCCGCGCCGAAAGCGGTACGGACCGGGTGGTCCTCTCCGGCGGCGTGTTCCAGAACAGGCTTCTCAGCGAGGGGGTTCATACCTCCCTCTCGGAGCAGGGGTTCAGGGTCTACAGCCAGAGGCTGGTGCCGCCCAACGACGGGGGGCTCGCGCTGGGACAGGCCGTGATTGCGGGCAGAGCAAGAAAGAGTCTTTAACCACGGAGATCAACGGAAATGCGGAGAAGGAAAATCCGGGTTCCGGTCTCTCTGTGCCCTGTGGCAAATTCGATTTCCACCGGTTTTTGATTAATACATGTAGTTAAAAGGAGTCAGTTATGTGTCTGGGTGTACCGATGCGGGTGGTGAGCAGGGATGGCGACGATGTTGTGGCCGAGATCGACGGAGTCAAACGCGAGGCAAACCTCATGCTCCTCGGCGAGGAGGTGAAGGTGGGGGATTTCGTTATTGTCCATGCCGGTTTCGCCATCTCCAGGCTGGACGAGGATGAAGCACAGGAAACTCTGCGGATGATGCGGGAAGTGTTCAAGGAAGAGGACATGCAATGAACTATATTGACGAATTCCGCGACCGGCGGGTGGTGCTCGGGTTGGCCGAGCGGATAAGAAACATGACAGCCGGAAGAAACGAGCCGATGACATTCATGGAGGTCTGCGGCACCCATACCATGGCCATCTACCAGTACGGAATCAGGAGTCTCCTGCCTCGGGAGGTACGGCTCATATCCGGACCCGGCTGCCCGGTCTGCGTCACTCCCAACGGCTACATTGACAAGACCGTCGCCTACAGCAGGCTCCCCGAAACGATCATCGCCACCTTCGGCGACATGGTGCGCGTCCCCGGCTCCAGCTCATCCCTGATGGAAGAGCGGGCCAAGGGGGCCGATGTCAGGATCGTCTATTCGCCGCTGGACGCCGTTGCTATGGCGGCCAGAAATCCGGACAAACGGGTCATATTCCTCGGGGTCGGGTTCGAGACCACCGCTCCGACGATCGCCGGAAGCATCCTGGCAGCCCATGCCAGGGGGGTCGGAAACTACTTCGTCCTGGCGGCGCACAAGACCATTCCCATACCGATGCAGGTCCTCTCCGCCGACCCGGAGCTGCGGATCGACGGCTACATTTGCCCGGCTCACGTGAGCGTCATCATCGGCGCGAACGCCTACCGTTTTCTGGCCTCCGAGCAGCATGTCCCGTGCGTGGTCACCGGCTTCGAGCCGACCGACGTCATGCAGGGGGTGGAGATGCTGGTTCGCCAGGTAGTGGAAGGGAGAAGCGAAGTGGAGATCGAGTACAGCCGGGCCGTGAAATGGGAAGGGAACCGGAAGGCCCAGGAGGTGCTGGCCGAAGTGTTTACCCCCTTCGATGCGGAGTGGCGGGGGCTCGGCGTCATACCGGGAAGCGGCCTGGAGATCAACGCAAAATATGCCGCCTTCGATGCGGAAAAAATGATTCCGGTCGAAGTGGAGGAGTTGCGCGAACACAAGGGGTGCCTGTGCGGCGAAATCCTGAAAGGGAAAGTGTCGCCATTCGAGTGCCCCCTCTTCGCCGGTGAGTGCACCCCGGAGTCTCCCGTGGGGGCGTGCATGGTGTCGAGTGAGGGGACCTGCGCGGCAGCGTATAAATATGGGCGTTAGAACCTAATGAAGGAGAACCGAATTGAATAAAGACCTGATTCTTTTAGGCCACGGCAGCGGCGGCAAACTTTCCCACCAGCTCCTCGACGAACTGATCATTCCGATCCTCTCCGACTCCCCGGCCTCCGGGCAGAACGATGCGGCGGTAGTGACCCACAACGGCCAGCGGCTCGCCTTTACCACCGACTCCTACGTGGTTGATCCGATCTTCTTTTCCGGCGGCAACATCGGTGATCTGGCCATTAACGGCACGGTCAACGACCTGGCGATGATGGGGGCGCGGCCGCTCTACATCAGCGTCGGCTTGATCCTTGAGGAGGGGTTCAGCCGCACGGCCCTGGCGGAGATACTCGGTTCGATGCGCCGGGCCGCAGACCAGGCGCAAGTCAGGATCGTCACCGGCGACACCAAGGTAGTCGCCAGGGGAAGCGCCGACAAGATCTTCATCAACACCTCCGGCATCGGGGTTTTCGAGCATAATCTGGAGATAAGCGGCAACATGGCGAAGCCGGGGGACAGAATCCTGATCAACGGCACCATCGGCGACCACGGCATTGCGGTGCTGGCCAGGAGGGAAGGGCTGGAACTGGAGATCGACATCGGAAGCGACTGCGCTCCGCTGAACGGCATCGTTGAGGAGCTCCTGGTGGAAGGTGAGTTGATCCACGTTCTGCGTGACCCGACCCGTGGCGGGGTCGCCACGACCATGAAGGAGATCGCCATCCAGTCGCAGGTCGGCATCACCCTGGCCGAAAGTGCTCTGCCGCTTAACGGTGCGGTAAAGGGGGCCTGCGCCATCCTCGGACTCGACCCGCTCTACGTAGCCAATGAGGGGAAACTTCTTGCCATTGTTGCGCCACAGGCTGCCGAACGAGTGCTGGAGCGGATGCGGCGTCATCCACTGGGAAGTGAGGCGGCCATCATCGGCGAGGTGACCGCTTCCGGCCCCGGGCGGGTACAGATGGAGACGGTGGTCGGGGGGATGCGGTCGGTTGAGATGCTGGCAGGGGAGCAATTGCCGCGGATTTGCTGATTCTTCTCAATTCTTCTGATTGAGCTGGCATTATTACTATTTTCAAACCAGGTTGTGTTTTCTGCTGTGAACTCAACGTCAAGCGTTTCCAGACAGCCTTTTTGTGGATTATATACTGTCAGCTTCATAAGCTTACCTCATGACCGCCGTTGCTTGCGTACTGGTTGAGTAAATAGTTCGAGATAGAGTGATTCATCGATTCTTGGGAGATCCCGTTCGGCGGCAGCAGCGAGCAATTCCGCTGCCATATGGGTGAGTACCCTCATGTTCCCATGTGCATGCGCTGCCAGTACATGGATTAGCTCTGGCGTTATGAGTTGCGGTGCTCCGGCTTTTTGCAGAGCAAAATCGAGGTAAGCGACCAGATCCTCAGATGATAACTGATTTAAGGACAGACGGGTTGTGATACGACTGCCCAGTGGCAGGAGCGCTGGAGTTCGAGACCTATCCAGCAGTCTGGTATCACCACACAAGATGGTAAAGAGCAGGCTTTTAGAATCGAAACTTGTACTTTGCAACAGCCTTAACTCGGTCAGACATTCGGAACTGACCTCCTGGGCTTCATCAATCAAGAGCACGGGCCGGAGCAGTGTCGTTCTGCAATGGTCGTTCCATCGAGTACGTAACGCCTTGAACCCGCCGTAACGCTTGGCCGGATTGAGAGATACGCCGAACAGGTCTCCAAGTTCACGATAGAAATCGGCGCTCCGGCTCTGTAGCGCCATTCGGGTCATAGCGCCATTCGGGTCAGGCTTCCAAGTTGACAAAATAGCGCCATTCGGGTCAGGCTTCCAAGTTGACAAAATAAACGATCTGATGTAATTTTTCAATATGGCACGAAAACCACGCATACACCTACCCGGCGGGCTCTACCACGTTATATTTCGCGGTAACGGTGGACAGCCAGTATTTCTTGACGACGATGACCGGTTCCGTTTCTATCTATTGCTTCAGGAAGGAACTGTCCGCTTCGGCTACCGTGTTCACGCCTTTTGCCTCATGACCAACCATATCCATCTAGCCTTGCAGTGCGGCGATCTTCCCTTGCAGCGAGGCATGCAAAATCTCTCGTTTCGCTACACCCGCTGGATCAACTGGCGGACCAAAAGAACCGGGCATCTGTTCCAGGGGCGCTACAATGCGGTTCTTGTGGATAGTGACGGCTATCTTCTGGAGTTGGTACGCTATATACACCTCAATCCCGTCCGGGCTGGCATGGTAAAAGCCCCGGGTGATTACCCATGGAGTAGTCATCATGCATATATGGGTAAGGAAACGCTTCCCTGGCTGACTACTGAATGGGCTCTTGGACAGTTCGAGGAATCGGCGGCAACGGCCCGGACAAGTTACGAAAATTTCGTGCTGGACGGCATCGGGGAAGGACATCGACCGGAATTTCACGGTAAGGGAGCAACAGACTCGCGACTTCTGGGAGACGACAGTTTTCTGGAGAAATGTCTTGTCGATTCCAATAGGCTGCCGCTTCGAATAAACGCTCAAGAAATTGTAGCCGAGGTGTGCCGGACGTATGTTATTGATGAGACCGTGATAAAAACAGCATCACAGAGCAGAAAGAGCGCCGAAGCACGGGCAGTTGCGGGTTGGCTCGCTAAGGAACTGAAGTGTGGAACACTTTCTGAAGTTGGTATGCTTGTCAACAGGGACGTGGGAAGTATGAGCTCTGCGGTTCGCCGCTTGTCGGATCGTATGGTTAATGACACGCAATTGGCCGTTCAAATACAGAAACTAAAAGCGGTATTTGAAAACAATCTTAACAACTTGGAGTCACGGTAGGGGTGCCGGGTAACCGGCATCCCTACCGTGACTGGAGTTGCCGTAGTCCTCGCGGGTGAGGATGAAGTCGAAATAACCGAGCAGGCCGCTTGCATGGTGCATCCGCAGGAAATTCCCCCGGCGGCAGCTGGTGACTATCGCCATCGGTTGCCTGCCGTGGAGTCTCGTCAGGATTTCCGGCACCCCCGGGATAACCTCTGCCTCCGCAGCCAAGAGTTCCCAATAGCGGATGTCGCGCCACCTCCGCACCTCCTCCTCGCCACCGAGAGCTAGTTGCAGCACGCTCTCCCCCCGCCGGAGCGATATCTCCCGGAAGGCATCGATGGTCAGTTCCACCCCCACCCGCGCCATGGCTTCCGCATTGGCACGGTAGTAGAGGTGCTCGGTCTCCATCAACACTCCGTCATTGTCCCAGAAAATCGCCTTGAACATGAGATTGGCCGGTCAGGCCAGGTTGAAATTGTTCTGATAGGCCATAAGCGTGTTTATCATCAACGCAGTGACGGTCATCCGGCCGACCCCGCCGGGGACCGGCGTAATCCAGGAGCATTTCGGCGCGACACGCTCGAAATCCACGTCCCCCACGATCTTGCCGTTCTCCAGCCGGTTGATCCCCACGTCGATGAGGACGACCCCATCCTTCACCATATCTTCCGTAACGAACCCCGGGATGCCGACCGCCACGATCACGATGTCACCCCGGCGCGTCTCGTCCAGCAGCAGCTCCCGCGGCGTCTCGATGTGGGTCAGGGTGACCGTGGCATTGCCGATGTCGAAATCGTTGGAAAGCATGATTGATATGGGCTTGCCGACGATGTTGGACCTGCCGATGACGACGCAGTGCTTCCCTTGCACCGGCACCTGGTAGAACTGCAGCAGCTTGCAGATGCCGTAGGCGGTCGCCGGCCTGAACGCCTTCTGTCCCAGTGTCATCCGGCCGAAGTTCGTCGGATGGAAGCCGTCGATGTCCTTATCGGGTGATATGGCGTTGATGATGTGCTGCTGGTTGATATGCTTGGGGAGAGGAAGCTGGACGATCACCCCGTCGGTGGTCTGATCGTTGTTGATCTCCTCGATCTTCGCCAGCAGTTCCGCCTCCCTGACCGTTTCCGGAAAGCGGATCATGTTGCTGTCGAACCCCGCCAGGGTGCTGGTGGTTATCTTCGACTTGACGTATGACTCGCTCGGCGCATGCTTCCCCACCAGGATGATGGTCATGTGGGGTTTGCGCAGGCCGGAATCCACATATCCCGCCACCTTTTTCGCTATGTCGGCGATCAGGCTCTCCGCGCATTTCTTGCCATCCAACAGGTTCATGATATGCCGTCCTCTCTCATAACAAGGGGGGGAACTCCTCCGCCGCCTCGCAAAAGTGACTTTCTTTCTACCACAAAACGAAGGGGGCCACAACAGCCCCCTTCGTTGCATACCGCAAGTTCCGGGAAATACCGGTTACTGGTTATTGACCACCACCATCTGCGCCGGCATGGGTGACGGAAAGCCGGCGGCGGCGAGGGCTTCGCGGATGGTGCGGTTGCCATCGAAATAGACTTGCCAGTAATGGTCGTTATGACAGAAGGAGCGCACCGCCAGCACCGGTCCCACCAGGTTGAACTCGAGGATTTCCACCTCCACCGCCGGTTGCGCCAGTACGTTGGGAAGCGCCGCCAGCTTCTCCCTTAGCAGCAACATGGCGGCAACATGATCGGCACTGCTCGCCAGCTGGCACTTCAGTTCGACCCGCCGGAAGTCATTGGCGGTGTAGTTCTGAATGGTGTCGCTGAAGATCTTGCCATTGCCGACCAGCGTCATGACGTTGTCCGGCGTGTTGATGGTGGTGACGAAGAGTCCGATCTCCTTGATGGTGCCGGTCACCCCGGCCGCCGTCACGAAATCCCCCACCTTGAAGGGATGAAGCACGACGAGAAAGATGCCTGCCGCCAGGTTGGAAAGGAGCCCCCCAGGCAGCGCCGATGGCGATGCCGATGCCGGCCACCAATGCGGCAAAGGTCGTCGTCTGTATCCCGCAGTAGCCGAGGATGGCCACCACCAGGATGATATTGAGGGTCACGGCAACGAAGTTGCCGACTGGAGTTTGGACATATGCGGCTTTAAGTATATGCATATGTCATGATATTTTTCGCGATGTTACGCTTTAACATGTCTGTAATTGGTGCTTCGCTGATTTCCTTTCGGAGTAAGGTAATCAGGTCAAGCGCTGAAGGTCTGGTTGCCTTCTTTCTCCATTTTGGCAAGGGAACAAAGTCATGAGTGCGCCCAGGACCAAATTCTTTCAATCCCGCAAGCAGCAACAGGCTGTAGCTGGCAACAGCGAATGCCGGCTGTCGTGGCACAGATTTGTCCGACCAGACCTGAGCGTTGCCAACGCCAATAGTATCCTTTTGCTCACGATGATTGACCTCTATCTGCCAACGATCAAAGTAACTTTGCAGCAACATCTGAGAATCACTTTGTATGTCAGTGCTCAAGAGATAGGCCGTGTCAAAGAGTGTCCGTTGTCATCAGGGTACGTCACTGCCGGAACCCTATAAAAAGCAGACAAACAGCACCGTGGCAAGTAACAGCAGCAGGCGGTGCCCGACATAGCTCAACCGGTTCAGATTGTATTCACTTTTCAACCGGGAAAGGGCAATCCATGAAAATATGCCGCCTGCTATGAGCAGGGGATAAATAAGCAGCCGCAGTGTCCCAAGCTCCGGGGTCAACCATGCAGGATCAAGCCGCTCCGCCAAATGAATCCCCTGAAGCGCCAAAGGGACAAGATCTGCTCCCCTACTCACAAACTCCCTGAAATAGAACACAAAAAGGCCGGTCAGAGCCAGCGGAATGTACGCTGTACCGCAGATGGCAAAGGAAGCCCTCCAGCGATGCCTGCGCATCCCCAATGAAAACATCATAGCCAACGCCGTAAAGGCTCCGGCTATCAGCAGCGCAGTCAGAAACTCAAGGACACTCCAGTCCGCATGGAGAGGCTGTCCGGAAAATATATCTGGAGTCACTTTGGCCGCTATAATCAGCCCTATCAGCGAAATGCTGAATACCGCCTCGGAAAAACCGTTGCGGCCATGGTTGAAAAGCCCGGCTGCGGGGTTGCGCAAATCAAGCTGCATGGAGTTGTGAGGGCAGTTGCGCACGCAGTCAAGACAAAGCACACAATGGTCGGAATTATCAAGCCCTGACGGGTGCAGCCCCATCGGGCAGCCCTTTTCCTTGACACATTCATCGACACGACAGCGGCTGGCACAGACGGTATGATTACTATGCATCTCCAGAAGCGAAATCCGCGAAGTAAGGCTGATTATCCTCCCCAGCGGACAGAGATATTTGCACCAGCCTCGCTGCCCCAGCAAGAAGTCGCCGCTGACGGTACCTACCAGCAAAGCCAGCAGCAGTAATCCAGTGGCAAAGGCCCATGAGAACATCCCAGTTGCCTGTTCCATAAGGAATATGCCCGCAAAAAGTGAAAGACTGATGGCAGGCCCGTATTTCCTGAGCCACAGCGAAGGCTCACGGAGCAACCGTCGTCGGGTGCCGAGAAACTCGCCCAGAGCCTCCAGCGGACAGTAGCTGCACCAACCGCGGGCGAACAGGAATCCGGTCAGGAGCAGTGCCGGCCACCAGAGTGTCCAGACGGCAAGATTTGCGGCATTGCCGGATTCAGGTCCGAAGAGTGTGACAAAGAGAATCAGCAGAAACAGCGGCACAGTTGTCCAGCGGAGCAGACTGGGGAAGTCAGGCCGTCTGGCAAGTTTTTCCACTGCCGGCAGATTGAGGAGATTGAACCGACCGGTTGAAAACTGTCTCCCTTGAAGAAAAATATGCTCTGAAAGCAGTTCATCCCCTGCGCATACCAGGACGGCGCGACTTAGTACCTGATACAACTCGGTGCCATTCAGCGGCCAGTCGTGGTCAACCAGGCGGTTATGCGCATCCTGCGAAAGCCTCAGTACCTGCTTGTGATACTTCGCGTTGAGAGTACGGAGCAGACTGCGGGCAATTACCGGGATATCTCTCTTCCGCTCCCGCAGTGGAGACATGACAATCGTCTCCTGGCTTAGCGCTGCAAAAAGAGCGCTGTTGAAGCCACCGGCTGCTGCCTGTTGCGCCAGCGGCTCACCGCTGGTGGCGATAATCCTCACCCGTGAGCTGTTGCCTTCACCCGTTGCCCCCCTGTTGTAACTCAAATTACCGAGAAAAGACCACAGGCTGGCCTGTACAGCCGGCTGCAAACAATCGATATTTCTCAGGATTATATCTCCGCCTGACGCGAGCTCAAGCATCCCCCGGCGAACCCTTCCGGCAGCAGGCGCAGCACCGGGAACAGTGCCAAAGAGTGCCGCATCCTGGTCGGTCCCGAGAGAAACAGGGTCCGGAGCTTTTTGTTTGCCCTGATCGACCTGACCGGCAACGGGAGGTGGTGCTGCACAGTCAAGGAACAGCACCGGACGGGCTACATCCCCGTGGAAGTGGATCAGTCGGGCAGCAAGATCCTTCCATGTACCTGGCTCTCCCAGTATGAGCACATTATGGTGAGTCGAACCCAGAAAAACCAGGCGCCGGTTGAGATTTTTCACCCAGGCAGAATTCCCGGGAAAAGCGCCAAATTCCGGCAGCAACTGCCAACCGAGCACGTTGGTCACAACTTCCCGATGCTCACTCTCCTCCCGCTGATGACGCTGCGCCCAGCTGCCAAGCTGCAGGGCAAGGTCCCGGCAGAGGTTGGCGTACACTACAGGGATTTCAGCAAGAAGCTCCTGAAAATCCACTCGGTGCAGCTTGGCTGTCACGACCTCTTTGGATATTGCCCGTACATCGGCAGTACGTGACTCCCCGGTAAGAATGGCATGCTCACCGAACAGTTCTCCCGGACCGATCTCGGCAATGTTGAAGATCTGCCCGGCAGAATCTCTCAACTCGACGCGCACCCTGCCTTCAATTATGAAATAAAGTAAGTCAGCAGGCTCCTCTTTGGACAAAATGACCCTGCCGGACAAAAATACACACTTTTTGAGGCGAGATGCGATGCGGGAGAGTTCGTTTTCGGAGAGCCCGGAAAAAAGGCGAATGGTCTTTAAGGTAGTTAAAGGTATGGTCACAACAGACTAACTCCCGGTAACGCGTAGTAATTTGGACATTATTGATTTTCTTTTATTCGCAATCCGTTACGGAATTTAAAGTTGCAAGTAAAGAGCCACCCAACAACCTGATCACGTATACAGAAGCTTTTGGCACAAGACTGGCTATATTAAGAATCAATTGACTACTACGAATCACTATCAGGAGAGTTTAACCATGGGCAAAATGAGAGAGAATCCCCGCTACAATGTAATTTCCATGCGGATAAGTGACGCAGAACGCAAAGATCTGGAGAATCTGGTGCAGCGGTCTCACTAGTACCATGTAACACTTGATACAACGCCCAATTTAATTCCCTCCCCCCTGGCGGGGGAGGGGAGATTCACTCCCCCCAGAACTCCGCTGAACTCCGCCGTCCCCAGAACTCCCCCAGAACTCCTTCTAGATTAAAATGTGACAAAGTAGAATTAACCATAAACTGGTTTACAGCTTATTCACGATAAACTCGGGAAACAGTGTGGGTGACTTGGCAACACTGGATATCCTGAGGGACTTCAATCTGTTGTAATAGTGGTGGACATGATTCAGGGTTACATTTCCCGGCTCATTGTTTATTTTTGCCGAGGCTGCCAGGCCGGATCTCCTGCCGAAGACGAAAATATCAAGCAGTGCATTTCCCATGGCTCTGTTCCTGCCGTGAATTCCTCCGGCTGCTTCTCCGGCGACAAAGAGATTCTTGACCGTGGTTTCCCCATTTTCGTCAATCAGAATTCCGCCGTTCTGGTAGTGGAGGGTCGGAAACACCAGCAGCGGCTGTTTCGAGATATCGATCCTGACCCGCATCAGGTGTCTGTAGAGCGAAGGGAACCGCTTTCTCAGGAATCCCTTCCCGGATATCTCTTCGAGCAGCGGGGTATCAAGCCAGACCCCCGTCTTCCCGGAGCGTGTCGTAACGCCATTGCCGCTTTCACACTCCCGGATGATGGCTGCAGCGCACACATCCCTCGTTTCGAGCTCGTTGACAAAGCGTTCCCCCCTGGCGTTTACCAGGTGCCCCCCGAGACTCCGGATCGCCTCGGTGACAAGCACCCCCACCATGTGCTCGGGAAACATGACTCCGGTCGGGTGGTACTGGAACGAATCCACCCCTTCGAGCCGTGCTCCCGCCCGATAGGCGAGAACGAGCGCATCTCCCGTCGCACCGAAATTGTTGGATGTCGGAAACCCCTGCATGTGTAGACGCCCCGACCCTCCGGTTGCGAGGACAACCGCCTTGGCCCGTACGGCAAAATGCCGCTTTCTTCCCAGATCATACAGGACCGCGCCGTTACATTCGCCGGATTCGTTCGTGGTGAGTTCCACTGCCGGAGTAAATTCGGAAACATCGATCGAGTCCCGCTTGCCGATCTCGTCCTTCAAAACCTTCATGATGTTCAGGCCGGTATGGTCGCCGATGGCGATCAGTCGTGGAGCCGATATTCCGCCAGCCTTCTTGGTCAGGAGATTGCCGGCTTCGTCCCGGTCGAAGTCGACGCCCGTGTCAAGGAGCCACTTCACGACCCGGGGACCGTCCTCCACCATGACCTTGACCAGATTCCGGCTGCCGGCGAATTTGCCGGCAGTCATGGTATCGCAATAGTGCCGCTCCGGAGAATCATGCTCGTCCACCGCGGCCTGCATCCCGCCCAGCGCCATGATGGTGTTGGAATTGCCGAGCCTGAGTTTTGTGGCGAGGAGAACTCGTGCCCCCATGCTTTCGGCAAAAAGCGCGGCTGTCACCCCGGCCCCGCCGCCCCCCAGTACAAGAACATCCGTATCATACTCGGGTCTGAGATCGATCTTCGAATAATCCAGATCGCTGTACGCTTCGAGCAGATCCGCGATTTCATGGGTCGTTCTTTCCCCCCGGTTCACGCCGGCCCTGAGATTTCTGAAGGCCGATTCCTTGTAGTCCGGATGGAATCGTTTAAGCAGCCTCTCCGCCGCCTCTTCCGACAGCAGATTCATCTCGGTCTTTATACGCTTCTCACGGCTGGCGGTCATGGCCTCAATAGCATCAAGCATATCATCCGGATACATTTACGTTCCCCCTGTCCGGCGGCAGTGTGCTTCAAGCTCTTCGTTGCCCATAGTTGCTATGCTGCCCCATTCGGCAACGAATTGAACCGACTCCATCTGTTCGAGACGTTTCTGCAGATTGGGAGGGAACAACCTCTCTTTCGCAAGAGCCCTCTGGATGAAGAGGGCCACGTGCTGGGGCGCTATCCCCTTCGGGCAGCGTGAAGCGCAAAGGCCACACATGATGCAGTCCTTGACATGTTCCGCCGCCGTTTCGTAATCGGCATCCTTCGCGGCTTTCATCACCCCGGCCACGTTGATCCATTCGGGACAGATGTTGCATGCCTTGCAATCGTTACAGGTATAGAGCTCGGCATAGATTTCCGGCAGCTGCTCCAAGGGATTATCCATCGTTTCCAAGAGGTAGCGCGCAACCCGGGAGGGAAAGTACGGCATCATGATGACCTTCAGGCCATCCTCCACTACCTTCTGACAGCCAAGCCCGAACTTGACCTTTTTGCTTTCCTTCTCAAGGAAGGCGACGGTACAGGCTCCGCAGAGGCCGGAAAGGCATCCGACCCCCCGTTTCACATCATGCCCCGTATCCCAGAGGGCCTCGATGACCGTCAACCCTTCAGGGACCTTTATTTTTCTTCCTTCAAGTTCGATGGTAATCGTCTTGCCATCCTTCATGTCCTACCCCCGGAAGCAACCAACCCTTTGTTCACATTATCGTTAGGTGCGTTTGGACTTGTATAGCGAAGCGGGCAGTCAGAAACGAAAGATTCAAACAAACCACTTTCTTTCAAAAACTCTATAAAGAACGGTAATTGATCAAATGGAGTGACTTCAGCATTCGGGTCCCATTCGACATGAATGCGACCGGCAAACGTGTCAACAGGAACCCGAGAAGAACGATCAACAGCACGATTTTACATTCACCAATTTGGTGAACCTCCTGATCGGTGATTTATTCTCCTGGCAGGAAAAGTAACGAGTTCGTCAGGGGAATTTCCGCATTATCTATTCGATACAGGATAGCGAGTTGACCGTATGGGTTGTTAAGATCGGTCACAGGCGGGAAGTCTACCGCATCTGATCTTCGTTTTGTTCCAGTTGACTTGATGCAATCATACCGCGGGCGTGATCATGTGACCGGTCGCCTGCAGCTCCCCCACCACCAGTTCGGCCAGACCGGGCAGTTTTCCCGCCAGCAGCGGCGACAGCTCGACTCCGGCGTCATAGGATTGCGGGATGACGCCGAACAGCGAAACTTTTTCCGGACAGCGGTCGCGCAGGTCTGACAGGGTCAATACCTCCTGGATGCCGATCTGGTGCGGCGACAACTTGATCGGCAGTTTGCCCAGCATGAAATCATCCTTCTCGTAGCGATAGATATCACCCGGCTCGCCCTTGGCATCGATCACATCCACCAGGTAGACATGATCGGCATCCTCCAGCATATGGGTGACCATGATGCCGAGCGTCCCGCCGTCATACAACTCGACCCCCTGCGGGAAATTGTAATGCCTCTGCAGGTACTGGATAAAGTGTACGCCAAAACCTTCGTCGGTCAGGAGCAGGTTGCCGGCCCCGAAAATAAGAGTCTTCATAGTGTAATATCCTTGAAAAAGCCTGAACATCCCCGTCCCTCTCCTGGATCAGGAGGGGAGCGGAGAATGAAAGGTCAAATGTCCCCCTCCTGTTTCAGGAGGGGTCAGGGGTGGTAAGGCTCTACAGCACTTTCACCTTCGTAATCTCTTTCCCGTCCGGGTCGATCGTATGCACCGCACAGGCGATGCAGGGGTCGAGGGAGTGGATCGTGCGCAGCACTTCCAGCGGTTTTTCGCTGTCAGCTACCGGGTTGCCCATCAGCGATGCTTCGTAGGGGCCCATGGTACCCTTTTCATCACGTGGTGAGGCATTCCAGGTGGATGGCACAACGGCCTGGTAGTTCTTGATCTTCCGGTTCTTGATCACGATCCAGTGCGACAGCATGCCGCGCGGCGCCTCATGGAAACCGACCCCCTTGTATTCTCCCTTGGGAATCTCGGTATGATTGGCATAGACCTTGTCGCCCTTGGCGACATTCTCAACAAATTTATCGAGATACTCGATCGAATAGTCGGCCATCAGGTGGGCACGTATCGCGCGGGCGCCAAGACGGCCCATGGTGGAGTGCAGGTCGCCGACACCGACGCCGATCTTCCGGCAGGAATCGTCCACCAGCTTTTTGACCTTCTGGTTACCGCCGACATAAGCAGCAAAAAGCTGTGCCGGCGGACCTACCTGCACCGGCTTGCCTTCAAAGCGGGGAGCCTTGCACCAGGTATATTTGCCGTTGTCCTCAAAATCGGTGTAGTGCGGTTTGGTCTCGCCTTCCCAGGGGTGGTGACTGCCGCTTCCCTCGTACCAGGCATGGGCCACATTTTCAGTGATGCCGTTGATAAGGCCCGGATCCTGATGATTGGTGATGATGCGGGCTCCATTCAGGTCGCCGTTGTTGATGATTGCGCCCGGCAGGGCAAACCTGGTGTTTTTGGTGTCTTCCGGCATCTCCGGCACGGCCAGGTAATTGACGACCCCTTTGCCGTATTTGAACCACTCCTTGTATGCCGAGGCGATGGCCAGCATGTCCGGATAATAGACCTTCTGGACGAAATCGCGGGTCTCTTCCATCAGGGCGCGCAGGGCGGCGATTTTCTCCATGTTGATGGTCGCCAGGTTTTCCATATTGACGGCGGTGGCGACGCCACCCACGCAGAGGTTCTGGATGTGAGGATTCTTACCCCCCAGGATCGCGCCGACCTGGGCAGCCTTGCGCTGGTAGTCCAGAGCCTTCAGATAATGGGCCACGGCCATCAGGTTGGCTTCAGGCGGCAGTTTCATGGCCGGGTGTCCCCAATAACCGGAGGAGAAGATACCGAGGCGGCCGGTTTCCACAAAAGACTTCAGTTTGGCCTGGACAGCCCTGAACTCGGTCTCGCTGTTGCCGGACCAGTCGGAGATGCTCTGGGCCAGCTGGGCGGTCTTCTTGGGGTCGGCCTTCAAGGCCGAGACCACATCAACCCAGTCCAGGGCCGACAGGTGGTAGAAATGGACGATATGGTCCTGTACCGAGTGCTGGGCCATAATCATGTTGCGGATGTACTGTGCGTTGAGCGGCACCTCCACGCTCAGGGCGTGTTCCACCGAACGGATCGAAGAGATGGCATGCACCGTGGTGCAGACGCCGCAGAAGCGTTGGGCATAGATCCAGGCATCTTCGGGCGGACGCCCCTGCAGGATGGTTTCGATACCGCGCCACATCTGGGCCGACGACCAGGCGTTGGTGACGGCGCCGCCATTTACTTCCACATCGATTCTCAGGTGACCTTCAATACGGGTCACGGGGTCTAAGGTAATTCTGGCCATGTATACTTCCTCCAAAAGTTAGATTCAAAATCGTTTAAACACAGAGACACAGAGAACATCAAAATCTGTTTTTTTGTTAAAACCAGAATTAATTTTTTTGGGTTCCTCTGAGTTCTCTGTGACTCTCTGTGTTACATAATGCTTTTGACTTACGCCTTCTCCGCCACAGCATGCTTCGCATCAAGCTGTTGCCGCGTGTGCAGTTTGGGCAGAACCGGCAGGATCTTGACGATGACCTGGTAGCCGAGGATCTCGAAGGCCACGATGCCGACCGTGATCATAAGCTCCGCCAGGGCCGGGAAGTAGTGCCACCCCTTACCGGGGTTGAAGCCGATCAGGTAGACATTGAAGCGGTACAGGGCCCCGCCCAGGACGATCAGGGCAGCCGAGACGAACAGCCAGCGGATCGACTCCCGTTTACGGCCGCTGAACAGCAGCAGCGAACCACAGGCCACCAGGCCGAAATCCAGCAGGAAGAAACGCGAATAGAAATCCAGGGAGAGCGCCGCCCCCAGTTGCCCGCGCCAGGCCAGATCCCCGATGACGACCGAGAGCCAGATGACCGTCAGCCAGGGGACAATGCGGGCCACGCCGGACAGCTCTTTCGTTTCGAAGGGGCGCTTGAAGGCGTAGCCGGAAATAATCGATTCCAGGATCGCAATCGAATAGCCGATGTACATGCAGTTGATCAGGAACAGCAGCGGCAGGAATCCGGTATGCCAGAGCGGGTGCAGCTTGGTGGAGGCGATCAGCAGCAGCGAGCCGAGCGACGACTGGTGCATGGTCGGCAGGGTGATGCCGAGCACGATCACGAAAATCAGCACCTTGTCAAGGCGGGGCTTCAGCCAGGCGGCCAGTTCTTTTACGGATTCCAGACGCGCGTCCATACGCTCCGGGCGCTTGATGCCGGTGCGCTTGTGCAGCAGATCCATTAGAAGCTGCAGCGTTTTCCATTCCGTCTTTTCCAGCGTGGTCAGGACCGCCGGCAGGAATTCCAGCAGCAGTACGGTCGTATAGGCCATGACACACAGGGCCACCTCGAACATGGCCGAGTTGGCCTGCCACTTGGAAGGGACGAAGAAGTTATAGGAGTTCCAGGGGCGGCCTACGTCGACCATGACCGACAAGCCGGCCAGGCCGTAGCCGAACATGCTGGTCAGGATAGCCGAGCGGATCATGGGGTGATAGTGCATGTGGTTGCGGATATAGATCAGGATCGCCATGCCGTAACCGCCGCAGGCGATGGCCGTTCCAACAGCCACATCATAGGTGATCCAGATGCCCCAGGGGTAGCCGTCGCTCATGTTCGAAACCGCTCCGAGACCCCAGATAAAGCGCACGGCGATCAGGGCGAATCCGATCACGGTAAGTGTCAGCAGCACAATGAAGGAGGGGGTCAGGATCTTTGCATCATGTTTCTGGTAATCGTCGTGGCTCATTTGTGTTTTCCCCCCTCTGCTTCGTCACTTTTCTCCTGCCTCTTGTCTTCGTCCGCCTGCCCCTTCTTCATATTTCTGATCGCAATGAAACAGAGTGTGCCGTAGAGCGCCACAGGGGCGATGAAACCTTTGTAGATGGTGTGCTGGATCTTCTCGGAAAACTCCGCCGGTGCTTCATCCTTGAGTATCGGGAGCTCCAGCTTGTTGAACTGCATGGCTGACAGGTAGAGATGATTGGTGCCTCCCACCTCTTTTTCTCCATAGATGTGATCCATGTACTTGCCCGGGTTCTCCTGCAGACGTTTTTTTGCTTCCGCCAGCAGATCCTTGCGTTTGCCGAAGGTGATCGCCCCGACAGGACAGGTCTCGGCACAGGCGGTGATCCCTTTCTTAAGCAGATTGGTGTTTTTGCACAGGTCACATTTGACAATCTGGGGATTGGCTTTTCCCCACTGGAACTTGGGGATATTGAAGGCGCAGGCGACCATGCAGTAACGGCAGCCGATGCAGGTATCCTTGTTATAGTCCACGGTTCCGGTGATCTTGTCGCGGGTCATGGCGCTGACCGGGCAGACCGACACACATGATGGCTTCTGGCAGTGCATGCAGGAATACTTGACGTACGACCAGCTCTTTTCCGACTCCTTGAAGAGCTTGATCAGGGTGCGGGTACTGCCGGACAGGTCCTGGGGTGCGTCCCAGAGGCCATCGCTGTCAAATTTTGCCTGCTCATACGAGAGGCTGCCGTAATCACTGTTGACCCGTTTGCAGGCCGACATGCATGCCTTGCAGCCGACGCATCTGGTGGCGTCATAGAGCATGCCGAGCGTCTCGTTGTTGACCTGGTGTGCTTCGGACGCTGCTGCCCCACCACGGCCCGCCAAAAGGGCTGCGCCGGTTGCTCCCACGATTTTGAGAAACTGGCGCCTACTCGGTTTTCCCATGGTCATCCTCCTTCTCCGGTCCGTCCGGCAGTTTCCTGGCCATCATCACCCCCACCCCGATGGCGGCACCCGCAGCCAGGCCGATGACCCCGGTGGTCAGGGGGTCGGGGCCCTTGCCCTTGTCCTTGAGGTCGACCGGCGCATAACTGTCGAAGGGCGTCGGCTCATGGAGCTGTACCTTGTCGGCAATGGCGGTTTTAAAGAGCAGATCCGGCTCGGTGCAACCGATGCAGGGATGTCCGATCGAGACCGGCCAGGCCCCGACATCATTGAAACGGACGACCGAGCAGTTGGCATAGGTTGCCGGCCCTTTGCAGCCCAACTGGTAGAGGCAGTAGCCTTCGGCGTGGGTCGGATCACCATAGGCCTTGGCGAAACGGCCGGCATCGAAATGTGCCCTGCGCTCGCAGTGTTCGTGGATCTTGCGGCCGTAGGCAAATTTGGGACGCCCCATCTGATCCAACTCGGGCAGCTTTTTAAAAGTGACATAATATAACACGGTCGAAAGGAAGTTGTAGGGGTTGGGGGGACAGCCGGGGATGTTGATGATCGGCTTGTCCTTGATGATGTCCTGCACCCCGACCGCTCCGGTCGGATTGGGACCGACTGACTGGATACCGCCGTAACTGGCACAGGTTCCGATGGAGATGATGGCGGCGGCGCCTTCGGCCGCCATTCTTAGGGATTCCATGGCGGTCTTTCCGGCCACCTTGCAGTAGACGCCGTTGTCCTTGGTCGGGATGCCCCCCTCCACCACCAGGATATACTTGCCCTTGTTGGCGGTCATGGAATCGTGCAGCGATTTCTCGGCCTGGTGGCCGGAACCGGCCATCAGTGTTTCATGGTAGTCCAGGGAGATCATATCCAGGATCAGGTTGGCAACCGTGGGGTGGGATGAGCGCAAAAGCGACTCCGAGCAACCGGTGCACTCCTGAAAGTGCAGCCAGATAACAGCGGGCCGGCTATCGCTTTTCTGTGCTGCGGCAGCAACCTTGCTAACCATACTGAGGGGCAACCCCAGCATGGCCGAGACAGTTATGCATGTCTTCATAAAGTCCCGACGGTTCACACTGGGGAACAGTTCCAATTTACCCATACAATCCTCCGCTTCCGTATATTTTGTGCGTCCAGATTAGTCAACTACGACACAGGAATTATCATAATGAAAACTGGGTGTACATGTCAACCGTTGTTTTATTTTCCAGTTTAGCGATCAACGGTCTTCCTGTCAGGTTGTGATTGGTTGTTGAGGACGTCCTTTTTTTTCGATACGATTCTCCCTTCATCGGGAGGTGATGTGCTTTATGCGCCAACCGGTCCATGAGAGAGTTCGCCAGTACTTGATCGGGAAAGAGCCCCGGCCAGTCTCCCGGTGGTCGGCTGGAGGTTATGACGATGCTTCCGGTATGGTGCCGCTCTGAAACAATCTCATAGAACGCCTCGGTCTATTCCTAGGTGAAGCCGGACAGTCCGAGATCGTCAATGATGACAAATGCAACATACGTGCCAATCCTGCCCTGTCCGCCTAAAAGTTTCTAACTCATTAATTTAAAACAGCATCAATTTTATTGACCATGAAGCAGTAAACAACAAACGCAAAATAAAACAGCGATTGCTTCTTTTTATCCTGTGTCCTGTGATGTATTGTTATGGCTGTAACTTGTATACGAGATTCAGACGGAGTACCTACACATGCCAACCATATTCATCTGCGATGACGAGCCGGAAATCCTGCGTTATCTGGATAAACTGCTGCAGGCGAGCGGCTACCAGATAGAAACGTTCCTTCGGGGAACTGACCTGCTGACACGTCTGGAGGGCACGACGATAGGGACCTGTGATGTCATCCTCCAGGATGTGCGCATTCCGGACCTGGATGGCTTGCAGATGCTGGATCAGCTGTGCAAGCGCTGGCCGGACATCCCGGTCGTGATCATGACCGCCCATGGCACCATCGATGACGCCATCAGCGCCATCAAACAGGGGGCCTACGACTACATCACCAAGCCCTTTCCCAAGGAAAAACTGCTCGGAATGCTGGAGCGCCTGCTGGACCACCGCCGCCTGGCCATGGAGAACCAGATGCTGCGCGAGGAACTGCACCGCGGGGCAGCCGGGGGCGATGCCATCATCTTTCGCAGCCAGTCCTTCCGAGAGGTCTATGACCTGACCCTGCAGGTAGCCGAAAGCGACGCCAATATCTTGGTCATGGGTGAGTCCGGCACCGGCAAGGAACTGATCGCCGGCGCCCTGCACCGCAACAGCCCGCGCCGGGACAAACCCTTTGTCTCCATCAACTGCGCCGCCCTGTCCGATACACTGCTGGAGAGCCAGCTTTTCGGGCATGTGCGCGGCGCCTTTACCGGTGCCGTGATGAACCAGAAGGGGCTCATCGACGAGGCTGACGGCGGCACGCTCTTTCTGGACGAGATCGGCGATGTCAGCCCGGCGGTACAGGCCAAGCTCCTGCGGGTCACCCAGGCAAAGGACTTCATTGTCCTGGGCTCACCCGGGCCCGCAAGGTGGAGCTTCGTGGCCACCACCAACAAGGACCTGATTAACGAGGTCAGGGAAGGGCGCTTTCGGGAGGACCTGTACTACCGCCTGAACGTGATCTCCATCAACCTGCCGCCCCTGCGCGAGCGGCGTGATGATATCGAACCGCTGGCCCGGCACTTCCTGAAGGAATCCACCCGGCGCATGAAAAAAGAGGTCCTCGGTATCGATGAGGATGCCTTGCAGGCACTCCTGCAGTACGACTGGCCGGGCAATGTGCGCGAACTGGTAAATATCATGGAACGGGCCGTAATCCTGGCCAGCAGCGGCATGATCACGGTCGCCATGCTGCCGCTGCTGGGTGCGCGACGCGAAACCTACCCCATCGCGACGCCTGTCCCCCCGCTGATCTCCCTGGACATGATCGAGCAGCAGCATATCACGTCAATACTTAATGCAACCGGCTTCAACAAGAGCCGGTCAGCCGAGATCCTGGGGATTTCCCGCAAAACCCTGGACCGCAAGATCGCTGAATACGGCCTGGAAAACGACAGGAACATATGAAACGGCTGAGCTCCTCCGTACGCCTGAAGCTGACCATTGCCACCCTGGTGCCACTGCTGACAGCCATTGCGATCTGTTGGGTGATCTGCGCCTCGATCATCACCACCCGCTTCTCCCGCCAGGCGTTGCAGACCGTCGAATCCAATCTCAACTCGGCCCACGAAATTTTCCTGGCCAATCTGTCGCGTCTCTCCGATATCATCCGCCTGACCGGTCAATCCCCGGAATTGAGCGCCGACCTCGCCGACCCGACGCCGAAGGCCCTGATCTCTCCGCTGCAGGCGATTCTCAGAAATGAGCGGCTCAGTTTCCTGACCGTGGTGGACAGGTACGGGTTCGTCCGTTACCGCGCAGCCAATCCTTCCAGTGCCGGAGAATCACGCAGAGATGAAAAATTGATCGCTGATGCACTCAAGGGGGCGCTCGGCGGCGGCGTCATGCTGCTCTCGGCGGCCCAAGCACAGCGTGAGAACCCACTGCTGCCGCTCATGATGAGCCTTCCGATCAAAGCCACCGCCCACGCCCGGCCGTACACGAAGAAGGTCGAGGAACGCGGACTGTTCCAGGTCGCTGCGGCCCCGGTCCTGGCGGCTGACGGCAGTGTCGCGGGTGTCATATACGGTGGCGTTCTGTTGAACGGCGATAACCGCCTGGCAGACCGGATTACCCAGGTCGTGTTCCAACGGGGCGAGGCGACCCTCCCCGCACCCGGCAATGCAACAATCTTTCTGGATGATGTCCGGATCGCCACCAGCGTGCTGGACGGACAGGGAAGCCGGCCATCGGAACCCTGATGTCGGGGGAGGTTTTTTCATCCATTTCCCACGGCAGCCCCTGGGTCGGGACGGCCTTTGTACTGGATGCCCGCTATTTTACGGCCTATGAGCCGCTGCGCGACCTGCGGGGTACCGTTGTGGGCGCACTGTATGTCGGGATGCCGGAAAAACCGCTGCTGCAGCTGCGCAGACAGGTCAACCTGATCTTCTTGGCTGTGCTGGTGTTTGTATCCATGATCGGCATCGCTCTTTCAGCCTGGCTCGGAACCAATCTGGCCCGCCCGATCAGAGCCATGGAGGAAGGTGCCCGCAGGATAGCCAGCGGCGACAATCTGCCCGATATCAGCGTGGAGAGTCATGACGAGATCGCCTCGCTGGCCGGAGAATTCAACGCCATGAAGTGGCACCTGCAGGAACGGGCCGAGGAAAACCAGGCCCTCAACCGGACCCTGGAGCAGATGGTGCTGGAAAGGACAACACAACTGGAGGTAAAGAGCCAGCAGCTCTTGAGTCTCAATTCCCTTCCGGCTTTCTGTATCATGAGCGGCTCTAAAATGAGGCCGGAGGAAGCACATCCCTCCGGCCTTGAAAGGAGCACACATGGCAGTGTGTACTCATCCAACACTCATAATGTTGGACTTTTATTTCCCGGCTTGCCCCGAAAGACACGTGCCGAGGAATTTTAACTCTCTTGATTTACGATCAAATTAGAATACTGCACGTCAAACAAGGTTCTTGGCTTGCCCATAAATTCTTTTGTATAAGAGTGCAAAACTTCAAATTCGGCATCAATATTTATCTCTCTCTTGTACTGGAACGTATCCCATCGTTTGGTATCTATAACTCTGATCTTTTCACCTTTCATACAGGTCGCAATCAAAACAGGAAGTGAATCCCTGGCATTATTGTCCCACAGAAACGCTGCATCAACCTGCGGGAACACTCTCTCCACTGAATCCGGCATATCCCGGTGCGCTTCAAGAAACATCCTGAAGCTCGGCCGTAATGCCTGGGAGATATCGATATCTTTACTTGAAAAAACAGTAAAGGCGTTAAATTCTCCGGCGACGTGCCTGGTCAGCGACCTTTTCCAGGCCTCCGTCGCTTGCGCGGTGAGAAAATTACATTCAATAAAGCGACCTGCATTACGACCAAGCAAAATATACTCTTCAGCCCGTTTTGACACACAAAAGGGCCAATCCACGGTTACTCTGGATGCATCACCATATATCACCGCAGATCTCTCACGACCGTACACCATACTGATATGATCTCTTACATCCTGCTCCCTGACCTCGACATTGTAGCTCTGCGCCTCTTTTACGACCATGGCATCATAATCAAGATGAACAAATTCCTGATTCGATTTATTTTTGTTTCGTACAAGAATATAGGTGCTTTTTCCGGAAGCGGGTGGACCACCAACCAACTCCAGTATTTTTTTCAAGGAATCCCCCCTGGTCAGCGTATCCAGCCAATCCCCGATAACCTTGTCAGCAAATCATGTGTCGAACTATACCAAGTTCTTCCCGTGTATGGCCTAGCGCCAGGCCGATCATTTGCGACAGGTGCAGAATAGGTATGTTCCCGGAAATATCCCGACCCTCTAACGCCTTCGACTGGTAGGCATCAAGCGCGGTATGACAGAGCGGACAGGGAGTTACGATAAAATCTGCATTGCCACGGACTGCAGTTTCCAGAGCATCTCCTGACATGGCGAGCGACTCTTTCTCAGCCACGAGGAGTGTATGGAAACCGCAGCATTTATTTTTTGAGGAATACTCGACCACGGCTCCACCCAGAGCCTCGATCACTTGATCAAGAGAGGACGGAGCGACCGGGTTGTCTCGACCGAGCAGGTGCGAAGGTCTGATGATGTGACAGCCGTAAAAGGGGGCAAACCTGATTCCGGACAGCGGCTTGGTGACCTTTTCTGCCAGCCGTTCCAGGCCGTAGTCTTCGGTGATGACCCAGAGGATATGTTTTACGTCGCTGGCTCCGCTGTAGCTCAATCCCTCCCCCTCCAGCAGGCGGTTTACGTTCTCCTTCTTCTCGGGTGAATTGTCCAGGATCTGTTTGGCGCGACGCAAGGTCAGCAGACAGGTGCTGCACGACGTCACCAGATCAAGCCCCAGCTGCTCGGCAAGGGCGAGATTCCTGCCATTGATCGCCAGAAAGTGATCAGGGCTGACATAGTCAAGATTACTACCGCCGCAGCAGGTTCCCTTTTCGAGCTTGACCATGGTAATACCCAGGTCTCTGTTCAACTGCTCAAGCGACCGGTCAACCTCTTTGGTCATGGATTCGTTGATGCAGCTGAGAAAGTAGGCAAATTTCATGACATCCTCACTTTTTTCCGGCATGACTGCCGAATTTCCGTCCGGCAAGTTTCCGGTACATCTCACGTACCCGCTCGATTTCGGGAATCTTGTGGGGGAATAATGGCGGCATTCTTCGTTTGGCCGCCATCCTCAAGGCAAGTGGGAGCATGCCGAAACTTCCGGAGACCCCCTTGGTGCGCAGAGGAAGTGTCGACTCCTTTAGTCGACCGGTATCACGGATATCATCGAAAAATGCCTGCGCATGCCGGGACCCTTCCGAACCGGCCATGGTGCGCTCGAATGTCTCCTCCCGGAGTCGATGGATTCCGTCCATGATCGGTATTTTCTTGGTGCAGTGTTCAACGCAGCGGTAGCAATGAGTGCAATCCCACAAACCATGGTCTTTTGTGACACACTCCAGTCGCTCAGCACCCAGGGTGTCCCGCGTGTCATTGTTCAAGCGGAATGTCTTGAGCAGCACCGGCGGAGAGATATAGCGCGAATTGACTCCCGACATGCTGCACTCTGAATAACATGAAGCACAAAGGATGCAGTCGGTAGCGGCATTGATAACCTCGAACTCTTCATCGCTGACAGAATGCTCCCTGCATCCCATCTGTTCTTCAGATGTTGACGGGACGAGCCATCCCTGATTTTGCTTCAACTTCTCCATCATGGGGTCCATATCGACCAGCAGATCGCGAATAACCGGCAGATTATTGAGCGGTTCGATCAAAATGGGCTCATCCCCGTGCAATTCATCCCACACCTGGGTTGTGCAGGCGAGTTTCGAGACTCCGTTGACCCGCACCGCGCAGGAACCGCAGATACCGGCCTGACAAAATGCCCGGAAGGTTAGGCGAGGTTCGAGTTGTTCTTTGATATGGTTCAGGGCGCGCAGGATGGTGATCCCCTTTTCGACAGCTATCTTGAAGTTGTCAAAAAACGGCGTGCGGTTCACCTGCGGGTTATAGCGCTGTATACGGAAGGCAACTTCTCTTCGTTCCATTAGTAGCTCCTTGATTCCAGATGGTGAATTCCCATCGTCACCGGTTTGTCTCCGAGCACGATGCCACCGTCCACACCCCAGGTACAGAGAGAGTGTTTATGCCAGGCAACGTCGTCTCGTACGGGAAAGTCTTCACGGTGATGCGAACCCCTGCTCTCCTGGCGTTCCATGGCTGGCACGGCAACGCACAGGGCAAGATCGAGCATATTCTTCAGCTCCAGAATCTGAATTAGATTGGTATTGAACACGGTACCGGTATCGAAAAGCCGAATACGGCGAAAACGCTCCCGCAAAGCGTGGATGTCATCGATACCCTGACGCAGTCGTTCACCGGTCCGGTAGATGCCCACATTCTCACCCATTGTCCGACCAAGCTCTTCCCTGATCAGTCCGTAGCGCTCATACCGGTCATGACCGGCATACGCCTTAATTTCCGCCTTGTTCTTTTCGACTGCAGCAGGCGGAACCAGGCGAAATTTGCGTTCCTGCGCATCAAGAGCGGCCTCCCGCCCGGCCAACTTACCGAACACCAGGATATCAAGGAGTGAATTGCCGCCGAGTCGGTTGGCACCATGTACCGAGACACAGGCGCATTCACCGATGGCATAGATACCGCGTACCGCCGTGCGGGCCATATCGGTATCTACGCCCCCCATGGAATAATGGGCAGTCGGCCGAACCGGAATCGGCTCCTCAATCGGATCTACTCCCTCGAAGTGCATTGACAGCTCTCTGATTTGAGGCAGCTTTTTCTTGATTGCCTCGGCACCCAGATGCCGCAGATCCAGTTCAAGGTAGCTGCCGGCCTCACTACTGAATCCGTTACCTTCGATTATCTCGGTCTCCATGGAGCGGGCGACCAGATCACGCGGGCCAAGCTCCATCTTCAGCGGGGCATAACGAGCCATGAAGCGCTCGCCATGACGGTTGAGAAGGTAGCCCCCCTCACCGCGCGCTGCCTCAGTCACCAGCAGGCCGCTTTTGCGCAGACCGGTGGGATGAAACTGGATAAACTCCATATCCTTCAGAGAGATGCCAGCCCGCAGAGCTGCTGCCTGGCCATCGCCCGTATTGCCCGAGGCATTGCTGGACCTGTTCCAGTACATCTTGGCGTGGCCGCCGGTGGCCAGGACGACCGTCCTGGCAGAAAAGGTTTCAATGGTGCTGGTGCGCATATTCATCGCCACCAGCCCCTGACATTCGCCGTTGTCATGCTCCAGCGAGAGCAGGAAATATTCATTGAAAAACTTGATTCCACGGCGCAGACACTGTTCGTAGAGGGTGTGCAGGATGGTGTGTCCGGTTTTGTCGGCACAGTAGCAGCAGCGATCCTTGACGGTCCCGCCGAACGGCCGCTGGGCGATGGAACCGTCGGGAAAACGGGAGAAAGGGGCGCCAAGGTTTTCCAGTTCCCGTACCACGTGGGGAGCCTGATCGCAGAGATAGGCCACGGCATCCTGGTCCGCCAGATAGTCACTTCCCTTGATGGTATCAAAGATGTGGAGTGCCGGAGTATCGTCGCTGTCCTTGTTGGCCAGCGCAGCGTTGACACCTCCCTGGGCGGCGGACGTATGGGAACGGGTGGGATATACCTTGGAAATAACGGCCACTGAAATCCGGGGCGCGGTCCTGACCGCCTCCAGCGCGGCAAAAAGACCTCCGCCGCCTGCACCAACAATAACCATATCAAATGAATGTTCCATCGCTCTCCCCCTGACAGCTCAGTCAGAAACTGTCTTTCATCCGCTTCAGCCGACCGGACTACAATGCCACCTGCGTGACCGCCGGCAATTCCTCTACGGCCCGGAAAATCTCAATCTCGCTGATAATGCCGAGCAGTTCTCTCCCACGCAGTACAACCAGACGCCTGACACCAAGCTTGTTCATCATTCTCAGGGCATATTTCACACGCATCTCCGGATCTATGCTGAAAACCGGTTTGTTCATGATCTCATGTACCTGAGTATTCCAGATATCGCGGTAGATGTTTTCACCGGGGTCAATCACCTTGCCGAGTATGTCGCGAACCGTCAGTATGCCGAAGGCATCGTCATCGTTTGCCGGCAGAACGACCAGACAGGCCACCTTGTGTGATTTCATGACCTGAATGGCTTCGGCCACCGTGCGGCTGCCGGCGAAGGTCACCACCTCCTTCTGCATCAACTCTGAAACGGGCGTGTTTCGGATCATTTTTAGCGCTTCCATGGCAAAGCCTCCTGGCTAATTGGTATTACGACAGAAATTTGAGTTCTTCCGGCAAGGTGCGGCAGTCAAGATCAAGTCCCCTGCTGCGATGATCGATGATTTCAGCAGAAATCCCTGCCATCCTGCCGTACAGAAAGATGGTAAACACAATTTCCTGCACTTCACGCTCTCCCAATTCACCGTCATGCAGCTGTTTCCAGAAGAGATCCAGCGCTATGCAGGCAAGCACCGCGTCAACATTGACACAGTAAATATTGGGCGTAATCCCCTCGGAATACAGCTCATCAGTCAGGACATGATAATATTCAAGAAATGGATTGCTGACCCCCCTGGCTGTGAGCTGACAACGAAGATGCGCCTCACGAGGATCTTCATTCCTCTGTTTACCGCGAAAGACCGGGTGATTAAGACAGGGAACCCGAACGCTGAATCCTTCCAGCTTTGCCTTCCGCTTGCGGGCTACAAACTCCTGCACCGCTTTGGAGGCGAGGCCTTTGAACATGTTGTGCTGCTTCTGCTCACCGGTATGATACGGATCGGTGCCGGCAAACGTTTTGAGCAGGTAGCTCACCGCCTCAAAACCGTTGCCGCCATGGGCAAGCCCGGTATTGGTCATGAAGCCGGCATAGGCGGTGGCAATGTGGTTCCTGGCACTGACACTCTCCTTGGCACCCTTGGCGCTCAGCGTCCCCGGTCCGTTGGTGACGGTCAGATTCAACAGGGAATTAAAGGTGAACAACTCATGCCCATCCGGCGTGCGGTTGAACATTACCTGGAAGCAGGTTGACGAAAAATCTGTATTCAGCAATGACAGATCAGAGAGATCATGCAGTTTCTGCCAGAAACTGTTTTTATCGGAAGCCACCGGCGAGACTCCGACAATAATCCCGTTCAATCCCAGATAGGTTACCATGTCCTGAGCTGTCTCCCGGCTGATGCGACGATCGCAGAGCTGTCCCCATGACAGTCCCAGCAACATTGCGGAAAGCAGCATTTTGAATGGGTCGGGGCCGTTTCCTTCAGGCTTTGCTTCAGTGCAGCAGGCCTGGGCAAAGCGGGTGAGTGCCGTCTCCTGACCGCTTGTCTTCAGAATTCCCCCAAAAAACTCGGCAAGTTTTTCGGAATTGGCCTCACGCGTCATAACCGGCAGTTTCGATACCGTGGCGCATCTGCTGGCAATAAGTTCCTCATCAATGACCAGACTGCTGCCGATTGCATGGTAAAACTGGTCGATCATCCATGCGCTGATCGAGCGCACGTCTTCAAACAGACTATTGTTACCGGCCAGCAACACTTCAGCAGCAATGGAGGCGTTCGGCGTGCAACCGTTTGCCCGCCCGCGTACCACAGTGGCTACATTCTCGCTCCCCTTGGAGACAAACCAGTTAAGCAGAGGATTGACAAGGGCCATTTGCTTGGCATCCGGCATGGTTTTAAGGATTGCATAGACACACATGGCACCGAACGGCACATCAATAAGGTCGAGCAGTTTGCTGCCATGCAGCGAGATACCGTGATTATCCGGATCTATGTGGCTCGCCCCGGAACGGTTGCGCATCGGCTCCCGTATAATGCGGGCTCCGATCAGTTCATTGGCCTTGTCGATTTCCTCACCATAGGGAGAGATCGCCTTGACCGGGACCATCTTAAGGCGGGTCGGCAACGTCAGACCATGGTCATTGACAAACCACGGTTTAAGGCTGAGATCGCCGGTCGGCTCGAAGTCAGGCAGGTCTCCGTGCAGCTCCATGCAAGCGCCAACCGCTTCCGCAACATCCTGAATGGTAGTTATGCGGACACCGCGCCGGGACACCTCCGGCTGGTGCGGATTGAATACCGGCACACCGAAGTATTCATCGAACCAGCGCTCCTTGGACTCGGCATCATCCCCGCAGCCGGCCATGGCACCGGCGTGGCCGCACGAGCGGGTGAGATTCTTTTTCCAGCGACCCGTTACACAGACGATGACCGGCTTGGTGAGCTTGAAGCGCCCCTCAGTTATCCAGTCCAGAGCCTGCTTTTCATAGTAACCACCCGGCTCCACATACACGACGATCGCCTTGGTGCGGGGGTCATTCTCTGCGCAGTAGAGAAACTCAGCCAGGGCAAAATGGATGTAGACATCCTTGCCGCTGCTCATGATGGTAGAAGTGCCGAATCCTCCGGTCTTCAGGTACTCTGACAACGTAGTGCTGAAGTTTCCCGAGTTGCTGTAGATGGCGATGCTGCCCTTTCTCAGGCTTTCTGCCGGTTTGTCGCCACCCAGCGCCCCGCCGATCCGCACCTGATCCCATGAATTGGCAATCCCCAACGTGTTTGCTCCGATAACATCAACTTTTCTGTTCTGGCAGCCATAGCGAATCAGGCGTGAATCACGCACCGGGACCTTTTCCGTCACAATCACGATGCGCTTCAGGTCGACGTTGCGGGCGCACAATTCCGAGACCGCGTGTGATACCGCCGTAGGAGGAAGATAGATCACCCCGGTGTCAAACTGGACTCCAGCCCGGATAACATCGGAAACACTGCCGAACACCGGTATATCCCCAACCGCAGTTTCAAAGGCGCCGCCTGATTCGCCATACTGCACCCCGGCAACAACGTTGCCGCCGCTGTAGGCGTGGGACACCGGCGTTACCACTGAACTTTCGGTGCCCCGGATGTTCATGATACAGACGCGGGAATGCTTGTTTACCAGTTCATGCAGGGACTGAACGCCGACAAAATAGGGAAATGGATTATTGAGATGGTTCATGCTCTGCTCCTTGTCTGCGTGTGCTTGCCGCGTCCGGCGGTTTTTACTGCAGCACTGTTTGTAGCGCCTGAGACGTGCCGACCTGTGATCTCGCTCTCCAACTCAATGGCATGCTGGAGAACGCTCATCATACTGCTGTCATACCCGAAAAAACGATACGGCACACGCAGACTATCAAGCACATCACGTCCGTACACCATTCCTTCAATAACCTTTGGGCCGCCTCGTCCAGCCACCACAACAATGTGGGGATTCAGATGAATATGCTCCTTGAGTGAATCAAAAATGGCCTTGAACGTAGTGAATATGTCCGTATTGTTGGCACGCCCCCCCACCAGCATGACGACCTTGGCTTGCGGGAGCCAGTGGCGGAAGGTGATATCTGCAATGGCCTTTATTTTCCCATAGGGAGGATTGCCGCCGAAGTCCGAGGAGATGATTCCCTTGTCTCCCAGAACCTCCGTGGCGGCACTGTTGGCACCACCACCAAAGATAAACGGCAGAATGGTGCCCTTGGGATTTATCTCGGTAACGTCACTTTGCCCCTGATGGGTTCTTAGTACATTGATCTCTGCTTCAAACTGGGTGATGTTGGTCGAAAAGATCTCCTCGGGGTATCCCAGGCGTTTCCACGCCTGATTGTCCTGATCGAAGGATGCTTTGATATCGCAGGCGTAAGGGATGTAACGCCCGTTTACCCGCCCTATTCTGATCGGATTGAGCTCCAGCGTCGTCAAGCCGTAGCTGTCATAGGCCTGCCACAGCTTCGGCAGATGTTGCACGAGCTGGCTGATGTACTGTGGGGGGCATTTCAGTTCACGCAACGCATCATTGATATGGAACGATTTTACTCCCGTCACCGGATTGAACAGGATCGTACGTTTGGCATCTTGTGGTACATCCTCGACATCAACTCCACCCTCCATAGTCAGCAGCAACACCGGCATGCGGTGTTCGCTTGAATCGGTAATGCTGACATAGATCTCAACGTCAGAGGCGATGTACCCCTCGAAGGTCACCCCGCAGGCCTGGACCGGGCGGTTCCCTTGCATATGGGTCGCGAAAAACAATTCCCTTTTTGCGACCATGGCATCAAATACGTTGGTAACGATCCGCACCAACCCGGCCTTCCCTTTTTTCCCCACTCCGCCCAGGAACACCGGCTTAACGATGCATTTGCCGCCATGCGTCTCGATGAGATGGTTGATCTCATCGTGGGATGCGTCTTCGGTCAGGACCGGAGCAACGGGAAATTCAACCATGTCTAAAAGATGTCTGCCATAATTCAACCCGGTTAATTGCATAAAGCACCTCTTTTTTAGTTACTGTAACGGCGGAAATCCGTACAGCTTTCGGACACCGCGCATCCATATAATCAGTGTTTAGCAAGCACCATGCCAACAATTAAGCCGAATGCGACTGTTTGCATCATGCTGTAATTGCAAGATTTTATAGCCGACCACCCATATAATTCTGTTCTAAACCTTTACTATGTTTCCTCCGCGTTACGTACCCTGTTTCGAAGTCGTAACAAAAATGCAGGATGTTACGCGAAACACAAAGGCCGCACCCAATAGTGGATGCGGCCTCTTTCTATCAACTGCCATGATCTCTCTTAATCCGACAGCATCATACTACATCGTGCTGAAACATTATCCTGTACCCGATAAAGATTAGCCAATTTCGTAAATTTTCATTTTTTCCCACAGGGTCTTGCGAGAAATGCCGAGGTACCGCGCGGTCTCACCCTTTCGGTTTCCCGTAGCTCGTAACGCATCAAGTATTGCCGCCTTCTCCGACACGGTGACCTTTGAGGAAAGCAAAGCATCCACTGACGATACTGAGGCAGCTGGATACGCAGTTTGGTGTCTGCCAAATTCAGCCGGGAGGTGCTCCAGGCGCAACTCTCCCCCGAGAGAAAGCGCCACAGCACGTTCCATGGCATTCTCCAACTCCCGGACATTTCCGGGAAATCCATATATTTCCATGGCGTTCCTGACGGCGGGCGACATATCAAGCACCGGTTTGTGCATCCGCTCGGCGTACCGATTGAGAAACTGTCGGGCAAGAATCAGGATGTCCTCGCGCCGCTCCCGCAACGGAGGCAGGTTTATCGGGATAACGTTGAGCCGGTAGTACAGGTCTTCACGGAAGGTTCCGTTGGCAACTTCACGCTGCAGATTCTTGTTAGTTGCTGCAATAATCCTGACATCGACGCGGATTTCTCTGTTGCCGCCCACCCGTTCAATGGTTCGTTCCTGCAATACCCGCAACAGCTTTGCCTGGGCTGACAGCGGCATTTCTCCAATTTCATCAAGAAAAATGGTCCCGCCATGAGCCTGCTCAAACTTTCCGATTCTATCCTTGACAGCGCCGGTAAAAGCCCCCTTATCATAGCCAAACAACTCGGATTCCAACAAGGAATCCGGCAGAGCAGCACAGTTCACCTTGACCATAGCGAGATCCTTGCGCCGGCTATGCTGGTGAATGGCGCGAGCGACCAGTTCTTTGCCGGTACCACTTTCTCCGGTGATCATAATTGTGGAATCGACCGCTGCTGCTGCATGGACCAGCTGGAATATCGGCAGCATTGCCGGACTGTTGCCAATCATGTCACCGCAGCCGACGTCTAACCGCATCTGTTCACGAAGCGCCAGTGCCTCCTCTTTGAGTTTTTCCTTTTCGGTAACATCGCGACAGACGATAAGAGTTCCCAGATACATCCCTTTGATGTCGCGGATTGGATAAAAAGTGCTTTCGTAGATATGCCCCTTGTCTTCAAGGATCTGATTATGAATGGGCGTGTATCCGTTTTTGAGATCAGCAAGCAAGACGTAACGTGAGCTGGAAGCAGCGTCAGACAGGACGGAGAGGCCCCTCATGAAACGTTCCACACTTGCATCCTTGCCGAGTCCGCGAATTTTTTCAGCCGCCCGGTTGATATAAATCAGGACATCGTCCCCATTCAGGAAGAGTATGCCATCTCCAAGGTCATCCAGGATTGCCTGAGATATTAGCGGGTCAATTATTTGTAGGGACGTCTTCATGGAGTTACCTATATCTTAAGGGTCGTGAATTTTACGAAAATTTGTGCGACATAAAAATATTTATTCATACCTGGCGCGCCCGCCAGAGATATGACACTGATATAGCAATTGGCATACCATGTCAGGAATTAGTTACATCAAGATCAGGTCAACGTCCATCTAGCCTTATTTACGTTGTTTTTACAGACATCAGATATAACAATGTTTAATAAAATGATTTCTCACACACTCCAAGTTGTCTAAGAATGTATATTTATTAAAAGGGGGTAGCTAGTTAGCTCCTCCTGCCGAATGGTTCCAATTATATCCGCAAGTCACATCAGATAATGTGACCGGCTTGGTCGCCATGGCCTGTTCCATAAGGCGATAGAAAACGAGCCCACGATTTTTTGAGGTCCGCCTGTTGAATCTAAACGTGAACTCCTCCAAATAGGATTGAAGATGTTCAGGCACTACAGATCCTTGATGAGTACCCAGTATCCACCGCTTTAGGAGGCTTGCAACGCGGTGCACGCCTGGCATTGATACGTGTGCTGGATCACCAGATGAGGAAAGGATCGTCTTTTTGTGCTCATATCCAAGGCAGGATAGTCCATTGTAGCCAGTCCAGCCATCAGTATGCACAGTCGCTCCCTTGGTTATTGCATTACATACAAATGCATCAAGAAAAGTTCCAGAGGCATTCTCAATATGACGCATTCGTATTCGTCCAAAACCCATAGGTTCCATAAGTTCAACAACTATAGCTACAACGGAATTACTTGTGCCGCGACCGCGTTTACCTCCTTGTTTAGAGCCTCCTATGAGCGTTTCGTCGACTTCGACCACACCGGACAGTTTTTCTCGTTCGCTGCGCACCATGGCTACTCGAAAACGTTGCAGTATAGCCCACGCGGTCACGTAACTGCGTGCCCAAAGTCTTCTCCAGTGTTTTGGCAGAAAGACCGCTCTTAGCGGTTGTCAGGTGCCACGCGGCGTCAAACCAGGTTGTGAGCGGCATTCGTGTCTTGTCCAAGTTAGTATTGGTGGTCACCGATGTCTGGTGGCGACATGACGCACATTCCAATCTTCCACGTGTCTGACGCCAAGGGACGCCTATCGTTTGGCAAGCGGGACAACAAAAGCTTTCAGGCCAGCGCAGTTGCTCTAAAAACGCTGCACATGCCTGATCATCTTGGAACTATTGTACAAATTTTCGGTGCGTGCTTGGTAAGCTTTTCTTGTCCATCGACATATCCCTCCTCACCAAAGATGGATATGTCCAGAATATCTCAGGATGAGCTAACTAGCTATCTTACTTTAATTAATACACCTTTTGGCCTCCAATGTCAACGGGAGAGATGCACGGGAGAGATGCTAAGGATGAGTTATGAGGGATGAAGAATGAACTGGACTTTAGATAATTGGCTCCCTCATTCCGCCACCGTAGCGGGTCATGGAGCAGCTCTTTGATCTTCAAATATGCCGGGAACTACGCGACCTTGTCCCGCTTTGGATGATATTCATCCTCAACCGGCCACTTTCTAGGAGTCTGTCGGACTTGAAAATACGACCAAATTGGTGCTGCCCTTAATCTGGGCTAGCGATCCGGTTCTGACAGTCAAAGGTTCATTTGCGAAACATCAATATATAAAGTGCCTCTCTTCAGTTTAAATTACACTCAGTCAGGCCAGTTTTTCTAATAACATGGTTGTTTCTGCCCTTTATTAAGCGGTTTTTAATGAATGCATTCTTTTTATATTATATGCCATGCAGGCAAGATTCCATTCTCCTGCCGCTGCATCTTTGCCGCGCAACATGAAGCCTCTGAATCCCATGACCGCCTTGATAATGCCAAAGACCGGTTCGGAGGTTATCTTGCGAAGTGCATATACTGCTTTACCTGCTGTGGTTTTTAATCGGTGTTTCATCTTTGTTACTGAATCAGCATTATCCGGCAGTGGCGGCGGTTCTTTGAAACGTTCAAATGGTGAGTGGTTGTGGCTTTGCCGTTCGACAGCGATGTATGGCGTTATCCCGCCACCTTCGCAGATGTTGACGTTGTGTTCGCTGTAGTAGCCGCTGTCGGCAAGTAGTTCGGCTGTTGTGCCAAGTTCCTTGGGTAGTGCAGCCAGGTTTTTCAGAGTTGGTTCCAGTTCCTGCTTGTCGTTGGACTGCTGGGTGATATGGGCGACTACGATCAGTTTCGATTTTGTATCAACTGCAGCCTGGGCATTATAGGACTGTTCAAAACCACCTCCGGAGATCGGCATGATGCGAGATTCTTCATCGGTAAGGTTGACCTGATCTTTAGGGGCCGGACCTGGTATCGGCGGCTTGGGCTGCTTGCCTCTCGGCTTCTTGCCGGTTTCTTCTGCCTTTTTTGCCCGTGCAGTGAGCTTTTCTTCATATGTTGCCTGCTCACGAGCGTGGCGCTCGACTGCACGGCGTTCGATCTCAATCTTGGCGGCAGCTATGGCGGAAAGGCGCTGTTCACGACGTTCAAGTTCTTCAGGAACGTTCATACCATCCGGGATTTCCGCTTTGTCGGCTGATTCAGCTTTCTTGAGGAGGTCTGCAACTTCAGACTTCAGCTGCTTCTCCAGTTTGCAGGCGTGTTCATAACTCAGGGCTTTGTGCTTGGAGGCATTTGCTTTGACCTTGCTGCCATCCAGGCTGACACTACCCAATTTCAACATGTTAGCTTGGTGGGCAATCAACAGAATTTGTACAAAAAGGGCTGAAAGATCTTTCAAAAACCGCTTCCTGAATGTGGCGATGGTGTCGTGATCAGGATGTGTGTTTGCGGCAATGAACCGAAACGCTACCGAATCATAAGTGCTGCGTTCCAGCTTCCGACTGGAGAAGACACCAGTGGAGTAACCGTAAAACAGGAGCGCCAGCAGCATTGCTGGATTGTAAGGCTGTGAACCGCGGCCGGCATATGATGCTTTCAAAGAACGCAGATCGAGTTGTTCTACAACTTCAACTACAAACCGGGCCAGGTGCCCTTCGGGCAGCCAATCCTGCACGGAAGGTGGCATGAGATACAGTGTCTCTCGGTCAACTTCTATAAAATTGGGTTTCAAGATCGCCTCCAATATCTAACTATTTGATATTGGAGGCGAAACTTACACTAAAACCAACAAAAAAGCAAGAATAAAATGGCGTTTATCTTAATAATTTCAAGCTGTTATGCATATTTTGCAGGTGCTGGCAGACTTCGGGCTGATGCTCTAAGTCCGACAGACTCCTAGCGCGGCGACGAGCTTGGACTGCAAAGCTGCGGAATCAATGCCAGACGCACCGATCCCAAAGAATGGGGTTGTCATAAAGTCTCCTTTTTCGGTTAGAAGGGAAAATCGAAAGTTGCTCGCTGTACCACATCTCCCTAAAACCAATACAAGGGGACAATGAGGATGCTACAGGTAAATAAACTACGCCAGTGCAGTTACGCTTTATTCCAAGGCCAATAATGGCTGCGAGCGGAAAGGGGCCTGTAACCCTATAGCCAATAGGCTAATATGAGATCAATTTGTTGTCAACCAACTTTTAGGCGATAAATTTCTTGATTTTTTCACATTCTCGATGTTTCATATTAACAAGGCTTCGCGGTAGCCTGTCGTCTCGCAAGTGCAGATCCTGCACTACGGTGAATGATCGCACGCAGTACCCTTGTCATGTTTTGCTGGCCACTCCTTTTGGGAGGCTACCAAGACGTCAACGCGAGCATTCGTATTGGTGGTCGAAACGAAAGGAGAGAGCCATGAAGAAAAAACCTTCAAATGGGCGCCTGCGTCCAAACACCCAGCAGTTCAAATCCCACCCCACCGTAGAAGCTGCAAAAGAATTTGCCAAAGAACTTCACGCAGAACTGGCGAAATTCACACCAGACCTCAAGCTGTCCAACATCCACGAGACCATTTCCCATCTTAACAAAGTAAAGAACTGGGATACATACGTCGCAACCCTTGGGGCTAACGAGGGCACCTCGAAGAAGAGACGCCTCGGCCAGTTTCTCGATCAGGTGTTTTTCCCCATCTGGCAGCAAGAGGCTTTTGCGTGCGGTCTGGTCATTGACTACGACAAGGATATCCATACAGGGTTGCCAGGGTTCAAAGAGCGCGAATACGGAATTTATGGAGAACCGCTTTTTGAGTTGCGGGTTCGGAACATTGGCGCTGGACCTGACTATGACCAGGATATAGATTACACCATCACTTTGTTGATACGTGATGACCTTGTCTGTTTCCACGGAGGCGGCAAGATAACGGCCACCTTCCCCAGTGAGGACTCTGTTATCGTGCACGATCTGCTGATGATGCCTACCGAAGGTGACGGACCAGAGCCATCGGTCTGGAGAAGCCAGGACGGTGAGGATTGTTGGCTTTTCTTTTCTTTTAATTTCCTGACCTTGACTTATTCGGAACGGTTGGAAACGGCCATGGATGATTATATAGACGGGAAAGTGCCTCTATTATACGCTCGCGGAGAAGCGAGGCTTATCTTCCAAAAGCTGCGTAAGGTATTTGATGGGTGGGCCGAAATTCATTCGGAACCGTCAAGTGAAACTGCTCTGGCCTGGTTCCAGGAGGCGCTCGATACGGAATACGGCTTCGGGCGTCTGCCGGCCCCCGAGCCCGGCCCGCATGATGACTATATTGAGCCTGACAATTCACGGGATTTCTTTGGATTCCGTCTTGGCAGCGATCTTACATTCGTTGCGACTATGTATGAGTCTGGACCGTTGGCGCAACTTAGGCACAGAGGAGGTCGAAATCGACCATTCCTGTTAGGGGGGTCGGCTATTTTTTACAACGAGGGACCACCCAGTCCGTCCGATAAACAAAGGGGGGTAAACGAAACCGGATACTATGTCGGTTGGGCTGCTGTGGATTTCCGGGACAAGACTTTCCTCAAAGGAGTGGATGAGATCGGCGCCCGGATTGCCTGCGAACAGTTTGGAATGCCTATGGACGGGTCAACCCCGACTGCTGAGGCTTTTTATAATGCCCCTGTCTTCCAGGCTCTAAAGAAGTGGGTAGTGGAGAACCCGAAGGATGCCGAAATGATGAACAAGCACGGTTATTCGGCTTTGCTGCCGAACTGGTACGAACGATGTAAGTGAACCGGACTGTAACAACAAAATAGCCCCCAAGACTATCCGGTCCGCCGTGATGCTTTGGGGGCTTTTTGATGGTTTATCTGGAGTTGGCCTCGATTGCCCCAAAGCTAGGGGCGGGTCATGCTCCTTAAAAAGCAGCAAAGAAGGGATTCCGGCAACCCCGTCGGCTCCCAAGAAAAAATCCCATTCTGTGGGCGGGGAAGGTGGGGACTCGGCTACCGCATCTGCTATTACCATCATGTGGGGGATAATGCTGCCTAGTGAAATGGGCGAATTAATCTTCACTATCTCCAAAATTTAGATGAGATTTGTCCACGGTACGATTGAAATTATCGTCGGTCATAGAGAAATACTGGATTGCAGTAACTATCGCGAGAATAGCCGGGATAAACGTCCAGCAAAAGAGTATATTGAGCAAACCGGCAACTGGACGGTCGAGATAGAAATGATGAATGCCTATTCCACCGAGGAGAAGCGCGAGGATACCTGCTGTAGAGCGACGACTTTCAACTGCGGCCTTGGAGGAAGGGGTCTCTTGGACGACAATCTTGTCGAAGGCAAATCCACAGGCACATGCACCTTCACCGCTTAAAGCAGAACCAGTGAACAGACCGCATTTCGGGCATACTTCTGCATAAAAGTCGTATCCAGTCGTGCAGTCAAGGCAATTGACTCTTTGAGGCAGCTTGTCGACTGGTTTGGCTTCCTGAATCGGGAAACCGCACTTCGGGCAACTCACTTCACGATCAGTGACCTCTTGGCGGCAGTCTGGGCATTGAATCAAAGGCATACGTCCTCCTCCTCAACAATATTATTCGGCATCTAGTTCCTTGAACGCATCCAGAACCTCGGCTTCGACCTGTTTGAGCTTCTTGCCAAGGTCTTTGATGATCCGCGCGCCTTCCTTGACGTCCTCGGCCAGTTTGTCGATCGGGGTCTCGGAATCATCGAGCCTGGTGAGGATCTCGTCCAACTTCTCCACTTTCTGCTCGTAAGTCGGTTCTGTATCAGACATGGGTCGCCTCCTTTGAAATAACTTCGCTGTCCACGACACCGTCAGCCAGATGTGTACGTAGTTTGTCTTTTGCCGCAACACCACCGATAGAGCGGATCAGACTGCCATCCTCTTTGTAAACCAGTGCGAAACCTCGTTCAAGAGCTTTTTGGGGATCAATGGCTCTGATGGTGGCCATTTTCTCATTCAGGCTCTTGTCCTCTCGGGAAAGCCGCTGCAGTATCTTGTCCATCTTGAATTTGCCTGCAAATGTCTCCAACTGCATAGTCTTCAGCTTCACACAGAACTTGGCGTTCGACTCCATCTTCTGCCCTTTGGATGCCAGTCGATCGATATGCCGTTGCACCAGGGCGACCGGTCGGGACCGCAGCAGACCTTTTCTGTTCTCAACATGGGCCTGTTCTGTCCTGATGCGTCCCAGAACTTCATGTCTCAGGCTATGCGCCCTGTCACGCAGTCCAGCAGAAGTCACGTCCAGAAGTTTTCTTGTGCCTTGCCGAAGGCCAGTGGTGTCCCGCTCCAACTCCGTCCAGGCTGCTTTCAGCCGGTGCGTCCAGACCGACAGTATCTTCCCTCCGGAGTCCTCCAGTTGCCGGCGCATTTGAACAAAGCGGGCGACCAGATCTTCCGCAACCGCGGTCGGGGTCTTGAATTCTTGGTAGGCGACAAAATCGAGAACACTACGGTCTATTTCGTGCCCAACCCCTACCATGACCGGGAGAGGGTAGGCGGCTATTCGTCTGGCGATAGCTTCACTGTCAAGATGGTAAAGGTCAGTTTTACTTCCACCACCACGCACAATGACAACCACCTCGACATCACACCTTTCAAGGACTCCCATTGCCTTGAGAACCGACTGCTCCGTCTGGTTGCCCTGCATCAATGCGTCGGCCAGGTAGACCTTGAAGCCAAAGCCCGACATGGTGAGCGTTTTGATGAAGTCGTTGTAGGCGGCACTGCCGTTGCTGGTGATCAGGCCAATCCGGAGGGGGAGGAGAGGGAGGAAGCGTTCTTTGTTCGGCTGGAAAAGTCCTTCCTTTTGAAGGCGCTCGATGATCTCGCGTTTCCGCAATTCCATCTCACCCAGAGCCAGGGATGGATCGGCGTCAAACACCCGGAGGGATAAGCCATGCTGGTGGGAATATTGGAGTGAACAGAGAAACCCAACAACGGAACCGTCGGCAAGCACCAGATCCAGTCCCTTGGTCTTGAACACCCGCCGGATGCTGGCCAGGTCCTGCGCCCAGATGTTGCATGAAATCTTGGCGATGACCTTCCCGTTGGCATCCGCCTCGGTGAGTTCGCAAAAAAAGGAACCGCCTTTTTCCCGTCCTGACGACACCTCGGCCTTCACCCAGAACTTTTTGAGTATGGCTGGCTGCAGCAGATCGTTGATTCGTCTGGTTATCACAGATAATGGGTAGAATTTGTGTTCCATCGGTTCCTATTCCCGCGCTATGACAAAACAGGGGCGTTCTTAACTGGCCATTATTTGCAAGCGGTGCGGAGGCACTCACCTCGTTACTCGTTTACTCCTGTCTCTTTTGAAGAATTTCGGTAAATTCGATTGCTGTTTGAAGACGACTCCTTGCAGAAGCCAACCTTAACTCTGCGTCCTTTCTGGCACGTATCTCTCGATTCGGGTTGTTGCCTCTCAGGTCAAAGTCTGGTGAAGACACTTGGGCGTAGCGAGCTTCTGCGTCTTTTAAATCTTTTTCAGCAGTTGTTACATCTGACATCCTGGTGAGCTTATTGAAGTAATATTCTGTGGCTTTTGCTGGCGAAGAGAGAAGGGTTTCCACGTCCTTTTTCAGGGTCTTTCCTGTTTCGCAAGTAAAAGGAATAAAAATCTCATTGCCGATAGGCCGGAAGTACCAGTCGACAAACCATCCTCCGTAATAGCTCCGATTACATTTATACTCAAAACTGTTCTTGCTGTTCAATTTACTCATTACCTCTCCCGGTAAACGTGAAGCATTTATTTTCCAACATCTTTTTTATGTCGGCTCATTGAGCTCATACCCGTCCATACCTCCATGCCACCGCAGCTGCAGTAATGCTTCCATAAAGCAGTATGCTCCGCCAGTTGGTGGCCACACGAATGTCTTGACGGCTCGGGATGCTTTCGTAGGTCAGGACAAACATCGCCGTATAAAGCCCCAACGTGTTGATGAAGGTAGGGGAGGGGAAGAGTAGGGGCCAGTGGACGAACGTCTCGTAAGCAAGAACCAGGAGCAGGAGAGGGGCAAATGCGATCGGCACTGCGTTGAATGCTGTGACCCGGCCGAACTCGACTGACCCCATCGTCCAACCACCATCCGGACTTCGCTCCGGTATGAGGTTGAAGCCGCAAGGCCTTGCCCGAGAGATTACTCCTACAACAAAATGGCTCATTTCATGTAAAACCACTCCAAGCAGGGAGAAGATACTTATCAGCACGATATGCTTGGAGGCCACCCATCGTCGAATAACGAACAGGACGAACACCAGCATCGTGCCGGCAAAGTGCCAGATAGGTTCGATGCCACCTGAATTCACTCTACTCTCCCTGGGCCATGCGCTTGAACGCTCCCGATATCTGCGTCCAGGAGTATCCTTTCCGCTGATAATGGCCGCAAACCCTTTGAAGCGCTTTCTGATCCCGCTGCGCCGGGTCAAAGTCCGGGTATTTTCTGGAAATGTTGTCAGACAAGGCTCCAACAACATCTATCTCTTCGCTCTGGGCAGCCAGAGCAGCTGCAATATCGTCGGCACCGACCCCAAGACTCTGTAACTTCTGACGGACCCGCATACCGGCCCCGCGGCCTGAAGACAGCAGATTTTCAGCTACCATGTCGGCAAGCCGGCGGTCGTTTAGATACCCGTAATCACGGCACAAGGTGATCGCCCCATCAATCACATCTGGAGAGTAACAACGATCTGCCAATTTCTTCCGCAGCAGGGACTCCCCCTGGAATTTGAAAGAGATCGACCTGCCGCAAAAGATGAAGGCGTGCTCGATGTTGTTGTTTTTGTCGCTGACAGTGTGCGGTTTTTTGAACAAAGCCCCTCCTTATGAGAGGTAACGGGGGTTCTTTGCGGTTGCCTCCAATGAGGCTTGCGTATATGGACCGACCTCGTTGTTATCACAATTATCTTCGAGAAACTCATGGTGACTGAAACGCTGACGGGCCTCTTCATAATGGGGCACTTGAACGCGCCGAAAGAAGTCGACAAACTCATCCATATCAAGTTTTGGCTCGTGCGTCTGGCCAAGATTCGCTTTTACCGGTCCGATCGACAGGAAGCTCAACAGGTAGGCCATTCCATCCGGACCGAGGAAATGGTCAAGGTGCATGGAGCTGGGATAATTCACCCGGTCTTTATCGCACTCGTTTTGATGAATGATTTTGAATCCGTGTTCTTTCCCGAGGCCGGTCTCTGTCCTCTCGCGCTGCCAGATTACATAGCCATCTGAGGGCTTTTCGATAATATCACCGCAAACATCACAATAGAACTGCTTTAAGGGCTCCAACATTGCTTCTCCTTTTGGTTCTGGATTTATTCTACAAACAAATGGTCAGTCATCCATTACACGTTAATGTGTAATGGACGGCGTATTATTACACATTACTACTCCCACCCGTCTTCAAAAACAGTCTGCAACGCGGCCAGCCAGTTCTCTCCCAGGCGTTTGATCGCATCGAGAGGGTGCTCATAACCTTTCGGTAACCACTCGGGCTTGTTAAACAGCAGAGCCATCGCTATGCACTCCCCTGTGCTCAGTTTGCCGATAATTTCGGGGTTCCGGTTGACACTGCGGGCAAGATCTTTGATACGTTCTTCGGTGGGATCCATCACGCCTCCAGGTTGATTTAAGGTAGGTACTACTTATTCACCGCGTCTTTCAATATCGGACTTGCCTTGAACGTCAGCACCCTCCGGGAGGCGAGCATCATCGTCTCGCCGGTCTGTGGGTTCCGCCCCCGCCGGGCGCGCTTGGCTTTGACGGTAAATACCCCGAATCCAGCAATTTTGACGTTTTCACCAGCATCGAGGGTATCTTTGATTATGCGAATGACTGACTCCAGAAGGTCAGTTGCTTCTCGCTTGGTCGTCCCGAGTTTCATCTGAATTTTCGTAGCGATATCATTTTTCGTCATTTCTGTAACTCCTTTATTTATCGGCTTCGGTACCTACCGATTTTGCCAAAACCTCATAATCCTCAAGCCGGTACTTGATGACATAGTCCAGTTCACATTTGAGACACCGGCATGCCTGGTTAATGCCATCCGAAGTTTTCTCGACCCACCCTGGGAGGACGTCGCGAGACCCGCACTTTGTTTTCGGGCAACGGGCGCCACCTTGCTTGATGAACATTTCGGCAGTCACGAATTCGGGCTTGATCGTGCTGCCCAACATTGATTGACTGAATACCTTTTGAGTCGTTGCAACAGCTTCAACACAGGCCGATGCCTCGGATGCACTGCCTTCTTCAAGCAGCATTTCAGGAGGAGTTGAGTCCCTGTAAATGAGAAAGCAGCTGTACCCCTTAGATGTCCTATCAACCCGCAGACCAAAAGTAGTCGCCTTTAAAGCTGTGAGGTTGAGTTCCGTTACGCGTGCCTTTAACTGCTTTTCTGTTACCTTGGCCATAAATCCTCACTTTCTACGGCGTGCGAGTCTATTCAGCCCCAGCCGCATCAGAAATCATCTTTTCGATATTTGGTCTCTCTTTTTCATAAAGCATGGCAACTGCTTCAACAATGAGTTGTTCACTCGTTTTTGTACCATTACTGAGCAGTTTTAGAAATTTGAGCTGATTTTGTGTTTTAGGCAATTCTTCCAACTTAATCACTTCTTTTTTTATTTTAGCCATTAGATCTACTCCTTTCCGAAATTTAGGCAAATAACGCCAAAAACTTTTATTGATATTATATTGTCAGAAGTTCAAAAACAACAAAAACATACCGATTGCACATAATCTGTATTTTTCTTGTAAAAAACGCATTTTGTGGGTAGTATTTTATTGATTCTCATAACCCTAAATATGGGAACCAATACCACAGCAAAAAAGTAGTAAATACTAACTGGCCCCGAGGTTCAAATTGAGACAGATTTCAGTAAATCAGAGGGAGTCGAAAAATGCAGGCGGATGCAACGCATGTGATGACTATTTAACTGAAACCGGCCGAGAGAACCATGTCGTATGGGAAATTTCTCTCTGCGGTGCGAGCCTGAGAGTTTGTTCGGCCTGCAAAGCTGAATTAATCCAAAAATTGTCCAACACTCTTCCTGACGGCCCTTGTCCTACTATTGCCCGGCCAGAGAACGGCCCTTAGAACGCAAATTTGGAGGCCGAGCCTGCGAAGCCTTTATTTAAGGGCTTTTACAGGTATCACAACCATTTTACAGAAATTCAGTTCGCCTTGAAGGAGTTTTACAATGACGGAAACATCTCTCGTTCCCGTAAACCCACCTCTACTCGCTCTTAAAAACTCTCATGACGAAATCATGTGCCAAGCGGCCGAGTGGTTCGGCTTTGATGTTGCTAATGGTGATGCGCGGCAGGACACGATCGACTCATACATGTCCGGACTGAAGCATTGGATCACCTGGTGCAAGGTGGCAAACATAAATCCCGGGACAGCGACCAAAGAGGATATCAAGGAGTTCAGAAAAGAACTGGTAAAAAGTGGTAATGCGTCGGCTACAATCAGTTCCAAGTTAACGTCCATCCGAAGATTCTATGAATCCGCTCTCCAGCGCGGGTTTGTAACATTGAACCCGGCCGCCGGCATCCGAGCACCGAAAGATCGAAGCGCAGCAGATGAGATTGTCGAGCATCTGTCTGATACCGAAGCAAACCGGCTTTTCAAGATCATCCCGAAAGATGGCCGCCTGAAATCGATGCGAGACCGCGCCATCATTGCTCTTATGACTATCGAAGGTTTGCGCCGCGTTGAGATCCACCGTGCAAACGACGAGGATATAAGCGACGATGACGGCCGGATGCGCATGCTGATCCACGGGAAAGGCAAAGATCGTATTAAACATCCTCGACAAAGTGACGTCGCCAAGGTAATAGAAAAGTACATTCAAAAACGCGGTCCGGTGAATCCTGATGCCTCCGGCAACCATCCACTATTCGTTGAAGTGACCAAGGGCGGGACGCCGCAAGCCAGGCTAACCAGGCGCGGGATTACCAAAATGGTCAGTCAATACTTCATGGCCGCCGGCATAACCACACCGGTACCCAAAAACTCCCCGCCGAAAAGGCAGCGGAACTGCCACTCAATGAGGCACACCTGTGGAACTGACATCTATAAGGGCACTGGTGATTTAAAGCTCGTGCAAGAGGCGCTAGGCCATGCAACCATAGAAATGGCAGCCAAGTACAGCCATGTTGATAAACGGGCAAAGTCGCGAGTGACTGAGATTATCCCTATCGAAATTGAATAACTTATGGAGGATTCAAACTATGGCATCAACTACTACAGATGGACCTGAACTCCGACCGGCAATTATCAGCAAAGCGATAGAAAACGAAAACACCCTGATGGATTGGTATTTCTCCAATGCTGACGGAACGCTTTACCTTTCAGGGTTCCGCAGATACGAGAAGGATCATGATGGTAAGTGGTTTATTGCCGCTAGGTGGTATGTAACCGCACACGCATTACCGTGCATGATCCCGCTCGCAGACGTTCCTGTCCCAGATGACGTCATTCAGGAGTTGATCAACAAGGCCTATATCGAGCATCCATTCTCGCCTGAACCGCGGGAAGTGACTGTCAAAAGAGACGCTTCTTGCATAACTGTAGTGCCGAGAGGCCCAATCGCAGGATAATGATCTAGTGAAAGGGAGTAAATATGGACTTACCACCAACTTATTACGATATGATCCGCAGCGGTCCTCGACAATTTGTCCTTGAGATGGCTGAGTTGGATGCTAAAGATATTCTTAACGTTCCGGGACACCCAACAACGGTCTACAGTGTTGATGACTACCCCAGCCGATATAATCAGTGCCTTGACCAGTTGCAAAACAGTCTGACGGATTTTATTGCAACTAAAACTGGACTTAGTGAAGACGAGATAAGAGATCATATTGCTAGTGCTCCACCAGATATAAAAGCACATATAGCAAAAACGTACCATACTGCTAACTTCGAATACTACGCGTTTGTTAATTTCGCGCTATCTGGGAAAAAACCTTCTATTTCAGTGACAATCTATCTGACCATCTGGCCAACACAGAAATAAACCTGAAGTCGGGCCTTGTAGAGTTGCCATTTCCCTCTTGTTTGTTCACATTTACATCCCCAACAGTGATAAACGCCATGCATAATATAAGTGGCCGCGATGGGCGCTGGAATATGAATACATCAGGGTTGGACTATTCAGCCCCCGTTTCTGTTTTTGTCACCATGCACCCAGGGAGCCCAGAGAGTCCCGAACGCAAGTTGCTAATGTTGTCATGGCACGCCCGACCGCCAGAAAAATCATACTTGATGCTCAAACGTGAATTGTTTATGAACGATGAGTGGACACTAGAGCAGGCATTACATACTGACTGGGAGAAGATTGACCCAGAAAACTGTGGAACTGGCATAAGCATAGGCCCGGGTAGCGAGGGAATAGAACCGCAACAGGACGACAAGTTTTATACAGATGGTCTGACATTTTATAGAATAATTTTAAATGCAATTCTTTACTTGTCGTCTGATCAGTCCGAAAGAGTTGAAAGAAAAACACCGCGACAAGAAATGGAAAAAAGAGCGGAGAATATCCTTTCCGCTCCAAAAAGGCGTAAAGCCCTCAAAATGGCTACACACCACTCTATTTTGGATTACGAAGAGGTAGGTGTTTCTGTTGGAACTATTACTATTCAACACAATGAGCCAAAAGACGGAGAAAATAGCGGTAAAGGATCTGGAGGGAAACCGGCAGTTAGGTTTATAGTCAGAGGGCATTGGAGACACCAACCACACGGCCCGGGTAATCAAGAGCGCAAATTAGTCTGGATTAGACCTTTTTACAAAGGCCCAGATCTAGCTCATGAAATAAATAAGCCTTACCTAGTCAAATAGTTTGGAATTGAGATGTTGAGAATTCTCAGACTTAATAAATTTTCCAGTAGATGGCTGTAATTGTAATTTGTAATTTACTGATTACATATTACAAAATTGGGAATTATAAAAGATGTCGATCCTCGTGCCAGAAAACTGTGTTCTTTCGGGCCGGTATTAGCTAAAGTCTCCTCAGATGTTATGTCACTTTTTTGGATATCCGTAAAAAGTCGTTGTTGAATAAAATATCTACTCCGCTGAGTTACTACACGTACAAAAAGAGGAAATGACATGGATAGAATCAGCCCGGATGAATATGCAACAGCTGTAGCAGCCTGTGTTGAGCTTGCCAGACAGCCAACAGGGGGTGGCCGGGTAGCTGCACAGGTGCTGTTGAGTGCCTACAACGGCGATTCCTTCCAGTTAAACGTCACTGACCTCTGCAATCTCGACAACGGGAACTATGCTCATGCTCTGGCTGTTATCAGGGGGAGGTACGAAGTAAGCCGTGAACCTCAAGAAATGATCCCTGACGGCAGTAACGTCTTTAGGGCATTGTGGACTCAATGGGCGAGGCTGGAACTGACGGAACGGGCGAAAAGACGTTGTCCTGACTGTGACGGCGGGAAGGTCTACAAAAATGAGGATGATGAAATCGGGGTGGTTTGCTCACGATGCGCCGGTACAGGCAGAGTTTGCGGGTGTGAGTAGTCGACTTTACTCACCATCAACGAGATTTACGAATACCCCCCTTATATTGTCTGCGCACTTCTTGATGCTGGTCAGCGAACTGAATTAACCTTCATTTATTGCTTTTCAGGAGGCCCCATGTTCACTCAATTATTGGTCCGGTCTTTTCTCACAATGCTACTAACTGGCATAATGATTCTGCCTATCAATGCCGCTGAAAAGAAAACGGCTCTAAAAGCAAAACCCAACAAGGCTTCCCAGGAATCCGCCAAGAAAGCCGAGGTGGAAAAGGCCCCTGAATATGATAGCAAACCATTCGATATGTCATCCAAACAATTACCTTCAGGCTACAGAGGGCACGACATTGAGGGGTTGTATAATTGGTTCTTAGCGCAGTACAAGCCAAAGGATGAGTTCGAGACAATGGCCGCTTACGAGGCAAGAATCAACGCAGCAAAGTTCAACTCGTTTTATGCCTTTTTGATTGAAAAGCCGTCAATGACAATTCACATGGATTATAACGCCGAAAAGGCGATGCTTTTAGTGAAAGTATCGGCATCGAGCAGCAGTAACTTCGACCGCACCTTATCAAAAGATTTGAGCCTTGATGAGAGAGTTAAGAGGGATTTTGTAATCAGCACCAAATCGAACTTAGTCTCATCCAACACCTATTCTGCGAGCAATGCGTTTGGTGCTACCAGGGAAGTAAACTCCTATTTCATGAAGGAGTATGGCATTGGCATCTTGAATGTAGATAATTTCGACAACCGTCAGAGTAAGTCCTCTGTTTTCAAAGAGCGGATCGTATCGATTCCAATGAATCCCCAACTGGCAAGGGGATTGAAAGACAACATTGGGACGTTGTTGATCTGTCAGGTTCGTGCCGGTGGTAAACCAGTTGCCTTCACCTTCAGGAGTGGGATGTCAAGCGAGCCAACAATCAACAAGCCTACCGAGCTTTCGGTAAGTTCCGGTTACCTCAACACTGAGGTGCTTGCCGTCTGGTTCTATGACAAGAATACCGGCTATGTTCTCCATAAAGAGGATGTGTCCGGCGCGCAAGCAAGCATCGAAATGCCGCCTGGACAGCAAGGAACAGGCACAATAACAAAGAAGAAAGGCTACTCCTCCCCACCCTATGTTTTTGAGGACGATAAGGGAGGCATGCAGGCTTCCAACAATATAAATGATGTCCCCGAAGCAAAGCGGGCGGCTTTTGAGGTTGAGATGCAGTGAAACGTCCAGGGGTCTGTGTTGTGGGGTTACAGATAACGGGATGTAGCACGAACTTGTGAAATATCAGATGTTGTAGCAACAACTACTCGAAAACGTGTTTATGTAGCACTAACTATTGCAATCGGAGACAGACTTGAAATACCCCAGCGTTAAAATATACCTCGATCTGCCGATCCCCGACGAAGACGTCGCCTCGTTGGAAAATTCCCAATGGTGCGAGACCAACCAGAAGCGCTTTGTCCATGCGGCCGAGATATACGGATACGGGGCATACCTGATGCCCAAGATCGTGTTTGCGCCGCCCTTCACTCTCGTCAAATCGGAAACGACCTGTCTGGCATGCCGGCAAACAACGCCCGTGGTGGCAGTGGAGGCAGCAGGGTACGTCCCCTTATCTTCCAAAGGGCACGACCTGGCTCTCGCTATTGCCCTGTTCGCACAGGGCGAAATAGATAATGCCCTCCCCCACCCCGTCTTTTTGACTAATGTCCGAGAATACCCTCCAGAATTCCTGAAGTTGATCAGAATGAGCAGTTTTTTGTTCCGGAAATACAGCCTCGAAGAGGAAAACGACGATTACTTTGCCAACGCTTGCACACATTGCAAGGCCCCAATTGATGATTTCACTCTGTATTATGAACAGGACGGACCACTGGCCAGGTGCAACCCCTGCCCTATCCGCCGGTCGGAAACAAAACTTCAATATAGTCTGCCGATTGTGGCAGAGTGCCAATTTGCATAATAAGAATCTCCGGAATTAACTGTGGGAATATTACTAAGGAATTAAATAATGCCTACTCTACACTGGATAGGAAAAGATAAGGTCGTTGGACACCACCATGAAGTCCCGTTCAAAACATTGAATAGGGAGTATGTCTTTACTGCTCCGGAGGGGACTCCGAATTCAACCGGCAACAGGGTTATTCATGGTGATAATTTGGAAGCACTGAAGGCTCTGCTCCCTGAATTCGAAGGCCAGGTCAAGTGCATCTATATTGATCCGCCGTACAATACAGGCAACGAGGGATGGGTTTACAACGACAATGTCAATGACCCAAGAATCCAGAAGTGGTTGAATACAGTCGTGGGTAAAGAGGAAGAAGACCTTACACGTCATGATAAATGGCTCTGTATGATGTATCCGAGGTTGAAGCTGCTGCATCGGCTGTTGGCTGTTGATGGAAGTATATGGATTTCTATTGATGATATAGAGGTAGCCAACCTACGACTGGTGCTGGATGAGATATTCGGGGCGTCAAATTTTGTGGCAAATGTTCTTTGGCAGAAAAGGACTTCACCTGATGCAAGGTTGATGTTGGGCGATGCACACGAACATATCCTAGTCTATGCCAAATCTTCCGAAAAGCTGGAACTAACAAAAATCCCTCAATCCGAAAAGCAACTTGCCGCATTCAAAAATCTTGATAACGACCCCCGTGGCCCATGGGTGTCATCGGATTTTGCAGCGCAAGGATTCAGGCCGAATCAGATGTATGAAATAACTACTCCAGCAGGCAGAAAAGTGCTTCCACCCCCTGGGAACTGCTGGAAGAATATTGAAAGCGTTTTTCTTGAACTTGTTGAAAACAACCGCATTTGGTTTGGAAAAGACGGAAAAGGAGTGCCACGGCGTAAAACCTTTTTATCTGAATCTTCCGGCGTCACATCTTGGACCTGGTGGGCTAACAGCGAAGTCGGTCATAGCCAAGAAGCAAAACAGGAAGTAAAAAACATCCTTGGTGTTGAAGATAAGGTTTTTGATACTCCGAAACCGACACGATTAATTCAACGAATTCTGCAAATCGCTACTGACAAAGATTCAATCATTCTCGACTCCTTTGCCGGCTCAGGGACGACAGCCCATGCCGTATTGAAGTTAAACAACCAAGACGGTGGTAATCGCCGTTTCATCCTGACCGAGATGATGGATTACGCTGAAACTGTCACTTCTGAGCGCGTGCGCCGGGTTATGAGCGGATACGGTGGAGAAGATAAGTCTGTTGCAGGGCTTGGGGGTAGCTTCGATTATTGCACCATTGGCGAAGCATTGTTCGATGAGGATGGGAATCTAAATCCCGCTGTTCCGGTTGATGATGTCAGGCGCTATATGGCCTACACTGAGGGTATAGAGTATGCGTCCTCTGGGATTACGCCATATTTCATTGGACAGTCCAGTGATGCAGCTTACATTTTCAACTATGAGCCGGATCGGGCCACAACCCTCGATTTTGAGTTCCTGGGCAGTCTGGATTTCACATCTGAGGCGAAGCCGGCGACCTTGGTAATATATGCCGACAACTGTCTCATCTCTCAGAATCAGTTGCAAAACCACGGAATAATTTTCAAGAAGATCCCGCGTGACATAACAAGATTCTGACAGGGGCAACGATGGAACTCAAAGAGTATCAACGGAACGTACTGAAGGACCTTAACAGCTTTCTCGGTTACCTCGAAAAACAAGATACTATTCGCGGTGCATTCCGTAATTATTGGGATGACCGTGGCGCGACCAAGATGGTTGATTACAAGAACAACGTACCCGGTGTCCCTCATGTCTGCGTAAAAGTCCCCACAGCCGGCGGCAAAACCTACCTGGCCGCCAATGCACTCAAGCCGATACTCGATGTGGTGAACCCGGAATCAACAGGCCAGCCCCGGGTAGTTGTCTGGCTGGTCCCTTCGCTCACAATCCTTGAACAGACGGAACGCAATTTTTCCGACATAACACACCCCTACCGACAACGACTCAATACACACTTCAAGGGCCGTGTTGAGATCTATGACAAGAAATCATTGCTCCAGGGCGCCGGGTTTTCTCCTGATGCTATTCAGGGGCAGCTTTCGCTGATTTTGTTAAGTTTTGACAGTCTCCGGGCACGCAACAAGGATGATCGCAAGATCTTCCAGGAGAATGGCTGCCTGGCTACTTTCGACACCTCTGACGCAGACTCCCTTGAGAACGTTGACCCAACTGCCCTGATCAACGTCATTCGTGCCTTGAAGCCGCTCTTGATCGTCGACGAAAGTCATAACGCCGAATCCGACCTGTCGGTTGAGATGCTGAAAAACCTCAATCCCTGCTTTATCCTGGATCTCACCGCCACTCCCCGCAATAACAGCAACATCATCAGCTTTGTCGACGCTCTGGCCCTCAAGAAAGAGTCTATGGTGAAGCTCCCTGTTATCGTCTATAACCGCCCAGACAAGACGGAGGTTATCAGCAACGCCCTTCAACTCCGGCGCAAGCTTGAAACGCTTGCCATTGCCGAGGAAAAGGTGACCGGCAAGTACATCCGGCCGATTATCCTGTTTCAGGCCGAGCCAAAAACCAGTGATGACAGGGAAACTTTTCAGAAGCTCAAAGAAAAGCTAATAGAGGCGAAGATACCAAAAGAGCAGATCGCGATTAAGACTTCAGGGATCAACGAATTAAAAGGCGTGGATTTGCTGAGCTCTGATTGTCCGGTTCGATACATCATCACTGTGAACGCCTTGAAAGAAGGCTGGGATTGCCCGTTTGCCTATATCCTTGCTTCGGTGGCTGACAAGTCCTCTGCGGTCGATGTCGAGCAGGTTGTGGGCAGAGTGCTGCGTCAACCTTATGTAGTGGCTCATCAGGAGCCCCTTTTAAACATGAGTTATGTGTTCACCGCTTCAAACCGCTTCATGGAAACACTGGACAAGGTAGTTAAAGGACTCAACCGGGCAGGTTTCAGCGACCGGGACTATCGAGCGATTGACCATCCCGTAATAGACATAACTCCTGCAGCAGCCACCGGCCAGCCGAATTTATTCACAGAAGCAACAATACCAGCTCCAAGCCTTGTTGAACTCGAAGACGAGATAAATACTGGAAGAATAATAGAGCGGGCTGCCGACGAGGAATCAGACGCCCCTTTTACAACAGAGGCTGACGGTAAAACCGATAAGGTCTTGGATGAGTTAACGGAACGGGCCAATGAAGCGAATAAGGAATTTACCGACAAGGCAAACGAAGCGGGATCTTCGCTTCCGCCTGATCTGGAAGACAAAATGAACAAGTATCCGATCAAAGAAGTTTTCCTCGAAGAAGCGCGGGCAATCCGTTTGCCGCAGTTTTTTATCCGCATACCGGCCGGTGGCTTCTTCGATAAAGAGGAAACCCTCACACTGTTGGAAAGCGATAACCTGCTGAAGGACTTCCGGCTCGGCACGTGTGACACTTCGGTAAATTTCACCGGTATCGACAATGAGGCCTACCAGGTAGACCTTGAGAAAACGGGAGAAGATGACTATCGCCCAAGCTTCAAAAAGATTGATAGCCGCCAGAAAGCTCGGCTTAACGAGCATATCCTGACGTTGCCGCGCGAATCACAGCTTAAAAACCTTGCGGCCAGACTTGCCAGCCTGATCGGTAATATGTATCCGATCGCTGATCAGGAAGTCAGGAGTTATATCAGGAGGGTCTTAGAGGGATTGACGGCAGAACAGGTGTATGACTGCCTGGAGAGAGATTATAGCTACACAAAGGTTATCAAGGATAAGATCAAAGAACTTGCAACGATCCACAGTGAGACAGTATTCACCACCTGGCTTGTGACCGAAAAGATAGTAACTAAGGCGGAATATTGCCTCCCTGAATTCATATCCCCAAATGCCATAGGGCCAACTATACCAAAGAGTTTGTATCTGTCAGAAAAGAAGGCAAACGGCTTTGAAGAACATGTAATCAACGAGGTTGCAAACCTTCCTAACATTCATTTCTGGCACAAGAACTTCGATCAGGGGAAGGAATACTTTCGGATCAATGGTTTTCTAAATCATTTTCCTGATTTCATCATAATGACCGAGTCAGGAAGGATCATAGCACTTGAAACTAAGGGCGATCACTTAGATAATTCAGACTCGGTTCGAAAAATAAAGCTGGGTCAAATTTGGGCTCAACAGGCAGGCAGAGAATTTCTTTACTTTATGGTTTTTGATAAAATCAAAATTGATGGAGCTTATAAACTTGCGGACTTTTTAGAGTTGTTGCGCGATATTTGATTGGGTTATTAACGGCACAACAAACTAATACCACACAGCCAAGGTTAGTGGATATGCTAAAAAGTGTTGGAGAATACTGGGTTTGAATCGGAGATAATTCCCTTGTTTCGTAAAAACCGTTATAATCGTTATCAAGTAGAACAACAGATATAACGGATAGTTGGTGTAGCTATATTGTCCTTTTAGACCCCCAACAGCGCCAACCCGTTGTCTTGCCTCTTCTACCCTCTCACGACAGTAATCTCTGCTGACTCCGCCGGCACATCATCCAACCCCTCTTCGCTCTTTCCAACCCAACCTGTTACCTTCACCCGGGAAGACTCCTCGGTACCGAACACCATCACAGCCCGACGTATAACATCAATACCATCTCCGACGATCTCCAACGCCTTCCGGTATGACCTTACAGATTTCTCAGCCAGATCCCGGCAGAGCGCCATATCCTCATGCACTTGCTGAGATTCCCAGGAAATCGTATGCACCGTTTCTAGCCTGGACAGTTCCCCCCGGAGGTGAGTAAAAGCGGTATTCTGCAGGTTGCAATGGATCTCATAGGCGTTATTGGCAATCAGAGTGATATTGCATGGCTTTGTTACCATCTTCAGAGTCGCTACAGTGCCCTCCATGAGCACAGTGGTTTCAGGGTATAAACTTGTCGGGTAGCAGGCGGAAACCTCTTTGTGGTGGGCCCCAAAGCGCAGAACGGCACCATACGCGGACAGATCGTCTGCTGAAACACTTGCGATGCATATTGTGACGATTTTGTTCACGGCGTGGCCACTACCTCTGCAAGGGCTTTCTCTGCAGCATACACTTCTCGGTTGCGTTGTACCATATCCGGAACCTCGTCAAAAGGATCCGGCAAAACTTCTACCTCTCTTTGCGCTCTGGTAACCGCAACATAGGCGCAATTCAGCTCCTCGGTGAGTGCCGCGTAATCGATTCCTTGCGACTCTTTGCCCTCTTTCTTCTCCTTCAAACTCCGCTTCGGATACTCACCTGTCCGGATTACATCCTCTATGTCCCATTGGTCAATGAAACCGAGCAGCTGCACCTTGGGATACTCCAATCCCTTCGATTTGTGAGATGATGTGTAGACGACCTCGGCGGCATCCCGGTGCTCGACCTGCCTTGTCTTGAGTTCAGCGATCTGCTTGAACAGACCGGCTCCGAACATATTGGTGATGCCAATAAGGGTTTTCAGCTCACGGTCGTCCACCTCTTTCTGAAATTGGATGAGCTCCTTGAACGATTTGAATTGCTGGATGAATGGATCTTGAATTTTTTCCAGTTTTCCGCAGTACAACCACAGCACATCATGCAGGTTGCCCTTCCCGAAGAACGTGTACGACTTCAACCCTCCCTCGAACCCGATCCGAGCCGACTTTGTTACACCATTCTCAAAGTCCATGATCGCCTGGGCAAGCAATGAGACGTTGCTCCTGGCAATTATACCGACCTGGTTGCCATACACCTGCCCGCCGGCTCCGATAATCTTCTGGCCACCACCTTCCAGGCCAAGGCGTTCCTTATACCGGAGGATCTCCATGCCTTTGTTGGCTATGTTCTGACCGAACCGAAATGACGTGGACAAGCTCAACTGAGGGAATCCCATAAGTTCCATGGCATTTACGCTAAACCTGAAACCGTATATCCCCTGGTTCCCGTCTCCGACCAAAATTTTGTTCGCCCTCTGCTTGCCGAGCATGTCCAGGAGTGCCATCGTGGAGTCTTGTGCCTCGTCTACGGCAATATATTCAAACGGTAGCTGTGGGTTCTCCATAAGCCAGAACTTTAGATAGGCATCATGCACCATTGGAGTATCGCTTTCGCCCTCGTACATCCGCTTCAAGAACTTCGTAGCATATCCGACAATCGTGTCGAAATTGGAGTTTGCGAACCGCTTGAAATCTTCATGGCGTATAGTGTCCAAATATGCGCCCCGGGCTTGTGCCAACTGACGGAACGCGCTGTTGAAGTAGAAGTTCAAGAATGCGAGAATGTGGGTGGCCATGATCAGACCAAACGTGCCACCCTTAGTGCCCAGGCCGAGGATATTGGACACCTCCAGAGGTTTGTACTGACCTTTCTCATGCAGATTGATTTTTCGACCATGTTTTTTCAGCTCGGCAAAAGCCAGTGAATGGAGAGTCTCTATCCTGACATTATTGAGGCCGGCTTGTCGGAATTTGTGGATAGCTTCCAGTTTAACTGCCTTGTTGTAAACAAGATATAAAGTGGAGGATTTAGAGCGTCTTTCACAGTAAAATCGAAGAGTTGAGCTTTTTCCTGATCCGGCGCATGCTGACACGGCCAGGTCTCCTTCGTACTCTACGATCTCATTTTGTTCATCTGTAGGTTTCATTCACCCTGCCTTATTGCGGATTCGGAACTGCAGCAATTCCCTCCCAGATGCTCTTAAACGCCCTTCTTCACGCGCCACATCTTCAACGAGGAGTTGGCTGTCTCGTCCTTGTTCACCTCGACAAGGCACCCGGCCGATACCCTGGCAACCACGACCACATAATCGATCTTGTTCCGCTCGAAGTACGAGCATTCATCGTCGGTGACCAGACCCGATTGAACGATCTTCACCACAACCGATTCAGACGTCTTGTCTTTCGCCAACGTGGTCTCAAGCGGTGGGAACACCTGTATGGGGTTCTTGTTCTCATAGATGATCGGGTAGGCATTGTAAGGGCTGCTGAACACCCTGGTGCCTTCTGGGAGTGTCAGGTGACGCGTCCACTGTATCTGCCCCGCCTTGATTCGCATCTGGTCTACAAACGCCAATCCGACCATCACAATGGCAGCCGACACACAGGCAACAGCAACCCTCGGGGTCACCTTCCTGGACAGGTCGAAAAGATCATTCCTCCAGACGTACATGACGTAGAACAGCATCAGAGGCAGGCCGATATCGAAAGCGAACCGCTCCTGGATAAGCAAGGGTGCTGAAGCAATGAGTGTCGCCAGGTACACGTTCATCTGCCGCCGCTTGTAGATTGTGAATGCGAAGGCAAGAATGATGGCGGCTGTTTCCGGCACGAGCATCATGGCGATCGGCGATTTCATCTCCGGGGCGACGAGTAGCGGGTGTGTCCCCATGACGCCGAACAATTTTCTCACCGAGACCAGGTAGGCCCCTTTCGAGAGCGCCACCAAAGCCAGAAACGAAACTGTGGATCCGGCCAGCAACCCGTAGGCCGTCCTGCGGCTGCCGGAGAACCAATGACCGACTGCAAGAGGGAAAGTGAACAGAAAAAAGAGCCAATGCAGACCGGCCGATATGATGCCGGCCGCGAAACTGCCCACAAAACTTCTCGACGGCAGCAACAGGCATAAGACCAACGAGGCGAACATCACCGGCCTGATCTGCACCGCCCGGAAGAACATGGCGCATACGAACAGGGCCGCGAAACCGATAACCACAAAACCGTGCTGGGCATCTGATCCATCTTTCTTGGCGTTCCGGAAGACGACGAAGGAATACAGGCCGAAACAGAGCGCCTCGATAGCCGCCGTGGCGCGGTGGAGACCAACAACGGACGCGAGCCACCCCACAAGGGTGTCAAAGAGGTAGTACGGGTTGTAGCCATTCATGTCGCTGAACAGGGAATCGGGGAACATGAAGGCATATCCCCCCAGGGGACGGTAATCATACTCTCTGATATGCCGGAGGAAATCGGTTAAAGGTTCTGCTCCAGTCAAAACCGCCAGCAGGCCGATAGACAGGCTGACCAGGAGAGCAATCCCCCAGTAACCGAACACTGTGCAACCACAACCTTCACTTTCTACGTTTTCTTTCAACAGAACACCGCCTTCTGCCTTTATTTGATTGGTATGGCATCCCTGGAATCTGCCAGCTGCTTATAGTAGGTTGCCCATTTTTCATAGACGTCACCCAACTCCTTGCGCTTCGAGGCCAAGATTGCAATCTGACGTTCCGATTCCTTGCTACCCTCCTTATCGCCTACCTGCGCCAGACGTTCCGCGGCGAGCGACAGATTATGGGCATCCGCGTCAATAGAAGCAGTCTGCTGCCTAATGGCTTTGAGAGTTTCTTCCACTTTGGCGAGTTCACCGTTTATCCGAATGATCTCAGCTGCAGGAGGAAGTGCCTGGGGTGGGGGTGCCTGCGGCTCTTGAAGTGCTTCTGGCACTGCAGTCTTGGCCGTATCGTTGACTTTTTGGGAGGCCTTGCTCGCGGGCGGTTTCCCGCTGGGAACCATCATCATAACGCAGAGGGCGAGCACAGCTATGCCCCCGCCAAACATAATCACCTTTGGGGGTATCTTCTTGGGCTCGTCATCACCAATCTTCCCATTCTTCTGTGTCTGTTTCGGGCTACTTGGAATGACAAGATCTTCCGGTCTGGGCGCTCCCATAATCTTCTCCTTTACGACAGCAGCTTGGCCATGCGCTCTGCGATTTGCGGGTGCTTATGCTTGATAGAATTCAGCACCTTCCGTTTTTCCCTCTCGGTGCTGGCGCCGCGATACCGCTCAATAAAGTCGCGAGCCTCATTGAATTTCGGAATTGATGCCTTAATTGATGTATTTTTCGTTTTAGGCATAGTGGTTTCCTTTCCCAATACCCACAACCATTGAACCCCCCAAAACATCTGGGGGGACAACGTCCTGACATACATAACTGGTTTCCAGTGAACTCATGCGGCTTTCCTTACCCGGCGCTCGATCTCACATCCGTCGATGATCTTCGTCTTGCCGAAAGCGTCCTTGACGGAAATCCGGACAATACTCCGGCCTTGCCAGTTTTTCACCTCTGGCCGGGCCGCTACGGTAAGTGGTTCCTCGAACACCTGGACGACATCGCCTATTCCAAGGTTTCTCGCGAGCTCAACATTCATGGCAAACCTCCTATCTGCCCAAAGTGATATCCGGCCAGGTGCTGTTGCCGGTATCAACCGAAACAAGGGCTTTTTCAGCCGCAGTCCCATTGTCGACCCAGGCGACATACATCGTCAGTGACGTGGTAAGGCCGCTGTTGTTGGTCAACGTGAGAGCCCCTGATGGGTTCATCGCCATCTGGAACACCCGGCCGGCAGCTGCGCGGGGATTTACTGCCGGATCAAGGTTGTAGATGCCCGTCAATGCCCCGCTTACCGTGTCAACCGGACCGCCAACCGACTGGCGCACGCTTGCGGTCGCTTGTGCAGAGTAGTTGATGCTGTTCGCCGAGGTGACCGTGATTTGCATGCTGAGAACGCCTACCGCAGTGCTGTCAGGGTTCGTGTATGTCCACACACCAGGGAACACTTTGGTGAAGTCTCCGGGGTGCAACGCCATAGATGTAGTGGTTATGTATGTGACTGAGGTCATTTCCCCGCGGTAGAGCATCTGGTTGGTCAGCATGCTGGCGGGTGTGAACCCTCCGTTACCCAAAATATACGGCAAAACCCCCGGGGAGGAATACGTAAGCCCAAAGTATGCGCTGGCAGCGGGGATATACTGGATGCCAAGAAGACCTGCAGCGTATTTATTGACCAGAGTTGCGGCGTAATTACCTCCGCCGGCCGGGCGAAGGTTGGTAATGGAGACGGGATATGTGCCCGCCGGGGTGGAAACCGGGTTGGTGGATAAATCGCTTGAATTGATGAACGTACCGGTGCCGTTGTACCCATTGGCAAAAACGGGCACTACCGGTGCGGTTACGCTCGCGGCAGTTCCTGTCCCTACCGTGTGTCCGCCGAAAACGTCGGTACCCTTCACGGAAGTGATAGTGTACCCGCTGGCCGCCGGCGTCAGAACTACTACTACGCTGCCCAGCGAACGGGGTTCCGTAACAGTGAGCGACATCGTCTTGTCAGCTGCGACCGTACCCGAGACCGCCCCTGAAATCTTCAGAGAAGCAAAGTCCCCTGTCAGGGTCGAACCGCTTTGAGTAATCGTGAGTGAATAAGGGATCAGAGAGGTCAAAATGTTGGTCTTGTACGTTCCCTCGTAGGTACCCGCTACCACAGGAGCCGGAACGCTCGGGGTCGTGGTGGTAGTGGTGGTCCCGGGAGTAGTGTCGCTTGCTGACCCACCGCCTCCACCGCCGCCGCATCCCATCAGTTGCAACATCAAGAGTCCTGCAATTGCCAATAAAATCGATCTTTTCATCCGTAATTCTCCTTATATCTGGTTTGTCCGTCAGCCACCAATATTGAGCACACCCAAAACCCAGAAAAGACCAAGAACGCACACGGCCACCAGGCACCTCAACACCATTTTCAGTGCTTCTTTCCCAACCTGGTTTAGCGGTAATCCCATGACCGACAAGAGCCTTTCTATCATTTGAGGGCTGTTGCTAAAAAACTGTAGAACATCACGCAAAGTAACCCGAGAACCGCAAACAGACATCCGGCCCAAAAATAAGCCCTGATATACCCAAAGATCACCTGATTAATATCCTCTGGTTGCCTGCCCATTTGCGTCTCAGAAGCGGTAACGCGCGCCAACCATGGCGTTATGGGCGGTGTAGCTGGCGTCCACTTCCCCCAATTTGAACCGGAGTGTGGAAAAGTAGCGGTAGGAAGCATCCAGGACAATATGTTTCGTCAGGTAGTACCCTATCCCTCCTATTGCCTGATAAGCGAACCGTGTGTCTGAGGATCCGCCGGAAACAGGCACACCCCCAACAGCGAAGTTGGATGAAAGTTCCGCCCTGGCCAAACCACCCCCGCCACCGACATACGGCCTCCACGAGCGATTATTCACATCGAACTCATAGACTCCGTTGACCATGTACGAGAGCAGTTTTATTCCCCCAGTCGCGCCCACCCCGCCGAGGCTGTCCACATTGCTGTCCCTGTAGATCACTTCTGCCTCGACCCGGGCTTTACAGAATTCGAAACCGGCAACTCCTCCGACTGAATATCCTGTGGCAAGACTGAGGCGGGTGTCTCCACCGGTTGAAGCCCCTCCGACGACTCCTACATAGGGCCAACTGCAATCACCAGCGACGGACAAACTGGCCACGCCGAGGACAAGTGTTGCTGCAAGACTTGCTATTACTCTCCTCATAAGACACTCCTTTTCATTTTGTCTGTTCTAAAACCAACGGCTTCATATCGGCTTTTCTAACGTCCTTGCCTGCCCATTTCGCCTTCAACAGCAATCCCGTCATGGCCAGAGGGACACCCAAGAAAATTGCAATTCCAATCAGCACACCATATTCGTACATAACCACTCCGCGATCGCACCGGTCCCGGCTATATCTTCACCGCGTCAACCAGGATATTTTTCCCAAGCATCTTGCCGTTTGTGAGAGCGTCGAGCTTACAACTGATCGGGAACACGAAACGGTCGTATGCGGCCACACTACCGGGGGTAAGACTGCCCTTCCACCCGATCAATTTCCCAGCGTACTTGCAGGCCAGTGTCGAAAAATATCCCGCTATATCGAAATAACGGAACCCGTCTATCCTGAAACCGGTTTCGTAGAGCTTCGACCTGATATCCTTGACGTTGTAGCGCCTGTAATGACCGACATAGGTGTCCATTTCGGTGAACAACTCGTCCCGGGCTGGAAGAAGCAGGAACAGTCTCCCCCCCTCCCTCATGGCCCCTGATATGCCGGCCAGGCTGGCGGTATCATCTTCGATGTGCTCCAGAACGTTGATGCTGTAGACGAAATCGAACTGGTCGTTTTCCAGGGCAACAAGGGACGAAGCGACGTTGTGTTTCCTGTCGATATGTGCCCCGACACGCAGATCCGGTTCGACGCAGGTGATCTTGCCTGCGAACGTGTTTGCAAAGACCCCTCGCCCCGCCCCGAAATCAAGGATGTGCGAGGCGCCGGCGGCCCTGCCGTGAATCATCTCCGCTATGGCGCTGTTGTAATTAGCTGCAACATCCATTGATTCGAGGTTGAACGGGTCTGCCACGGACATAGTTGCCAGTTTGTTTACCTGTGTGTTCATGCTGGACTCACCTGCAGCCGGACGTACATAGCCGATATTTTGATGAAGTCCATGAAGTTGATTTTTTTTCCTTGCTCCTTGGTGCGCGGGTGATACCCAACCGGCACGAACAGGATAGGGGCTTGGCGCCGGAGAGCTTTCAACGTCAACTCCGTCTCTATCTCGAAGCCGTCTGACCTGAGATTGAGTGAGCGCATGAAATCAGTCTGGAGGACCCGTTGACCGGAAAAAACGTCCGGGACGCCCGCTAGGTGAGCAAACATTTTGTTAGCAGCAAAACTGGTCAGTGAAACCTGGCGGTACAGGTCGGTCATGACCATGGTCCTCTGGCCGATGATCATCTTGTAATCACCCTTTTCAGTGAGGAGCACCAGATTCTCGGGCGGGTATTCAAGGTCCGCGTCCTGAAGGCCGACAAGATCGGTTCGGACATGATCGAGAGCGTTCCTCAACGCACAACCTTTCCCCTTCCTGGTGTGATGCCTTAACAGGCGGACGCCGGGGTGCCGGTCTCGGTATCCCCCGACGATGAGCGATGTCCGGTCGCTTGAACCGTCATCAACCACAATGATCTCATCAGTCACATTGAGGGTCGCATCGAGAACGCTGGCAATGGTGTTTTCTTCGTTCAGTGCAGGGATAACGACGGTCATGTCTCGATTTTTCATAGCGGGGCTCCTTTTCCCAGTGGTCTCAATTGTGGCGGGACTTTCCATACTCGATACGGGCCGGCCAACTTCACCAACTCGAACCCTGGGGGGAATTCCCGTAGATTGTTTTCAATGACATAGTCGTAAGGCTTGAGCAAAAAAGGGTCAGGATTGAGACGCCCGTACTGCTGAGCATCCCTCATTGCCTTCACCAGTTCCCGCGTGTCCCAACCAGGTTCCATACAGGGTGATGCCCCGATACCTTCGTTGCCGTAGACCGCCTTGAACATCGTGTTCATATCAAGCATCAGCACCCTGCTCCCGGCCGGGACAACGTCCTTCAACACCTTCCAACTCTCGGGGGGCTTTGTGTATGACCGGTAGCAACAGGCCGTGATGAAAATGATCACCACGACACTCTGGGAGAGCTTCACATTCCAGTGCTTCGCATACGACAAGGCCGAAGGGATAACCACTTCGAGGTAGCGGGTCTGGTTACTGAGCAGGAACCATCCAGTGGCAATCAGCCTCTTGATGTCGCGCCGCCAGTAATGCAGTACGGGTATGAGAACGACGCATACGATCATCAGGCCATAGTAGATCGGTTTGGCTTCGGAGATTTCGAACCCTCGCCGCCCCTTCATTGTGAGGATTTCGTGCAGGACTCGCGTATATTCGCTGCCGCCATACATGAACCACCCGACAAGACCGGCAACGAGCGGAATGGCGTAGATCCTTCGCAGAAATACGAGTGGGATGAAGTACACCCAGAACAGGTAATAAAAGCTGGCCATCAAGCACCCGAGCAACAAATGGAACCACCAACGGGCTCGCTCGTCGTCGACAGCTGCCATGGCCAGCAGAAACAGTCCCGAGACCAGGGTGGACGGCCGGGCAAGCAGTAAGCGACTGAAACACAGCGCCAACGTGACCATCATCAGAGAGAAGCGCAGGTTCATACTGGTGGCACCGCGCAGTAGCCAAAATATCGCCCCGCCAAAGACCGAAAAGACAATGGCCTGGACAGCAATGAACCCTTGCGGGCCGAAGAGGGCGTGCATCTTCCCTACTGCCACATCAAAAAGCAGATACATGTCGAAAGCAGGCATCCCCGGGGAAGAGGGGAACATCAGACGATAGTCGTACCCGTAGGTGTAGGCCTTCATGTGGCGCAGTAGATCGTCGGGTGGTTCGGCTGGGAGAGTGAGAAGGATGAGCAGATAAACGCAAAAGCAGAAGACAACGCCTCCCATACCGACGTCCTCATAGTTCGTCAGCGAGAAGCCTTTGAATGAGTCCTTGAGTCTCTGTATCGTTTGGGAGTTACGTTTCAACGAGAGACCTCGGCCCCAGCAGGTAGGTCCGCTACCGCCGATTTACTGGACTTTTTGACAAAACCGCGCGATTTTCTGCCCCAGATGGACGCAGGCCGGCGCAAAGGTTCTGACGGCACCGGAGTTTTGGTAAAAGTCCTGCCGTTTGCCCATGTTTTATCGCGATCTAACCCCACTATTGAGGCGAACCACCAGAAAACCGCGGAGACGCCTCGAATAACAATCCTTGTGGCCATCTTGACGGCCGTCACCGCGAATGACGCAAAGAAAACGGCCCAAAAAACTGTTATAAACATATTGTGATCGATAGGTCCTGGCATAAACCCTCCTATTGGGTATATGCTTCAGCGGTTTCCGTTTTGAGTCCTGTCAGAGACCTTTTTGGAAAAATAAACAAAAAAACCGCCGCTGCCCGGAGGAGGCAACGACGGCAATAACAACAATGGGATGTTCAGTGGAGTGCTTATGTGCCTGCTAGGGCAAACCTCGTACGGTAAGTCCGTTGGCTATAACTTTGCCTCCAGTCACGGTGAGCGGGTAGTTCAGGATAATTCGGTTTATGGAAACCTCGCCGGCATCCACAGCCATCGAACCCTGAATAGTGGTAGTGCCGGTCGCCGGGCCCCCGAACCCTGACGGGAACCCCCCGTTGATCGTCACACCAACGGATTTGCCAAACGTCAGGTTCTCAACCAGGGTATCGGACACTATGTCCAGCTTACTGCCGGACACTGCCAGGGCATACGCATCAGCAATTGTCGCAAAGATGGTTTCTGCCATGTTAATAGTCAGGCGCACTGTTTTTTTGAGGTCAAAACCATACGATACAGACTTGTCGCCATTCATGATCGCATCGCAATTACCTCCGGCCACAGGAGTACACCCCCCGGAGAAAGCACTGGCTTGCGATTTTGCACCGGCAACCGGGGTCAGAACCACATGGCTCCCGGTATCATAATCTGCCCAGCAGGTCACTGGTGCCTCGTTAGGCTTGCTACACATGATCCCGGCGGGCGCGCTGCTTACGGTGCCCTCCCCTGCCCCGTCCACTACAACCGTCAGTCGCGACATCGTTGTTGTATCACCTGCAGGTGAAACAGGCCCTGCCGAACAGGTGTTGTAGGGCGTCACCCTGAAATAATAGGTTGTAGCAGGGGACAACCCGGTGACGCTGGCGCCACTCGCTGCCCCGAGGTCAAGTCTCGAATACGGCTGAATCAGACCAGACTGAAATAATGGGTCGGTCGAGACGTCCACCAGGGAGCCAGTGGTAGAAGGAGGCTTGTTCCAGCTGAATGAAAATGAGTCCCTGGAAGTGGAGACGAGAGAAACAGATGCCGCTGCGGGGGGAAGACATGCTGTTATCGATACCTCTTCGATCGACAGGGAAGCGCCGTTCAAGCCGCCTTCCTGATAAATATCTGCCTTTAACAGGATAGATTGCCCCCGCGGGATACCATCAGCAGGGAACGTCGCCACCCACCCACCTGTTTTTCTGGCTACTGCGGCGGTCAGTGCTTTCCAGGTCACTCCGGAATCGTCGGAATAACTGAACAGGACATAAGATCCCGCCGGCAATGAACCTCCCCTATCGAGGTCAGCCCTTAACCCGTCCTGGGAGAGAGAAAGAGTTTGTGTGCCGGTAGCAGGTGCGTTTACTCTGACGAGACCCTTCTTGGCCTGCCCGTCGAATTGCGTAAATAGACCGGCGACCAGGACGCCTCCGTCTGGATGATAATTGGCTGAATAAACCCAGTTGTCAGCTCCACCGGCAAAAGTCAGGTCGGCTGTCCCATCTTGGTTCATGCGCGCAAGACGATTGGATGCCATTGTGCCGAGCAGGGTGAAGTTACCCCCGATCCAGAACGACCCGTCTGCCTGGAGCAGAATCGTATCAACGCCGTTATTGGGTTTATAGAGACCTGAAAGAGTGTCTATGGACCCTGTGGTCGTTAGCCGTCCCATCCACTTGTATCCGGGTATGCATTCAGAGGCTCCTGTAAGCGACGTGCACCCGACAAGGATCTTTTCCCCATTCTGTACCGCGATAACTGCCACGGTGCCGGTGGTCGTCGTCACAGGACTCGTGAAGGTGGTATCGGTAGTCCCGCCGAGTTGATTCAGTCTTACGATCCGGTTTCTCGACACCCCGTTGACGGTTGTGAACATGCCTCCCACCAGAATTTTTCCGTCCGACTGCATGGCCAAGGTGAAGACGGCATTATTCAGTGCGGGAGTGAAGCTGCTGTCGAACGTCCCGTTTGTATTCAACCGCGCTATATAGCTCCTGGGCGTCGTGAACACCCCGCCGACAATTACTTTACCGTCAGCCTGGAGGATTGCCCCGCTGATAGTCTTGTCTATGGAAACAGGCGTGAATGTCCCGTCAATGGAGCCATCAATGTTCAACCGGGTTATCCTGGTTGTAGTCGCACCTCCGTCGAATGAGAAGAGACCGACGACCACAAGTTTTCCATCTGCTGTGGCCAGGATGCCTTTGACGGTGCCTCCCGAGATCCCCGCCGCGAGATGGGCGTTAAATGAAGTGTCGAGTGAACCGTCCCTGTTCAGTCGGGCAATATTTACCATCGGAGTCCCGTTGACGGTCGTGAACGTGCCGCCGATCAGTGTTTTGCCGTTAGCCAGCACAGTCGAAGCCGCAACATTGGTGTCGACAATCGGGTTGAAGGTATTGAGGACACCACCAGTTCCCGGTTCGAATCTTGCGATGTTGTTTCGAGAAAACCCGTTTACTGTTGCGAACTGACCACCGGCAACCACACCGCCATCTGCCTGTATGGCCAGCGCCGTGACCTGTGTACCGGTGTTGACCGTACCGTTGAACGTGTTGTCCAGAACTCCTTCTGTGGTCAGCCGCGCCACCATCCTGGCTGGAGACACACCGACTGTTGAAAACAAGCCACCGATAATTATTTTTCCATCAGATTGAACGACTGCCGTTACCGCACCCGGTACGTTGGGATTGAAAGTCCCATCCAGAAAACCAGACGCCGCAATTCTTGCAACACCGCTCCTTGTGACAGTGGTCGACGGAGGCACAGCGTTGCCCCTATTATCAAAAGCGCTAAAAGAACCCACCAGAAGAAGATTGCCTCCCCCTTGGCCAACTATCCTGTTCACGGGCCCATTAGGGAACATAGGGGTGAACGTCGTGTCCAGGAAACCGGACCAATCCACCCTGGCCAACATGTATGTGTGGTATGTGCCGGTGTCCACAAAGAAGTCGCCGCCCAACAATACATTCGTCCCCTGCATCTCGATAGCGTTGACAACCGCCGTGGCCTGCCCTGATCCTGACAGAACGGGGTCGAAGGAATCGACTGTGCCGTTCAGGTCGTTGCTGATGCGCGCCATTCCATTTCTGACCAATCCACCGATTGTATCAAACGAGCCACCAACTAGAATGTAACCTCCCGTTGATACATTTCCTGGTTGCGGTTGGATTGTGATCGCCCTGATGCTTGCTGCGCCACCAGCCAATGACGCCCCGACGTCTTTGAATGTCGGGTCAACGGTGCCGTCAGCATTCAGTCTGGCCATCCCCCCGTAGGAATAAACAATATCTATGTCGCTCGTGTCGATAACGGTTGAGAAGTCTCCACCGACCAATATTTTCCCATCTGCCTGCAAAGTGATGGCGCGAACTGGGCCATCAAACGAGGTTGCGCTTATCAGACTGACAAAGTCAGGGGTCCCGTCTGCCTCCAACTGAGCTATCCTGCCGTAAGCCAATCCCGATACGGTTGAAAAGTCTCCGCCAATCAGGATCCGTCCGTCTGGTTTTACCATCACCGTATTTACCGGACCGTTGGGTGCAGGGTCGAATACCGCACTCATTGCGTTGGTCACCGTTATCAAGACAAACATCCCGGCCAGCAACATCCCCACTGCTTTGTTCATACCGTACCCCCAATAGGGAGCGTATCAGAATACATTCCCCCGAAATATTCTGCGAAAGCGCTTTCCAGCAGCGCAAAGCCGCAGCACTCCCTGTGTCCGTTAAGTTTGTTGAAGTCGAGGCGTGCCCTTTCGACACCAGACTGCATCACTTCGAGCATATTGTGGATTGCGAGAATATCCTTGGCCGTGACCACGGGAGGTTCGCCGACCTCGACCTGCATCACCTGGTTGATATCAAAGCGTCCAAAAAATGTCTCTCCGTGTTCCGCCTCCTGGCTGAGACCAAGTTCGTAAAAGAGGAATACCCGCACAGCGCCATACCACGTCGTCAAGGCCCTCCCCGCTTCCGGCGCGACAATATTAATTGCTCTTTTCAAGTGGTCACAGACATAGGCGGTACAGAACAGCTTGTCTTCGCACCCGTGAGGTTCTTGGCACCGACCAGACCGGCTGCTGCAGCATGTACCACCGCATGCGAGACGGCAAAAAGCCCTGATTCCCATTTTATCCATGAGCTCACTTGTGATTTGATTCGCATCTAAATATTTCAAACGAAACTCCTGTGCCCGAACCGCTCCAACTCAGCCAGTTTCGATTTGGCCGACCACAACTGGTGGATTACTCCGATCTGGGCATTCAGAAATTCGTCGCAGGGGTCGGGCGCAAGCGCCTTGAGAAATCGGTAGGTATCGTCCACCAGTTTGAATGAATGGTAGGCAAACCCCTCCGGGGAAAGGGAATTGACGAAGGACGTGGCCAATGTGCCGGAATGAAGCGCCATGTAAGACAGCAGGTAGTCAGTCTCTTGCAGGTCATCGGAATCGGCAGGCTTCAGACACTTGGATTTTTGGGCTTTTTCAAGCCTCTCGTTCAGTTCGTCGAGACTGACGCTGGCTACGGCCATAACATTGACAAGTGAGCAGATAAGGACTTCCGCGCCATAATGATACTGCGTTAAATACCTGCCGCGTGACGTCCGGTATACATTGATCAAGGTACCCAGTTCTTCTGCGGTCCGCAGTGCCCTGTGCTGGAGGACATCACCATCACGTTTCGCTCGATACGCTATCTCCCCCACCATATCGTAGGACGACTTGTCGATCATGAACTCCCTCCTAATTTTCGTTGTAGTAACTTTTGGCCGCATCCCTGGTTTCCGCCTTCTCATCGCCGTTAGTCACCGGGACAAGGACTCGGCGCCGCTCTGGGACCTTGGGCCATTTCGCTTTCTCCAGAAACTTGCCTTCCTTGATGTTGTTGAAGTTGTGGGCTGTGTCATTGGCTGCATCCCCCACGGACGGAGCGCTGCTGTTTTCACTCATACGGTGCCGCCGCTCCTCGCGTAGAGCTTCCACCGGATGGTGCGTGACGCTCCATACCTTCGATACAACGATCAAAAACGCTATGAGCGCTATCACTCCGGTGATCGCCCAGAACACCTGATATTTTTTTATTTTTTTCCTAGCCACCGAAACACCTCACACCTTTCACTCACAAAAGTTCAGAACTCGACAATCCTTTTTGTATATCGACGACCCTTTCAAGAATCATCATGTTCTCCTGCCTGAGTGCTACAATTGCTTGAACACACTCATAATCATTCACTCCAAACAAGCTTCTCAAGGCCGCAAGCATAGCCTTACCTCCCCTTCCCTCTCGGTTTAAAATCCTTTCCTGCTTTTGACCCATATACCGAAGCGGTGGATAAACGTCGTGCCGGCGACTGCCCCGAAAGACATGACGAAGAAACTTTTCAGAACGATCGACCAATTGCGCTGCAGTTCGTCGGTCCCGAGCAAGAATCCGAAAAAAGCTGTCATCCAGAAAAAGCAAATTGGGACATATTTTATGAAGATTACTGCCAACTCAGAGGCAGCGTCATACCTGTGTCTCATGGATGTACCCTTCCCACCGGCGATCAGGCTTTTGCGCCCTGCACCATTTTCTTGTCGCAGATAAAGTAGTCTGCAAGTTCACCGTCAATGATCCGCTTGAGAAGGTGAGCGAACACCTTCTGCCCTTTTTTGGCCGACTCCTTCGGGACCCTGAAAATAACGAGATCCTCTTTCGTGACCATCTTGACGTTGCCGACACCTTTGAGGAACACTTCTTCACCAGAGGACTCCACTTCCGAGACGAGTTTGAAATCAGGCATTCTGGTTAGCGCGGCGACAACATTCCTCAGATTGGTGATCTCTTCTGACTCGGCCTTCGCTTTAGCCGCTGCCTGGGCCGTCACTTTCTCGTCTGGAACCAAAGGCCGCCGCATATCGGCTAAATCCCGTTGGATGCCCGCTACCATAGCCTTCATTTCAGCAACATCATTCGCATTGCCTGCAGGAGATTCCTTGCTGCGCCGGGCTATTTCACCACGCAAGGCAACCAGTTCACCTTCTAGTTTTTTACTCGCCAGATGGGCAGCCTCCAGTTCTTTGTTCTGCTGCTTCAACCTGATGTTTTCCTGCGTTTGAGCCGCGTAGGACATTTCTTTCTCAGCAATGACGCCTTTAAGCTGCCTGACCTCTTCTCTCAGGGCGGTCTTGTCGGCATCTGCGGCCTTCGGCTTGTAGATTACGACCACTGAGCGGATGTCGGCTTCCTTTCCTTCCTTTGCGAGGGACTCTGTCAGATTGTCGATATCCCCCTTGATTCTGCTTTCGGCATCATATTTATCCAGAATCTCGACTGTCTTGGTTACTGCAGCCGGAGTCGGGGGCTTTACCTCTGATACTGCGGGTGGCACCAGAGAGAACATGATCTTGGGAGCGGCCTCATCCGTTTTTGCCTCTGCGGGTAGGACTTTCTGGTCTGCCCCGATGCTCATGTAACCCGTGGACATGTAACCGGATACACCATTAAGGGCCTTAACCTTGATCCATCCCGGCCTCAACGCCCCATCGAATTTGTCATCAATGATCGTGACCGTCCCGCCCAATGGAACGGCGTCGAGGGCCACAGACTCAACCCTCGCCTCTTTCCTTATCCGGACCTGCCGGCCGGTGACCACTGCCGTCACATTCGCTGCCGACGCAATAGACGAAATAGATGCTGCTGCTAAACAGATTACTGCTGCTATTGTTCTGCTTGTCGTTTTCCCCATGTCTTCACTCTCCTCACTTTGTTATTTCTGCTTTTCTGCTGTTTAGTCGGGTTCTTGCCGCCCTCTCTCAAATCCGAGTAATAGCCGGCGAATGCATCAGGTGTTTCCTTTTGCGAACTCACCGCCACTATTTGGTTCGGATCGTGGATCCGGTAACCGTCAAGTGCCGTTGAGCCCATGCTGCAGGCCTCAACCTTCCCCACCTCTTCACCCTCTTGCCCGAGAGGGTTTGACCCGCCTCAACCAAAGGACATGCCTGGTGACAGAAGCATCACCACGACGCCGATTATTACTGCTGACTTACTTCGCATCGGTGTAATAGCTTTCTTTCGGCTGTTCACTTTCCCCTACTGGCAGGAAGGTCACCGGTACGGGCTTCTGTTTTTTTAGAGGAGGAGGTTGAGGCTGCTTAGCTGGGCCCCGGCCCTGGAGAGGGTTATCCAGAAAGTTTTTGAAGACGCCCGAGATTTTCGATGAGGATGCCGCGGTGGTTTCCTCCTGTGCGACCTGTTGCTTCTCCGCGATCTTCTTCACGGCCTTTTCCTTGTCCGACTTCTCGGAATCCCGGTACATCCAGAATGTTGCCGATGCCATTACAAGGGCAAACCCGATCCCCATAATTAACGGCCAATTGCTTTTCTGTTTCACATTCCCCCCTCAATATATTGATCTACCCATGCGTATTCGCTTGCGGGCGCCTCATGGACAACCTGTTGTTTCTCTATCAGACCCTGTCCGTGAGTCGGTTGCACCGTTTCATTGAAGTAAGGCGAACGCCCCCCTGGCCATTGCCGGACTTCGTAATGAACATGTGGGCCGGTCGAGTGTCCGGTGCTTCCAGCCAACGCAATGACCGTGTCGGTATCAACCCAGTCTCCTACCTTCACCAACAGCCTCTGGTTGTGGCCGTATATCGTAACGAATGAATTCCCGTGGTCGACCGCTACAAGATAACCATATCCACGATGCCAGCCGCTGAAGTGGACTCGCCCCCTTTGGGTCGGGTAGACGCGTGTGCCGGCCGGCACCGCGATGTCAGTCCCCCGGTGGAACATAAGCTTCCCTGAACCGAAGGGGTCTTTGCGATAACCCCGCACGGAAGTGACCACGCCCTGGTCGACAGGAGACTGACGGTCCGCATTTGCTTCTCCAGCAGTTATGATGGCCACCAACAACGCCAATAGTGTCAAACTCGCTTTCATCTTCCACCCCAGGGTGTTGTAGGGTGCAAACCCTTGGGGCTATCGTCGTCACTGCCAGCGCCGCCGCCCCCGCTACCCTTCTTTTTTTTGCGTGGACCTTTTTTGCCTTCCATATCTTTCTCGATATAGATGACCTTCTTTTTTTCATCGGGAGTGGCTATAGCCGATAAGGCGGCCAGAACACACATGCCCCCACCTAGAAGAACTACTGGGATCCAACTTGCTGCCACTGTTCCTCCACCACCGCATACGAATTCGTAAATTTTCTCATTTTCGTATGCAGGCAATCGCTCAAGTCATGCTCTTCAAAAATCCATTCAGAAATCGATACGCGTGCTGAGCCTCTTCCGTCAGGTAATCCTTGTGGAGAAACCCTCTGGCAAACATCGCGGTCAATGAAGCAAACACCAATACCCAGACAGTGAGGTACTCGCTGGCCGTGTGAGTAACGTAAAAATCAAACCCCTTGCGCGGACCGTTGGGCGTTTTCCACGGTATGCCCCCACGACTTAGGCAGTCCTCGAAAAGGTGACAAACGCAACCGAACACTATGAAAAACAGGAAGTAAACCGGGTATGTCGGGGCGACACAGACGAAAGCATACAAAATGACGCACAGAACGATGTACGGGTACGGCCAGTGCGTTACCGTCCGATGCGGTATGACCTTGAATTCAAATACGTCAGGCAACACCGAACCGATCCCCGCCAGTGCAGCTGAAACAAGCGTTCCGGTTGCGGCATAAACCATCGCTATCGTAGTAAGTTTGTGGCTATGCCATTTCACGTGTGCACTCCCTATAGACTATATGCTCCGCCAGTTTCCGTTTTCAGGGCTTGAAAATGCCATTCGGGCAAATAAATCGACTGTGCTTGCTTTGGTTCGTGGTTTTGGTATAGTGTGTACTACCAAACGGTATGATGAGGTCACTGATGAACCGAAAGAATTTACTGGTCAACAATCGAGGTTTTTTCCATCTTCACCTGCTGACCATAACTTTTTTCTCTCTTGCCCTCGTCGGCGGCTGGTATATTTACAGCAGCTACAAGCAGAACAGGTTAAGCGCCAACATGACCCAGGTACTCAGCGACTATAAATCCCTCACTTTGCAGGCCGTGACCAACGCCCCCGATCGGGCCAAGATCGAGAAGAACCTCCAGGAGATTAACCAGATCATCTCCCGGGGCCCCGGCATCAAGTCTTCGAAACCCGCAAAATCATTTTACGACCTCGACTACCCCTACTCTCAAAAGTGAAGACTCTCCGCATTATCTATACGTGCCTCATGTTTGTTATCGTTGCGGAACTTCTCCCGAAACAGATCAAAGAACCGATACCCAAGATATGGGGAGCTATCGAGGGGACCACTGGCCTTGACCATACCGGTTTTGCCTTCACTCCCTTCGGCGGTCAGGGCAACTGCCGGATCGTTAATGCGCGCCTTGCACTCAAGACACCCGGTTCGAAGATCGTATTCGGCATAGTTACACCCAAAAATGGTAGAAAGTACCCTCACCTCTGGGTCACCAAGGATAACCAGGTCCTTGACCTGTCATGCAAAATGACCGACCCGAACTGCCAGAACCGCAAAATGTTTGCAGTCATCGACCCCGTAACCTTGGCACTGGACGCAAAAAACCCCACGAATCCAGCTGAGGAATATCAGGTTTCATGGGGTTTGGAGTATTTATCGGGTCTTAAAAAAGCTTCTCAGTAATGTCCGTCATGCCCTCCCTGATCTGGTTGTAAATCCAGTCAGCCTCTTAGCCGTTCGAGCCAAAATGTCACGCAGGTAATAGACCGAGAAGCACAGAACGCCTGTCCAGGCAAGAACATGGTCGAGCGCTGTGTAGCTGGTGAAAATGTGCGGAGTCGTCGCCAGACAGATTACGGACAGGAAAAACACCAGAAGTGCCATTATGTCGTTAAAATCTTTCATCCGCCACACCCTCCCCTTAAATTTTGTAAAAATATTATCACTAACATTCAGATAATGCAACCGATTGGTTGTATTGTAAAAATATAGGCATTTGCTCTGTTTTCTTAAATATATATGCTTACACTTTGGTATCTTTACATTTATTGCACACTTTTATTTATTGACAGTCTTAAACATATATGTTTATTCTATATACAACTGGAAAAACGAAATACTACCGAACGGTTTTATCTGGGGTGGTTATGGCGAAAGTGAAAGGCAAACAATCGATAGACGAGGTCCACTGCCTGAAGCGCTTAAAAGAGCGTTTTGAGGTTGGGATGAATCACGACGAATATCGACGGCTTGTCAATTGCCTGAAGTCGCCCGGCGCCAAGAGCTACTCTGACATACAATACAAATTCCTCGGACGCGAGAGCAATACGCGGTCTCTTTACAAGATGACTTACAAGGGCATTGAATTTCACGCTATTTACAACCGGTCGAGCAAAAGCATCATAACGGTGCTTTTCACCCCAGAAGAGGTTGAACGCCTGGGGCTGGATTTTGGAGGTACAGATGAAACTGAACAGGAAGAGTAAACGGTGGGTCTTTCTTGAGGGGCCTCACGGGGACACTGTCGCAAGACTGGTCAACGGATGCAGGATTAGCCCCCTCCTCGCAACCCTGCTCATACACCGCGGCATCACCTCCCCTGAAGAAGCCACCGAGTATATCTCCCCCTCTCTTTCGACTCTCAAAGACCCGACTCTTCTCAAAGACATGGATATCGCCTCCAACAGATTGGCCGATGCTATCGAGCGTAAAGAGACTATCGCATACGCAACTGACATGGACGTGGATGGCGCTGGGACAAACATGGTCCTACGAAGATTTCATGATGCAGTATCAGAAGGCCGGTCGATATCATACATCCCGAACCGGTTCACCCATGGCTACGGGCTTCACATTGACCACCTGGATGAGATGAAAAGTAAAGGGGCGACATTAGTGGTCACAGGAGATGTAGGCATCGCCGCCATCGCCGCAGCCAGCCACGCAAAATCAATCGGGCTTGACCTGATCATCACTGATCACCACACGCCTCTCGCAGAAGGACTCCCAGAAGCCTTGGCTGTGATCAACCCCCACAGGTCGGACTGTCACTTTCCTTACAAGTACCTTTGTGGAGCCGGAGTGTCTTGGTATTTAATTGCAGCGACAAGAAAGGTCCTCCGGGAACGAGGATACTTCCTGAACCGAACAGAGCCGGACATTAGAGAGTATCTCGATACCGTTTCCGTCTCTACTATCGGAGACCTGGTTGCCCTGACCGGCGAAAATAGGAAACTGGTGCGGTATGGTCTTGACTTGCTCAACAACAAGCCGAGCACTGGATTGGCAGCCTTGATTGAAGTATCCGGATTGAAACAAGTAACAAGCGGAACTGTCGGGTTCATTCTCAGCCCCAAACTGAATTCAGCGGGGAGACTTGATACAGCCCACCACTCTCTTGACCTACTGCTCGCCAATGACCGCGGCGCGGCCCTTGACCTTGCAAATATGCTGGATGGGTTCAACAAGGAACGTCAGGGAATCGAGCAGGAAACGATAGCGAGGGCTCTTGAAACTCTTGAAGCACATCCTGAGTTCCATGACCGCAAATCAATCGTACAGGCTTCCGTTGAAAATCACCCTGGATGCAACGGAATTGCGGCTAGCAAATTAATTGAGATGTTCAACAAGCCGACGATTTTCATCAGCATCGACGAGGGAAAAGGAGTGGCCAAGGGTTCGTGCCGAAGCATCAGCGGGTTCAACATCCTGGATGCGCTCCATGCATGTTCCAAACACCTGATCGGTTACGGCGGCCACAAAGCAGCAGCTGGCTTGACGATCGCCCCGAAGAACATCGAAGACTTCGCCAGGGACTTCGAATTTTACTGCGAGCAAACCTTGAGCGACGAGGACATGATCCCGAAACTGGAGATCGATGCCAAACTAACCGGCAAAGACGCAACGCTGGCATTGTTCAATGAACTCTCCGTCATGGAGCCCTTTGGGATGGGCAACCGGAAGCCTGTGTTCGCAATGGAAAGAGTTCTGGTCAAAGAGCAACGGATCCTCAAGGGCAAGCACCTGAAACTGAATATCGAGGTGGATGGCCAGAGATTCGATGCGATCGGCTTCGGGATGAGCGATGGCGTTGATTATGAAATCGTAGACCTGGCCTTCACTCTCGACGAAAACGAATGGCGGGATAAGAAGACCCTGCAACTCATGTTGAAAGATATCAGACCGTCAGGAGGTAACTGATTATGGCCGGTAAATATATTCACACACTCTATTCACAGAAAACCGGCCTGGACATCACCGCCGAGGTCAAAGAAAGTAAGGATAAGAAATCCCGCTCCGGAATGGTGCAACTGCGATTCTTCCACCTGCAAGCACCAACCGAAGGCAAGACAACGCAGATCAAATTTAACCTGGAACCATGGGAAGCGTATGATCTGTTCTTGAAAATCGGAAAAGTGTTCCGGGACGGCGGCAAGGCTAAATTGACGCACAAGTTCAAAAACGGCGACAGTGCTGAGATCATTACCAATGTCGCCGTAGAGAAATGGGAGCGCGGCGATAAATCGGGACTAGGCATCGCCGCCGGCAGGGACAAGGACTTCATCAGCGTTCCCATCAACATGGATAACGCATCGAGATTCCTTTATGTCGGAGAGTTCCTCAAGTTCCTATCTACCAGACAGCAATTTGTGGACAAAATATGACCAGGTTGGTATTTATCGCATGGAGAGTATAATGGTTGAAAAGGTCAAGAAAACCAGGAACAGGAAAACCAAAGCAGTCAAAAAGATGCTTTTGGCAATACCTGTAGACCTGAATGACCGTCTGGAGTATTACCTGGACAACTTCAACCCCAAAGCGTACAAGACCGAGGTCATCCTGTCCGCCCTGGAAAACGAATTAAACAGACGATATGCCGAGCTCCATTCGCGTAGCCACTACAAGGCCACGAAGGGGCAGAGGAGGCAACCAATGACAAACAACGCAACAAAACTTGATAAAACCGCATCAATCAATACAGGCCGGCCAGAAACCGCAGGCCCATTGGACACACTCGCTGCATCGCATTGCCCGGTGAACGGGCCAACCTTACCCGAAGGAGGTAAGACCTCATGACCCAGAACAAAACTAACAAAAGGCTGGTTACCCTCGCAGAACATCAGGCCTTCCTCAAAGACGTCCTCGCCACCGCGAAGAAACGTGTAGTCATCGTTTCCCCTTTTATCAGCAGCAAAGCCATCAAAGCTGACAATCTCGCTGTGCAGGTCAAACAGGCCGTCGCCCGGGGAGTCCAGGTTAAAGTCTTCGTTGACTACAACCTCAATACCATTGACGGCGAAATGAAACTCTCTGCCAAGCAGGGGATTGCGGATCTGGTCAACGCCGGCGCCAACGTTGCGATCGCCAGCGAGATCCACAACAAGACTCTCGCCAAGGACAATGATGTCATCGCAGAGGGGAGCTTCAACTGGCTTTCAGCTGTTCGGGTTAAAAACGCTGAAAATCAGCGAGAGGAAAGAACTCTGGTTTTGTCGGGAGAGGGTGTTTCAGAAATGATCGCCCAGGAACTCGACCGGATTAGCAAGGCTGAGTACGCCTACGCCACCCCGGCGGTGTCCAAAATCCGTTTCCCCGAGGCAGTAAAAACTTTGATTGTTACTGCTGTTGTACTGGCCAGCGTATTGTTCTTCTTGCATGGGCCGGCTAAATGGATGACCTTTTGGGCTTTCGTAATCGGTCTGGCCCCTTTTGTGGGAGCTGCTTTAAAAAGGGATCTGCACTCAAAACAACCGGTTAAGTACAATACGAGTGAAGAATCGTTGGACCTTCCTTTAGACGATTCATACGGGGTTGTCGACCACAATAAAAAGTATGGTTATGTGCCAGGAGTGAGGAATTTTGATGGCACCTATTTTGATTGAGCGATAGGGGTGTTTTGCGAATAAAGTAGCGCCCCCTTTATTTCCAACAGACGATCTCTTACCAACTGTAATGAACCGTAGTAAAGAAGAAGATACTTTCCGGCGTCTTCGTAGAAAAACAAGTCCTGCCCGTGCTCAATCAAGTGATCTAACACATCAAGGTTACAACCGACTTTCACTTCCCCCATAGAAATAATCATCTCTCCGCTTGATATTGACAATAAGGGGGGGGTTTTCAAACTCTCGCCATGGTTGTCGTATAACTCACTTGGCCAAATAACGGCCAAGCCTGAATGTAACATCATTATCTTCCCTTCTTCCTCCACGTTCAACCTCCTCCAACCATCCGGTATCCTACCAAATAATTATGGGTTCTTCCCTGGTTTTGCAGCAGGTTTTGAATACTTTGGGGTGTATGTCCCGTTTTGGGCATCCGGTAGTCTGCTGGACGGAGTGCTTTTCCCCTGATAACGGGCGGCTCTTGATTTCGCTACTGCAGCAGTCCTTTTTGCAACCTGTTGTGGCGAAACTGCTGGCTGTGAAGGAGGAGGGGGAGGAGTAGGGGGCGCAGAGGCCGCTTTTGCTGCTTCTTGTTCAGCCCTTGCCTCGGCTCTGTTCAATGCGCCATGAGGGGATGCTATGTTTCTCGGACCGGCTACAATACTGCCGACCTGACTTACCTTCTGGGCTCCTACTTCTAACGACCTCTCGCCCATTGCAATATAAGCAGAAGCAGATCCTCCGCCCAGAGACCCGTCGTCGGCACTACCTGCCAGGGTCTGCACACTTCTCGTATTGGTACCGATGGTGACTGTTTTCGAAGTATCGTAGCTTGTACTTCCATCAGCTTTAACAGCGACACTCGATCCTGATTTATCTCCCAGCCTTGTTACGACAGCCTCACCAGTAGCATTGCCCTCTTTGTCCCTTACCGTTTCAACTGCTTTTCCTGTAACAACCTGAGCATTTTCGCCGTTCGTAAGAACGAACTTTTTGCCGTCAGGAGCGCTTGGGTCTTTAACCACTATGCCGGCACCTTTCGTCTCGGTGCCATTCTTGTCAACTTTGTCTACGAAGTCCCCGGCAACAGTGTTACTGCCCGAGAAACTCTGTGTGCGGGACTCAGTCACACTGCCGGTGTTCTTGAGATTGTTATTCCACAGTTCACGAGATTGCCCGTTCTTGGTCAATTTGTAGCCACCGCGGTTGCCGCTTGCCACACTGACAGACCCGTCTGATCCCATTCCATAAGTAACCTGGTCACCTGCTTTGAACAGACCCTTCTTGCCAAGTTTGTCATTCAGAGCCGCCGCCCCGGATTCAGTGAGGACCCCTGACATAATCCCTGCCGAACTCTTGAACTGACCCATCATGGTCGCCGGGTCGCTCCCGCCGAACATGACTGCAGAAGCGGTTTGTTGCATCTGGGCCCCAGCGATCTTACTGAGGGTGCCGATGCCTTCTGTCAATGCAGACTGCTCCCTTGCCGAAAGGCCGGATCCAACCTGTGCGAACGCCACTGCATCTACATTTTTGCCCAGACCTCCTTCAAACTCGTTTTTCGCTCCGGTTCGGACATCATTCGAGTCCGGTGTTGCGGCAAATCCGTCGCTGGTACCTTCTTTTTTGAGTTGGTCGACCTGGCCGCCTTTCTCAGCTATCGCGTGAATCCCTTGTGACAAACCTGCGTTATGAGCACTGTCCGTTGCCGCGCCGATCTTGTCAGGATTCGCCTTACCCCATTCAGAGTTCTCCAGCGCGGACCGGACACCCGCTTGACCGTTAAGACGGTATCCCTCTTTTGCGTTTTGCAGCGTTGCCTGATCAGTAATACCTGCAGCTGCAAGAGAAGCAACCACCCCTGCCCCCATCGCCGCTTCAGCCTCCTTCAATGACCCGGTGGCATGACCCGCCCCCTGAGAATTCTGAACCTTCTGAATATCGCTGAACATCTTGAGAGGTTGGCCAGCGTAATGATCCTTGGCAATATCTTGCCACGCAGACGCATTGGCGTACCCGTTGAGCGACGACATTTGTGATTGCAGGGCATGATATGCCTGCCAGGTCTGCGGCCCTCCTGCGGCTTTTGCTGCTGCGAAAGCCCTACTCTCCCCGTCAAGCTGTCCCCGGGACTTACCATGGTTTGCTTCCTGAAACGCCTGATAATTCGATGAGGCGCTTCCTGGGATTACGTTACCCGAACCATCCTTATCAGCGAACGCATTCATTATCCCTTTCTGTGATGCCAGATCCAGGGCAGCGAACTCGCTATAAGCCTGTTTTCTGCCAGCATCCGTACCCATGTTGATACCAGCAGCTGAGGCATAGTTAGACACCATGCCGTCGTATTCCGCGGCCGATGCCGAATTTTTCATTGTGCTGACAAAAGCGTTTCTGCTGGTATCCGTCAGCGTGTTTTCGCCCAAAGCGGCCAGGTTGCCTTTAATAGATTCAGAATTCACCTGCCCACTTTGGAACGCCTGCGCTCTCGATATGTTGGACGCCTGCCCGGCCTGAGTAGCTGTTGAATTCGATGCAATCATCTCCGTATTGTCAAACATGGAGGATGCGCTTCCGCCGGCAAAAGATAGCATCCCTGAACCCTGCGCCGCCATACCTATGTTTTTGGCCGTTTTGCCGGTAGCATACTGGTCCATAGAAACCGCGCCCTGGTTAGACCACGGTGCGGTCATCCGCGCCATCTGGACCTGTTCCTGCTTCCGGAGTTGATCACCTACCGCGCCTGCCTGACCTGCAGACCCCATCATGGTTGCCTGGCTGCCACTCACCGTATTGCCCATCCTTGCGGCAAAATGCGACATCTCTGAACCACCGAACTTGAAAATGCCACCGGTGACGACCGTCGCAAAGCCGGCGGCCCCAGCCTTGAGCTTACCGAATGTGCCCATCGTGACTGAAGCGTACGACGGGATATCCAGCATGGCCTGCATCCCGAGACCCGCATTAGTGACCGAGGTGATCGTCCGATAATAGTAGTCCATGAAGAAGTGATGAATGACGAGCTCACAGACGTTCCAGACGATTACCCACACAAATAGCCCGAATATCATGGCAAGGGCGTTTTTGCACAAAGGAGTAGGGATGAAAAGAGCCACAAGGGGTATAAGGGCAATTACAAAAGCAGTAAACGCCGATCTGGATATAGAGTTGAAAATTGATGTAAAGCCTTCGCCCCCGCCGCTCTGGGTTATGTTGGATGCTGCGGAAATCTCGGTTGCTACTTGGGCACTGGCATTCTTGAGATAATTGGCAGTAATTGTCGCAATAGCGGCGTTTGAGACCAAGCCTGTCGCGTCGACGGTAGTCCCGAAGGTGTTGCTTGCCGTGTCTGAGATAATACCCTGGCAGCGTGCCACTGCGGCGCCATCGGTCGGGTCGATCCCCGCCGAACCGCAGGCATTGCTGATCGCCAAAGTCATATTACTCGCCGTGGTATAGTATGTTTTCAGTGCATCGTAGGTGTTGCTGCACGTCATCGGGTCACCGGCAGGGTTGGTCATGTAGTTGACCGTGTACACCGCTGGATTCTTTGCATCCACCATTGCATCGAGAATCGTTGTCCCGCCAGACGTGACAAGCAGATTCTGCATGGACATAGTCGTCCCTGGCCGGGTCAGCTCGAACATGACACACTTTTGGACGAACTCACCCATAGTACGACTCGCGTTAGCGTCATGTACCGTACTCGCGGCCGTCTTCCCCAGCAGGTCAATGCCTATTCCCCCAGCCGTGAGGGTGTAATCCCTCCCGATCGGCGCAGAGGTGTTTACTATGTCCACCAGAGCCCTCTCTACATGGTTGAGCATTGTGGCGGTATATACGATCCCGACGGGGACACCCGGTATTGATATGTTCTGGTTGAGCACGGCGTCATATATCTCGATATGCGTCTTGGGTACAAGAAAACCGAGATAGATCATTGTGCCGAACATAACCGGCAGCATCCAGGTCAGATACCCCCCGCTCCCCCCGCCCAGCATCTTGGCGTAAGCCGAGGCCGCTCCGAAAGTGATAGCAAGGACAGCGAAGCAGGTGAAAAAGACCAGATAACTATTGTCTGAGAAAATGAGGGCTACCTTCTGGAAGGCGGAGCTGACAGGCCCGAAACCATTCCAGACATAATACTCATTTGCAGTGGCAGCCAGAGCTTTGCCCGGGGCCAAAAGGGCGCAAAAAAGTATCGTAAAAAATAGTGAACCGACATGTCTTCTGATGTTCATTAACTGATCCCGCATAAAACCTCCGGACATTCGATAGCCAAGGCCGTCTTCGTGCCTATCTCATCGCTCGCTGTGCAACCGACGCCCCGAATCTGCTTGCGAGGTTTTGCTCAAGTTGTTTATTCAGGTTTTCCAAATGCTGCACCAGGACTACAACATTCTGGTAGGACTGCAACTGCTGGGTCAGTTGCAGGCTAAGAGCACTATTTACCTTCTGGATTCGGGCGTTAAGCACTCCCTGTGCTTCTTTGAGTTTCTCCACATGAACATCGACGACACATGTGTCTTTTGGGTTCATCACCTTTGCATTTTGTTCGGCCGCCACCTGCATAATGGTATTCACCCGGTCGACCAGGTCGGTCATGGCTTTGACAGAAAGCGCCGACGCAGTTATTCCGGCCAAGTTGTTGATGATTATCCCTTCCTGCCCGGAGGCAATACCAACTTTCAGGGCATAGGCGATCGGGAGAGGAGAATTCATAATGAATAGTTCTTCGGCAGACGACGGGGGGCCGGCGGCGAACGCTGTCTTGTCCTTCATTTTTGCTGCAATCGCGGCCATTGTATTTGAAACGTAAGCCGTCAGGTCGGCGTTGGCGTCATTTATCTGCGTACAGGTGCCGCCTGCGGGGAGGGCGGAAATAACCCCTTCCTTGATGGCGTCTATTTCCGACCCCTCGTTCTCTGAACAACCTGGGATCACAGAGACGTTGTAACCCATGTCTGCGCCGGTAATAACGATGTCGCCAACCAGGCCCCGCATAACGTCGATATGAGCGGTCGGCAACCCGAGCTTGGTACCTATGACGTTCAACAGATAGCTTTTCCCGTTAGAAAGGTCGCTAGGAAACATATCGAGGGCATCCGTAGGACAACCGGCGGTCAAAGGATCTTTTGTGGGTGACGCAGACGCCATTTTCGTGTTGAGCCAATCCAATGCGGCTTTGGTGTTACTTCCTGCGGCGCCGGTAAGTTCTCTCTTGGTTTGCTCATATCCCTCTGTCAAGCCATCACCCACGCTCTTGCTCAGAGTACCGGCTTCGATCTCCTTAATTGCGGTCTTGCCTGCATCGACAATCCCGACGGTCAAACCTTTGGCCATTGAGCAATCGTTCATCCCCATGCCGTTCAACTGGTTGGACATCTGCTCCATGACGTTCATGATGTTGGCACACTTCGGACAGACCGTCTCAAGGGCCATATTAAAGGCGATTCCGGCTGAGTTCTGGAGGATGCGTTGTAACTTGGCCACAAGCATGTCCATATTCAACATCGATACGGACCCTCCAAAGAAATCTATACCACCGCACCCTGCTTTGAACGATGGAGGTGTCACACTTATCGGGTAATCTACGCCGGTTTTCCATCGGGCGTTAAACCCACCGGCCGTCGCATAACCCCTTTGCTGCCCTGAATAGTAGTTAGGACCGGATGAAGTTTTTTGGGACATCCAGTCGTCAACCCACCCTGCGGCAAAAGCACATGCCGCGTTCAACATTAAACTCGCGATCAAAAGCGATGACACACATCTGCTCCGCTTATTCACAGGCACCCTCCTGTTTTGCTACTTGTCTGTTTGATATCCATATTTTTCATGCGTATTCCTCTCGCCTTTATTTGAAAGGCAACGGACCGCTTGGATCAAGTGGTCCACCCTTTTGGTAATCGCGGGTGGAGTAATTCTCGGGTGTGGTTTCTTTATTCAGCAGTCGGATACCCATGAATACGCGATCTTCCAGTTCGGTGAGGGAGATTATACCGCTTGTGATTGGTATAAAATCTTCCTTGCCCTTGCCGATCAGCAGTAAGGTAGGCGTCATGGTCACATTGAATTTTGCTGCCATCTCGGGGTACATGTCTTTATCCACCTTCTTGATGGTCCAGTTGTTGCGCCCCTTGAAATACCCAAGTATCTTGTCCTGCTCAACACAGTACGGGCATGTTGCGTATTCCGGTGAATCCGACCAAAGAAACTGACGTGATGCCGACCGGTGTTCCGGTCTGATGCCGACCAGCGAACCACTGATGCCGACAAGTTGGTAGTAATATCGCGAGGCGTTTATTGTTTTGTCACAATTTATGTGAGCTCCCCACTATCCAGAGGGGAGCTCTTTCTCAAAATAACCACATCTCTTTGCACCAAATCATATTTGATTCAACCATGTCAAACCATATCGCTTCATGAGCATTAATAGTGATCTTCAATCAGCTCAAAATATGCCTGCGGATGCTTGCAGACTGGGCACATTTTTAACGCTTCCTTGCTTTCATGAATGTGACCGCAGTTGCGGCATTTCCATCTGGCAGTTTCACCCTTCACGAAGAATTCTCCGGTTTCAACCTCTTCCAGCAGTTTGAGGTAGCGCTCCTTGTGCGCTTTTTCGATCTTGCCGATAGCCTCAAAAACATAGGAAATGTCGTTAAAGCCCTCTTCCTTGGCTTCCTTGGCCATGCGCGGATACATTTCTGTATGTTCCTCAAATTCTCCCGCTGCCGCTGCTTTCAAGTTGTCTATTGTTGAGCCAATACCGTTAAGGTATTTAAAGTGCAGTTTGGCGTGCTCTTTCTCATTATCAGCAGTTTCTAAAAAATATTCCGCAATTTTTTCATACCCTTCCTTTTTGGCTACTGAAGCAAAGTACGTATACTTGTTTCGAGCCTGTGATTCCCCGGCAAAAGCCTCCATAAGATTTTTCTCTGTTTTGGTTCCTTTGATTTCTGGCATGTGGTATTCCTCCGGTAATTTTATTCCTTCATGGCGCGCATGATCAGGTTGAAGTATTCTTGAGTGCCAACAAACCCCTTGAGACGCTTATGTGCGATCAGACAAGGTCGAAACGGTCAAGGTTCATTACTTTGTCCCAAGCTGCCACAAAATCGTTCAGGAACTTTTCCTGAGAGTCCTGACATCCATAAACTTCTGCCAAAGCCCTGAGTTGGGAGTTTGAACCAAAGATGAGGTCAACACGGGTGCCGGTCCATTTGAGTTCACCAGTTGCGCGATCACGTCCCTCGAACAGGTCGTCGGCATCCGAAGCCGCCTTCCACGTGGTGCCCATATCAAGCAGATTCACGAAGAAGTCATTATTGAGCGTTTCTGGTTGCTTGGTGAAAAGTCCGTGTCGGGACTGTCCGAAATTGGTATTTAATACGCGCAAACCGCCAATGAGTACCGTCATCTCTGGAGCAGTCAGCGTCAGCAATTGTGCCCGATCAATCAACAGTTCCTCTGCCGATACGGCATATTTGGTTTTGAGGTAGTTACGGAATCCATCTGCAGTCGGCTCGAGTACGGCAAACGACTCTATGTCGGTTTGCTCCTGAAGTGCATCCGTGCGCCCCGGCGCAAAAGGAACGGTCACAGCGTAGCCGGCATTCTTCGCCGCTTGCTCGACGCCTGCGCATCCCCCAAGAACAATCAGGTCGGCGAGTGAAACCATCTTCCCGCCTGACTGCTCATTGTTGAACACATTCTGGATTCCTTCGAGGATCTGCAGCACTGTTCCCAGTTGGGCGGGTTGATTGACTTCCCAGTCCTTCTGCGGAGCGAGGCGCAAACGCGCTCCGTTCGCCCCGCCACGCTTGTCGGAGCCGCGGAACGTGGATGCTGATGCCCAGGCCGTCGATACCAGTTGATAAATGGACAGTCCCGAAGCGAGAACTTTGCCCTTGAGGTTGGCAATATCCCGCTCATCAATCAAATTGTGAGTGGCAGCGGGAACAGGGTCTTGCCAGATCAGTTCCTCCGCCGGAACCTCCGGGCCGAGGTAGCGCGAGCGGGGGCCCATGTCGCGGTGGGTCAGTTTGAACCACGCCCTGGCGAAGGCATCCGCGAATTGATCAGGGTTCTGCTGGTAGTTCCGCGCAATCGGTTCATAGATCGGGTCAAAGCGAAGCGAGAGATCTGCTGTGGTCATCATCGGCCGGTGCTTCTTTGAGGGGTCGTGTGCGTCATCTACCATATCCTCATCGGCCACGTCCTTGGCCAGCCACTGGTTCGCGCCGGCTGGACTCTTGACCAGTTCCCACTCGTATTTGAACAGCACATTCAGATAGCCCATGTCCCACTTGATAGGGTTCGGCTTCCAGGCACCCTCGATACCGCTGCTGATAGTATCGCCGCCTTTGCCGCTTCCAAAGTTACTGATCCAGCCGAGCCCCTGCTCTTCGATGGGGGCTCCTTCTGGTTCAGGACCCACATGCGTTGCAGGTCCGGCACCGTGACACTTGCCAAAGGTGTGACCTCCGGCGATAAGTGCAACTGTCTCTTCGTCGTTCATGGCCATGCGTGCAAAGGTTTCTCGAACGTCACGCCCCGATGCCACCGGATCCGGGTTGCCGTTCGGCCCTTCCGGGTTCACATAGATCAGCCCCATTTGTACAGCGGCAAGAGGAGTCTCGAGTTTCCGGTCACTGGCGTAGCGCTTGTCTCCAAGCCACGTATCCTCTGACCCCCAATAAATGTCTTCTTCGGGCTCCCAGACATCTTCACGTCCGCCACCGAAGCCAAATGTTTTAAAGCCCATCGACTCCAGAGCACAGTTGCCGGTCAGAATCATCAGGTCAGCCCAAGAGATTTTTTTGCCATATTTCTGCTTGATCGGCCAAAGCAAACGGCGTGCCTTGTCGAGGTTGACGTTGTCCGGCCAACTGTTGAGCGGTGCAAAACGCTGCGAACCGGAGGATGCGCCGCCGCGGCCATCGCCGGTGCGGTAGGTGCCTGCGCTGTGCCACGCCATACGGATGAAAAGCCCCCCGTAGTGACCGTAATCAGCAGGCCACCACTCCTGCGAGTCGGTCATCAGTGCATAGAGGTCCTTTTTAAGCGCCTCCAGATCAAGTTTTTTAAATTCTGCAGTGTAGTTAAACTCCTCGCCCATCGGGTTAATCATTGTGGAGTTCTGATGAAGAATCCTGAGGTTCAACTGGTTCGGCCACCAGTCCCGGTTCGAGGTGCCACCTCCGGCAACCTGTTTGCTGCTTCTGCCCGTGACCGGGCATTTGCTGTCTGTACTCATCTCCGTTCTCCTTTCACTGTTGTTGAAACATAATGTTACAGTTACTCATTCAAACAATCCTTACAGACACCGTAGATTACGACGTTTCTGGTATCAATCCGACCCCAGTCGTCAATGTTCTCGGGTAGAGGAGCGGTATCGACCTCTTGCCAGATGAAATCAATTATCTTGCTGCATGTTCTGCAAATCAGGTGATGGTGTTGATAGCGGGCTACCTCAAACCGGGCAAGGCTGTGAACGGTATCAACTTTTTTTGCGAATCCATGCTGCTCAAAAGTTGCAAGCGTCCGGTAGACGGTGTCCAGTGACATTGACGGAAAGGCTTCGTGTAGCCTCTGGTAAAGTGCTTCCGCAGTTGGATGGTCCGTTGACAAAGCTAACTCACGATATATTACAAAGCGCTGATTCGTGAACCGTATCCCTGCGTCCCGGCAGGTGCGCTTGAACTTTATAAGGAGGTTTTCTTCAGTGTCTGACATAATGGGTTTGTTACCAGTCTATTTAAGAATAATTCTTATAAAGATACTATCACAAAAAAAGGTTTCGTCAACTTTTTCCAGGCATATTATTGCTTTTTCCTTCTCATAGATTCACCCTTCAGTTCAAGCTTGTAGGCGTTGTGTACCAGCCTATCCAGAATGGCATCAGCCAAAGTAGGATCTTGCATACCATCATGCCAAGCCTTTACCGGTAACTGGCTGGTAATGACACACGCCTTCCGGTCATAGCGGTCCTCAACGATCTCCAGAAGCTCCCGTTGTTCTTCCCGAGTCATGGGAGAGATGAGGAAATCATCCAGGATCAGCACCTCGCACTTGACTATTGGCGCAATGAGTTTGCTGTATCGTCCGTCATGCCTGGATACCGCAATGTCCTGAAGAAGTCGCGGGATCCTCTGGTAGAGAACAGAGTGGCCATCACGGCAGGCCTTTTGTGCCAGTGCACAGGCCAGATAGCTCTTGCCAGCTCCGGTCGGGCCGGTGACAAGTATGTTGTGACGACTCTTCACCCACTGGTTTCCGGCAAGTGACATAACGGTTGAACGATCCATGCCTCGCCCCTGTCTGAAGTCCAAGTCCTCAATAGAGGCAGCAAGGCGGAGTTTTGCATTTTTGAGCCGGTTTTGCATTCGCCGGTTCTCCAAATCAGTCATCTGGTAATCCACGATCAGGCCGAAACGCTCCTCGAAGGTGAGCTGTGCCATGTCCGGGCAGTGCATCTGGTCTGCAAAGGCTTTAGCCATTGCGGCTAGCTTCATGGAGTACAACTTCTCGATAGTCGGTTGTGTCAGCATGCGGTTTCCTCTCATCATTGTAGTAGTCCGTGCCTCTGATATTCTCGTGGGCAACGGAAAGTAATTGTAGCTGTGCGGGTAATGGTTTTTTGTCCAGGTTGTTATCGAGTATCGACTTTATGCTTTTGTAGTTGACGCCTTTGATGTACAGCGCCCGCTCGCAGGCAGCTTCCAACCGCTCTTTGCTAAAGCGTTTTCCCAGAGAAATTATGCCCAGACAGGAATTGAAGCCATGCTCCGGAATCAGTTTTCTTGAGAGAATGGCTGACACAACCTGGGCTGTAGCCTTGCCGGTGCCGGCAGCCCAGGAGATCAAACGCTCCGGTGTCCATTCAGCGTACACCCGGTGAGACCTCGGCATATGCTCCGGGATGGTCGTATATCCTCCCTTTACTGATGACTTGGGATGGGATGTCACGCGGTTTCCCTTATGGAAGCATTCGACTGTTGTCTCGGTATAGCGGATCTCCAGTTGTTCCCGTACAAGGCGGTGAGGGGCGCTGTAAAAGTGATCGTCCAGCTCAAAGTGATAGTTTATGTTCAGTCGAACCTTCTTGAACTGGGAATATTGATAATGGCTGTCAGGTAACGGCAGCATTGCCGGCCGATCCAATTCTTGGAAACTACTCGTGCGGGTGCCCGGCAATTTCCTGAAGGGACGATTGTTTAGGAGAGCAAGGCGCTCTTTGATTGCGGCATTTGCCTCAGCCAGACTGAAGAAGGTTCGTTTGCGTAATCCGGCAAGGATGAAGCGCTGGACGATCTGAACCCCGACTTCGGCTTTTGATTTGTCTTTTGGTTTTCTGACACGGGCTGGAATGACAGCGACACCATAGTGGGCGGCCATGGCAGCGTAGGTTGGATTTATGTCAGGCTCGTAACGGCAGGTTTTGCTAACAGCAGAAAGCAAGTTGTCGGGAACAATGGTTTTTGGCAGACAGCCAAGGAAGGTAAATGTTCTGGCGTGTGACCCGGTCCAGTCAGGAAGTGACTGTGACCATGTTGCCTCGGCGTAGGTGTAGTTGCTGGCACCCATCACCGCCACAAATACCTGGGCATCCCGAATCTCTCCGGTTGATGCATCGACAATCGGTATAGTTTGCCCGCAGTAGTCAACGAACATCTTTTCGCCTGCCCGGTGTTCCTGGCGCATGGAAAGGTCGAGTTTCTTCTTCCATTTGCGGAACAGTTCGCAGAACTGGGAATACTGATAGCCAGAAGGGTTTTGCTCTTTGTACTCTTGCCATAGAAGCATGAGCGTGAGGTTTTTATGAGTAACAAATTCAGCGTTCAGGGCATGCCAGTCTGGCGGGATGCATTTACGGTGAGATGAACCGGGATTGATTGGGTAAAGAAGTGTCTCCAGTCCCTCATCATCCAGGGCAAATGGTAAGGGCCAGGAAAGATTGGCGGCTGAAGCTCTACAGAGGGTATCGGTGACGGTCGTCTTGCCGATACAGCAAGCGGTGGCAATTGATTGCCTACTCTGGTTACATGACCAGGCTAAACGGAGTATCTCTCGGATTTTTCGCATGGTAACTCTCTCTTGTGGCATCGTTTCCCCCTCAAATAGAATGAGGAAAGGATACCTGTTGAGTTACCTCGCGACTACATCACAAACAACCGGTCGGATTGCTCCGGAACAGCGGTCGGATTCCTAACGGAATACCGGTCGGCATCAAATCGGAACGGCGGTCGGCATCCCGCCGGAATCGCGGTCGGATTCATCCGGAATACGCACATGTCGGAGAAGAGAAGTAAATAATGGCGAAATCGTCTCGTGAAGTCGCAATCTTGTTCCTGCGTTCGGATTCCGTTTCTTTGTACTGGATGGCTTTCGCTCCAGGTGCTATTGGCATGGAAGACTCCAGGCTCAGATCTGGGTTCTCCTGGAGCGCAAGCATATAGGAATTGGTATAGGCAACAGATTTGCGTCGAGCCAGGTCCTTGACGTAGAGGTGCTCGCGCACATTCTCTTTCGTTGGCCGCTGGACAGCCTTCTTTCGGAAATCCTCTTCCAGTTCAACTATATCATCAGGGTACATATCCCAAAGTTCCTGGGGCGTGTAATCCTTCAGTGACGGGATGCGCCGTTCCTTTTTGGCTCTTACTGGTTTTTCAGTATCGGGCCTTTTTTTCGGTTTGACCGGTTTTTCGGCCTCTACCTGTTCCGGATCTTCATACCAGTAATACCCGCGCTTAGACTGATCACTGTAGTACGTGTCCTCGGTGGCGCCGTATGACTTCGACACCCCGATAAGAACGCAGCAGAGAGCTGCTATGCAAAACACTCCCCTCATTCCCATTACTCCTTCACATACCTGTAATCACTCTCGCCCCACTTCTCGAACAACTTCCCACGATCAATGGACACCCGGGCGCTGCCGTCCTTGCAGAAACGAATTGCGACAACATCTTTGAAATCTTCCAGATTAAACTCGGCCGCGACAATACTGCGGTTTTCATACCTCCCGGATTTTCTGGCCTGGTTCTCAGACAGGGGTATTTCCCACTGTCCCTGCCCCGTGATTTGCTCGGATGTCGCTACGACCTTCCCGTCCTGGGTGAGATCCCACCCAAGCACCTTCATGTCTTCCATCTGCACTTCTGGAGCAACTGAGCGAATACCATCCACCAGCGCGAGACCAACGGGCAGGCCGTATGTTGACCCCTTGAACACCTGTTCGCTCGATACGTCTTTAATACGGGCCAGCAATAAAAGTGCAACTCTCATCATTCCCCCTAGAAAAATGCCCATGCACGGGCGTTGATTTTGCTGATTTCCTTGAACCCCCAATAACGGGAGTCATAACTGTCCTTATGGTCACCCATGGCAAACAGGTTGCCGGGAGGGATCACCCCGTTGAACACGAATGGTGTCAGTGGGCTCCCCATACGGGTCTTATGCTTTGCGAGACCAAGATATTGCCCATTACAAAAATAGGAGTCACCTGTCACGGTCAAGGTATCCCCCGGGCCGCAGGCCACCCGTTTAATGAGTGAGCGCACCTCCTGCTTTGGTTCTGGCAGGAACTGGTCAAAGATCACGAAATCACCACGCTGGACCGACTCGATCTTTGCCCTGTCGGAAGTCTTCCAAAAAACCCTTTCCGAAAGAGACGGCGTAGTGGTTATCAGCAGGTGACTGGCGAGGAGCCAGGATGCTAATCCTGCCACACCGAAACAGACCACCGACCCCACCGGTGACTTGGCAAAGGCCATAAAACGGGCAGGAGAAACGTTTTTATTCCGTTGGGACATTGAGCCGCTTTGCGTTTTTTCCAAGAATTACATCCCCCGTTACGATTATTGTGTTTTTTGGAACTGACATCACCGTGGATTCCAAACGGTCGAGTCTGGCTTTGTACTGTTCAGGAGTGAGTTTGTTATCAACTGCGTCAGTCCTGAGTTTGGTCAGGTAATCCTGAAGGTCAAAAACAACAATTTTGGTGGCGAATATCCTGTCGTACGCGAACACACCCAGAAAAGAAGACAAGATCGCGACCAGAAACACCACCTTATAGAGCGTCCCGAGCGTAACATAATCGGGTGCCTTTGCTGCCGGAGCGACAGAAGGCGCAACCGGTGCCTGTGCCGTCGCTGCCGCCGGTTCTGATTGAGGTGTTTGCTGTTCTGCCGTTCCCAAATTCTCACCCATCACACTCTCCTTAACTCAGTTGTAATAACCTGCTCGCATTTTCTTGTACAACGCCTCAAGCGTCTTGCTTTTGGTAATCTCTGCTATCGTCTCGACAATGCCATCCAAAGAGGCGTCGCCATACACTGTCTTGCTCGAACCGACCTTGGTGTTCTCTTCAGTCCCTTCGCTGGCTTCCAGATCAAAAGGCGTCACACCAGTCGCATAGACAACTGCCGGGACTTTGTGGATGTTGTAACGCGTGAACAGCATCGGGTCGATTATGACCTCGGTGCCATACGTGTCGCACTCGATCGTGCCACCGCTCTGCATGCTCTTGGCCAGACAGTTGTTGTCTTTTATCAGCACCTTCCCGATAAACTCCATCGTCGGGACAAGTTTTGAAACCCCACCGATCATCCCGCGCATTACCATCACCACATTGGGATCACCGGCCTTGTCGATGCTGACGGCATAGTTGCGGAGGGTCTCAACCGGCATTGATGATGAGATGAAGACGTAAACTCTCTCTCCAGTACCCAAGACATGCCCCTCTGCTTTTTTGGCGGTGGCGGAATCCCGGTAGTATTTCTGGAACGCGGCCTCTTCACCCATGACCTCGTTCCTGATCCGGTCAGCCTCGGCAGCGACTCTGGCCTGATAACCCTCGGACTTCATATAGTCGCCCATCTTGCGACCTGCTTCGGTTGCATCCTTATTCTTCTCTGGGTCAGGCAACTTTATGTTGTCGCTCAGTTCCCGGCTCAACGCCTGGATCATTTCCATGTCAGGCACAACAGCAGCCGTAAGTCCTTGCTCCTGCCACTGCTTTCCATCCAGATACACATCGACTTTGAATACATCGCTATCAACGGTTATAGGGGCAGGCATTGGCTTACAGCGACCTTTGCGCGAGGTGAGATAGACCTTGGTGCCCTCGACCTTGCTGACACTGGTGCATATCCCGTCCGGTGTCATTATCTGGGCACTTTTACGCGAGTCTTCCACGCCCCAGACATTCGAACAAAACAAACTCATCATCAAAGCGCCAACCAGCAGACTTCTCATCAATTGGCTCCCTTGACCTTCTGGCAACAAATCTTCTTCTGGAAGAGAAGCCACAGATAGTTGCCCTCCTTGTATGGGTAGTTCTTGTTGCCATCCCACAGAAAGCCAGGAGTGTCACAGATGATCGGTTTGGACATGGTCACAGGCTTAGCCAACGCCCAGCGGTAATCACCCTTTTTCCAGAATGGCCGAACTGTTGGTTGGCAGACATTTGAAGACAAATCCATGTGCAACCCGGTAGAAGAGAGCTTGTAGAGCGTCTTGGATGCAATCGCAACGGAAGACTCGGTATCAGCAGAGTTGTTTTTGTCCCCTGTCAGCGAGTAAACGTTCTCGAAGCAACACCAGAACAGCGAGTTGAACGCACCGGTCAGGATCTCGCCAGGAAGCATTGCAATCCCTCTGCTCGCACTGCATACCAGGTCGAAAGGAGGCGAGGCGAACAGAAACACCCTCGGGTCCAACACGGCAGCCAGATAGGACTTATTGTGGGTGGGGTCTAACTCTGAAAACATGAGATAGTCGAAACCTTCCCCATGCTTGATGCAGGAGGAGTCAGTCAGCATCCCGACAATGTCGAATACCGGGAAGCGGACCCAATGCACCTGTTTGAAGGTTTTGGGAGAATCGGTCTTCATGGAGTTCGTGCCGCCATGATAACCGTTGTCGAGACTTGAAAAAGCTGTGCCTACAGTAGGGGAACAGTAAGGAGTGCGAACGACCTCCGCCATAGTGTCGAGCTGGTAAAAGGAGGCTTTAAGCCCAAGATACGTCTCGGTGGCGTTTGTGCAGGCGCACATCGGGGAACCACTGCGACCTTCGTTTGTATCAGGCAAGTCCCTGTTCTGCTTCACCGCGATCCCCCCGACCCTAAGAGGAAATATTGCATTCCAGGGGACATCGGTAACGGGGTTGAACATGGTGTTGTTGCACCCCGTCGTCCCGCCAAAAGCGGGGGCTGAGAGTGCAGCAAGCAGACACATTATCAGTACAGATTTTAATCGGCCTGGTCTCATAACGGAAACCTCCCTAAAGGTTATATGCTCTGGTGGTTTCCGTTTTTGACCCGTTTGAGCTCTATTATTTTTTTATCTCTAATAAAATGTCGGTGACTTCCATTTTCTTGCCGGCCTGTTTGACAACAGCGGGGACTGTTCGAACATCGAATTTTTCTACGATTTGAGCATTTGCGAAGTATACCGGCCTTTTCAGTTCTCTTTCAATTTTGGCATATTCGCCATCTGTCAGCAGAACGAACACCGAGGGATCGGCTGAATACCGGCTTTTCTTGAACCATTGGATCTGCTCGCGGTCTTCGCCGTTCAATACGATCATCGTTTCCGGGAACTGGACCATGTCCAGGGGGTTGATCACATAACCCTTCGGGTAAACTCCACTACCATCAGGAAGGGGCACATCGTTCTCAAGCACATAGGAAACATCCACAAGCCGCCTCTCGGCTTTTTCAGCTCGCGCCAGCGATACCGGTTGTTGCGGCCGCCAATTCGCAGCTTTCTGGCTCGCTCCCTCCATATATTTAGCCCAGTTGACCTTCGAAGCCTTCTCCTCGATCTCTTTGAGAGCGTCCTTTTCGCTGATCTCATAGACCTGGCCGACCACTCCAAGCACTTCTGACCACGCCGGAGTTGCACACAGGACCAGCAACAAACACAACGCTTTCAGTACAGTCACACTCCTCATACTCACCTCTCTACTCAAAGTCCTGTGGGATTTTGCTGCATTTGCTGCTGGGCCTTTGCACCTGCACCCTGTTGAACGGAATTCATGTAATCCGTAATTGCCCCGCCGATTGCCTCGACATTCTGAGCGATCTTGTCGATATATTCCGACAGGTCCATCTGCGCGAAATCAAGATTCTGGAATTCTTCCGGTACGAATCCGCGGCACTTGGGGGACTTTGGCGTTCCCCACCCATTGAACGTCTTGAGTTGTGGGCGTCCTTGTTCGTGGAATATCCGGGCAAGCATCGAATTGAAACAGCAGCTCGTCTCCTTCTCTACGATGCACCAACCGAGGAACTTGCTTGAACAATAGCGACCAACCACATGACACCACTTGTCGTGCTGCATTTTGGCCTCTTTGAACTCGTCAGGCTCGCAGCTGGCCTTCATTGGATCCGGGTAACAGCAGCGAGTAGCCGAATAGTTAGACAACATCCCGCTTGTGATGGTTGGTCCCCATTGGTCAGCCAGTTGCATCGCCTGGGCCTGGAGGAGAGCTGACATGCTTGCTGTTGAGGTGGTCACTGCCTGAGTTGTTACAGTCACCATGCCATCGACAGCCGTTGTGACCGTGACCATCGTTGCTGTACCTCCCAGGTCTCCGGACCCTGTTATTGATGAGAAGGAGGAGCTGTAGATGGACTGGCCGCCATTTGAAGAAACAAGCGTCATCCCCTGCGTTGCCTGTGCAACTGTTCCTTCGGCTGCTACAGGCGCCACTGTTGATTGCGAAATCCCGGTAACCGACGTAGATAGGCCCGTACTGGTATCAACAGTTGTAGTCGTCGCCCCCTGTTGGAATTGCCCCACTCCGTTCATATAACTGCCTGCTATACTCGCAACGGCAGCCACCGCGGTCATCGCAGCCGCCATCATGGTCCCTTGCCCTAACTGACCCGTCCCAGCGTCGATAACAACTGTTGTGGCTATCTGGATTGCCGCATTTATCGCTGCCGTGGCAACCGTAGCCGCAAAACCGGTCAGGGCCATCGCGCCGGCCAAAGCAGCTCCAACACCCGTGGCGGCGAGTATGATCTGAGCGACGAGTTTCGCATAACTGTTGATCTGGCCGTTTCTGTCGTATACCCCCCCTGGGTCGGGACAGGTTGCGGTGCCGATCGAAGTACATTTGTTGCTCGCTGCATCAAAAGTCCCTCCCGGACACGTCGACAGCTGATGGCAGACATCAGTCGTTGTATCCAGCGTCCATGATGTTGGGCACACATCAGCCCCTCCGTCACAAACCGAAGTCACAGGATTGTAAACCCCGCCATTCCCGCAGGTCGGCGCGATCTGACATACCGTCCCGTTCAACGTGAACCCAGAAGGACAACTCAAAGTGTTCGGAGTAACGCAAACATCTGTCGCTATGTCCAGACTGCCGGGCGTACAGATGGCGGCAACAAAGCACTTGCCTGAAACCGGACTGTAGGCATATCCAGGATCACAACTGAATGTCGCGGCCCCCCGGCAAACGCTTGTTGCCGTATCGAGACCTCCGCCTGCGCTACAATTTGCATTCCCACTGCATACTGCCCCGGTCACGGTATAGCCGCTTGAACAGGTTGGACTGACAAAACACATATCAACTAGCGGGTCCAGAGTTGAGCCACCTGCACATGGAGGGGTTGCTGACAGACATGATTTACTGGTTGCGTCGTATGTCGAGCCCGCTCCGCAATCTGGCGCGACCTGGCATGTCGAGCCATTTACCACATACCCACCACCAGGGCACGTAGGAGTGTTTGACATCTCACAAAGATTCGTGGCTGCGTTGAGTCCACCGGTCCCGCAGTCTGCAGTCTGGAAACAGGTGTTGGCAGCAGAACTGTAAGCATAACCAGGATCACAATTGAACGTCCCAGCGGACGAACAAAGGCCAAGTGCCACATTGAGTGTCCCACCGGTCCCGCAGATTGCAGAAGCAGAACAGACTGCACCATTGATCGTCATCCCGGCGACACACGTACCCGCTGCAAAACATTTGTCGGTAACTGGATCTAAGGCAAGACCCGTACTACAGGCACCTCCTGTCGCTTCGCAATATCCTGTCCCAACATTTAAGATCCCTCCGGGCAAACAGACGGGTGTTTTCTGACAGGCCGAACCGGAAAGGGTAAAATCAGCAGGGCAAACCAGGGTGTTTGTCGCCTGACAGACATCCGTCACCGTGTTGAGCAAACCTGACCCGCACCCCGGGGTCTGCAGACAATTACCGGAGACAGAATCGTATGTGTACCCAGGCGCAGTACAGGCATAAGAAGCGCCAGCAGTACAGGCATCAAGCGCACCTGAGAACGTCCCGCCACCCGAGCAGGTTGGAGTAGCCGTACACACTCCGCCGACCAAGACCGACCCGGTGGGGCATGTGACCGACGTGGCCTGGTAACATACGTCCGAGCCGCCGTCGAGGAGACCATTTGTACATGTTGCTGGGGTCGCACAGTAGCCGATGGCGCTGTCGTATAGCATCCCGTCCGGGCATACCTTTGTAGCGGCCATCCAGCAAACGTCTAGTACACCATCAAAATTCCCCCCGGCGCACGTTGGGTTCGCAACATCACAACCACCTCCGCCGTTCATGGTTGTCCCCACCGGGCATGCTTGTACAGATCGCGTGCAGGTGTATAGGTTGGCCCCTGAACAATCCATAAGTCCCGTTGCGGTGCCCCAGGTTGTCAAAATAGCCGTACATGCCGCGGTCCCGATCGGGGCGGTAAGCGTAGAACCCGGAGGGCAACTCACAAACTCACTGATATCGGCGGCACATACAGCAGAGGTCTCGGCAAGTGATGCTGGGCATGCACCTACTGGAAAATACTGAGTAGTCCAGATCCAGCCATAGTCAGGATCATAAACCTGTATCAGACCTCCTTGGCATGTTAGATAGTTCCCATATTCGTCTCCAACCCACACAGGTGACCCACCTTGATCGCAACACGGCCCTGTGTACCACAAATTGGCAGTCTCACTAACCCAACCACCGCCTCGCGTTTCTGCCATAACTATTCTTCTACTCACATCCCAGTTCCAGTTTGGATACGCACAACCGTTATTCCCGGCACCTCCCCAGGCACAAAAATCAGTAAGTTGCACCTGGCCGTTCACCAAATCAAAAGTATACTGGATTGTGTCTTGGTAGATCGGTGAGAAGCTATAATCCCAAGGGTTTTGATTGCCCCTCTGCTTATACTTTACCTTTCTCGTTGTCCCGGTGACCGTCGAACTGTACCCGGTCGTGGTTGACGTCGCTATAACGCATTTATTGGTGGCATTATCGTAGGTTGACCCCACTGGACAGGTTGGTGGCTGAAATTCACAACGACCGCGAGTTGGGTTATAGATATAACCAGGTCCACACGTAGTTGTGATTTCTGGCTGCAGGCATTTATTGTAAGTGGTGTTGTACATTCCAATGGCGCAGACTGGCGTTTTTTCACATCGTCCTGATCCTACGTTGTAGGCATACGAAGCATCTGAACAGGTATAACTTACTGGAGCCTGGCAACTCTTTGTAGCAGGATTATAAGTTGTTGCAGCAGGACACAACGGGAGTGCTTTACACGTCAAGCTCCCCGCGTCGTAGGAGTAATTTGATGGGCATGAGAGCGTCCCTGCACCAGCACTAGCGAAGTCGTAGAAATCGTAACCGAGATCGGTTGCTGCAGTCGGTGCAGTGAAGGCCATTGCGGAAGATGCGACTGCGAGAAGAACGAGGGCCAGGATGAGGGTTGCGGGTTTCATTTTTTGCATGTGCGTGTTTCTCCTTTGTGGGGTTTTGTGGTTACTTCCCTGTACCAATCACTTTCTCGATCGCCGGTACATTTGCCCCGTGGACAAAAACACCGTCGATAAAGTAAGCTGGCGTACCTTGCAGCCCGGACTGCGAGGTAAGCTTTTTGTGGTCATTGAGAAGACCGGTGTCGCCTGCTGCTTTCGGCAGTGACGAATCGTATTTACCTTGGAATACATCCTTGAGCGTTGCAGACTTGTCAGCCGAAGCTAGAATGTAGTTGGATTTTGCTTCTGCTTTCGGGTGAAGCGCCGGAATCGGCATCAGGAAAACATACCTGGTGACATCCGAACGCTTATCCCAATAATCGGCCATTTTTCGGCAGTAAGGGCAGTCAGGGTCTGTCAGTTCGATGACCTCATGTTTGCCGTTCCCTACCTTGACCGCTTTATCAAGGTTGGCCCTGAACAAAGTCAGATTCACTTTGCTGCTTTCAGCGACCAGGGCCTCCTTCTTCTTGGACGTAATATTGATCCCGTCCTTTGACCAGACTTCTCCAAAGATCAAATGACCCTCGGACTGGTCGTAGTAGATCACGTTCTGCCCGGCGGTGACTTCGAGCAGAGGACCCCTGATGTTCGTCGCCTTGACGTCGCTGACCTGCAACTTCGGATACTTCCGCGTAATCTCTTCGCGGACTTTGGCAACATCTGCTGAATCGGCTCCCACAGCCGCAGACGCACCACACAAACACACACCACACACAAAGGCCCTGCTCACATTTCCCACTCTCATCACTTACTCCCCTCTTCCTTATTAGTGGACATCACTGCCGGCTTACCGGAGTTCACGCCCTGGATAGACTTGGTTTCTAAAATCTCAACCCTTCTGTTTGGCTCCAGGTGTTTGTTATCAACGTAGCAACAAACGCCTTCACCAGTGGTGCGAGTAACCTTTATTCCGTGACGCTTCAGACTTTCACCGACAACCCGGGCTCTTTTCATCGCCAAACGGTCGTTATGTTTTTTTGAACCGAGTTTGCATGTGTACCCATCAACTCGTACAAAAACTTCTCCGCCCTGCTCTTTAAGTTCTTTGGCCAGACGAGAAATTTCTGCGGCCCCCTTCTTATCCAGTCTTGAACTGTCGAGCTTGAACTGGATCGTAGCAAGAGTCTTGTCCTTGGCAGTCGCCGTCCCTGTCTCCGAATTGCTGATCTCGACAACTGGCACGTCCTTGCTTTTCATCTGCAACTCAACTGCAGGCATGTCTGACAACTTCAATTTATTCACCACCGGCTCTTTGTAGCCAGCCAGCAGAATCGATTTCGGGCAGGTGTCGCAGATCACATGCTGATTAGGCTGAAGTTGGACACCAACAGCGTCACCCATGTTGTATTTATAAATTACCGCACCAAGCTCAGCCTTTTCACTCTGTGGCACCTTTGCCGCAGTAGCTTCTGTCACGACCATGATCAGTCCGGTTAAGGCGAATATTGTAGGTTTCGAAAGTTGCATGAATCCTCCCTATTGGTTGTATGCTTCTGCGGTTTCCGTTTTCAGCAAAAAAAAATGGATATTTCTAAAAAAAAAATATCCATTCGGTAGTATTGTGTTTTTTATATAATGATTATTGTTGATTAGAAATTCAGCAATTTTACCCCTAGATTATCTGCGACCGATGACGTAGGACTACCTTCTTGCGTCCATACCATTTGGTCTCCTTGATACTCGATCGTGGGTTCATTTTCCGCCTGAGAGTCTTCTTTAACCAATGATACCATTTCTATCTGAGCCACCGGTTCCGTGTGATGTGCCTCTTCTCGTCTCATTACCGGAGGTGTTACCGGAGCAGCAACAGTTCTTGATTCGCTCTCCTGAGCGCCAACCGTTTGTTTGGTCACACCGCCAAACCGCCCGCCGGTGCCCCTCTCGGCTTTATCTATCCTCTGTAAACCCTGCGGTTTGATTGGGGGAACTACAGAAATTGACCCTGCTGGTGGAGTTTTATCAACCCCGCCAGCAAGAGCCATATATGCCAACCTTTTCAACTCAGTGCTCATCGTGTGGCCATACCCCTGCAGATGTGCGAGCAGGGCCTGGTCAATCGTGTTCTTGCCGAACCGCATTGTAAGTTTGCTGCGCCCGACTGAATCTTCTGAGTTATCAACCTTGGTTTTCATGCTGACCTCTGGCCAATCCGAGCCGCATATTTGCAGTAGCCGTTGGCATTCGCCAGACCTGCGGCCTTAACAACATGCGCGTGCTTGTAAATTTTCCAGTATGGCTCCAGTAGTGCTGCGCCCCCTCCTGTTAAGATAATTCTGTCCAAATTTGCGCCATTGTGCCAGAGAGTGTGGGCTGTTGATGTCAACGAGCTGACGAGATCCTGGAATCTCTTGGAGGCGATATCTCGTATGCTCAGATCCTCACCAAACGAACTAATCTTGTATGAAGATCTGACCGAGTTCTCAACTTCAAGCAAAGAAGTTGGTCGATGACCAAATTCCGGGCTGCCCTCTATATCCTTTTTGATTGCTTCATAGGCACTTGAAATGCCGTTTTCAACCGACATAGACAGCGATTCCGTTATAGTCCGGTTCTCTATCGTCACAAGGTCAGCCGTATAATAACCGACATCAAGTATACCGACCTTGCCGGATATGAACTTGCTTGCTGGGTCTGGGACTCCACCACCTTCATCGAGAATCATGTTCATATACGAACCAAGCGGTTGGTAAATTACCTCGACATCTACCTTCAGGCCCAGGTTGCCAGCTATCTCAGTGATGACTTTTGCAAGGGTTTCTTTGTCAGTATTGAAATATTTCACCGGCAGACCTGTCACAATCTGGTTATGCCCTGTAGTGTCTTTGCCATCGATCGCTTCCTTGATCGCATGCTGGACCAAAACCTTAAATGCTGTGGTTGTGATCCAACCTTTATCCCTCGAAGTAATCAAATGGTCAGAGTGTTGGTCTGCAGATGCGCCAAGAAGATAAGTTACACCTTCGAACTCCTCTTCCAATATGGTGGCTGCAAATCCAGCTAGCGATTGGTTGACCAACCCTTTTTTACCTACAAGTGATTTGAACTGCTTCCCAGACAAGACACCAGAACCATTTGTCGAAACAACCTTTGTGTTGCCGTAGCCAACATCAATACCGATCTTCACTGACATACACTTCTCCCTTCTCCCTCATAGTTGATTTGCTAGCTTTTATTTGTGCTGTTCGTTGAACTACAAAACCAATCGTTGGACGATCAAAGAAAACACGGCTTTTCGTATTTGATGGTGGAAAAAGGATGCACCCACTTCGTCCGCACTGTACCCCCGACGTCATTGGCATATCCCGGAATTAGCTTATCAGCTCGTGGCCATGGTGGTCTTAATGTGTGTGCATCCAGCCGTTACCACCCTAAATAATTTGCTGAGTGTCTTAGCAACATGTGCATAAAGGTACGCCGTTGTTAGATAGACACTCTTCTGCATGACCAGTGAACACCAGCTCTTGTGTACAGTCAGGATCTTTGCAGGCATCGTAGCAATCCATATCTTGAGTTTTTGTAGCGTTTGTTTTCATAAATTCCTCCTCGGAGTTTTTGCTGTGACTAAATCTATATAAGTCTGCCTGATGCCTTTGTCGGACATTTGTCGGACATATGTCCGGCGTGTCGGACATTTGTCCGACATTTGTCGGACACATGGACAATACTACCGTTCGGTTGTATTGTCAAGCGGCGTTAAATACCGTTCGGTTGCATAATTAATCCGAATTACCTATTTTTACACAGTTTTTCCAGTCCTTACCATGTTTGGCCATCGCTTCCAGCTTGAAAATCCTTCGTTTGACATTAAATATCATCTTCAGGTGGCTCAAAGCTGAATCCCAACAGGTACCTACAGCCCTCATTCCTGGCCAATCTGGTATTTCGGCGACATATACCGTCTCTGACTCTATCCACCTGATATTACAGTCATATCTTGACCTCATGGATTCGTCGTAGTCATTGTATTTCATGTCAAATATGTTCGATGTCTCGTACATCCGTAAGAATAGATTGTGGAAATCGTCCTTGAGTGCAGCCAAAACCTTTTGTGAATAGGGGTCTTTTGCGTCATAAGGTCCCGTATTAATGGCGTATTCTGCTTTAGCCAGGTCAAACTTATGGCAGGCACACCACTTCGGGAAACTGTGCTTTATCTTCCGAAAAGTGCCATCCAGCACCGGCGGTATCGTGTAATTTTGCCTGGTTGGAAGAAGTGGCACGACCTTATTGAAGCGCAACACACGGTACACCCGTTCCCAGTTGTCAAAGGCCAGAGATCGGCAAATGAATGCCACACTGAGACCCTTGCCGTAGCAAATGAGATACAGATCCTTCTCCCGTTCGTTCAAATTTTCGAGTTCTGTAAAGTCCATCTTTCTCGACCGCCTCGTCCCACCATTTTATTTTTCAAAAGTTTCACGCTTAACTTTTTTTGTAAAAGATCTTATACTTGAATAGTTTCCCCCTATTTTTAGCCGGATAGTTACCACCATTTACAACCCGTACTGTTACCACCCTATTATTTTGAGATTGTTAAATGACTTCAGATGGTTTGAAAATATTCTCATGCCCCACCTTCCCTCAACTTTCTTTTCTTTTCCTTCACTTTTTTTCGCATTTCTATGATTTTGAGCCTGTGTTCGCTCTTTAGAGACAATCCAAATCTCTCTCGCAACTCAACCGCAACCTTGTCTGTTGATAACCTCTCCCCTTTGGGTAAATTAAAGAAGCGGTTGAAAATGTATTTTTCAACTTTGCTCATAACCTTCTTGTCTGTGACCGCTTTCCTGTCCCGGACAGGCACACCCATGTAGAAAAATCGTGCCCACTTGGCTTTCCCCCAAAGACCTTGCAGAACCGTAAGGTAATCTATGTCGTCAGGCGTGATCGGATTGTCGATCTTGTTGTCCTTAACCAACTCGTTGAGCAGTGATACTGGGAGGCCAAAGTGTTTGCTGGCTTCATCTAGGGTCATCGACATGCTTCTCTCCTATTTGGCCGCGAAATGTGAATCCAGAAAGTCTTTGCCAGCCTTTGTATCCCCAGCGGCAACCCTCTCTTTCACTTCTACCGGCGCGAAGTTTTTGATTGTCTTGAGCTGCTTCTCCGATAGTCCGGAGGGTTTAGCATCCGACCCGGGTTCCTTATGCTTGTTTATCCAGTCCGAGAGATCCTTACGACTCTTCTTGGTTTTATCAGGGAGATTTGCTCCTGAGTTCTTTGCTATCCGCTCAGCATAGGCAACCTGCTTCTCTGTCGGGGTATCTCCTCCCGGGAGTGCCTGTGACGGTTTCTCGAACCCCATCCTCTCGTGCACATCTCTTACAAAATCCTGCCAGACAGCTTTCCCCTGTTCAACCAGGTCAAGAGTCTCTTCCATGCCTTTGGTCATTTCATAATCAACAACCCAGCTGCAGGTATTGTCAGCCCATTCGAACAGATTCTCACCGATACCCGTAGGCACGAGCATCCTCTTCTTCACTTCGACATATCCCCTGCGGGTGATAGACCCCAATATTGAAGCATACGTGGAAGGCCGCCCTACCCCAAGTGATTCGAGTTTTTCTATCAGACCGGCTTCAGAGTATCTCCCCGGCGCCTTAGTCTTTTTCTCAACAAGCCCTTCGCCACGAAACGCCAGCAAATCCTCTTGTTCGAGGAACGGGATTATCTGCTCATCATCCCCCTTCTTCTCTTCCTCATCCTCGACGCTGTAGACTCGCTGGAAGCCGTCAAACACCAAAACACGGCCTACACCCTTAAACAACTCTCCTTCGGCCTCCAAATCGACTGTAGTGAGTTCGTAAACGGAGGGAGACATCTGGCTTGCTATCGTCCTTTTCCATATCAGATCGTAGAGAGCCAGGTGATCTGCGCCGGCAAGACTTTCTGCTGCCAAAAGTTTTCGCGCATTTGCTATCGGAAGTATTGATGTTGGCCTGATCCCTTCGTGAGCGTCTGCCTGGGAATTCTTTGCGGTGTGCTTGAAAGCCTTGGGCGGGACGCAATCCTTTCCATACTCAGCAATCACCATCAGACGAATGCTATCGATGATGTCGTCAGCGAGTCTCACGGAATCCGTACGGTGATAGGTGATCAGTCCAGCCTCAAAGAGATCCTGGGCAAGACTCATCGTCTTCTCTGGAGCGATGCCCAACTTGGTTGACGAGGCCATCTGGAGGGAGGCGGTTGTAAATGGAGGGGACGGATTTCGCTTCTTGGTCTGCTTCTCAACTTTCTTGCAGGTCGCGTATGATGCCAACGAAACCTTCTCGATAACCTTCTGGGCCTCCGTCAGTTCATCGAATCGTCCGTTCACATGGTACGCGATGAACTCCTGGCCATCCTTTGCGACCTCGATCGTGACGAACCAGTAAAGAGCCGACTTGTGTGCCCTGATGTCCCTTTCACGTTCTACAACCAATCGGAGAGCTACCGTCTGCACCCTGCCGATGGATAAACCCTTGGTTGCGAGTTCCCGACTTGCTTTTGGTGACAAGAGGTATCCTACCAAACGGTCAGTTATCCGCCGACCCATGAAAGCATGGAATGTCCCTACATTGGTTTCGGCAAAAGGAACCGCATTGGTCAGCGCGTGCTTTATCCCGTTCTTGGTAATCTCCCGGACCTCTATGCGAAAAGCTTCCTTATAAAGACCCCGGGTTTCCTTCTCAACCCATCTGGAGATCGCCTCCCCTTCCCTATCAGGGTCCGACGCAAGGTATAACGTCTGGCCCTTTGCCATCTCCTTGAGTTTGGCAACATTCTTTTCCTTGCCAGGGATAATTTCGAAGACCCCTTCGTAAGTGTCAAGGTCGACGTTTATTCCTCCGGCTGGAAGGTCCCGGAAGTGTCCTCCAGTAGCACAAACCTTAAAACCAGTATACTCCTGGAATTTCTTGACTTTATTTGGACTCTCTATGACGACGAGTGGCATTCGCAACCTCCCTGTGACTAGATATTATGCAAAACGAAACAGTCCTGCTGAGTGCCTGCCGATAGACTGAACGGTCAGGCACTTATGAGCAGGGTTATTCACATAACCTGTGGATAACAGTTACGCGGCGAGTTGCAGTTCGTTTTCTACGAAGCGGTTCTGGGCTTTTCTGATTATCACGGAGGGGTTTTTAGCCGGTGCAGACAATGGAGATTTCCCTCCATCGAGCGCAACCATCATGAGGCGAGGGAAAGACTGCGTGTCGATCTTGCCTTCACCGATCAGTCGTTTAATGCGGCGGCATGCGTTCTCAAATATCTTGAACACGTCGGACTTGTTTTTGCCGAGGACGCTTGCGGCTTCAACATAATTGAGCGCACAGCAATCTCCGCTAAGGCCGAGGACCGTGATAAAGACTTCCTTCTGGTTTTTGAGAAGGTGCTTTGTCAGCATTACAAATGTTCTGTGAAGATCTGTGGGGCGGGGTTCTGTGAGAGGTTCGTACGACCAATTGGTTGTAAATGAGTGGACCGTCTCGTCAAACTCTTCAAACTGCACCGGTTGGCGCATATTAACGTCAGGGGTCTTTTTATTTTTTGTACTGGAACACCTTGTCAACACATCCCCTACAGATGGGTTGGTTGCAAGGTTATACCAGGTGGCATTGCTATATAAGCGCCAAAAAGCTTCATAGAATTGAGGTGTGCCGAATGGATATATTTGACCAGCTTTGATGGAGGCAATGTACGCCTCCTGGAGGAAGTCATCTTCTCCGTAGGGGGAATAGGCTCTGTATTTGCGACTATAACCAATAACACTGCGCTTGTTTGCATCTACCCACTGAACACACTCCGCTTGGCACATACGCCACCTCCACACTTATATTCACACCTGCACACTGTACTTTATTGATATTTCACAAAAACCCATGTATGTTATGGCTGAAACAATAAGCGCAATACAACCGAACGGTAGTATTTATGTGAGTGGTTATATTTTTTGTCAAGCAAAAATAACCGTTCGGTAGTCTGGAGGATTTATGGGCGGGGAAATCAAGACGCCAAAGAATGTGAAAAAAGCCGCTAAAACAAAGGCATTAGACGCCAAGGAAACCACGTCCACCTCGGATTCCAAGATCAGTGGAAAAAAAATATCTCGATCACCTGTTTCTAGTCCTTCGGCTAAATCTGCCAAGGCTGAGCAGACTTCAAAAATTCCCGAAAAAATTCACATAAAAGGCGCAACTTCACGGAACAAAGACCGGTTAAGAGAAATGGCCGCTGCACTCGGTGCCAGGCTTTGCCGTGTGCGGACTGCTTGCAAACTCACCCAGAGGGAAGTCGCAGAGAAACTGGATATGAACCTGATGTCCTACACTCGCTATGAGACCGGCAACCGAATCCCGGATGCTGACTTCTGCGCGCAGTTTTCTGCTACATTCAAAGTCAATACAGCTTGGTTATTGTATGGCAGTGGAGATGACTGGAAAGCCCGTAAACCCCCTACCCCAAAAGTTCAGATATCCAACTATGAAGTGGTCCCTGTCTTCGAGTTCTCTGGACCTGGCCAGGAAGGTTCCGGCCTAACAGTTGGCGATCCTATTGACGAAATATCAGTTCTCAAGGCAACACTTCATAAACACACGGTAGTTGCCATCTATCGCGAGATGAACATGGTCCCATCCATCACTCCTGGTGCTTATGTCGGCGTCACTACCCTCCTTGAGAACACGCCTATGGGCCACATCTACGCAATCTTTGTCCCGTATGAGGGCATCCGATTGTTCAGGGCATACGCTGTGAGCTCTACCAAGATTGCCTTGCGATCTGACAACCCCGCTACCCCTGATATGGAAGTTAAGACCGCTGGATTTAAGAAACTCGTGCTTGCTAAAGTGGAGTGGGTTTTTCAATCTTGCTGAGGGGATTATTTGAAGTGAAATAAGAAGGGACGCTAAGCATGCCGCCTAGCGTCCCTTTTCTTATTGTTCTAGTTGTTCTACTTGAACAAGTTGTTCTACTTTTTCTTCTTCGCTCTGTTCATCTCTTCGATCTCTTCTGGCATCAACTCAGGATGCTGGCCCTTCATATACTTTTCAAGAGCGTCGTTGATGATTTTGTTTATCTCGATCCGTTCCCAGAATGCCTTCCTCTGGATCCTCTTCAACACTTCTTCTTTCACTGGCACGGTATACCGTCTCATGCCGTTTTTCAGACCCCGAGTCGTCGAATCAGCCGTTTTAGGGGTTCTTGTGGTTGCCGGCACACTCTCAGGCGATTCGTTGACTGGCTTTTTGCCTGGTTTCGTTTCTGGCGGCGAGCTTTCTTCTTCCCTGGTATCAACGAGGTATCCATCCACCCCTTTGCCTCTTATGCCTTCTCGCTGCATACCGGCCAAAGGATTGTGTTTCATTACGCTTGTCGGCTTATTTCCACTCATTTTCTCGCCCTCCTCAGTATCTCGTCAGCCAGATCGGCATAATCCTTCGCGCCAACGCTATCAGGTTTGTACTCGAAGATTGTTTTCCCATGAGAAGGTGCTTCAGCCAGCGAGATGTTGTCATGGATCAGCGTCTTGAACATTACGTCCTGGAAGAACTCGGATACTTGTGCAACAACCTCTTTATTCAGCTTCTTCCTCGAATCGTACCTGGTGCAGATGACGCCACCGATCTCAAGCCCCTTGTTCAATCTTTTCTTCACCAGCTTTGTTACTTCCAAGAGCTTGGTCATGCCTTGCAGGGCCAGATACTCAACCTGGACAGGGATGTATATTTCATCTGCGTAAGCCATGGCATTAGTGCTAAGAAGGCCAAGGGCGGGAGGACTGTCTATAATGCAGTAATCGAACCCAGTCACACTCTCCATAACCTCCTTCAGGAGATACTCTCTTCCCGGTATGGATGCCAATTCAGTTTCGGCTGCAGCCAGGTCAAGATGAGAAGGTACGACCCAGAAAGGCTTCTTGCCTTCTCTCTTGATCATCGCCTCCTGGATAGTCGCGTTCCCCAGCAGGACGTCATAGATGTTTTTACGCGCCTCTTCGTCAGGCTGAGCCATCAACCCCAGCGATATAGTCAGGCTGGCCTGCGAATCGAGGTCGATCAGCAGCACCTTTTTCCCTTTCAATGCCAGCGCCGCGCCCATATTCAAGGCCGTGGTCGTCTTCCCTACCCCACCCTTCTGGTTTGCTGCAAGGATAACTTTCATATTGATGTCCTTTCCTGTTGATAATGTATTTCTAGTTGTTCAAGATTTTAACGATTAACCACATGTTCAATGATTTAACGATTATCATCATTATCATCATTACGTCAAGGTTAATATTGTTATACGTTATCTTATTGTTAACATTGTTAATGTTGATAACTGTTTTCATGTTGTTCTCATTGATAATGATTTTATACATTTTCACCATTACCCACATTAAAACGTATATCTCGTTGTTAATGTTTACGCTCGTTATATTGTTGAAGCCGGTTATAATGTTTATCATGTTGATAATGGTTTTAATGTTGTTATCGTAGTTAATCGTTATAACCGTTAACCTATTGAATTACTTGTTCATGCGGTTAATGTTGAACATGTTGTTCATGTATACTCTGGTCTGTTCTTTTGACCACGCAGGGGAGGGTAGGGGGCTTGTGATTGCGGTATAACGGATCGGGTAGGAGGCGGAATTACTTCCGCCGTCCTCCCACACCACCGAGCGTACGGTTCCGTACACGGCGGTTCATGAAGTTATTGAAGTCGGTGGTGCTGGTTCATGAGTGATAACAGCCCCAGTTTGTCGAAGTAGGATTTCGGAACAGCTTTGTTCATATGCGCGGCCCCTGCATTCCACCAGGGGCCGCGGCCGTTTGTGGCCGACTGCCATGCCGTGGCTTCCGATAATCCCCGGCGCATCAGGTTCTTTGCTCGCGTATAGGGGCGCTTCCACTGCTTCCATAAAATGCGTCGCAGTTTCCGCCTCAGCCAGCCGTCCAGTTCATCGAAGATGCCCTTTACTTCCGAGTGCCGGAAGTAGGTTATCCAGCCCCTTAGTTTCGGGGTTATCTCCTTGACGGTGGTTTGGATGTTCTTACCCTTACCCTGTCTGAAGATCTTTTTGAGGTTGGCCTTGAACCTGGCAACCGCTTTCTTGGCCACGGTAAGCCGTGGTTTGCGGTGCCAGGTCATGCTGTAGCTCAGAAACGACCTTTTCCACGGCCGGTCTACCGCGCTTTTGGCTTGGTTGACCGTGAGCTTGAGCCGCTCGGACAGGTAGCTGGTGATGGATGCCATGACTCTTTCGCCGCTTGTCCGCGTTGCAACGTAGATGTTGCAGTCGTCGGCATAGCGACAAAAACTGTGGCCCCTTTCTTCCAGTTCCTTGTCCAGTTCGTCGAGAAGAATATTGGACAGCAGTGGCGAGAGCGGCCCGCCTTGCGGCGTACCTTCTGTTCGTGCCGTGGTCAATCCTCCTTCGAGTATTCCTGCCTTGAGGTAGCTGTCGATAAGAGACAGTACCAGACGGTCTCCGACTTTGCGTTTCACAAGCGACATAAGAGTGTCGTGATGGACGCGGTCAAAGAATTTCTCCAGGTCAATATCAACCACCCATCTGAGGTCGCTCGCTACATGCTTCTGTGCAGCTTTGACGGCTTGATGGGCGCTCCTTTTGGGACGAAACCCGTAGGAGCTTTCCGAGAAACCAGGGTCGAACAGCGGGGTTAGAACCTGCTGCACTGCCTGCTGGATAAGTCGGTCGAGAACGGTGGGGATTCCCAGCATCCGCGTGCCGCCTCCCGGTTTGGGGATTTCAACTTTACGTACCGGTTGCGGGTGGTATGTTCCCGCCAGCAGTTCTTCTTTGATGCGCAGCCATTCTTCCTGTAAGTAGCCCTTGAGGGCCGTTACTGGCATCTCATCGATACCAGGCGCACCTTTGTTGGATACTACACGGGAGTATGCCGCCATCATGTTGCCGCGACTGACGATCTTCTTCATCAGTCCCGTTGCCGCTTCCGGCCAGTGAGGTGCTTTCCTTCCCGTGACGTTTGCCGCACCGCTCCCGGCCACTCGCGGCTTCTGACCGCTACCCTCCGGGGTGGCACCGAGCATCTCAACCCGGTCTTCTGCTGCTCCTGTCGTCATCGAAATTCAAGGCTCCTGTCCGCTTACTTCATGTTCGGCCCTTTGTTGGGTAGTCAATCCAACTCGTATGGCCTCTGCTGACTTCTGGCAACCCATCCCGACATCTCTCGATGCCGGTAGCACAAAGGCAGGTTGCCAGACCTCCCAGGGTAATTCGCGCGACCTTCATCCCATATACCCGCCGCATCTACAGCCACACCTTCCTGAATGGTTTTGGGCTTCGAAGAATTGTGCCTCCTCGCCCAGATATGACTGCCTCATATGCGATTCCTGTCCGTCGGGCCAGGACTTTGCCTGCAGCTTCCTTCAGATTCCGGGTCACCCCGGACACCCTTGCTGTTCGGCTAACGGTTCCCACCATCAGGGTCCGTAGAGGACTTGCACCTCCAAGTCACCAATCAACCACCACAGCTGATTGGATGGCGCTTACGCGCCACGCGCCATGCCTGGCGCACACAATAAAAAGCCTGATGCACGATAATGCACCAGGCTGGTGAAAGATTCTGACAGAAGCACGTCAGACAGTATAGTCCAACTCTCTCATAGCCGTAGCGATCTGCTCCACAGAGGTCATTTTCGAGAAGAAGAAATTCGTCTTCTCTTTTTCTTCGATCAAAGCATAGACATCGTCTTTCTTATCTTCTGGCAAAAGCTCGAACATTTTAACCATTGCAGCATCCTTGGCAGCCTGTTTTTCTGCTTCTTCCAAATCTCTATTGGCCTCTTCGTCACGCTTAATTTTAACTGCATTTTCTTCCTGCTGCTTCCTGACCCTGTCATTTATGGCATAGTCGTTTTCGAGAGCATCTTTCAAAAACTTGATGTAATTCTTTTTGAAGTTGACGTTGGTATAAGCAATATTGCTCACCGTGTATTCAAACCCTTTGTCGCTGAGATACTTCTCTACAGCCTGGATTACCTGGGAGTGTTCCTCATACCCATCCTTAACATGCTGGATAGCCTCATTCAGAATCTGCTGGGCCCTGATTGTCTCTTCGTCATCCTTCTCGATCCGCTCGGCAACGAATTCAACCCTGCGTATTTCATTACCCCGTCCTTCCTTCAAGAGACTGTAGGAAATCCGCAAGTCAGAAACATCCCCTATCTCAGTGATAGCCACCTCAATACATCGCTTCTGGAGGTCATACTTTCTATCGTAACCCTTCCCTATGTCCATCAACATCTTGAATTCCGCTATCTCGTACCCAAATTCAACCCTGTTACCCTCTACTCCCTCGAATGCGACCATACACAGCTCGTACAGGGCCGTACCGAACTTAGAGGTAAGTTCAGCCATCTCCGTCATGTTGAGAACAGCCCTGATATCGGAATTAGCAAGCCTTTCGCAGATGGTGGGGGGGAAAAATATCTTTATCAGAGTGTCGCCGAAACTGTCTTCCTCAAACCGGATCTCCGATAACAGACTCAAATGGCGCACACCTACGATACGGTCACCTTCGGCCCCCAGGATATCTATGTGCACCTTGATATCCTGGAGTTCTCTCAGCTTCTCGATCGCGTGCTTCTGGGTGCGGTGCTTGAGGTGCATGAGCTTCTTGAACTCAATCCACGGTATCTCGACCATGATGTGGGCATCGTGGTTGTTCTTCTCCAGCTGTTTTTTGGCAAGAATCAACAACACGTTGTATGCCTTGCGCTGGTGAGCAGTGAGGTTGTTGCTGATGTGGATCAGCGACACAGGCTTATCAAGCTCGACTGCAGGAGGCGTCTCGCCAGAATCTAACAGCGTCATTTGACCAGATGAATTCCCATGTTTTCTCATGAACACTCCGTTCGGTAGTATTTATGTTGTGCGTCAAAATACATTTCAACGCATTAAAATGCAATACCAAATGCGTTAAAATAGTTAACAAACTGTTTTTACGTTTGTTTTAGTTTTTATTGCATCAGCCATATTGTTTCTAAAATCTGGCATTTCAACGCATAGCACTTCAAAAATCAATGCGTCAAAATGCTATTTACCTGTTATTGCTAGGTTTGATGCCTCGTAGCGCTATTATTTACTGCAAACATTTATCGTCGATATTTCGAAGGGTGGATCAACCATCCGAACGGTTATTTTCAATCATTGAGTGAACAGGATGGCCGACAGGACTGGAACGGCCAAATAACACCCTAAATACACGGTGCAAACATCTATCGTAACGATGCAAAAAACTATCGTAACGTTGCAAAGTTTTATCGTCGCTGCAAATTCTTATCGTTCATAACGCAAAGATCTATCGTAAAACCACCAGTAAACCGCAAACTTCTATCGTATATTTGCAAAATTATATCGTCGTTTCTGCCGTAACCATCTGTTTTTATAACCGCATAACCCCAAATATCATCTCTCCTTGTTGTAGGTTGTTTTGTTTATAAAGAAAAACAACAAACAGAAGAAGCGATGTATCTGTTCACAACGCTCGCCGGAACTCACATCTCAACCCCACCTCTCATGATCGGATTTAAGTTTTTTTCACTTCCGAAAGAAAATTCGCCCAAAAACGGAAACTGCAGAAGCATACAACCAATAGGGGGGATTACCCCATTACCGTCCAGGAGATGAATAATGGCCAAAAACGTAGTCATCATAGAGGGAGAGGTCTTTAACGAGCCTTCTTTGCGCAACACCAGGACCGGAGTCGATGTATCGAATTTTCTCCTTCAGGTCGTTGAGGAACAGAACCCTCCATTTGAGATCCATATCACTGCCTTTGGAAAGGTCGCAGTCGAATGTGCCACCAAGTTCCCCAGAGGGTCCCGTGTGCGGATCACTGGGCGTCTAGGAAAGTCTCAAAACACGAAAGAAAAAGAGATTCTTGTCAATGACGTTGTCGCAGTTGCTTAAAACGTCGCTTGTTGCAGCACTGCTTGTAATGCCGGTGTCTGCCCATGCGTTTTGCTTCAATGAGGCCGGTAAAGAATACAACCTGTCTCCAAACCTGCTGTATTCGATAGGGCAGCATGAATCCGGCATGAATCCGAAGACTGTTCACTGGAATACCAATGGAACGTACGACTTCGGGCTCATGGGCATAAACACCGTCCACGAACCTGAGTTACGAAAAAACGGAATACCCTGGCAGTCTCTTGCCGATCCTTGCACCAACGTGAGGGTAGGGGCCTGGATTCTCTCAAAATGCATCGCTAAGTACGGTTACAGCTGGGAAGGTGTCGGCTGTTACAACTCACAGACGCCCAGTAAGCGAAATATCTACGCCAACAAAATTTACAAAGTGCTTGTGGCAAACAGTTCGAAATCTGTTCGTCTCGCGCCCAAACAGGCACCAATAACAGAGATAGCCAGTCTCAAACCGGAATCAATAAGCCCCTGGGAGTCTGTCATTGGCCTCGACTCTTTACAATAAGGAGCTGCTCAGTAAGTACGATCTGCCGAAAGAGACCGTGATTGACGCTGTATGCCTGGCGGTCTCGCGCACCCTCAGCAAAGCTATGAAAACGAAAGTCTTTGCCCAGGAGAGCGACACCGGCATTGAAATATATGCTTTAAAGCACGACATGCTGGCAGAAGACCCGGTAATCAGAATTCGGCCGGAGACCATAAAGAACAAATTGCTCCGCCACATCGAGTACAGCGTCGAGCGGGAACTACACGCAAGGAAGGTCGTCAGGGAGTTTGACCGGTACAGCGACCTGCAAAGCCAGATGGTAAGCGGAATCATCACGAAGATACTGCCGTCCGGCGACCTCTTTGTTGAACTTGAGAGGGAATTGCTATTTGAAAGAATTACGCTGCACGCTTGCTGTCCACTGCGTTACCAACCCGTGCACGAGCGTGAAAAGTACAAGGTCGATGATAGTTACCTGTTTCACGTATGCAAGATCAGGCCTATCGAGGTTCAAGGGATGCCGCGACTGGATATTAGACTGGACAGAACAAGCCCCAGTCTTCCAGAGCACCTGATCAGAATAGGGATGCATGCAAAAGCAATTGGTCTGGATTCGGAAAAGAACGACTTCAAATGTGTCAGGCGCGTGTGTGGCGCTTATTCGGAAATAGAGGCGGAGAAAAGGATCGACAAGGAAATCATCCAATCGGTCAGCAGATCACTCAAGGAAAATATATTCGTGAAGTTCGGAGCCAGAAAAAATGTTCGGTAGGAAGAAGATCAAAAACAGAGCTGATGAGTTCGTCGTACTGGGGAAGGGCGTCGACATGGACGATCCGACCAGGATGATCGATATCGTCATGCCTGACTCCTACCGCAAGGGTCACAAGATCGTCTTCGGGGCAACACGTTCCGGCAAGTCGAAAAGCGCCGAATCCAGCATCGAACAGGATCTCCGAGCAGGCCGTTCAGTAATATACATGGACCCGAAACCCGATAACGAGCTGCTCTCCAAGATCATCCAGACCGCCGTAGCCCTCGATCGGGAAGAAGAACTGATGCTGATCACCCCGATCTTTCCGGAATACTCCGCGGTCATCGACCCACTGTCCCACTACTTCATGGTTGATGAGTTGATGGGTCACACCGTCTCGGGCATCAAAGAGGGCAAGGACCCTTATTTCCGCAACGTGGCCAAGAACATTTCCATGTGCATCATTTCGGGTGAGAAGCTGATAGCAGAAGCCTCCGGTCGGCGCATGAACATCAACCTGAACAAGATCAAGAAACGCATCAGCCGGACAGAACTTGAGAAACTCAAGGGTGAGCTCAACATGCTGGGCACCGCCGAGGCCGACGAACTTGCCGACGATATCCAGCGCTTGATCGAAGCCGGCCAGGACTTCTTCTCGAAGGTAGCATCGTCGCTGACCACCGCCATCATGGAACTCACCGGCGGCAACATCGGTAAGATAATCGGCATGGCTGACGAAAACCGTTTCATGAAGAGGCTTGAAGAGGGGAAAAGGGTTATCTGTATCGTCCAACTCGCAGCCCTGATGACGAACGAAGCCAGCGCCACCCTGGGGAAAGTATTCCTTTCTATGCTGCGCTCATTTGTCGGCCGGGCCTTTGCTTCCAAGCGGCAACGTATGACCCCGCCGCTTTGTCTCTACATGGATGAGGGGCACCGCATCTTTTTCCCGGGAATTGAAGATTTGTTCTCGATGGGTGGTGGATGCGATTTGTGGATCACCTGTATGGTTCAGTCGTACTCCCAGATCATCGACGCCGTAGGTGAGGACAAGGCCCGCACAATCCTCGATAACACCAACACTAAGATGTTCTTTCGGGTACCGGACTTCGATACCGCTGAATATGTGGCCAAGCACTTCGGCGTCCACAAAATTCTCTCGCCGATCATGAACGCCAACGGGGGCATTACCTCGCGTGAGACCGAGGAGGACGTCATCAAGCCGCAGAACATCCTTCGTCTTCGGACCAGGGAATTCTACCTGATGACCTATGCCAATGAGGATGCCACCGGTCGCTTCCGCGGCGTCACCAACGACGTCTCCCCGATCACCAACATGATCGAACTCCCGGACACACCTGCAGACGTTATCTATGACACCAGCGCCCGCGACAAGAGAGAACATGACTTTTACGCGGCCGTCGAACGCGGGGAAGAACATTTCAGTAAGATAAACCATAAATACCATGACGAACTCGTCACCGCCCTGTCTGGAGGATGCCTCGCGGTAGGAGTCCTGGTAACCAGCGAAGGCGATCCGTCAGAATTCCAGTCGTTCAAGGAGTTCCAGGATATCAGCCTTTGGTTATTTGGCGCTCTCACCCCGGACGGTCTTCAAAAATCCATTGTTGTCCCCCCGAATGAATTTTATGCCGAGGAAGCCTGATGAATAGCCTTGCATTGTTTGGAATAGCAGCGGGAGTCGCTGGTTCGGGGATCATCCTGTACTCAGTCAGGCTGATCCGTAACGACCTGAAAACCGCCGCTCTACAACCTGCGGAAGAAAAGGGAAAAACGCCGGCAAATCCGGTGCTGATGCCCAGTCCTGAGCAGCGAGAAAAAGAGCACAAACATACACTGGAAGTTTACTCGGGTCTCTGGAAGAAAAACGAGGACCAGAAAAACACTCTCAAAGAACTGGCGAAGATCTGGAGAGCCGATGTGAACGACGGTCTAGGCGAAGCACCGGACAAGCCAATGTTTCTGCACCGGGAAGTGAAACTTTTTTACAAGGACTTCGTAGACGGCATGCCTTTCTTCAACGGGAACTCGCTGCGCGCCACCGTTGAACTACTGAAACTGCTCGACACAAAAGGGAAGTGCCCATCCGTCGTCAACAAACACAAGGACGAGCCCGAGATCGGATATGACAAGCACGTCTATAAGGTTCTCAAAAAGATCCCCCTTTACGAGCACTCAACGAACGTCGCCCGGGAAATGATGAAGATAGTCCCCGATGCAAGCCCGTTGATTCCCAAATACGCTATCGCGGGTCTCTGCCACGATATCGGCAAGATCACCTTGTATTACGACAAACTACACACCACGGGCGTGCACTCGTTCATAGCCGTCTCTGTGGTCGACAAACTCACGGCCATTCACGAGCTGAAGTTCCTGGACGAGATCATTGATGCCGTCAAAAACCACCACCGCAATCCCGAGACTCAGCTGGGCAAGGATTTGAAGAAGGCTGACCAGGAGGCCCGGCGGAAAGAAATTGCTTGGTACGATATGGACGAAGAGCATGCGACAGAGCCAACCGCTGTCCAGACCCCGGCAGCCGGACCCGAAGCGGCGGATGCTGCAGAATCGGAAGCACCTGTTTTTGCCCCGCCGGACAAGTCCAAGAAAAAGGCTCCGAAGCAAAAGACTGTCGTCGACCTCTTGGGGGCCGGCACGGACACAACATCTACACCGGCAGACCTTTTTGGTGAAGCCTCTGCAGCTCCTACCGTGAAAGAGATCGACCTGTTGGGTGCCGGTTCGGCCAGTGACGCTGCAAAGACCCGCGATATACACAAGGTAAACATCCCCTGGTTCGACTTTACAACAGCAATGGCCATGATGGAGGAGATAGTCAACAGGGGAACCGGCCAACGATGGAACGCTGTCTCCACTCCGGAAGGTACCGTTTACTTCCGCCAGGAGGCCTTGTTCAACCTAGCAGAGAAACTGTCCAACAATGCCCCGGACATCAGGGTAGCGAAAGCCGACCCTCAAACCAAAAACAACATCATCTACTCGATCGTCCTCGGCCTTCGCGCCGGCGGGGCCATCGAAGAGACCATGTGCTCTGAAAAGTATCCAGGGGCTATGTTCGTGGTTAGCCCCGAAGGCGATGCGCCTTACGAAGTCTATTTGACCCCGATCAAGGCGGAGAAGTTCGGACTCGCTCTTTCTGAAATGGAAAAGAGGAAGGGTGGCAAGCTCAAGGGCATGGTGATCACCCCTAAAAGCGTTGTGGAGGCACAGTGAGTATAAAAATTATCAAAGTAGTGGTGGCAGCACTATCCCTGGTATCTTCCTCGGCCTTTGCCTTCGGAACGGGTGGGGCAGGGTGCTCTGGCGATTGCGTCAGTTGCCACCCGATCAAAAAAGAAGACTTCGTCAAGATGTTCAAGCAGATCGACCCGACTGCAAAGGTGCTCGATGTTCAGCAGGCTCCAGTCAAGGGACTTTTCCAGCTCACCATGGAAACTCCCAAGTCCAAAGGCATCGTTTACATGGACTACGGCAAGAAGCACATCATCTCCGGCAACATCATCGACGTAAGCAGCAAAGTCAACCTCACGGCCATCAAAGCCGAGCAGGTGAACTCCATCACTGTGAAACCGGAACGGATCCCCACCAAGAACGCCCTGTTCCTCGGCAATCCCAAAGGTAAAAAGACCCTGTACGTCTTTACCGACCCTGACTGCCCTTATTGCTCAAAACTCCACCCGGAACTGAAGGACCTGGTTCGCGCGGATAAAGAACTGCGGATCGCCCTGATCCTCACCCCCCTGAACTCGCATCCTGACGCTGGGTGGAAATCACAGGCCATCATCACCAGGTCGCACAAGGATATGCCCGGCGCCATGACCATGCTGGAAGACAACTACAGTAAAAAGGTGTGGGCGAAACCCGGCAAGCAGGATATGGGGCCGGTCGCCTCCAACGTGAAGTATTCGAAAGAAATCGGAGTGAAGCTGCTCCCGTCGATAGTTCTTCCGAATGGCAAAGTGGTAGAGGGATACAAAACCAAAGAGGAACTCAAGGCCCTCTTGGCGACAAAAGGTTAGGAAGGGACTGTCATGCCTGAATGGCTGAACGCACTCAACCCGCTGCACCACACGACGTCAGACAACTACACGCATTTCTGGCAGATCCTCTTTTCGACCATGCTGGAAGGGTTCTGGGGCCGGTTCTTCGCGTTCGTGTTCCTGCTCCTTTCCTTCTGGTTCGGCGTCCGGCGCAGAAACGTCATGGTAGGGATTGCCCTCTTCGCAATCTCCCTGGTCATCACCATCGGATCACCTCTGCTTCATGTAGTCGGTCTGCTCTGGTAGTCATGCTGTTCAAAAAGGATAGGAGGCTCAGATGAGCAAGGGTGGCGGCGGTGGCGATGTAGTAATGCAGTCAGGCGGTGGCGACAAGCAGCACCCGAAAGGGTTGCTAGATGCCATCTCTGAAATTGAATATTACTACGCACAGGAACGCCGCGGGAGCGTGCTTTCCGAAGGCTTCTTCACAACCAAAGACCGTATGGAGTTTTTTGCAGTCGGTCTGAAGACATCTTTCGTATCGGGCCTGGTCTCGGCTCTGTTTTCCCCGGTTGCGATCGGCGTACTCGAAAAGATGATCCCAGTTTTCGGATCCACCGAACCGACGAGCTGGGACAAGTTCTTCATCTTCCTGCTGGCCCTCGGCTACACGATCGGCTACGCGGCCTTCATCACCCCGACGGCTTACTGCTACATCGGGGCATACACCAAGGCCATGATCAGGAGCCTCATTGGCGGGGTTGTTGCCGGCGCGCTGGGCAAGATGGCGGTCGCCTTCCTCCTCTACCATTTTCTGTACATGGTCGTCCTGACTGATGAACACATCGCTTGGTGCGTAGTCCAACTTGCCAAGGTCTTGAGCCGGGAATACGCACTCAGCACATATCGATGGACCGTCGAATTCAAGCCCGTGTTTCTCACCAGCGCCTGGTTTGTTGTTGCAACAACAATCGTATTCATAGCCATACCCCTGGTGACCATCGGGGCAGCTATGGTCAGGAACAAGAAGCTTCGCGACGCAGGACTATTGGAAGAAGACCTATAAAAGGAAAGGAGATGCAGATGATAAGAACCATTGCAGCAACAGCGGTATGCCTGGCCATGCTGTCCACATCATCCTTCGCTGCAACAGCCTTCGGCGTGAAAGACCCCGCCGGCGGAGCAGATAAGATGACGATCGACAATAACGGTTATCTGAATATCGGTGTTTCAGGCGCCACCGTCCTCCCGCCGGTCCGCCCGTTCCAGTTGGTGGGCGCTCCTGGTGTGGCCACACAGATGTTGATCCTGTCCGGTGATACCACATCTACCACTGCTTACGGTGGCGGGCAGATCCTGCTGGGCCACAACAATGCCAACAAGTCGCTTCCCAAGAAAAACGACCGGCTCGGCATGCTCTATTTTGTCTCGCAGGACATGAACACGACCGGAGGGGCGATTCTGAGATCAGGCGGCGCTTTCGCGGCCTTCGCCGACGAGGATTGGGTCTCCGGCCAGACGGGAACGACCGCGGCACGAAGCGGGATGTCCTTTTCGTGGATGACCGGGACAACCGGGTCGCCTCCGCCGAACACCGAAAAGATGCGTCTTACTGGAGTAGGCAACCTCGGCATTGGTACAGCTGCTCCGACTCAGAAACTCGAAGTCAACGGAGGGATTCGCATCAACACAGCCACAGTGCAACCAGTCTGTGACGCTTCCACCCGGGGGACCATGTGGTTCATCCAGCAGGACCCCTCAACCATGCAGGACGATTCCATGCAGGTCTGTATCTTTACCATGGCTGGCGACTACGCCTGGCGCCAGCTGCCACTGTACTGATCACCACCACCACAGCAGTAAAAACTCAAGAAAAGGAGAAACACTATGACACAGGAAAAGAAGACCGCGAAAAAGAAGTACACCCCGCAGGAGACCGCCGAGTTCCAGAAATCGCGACAGGAGCAGAAGATCAGGAAGGCCGGCGAGCGCGACACCGTTGTTGTCAGCACCAAGACGATGGAAGCAGCTGACACCACCTCGTTCATCGACAAGGTCGACTACACCATGAGCCGGATCCGCCTGACCTTCGGTTCACGCCGCTCCAAGATCAGTGCTGCACAGTTCGAACACATGTCCGGCTTCGTCTCTTCCATCAACGGCCTGATGAACCACTTCCTGTCGATCGCAAACAAAGTGGCCGACATCCCTTACAAACCGCCCCGTGGTTATGTCGATCTCTCCAAGCAGGGCAACCTCAAGAAGGCATCGGAGGAACTGGACAAGACCATCGACCTGTTGATGGCCGAAAAAAAGCGGATCGACAATCAGATCGCCTCCATCACCGCGAAACAGGCCGAGCAGACAGCGACAGCATCCGCCAAGGCCGCAGCGCCTCCGGCCGCAACCAAAAAGACCCCTGCAAGGGGCAAAGCCGACTCCGCCGCACCCGCATCCGCTGCAGCTTAAACAGTTTCACCAATTGCCCCCCTTCTCTCCGCAAGAGGGGAGGGGGGCAACACCTTGGAGGTTGTGTATGTATGACAACAATGTGCTCCGACTGCCGCATACGAAATCGGTAGTTTTTTCAAAAAAATGGACACAAGAGCTTTTTGCCCGACTCTTTCTTGCCCTCGTTGTCATAACCAGCATATCCTCCACTGCGTCTGCTTTCACAGTCTCAGGCAATATTACTGTGCCGGACGGGTCTGGCATCGGCAACATACAGGCCTGCGCCTACCAGGCATCACCGTATGTTTTCAAATGCACCGTATCCGACACGACCGGCCACTACTCCATCACCTCGGTCCCGGCCGGCACATACCGCATAGACGTTCAGCCCTGGGGAACACCGACCCTGCCCTCTCCGACATCGTTTAGCATCACCGGCATCATACCCAGCACATCCGTGGCCGCAGATAAAACGATCGACCTCGCTCTGCCGTTTGTCAAAGTGACCGGGCACGTATACTCCCAATGGATGCTTTATGCATTGCCGGGAGCTACCGTATCAACCAACAACGGCAACAACACTACCTGGACAGCATCCGGCACCACCTACACAGTCAAAGGGACTGCCACCACTGCCGCCGATGGCACATTTACCATGATCGTGCTCGCGTACAACAACTATTCTGTCACCGCAAAAACCACAGACACGAACTACAGGTCTTCCACCCAGACTAACCAGAACTTCATGGCCGACTCGGACATTTACTGTTTCCTGGATTTCACCAAATATCTGCAAGGCAAGATCAACTATGCATACTACGACGGCAACCCCTGGACAGTAGGGATAATGCCGAACGTCGATAAAATACAACTCTGCGCCTACAGCGCAAGCCCGTACTATTACGGTTGCACAACAACAGACACGAACGGCAGATTTTCTCTGCTGGGCATCCCCCCGGGGACCTACCGCATAGACGTAAAGACCGTTGGCACGCCCACGACCACTGCTTTCCCGATGGCTGATTTCAGCATCATAGGACTTTATCCTGCGCAAAGCATCGCATCCAACACCTATCTGGCGATAACCCTGCCTCATGTGCTCATCCAGGGTCACATCACTGGCCCGACAGGAGCTCCTCTCCCCGGTGCCACCATGACCCTCAACAGGAAACAGAACCTTCTCTGGACAGACGGGGCGACAACGTACACAAACAGTGGGGCCGTTGCAACGGCGGATTATGCCGGCAACTTCAATCTCCTTGTTCTGCCAGGTGACTATCCTATGGTGCTCGCGCCTCCACCGCTGTCTACTTCGTATTATCCACGGGCCTATGACTCACTGTCCGTCAGAACATTCACTCCTCTCGACGTGAAACTCACGAATGCACCAAATTATCAGCTGACCGTCAAGGCGCCGGTTGGTTTTGTCCAGTCCGGAACCCTTGGGTCTTCTGGTGACAACATCTTCTGTGGTAGTGATGGCACACAGTACCTTGGAACCAAATGCACGGCATCTGTCGATGTAGGCACAACAGTCACCCTCACCGGCGAGACGAACCCCACCTATTGCCCTGGATGCGTTTTCAACTGGACAAACCCGTGTGTAGGCACGACAGCAAACGCATGCACATTTACCATGCCGGCAAACAACGTGAAGATAGATCTGTTGAAAATGGTCGCACCGGTTATCGTGAACATTTTGTTCGAAGGGGGAGGGGGAGGGGCAGTCAATACAATCTCGTCTCTGAATTATGGTCTCAGCTGCATCACCGGGCAAAGCCAGCCATGCTCCGGCGCCTTCAAGGCGACCGATCTGCCGGTGACCCTTGTGGCCACCCCGGACGTATTCTCAAGCCTGGTTGGATACACTGGCGACTGCACACCAAACGGGACCGGCGGCTGCGTGGTCTCAGCCAACCTCCCGGACTCGTCCCTGGTAAAGAACATCAGCGTGCAGATGTCACTGGACTCAGCCCCCCGGGCCAAGATCGGACAGGTCGGGTATGCGACGGTCCAGCTTGCCTATGATGCCGCGGTGGATGGAGATACCATCCTGCTGCTGTCCGGCGATCACGCCTCCAGTTCTCTGCTGGCCAACAGACCGATCAAGGTGTCCTTGGCCGGCGGGTACAACAGCGCCTTCACCGGAATTGACGGTGTAACAACCTTATTGGGAAGCATTTCCCGACTTGATGGCACGGTCTACATGGACCTTGTTTATACAAAGCCTTAACAGGCGAAAACAACGAAGGAGGACGGTAAAATGGTAAACGGGACAGTTAAGTGGTTTAACGACAGCAAAGGTTTCGGGTTCCTGGAGCAGGAAGGGGGCGAAGATGTTTTCGTTCACTTCTCCGCTATCGGTGGTGATGGATTCAAATCCCTTGCTGAGGGGCAGGCTGTCACTTTCGATATCACCAAAGGCCCGAAGGGTCTTCAGGCCGCCAATGTCATGAAGGCATAGCAATCAGTTTTCAGAAATAGCGGGTTCTCCCGGGGACCCGCTCCTCCACGTCACTCCCCAGGAAGGCCTCGACACGAAACGAATTGCCCAGAACTGACGAAAAGAGCTGCTGGCCACCAGTACACAACCAGTGGTCAGCGTCTCAAAAACGGCTCATGCGACCGGCAGGCACACCGTCGCCACCGTCCCCGCCTCTTTCCCGGGTTCGAGCGTCAGGCGGCCTTTGTGTTCGGATACGATGAAGTTTGAGATGTATAGCCCAAGCCCGCTGCCACCTTTTGCCAATTTGGTAGAGAAAAACGCTTCAAAAATTCTGCTCCGGTCTTCTTGTTTGATCCCGCTGCCCTGATCCTTCACGATCAACTTCACCTCGCCATCCTCTGCCAAATACTCAGTGCTGACCATGACTGACCCATCCATACCATCCATCGACTGCACTGCATTGAGCAGGAGATTGACCACGACTTGCTCCAGTTGACACTGGTTTGCCACTATATCCGGCAAATCAGCACAGTAGAGTGTCTCGATCAAAATACCACCTTGCCGGCCTTGGGCCCGCACTACGGTCAGGGAGTCCTCGACAATCTTGTTGAGCGAGACTCCTTTGTGGAATTCATTTCTGTCCCCCACGTTGTAGGCCCGCAGATCCTGCACGACCCTCTCGACCCTCTCAGCATTGCTCACCACTGACTCAATGTACCTGCCGACGGTGTCCTTTGCCTCCGAGAATGGCATGCCTCCAAGAACAAAATCACCTTCTTCCCTGGCAACCTGCTGCAGTATGGGTACTGTATCCGTCCAGGAACTCAAAATCTGCTCTGCTGTCAACTTGATTGCGCCGTTTGGTGTATTGATGTTGTGCGCGAAACTGGATATCAACAGGCCAAGAGACGTCATCCGGTTGGTCTGGATCAACTGGGCCATCATCTCCTTCCGTTCCTCCTGCACTTCCAAGCGCAAAGAGTTGACAAGTTCATCCTGAAGGTTCCGGTTTTCGATTTCTCTCTCGATCAGGGTGGCAGACAACCTGTTGACTGCTCGGGCAGCCCGTCCCGCCTCATCATCCGTGTTGATCCTTATCTTGGCCGAATAGTCCCCTTCCTGCATGCTGTCCAGCCCTTCAGTGAGCATATCGAATGAATGGGTGACCTGCCGGAGCACAGGAAAGCAGACTGCCACCACAGCGACCCAGAACATAAAGGCAATGGCCACGATTTTTATACTTGCTTTCCAGATGACAGTCTCTTTATCAGAGGCATCAATGGAGACCAGAGCCGTTCCAAGCGAATCGGTGGAAAAAGGCTTGGAACCGCTCAACGCATCATCGACAGAAGGGCTTACCGACGTTGACTTGACAATCGCCGCATAGGTAACAAGAGGGGTTTCAGAGGTTAAGGTTGGAGCAATAACATCCACAAGGTCCCTGCCGCCCGAAGACGTAACAAGGACGCGCGCAACCCGGGGAGTCGAGAGCATATCATTGGCCATGTGTGTAAGAACGGCAATGTTTTCTGAATAAAGGGGTAGGGTGATGTCCCGGGCCATCATGTCGGCCAGCAGTTGGACTTTTTCGGACGTGCGGGAGTCGTAGTTTTTGATTTCCCCGTTTATGAGGACGAAAGCGAATGCTGCTGAAATTATACCGGTGAAGAGGGTGAAGAGGAGGATGAGTTTGTGGCGGAAACTACCCCTGAACCTCCTGCGGGTCGACATGGATCATTCCCAATCGATGCCAAGCCGCCGGAGCACTGAAGCATTCTTATTGATGGATGTTTTTCGAGGTACCGCTGAAGATATCTCCGAAGCGCTATCTCCTCCGATAGCCGCCCGGACCATCTCGCCAGCCTGACGGCCAACTTCATAGCGGTCAAAATCAAGGGATACTGCAGCCCCGGCTTCGAGATACGCGCTGGAAAAGGTGACCACAGGCGCCTTGTGAGCTACTGAGAACAGTAGTTGAGAGTCCGCTGCCTTCCCGCTGCCGCTGGTTCTGTCGGGAACCATCCAGAGCGTATCCACCTGGCCCGCCAGCGACTCCACCTGGGACGGCACTGATTGGGACGACTTGACTTCTTTGGTGATCAGTTCAAGTCCTCGCCCAACGGTGGCCTTCCGAGCCTTTTTGAGGTAGCCCGATGTATGAGCGGAACTGATTACCCCAACATTGCGTGAACGAAGGGACGTGAAGATTGGAAGGTACTTCTCGGGCGGAGACTGGACCTCTACGCCGGTAATGGATGGGTTCCCCATCTGACCCGGACGGAAACTGACCGCCATCAAAGCCACCACGGGTACCGTCTTGACTTTACGGGCCGCAGCCAGGGCCTTGTCGCCGAGGGTCACTACGGCGAACGGAGCTTCCTCGCGAACAATACGCACAATGTCGGCTTCCCTGTAATCAGTAAGCACTATGACGCGTTCTGAGAACCTGGGTCCGGAATGCAGGCCGCGCAGAACATCGTCATAAGCGGGCGAGCGCTGGCTCAGGACAATCAGGACATCGTAGCACCACGCTGAGCTCGGTATCAGCAGCCATAGGGCTGTTATGAGAAGTAGAAGACGTCTCAAAACCTGAACCTCACGCCGGCTTCATATCTACGGCCACTATTGGGGAAAATTTCATCCATGAACTGCGAGCCATTGAACATATTGCGGATCGAACCGAAAAACTCAAGTCCTTTGAAATCGCCGGTGAACGGGGTCGCGTTCATATGTAGATCCCATATCAGGCCGCGGTAACTGCCATTTCGGAAAGTTTCGGCATTCCAGAAAATATGGCGGCCATTCATCAGGGCCTTGAAATATTTGTGGTCGTCATAAAGAGCGCCCAGATGCACCGTGTTGGTCGGTACATTTGGGACAATGTTGGGCGAGTTGTCGAAGTCCCAATGGGCATCAACGTAGTTATAGCCGGCACGCAGTGAGGTATTCAAAAACTCTTGAGTGCGGACCTCGCCTTCAAATCCGCGGGTTATGAACCGGACTTTATCAAATCCGCGAGTGATCGTATTGAATCTCGTGATATCCCAGGTGTCGTTGCGGAAGAAGGTGCCCTTGACCCAGAGGTACGGAATAATCGTGGACTCGAATCCCACCTGTGTTGTCCAGACACGTTCACTACCCTGTTCGAGGGTAAAGTCCGGGAGACCGAAACCTTTGGCGGTGTAAGCCCTCAACAGGAGCTTGTCGGTCGCCTGCCAGGTGAAACCGATGGATGGACTGAACTGATCGCCGGAAGTGCCGGTCAAGTCATAGCGAACACCTGCAGAAACCGCAACCGGTCCGATATTATAGGTGTCGTTCAGATAAAATCCCCAACGGTCTGTTTCTCTTTTGAGGAAATCAACCCCTACAAACGCTTCGGTGCCATGAATCTTTGGATGGTAGTAGTCCACACCGAGGACCATAAGGTTATTCTCTTGCCGCCAAAGTAACTTTCCACCACCGCCCGTAGATCGTTCGTCACCTTTGGGCATCTGAAATATGGCAACTGGCTCACTGATGGAAGAAACCGTTTGGGTCGAGAGGTCAACAGAGTGGTGGACATTCAACTCGAAAGTAAAGTGGTTGTTAATGGGTTGCTTCCATGTCCCACCAAGAATTATCCGCTCGGTTTTATCACGGCCTTTCGCATCAAGCGGCTCAAATGCAAAGTCACCGCGGTGGTAATTGGAGTAGTTGAACATCGCACCGAACTGACCATTATACGGGAGGTCGTATGTCAATTTGGCATGGGCGGTCCTGGCGGCGAAATCCGTGTTGCTCTTGAAACCACCAGACTCGTAGAATCCACCTGACAGATAATATCCAACCCGGTTGTATTTCCCGGATAGCTCACCTTCTGGATTCCTGGTGCCCCGTTCCCCCTGCGTATATGAAGCCAGGCCACTGACAGGTTTATCCCCGTTGGGTTGTTTCGTAATAACGTTGATCACCCCGCCCAGGGCCTGGCCCCAGGCCGAGGAAGCTGCTCCTTTGACGATTTCCACCCTCTCGATGATCCGGGCCGGAATCTGGCCGATGTCGGAACTATTGCTCATGTTGGTGTACTGAATCCCATCCAACATGACCACCGTATGTGCGGTTCGTGACCCCTGTATCAAAATATTGGAGGGGTTTACGGGTCCGATACTGTTCTGAAGCGCAATTCCAGGGACGGTTTCAAGGATATCCACCAGGGTGCGGGCGTTCATCGTCTCGATGTCGGCAGCAGTTATTACCGTGGTGTTTTCTGGGGTCTGAGAGAGGGGACGCGGTACTCGGCCGGCAATGGAGTCTTCTACCTGCGCCTGGCCCAAGATAATAAGGGTCTCATCCTGTTCTTCTGCGCGAGCCTGTAATGGCAGGGCAGAGAGAAGGGCTGTGGCTAGCAGAATATGCAGGGGCGTCTGAAGTTTCATTAAATGACTAGATAACACGTCTTTTTTGGCTTGTCTACCCCCTGATAGGAAATTGTAATAATTTATGTTTGTTGTCCACTAATAGCAGACAATGCGGAAGATATATGGCAGAATAAAAGCATGGAGAACGGCCTATGGAACTAGCAATCACACATAACGAGACGTTGTCGGCAAAACGCATTACGCCGGTCACGGCTATGGCCAAAAACGACCCGGAGCTGACAGTTTTGTCATTTGGAGGAGGCCAGGACTCCACTTGTATTTTGTACCTCTTGGCATTCAACCGGGAGTTCAGGGCACGTTATGCGCCCGGAAAGCTGATAATTATCATGGCATGCACAGGTGATGAGCATTACGAAACGTATGCCCATGTGGCAAACGTCATGGTCTTCTGCCGGGAACAAGGCTTCCCGTTCTTCTTTCTGGAGCCGGAGATGGGTTATCACGGATGGGATGGCCTGCGCCAGCAGTACCGCAAGAATGTGACCGTCGGCTCCAAGGCCTTCGCCTCGAAGGCGTGCACATCAAACCTGAAGTTGGTCCCGATCTACAACTTCCTTGAGGAACATGTCGGCAGAGAACACAACCTGCCGATTGGACGCAAACAGGCCATGATCCAGTATTCCAAAAAGTTCGGCAAAGTCAGAATGCTGGTCGGCATCGCAAAGGGCGAAGAGAAGCGGATGCTGAAACCAGGCGAAGACAGAGAGAAGTGGAAAGCCCAGTCGGTTGAGACCGTTTACCCCCTCGTTGATCTGGGACTGGACAGGGGAGGGTGCCAAAGGGTAATTCGAGCATACGGGAAGCCGGTCCCGCTCCCGAGCAACTGCCTTATATGCCACTACATGTCGCCGCAGGAGCTGCTCTGGCTGTACCGGAGATACCCGGCCGACTACCATGATTGGGTTGAGATCGAAGCTGCCAAGATGGAGCGGTTCCGAAACGAGCGCCCAGCAGAGAAGAACCACGGAGTCTGGCGAAACAAGAGTCTCCCGCAAGTCCTGGAAGAAGCGATCGTGGAATTTGGACACTGGACTGACGAAGAACTGGATGAATACAAAATGAGCCACGGTCACTGTGTGGCTTCCCAATACTGAAAACAAAATCTCGGAGGTGACTTATGAACGTATCCTACACATTCCCAGCAACACGCGGCATCCAGGCAGGCAAGGCATTCTTTTCATCGACCGTGCAGTTCAAATACCTGGTCAGGCTTTTCAGGTTCGATGATGAGTTCGTACCGGCCCAACTCCGCGCTCAGCGGACCTTGAACGTAACGCGGGCTAAAGCTATCGCCCAGTACATCTTGGAAAACCCTGACACCTATGTCCTGCCGGCCATCACCGCCAGCTGCGACTCCAGCATGGTGTTCCAGTCCATGAGCGATGAACACTCAATCGGCATCCTGCAAGTGCCGATCACGGCAAATCTTATAATCAATGACGGCCAGCATAGATGGATGGGCATCAGCATCGCCCTGCAGGAGAATCCGCTGCTGGCAGACCACGCCGTACCGGTGATGATACGCTTTGACGAAGGCCTGGCATCCTCACAGCAGGTCTTCGCGGACATCAATTCTAACTCGTCGAAGCCTTCAGGGTCGCTCAATGCCCTGTATGACCTGCGGAACAAATACTCTCGCTGGATTCTCGACATCCTTGAAAAGCGCCCTGCGTACAAAGCACGCATAGACATGGAAAACGCTTCTCCGGGCAAGAAATCCCCCCATTTGTGGTCGCTCGTCGCCTTCCACTCTTTCGTGAACATGCTCACGGGCATGAACGACAAGAACGTGAAAACCGTCAACCTCGATGCCAAGACCAATGAGGTGCTGGCCTTCCTCGACGCCCTGTCCGCCATCCCTCTCTGGAACGCCATGGTCAAGGGTGAAATGAGCGCCGAATCCGTGCGCGACAACTACATCATTTCGCATGCGGTCTTCCTGCACGCTCTGGGCACCTTGGGCTCTTACGCCAGAGACATGTCCCAGCTCGATGGGCTTGCCAAGGTCGATCCGACCAAGGCCTCCGACCTCTGGAAGGGCCGCTCGGTGGTTGCCGGCAAGATGATCAAAACGACCACCGGTGTAAAAAGCACAGCCGCCCAGCTCATGAAACTCTGCGGCATCGAACTGCCGGCGGACTTTGCAGCCATCGACGACATGTGTGAAGAGGGCAAGTAATATGATGAAGACTACCGACATACAGGCCCACAACGCTCTGCTTGTACTCTGCCCGCATTGCGGCGGCGATGGGATGTTCGAGACCCTTACCTTCGCTGACGACCTGCAGACCGTCAGGACGAAGTGCAAGAAGTGTGGCCACACCTCGGATGACTTCTACCCGTCCAAAGAGAATGTGAACCGCCTGGTCAAGGAATGGGCCGAAGGCTCCCCCGCACACCTGCTTGATCTGCCGACCGATGCCCCGATAATAGTCAACCTCGGCCTGGGTGTGGACAGCGTTAGTCTGCTGGTTGCCATGGTTAATCAGGGCATCAAACCCGACCTGATCATGTTCGCTGACGTGGGTGGGGAGCGTCCCGAGACATACGCCTACTTCGACTTCTTCAACAACTGGTTGCAGGAGCAGGGCTTCCCGGAGATCACCCGTGTTGCCTACACACCGGTCTCCGCACCGTACACGACATTGGAAGGTAACGTACTGGCCAACGAGACCCTGCCTTCGATCAGCTTCCGCCAGAAGAATTGTACTTTAAAATTCAAGGCTTCCGTGATGGATTCCTATCTCTTGGGCATCAGCCGCGGTCAGAACAAAAGGGCAGGGTGGCTTCCCGCTCTGGAGTCATTGGTCAAAGGCCAGAAGCCATACAAGCTCGTGGCTTATGACAATGGCGCCATCGACGGGTGCCGCGCCATCAACGTGATCGAAGACAAAAATTTCCGGTACCTCTACCCGCTTCGGTCTCACCTCAAATGGACTCGGGAAGACTGCATCACCAACATAAGAAAGGCCGGAATTCCAGTCCCGATAAAGTCCAGCTGCTTTTATTGTTGCTCGGCGAAGGAGTATGAATTGGCGTGGTATGCTTCTTCTCACCCGGATCTACTGATCCGTTCTTTGGTGATTGAGGATACCGCCAGATCAGGCCGCCACGGCCTTCATAACGTCCGTGGTCTATGGGGTCAAAAAGAGTCCTGGAGAGAGTGGTCCGAGCGTAAAGGCATCGTCGAGGCAGGTACATACAACATCATCATGCCAAAAGAAGAACTGCTGGCCATGGCTCGGGAGAGCATCCCCCCAATGGAGAGCAATCTCAATTTTGGCCTTCCCATTCTCGAATGCCACAACCCTCCGCTGCCCAACCTCCGCCAGCCTGAAACGGATGTCGAATTTGAATACGCAGAGGCAGCCTAAAAATGGAGTTGTCAACTCTCAGCGCTGGCACTATGATGCGGTCAAAACCCGCTGAAAAGAGATGCCAGGTGTCAAAAGACAAATACGAGATCCCGAAAACGGTAAGAATGCCGTCTTCACTGTATAAGCATCTGGAAGATGAAGCTTATTACACGGGTATAGGTCAACCAGCTGTTATGGCCCGGACAATCTTGGTTGAGCGCCTCCGCAACAATGATTTGAGCAATCTCAAGAAGATCGTCAATGACAAGCTGCATATCCCCCTTGATTCGCCGAAGATAAACATCAGGTTGTCTGAGCGGTTGGTTGAACTATCCAATCAAGCAGCAGAGATCGTGTCTGAAGGTGAGTTCAGCAGACTGATACAGGCAATCCTGATTGAGCGGTACACTATTTCTTCTTGAGCTCGTCAGTAATCCCACCGCCATATTGTGATGTTTTCCACAGAGTCCTCTTCTGACCCACCCTTTATGAAGAACCATTTTATAAACATTAAGTTAGAACTTTACGGTTCTGCCAATCCCTTGTACATGTAGGGTTCACAGACTTTTCAGTGTGCGAAATTACGGAGTAGGGTGGGTAGAATTACGGAGAGAGGTGGGCGGAATTACGAATGGCCGGTGTGTGAAACTACGGAGGCCTCCACAGGGTTCTCAACAGGTCGCAAACCCTTTGGGTGTGTGAAATTACGAAGCACCTGGTGTGTGAAATTACGACTCCTCATTCAATGACAAAATAAGCTCGGCCCTGAGTTTGTTCCTGGCAATAAACATATCCTTCTCTGAATCAAGCGATATCGAGTACCCCGGGAGACAATCGCGATCGACGACATCCTTCACCATCCTCCGGAACTCCTTGAGCGAGCTGCTTGAGCCGCTTTTTATATGGAGTTTTTGCAGGCCGATCTGCCAAGCGGCTTGATGGCCACAGTGCTTTCGACACATCTCATACAAACGCCGCTCTACACCACCTTTGAGCAGGAAGTACGTCTTATCAATGGTCAGCAGATCCTTCCCGTCGTTGACAACAGCGTCCCACAACCACTCGTTCATTATTATCTCAATCGAATTCATCCTCTTGGTCTTCGTGTCGCGGATGATCCGGTAGTTCTCAATTAAGTGGAAACTGTCCGTTTTCGTCGTGCCACCGGTCGGGATGTTGGTTTTGACGGTCGTTCCCATCAACCGGTCCAATGCTTTCTCCAGATCGAGGTACGACTGGCCGCCCATACCCCGTTCAGTCGCCTGCAGCATGTTGTAGGCCGTGATGTTGATCGGGGTGTTCCTATTCACCTTCTCACCTTTGTTCAAGGCATCGCGCAGCGTACTGACTGCAAAAATCAACAAATCTTTGTCCCATATAGTTGCTATGCCCTTCATGGAAGGGGTCACCTCGATAGCACAGGTGCCGTCTGGCGACTCGTATTTCCGGATCTTTGTATCTTTGCGTTTACTGAGGGAGAAGAACGGGTGTCCGAGAGACGGCGCGTCGCTTTTAGGGCTCCAAGAGAGGAGATCGGACACAAACAGGTTGAGCTGGACAGGTTCTGTGGCTTTTTTCGACATGTAGTACCCCCATTGGAAGCGATTATAAATAGAATCATCTGAAAGAGAAGGCGAAAAAACGCCGGTGTGTGAAATTACGAACTTTATGGTGTGTGAAATTACGATACTTCGACGCCTGATCCGGACCACCTGAACTCGGGAAACCTTGTCATTACTGATCTGGAGCAAATTCAATCCAGAGCTAACTGGCCTGATTCGTTACTGAAACAATTCAGACGGTCTGAGGTGTGTGAAATTACGAATAGAGCGGTGGGTGAAATTACGAAGAGGTCAGTGGGTGAAATTACGAAGACGTTTAAGGGCTTCCCGGTAGGGGTATAAATTTACCACACCCGGATGTATTCTATGATTTCTTTAAGGATAATGACGCAACATGTCGGAATATAGTAACTCTTAAATAAATCAATATTGGCGGTGTGTGAAATTACGATAAAATTTTGCACCCTGGTCGGTGGGTGAAATTACGGGTGTCGGTGGGTGAAATTACGATAAGATTTTGCAGTCTGGTGATCCTGGTGTGCAAAATTACGATAAATCTTTGCACCGTCGTAAAACCCGGTGGGCGAAATTACGATAAAATTTTGCAGACGGTGTGTGAAATTACGAAGTGGGTGGTGTGTGAAATTACGATCCGTACTTTGTAGTTGATGCCCATCACCAGGTGTCGATTCGTTCCTGCTCGAACAGCAGCATGTCATCTAACCTCAAGGCTACCAGTCTGCCGAGGCCCTCCTGGTTTCTGACGAAGCACCCGTTGTCGATGCAGATCTTGTTGTTGCCCAGGCTCGCCCGGATATTGTCAATGTGTGTCGGTGTGTGGCCACAGACCAGGCGCCGGCCGCCGGTGCTGCCCAGATTAACGGAGCAGGTGCGATCCCAGAGCAAGGTCTCCGGCGGAGTGTCCATCGGCACGAGGCCGATACCGGCGTGACAGAGGTAGAATTCCGGCATCTCGATGATCAGCGGCATACTTTCCATGAACCGGATATACTTTCCATCGATCATGTGGTCGAAGCTGGCAAAAGCCGCCGCACCGCCATTCACCAGCCAGTGCCCGAGGCATTCGTCAGGATCGTCCATTGCCAGGAGCAGCATTTCTTCATGATTCCCCTTGAGCGCTGTGAAATTCGGCATGCTCATCACCAGGTCGAGGACTCCCTTGGAATCGGGGCCCCGATCGAGCAGATCCCCGACACTATACAAATGGTCGCTGGGCCTGACGTGCATCTTCTCAAGCAATGCCTCAAGCGTCATTTTGCAACCGTGGATATCGGCGATGACATAATCCATTACTGGAGATCCCCCTCCAACTCACCGACCTGGCCCATCTCCTTGCCCCTGGCAGCATCATAAAGGTCGACCGCTTCATCGGCCGTCAGCACTTCCCGGGAAAAAACGATGGCGGACTCATTGTAGAGGCGACTGATCACCGGCGTCGCGAACACATTGGGCTGTTTCAGAACCCCCAGCAGCCCTTTGATGCTGTCAGCCACCTCGACCACCGATACATCAGCGCCGGCCGGGCCGAGGTATGTGCCCCAGAGAAGCTCCTTCGGCTCGGGAACAGTGATGTCGACACCATACAGTTCCCGCAGCTGGTCCAGATGTTCTTCACTCAGGTCGTGCAGGTTGACGACGCCGTATATCTCAAAGAAGTCCCCGACTTCCTCGCGGATATACACGGCGAAAGGGCCGTCGTGATCGTGCCTTCCTTCAACCAGGGCATCACCCTCATAGCTGTCGTCGGAAAGGCAGGCGATGTTCTCCGCCTCCATCCGGAGCACGCGGCTGGTAACATCGATCCGCTCGGGATCTCCTACCGGCGCGGCGCAGTCGTCCCGGCGGCCGGTCCACTGTTGCCGCTGAAAGGTTGCCCGTATCCTGGGCGGAGTTTTGATGCCATCGGGTAGAACTATCTTTTTCATGGTGTACCTCCGACCTCTTTCCATTTATATGATTCATGGTTCCTGAACTGCGGGGACATGAAACCGGCTTTTACCCTGGTCTTTTCTGCGAGGGTCATTTCCCTGAACGCGAAATACCACTGACCGTGCGCGAACCTGGCATACCTGCCGTCCTTGAGCTGATAGATGCCATCCTTTGGCGGCGCTGTTGTCCCTGGGTAATATCTTTCTTTGCCATCAGGCATCGCGTTCACCTCTTGCAATCTCGATCTCTCTCTTCATCCGGCACAGGATGCAGTCACCATCTGGAGAACCACCGGTCGGGTCGTCCGGGTCGTAACAGGACATTGGGTGGCCAAACCTGCATGCCAGGGATGCCAGCGCCTCTTCCATCAGGTTGATCATGGTGGGTGCTCTTGAAATCAACCGGGCATTAGCCTGATCAAAAGTATTGGCATGGCCTGTTACTGCAACCCTGAACGAAAAAGTAGGTCCACCAGCCGCCCACACTTCAAAACCGTTCTTCGTATGATCTTCAACCCGCCACGGCCCTGGTGTATGTTTCATACTGCGGCTCCTTCCTGGCTATACATCGCCACGGACGTCTTGTTCCAGCCGACTATTTTCACCAACTGTCCTTCGTGCATCGCCCAAAGCTCGATCCGCTTCTTCAACTCCTGAAAGCCCTGGTCTGGGCCGAGTTCAACCAGAGTATTGGTCCGGTAGACCAACACGGCCTCTATTTTATCCGGGTTGTGCAGGTCTTTAAGTGATAGGCCCGTAGGCGTGCATGCTCTCTGCGCTCCTTCAGGCATTGCAGACCACCCTTTTCTTCGCGGAAGTCCCCTTGCCATCCCATGTAACAAGACGCAGAGGAACTACCGAGCGCCTGGACTCCTGCATGAAGGCCTCGACAGCCTTTGCCTCGCTCGTTACGACGGGAAACGACCGCTTCTGAGTCCCAAAAGCCAGCACCCAATCTTTACCGGGTGTTGCTGCGATTTTCTTTTCGATACAGTAATCGGCCATAAGCACCTCCTGATGTTCAACGTGTTTATAACATAGCATCAAAAATGCTATCATGTCAATAAAATGTAGACAACTGTCTATGCAATTGATAGTATAGGGTTACGTCTACTGCATGAAAAATATCTATGATCTTTTTGGAGGGCGATGCTTATGAAAAAATTCAGGACACAGATAGCGAAGCTTAAAAAAGGCACTCATTATCAAGCAGCAAGTGGTGGCACCTTCTGGTTAAGCAACCTGGAAAAAACTATTCTGCCAGGCATAACCGGCGCAAACCTCTTCACATATATGTTCCGGCGTTTCGGGCCGACAACTCTTGGAAGCGACGATTACAAGTCTCTGTGCAGATACAGGATTACCACGCCTTTGCCTGGCCTGTTCCTTGAAGTCGCTCCTTACGTTGGTCGTGGGCATGGTTTGAATTTCGGGTACTGTCTTTCAACAGAACTCAATAATTCAGTCATGGACGAGCAGGATGCCCCGAAAAAACAACTCTGGCGCGATGCAGCCAAGTGGTATCACGAAACTAATATCGACATGGTACCCGAGCCTTTGCGTGAACAGAAAATAACGCCACCAGATGGCGGCGATCCAAGGTTCTGGTATGAAATCCCAGAAGCCATGTGGTGCCGGGCAAACTTTGAAGGGTGCCCCGAGCCAACGGACATGTACCCGGTATGGCGGGCCGCTATCGACGCGTACTGCAAGAGCTTCCCAGAAAAGATTCCCGCAGCAAAGATAGATCGAGGATGGGCAAATCTTCCCGATAGCTCAATCGAACGCAAATGTTACGAGGCTCTTGCAGCCGCAATGCGCGATCTTCTGCGGCCGGTATATGTTCGCGATGTGTATTTCAACTGTCTCGGCTACGTGGAAGATGCTAACATCTGCTCGCTTGAAAAACGCCACGGTAACACCGCTCCGTATGCGAAATCATCTGGTTACGGTGTCCCTAGACAGTTTGTCGAAGATCCGGACAAGTTTTTAGAAGCGATTGACTCGTCCCGCAAACAGAAAAGGAGTTCAAAATGACAAATTTAAACACGTTCGCCTCACTCAGTTGCGTCATAAAGGTTGCCAAAAACGGTGTAGAAACCGCCCTGGGAGTATTCAGGATGTTTGAGGATAAGACAGTTGCCACCGGCAATCCCGCACAGATATTCTGCTTTGACTATCAGGCATTGGCCGAGGAACTGGTGAACCGGAAAATCATGGATGACGAGACAGAGGCTTCACTGGCTTGCGAGACCATCGAATACTCATTGAACGAGGGTGGCGAGTGGGCAGGGGAGTTTGAGAGCGAGTCGGGCGTCAAGGTATCCTTCGTCATTGAGCCTGATGCCGTTAAGACCGAAGACGGGTTCACCTTCCAGCGCCAGTCGGACGGCAGTTACTCCGACGGCGATATGTCATGGCCGACCTTCGAAGAATTCAAGGAGACCTGCGAGGTCGAATGGTCAGTCGTACCGTCAAAAGGGTAGGGCGGAAAAGCAACGAGGAGGTGAACATGCCTGATTACAAGACGATTCCAACCACACCCGAAGTCTGGGCGGTCATAAAAGCCCGACACCATGCAGACCTCTCGGTGTTCTCATCATTCAGTAATCCCGATGGCACGTTCATCGGAGGATGTGGCCAGCATGGCGAGATGTTCACCGCGTACGGGTTCAAAGGTGCGGATTATCCTCTCATGGAGGCAAGAACAACCTGGGATATTGACCGGGCCGAGCCTCACAAACGCATCAATGAGGAGCACAAATACTGGTTGTGTATCCCGATCAAGGAGGAGGACTAGCGAATGGCCACACCAGAGACAATAGAGTGGTCAAAAGAGAGTGTGAAGGCCTTACGCCAAAAAAAGGACCTCACACAGGCTGAACTTGCCGAGGCGCTCGACGTCACTATCAGAACGGTCTCCAGGTGGGAGACGGACAAAAGCCATCCTGACAACCGAGCCGCCAAAGCTCTAAACCGCATCAACTCGTCACCATAACGGAAATGTTTCCGCAACATTGTCGAAACGTTCCAACAATGTTGCGGACGCCTCCAAAACAGATCCGCATATCAGTTTTCCCTTCATGAGGGCGCGCAGCCATGGGAAAATCTGCCAGCCGAAGGCCTAAGCGACTGAACGGTAGGTAAGGAGCGCTGCCGTTAACGCCTGGAACACTGCCACGGAGCGCGGCAGCCCCACCCGCATGGCCTGGCCTGTGTCCACGAATCGCGGCGCCACTAAAATGGGTACCCTTTATTTTTTTGCCGCGACAGCAACCATGGCCGGCCCCTCGGGGGGTTGCAGGGGGCTTTTATAAAAACTACCGATCGGTTGTATTTTCTGTTGACAAGTGTATGCCACCGGACTTATATATGGGCCTACACTTTCTTTTCTTTGATTTTTCAAAGCCGCTCTTTTTTCGAGCCCACATTTACTGGTACCAATATTCCCTTATTGGTTAAAATGAGCCCAGTATCTTAAATCCAGCCAGCAAGCTGACGTACAAGAACAAGGTTGAAGTCCTCTGTTCTTACCGTGCAACCTTCACACGTTGCCCTCCACTCGCGTCAAATGGGAGCCTTCATTCAAGTCCATTTGTCCGCGTCATCACAAGTCATCAATTGACTTAAATCTTAGTATCCTATTCCACACTGGCCTTTCCACATTTTGCGGAGATGCCTTTTTTTGTATCCAATTCTCAGGTTGAAGCCCCTGTAATCCTGCCTTTGCAAAGCAGATTGGTATCAGAAGAAGGTTTGACTCGCTTAACAGGAAATGCCTTTTTGCGTTCATAGATACTTCACATAGAAAGCTCAGGTTGAAGCCCCTGTACCTCGCTCCTGGCAAAGCGACTTTCACTTACCCGACCCGTTAACGCTCTCTTTTGCGTAATGGGTTTTTTTGTACCGTTTCGATCAGATCAATCGAAGAAATCTGACGAGACCATTTTTATCGACCCTGGCAACCCCACGGTCAGAAAGGAGCTGTCAAATGACAACTTCAATGCTCACCAAGATGTTCAGCAACACCATCTCCGAAGAAGAAATGGAATTCGCAGAGAACAAACTGGCCACCGCAGAGAACAAAGAACGTGCTCACAAGCCGCTCAAACGCTTCCCTCGCGCTGCCCTGTAGTCCTCGAACATCAACCTCAACTCCCTGACCCCGGCCACCACATCCGAGATTGCGCCAACAGGGACACCACAAAGTTCTCGGTCATGAAGATGGTAACCGTCTGCAGCAACACCGCAGATCAGACCCATCCGCAACGTCATCCGGTCACTCGAAGCAAACTGGAGACGCACCAATCCGCTGGGACAAACACTCATCCCTTGCGGATAGTCTTGTCTCAGCAACCACTACAAGGAGACAAGCCATGAAATCCACAACAATCGTAGGTCACATCACCATCAAAGGTAACCGTGTTCCTCTGTACAACGTTGCAGCACAGAAAACATCCATCATTGAAAAAGCTCTGAACGCACTTTCTGGCCTGAATCTGAAAACTGCTTCTGCTTTCGCTCTGCTGGCCACTTCCGTTGTTATCGCAGCCATGTACTCGAACATCGGCTAAGACCTACTCACACTAACCATTCACGACTCAAAAGGAGAAAATACCGTGAAAAACACAACATCTAATGGCCCTTTCCACCGGAAGCCGACTCACACTGTACGTTGTAAAGGTGTCGACATTCCCTGCTTTGGCCCCCAGAAAACCCGTTCCTTCATGGACCAGGTTTCAGCAAAAGGGCTCCGCAGTGCTGGACTCGTTGTTATCTCCATCGCCAGCGCAATTCTGCTTGCATGGGTATCACTGGGCTAAACCAAATCACTCATTGAGCTCAATCACAGTATGCGAGCCAAAAGGAGAAGAAAAATGAGCACCGACAAACCCTTGGTATGTCTTTGCTGTAAAAAAACCTACACGATGCCTGCTTCCCTCGTCCCTCCCTCGGTCAAACCCTGGGACAACTACGGGATTTGCGAAGCATGTGACACCGTCGTAATCACTGGCCGCCTTCTTAACCGCGTCAACGAGATCAACCAGTTTATCGGTGATCAGTTCGACGTCTCTGAAGCCGCTGAAATTTCCGATGTTGCTTTGCCCGATCCGAAAATTGTGCCCAAAGCTGCAAAGGTCAGAACCCCCAGGAAACCGAAACCGGCAGTTGCACCGCCTGTTAAAGAACTCCCGAAGGTCTTCACCCCAGCCGCCGAAGCCCAGCTTTCACTGTTCGACCTGGTAACCAACATGGCCAACGCTTTGTTCTAACACATCGCAGGCCACCTACCCATAACCCGGGGAGATGAACACTACTCCCTACGGGATCATAGTGTCGTCTCCCCTCATCAACTCAATACGATCGGAGACAATAGCTATGAAACTCATCGAAAAACTCACCAACTTCATCCGCATCGGCTTTATCGCACTCAACACTGACACATCCCACCTCGGCGACCGCAGTACCTATGTTGGAGCCTCTGAGATGTCTTTTACCCAGTGTCCGCAGCAGATCATCAAGAACAAGCTTCTCCCGGTCGCCCCTGACTACAAATCAGCATTACGGTTTGTCAAAGGTCACGCCATGGAAGACAAGCTCGAAGATGCCCTGAAAGCCGCCGCAAACCAGTTCCTGAAAGCCAGCGACGTGGAATTCATTCGCGAGATTGAATACACCCACCCTGCATTGGCTCTCAAAGCTCACATTGACTTCCAGACTACTCCCGCTGAGTTGGCCAAGATTGTCGGTAAGGAAAACATCACCCCCGAGATCGAAGCCTGCCACGTCGTGTTCATGGAGGTCAAATCAACCACCCAGGCAGTGAGCGAAGACCAGATCCATTCACAGCTGGGTATCGCGCATTCTGCAGGAATCAAGGCCGTCAACTTCTGCATCGTCATAGATACAGCAAGCGGCGATATCGAAGTCAAGGGCCCTTACTTCCACAACAACAGTCGCTACCTCGATCTTGAGAACCGCGGCTCTTACCTGCTGAATTGTCTCGCTGGTCGTTTTCAAGCAAAGGCAATCCCAGGAATCAGTTGCTCATTCTGCAATTACCGAGACGAATGCACCGCATTCCCCTGTCTTGAACTGCCGGAAGAAATAGCATTCAAGGTGATCCATTGCGACTACCTGACTAAAGAAATGAAGGCTCTTGATACCCAAAAGGACATCCTCGTTGATGAACTCAAGGAATTCTTCAAGGCCGACACAAAGGTCCAGGTCTGTGGATTGCTGGTCAACATGAAAAGCTATCTGCCGACATCATCCTACGACGGCCCAGCCCTTGCCGACGCCATCAAGTCCGCGAAAGTAGAACTTGAAGCCGTGGCATCGAAACTGACCGACTCAATAGGTGACGACATCTTCGCATTCTCAGGCGCTGTTGATATTTACAACGGCCTCAAGAAGACGATCGGTGAACTGGAAACCTCTCTCGAAACCTGCCTCAAATCAAAAGCCGGCTACACCAAGCTTGATATCCGAGGCGACAAAAAGGAACCCGTAAAAAAGGAACCTAAAGCCAAGAAGGAGAAAGCGACAAAAGCAGCAAAAGTCCTTCTTCTACCTGCCCCTGACGGAGACAACACACTCTCCTCCGGGGAATGCGCTGTCTCATAACTTTCAGTACGAAAGGAGATGGCCATGTCACAACTTTTTATCATTGAGACCTTCACGGAAGCAGTCAGCAGCCAGCAGTTGAAACGGGCCACTGAACTTGCTTCATCCATGAACGACTTTGCAAAGGGTGTCTGTCGTGAAATCTGGCTTCGCTGGGTTAATGACGACTGTCCTTTCTAGTCTCTTCCTCCACATAGGTTGAACCCGCCCTCACGCCGGGAGTTGTTTTTTGTTTCAAACACTCTCGCACACGGGGGGAGTGTTTTATCTAAAATCGGAGGAATACCCAATGAAAAAACTCAATTACGCTGTGCTGCCTGCTCCCGGTCTTCTCAACATCGACCTTAAAGGAATGCAGACACCTTCAGCACGATTCATCAACGCCCTGGTATCGCTGTTCGTCATTCTGGACCCGATCATCAGGATCGTTGTCTACTTCGTTACGCTGGTCATCATCTTCTCAGTCATGTTCGGTTTTTTCGTCATGGCAGCCACCGTCAAAGAACCTTCGGTTCCAACGAAGTCAATCACAATAATAGAAGGAGGTATTTATGGCACAAGCACCGAATCAGCCAACTCTCAGCCTCCACGCATTTAATCGGGCAGTTCAGCGAGGCATCCCCATGGATCCCGAACTGATCAGCTACGCAACCAGATGCTCCGCCCTATTCACCATAAAGCCTCAGAAATTCAGCTTTGGTGGATACACAATTATCGGCGCTCTCAACCATACGACCCGTGAGCCTCAAATACTCACCGTCTACAGAAAGGATACGAAATGAGCTTCAGACTTCGTACAAAAATACCCTATCCAGTGATCGCTCGCATTGCCGACGTTCACATCACAATTTTGTCCCGCGCAATCAACTTTTTCCTGGCCCCTGCCCGTTACTACGACTCGGTAGCAACATATATCGAGGTGAAGAACGAAAAGGACATGGAAACGGCAATTGCACTCGGCGCCAAGGCATTCCTTCAGACAAACCTGAACAATGTCAAACAGACCTACTATCAACCTGCTAACGTCCCTGTGTTCCTGGCCTCCGAAATCGTCTCCGGCCCGGTAAATCGCCCCAAGATGTTGGTGATTGGTAAACAGCAGGACACATTTGCAGAAAGTCTCTTCACCTACTCAACCGACTCCCGTCAAGATAAGTATTTCGAGACGTACGGATTTAGTAGGAACATCTCCCAGTTCGACCACTTTACACCAGGCCCGGACGCGGAAGACAAAGATGACATCAACTCGACACGGGGAAGCTACTCAAACGATTTCCCCTCCAAGATCAGTATGGTTCACAACTCTGACGGCTCCCCACAGTGTTTCGACATCGTGTGTTATGCCGCAGAGAACTGGTCTAACAGAAGCTGCTATTTCAGGGAAAATTTCGACTGGGCCGAAGACAAACTTCATGTCGGCGGAATCATGATCCTGTCTGGCCATTACTACCAATTGAAGAATTTGACCCGGGTTATCGTCAGTCGTTTTGAATCGGTTCAGATTTTTTCACACAACAACAGTATCGGCATTTATGGCAGCGGCGAAACAGTAACCCTCGTCGGCGTCAAGAAAGCAAAACGCTCACGCGATGATGCTTTTGCAGACATCCTGTTTAATGCCCTGACACCAGACAAGAGCAGCCACAGCCTCAAACAGACTGTGTCGGCCATCCCATACCACACCGTATATCCTCCGGAATCAGTGACTATCATTGATGAGACCAGGCATTTCGATGACGACCACCTCCTTGAGATGGAAGAAGTCGAAGGCATGCTGTCTCCCTCCGAGCATAGTTACGGAATAGATACCTATTCTGTGCGTCAAAAGGTCGAAGGAATCCTGGAATGCAAAATGGCGATCGGTACCTCTTTTGGTTATCGAGTTGTCCTCAAGGGTTCTTCCATCCCCAAGATGCGCGAAGTATGTGCCGACCTGGAATACAAGATACGTTTCAAAGGTGAGAAATCACACGTCGAGCGTAACATCCAGGAAGAAGCACGCAACACCGAGCTGGCCACCAACCTTTCGCCTGTAATCATGACGAAAGAAGCGGAGTACCAGTACATGTCGCAATTTACTCACGAATCACCTCTGCGCCTCCACAGTGGCCTTCTCCAGAAGAAAACTGAACAGGACGAGCTGATCCTTCCCGTTCCGCCGAAAATCACGAACCTGACCAAACTCACGCAGCATCTTCGCGGAGTCGTTCAGGGACCTGACAATTACTGGTTGGCAACAAAGGGAACCGTCGAAACTGTCGAAACATCATGCTTCTCAGAGACAGACGATGGCGTGGTAACTTTCACAACAACAAAAAAACGGGTTAAACAGGTTGGCATTCTACTCGACGGTCCCGACAAAGGCGCCATCATCGAAGTCGAAGCCGCTTAGACCCACACTAAAATCAAGGAGGAGCCAATGGCCCCCAAATTCAACATCGGCAAGGTGAAGGAAATATGCACATCGTACAAAACCAGACTTACCTCATGGGGAAATGTCCTGTGCGATGGCTACCTGCTCGAAATCGATCCATCCTGGTATAAGCAGTGTGAGATCGCAAAACTGACCAAAGCGGATTTCAACCCCGACACGATCGACAAGACGTACGATCTGTTGGCGATATCCCTTATTGGCCAGAAACACTCAATAGAGTCGGTTTTGAGAGCACAATCCACGATCGACGTATACCTGCAGACTCCCTCCAACCACGGAGAGCAGTCGAGTTCAAAACCTTTCAGGAAGCATCAGTTCTTCTGTGTAGGCCCCCGCAAGGATGCCAAACTGGAAACTGAATCTGAACACGTTGCGACACACTCCGCTTCCCTGGTTCTCATCACCAAGGAAAAGGAACTGCCGCGTATGGACATCACTGTTACCGGAATGTCAGGAACAACCGAAACCGGGTATCGACACGTTCTTACCCTCTCGGCCGGCACCCCTGATCTCCTCCAGAAAGCGATTTATCATCTGGAAAGTTTCGGGACTGTCAGCGACGTTCAAAAATTTGTCACTGGATCCTTGTATCGTCGGACCGTAGCAATCAACCCGAAGATCAAGGCCGAAAACCTCAACGGAGACAGCACAGAAGGTTACCTGATCGGCGAATCACTTGCCCAGGCTCGTGACCAGTTCTGGAATGTACTCAACAAACTCTCCGCACCCGTTCAACCAGAATGGGAAGACGAGCTGTGGAAACGCTTTACCGCCTCTGGATCTGCAAGACTCACAGGCGTTGACATCAACAAATGGAGAAAGGAACACGACATCTCTGATGCCGAGTTTGCTCTCCTGCTGGACATGCAACCCTGGGTAGATGAACTGATTGGTCACAGGATGCACGGTTACAAGCTGCAGTTGAACAAGGATGCCATTCAGATCCTTCTCTCTGCTCTTGTTTACTGCGACATTCTGCCCAACGTCATACCCACCACATCAAAAACCGATGTTGAGCCCGACGCTGAAGTACCCGCTGAAGCCGACATCCCTCTCCTGGCAGCCTAACCACTGACCAGACATATCGATCAACCGTAGGGAGCAAGACCAAAAATCCCTATGGGAGATTTGCGTCCTCTGCTCCCGATAACCTGTCAACGACAGAAAGGGGTAAGACGTGAAAACCAAAAACCACATCGCGCAGGAACTCATCCAGGAACTTTCAACACGGTTCCAGTTCTCTGACGCTAGCACCCTCAAATTCATGGTTGCCGGAATCATCGCCGAGCTTTACATCCTGCTCAAAGGCGGAACCGGCACTGGCAAATCGACCATCAGCAAGGCCATTGCGGAATTCTTCGGAAACGCCGCCTGCGACCTCTCTGCTGACAATGAAGGTAATCTCGTAGAAGGCGGCAACGGATACAGGGTACAGGGCACAATCGGGACACAGAGCGCATCCTTTTTAGGCGGCCTCGACGTTGCGAAAATGACCCAAGGCCTTCGCCAAGTCGTTTTCAGAAAGTTCTTGTCGTTCCCCATCAGATTCATAGATGAGGCTGGCCGTTTTAACCCCTACGTTTGGGCAGATCTTGCACAGGTATTAGCAGAGCAGGAAGTGACCATCGAAGGCGTTACAATGAGACTCCCCCGCCGCGGTGTTTTCCTCTTCACAATGAATCCACCGTCACCACGAGACCCGGCAAACATCGACCTGCCACCGTTTGCTTATTCCAGGATCGACATGAAGCTCTCGCTTCCTGCTCCCTCGGTATCAGGCAATCGCAAAATCATCAGAAGGCAGGGTGTAAATCACAATCCCATGCCTCGCAACTACACTCCTGCTGACCTTCACTCCATCTGGGACGAAGTTAAGACCATCGAACTTGACCTGTCTGCTGAAATAGCACTGGCAGCAATGGTTCGTTCAACGTCTTACTGCGAAAAGGGTGGGATAGGTGCAGACAAGAACCAGGTGATTGAATCAGGTTCTTTCCCCTCCGCGTGCGGCAACTGTGATCACGCTAAAGGGAGTATGGTTTGCAGTCAGTCAACTCCGCTCGATTCACGCGTGATTGACTCCTGCATAGGACTTGCCCAGGCCCTCTGCTACATCGACGGCCGCACCACAGTCACCGAAAAAGACATCCTCGCCGCTATGCCTGCTGTTTCGGAACATCGGTTATTCTTCCCCAACACCCAGGTAGTCAACCGCGAAACCCACACCAAGGAGTTCGTCAACAAAATGTACGGAGCAGCTGCTATGTGCATTGAAATTGCCAAGAACCCCGCAAAAGTCACCAAAAAACGGCTCGAAGAAATTCGTGCACAGAAGAATCCGCTGGTCAACGAGATAATCGACGACTTTGAAGCGGACATCAAGGCAGCCGGCAAAGCAATCCGCATCAAGCTGGGCACCATGACTTCAGGTGAACTCAAATCCGCCAAGGAGAACCTCGATGCTGCCGACGCCAAACTGGTCGAGCAGATGATTTCTCTCCGCCAAAACGTCTCCTTCAAAGTAAAAGGCGAAATGGACGACCCTTTCATTCGCGAAATGCTCTGTTCCCCAGAAGGTGAACCGTTCATCCCTGATGACGAGAACTGGAATGGACTCATGGAAGATGGCCTCGCACTCAACTCAATGGAAGGCACCCGTATAACCTGCGAAACTGGCGGCATATTCAGCGTTGAATTCATATCGCCTGAAGAAGCCGACATATTCCGCACCAAGATGGCAGGACAGGACGTTGAACTACTCGACCCCTATGGCCCGATCCGCAAGGAACTGACCAAGGCCGACATTGTCAGCGCCCCAGCAACTCCCGCCGCCCCTACCAAACCCTTAGTCACTGGATTCACAGCTGACCAGGGCAAACTATTCTAAAGGAGAGACGTATGTCACTCGCTCAGATTTTTTCGGATGAACTGTGGAACTTTGGCTTGCCAACGCTCCGCTGCACCATCCTCAACGCACTCGCCTTCATCAAGGAAGTAGGTATGCCGACCATCGCTGCAGTAGGCCAAGGTAATGTTCTGTACAACAGTGACATGATCGAAGCCAGTGAGGATCCGGAAGAACTGTTTCTCCAGGCGACCAAGCATGAGTTCGGCCATCCGTATCTGCCTTACTCCGCACCCGGCACGTTCAGGAACAAGCTCGATGACGCCAAAGCCGTTTCAAAGCTCCTCGGAGACAAGAATATGCTCAGCGTTTGGGATCTCCTGAATATCTGCTATGACATGATTATCGACATTTTGTCTCACGACCGTGTCGACTACACCCCCGTCCCGGTACTCAAGGCGTTTGACCAGATTGATTCGTCCACGCCAACCAGTTATGTCGGCCAGTCGCTCATCGCCTTTCGCGAAGAGATGATGAATGACCGCTTCTCGGGACATGACATTGAAGAAATAGTAAGAGTCGCATGCAGAAAGATCGTCAAGATCGTGCGTGACCCTGCAACTGCTGAAGACCCCCGCAAACGCGTCCTCGACATCTGCCGCATCCTGGTTGAACTGTACACCAGTCAACCAGATCAAGATGAGGACGATGGAGATGGTGATGGCGAGGGACAAGAAGGAGATGGAGAATCTGAAGGCGAACCCCAAGACGGTGAACCCAGCAATGGCAAATCGAAAAAGGGCAAGCAGAAAGGGGCCTCCAAATCCAAGCCGAAGAAAGGAAAATCAGGAAAGTTGACCGAGGAGGAACTGCAGGAACTGGCCGAACGAATCAAGGAAGCTATTGAGGAGATGGGCCTGACCGAAGCAACCACCGTGGAAGACCAGTCTGACGACCCGACCGAAGCAAAAATCAAGGCAACTGACCTTTCCGACAAGGATGATCGCGACGCAGCAATAGCCGCTCTCAAACTATCGGAAGATGATGCCGCATTCGAGATGTTATGGAGTGCCGCAGAAGAAAGGGTCAGACTGCAGACACCTCTTTGTGGAGTAGGAGAAGGCACCGCTTTCCCCGCCGGATCAGTCCCTTGGGCCCCCGGTATGCCACTGAGAGACCTCAATGTTGAATCAACACTATTAGGTGGAGGTATTTTCATCCCGGGTGTCACATCGGTACAGGATTACATCGTACCCGGCCCCGGAATGCCAGTTGAAGGACGATTCCCACGAGTCGCCGTCTCCTGCGATGTCTCCGGATCACTACGAAGCAGATCCCCTATCCGCAACAGTTACAGCAACCTTGATCTGTGCCTTATGTCCATTTATGCCATGTTTCACGAGGCCAAAAGGAGAAGGGTACCGATTCTTGGAAGCTTGTTCGCGGATCGCAGCTACACTTCGAAAGAAGGGTGGTCAACCGATTATAAAAAAGTCGCGAGGGAACTGTTTAACAACCAGGATAGGCCAGGCGGAGGAAACTCATGCACTGGTTCAGACGGAAAAGTAGAGGAATTACTGAGGCCCGGTGACATGTTTATTTACATCACTGACTTCGAGCTCTGCGGATCCGAATCACTTGCAGCCAAACAACTCCAGCGGTTTGTACAGGAAGGTGTCAACATTGTGTTTATCGCGATGTTCCGTCACTGCGCTGAACTCGCCGGCATACCATTCGTGGAATGCAAAGAGTTGAAGGATCTGGAGAATGTAGCGCTGCACTCATTTCAATAGTCTCCCGCAGTTGAGGAGCACATAGGCCGCCATGTAGGAATCGTTCGTTTCGACGCACACACATTCCCACATGGGGGAATAGTGCGTCCTACCCAACAACTAAAAGGAGAACTGCCTTGAAAAAAATAGCTATGAATATGGTCGACTTCCTCACAAAGTACGGCCCCAGACTCGTTGCAGACATCCTCGATCGCTCGATTACTCTGCATACACCAGGCGACTCCACCGTCCCCCTCCCTCTCATCAGAACTCCTTTCGAGGCTCAGACTGATGCAATTGAAGGAATCGGCAAGGTTCTTGACCGCTCCCGCACATCTCTGTTGAATGGTGCAATGGGTGTTGGCAAGACTCTTATGGGCATCGCAATCGCCGTCCGGGAACACATCGTCTCCGGCCGCACAACCACCAACGTCATCGTAGAAGCACCTCCGACACTCATTGAAAAATGGGCGCGGGAAATCACGATCTCTGTATCCCAGGGTTTCGTTGAAATTCCACTGGAGAACGGCGCAACGATGAAAATCGAAGTTCCTTTCGGCTCCAAGGTCTTCAACTGCTCAGGTTCCGACGCGATCAGCAAATTCCAGGAAATGGAGTCAGGGAAACATACTGGCCTCTGCTTCTGGTTAATCGCTGATACAACCGTCCGTAGGCACTATCACACGGAACGTGTTGTTGGCACCGGTGGCGTAGTCAGACACGAGGAAATCGAGAAATTCGTCTCCAAGAGAGTTATCGATGCCGGCGGAGCTTCATGCAGGAACAGCGACGAAGCACACCTCGCCCGCTGTCCGAAATGCGGTAGCTTCTTCAAGATCAAAATGAGAGAAGGCCAGTACCGCTACCTCACCATTGCAGAACTCCAGAACAAACGCTGGATCCGTTGCACAGCCCCTCGTTTCAGCAACTGGGACCCAACGAATCCGCATCACGACTGGAGATCAACCCCACCCGCAGAGGACAAGCCCAGAACATGCGGCGAAATCTTCTACACAAACGTGCGGAATAACGAGGCCCCCAGGTCACGGTTCATGGAATCGTCACTTGTAACAGGCAAACTCGCCAATAACCGCCCCGCCGTTGTCATCGAATCCATAGAGGAAGAAGATGATGACCTGGTCAGCAAGCCCCACGCCATGTCTCACTGCGTATCGCTTGCCTACTACGCCAAAAAGAAGTGGAGAGACTCAAAGTTAGTCCACCTTCTGATGGTAGACGAAGCACATCGCGCCAAGAACGATGGTATTCACGGCGAAACGACCCGCTGGCTTGCAACAATGGCCCAGAAGGTTGTCTTCCTGACCGGTACCCTCACCGGTGGTTATGCCCGCGACCTGTTTTACCTGTTGTGGAGCATCAGCTATCGTGAACTCAAGGCCCGCGGTTACAGTTATTCTGACGTCGGACGATTCGAAGCAGCATACGGATCCCGTGAAGTCAAGGAACTGATCCGCAACGATGGCAAAGTAGCACGGACCCCTCGCAAGCTCCCCGGAATTTGCTCAGAGGTCTACACCGACTTCCTCGTCAGCAAGACTGTCTTCCTGGACATGTCCGACCTTTCCCTCCAACTCCCCCCCATGAACGAGTATCTCGAACTGGTGGAAATGAGTGAAGAGATGGAAGAACGCTACACGAAACTCGTCAAGAACTTCCGCGCTGAAATGGCCAAGGTTGCCCGTAAGGATTTCAAATCTCTTTCGGGAATCACATCCTGTGCCATCCACGTTTGGAACTCCTGGCTTGATCGTCTGCGCGCTGACAAGATCGCTGCCAAAATCGACAAAGGCGACGGCACCCACCACGAGATCGAAATCGAGATCGAGGACCTGGAGATTGCCGTAACTCCCAAAGAAGCCCGTATTATCGAACTCTGCCAGCAGAACAAGGACGAGGGACGTAAAACGATGGTCTTCCTCACATACACCGGAGAACGCGACTGCGCCGAACGCCTCCTGACCCGTCTCGAAGCAAACGGTCTCAAAGCAGTCATCCTCCGACCCAAAGTAGCCGCCAGAAAACGTGAAGCTTGGATCATCAAGAACACGGCCGACTGCGACGTGCTTATTACCAACCCCGAACTGGTAAAAGAAGGTCTCGACCTGATCCAGTTCCCAACCATCATAGATGCGCAGCCGATCACCAACCTTTACACTCACCGTCAGGCAATGGCCCGTCCATATCGCCCCGGCCAGACAAAGGAAGTTCGACTGTACTACATCGGCTACCGCGCAACAGTGCAGGAACAGCTCATGGCTCTCATAGCATCCAAGCTGGACTCCGCGCTCCTTGCAGAAGGCGACGCATCCGACTCCGCCCTGTTCGAGATCAGCTACTCCCAGGACTCAGTTCTGAGAGAGATGGTCAAGGCAGTTATCGCAGGACAGGATGATCTCCTCGCCCTCACCAAACTCGGCAAAAGGCAGTCAACGGAACTGAAGTACGCTGTTGACGCACGAACCTTTGCCAAAAACGGTGGTTTCGTTGAAGACGTTGAGACAGTTGAATCTACGGAGATGACTGTTGAGACCGAAACAAAGGAGCTTGTCACCGTTTCAGAAAGTGGAGAAGTTAAGGTTGTCAGCTTCACGGTCACCCGTGTTGTCAAGATAGGCAAGAAGGTGCATTACGTGACCGACGTCCTGTCTGCTGATGACCTGGCCAGCAGCACCGAAACGATGCAGCTGTGCTTGTTTTAGGCAGTCGCATCACATTCCTGTGGGAGCAACATCACAATCCCACAAGGGATAATGGTGTCTGCTCCCTCAGTACAAACATTATCGGAGGAAATCATGTCACACGCACAATATCAGCGTCCACGCACGCTGCAGGGTGAAACGGTCAAGGAAGAAGTGCACTGCACCGATTCCTGTTTCCTCATCCTGAACAAAGAATCCAATGCAGTAAAAGAAGTTTTCTCCAAGATTGGTTCCGCCGGTTCCTGCGCTGCAGCTATCATGGATGCCCTCACAAAGGTCATCTCGATCGCTTTGTCGTACGGAGTCCCGGAACATGCCTTTTTCCTCGCACTTTGCGGTATTGGTTGTGGCAGTCAAAACTCCTGTGTAAGCGCCCTCGGTGCCTACCTGGAAAATCGTGAGCAGGAAGTCAAGCCCGCGAAAAAACCTGCCCTGGCTCTGACCCGCACCTACAACTGGAACACCGGTTGTGGAGATGTGCAAACAACCTGTTTTGGCAAACCAGGTGAACTGAACGACGTATTGGTAACCTTCGGCAAACCATCCACCTGTGCATCAGCAATAGCAACAGGACTGCAGAACGCAATTTCGGTTGCCCTGCGGTATGGAGTAGAGCCCCAGGCCATCGCCAATGCCCTGAACGGAATCACCTGTCCCAAGGCATCCGGAAAGGCAAAGCTCACAAAAGCAGATGCGGACGCAGGTAACATCCTCGGCCAGACAATGGTTGAAGTTATCCGGCCCAGCTGCATCACCGCAATCGCGCTGTCTATGATCGGCCACATCAATCCTGTCAGCGACGAAAACCAACCAATCCCCGTAGAGGAGGCCGAAAATGTCTAGGATACCCGACGACATCAAACAGCAGATCCTCGACTATGCCAATGCCAACATTGTGCAGATCATCGGGGGGTTCATCACACTGCACAAGAAGTCCGGAAGCAACTTCGGCGCTTGCTGCCCCTTCCATGGCGAGAAAACACCGTCCTTCAATGTCAACTCTGAAAAGGGATGGCGTTGTTTCGGTCAATGTCAGGAAGGTGGAGATACGACAAAGTTCATCATGAAACACGAGAACCTGTCGTTCCCTGCCGCCCTGGAATACCTTGCCAGACATGGAGGGATATCAATTCCTACCGGCGAGTCGAAAGAGGAGAAGGAACGCAAGGCAATGCTCAATGCAATGGCCAAAGCGACCACCTATTTCGCTGGACAACTCACCGCCAGTGCCAACGGTCCAAAGGCTTATGTTGAATCCCGCTTATCAGCAGAATTGATCAAGCAGTTCAGCATCGGTTACGCACCTTCAAACGGTCACGCCCTGGTTGATTTTCTGGCCAAGGAAAAGATCCCAATGGAGATCGCGGAACTTGCCGGCCTGGTACGATCGGAACTCAAAGGCGACAGGAAGGTCTACAAAGACTACTTCTGGAACCGCATCATGTTCCCGATCCGCAACCCCATGGGTCAAACCATCGGATTCGCGGGCAGGACAATGGACAAAGATGGCAAGATGAAATACGTCAACACCCCGGAGACGCCTCTGTACAAGAAGTCGGCGACACTCTACGGGCTCGACCTCACTCTTGAAACCATCAAAAAAACGGGTGAAGCAATTGTCGTTGAAGGATACCTCGACTTCATCCAGATGTACGGAGCTGGTATTAGGAACGTCGTCGCCACTTGTGGAACGGCTTTTACCAAGGACCATGCTGCCTTCCTGAAGCGCTACTGCCGGAAGCTGAACCTGATGTTCGATGGGGATGCCGCTGGTGTTAAAGCTCTGCAGAAAGGCATCGTATTATCTGTTCGGGAAGAAATGTCGGCAACAACGTACATCCTCCCCGAAGGTCAGGACCCAGACGACTATTTCAAGGCCGGCGGAAAACTCGAAGACATCAGGACCCAGAGCGGTTTTGACTTCCTGAAGGAAACCAAAGTTGAAATGTCACCCACCATGAAGCAGCTCCACCAGCGCGAACGCCTGGAAAAGGGAGTCGTCTACATGGCCCAGCACATCCCTGCAGTAATTCAACTCTTGAAAAAGAGAGGCAACCTGGACGAACTGTTCGGCCCGGACGCGTTACTGCAGATCGAAGAGTGCTTAAACCCAACAATTGGAGGTTCCACCCATGGCTAGTACATGGATAGAGGATTTCACAAAAAACGGACCCACCTTCGGCGCTCGCACCATTCATGGTCACCGGGTACTGCCGAACGGGATATGGATTTTCAAATCTGTTTCCTACCCCGGGTTCCTTGACGCTATTGCCTGGCCTGAACTCAATTTTGAGATCGTGGAGACCGTCAAAGTCTACACAGGGGTCAACCAACAGCCATAAGGAGGATACCCATGGCAATTAAATTACTCACCCTACTTCTCGAAGCCTGCGTTCAAGCCAGAGCAGCATTACCCGATGCCTGGTTTGCCGTAAACTGCAAAGTTCCGACCGAGGTCATAGATCTCTTGAACAATGCAATATCGGCAGCCGAAAAGGCAGGTTTCACTCCAAGCAATCGGATAACCAGACTGATCACCTCCTGGGATTACTTCCAGCACGGTGAGCATGTTCACTTCCTGAAGGAAGACTGGCGATCTGACGTTTCCAATGGGGACTCTCTGCTCGGATATCAGAAGTGGGTTGAACACAACTTGGAAAGCCTGTTGTATGACACGACCATTGACGATTCAGCGGACGTGTATATAGCCGGAATGACCGAATCAGGCCCGGTAGACGAAGAAGATGCAGCATTCTTTTCTGTCTACAGCCGCACACCGAGCCCAAACGAGCGTGTTGACGATATTTGCGATTTCAACACGAAGGCCCAGGCGATCGAATTTGCTGACGCCCTTACAACTCGATTTGGCAAAACATTCTACGGTAACATGTGCAGCGTTGAAAGCACCTCGTTGTCGAATGAATGCCCCATGAGAACCGAAAACGCCGTCAGCTGCCAGCATTGTGAAACTTGCACTGTTGAGCTCCCTGAAGGCGGTCCGGTACTCGCAATAATACTCGACGGTGGACTTGTTCAAGCCGTGGTTTCCGACAACCCGTCAGCATTTGCAGGCGTCAGGACGGTGATCATAGACTATGACACAGACTCCCTCGACCCAGAAGATGAGTGCCTTGGCATTGTTGTGCAGGAGGATGAAAGTATGACTCCCGCCTACATTCGCCTGGAAACCATCGAGCAGGCAACTATCGACCTGACCCAGCTCCAGGATTTTGTCACCGACAAGGCCTATGGATCCACCCAGCAGAGAATCGCCGCTTGCGGAGATTACCCCTGCAAAGGTTGCCCTGATGAAAACTCAGACGGCTCCCGCTGTGTCAACGACGAAAAATGCCTGGCCTGGCATTACCACAAAAATGGAGGTGCCTGATGGGATATTTGAGCACTTCTCGAAGAAAAGGTATCAAAGAATCAAACTTTGATTTCTGTTACCGTGAGTTTTCCTGGTGTAAAGCATCAGATAACTACGGGAAGGTGATCGCCTGCGCATCTTTTCTCACTGAGATTTACATCGCCTATGAAGTTCAGCGGCCGGGTGAAGAGAAGGTTGTAACAGCCCTGATCTGTAAGATCGATTGGGTTCCGAAACACAAGGAAGGTCACACCTTCGGTTACAAAGATATGTCTGAGGACTTCTGCCCGTGGCAAACACGTTGTCCCGAGAGGATCCTCAAACTCCTAACACCGACAGAAAACAGGCACGCGCAGAACTGGAGAGCAGAGTGCTGGAAAAACATTCAAAAGGCAAAGGAACGTCCGCGTTTCAAACCTGGCGACATAATCGAGTTCGCAACGGCCATTGGTTTCACCAACGGCACGAAGTACACCCGGTTCAAGGTCGAGATGGTACACCCAAAACTCCGCTTAATTCCGGAAGGTGAATACTGGTACGCGAGGCTTACTTGGAAATTTATCAAGGAGCACCCGTATACAGTCAATCCGACCAAGCCGGCGCCCGTCACTTCCCCGAAGACTCTTCTGAGCAGTTCTGCTGTCCAGATGCCTCTTTGGTAACCACATCTCTCACCCACGCGGGACAGCCATTCCCGCAGGGGTGGTTTGTCTTCCGCGGTAAACAATCTTACGGAGGATAAAAAGATGTGCCACAAAATCCATATCGCAAAAGTCAACGCACCATCCATCGGCGCTGCAATCGGTAAAGCCACCAAATTCATGAAGGTTCGTGATTCTGGTGACAACTTCCCGCATGCCCTCGGTGCTTTTTGCCCAACTACGAATGAGGAATCAGGCCGTACGCTCCCGACTCTGAACTACGCCCGTCTGACCGAGGACGAAGTAATCAGGTTCGCGCGATCTGCCCGTTTCTTCGATGTGTTCGGCGACATCCCCATCGAAGCCGCACACTGGAAAGCCCCGGCAAATCTGATTGAGGACTGTGACCATGAGTACCTCAAATGGCAGGCCAATAAAGAGCAGAACGAGCGTGAAGTGCTGAAGTTTGCATCTCGCGTGACTTCGAGCAAGGACGAGAAGTTTTACGCCGTGCCCATGCTCCAGATCTGGTTGCAAGCGATTGCCGAAGGTAACGACACACTCTCCGCAGACCACAAGCTCAACGACATGGTCGAATACGTTGCTGAGAACATCCACGACTACCCATTCAGCTGGCAAGGTACTCTGTACTCGAACCGCTGCTGGGATTTCAAGGATTGGGACTGGGAGAAGAAACATCCTGCTGACCGGGTCTACTACGTGTTTTTTGACGTACACACCTGATCATCTCTGAACTATCGACCTCTCGGGGACGCAACACATCCCCGACGGGATATGTGCGTCTCCATTCCGCTGATTAAGAAAGGAGCTCCGCATGAAACCGATAGTCGTCAAAAAAACAATGAAGCAGACAGTCGAGCCCACCTGGTGTTCTCACTGCTGCTCCTCGGTCCTTGGTGGAGACAACGTCTACGTCATGAAGGCCGAAATCATCGGACAGCCCGGCCACATCCTCTGCACTGCAGAATGCGCCCGCGCAGCCGTTGATTCAATCGCCGCCCACGGAGGTCTGACGCCATGCGTGTCCTGATCACCCCCGTCGGCCCGAAATTCCACTGGGCAGTATTACCGCCATGTGTCGCGCTGAACATGAAGTCGTTCGGCGAGGCTTCAACTCAACTTGATGCAGCAAAGGCCGCAGTTGCTTACGCAGGGTCCGCATGCCGCGTCAACGAAAGGGAATCAGCACCTTCTCTCCAGGAGGTGATGGCATGCCGGTAACTACCCCTTACTTTTCCGTCTGGCAACAGCAGGACGGAATATTCAGGTTCAGGCTTTCGAAAAAAGGCCCGTGCCATCCCAGGTACACCGGAACTGCCGAAACAGAGGAAGAAGCCGTCAAACTGGCTCGTGAATGCGTTCGAGGTTGCTTTTGCGCCGAAAACGCTGACCGGATCAGGAGCGGCAACCGCTTTCTCTACCACGGTAAGAAGAAGGAATACCCGGAACCAAACGACAATGGCCTCCTGCCGTTGTTCACTTGAGGTGACGCATGGATGCTTTTGCGTATCTCCTCCCAAATCTTCCGAAAGGAGATGATTTTATGTCTACCTTACCGACCATATTGACAGTTTTGTCACTGGCAGGTAATGTCCTCGTCGTAAAACAGGACTGGAGAGGACAATTTCTCTGGGTTTTTGCAAACATAGGCTGGATTTATGTGGATACAAAAGCCGGTCTGTACGAACAGAGCGTTCTCTTTGCTGTCTATACACTCCTTGCAATATGGGGAGTCCGGAAGTGGAAAAACACTAAACAGGCTAAGCCTGCACTCTAACAATTGGCATGATCTATCCCAACTGGGAGATCAGAGCCCAGAAGGGGACTATCATGAAAAAACTTTTCGTAACTATTCTTTTCCTTGCTGCAGTATTCACAAGCGGCTGTTCATCCACCAACATGAACACAATCAAGAGCAACCCTGAAGTCGGAAACGTCTTGAGGAAGCAGGCGAAGGTGGGCGTTGTTGGGTATCCGGCAGCTAGCCTGGAATTCTACAACATCAAGGCCGTAGAGGTAGAGAAACCCGCGGCAACCGACCCTAAGTCGATGCAGTCATTCCTTCGCGAGAAGATGATTGAATCGCTCATCATGGTCGATACAACGAATGTAAAGGAAAACGAAGGCGGTTCGACATCCAACAACAACGGGCAAATCTTCACTCAGGTTGCCATGAAAGTTGTTGTTGCTTCTTTGGGAGGGGTTAGCTCTGGTTCCAACGGAATCAAGTCATCATCAACCACAACTCCCGAACGAACCAAAAACACCATCACCTGTAAAGTTGCTGTTTACGGGACCGATGGTAACACCATGATGACAGACACTTCACAGGACGTCTTCTACAGCGACGCTCAGAAAAACGAGGATTACGCCGGTGTAGTTTTGATGAAGTCTCTTAATCTGTTCCGCATGAAGTAAGCTCCACAGTAGTCCAACCTATTAAACGCAGGGTGCATCAACTCGACCCTGCAGGGTTGGTGCATGCTGTTTGGAGGTACTCATGACCCACAAAAACGACCTGAGAACCATCTCGGGTGACCAATTCCGCGACTTTGAAGTCGATATGTGCCCCGAAGGTGTTGCAATTACCCTCTTCGACGGCCACGTATCTTTCCTTTCCGAGTTGCCGAACAACCTAGACCCCTCTGGTATAGGTTACTCCTTCATGTCCCTCACCAAAGAAGAAGCGGTTCTGCTCCATAGTTGTCTGGGCGAACTGCTTAATCCGAACTAACACCAATCCCGCCATCACCGTAAGGTGTGCCTTGGCGCCGGGAGTAGCAACACACTCCCGCGATGGGGGAGTTGTGTCTGGAGGATCCATGAAGAACACAGCGACGCTCAACGGAATCAAGTGTCTCGTGGCAGAAGGAAGGCGCATCAAGAAGGAAGACGCCCCCCCTGGCTACCCGTACTTTTACCACGGTCGTCATTCACCTAACGACATGTCCATCCCCGTCAGTATCGAAAGTTTCGTATACGTCAACTTTTGGGGATCGGTCTTCTCTTCGGAACCGCTTATCGAAGAAGGACTGAATTTTGTCAACATCAAGAGCATTGAGTACAAGGGAATCAGCCTCGACTCGATGCCCAATATCTGCCCCGATTGCGCAGGTTGTCTTGCTACAGGAAATGTGGTTGTTTCCGGCAATACGGTCTATGCCTCGGTAGAATGCGGATGCGGTTATAAGGGACGTGAGGAGTATTCGATGTCCAGTTATACTGCGTGGGCTGCAGATGCAGATTACGAGGGAGAAGAACCCGAAGGGTCTATCGTTTGTCCATGCTGCCTTGCGGCAGTCGTTTTGCCGGTCAAGGCGCAGATGGATTACGATTGTTTGGACCTGGAAGCAACTTGTTCCTTTTGTGGCGCTTCGGTAGAAGCCTCGATCAGCTGTAACTTCGAAGGCAACATCGCTTTGCCGATGCCCGCATAACATACAGTTTCAGGCTGGGGTATGACTCTTTAGCAACACCGAGAGCATATCCCGGCCTCTGACTGGCTTACTTCCTCCCACCTGCAAAGCAGGACTGAGTCACCAGCACCCACTGGTGGTTGAGTCCTGCTTTGCAGGCAAATAACCCCAAAGGGAGGAAGTAGCCATGTCAGTCAAAATCATCGTAGCAGGTCGTAACTACACCGTACCGTTCGAAGTCTTCGAAAAAATGCTCAACCGCGCAAAACTCGGTACTTGCATCGAAGTAGTTTCGATCGTGAACGGCGGTGCAGCATGAGAGCACTAATCACGGAACGTGGCCATCAGGTTTTCTGGGCAGTGCTCCCACCAGTTGCAGCGATTCCCCTGCCGTCCTTCGGGACGGCAACAAGCAGAGTTGCAGCAGAGCGCGCAGCCGATCAGTACATCACTTCGGCTGAACGTTCACGCGGCTTCAATGACAAGGGGGTGTCGCATGTGCGCTAACATCATTGCTCCGGCCCGACATGTCTCACGAGCTGACCTTAAAGCATGCCTCGCATGCAAGAAAATCAGCTCCGCGCAGAAAAAACTAGGTGTACCCCGTGACAAGCGTCACGAGTGCCACCGTTTTTTCCTTGTCGGTTCGGACGGACGTCTCCAGGTAACGCCTTATTAGGCGGCTAGCTGGAAAGGGTCAATTGACCGGAACTAGGGGGTATGCCATCTGCGGATGCATGCCCCCTTTTTTTGTTCCTTATTGACAATATAACATAAATAATGCTATATTATAAACATAGCAGGCGGCAATATTGGGGGTGCAACTATGGCATGGAAAGACCGGATTATATTGGCCTGGGTTCGACGTTCCGACCGGAATGGCGACAAGCACCATCCGTACAAAGCACACAGAATTTATTCGCGGCACAGCGGCATTATCGACAGCGCCCTGCTTGCCGGCAAACAGGGGAGGGCGTGACTATGAATACACCGACTACAGGACCGTGGGAAGCTGCAGGGGCACACGTTGGTAAGCCGCAATACGGTGAAATCGCTGAAACCTTCGGTGTCGACTTTGCGTCAAATGCAATGCTGATTGCTGCTTGCCCTGATTTGCTCCAGGCTTCTCAACTGATCCTTGCCAGCTTCGCCTATGCCCCCGGTGCAGGTCCGGCATGGTACGAGGCTGCCCGACTCGCTGTTGCAAAAGCGAAAGGTGAACAGGCATGAGCAATCACACCTCCGGGCCATGGACATTGCACAAAGCCGACTTCAAAGGGTTGGTGGTATTCCAGATTGCCAAAGGATCTCTCTTGATTGCCGAGGGGTTCACCGGCGACGAGCCGAACGCCAAACGAATCGTTACCACGGTCAATGCCTGCGAAGGATTGCCGAATGAGGCATTAGGGCGTGGGATTGTAAAAGAGATGCAGGAAGCTCTTATTTCGCTCATGAAGGCTCAAAGGGCAGAACGTGACTACTATCTCAGCCACACTGCCCCGTACGACACAGACGAGGTGGCAGGCCTGTTAATCGACCAAGTTCTTGCCGAGGACAAGGCAAGTTCGCTACTTGAAAGACTCGGAGGCACACCATTATGAGCAACCATACCCCCGGACAATGGTCCGCGAACCCCGACGGATCAATCATCATGGCTGGAGATAAGCAGATATTCCATGCCCTCTGCACTCCCGAGACCCAAACGCAATGCAAGGACAATGCACTGCTGGCGGCGGCCGCTCCCGACCTCTTGAGGTCTTTGGAAGACTTGGTTGCCTGCGTGTCTGAGATCGAGGACATCGAGCATGATTTCTTCGGCTGCCCCGACATTGAAACCTGCACCCTCTGTTCGGCAAAAGCCCTGATCGCCAAACTCAGAGGCCCTGAGACGGACGATAATTTCGTGTCCGACTACATTGACGGCGTAACTGCCAATCTTTACCCATAGAAACGGAGGCAATGATGGCACACACAGACAATGCCATGACCGATGCTGTGGACCAGGCAAAAGGATTGCCCCGTGACTGACGCTTACGACATCACAGGGATAATCCACGAGACAGTCAAGGAGTTCTGTTCTCAGTCTGGAGGCGACCCCACGCAACCGCATCCGGTTCGGACCGCATACGAGATAAACAATGGCCTGTGCGAAGACTTTGCAATGGCTGTGATTGAAAAGACGTGCGGGTATCAAGGGGAAGAGGTCTCGGAATTGTGGTTTGAAAACCTGCAGACCGAAGATGAGGTTTATGACGCTGGCCAGCTCGCAGCGTGGGGGTACAAACTCCCTGACGGCGTTACCATTGATTCGTTGAACCGGGTCTGGCTGTCCCATTGTTTCATTGTCTACCAAGGCCGCTTCTTCGACGCAGAATGCCCCGAAGGGGTAGACACGCCTTTCTCCCTTCCTTTGGTGCTTAATGCGCTCAGAAAGGCTGGATTGTACCCCGTGGCCACTTCGTCAAAAGGTGAAGCATGACTCCCGGATCTGTGCCACTTGCAACCAGGATGATTCAACTCCCTTTATTTGACGATGCCCTTCCAGAAGTCGAGAGCACTCCCCAGAGTTCTATCGACCCTCATTCCTACGACCATGTGCTAGTAATGCTCAGCGGGGGCAAGGATTCTGTTGCCTGCTTGCTCCACCTTTTCGATCTGGGCATCGATCGCTCAAAGATTGAATTGTGGCATCACATAATTGACGGCAGAGAGGGTTCTCACCTCATGGATTGGCCAGTGACGAACGATTATTGCCGGGCCATTGCCGAAGCCTTCGGCCTGCCTCTCTTTGCGAGCTGGAAGAAAAATGGATTTGAAGGAGAAATGAATCGTCACAACTCATTGACCGCCCCAACGCTCTTTGAAACCCCTGATGGTCTCCGTCAGTCTGGCGGCATTGCCGGCACGTTCTCCACGAGACGGATGTTCCCACAAACAGCCGCATCTCTGTCCGTTAGGTGGTGCTCGGCATACTTGAAGGTGGATGTCGGCTCAAAGGCCATCACTGGCCAGGAGCGCTTCATCGGGAAGAGAGTCCTTGTTGTCACCGGAGAACGTGCTGAGGAATCCGCCAGTCGCGCCTGTTACAAAACCGCTGAGGGACATAAGACTTCTTCCAAAAAACGCCATGTAGACCATTGGCGGCCAGTCCATGCCTGGAAGGAAGAACAAGTCTGGTCGCTGTTAGAGAAATACCGAATCAATCCTCATCCCTGCTACCGGCTAGGGTGGGGGAGGTGCAGCTGCTCGGCGTGCATCTTCGGCAGCAAGAACCAGTGGGCTTCGCTGGCTGCCATCTACCCGGAGCAGATCAAGAGGATCTCCGATTATGAACAGGAATTCGGGAAGACGATCAACCGCGACAAATCTGTACCCGAGATGATCGCCCTGGGGAAACCCTTTGAAGGGATGGACCCAGAAATAATCAGATCAGCTCTCTCTAGGACTTTCGACGAGCCGGTCATCATGGCACCAGGGACATGGAAGCTGCCCGCCGGGGCCTTCGGGGAGAATGCCGGGCCTACCTAGAAACCAATCCCTTCTGGCCTGAGCATCCCGCCTTTCTGCTCTATTGACAATATAGCAAAAGAGATGCTATATTATAAATAACACAAGCGAGAACGGAGGACACCATGATGCTACAGAACCTTAAAGCGCTATTACCTGAAATCAAGGCTGCAAACGAAGTGTATGACGCGGAGTACCGAGCCGCGCTCGATGGCACCGCTATCGAATGCGAACCGCGCATCCAGGCAGCCGCCGCCACATTTAACGCCGTCCTCATGAAAGCTGTTGAGGCGCTCCACCAGGACACGAAACACACCAACAGCAGGGAGGCCCTTTTTCAAGCTTTCGGGCGCGTCAATCACAATCACTATTACACCTTGTTCGGTCATACACCGTATAAAGCCATTGCCGAAGCTGTCGAGAACGACAGTATCAAGAATCTGTAAAGGAGCTGCTTATGGGTCGTAAGGAGCGAAAACGATACGAAGATAATGGTCATGTGCGCCAATTGCTCGACGAATCCCGGACGCGTGATCTCACAGCCGAGGAGATCCAGGAAGTGCGGGCGAAGTTTACTGGTATCGGTGGATTGGTCTCAGGGGACTGGAGTAACGGTCAGTTCTTCACCCCACCGGAGGTGACTTCCTTCGTCATCGATTTACTCCAGGTCCACCCGGACTCACGTGTGCTGGAACCAAGCTGCGGTGGGGGAGCCTTTGTGAGCGCACTACCTGAAGGCTGCCAGGTCGTAGCTATTGAGCAAATGCACGAGACGGCCAGAGTGGCGGCGCTGATCAATCCTCAAGCGATCGTCCACCAGGGCGACGCGCTGGAGATGCTCGAAGACCTGCGCGGCCAGTTTGATTATGCTGTTGGCAACCCGCCCTTCGCGGACGTGAAGCACCGTGAAGAGTATCGTGGTTTCGAGATGGCCAAGAGTTCCCGCCGGGCGGAATGGTACTTCCTGGAGCTGGCCATGGAATCGTTGGCTCCTGGGGGTGTAACCGCATTTGTGGTCCCCGACGGGATACTGAGCAATGCCAAAGACCAGAAAAACAGAAAATGGATGATGGAGCGATATTGGCTCAGGGGGGTCATTAGCCTTCCGTCCGAAACTTTTTCCAAGACCGGTACCACAGTAAAGACCTCAATAATCATAATCCAGAAGCCGATTGATGGGGTGGAACTCAGAGGAGCGGACTATTCCATCTTCATGGCGGTTTGCGAGAAGATCGGGTGGGACAGTAGAGGCCGTGCCAACGAAAGCGATCTGCCGAAGGTCCTGGCAGCATGGCAGACCATGTACCCTCTCGGTATAGGCCCGCATACCCCACTTGTCTTGACAGATCCGGAGACGCTGAACGAGCTCATGTCAAAATGCACCGAGCAGGTGATCGTCGAGGACCCACAACAGGAAACCGTCCACGAATCAACCCTGCCGCCAGAAGAACCGGTGCAAACAAATGTCGTCGAAATGGAGACATATCGCGGCAAGAACCCCAAGAAGATAAAATCCTGCCCTCAGATGGCGTTCGATTTCGGCGAGGTGGCCAATGGGTAGCCCGGCTAAAAACAAAATTGAAATAGACTACCGGGCAAACAAGATCGCATCCGAGAAACTCAGGCAGATGGGCATTAGCCCCAACCTCATGAACGTGCCCTGCGGCGCCAAGACAAAGATCAGCCCCGACCGCAGCACAGTCTGGGTAACGGTAGCGATCGCCGTGCCGATGGAAGAAGTCCAGAACTTCACCGAGCCGTATTAATTTGCCATACATTGACAAGATAACAGAATCAATGCTATATTATAATCATGGCTGACCACATGCGATAAACCTTTGACGGAGGGATATATGGAAAAAATAAGCCTGTGTTACATGGAAGCGAAAGCGTTGCTTCCGGGCGTGACTGACAAACAACTGCAGGACCTCGTCGCATCCGGAGAGATCGAGGCGACCAAACCCGGCAAGGGTGCGTCGCTGGGCAATGCGATCTTCGACAACGATTCCGTCATTGACTATGCCATCAACAACGGTCTGTGGAACAACAGCGCCAGTCGATGATCTCCGACATTCTTCTCAGGAAATCATACAAGTACCTGACACTCGAACCTAGCGGCATCGAATTCACCAGAACGCTTGGAAGCCCCAGTAAAAAGTTCCAGCGCCAAAGTCTTGGCCAAAGCCCCGAAACTGTCAAAGTCGTGCGTTTCGTTGTGGGAATGAAAGGCCATAACCACCATCCCAGCCTTTTTGAAGTATCGGCAAAGTTTTGTTCCCTGAAGGCCTATGCCGACTTCGAAACAAAAGACTCCCTGGCCCTGGGCCGCAACAACCACGGAAGCTATCTCATGGAGATACCTGAGAGAGCTGCCAACATCAGGGTTGCAGAGAGGTTTTTGGAGTGGATGGACAAGATAATGGAGGGACGGTCATGAACAACGAAAGAAAACATACGCCTGGCCCGTGGACGTACCGGCCAGCTCCCCACTGCGATATCGTGACCGGCTACAACAACCCCGACCCCTGGGCCGAAGAGACCAACGAAGGCCCGGTCAGAATCATAAGCACCTATGGCGCCATGGGAGGGAATGACTCTGCGGCAGACGCGACGCTCATGGCCGCGGCCCCGGATCTTCTTTCTGCCCTGGAGCAAGCACTCTTGTGCATGAAGTCCGGTGGATTCGGCGAGATGCCCTGGTTTGGACCCGCTCAGGCCGCAATCAGGAAAGCTACAGGAGGGAACGCCGATGATCATTGAAAAAAGGCGTGAAGTGACGAAGTTGTCGAATACCGGAGAAACATCAGGAGACTGCGCGACCTTGCGTCTCTCAATTGGCGGCCTCGAACCGGACATGATTGGCGAAAAGATCTGCATGTCTCCCTTGCCGCCGTTACTCGCGACCATCATCAAACGGAAAATGGCATTCCAGGCATGCTTCCAGAACGCCATGCGTGCCCTTGAGATCGTACCGACCGCAAAATACTGCCTTGGGTTCTGGCATGGCGCTTTCCCGATCGAGCATGCCTGGATAAGGATTGCAGACCTCTATCATGACCCGATCTACGAAACTCTGTTAGGCCCCCGGGGCATCGAATCGCATGTCTACTACCCCGTAGCCGAGCTGTCATACGAGGATGTGTGTGAGATTGACAGCGCTCTCCAGATCAATGGCCAGCATCACATCGGAGTGAACGATTATTTAAGATGGCGGTCCGGTGAAGGTTACCGGATGGCAGCATAGGAGGTACACCGTGTCAAAAAAAGAGGACAAAACATCATGCCCTGCCTGTGAGGACGTTCGAGCCAGCAAAGCCTCCTTTGTCAAGGAGGTCGACGAAACCATCCTGATCATCACCCAGAAGATGCTCTCGGGCTATGGGGCAAAACTGAAGAAGGATCATGTCGCCATCGCGTACGAAGAGAAGATTGAAGGCCAGAACTTCAAGCTCGGTTTGAACATCTTCGCATTTGGCGGCCTCTATTTCATCCAGGGTCTTCTTCACACTGGCATCGACGCTTCCTGCAAGTCCTGCCTTGCCAATTATCACGACCTCGTAAATGACCTCTACGCCGACCAGCTGGCCTTCTATGGCAAAGTGATTCTCACCGGGAATGATCTTGGGTACCAGCTGACCAACTATTATCCTTTTTCGACTGATCCGGAAACCGCCATGAGCACCCGGGAACACTTCATCCCAATCATCTATCAGTCCGCGCGCAAAGACATGACGCGGTTTCTGACTGCTCTCAAACAGCTGCAGCAATTCACGAAAAAAAACGGGTGCGCCGCTCGCAGGGCAGTGCCTCCCAGCAGCGCCACCCACTAAGGAGGTGTCCGATGAAAGGTAAACACTCACCATCCGGAGACACGATAAAGATGCTTCGCCTTCTCAACGGTTTATCTCAGCAGGCGCTCGCGGAGAAAGTTGGCACCTCACAGGGCCTGATCGCTGCCTGGGAAAACGCAAGGAACGCGCCCAGCACCGGCATAGTTTCAAATCTCGCAGACGCTCTGGATGTGACTCCTGGCGTAATCCTGGCCGGCGACCGTGGTCTGTCGGGGTATGTCTGGATGGCGAACAGCATCGGTGAGCGCGCCCAACCTCACAAGATCCAGCGGGACTACCTGGCACTCTTCCCTGGTTTCCTGAAAACCCACTTCTCTGCTGTGGTCACCGACACGCTCGATGATGGCAGCGATCTGTACGTCCTGTCGTCAAGCAAGGGCAAAGACTGCCTGCTGGCCTGCCGCGGTGGGTTGAAAGACACAGTCCGGACTTGCATAACCAGTGTGTTTGGCCAGAACTCGGCGACGACGGGCCTGTGCAACGGGTTTAGACTGACACCGTCCTTCCCGGCCAAGCTTGCCGAAGCACATCCCGACGCTGCCCTGCAGGTCTCGGCAAAGCAGGTCGCAAAGCTGGCCATACTGCAGGAAAGGGCAAAAGCAACTGAGGTGTCCGCCGAATTAACTGGTCGGGATGTTGCGGATCTGATCTCTCTGAACACCGATCTCCTCCACCAGCTTGAAACGGATCTGACCCTTGAAACGGTACCAGGTGCGGTGAAGTATCAGGTGCTACGCACAGAACTTCGCAAGACACTGACAAGGCTCAACGCTATTCCTGCAGGGTAAAAGCGGTGCTGCGAGCGGAGAAACCGGCGAAATGACTCATACTGTCACAGTCTAGGCTTATTATCTGTTCAACAAAGATAATTACATATAATGTTGTATTGACAATATAGCATTTTAAGTGCTATATTATACATAACAGTCCAGCCGCACATGTATCTAAACTAAAAAGTAAAAAAACGGAGGTGGTACTTATGGCAAGTTTAAATAAGGTCCTACTTATTGGCAACGCGGGGAAAGATCCGGAAGTACGGTACACCCAGAGCGGTACAGCAGTCGCCAGTTTCTCGCTGGCCACGACCGAGAAGATCAAGGGCAAAGACGGAGAGTGGTCCGACAAGGTCGAATGGCATAACATAACTCTCTGGGGCAAGCTGGCCGAGATAGCCGGTGAGTACCTGACCAAGGGCAAGTCCGTCTACATCGAGGGTCGTCTGCAGACCAGGAAATGGCAGGACAAGAGCGGCAACGACCGCTACACCACCGAGATCGTCGGTGACAAGATGCAACTCCTGGGCGCGAAGGGTGACAAGGGCAGCGCCGGCAACACCACCAGCGGCGCCGGAGGTTCAGGACACGAGGAACCACCCTTCCAGGATGACGATCTACCCCCGTTCTAGTCAAACTGCAAACATCAGCTTTTTAAAATAACGGGAGGGAGCAACCCCCCTCCCACCACTCAAAAGTAACACAGGAGGATCTATGCAAACTTCAGCTCTGGCAACTACCGACAACGCCTCTCGCGCCCTGGCTACTAAGGGGGCAACCGCACTCGACCTGATCGATGTAATGGAGGACCTGCTCAAGGTCGGGCGTTTCTTCGTCGAAAGTGGCATGATGCCTCCTGGCGTCAACACGGCGAGCAAAGCGGCCCTGATCATCTGGAAGGGTCACGAACTCGGCATTAAACCGCTGCAGGCCGTCACCGGGATCAATGTAATCCAGGGGCGCCCGTCGATCGCCCCGCAGCTGATGCTGAACAAGATCATCCAGTCCAAGGAAGCGGAGTTCTTCAAGTTCGTTGAAAGCACAAACGAGCGCTGTACGATCCATGCAAAGCGCAAAAACGGTCTGGAGATTATCGAGACCTTCAGCATGGAAGATGCCGGCCGGATCATGTCCAAAGAGGACAACAAGGTCATTCCGCTCTCTCAAAAGAGCAATTATCGCAACCAGCCCAAAATCATGCTGCGCTGGAGATGTGTTTCCGCAGTCGGCCGCATCATCTTTCCCGATGTGATCGAGGGCTGCCATACCCCTGATGAACTCGAAGACGAGCAGGTCCCGTTCGACGAGATCATCCCCGAACCCGCTGCTGAAGCGTCTTCACAGACAGAAACCGGAACGGTCGTTGACGCGGTGTATGAGACCAGCCAGGGTAGCCAGGCACAGGAGACCGGCAACGTTCAAACGACCACCGAACCGGCCGCCAAACAGGAAGCCGCCGCACCCGCCGCGGACTCCTCAACCGCTCCTGTAAAGCTCGTTTCTCCTGCACAGGCTAAAGCCCTGGTGAAGGCCATCAAGGAAAACGGCATCAATGAGGCCGAATTCCTGAAAAAGCACGACATCGCCGCGGTTGAATCCCTCCCGGCATCACTGTTCCAGGAGACGTTGAAAACATTCAACGCTTCCAAGGAAACAAACGCTCAGGCGGCACAACAGGAAGCCTCCAAGGCCGCCGAAGAGAAGAAGTCGTCCACCATTACCGCAGAGCAGTTGAAAGAACTGCAGTCGATCATAGATAAACTCGGTCCTGACTACGACACCAGCAAGCTCTTTGCTCACTTCAAGATCAAGACCCTGAACGAGCTCCCTGCCGACAATTACAATTTCGTCCACGAGACCCTGGCCAAGAAACTGGCGGCATAGAGCAGATGCAAATGTGAGGGGAAGGTCTTCGGATCTTCCCCTCAAGCGCGTCAAGACCACCGGGGGAGGTGCCCCATGAAAAAGAAAACGAATATCGAAGAGTGGGTATCAACCAACGGACTGGCCAACCCATCTCACCCTCTCACCGACGAGCAATGCAACCAGTTCAGGCGCATGCCGCTTTCGTTCAACGAGATGATTCGCTATATCTTTGCTGCTGGGTGCCGCCATGGTGTGGACCTCAGCGACGAGACACTGGATCTGGCGTTCCAAACGGTGACCGGCTCCCCCGATATCGCCGGCGGTGAAAAGACCGTCCTGGGAGAACACCGTAGACTGCTTGCTGAGAAGATTCCGGATGTGGTAAAGGGGTTGTACCCGAAAGAGTAACACCTGTGGTACCAGGGAGAACGGATCTATGGATAACCAAAAGAGGAACCTGATCGGATCGTCGCCATCTCCGAAAATTTCCGTGGCGATCGTGGATGCCTGGAATGCCCGGCACCAGGTGGGCGATAAAATTACCTTCATCGACGACAATGCCAACCCGGTCAGGACTACCATCACCGGGCTATGCGAGATTGTGGCCGGGTGCCGCTGTGCAAAGGTAGAAGCGACCCCGCAATGGTGCTGCCTGGAGAGGTTGATTACGCTATGACGCAATCACATGGTGAAAGGCAGGAGAAACCGGCTCCTGAATCGGTAAGGGAACTGATAAAGAAGATTCACGCACTGTCTCTGCGAGGGGTCGGCGGGGAAGCTGAATCTGCAAAGCGAAAGTTGGAACTTCTTCTGGCGAAGTACCAGATAGAGTTGGCCGATGTGTTGCGAGACACGGTGACAACGTATGAATTTGCGTACAAGACAGAACAGGATCGGAGAATTATCCTCCAGTGCTATGTAAGTCTCGGCATTGCATCCTCCAACTGGTACAACTACAAGCGCGGCAACCGAAAACTGAAAAAAGTGGGTCTTGATCTGACTCCAAGCCAGTACATCGACCTGAAAAACATGGTGGACTATTACACCGCCGCATTGAAAAAGGAAACAGATCGTCTCTTTAATGCCTTCGTCCAGCGGCACAAGTTGTACGCCCCCACTTCTGACACTTCGAATAGGTCGGCGCCACTCAATCCTGACGAATTAGAGCAGTTGATGGCTATGATGCGTGGTCTCGGCGAGAAGTCGTATTCTAGGCCAACAGGATACTTGACCGCATAACGGGTGACGTTTGACCCGCCGGCTTCTTGGTTGGGGTCGGAACGCTGATTAAGAGTTTTTCCCACGGAGAGGGCAATGGATATATTCAGATTCGGAGCAGAAAAGGTTAGCAACACATCAAGAATCAAGAAGGGTTTGCTGTACCAGGATGGACGGGGCAAAGAGGCGCGAGTCCATGATTATTTTGACGGAATTGTTGTTCTGGGCTGGCTGGACACTGGCAAACAGTCGCAATGCAATGAACAGCAATTTTGCAAGCGTTTCAGTCTGTACGGAAATGGCCATGAGGAGCCTGAAAGAGATGGATTCAACGGATCCAAGAACAACAAGCGCACAGGTACTGAGTAATGTATCAAATCCCATAATGACGGAGGACTTCGATGTCCAGACCCAATATGCTTAACCTCACCCAGGAGATGCGAAAGTCCTTTTTCAATTTCATAAAGAGATTCCCCAGATTCCTTGATGCCGCATGCATTACGATCGCCATACTCTTCAACCTGGCTCTCCTCTCATCCCTTAACCTTCTCGGTTCAGAGCTGGTGCCACCCCTCATGATTTCCCTGCTGTTCATGTTTCTCGCCACCGGCCGAAGGATCAACCTGGAAAAGGTCGCCAAGGAAATGCTGCGCGAGGGTGATGTTATTGCGTACGTGATGGGTGGGGACGAAGTCCAGTTTGGGTTCGTAAACCAGGCCGCCCTCCCGTTCGATGAAAAAAGCCGATTGGGCCTTGACCCTGATCGGGAGTACATAACAGTCGCCGGGAAAGATGGTGAGATTCGTGTGTTGCCGGTGCGAAATGTAGCTCAGATGAAATGAGTGTGGGTCAAAAATGAAGCTATTGACAAAATAGCTTTGATGATGCTATATTACATACACATAGCAAGCAGCTGATACGGATTTCCGGTCAGCTTTTTTTACAGCTTCTATTGACAATATAGCGGGGGTGCTTATGAAAATCGGACTGATCGATTACGACAGCAAAATTGTCAACCTGGCAATCATGAAGCTCTCCGCTTACTACAAAGAGCAGGGCCACCAGGTCGTGCTGAATCCAGCCTCACCTGAAGGCCTCGACAAAACGTTCGTGTCGGTGTTGTTCACCCAGAACAAGGACAAGGCGCTTGAGATGTTCTCACATTATCCTGGCGTCGAGTTTGGCGGTACCGGTTATTCCTTGAAAGTCGAACTGCCGAAGGAGATCGAGAGAATCCGCCCCGACTTCAACCTGTACAAAGCCGAGGATATCTTCCCCAGAATTGCCAGCCGCATCGCCACCACCGAAAGCAAAATGGCCTCCGCACAGGAGATTGTGGACGCCGGCATAGGCTATTCATCGCGCGGTTGTGTACGCGGCTGCAGCTTCTGTTGTGTGCCCGAAAAAGAAGGGGCCCTTTACCAGGTGGCTGAGATCGAGGAACTGCTGAGTCCCAATAGCAACCGGCTGATCCTGCTGGACAATAATTTCACAGCAGACCCCTTAGTGCTGACCAAACTCGAAACCATCAAGCGCCTCGGACTCCACATCGACATCACACAGGGCGTGGACGTCAGGCTTATGACCGATGAGATTGCGGCTGCTCTGGCTTCCGTGAAGCACATGAGATCATTGCACTACAGTTGGGACCTGCCTGCTTCAGAATCAGTCGTGCTGAAGGGCGTGAACACGCTGACAAAGCACATCAAGGCATGGAGGCAGATGTGTTATGTGCTGACCGGCTTTACGTCAAGTTTTGAAGAGGATGTCATGCGTGTGCGGAAACTCCATGAACTCAAAATCACTCCTTTCGTGATGGTGTACCGCAATCCACACGAACACAAGGTCGTCAAGACACCCATGACCGAGTACACACGTATCAGGTTGGGTCACTTCGCCCGCTGGGTGAACGGCAAGTTTTTTAAAACCTGCTCGTTCAACGAGTATCGCCCCTGGGTGAACGCTCGCGCCAAACTGCCGGGCGCCTTCGGGGCCAGCCAGCAGGAACTGGTGTTCGCATGAAAGCGAACCGTCTGAGAGACTGGCGCATAGACATGCAGAAGTGCCTGCTGGAAGTGGAGCGGCATGAATTCAACTCAGTCGAGTCCCTGCCTTCGCCCCTGGTACAGCAGTTGGACAACCTCCAGCGTGATCTGCGCTTGATGCAGGGATTGAAGCCTTAACTGATAGACAGATCGCGCATTTGAAAAGGAGTCAACCATGCCATTCGGGATACCAGATGACGTGTTCAGAGAGTTCCAGCACCTGTCGAACAGACTATCGCCTGAGAACCTGGCCGGAGACGGTGAGTTCTCCGAAGCGCAGATCGAAACCAACCTGAAAAACATCCACGACCGTTGGGAGGAGCTGGAAGTCCTGTGCGGCCGGCAGGTGACTCAAACGTCCATCCAGATCATGATGAAGCAGGAGAAAGAAGCACTGACAGACGCAATCAAACTGGCTGCCAAAAGAGTCCGCAACCTCAGACGCGATGGCAAAGAGCACATGGGTGGGTTCGTACTGGCAATCGACGATCTCTGCGAGGCCGTCAATAAATTCGACAACGCGGGGTATGTATGAGCGAAAAAGAGAAGGGTTCAGTCCTAAGCCTTGCCGAGTGGCGCCAGACCGTCCAAAAGAAGACAGCCAAGGATTGCGAGGACATCGGTGTCTGTGATTGTGAGCCCGAAGCTCCGGTCTACGTGTACGCCGGCGACGTGTATATCAACTTTGACGAGAAACTCGGTTACTGGCTGATCCTGGGCAACAGTCAGTACAGCGGGCCTCTTGGCGGCCTTGAAGAAATGCTTTACGAGTACGCAGTGGCCGAAGGTCTACTCTAATCATGAAAAGTCATCGTACTGAAAAACTCCGAAAGATGTTCAACACGTCTCAACCCATCGGTACTCAGATGCCGATCGTTTTCAGTAATAATCTTTCCTGGCACTCTCTCACGATCGGGTGCAGCCGGTGTAAAGAAGACATCCCGGACGAGTATTTGCGCGGGTCGGTTACAAGTCTGATCCCCTCGGTGGTCACTGTTGAGGGCGTTGCCTTTTGCCGGAAATGTCTCCTGCTCCACCACGTTCTCCATCGCTTCCGGGCAGATGGGTCGGTTGAGTTTATCAGGGGCGGAAAGTGGGTAAGAACCTGTTGCCAGGATGATGGATGGGCAAAGCGTCTGGTTAACAAGGCAAGGAAAATAGTGCGAAAGGCAAACCTCTTTTTGAACAAGGACCGCTGCTGATGAAACTCACCGACGAACAAAATGCAGTAGTTGACCATGAAGGTAACGGACTGGTGAGGGCTGTTGCTGGCTCGGGCAAGACCGAAGCTTTAAAGCATTTCTGTCTCCGCCGGGCCAAAGAACCTATCCTTTACCTGGTCTATAACAAGGCTATGCGCGAGGAGGCTGCCCGTAAATTCAAGAAGTCTGGCCTCACCAATGTAACCATAGAAACCACGCATTCGCTTGCCTACCGAAATTACGGTGTTCGTGCGCGGTATAGACTCCATGAGAAGGGCGGATACCGAGTTGTCGATCTGATCACCCGGCCGGAGATTGCCGGGAAGGTCAAGCCCGACGCACTCTTCGCCACCGCGCACCACGCCTTGGGTTTTCTTAATTACTATTGCAACAGCAATGTGACCAAGATGGAGGACTTAAACTACATCGAGACCATCAAGGATGCGCAATCAAAGCAGTTCGCCGCGGCAAATCTCTCCACGATCCTGTCGACGGCATACGGCATGATGAAAGACATGTACCAGGGAACAATCCCGATCACACACGACGCATATCTGAAGCTGTACGCTCTCTCCGGTCCCACGCTCGAATATTCGTACATTCTCTGTGATGAGGCTCAAGATACGTCCGGCGTGTCGCTCGGCATCATCATGCAGCAGGAGTGGCCGAAAAAAATCCTAGTAGGCGACGATGGACAACAACTCTATTCGTTCAGGCATGCCATCAATAGTCTGGCCAAGGTCGATTACAAATCGTTCTCCCTGACGAACAGCTTCCGGTTTGACCAGCGGATCGCTGATCTGGCCATGAAGGCGCTCCGCCTTAAATCGATGCTGGCTCTCCCGGGTTGGGATGCCAAGGTTACCGGCCTCGGTGACGGTAAAGCGACCGGCATAAGGGCAGTGCTTGCACGTGGGAACCTCTCACTGATTGTCCAGGCGATCGACGACATGATTTATGGAACGGCCAGAAACCCGTGTTTCGAAGGTGGCTTCCATAGTTATACTTATCTAGGTGAGGGCGGCTCTTTATTCGACATCCTCTATCTGTACCTTGGACAACACGCTCGCATCAGGGACGAACTCATCAAGTCATTCAACTGCTTTGAGGAACTTCTTGAGTACCAGGCCCTGACCAACGACCGGGAATTGATACTGATGTCACAGGTCGTAGTCAAATATGGCCCCGCCCTTTTCGATTATATTCGTATGCTGCGTGAAAGCCAGGTGCCGAAAGAGCGCGCCGATACACTTTATGCAAGTACCCACAAGTCGAAAGGACAAGAATATCCAACAGTTAGCCTGTGCGACGACTTTATCACCGCAGACAAGATCGCTACAATGCAGAAGAAGGCCTCGCAGCCGCCGGCAAAGGGCGAGAAACCGTTTGTGATCGACCTCCAACAGGTCAACGAGGAAATAAACTGCCTGTACGTGGCAATTACGAGAACGCAGTCAACCATCAGCATGCCGTTCAGCATCGATGAAGTGCGACCTGACTGGAGGAGATAACAGATGATTTTTTCAATGGACGCCAAAAAACTCATCCACGGCAAACTTTACGACTATCCGTCTGTGGAATTCACCGGCAAGACGATCCGCCAGATACTCGAAGATATCATCGGCCAGAGCATCGTTATCATTGTGGGGCAGGGGATGGAAGGCGCCGTCCATGTCTGCGGCGATGTTGAGATCGAGCGGATGTTCAGTGAAAAAGGGAAAAAAGGAGTCATGTCAGCCTGGGCGATTCTTTCGCTCTGGCATGATTCACCGATAATTGATATAGTCTGGCCGCCGATCCCCACGATGATCAGGGATGAGAAGACGTCGGCACCAGTGGTCAATGCATTCATAGCCCCTCTGCTGCACGATAACGAGCCGCTGGAGAGGAAGGGATCTGTTCGCGCACAAGTTGCTGAACCTTCCCTTTTTGACCAACCGGCCGAAGTAACGGCAGAACCCAAGCCAATCGAACCTTCTGCGGAGGATCTCTTCCAGGAGGGATACCGCGAGTTAAATGCCGGCCATCTGGATAAAGCGCTCGACCTCCTCAAGAAGTCGGTGACGCTCAAGCCGGAGTTTGCGAAAGCCTGGTCGGCCCTGGGGAATGCATTGGAAGAGGCAACAGAGGACGATGCCGCTTTGACTGCATACCGCCAGGCCCTCAAGTATGATACCGCCCAATGGCGGCCGATGTTCGCACTCGGCAGGATCCTTGTCAGGAAGAAACAACTTTCGGAAGCAATCGACCGACTGGAAGCCGCTTACAGAATGTCGAAGAAAGACCACAGTGTCAGGACACTGCTGGCCCAGGCTTACACTCAGGCCGGGCAAACGCAAAAAGCGGCAGAACTCATGGCTGCATAGTGAGACTCGTGAGGAGGACGTGAGATGAGTGTTGCAATCAAGCTCAAAAACAAGGCGTTTCGGGAGCTGTTTAAGGCCCTGATGGGACAGGAACCTGTAGAAGACGCCGAACTGTCAAAATTGCTCGACGTGATCAATATGGCCTTCCCCGGGGGGACAGATAAAGGGACCATGGCAATGTGCTTCGCCCTCCTTCGCTGCCAGCCTGACATATCTCTGGACGTCATGAGGGACACAGTGACTCTCCAGAAAAAGATGCTCCGCGAACTCTACAAGGACAACAGGAGAACTTGCGTCGCGTGCGGCCAGTACCAGCGAGTGGATATTGTAAATGATTCACCGCGCCGTCCGGCCACAGAGGACGAAGCTGCGCGACTCAAGCTTATAGCAAGTTTGCCGCGGAAGAAGAAGAAATCACCCAGGACGCAGGCTGTCTTGCTGGTCTTCAGGGACAAACTGGAAAAGGAATTCACTGTCGCGTCTCTCGAAAAGGACTTCCCGCACCTCAAAATCAACACGATTCGTGAAATCTTGAGAATCTTGAAGTTGGAGGGTGAACTGACCATGGTCGGTAAGGCCGGCGCTGAATGGCGTAAGACGAGCAAGTTCGGGGCCTCCGATGTATGGTCACTGCTTGATGAAAATAGCACTGTGAGGCTTTCCACAATCATCGACCGGCACCGCAAATCTGAAAAAAAACCAAAGAAAACAAAGAAAATCCCCGAAGCAAAATAGCGGGATAACCTGGCTTGCCAGGAACATCACAAACAAGGAGGATAACAGATGACTAAAGTAGAACTCGTAGCAAAGATCGCAGAAGATGCCGGCTTGACAAAGGTGCAGGCAGAGAAGGCTCTTAACAGCTTCATCGAGACCACAACCGCTGCCATCAAGGCCGGCGACAAGGTCACTCTTGTCGGTTTCGGAACATTCAGCGCGACATCTCGCGCTGCCCGCACCGGACGCAACCCGCAGACCGGCAAAGAGATCAAGATCGAAGCCAAGACAAACGGCAAATTCACACCCGGCAAGTCGCTGAAGGATCTGAACGCCAAACCGGTGAAGGCTGCCAAGAAGTAATCAGGTTACAAGGGTTATATCAAAAGCCGCTTCCAGTGATTGGAGGCGGCTTTTTTCTATCTCCTATTGACAATATAACACAGTAAATGCTATATTATATATCATTGAAGTACACGGAGGTGCTTATGACAAACACTATCGAAACCAAGGAATTTGGTCGTTATCGCGTCCGTCTCGTCCTGCACCACCCGGTCGGGTATCGAGTGATGATCACCGACATAGAGAAGTGCGACCGCATCGTGGTCAAGATAGAAGCCCAGGATGGCGCCCGTTGCTTCGCCAGCGTGACACAGAAGACCATCGACACCCTCACGGCAATCGTTGAGGCCGGCGATGGGAGTGAAAAGGTCAAACACTCCTTTGCCCGGTCGATCAAGAACTACATCTACGGCACCATAGATATGATCTCTGAAAAAGTCTGGTTCAACCCGCACGCGGCAGAAACGACATGCTGATACTTGTCTCCGGGGCCACCCCTACAGTTAGGAAATACATCGGTCACCCGAACCTCGGCCAGCTTTTGACGCCTCACGATGGTGGTAAAAATCTACCGGGTCTGACCTTTGCGGCCGACAACGCTGCCTATAGCGATTGGGATGAAACCGCTTTCATCCGTATGCTTGACCGGCTGAAGGGGACGAATCCCCTGTTTGTGACTGCACCGGATTACGTCGGTTCGGCTCGCATAACCAGCGAGTTGTTCAACCAATGGGCTCCCGAGATAGAGAAGCGCAACCTCCCGATCGGTTACGTGCTGCAGGACGGTCAGGCCGCCTCGACGGTCCCCTGGGATTCGATAAACGCCATCTTCATTGGCGGAAGCACGGAGTTCAAATTTAACGATCACGTCCGTTACCTGATCAGCAGGGCTCAGAAGAAGGGCATCTGGGTTCACATGGGGAGAGTAAACACCCTGGGCCGTTTGCAGAAGGCTCTTGAGTTTGGCTGTGACTCGGTTGACGGCACCGGATTCTCGCGCTTCGCTGAACTGAAACTCTCACGGGCGCTTCGCTACCTGGAAACCGCTCAGTACGGTCTGGACTTCGACAGTTACAAATTTGCCGCCTAACGGAGGTGCTTATGGCTGGTCTATACGACAATGAACAACGGATTTATGTAGAACTACCTGAACTTGAACAAGGTGACTGGTTCCTCGACGAAGACAGGATACTGTACATATACCCGACCGACGGAGGCGACGAACACGCTCCGGATAACGAGATCAACGACGCGCTCCTATCACTCTACAGGCTCAAAAACGGCCCCTCTGACAAGGATCTTGAAATACTGGGGCTTACCCGTGTCCCGGCTTTCCTCAAGCGATTCTCGCCAAGCCAGGGCTACTTCACGGCATAAATCAGGACCTGAGAAGATAATGAAGAACTTCGCACTCAAGAAAAGCCCATATATCCCCTGCCCGGTCGGGCGGCCGATGTTCGATATCGGCCATCCAACCTGCAGGAGCTGCCCGATCGAGTGCAGGGAGCGCCACGGCAAGAAACCGGTGGAACCGAAAGAGCGCCAGAACATCTCTGTTCATGTCGACGGCAACAGGCTGATAACCACTCTGTATCTTGATTCACTCAATGCCTGGAACAACAAACCCAGGTACATCTACTCCAACATTCGTAATCGCTGGTCCAAGGTGCTTCACAACGCGGTCTACATCTGGGGCCGGCCAGAAGGTAAAAGAGTCTTGCTGGTGAGACGTCTGGTAAGGAACAAGCGATGCCTCATTCTCGACCGGGACAACCTCATCGGTTCACTGAAGCCGGTCAAGGACGTGCTCACTCGCTGCCAAGTGCTTATCGACGACAGCGACGAGTTTCTCGACTTCACAGTCGAGCAGGACGTAGACGCCGAAAACCCCCGTACCGAGATCATTCTTACATGAGGAGACCTGTATGAACACAAAACCTGACTCAGGAATCTCCTTTACGACCCTTGACCGCATCGCAGCCGAACTGGCAGCTTTCCGCAAGGACGGGAACTCCCGCGACTCACTGGTGCTGTTTGACTCACGCGACCACGGAAATTATGGGGACTATTACGCTGCCGATACATCGAAAATGCTCCGCAAGCACGACCCGACCGGCCTGGCTGACGGACTGCTGCTGAACGAGAAGATCGAGGCCACTATCAACGGGTCGAAAGTCCATCTCTCCAAGGTGTTGCGTGAGGATGGGTATATTGGCAAGCTCTCCAAAATCCTCGAACTCAAGCGGGATCTCATGGCCATGATCGCCGGCCCGATGTCCACCTTGACCGAGTACCTCAGCTCCTGCCTGCAGGGCATCAACCCCGACCTCCCGGCACCGACCTCCCGTGAAGTGGCTCTTTGCCTGCGGGACGCCATTTACTGCATCGACAAGGGCATGAACCTGCGCTGGCTGCAATGCGACAAAACAGAGATGCCGCCGCATCTGCCCATCTGCCCGGTCATCAACCAGTACCCGAACATCGTGGCATTCACTGACGACCTGCGGGCCTCTCTCCCGTTCGGGGCTCACCTGGCAAGGATCGGCCAGAGGTACACCGCCATCGGCCTGAAGCACATGGGAAGAATCGCCTTCATGTCCTCGCTGTCCGTCAATGTGCATACCGGCGTGATGGAGGAGCAGCTGGTGGGCGGCAACAACATCACCGAGCCGCTGGACATAGACCACGCAGTCGCCAGGTACCCGCAGTGGGTCACAACGCAGCGGGGGAACTCCACCCGTTCCATAGGAGACGAGATCATTGTCACCGGCCGGGACACCCACACGATCGACCACATCTCGATGCTGCCGACCGACCGCCTGATCTGGTTGGCGATGGCCGTCGAGATGGCGAGCCAGCAGATGGCCTCCACCGTACCTGCTACGATCGCACTGGCCGAGTCGGTGACCCGGGCGCTGCCTGAACATTCATCGGCGAACCTCCCGATGGTCATCACCCCCAACTGGACAGCGGAGGACCTGACGGTCGAAGGAGTTTTCGATTCACTCGGGTTCATCGACTGGGAGCGCAGGTTCCTCGCCCAGGCACTGCAGGGCATGACGGTCAAACACTTCATGCCGGAAGGGCCGACGCAAGGCTTGATGCTCGACACCAGGGAACTGGTGGAGTGGCCGGCGCAGTTCGACAGCCGCTTCAGTTACAGTGACGCGACCAGGATCAAGGAGAACGGCGTCCAGCTCATCAGCGTATCGTCCTCATGGGTCGGCACCAAAGAGGAAATCGACAAGGCCCGGCGCACGATCTTTGCCCATAACCTCGCCGCCTTCCTGATGGGGTGGGGCAATCGCCGGTTTCTGGAGGAGTCCACCAGGATCAAGCCGTGGTTCGACAAGCATCTGACTGCGAACATCGCGGCCGCATTGCATCACCCTTGCGTGATAGCCCGCGACAAGGGGTTTTCGGTCTCCGGCGCCCTTCACCTCTACACCCAGAGCCCGAAACACAGGACGTACAACCCCCGCTGCTTCTTTGACAAGAGCGCGAAAAGCGCGGTCATCCAGGTGGCCCACATCTTCCCGCGATCATCGACCGACCTGCTGGAGATACTCGGCTTGACGCGTGAAAGCCAGCTGCCGGACTTCCTGCGCTACTGGCGGCGAGACCTCGGCTGGACGACCGTGGAGAAGGGCAACCAGTACAACATTCATGACCGGTGGTGCTTCTCCAAGCATGCTTTCCGGCAAACTGGCAGGTGCAGGATACTTGAGGCGACCGTATGCCTCGGGATGGGTCATGCCCTTGAATCCAAAGACTGACACTACAAGGAGACTCTATGAAGAAAATGATCACCAAAGTAACAGTAACGGGCGCAGATGACAGCGTTTACCCTCACAAACTCTATGAATTGGCGGTTGAATTCCCTTTTGTGGAGTTCGGCATCCTGCTCTCCCGCAATGCGATGGGGAACACCCGGTTCCCTTCACGCGACTGGTTGGTTTCCCTTGTTGAATGTTGCGCCGGGAGGGGCATGAATTTCAGCGGTCACATCTGCGGGTCGTGGGTCAAAGAGATCCTCATGGGCGCATGGCCGAAGAGGGACTTCCTCAATATCCACAGCGATTTCTTGTACCCGGACATGTTCCAGCGGTTCCAGATCAACACGCACGCCCGGGTGCACCAGGCCAGTCTCGGGAGGCTGGCAGAGGTCGTGCGAGATCTGGGGACGAACGGGCAATCCATAATCTTCCAATACGATAACGTCAATACCGCTCTGATTGAACATTCTCACGCCGCCGGCTGCAAGAACATCTCCGCGCTGTTCGACATGTCCCATGGAGCGGGGATCCTGCCTGACGCATGGCCCAAACCACTGCATGAGATCCCCTGCGGCTACGCGGGTGGTCTTTCGCCGGAAAATGTAACCGGCCAGTTGACAATCCTGGAGCAGGTCGTGGGGGACACCCCGATCTGGATCGATGCAGAAACCAGACTACGATCGTCCGATGACCTCAACTTCGATCTCGGGAAGGTACGTGCCTTCCTCGAAGCCGTACGCCCCTGGGTGATCCAGCTGTAAACGAACGTGAAAAGCGACGTTCACCGTTGCTATATGAGGTTGGACTATGACCGAGAAAACTTTGCGCAGAAATGCTGGCCACCCGTGGGATGGCCGACCGGGTTATGATGGCCTGGATGTCCTTGCCGACACACCTGCAGAACTCAAATTCTTCATCGAGACGGCCAAAAGGAAGCACTGGTGTGTCTGGATGGAAGGGACAGTTGGTGGCCGGCGCCCGAAAGGAAGGCCAGCCGCGTATCTCTACAAACCGCACCTGGCAAAAGCCCCGTGGACAGACAATATTTCCTTGCGGGGATGAAAGGAACACCATGATAAAGCCGATCCCTTTGTTCAAACGCGGTGACAGGGTCCAGTACAAACATAACAGCGAACAGCGCCTGTTTCGGGTGACGTCCTCAAGGTGGTTAAACGAACACCAGGCCTGGTCGTACTGTCTTGCCGGCGTGAGCGGTCCTGAATTCGAGAACAACCTTAAAATGTGCAGTGATCTTGTTGCACCCTGACAGGAGGCTCCCCATGAGCTACCAATTTGTATATTCCGACGCCGGCCGATCGGGCAGCAAGCGTAAACGCCAAAAGAACGACTGTTCGGTCCGTGCCCTGGCATTGGCCCGGGGGATGCGGTATGACGAAGCCTATGACCTGCTGGCAGAGGCGGGACGCAGGTGCAGCAGCAGATTCGATTTCTCTGCATGGATCGATCGGCAACCCTTTGCCAGGAAGATATCGTTCCCTGCCGTCAAGGGACAACCCAGGATGAATCCGGTGGACTTCGCCAGGTTATTCCCCGAGGGTACCTACATAGTAAAAGTGTCCAAGCATGTCCTCCTGTTCAGGGATGGGGTCGCTTTTGACGATTTCAAGGTAGGTGACGGTCGGTGTATTTACGCTGCCTGGGAAATAGACCAGGCGACCTCCGGTGTGGACCAAAAAGGTGGCAAGCCATGACTGAAGATAAAAGGGAATTCGACTCAGAGCGGTCTGGATTCGGCACGCTGGAATGGTCCGAGCATTCTGAAAATGTCTGCAAAGGCTGTTCGCATCTGTGCCTTTACTGCTTCGCCGCCCACAATGCCGCTCGTTTCAAGTGGAGGCCAAGAGAGGAATGGGGCAGGGAGGAGTTGACCAAAAAGGCTCTGCGAACCTCGTACCCGAAGCGAAACGGCCAAATCATGTTCCCCACGACCCATGACATCACCCTGGGCACCCTCGAAGCCTCAACGAGGTTTCTCAAGTTGATGCTGGCTGCCGGCAACCAGGTGTTGATCGTCAGCAAGCCGCATCTCGAATGTGTTCAACACCTCTGTGCGGAACTTTCTGCTTTCCGAAACCAGATTATGTTCCGCTTCACTATCGGATCGATGGATTCGGGAGTGACCTCCTTTTGGGAACCTTGTGCGCCACTACCGGCCGAAAGACTCGAATCCTTGCAGCACGCTTACACATCCGGGTACCGGACATCGGTCTCATGCGAACCGCTCCTGGGCGGCCTTGCAACAGCTCAAGCCATCCTTGCACATGTCCGCCCGTTTGTTACTGACTCCGTCTGGATTGGAAAAATGAACCGGATCCGCTCAAGAGTCGACATAAGCGACCCGGCCATTGAAAAGCAGGTGGCCGCAATCGAGTCAGAACAGACTGACGCCAGGATCATAGCCATGCACGAACTGTTGAAGTCTGATCCGCTAATCTATTGGAAAGATAGCATAAAGAAGGTTGTCACCAAGGAGGCCTCGCTTGGACAAGAGAGAAAAGAAACAATTTGACGCAATCATGGCCCTTGCTGCAACAATACCGGCCGAGAAAAGCCTTCTGCGTGACCTCCATGTCAGGAACGTTGTAAGTCTGCTTGAGAGGGCAGATAAGGCAGAGTGGGATGACTTCCTCGCCCAGGCAAGCGACCCCGAACTGCTTCACTTCCTATCGGAAGCGTCCTTGAGTGGACCGCTTTCGCTTGAGTATTACAAAATCTACATGACCTTGTTCCGATCCACATTCGCAGATATCGTGGATATCCCTGAAGACATCCGTCGGGACGGTGCTGCTCTTGACTCGTACCACCTGGGTCTGTTATCAAGGTTGCGCCGATCTGTGAGAGCCGGGCAGACAAAAGCGCTTAGAGGAGTCTGTCAGTGACACATAAATATGCCATAACCAGATATATCATGACGGACCGGCATGAACAGGGATGCGACTGCGGCCAGTGCGAACCCCTGACTGGACGCTGCTCCGTTGTTGGCATCTTCGCTGCCAAGGGCACCGATGATGAATCCGTGGAAAACGCGGTCCTCTCCGACGATCCGGTCGAGCGAGTGTTCGCCAGTTCGCCTAATGAGGCCCGTGAAGCCGCCAGAGTCAGGCTGCTCGAACTTGGGTATGAGTTCCTGGGCGACATCTGATGATGACGCCTCTCTGCCTTTAACACCCGCTTAATTCAGTCTTCCCGTCCACAGATGGCCATCGCTATCAGGGAAGATCTGCCGCCGACAGGCTATACGGCAATGACGCAGGAATGAACGGCTGGAAACGCCTGGATCGCTGCCACGAAGCAACACACCCCCAACCGCCACCATCCCCCCAACCTACTCGAAACCCCTCCCTCTCTGTCTGGACACATCGCCATTTTTGCCGCGTAAGCAATATCGACCGGCCCTCGGGGGTTGCAGGGGATGTAATGCCCTCGTTTTCCTTGTACCTCATTGACAACATAGCACAATCAATGCTATATTATAAACATTACAGAGAAGGACAGGAGTCTTTATGCCAAAAGCCGATAAGCTGACGATTCTATCTCACCAGTTTTTAACAGAAGGCGAAAAGATTGTAGACCCATTCATAGTGGCCACCCCGGTGCCCTATGTGGTGGACCTGGGAGGATACACAGCGGCGGAACGTGAAGAGCACATCAGGAGTCTGCTTGCCAGCGTGCATTACCTTCGTGAGATCATCACAACCCTCGGCTATACCGAACAGGAAGCGTATGAAAGGGGGTTCAGTCTGAACAGGATCACCTGGGAAACTCTCTACTCCGAAGTCATAAACCGCCAGAACTTTGAACTCGGCAGGATCATGCGGGAAAAGTACGGCGAATTTTAACTCGAACACTCAAGGAGGTCGCCATGACCCAACTCTCATTGATCGACGAACCAACACCGCCACAACCAGACCCAACACCTGCACCTCCCGCTAAAATCCATGTCGGTTCAGGTATGCAGACTTACCGGCGCAACGTCTGGAATTTTGCTGCACAAAAGAACCTTGCGGCTAACCCGGACCTGGCACAGAAGGTAGTCCTCAGTTTCATCCTGTCCGGCAAAGCGAGCCACATCAAGGATTATAAAATCACCCCATTCTACGAAAAGATTACAGCGGACAAGGTGGACTCTTCATCTTGCAATCGTGGAGATCGCCTGCCCCATATCTTCGCTGTCGTGGATTGCCTGGATAAGGCCGCCGAAACTAAACTCATCACGGCAATGGCTCTGGTCCTGATGCCGGATGTCGGCGAACCGGAAGTGAAAACGACGCTTCAATACCTCGGCATCGAACTGGCTGACTACTGGAAGATCGACTCGGAGTTCCTGGCGCTTCTCACCAAGGCGGAGATCGTGGCCATTGCAAAGGAGTTCGGCGTGGATCGCCACATGATCGGTTCGTTCTCCCGATTGTCCGTCGGGAAAAAGGACGAGTTTATCAAGGCCATCATCAATTCCGGTTTCGACTTCACTGGCAAAATCCCCGCTTTCATGCAATTCAACGACAACGAGTAAGGGAGGGGATTATGGGTGACATGGGCGATGTTTTCAGGGCGATGCGGGCAGACAAACAGGAGCGCCACGCCGCCAACCGTATCGAACGTGCTGAAATCTTGAGAAAGGCAGACGTCCGGTTTGAAACCCGCAACGATGGGGCGCACCTGATCGTAGAAGGGCAGGGCGGGAAGATAGACTTCTGGCCTGGAACCGGCAAATGGATTGCCAGAAACGGAAAAAACGGCAGGGGCATCAACTCCCTGTTGGCCGCAACAATAAGAGACTGATTATTTTTGTATTCTATTGACAAAATAGCACAAACAATGCTTATTATATATATAGCATGACGGAACAAAAAACATTCGGAGGTGGCCTATGTTCTTTACTCAACTCGCAAAGCTGACCGCAACTTCACAGATCAAAATCCTGATGACAGGCGTAGCCGGTGGCAAGATCAACCTCATTATCGACCCCCGCCCCCTTGGCGATGCCAAGAGCGCACCGCCGCTCGCTCCTATGACTTTCACAGCCACGCCCGAAGAGTTGGATGCCGAACTCCCCGCGCTGTTGGCGAACTATGCCGACCGGACAGTCTCGATGTTTGCACAATTCGAGACGCAGATGCTCGAAATCGAGCAGAACGCCGCCACCAAGGTTGCCGAAAAGAAGGCCGAAGCTACCAAGAAAACCGCACCCGCCGCCCGCACAATCGCTACGAAGGCGGCAACAGTCAAACCCGCCAGCACTTCCGGTGAAGAAGAAGGCGATGATGAGGAAACGGGCGGGGAATCGGCCAATGAGCAGGTCGTGGAAAAACCCGCCGTGAAAAGTGCCGCCGAACAGCAGACCAGTCTGCTGGAACTGTTCTAATGGCCTGACACCCTGTTCCCCACGATCAAATTTCAAGGAGGCCGACTATGACTATAGAATCCGCAACACTCGCAAGGCAGTTCAAATTCGGGAGCATGGTGGTCAATGACCCCGACCCCTCCCTTTCCCCCCTCGCCGTGAGGGATTTGCTCTCCGGTGCTTATCCCGAAATTACGGCTTCCGAGGTTGACGAAGGAGTAGTAAAGAACGGCGCTCTGGTATTTACCCTCAGCAAGCCTGTAGGTACTAAGGGATGAGCCGCCTGACCCTTTTCCGCGAGAGGTTGGAACGGGTCGTAGGGGGAACGGAAGTGGCGTTTGGTGGGGCAGTAAACGTAGAGGAGGTCAAGCCATGTATATCGAACCTGCAAAAGTTCATCAAGTCAGAAGCCGGAAAGCAAAACAGACGGTTCATACCGCCGTCGCACAGCCTGCCGCCGCTCCCCTGACCAGACCTTCGTTCGGACTCTCCCTGCCGAAGTTGCCCTCATCCATCCCTGCATCGCACACCGTCCAGGCAGGGGCGCTCGAATCATGCCTCGACCTGCTGACCTTCATTGACGCAGGTCTGGTCTTGGAAACCGACATACCGGAGGCGTGGAACTGCAACGACATGATCTTTCAGTCCGTCCTTGACCGCTTTACCGCAAAACACAGCGATGCTCTCTCAATTTTCGATATGAAGGTCATCTATTCCGAGAGTCTTGACGACCTTATCACCGACGAGGAAGTTGAGAAAAACGACCTTATCAAGATTTGCGGCGGCGACCCCGAACAAAGAACCATCAACTTCGGCATCTTCACTAACTCCTGGAACGAAATATTCATCGGCAAGAAGATCGAGGAGTTGGAAAAGAAAATCCCAGGTTTCGGGCGTACCGTCATCGGCCTTATTACGAGAGCCACTTGTGAGAAGTCCATGTATTGCGTGACCCCTCAAGAAACCTACGGAATGTGCTCGATGAACTACTGGATGGGCGACGAGGACGAAAGCTCTATCCTTGGAGAGATGATCGGTGAGATGGATGCAGAGGAATTTGAGGAACAGTCGCTGGACGTATTCAAGAAAAGCGACCTCTACGCACACATGCCGGAATGGGCGGTTGAATACGGTTCGCTGATGAGCATGGAGCAAATACGGGAGCTGACCACCCATAAGGATGAATTCGTCGCACAGGTTGCATCAGCCCTGCTCACGATCTACGAGAAAGACAAGGAAAAAGACCACCATTCAGTCGGCATCTCTATGAACCATGCTTCTCCGGCCTTGCTGATCCGTTGGAATGACCTGGACGCCACGACACAGATATATGACGATTATTACCGTTACATCTGCGAGTCGGATTGCGTCAACGAAATCCACCGCTATTTCATCTCGAACAACGACCCAGAACAGCTCAAATCCCTATTCGATGCACTTGACAACTACATCAATTACACCGCCTCGGTAGAGAAACTTCTCCGGTTGGTGATGGAGGTCTGATATGCCGATAACTTCATCCGTACATTCCGCTTCTTCGGAAACAATGAAACTGACCAGAGCGATTTTGTTTTATCAAGGGGCGCAGCAGTCGTATGCGACGGTCAACGATGTCATCGCTATGGAAGACGGCACACAGGCTCTCGGCGCTGGCATCCCCGCCACTATCGAGTCAGTCGGTGAACTGGCGGCACTCCTTGTAAACAATATCAAAATGGGTGGTTTCCTGCCCGAAACTGTCTTGAGCGTGACTCCCAACACGGTGACGTGGTGGTGCAAGCCTTCCGTCCGGCAGATTTATTTCAACTGCGCCGACGAGAAAATCGGGAAGCGTACCGCAAAAGTTCCATGCCCAGGTCTGGTGTTCAGGGTAGGTGAAAAGGGTTGGTCGGTGTTCGCCGTCAAGGGCAACTCCCGACCGACACCCGAAACCAAACTGTATCAGGCTCCCTTCTTCAACGTGTGGAGCAACGGGTCTATCTGCACAGGGAACGTCCTCGTCCCCGATTCAGCCTCGCAGGAGAGCATTACCGAATGGGAACGGGCGTTTTTCATGTCTTATTTTTCTCATCCGAACGTCCACGCTCCTCAAAAACTCGTTCATAGCAAAAAAGGTTCATTCGGTTTCTGGAAGGATATGCTGGATGGGGTTCATAACACGTTTCCCGCCTCCGCACTCGTGGAGACGGGCGTTACCCTTCTTGAGTACCTTGAAGGCTCTCAGGAGGCCAGATGAATCCTCACGATCTGTTCCTTCAACAGCAAGTCCCGACCGTCATGGTTCCGAAGCATGAACCGCTGGCTCCGCTTGTCGGCAACTGTCACAGGCTGCTCATCGCTTCAAATGGCGTGTTCCTTGAGGCCAGACGGAGTTGGATGCACGTTATCAAGCGGGTGGCCGGATATGAGGTGCCACTTCCGATTCCCTACGGTGAGGTAGAGGAGGTTACTGAGCTGTTCATGGACTTCCCTCTGCACCTCGTCCGTGAATTTTTCTTTGACGCACTTGATAAGCATCCTAACGAGTGTTCCGGGTGGGTCATCCTCGACACGGAGACAGGGGCGTTCCGCTACCAGTTGCTTGAGGAGATAGTTGCTACTGGCGAATACCTTGAAGTCCACCGCCCGGTGCTGCCGGACAACGAGATTCTTGTAATTGATTTGCACAGCCACGGCTACCACCATGCCGGGTTCAGTGACCTTGATGATGCAGATGATTTTGGCGAATACAAGATTTCCGGTGTGATCGGTTCTCTTGGTGCCGCCCAGGACGAAAGTGCTTCCTTCAGGCTGTGCGTCGGTGGTCTTTATATCCCCCTCTCTTTCAATCCCGAACAGCTCTTTAGCCGACACAACCTTTGACCGCCAACAACAGCAAATAAATACTATATCCAGCCTAGTGCAATATTGACAACATAACATAAACAATGCTATATTATAAGCACGTTGAACGCACCAGGGGGTGAACCATGAAACACATAGTCCAGCCAGGTCTTTTGACCAATAAATGCTCAGTCGTGCTGATCGGTTGCGGGGGAACGGGTTCACAAGTCCTCTCCGGCCTCGCCCGACTTCACCTCTCCCTGGTTGCCCTTGGACATCCAGGCTTCGACCTTGAGGTTTACGACCCCGACACAGTGAGCATCAGCAATGTTGGTCGTCAGTTGTTCGCACAGAGCGATGTCGGCCTGAACAAAGCCATCGTGCTGGTGAGCAGGCTCAACATGTATTACGGGTTGGATTGGAAAGCCATCCCTACAAAGTTCGGGCCAGGGTCACGTCCGAACGAGAATATCTACATTTCCTGCGTCGATACCAAAGAGGGTCGCCGGGATATTCACAACTTCTTCGCACAAAGGGCCAATTACGGTTCAACTCCCTATTGGCTCGACTGTGGTAACCGCATGAAGGACGGCCAGGTCTGTATCGGCCAGCCGAAGTTCAGCGACACCCCGTCAAAAGGCAAGAGTCATAACCCTATGCGTCTGCCTACCATCACGGAACTTTACCCCGAAATCATGGATGCTTCGATACCTGAACCAGAAGACATGCCTACCTGCTCATTGGCAGAAGCCCTTGAGAAGCAGGACTTGTTCATCTGCCAGACAGTCGCCACCCTTGCTTTACAGCTATTGTGGGGCTTGTTCAGGAATGGCGGCCTCGACTTCTCGGCGCAGTTCATCAACCTGCAATCAGGTCGCGTCACGCCGCTTCCCTGTGACCCTGCCGCATGGAAACGGTTTGGGGTGAAGAGGTCTGCACCTGCCAAAAAACGTCTGCCGCGTGAGTAATCCCTTCGTCCCGAAACCACTTCGCTTCTTGAAATAAACAGCCGACAGGAGGGATCACCATGCTTATAAACTTCACACCCATAGCCAAACTCATGAAAGCCGCACGAGACGTAATTGCCACTTGGGAACGTGGTGACCTGGCCGGTTCGGTGCGCGACCTGGATGCCGCTGTCAACGAGTGTCATGGTGTAATCGACCTATCCGAAGCGAATCCCGACATCATTGAACAGGCCAGAAGGATGTATGCGAACGACGAACTCCAGATTGACGATTCCCCCGTCCTTGCCCCTGCCGATGATGGGACATGGGTGTCTGCCTGGGTCTGGGTTCCGAAAGAAGACGGACAGCAGGCAGAAGCAGAAGACGAGTCTGTGGTGCTGACCGGCCTGGCTCTGCTGGCCGCTATCATCGAAAAAATAGCCGACATCAAGACCAGTAATCTGATAAGAACATTTGCCCCTGCTTATTATCGGGAGCAGGGTGAGTCATTTGAATACATTCCGCTGCCGGATGTACCCGACCTGTCGCTTGTTGCCTCAACAGAAGCACTCAACACGGTCCTTGATGCGTATATGGCAGAAGCAAAGGCCCAATGGCCGGACGAGGACAAAGACATCTCATCCATCCTCGAATTCGGGAGAGGTGCCAAGTTCCACAACGAGCTTTACATGGGCGACCGGGCCGAAAGTTTCCTCAAACACTACCTTGCCCTGGTCGGGGAGAAGGATAACGGGCTTTTCGTAGATTCCTACGATCTCAACTGTGCTGTGTTTTATACTGACAGTCTGGAAGAGGCCAACGAGTTTGCCGGCCTCATCGCTCCGGCGACGGTCTTTAAGATAGACTCAAGCACCATTCCGCCCGCTGTTGTCGAAATGAATTCGTTTTGAGGTGGTTGTCATGGGAACTCGACTGAACATAGTTCTTGCAAACGAAAACAGGGTCGCGGCGGTGTTGTACTCGAACTCCTGCCACCCCGAAGTGGACGCCGAACTGATAGTCCGGACACACGCAGCGGCTGCGAAGGGCCTGACGGAACTTGCAACCTGGCTGCTCTCGAATACCTACCCCAGCACAGTTGGGCCGAACTGGAAGAATTACCCTGTGTTCTCTCTCGACGCCGAACCGGGAGACCACGAGAAGGTGTTGCTGGTCAGCCCGACAGTCCTTGGTTCGGTGACATCTCTCGTCGTTGAAGACCTTGGGGATATCGAGTTCGAGGCAAAGCTACACACACCGGGAGGTGACCATGAATAGACATTCTCACGGCGCAAAAGATGGTGCGAAACTCTCCCCTTTTGCCTTCCTTGCCACGCTCTCTCCGCGCGGAACTCGCGGTTCCTTCTTTGCGGTTGGCCAGGACGTTTACAAACGGGTGATCAGCGACCAGGCCGAACAATGGTTCAGACTCGATGTGGTCTGCGGGCCTCCGGTCTTCGGTAAGCAGGATCTGATCACCGGGTTCCAGCTGCTGGAGCCTGAATACGTCGGTTCGCATTGGATCCCGGCCACAAGCGATGAAACGGCAATGGTCACCAAGCAGATACACGCAGGTGAAGCAGCCGCCATTGACGGGTTTCTGGGGGCAGAATCATCGTACGAGTGGGAATGGGAAACGATCGGCAAGCCGTCCACAGCAAAAAACAACGTGTTCATTGCACTCACTCCGGACGGTCAGCATGTCTGGTTGAGGAAAACCAAGGGGTATAAGGGTAACAAGTCCCAATGGATCGTCTCATTCCTGCACGACAAGGAGTCGGCTCCGGTTGAGTATGGAGTTTCTGACTGGTGCGGTGCATTACCGGCTACCACCGTCAAGGAGATTCAAAGGCAGGTAGAGGACAAATTCCGGTGGAGTGTTTCGGACTGTCAGCAAAAAATACAGGATGCAGACAGCGGCACTTTTTTCGGCCAGGACCGCTCTTGGGAGACGACCTCTCCAGACACGTTGGTCAAGGCTCTGATCTCTTTGTCGAAAGTCTCGCCTCCGACCCCGCTTTCGGCAATTGAAATGAGGCGCCTGCTTGAGTTGAACGGGCAACGTAACCGAACGGGGAGCTTTGCCGAGGATCGGAGAGAAAACCTGAGTCTCGACCATCTGTATGCGGAGCTCTTTGTGCGCTACCTAGCCTTCGACGTGGCCAAAGAAGATAAAGATGTCGTGGAGAGCATTAAAGAGAGCGGTTCAAACCCTGTTGACATGGACTTCTCCGGAATAAGACGACAAATGCTTGAAGCGGGGCGGGCCATGTACGCCCATCGTTTCAAACAAGACGAAAAACTGGCCGCATAGGGGTTCCCCCCTCTGCCAACCTGGAGGTGTTTGTGAAAAAGAACTTGATTGCATTGTTGGCCCTGTCGTTCTTGGCAATGTCTTTGCCGGCGCTGGCCGCGAACGAGGGAAATGAAAACGGCTACCATGCTGTGTGGCTGAACGGCAGTTACCTGCCTAAAGGGAAAGGGCATCCTGGTGGCGGCTTCGGCTTCCGGGGGATGAACGTGGGCGTCGAGGTCTCCTACATCGATTCGGGCGATTACGCCGGTGACGATATCAACGTGATCCCTCCTGGAACAGAGAGTTTCATGGGACCATCCGATTCGCTCGGGAAAAAGAATATCGACGGCAGTCTTGGGGTTGACTTCATGCTTTTCCTGAACCCGTTGAAGGGCGTGTCCGTATTCGCGGAGGGAGGACTCTATTACCAAGAGGTCCAGGAAATACGGCGTTCCCAGAATACCGGCAAACTCTGGTCAACCCATCATTCCTACAACGCCCTTGGAGGTGGCGGCGGCGGTATCATGGTGAAGATCCCAACCAGCGAGTTTCTGACGTTCAATGGAGTTTCCCTGCAGGCCGGTTACCACTCCCTCAAGGGGATAACCGCTTCAATAGGTCTCACTTACTGACACGAGCCCCAGCCAGAGGCAACCAGGAGAACGATTGTGGCCACATCAACGAATACACAACCAGATAAGAAGGCCGGCGCCGCGTCAAAAGCCAAAACAGAATCACTGGGCCGTCTCAAGTCGTTCGGATTGAAGGAACCGTGGCAGGTGGCCCTGCTGTTGCCGTCTTCATGGGATGATCTCACAAGGGTTGTGGACCGCTATGACGCCGTGATCGAGAACGGCACTTCCTGTGTGTTTGTCGGGAAACTTGCCGGACCTCCCGAAACGAAGTTCGAGGTCGGTAAACCACCCCGCCTCACCGGCTATCTGCTTGACCCCGCGGGCCGGAAAGTGGGTTTCTCCGTGTTCGGTGACTCTCGCGAATTCAAGGATCAACTGAATGATGACCGCAACAAGGTCTACCTGTTCGGCCGGGTTGAAACCTACAACGAGCGGTACTGGATCAAAGGTCCCGAAATTGTCCAGGAGAAGTGGATCGGCAGGTTTAGACCGCGCTACCCAGGCAAAGCAGGGGTCATAAAACCGGAAACCGTCCGTGACAGGGTTATCCGAGAACTCCGCAAGGCCATTCCCATAGCCGCTGAATACCTGGCCAGCGAACTCAAATGCTTTGGCGATCCGAAAGCCTTGGCTGCACTCGCGGGGCTGCCGGGTTGGCCGTTGGAAACGATCATCACCCAATCACATGTCCCGAAAACTCCTCAATTCGGCCAGAGCGCACAGCGCGCCATGGAACACCTCGCCTCGCTTGGCATTATGAAAGGGGCAAGAAACCAGCACGGCGCGAAACAGATAACTCCTCCACGGGTCGGTAACTGGAAGGCGCGAGCCGCCAGGATCCCGTTCAAGCTGACCGATGAACAGGACAACGCCATCCGGGACGCCTTGGCCGATATTACGTCTGATCAGATCATGCACCGCATGCTGGTTGGGGACGTAGGCACAGGCAAGACCGCTGTCTACGGGACGGTGGCAGCTGCAGTGGTCGATGGTGGCGGGACGGTGGCTGTTCTGCTCCCTAACGAAGGCCTCGCTGCCCAGGTCGCGCGAGAGTTCGGCAGCTGGTGGCCCGATCTGCACATCCAGCTCGTTACCGGCAGCAGCAAGGAGACCAAGATATCCGCGCCCCTGGTGGTCGGCACAACAGCATTGCTGTTCAGGGATATTGGGCATCCGACTCTTGCTCTGGTCGACGAGCAACAAAAATTTGCCAGAAATCAGCGAGAGCAGCTCGTCGGCGCCGGCACCCACTTGTTGGAGGTCTCCGCAACTTGCATCCCCCGTTCGGCCGCCCTGGTGCGGTACGGTATTGTGAAAGTCAGCAAACTCACAAAGGCCCATACCAAGAAAAACATCCACACGCGGATATGGCTGCCCGAGCATGGGCAGGAACTTGCGAAAAACATCCGGCAGACCATCGTGAACGGTGATCAGGTGCTGTACGTGTACCCGCTGCGAGAGACCGATGCGGAAGAGATGCCGGTAGAAGATGAAATGGTCGACACCGACCTCGCCGGTGAGGTCATCAAGGATTCTAGTGAACCGGCCAAGAAGAAGCTCGAACTGAAGTCTGCAACCGACATGTTTGAAAAATGGCACAAAATCTATCCCGGGAAGGTGCGCCTGATCCACGGCCAGATGCCTGATGATGAAAAAACTGCAGCTTTGCGCGACATGCGTGAAGGCCGGGCAATGGTGCTCATCGCCACAACGGTCGTCGAAGTGGGAATAAACCTCCCCAAACTACGGAGGGTTGTCGTCTGCCATCCAGAACGGCATGGACTCACCACGCTTCACCAGATCCGCGGCCGGGTCGCCCGCCTCGGCGGAGAGGGGTGGTGCGACCTGTACCTCCCGAACCCTGTCAAAGAAAACACCATGGCGCGTCTCAAGGTCCTTGAACAGACACAGGACGGCTTTAAAGTCGCGGAACATGACATGCGTCTTCGAGGGGTGGGCGATATCTCGCGCAATTCCTCAAAACAGTCCGGTGCCGATGAAACGTTTTTGTTCGGCCGGCCGGTGAGTATCGAGGCTTTGGATGCGGTGATGACTGTCCTGTCAGCACAGAAAATGGAATGACAGTAAGCAACCTCTCCTGTATATTACCGTTCGGTTGTATTTTCCTTGAAAAAGAGTAAGGAGACCCATGAAAGTTACCTACCCACCCATAAAGTGCAAAATTGACGGTAAAGACGGTGATTTGTTCCACGGTGTTGCATCAACATTACCTGGCAGCCCAAGGGTAACAATCAGTTCCAATGCTGTTTCTGAAGAGTGGAAGTGTGGGGACAATGTAATCTTCCGGGCAGAGTCGGAAGACGGTCTGCATTTCACCCCGATTTCAAGCAATCAGTATCTCAACGAGGAGCCCGCATGAAATTACTAACCCTTATCTCTCTCTTTTTCGCTCTTAACACCTCGCTGGCTTTCGCGGGTCAAACCGCCTGCCCACAATTCTTCGTCAACGGGCAGGGTCCGGAATACCTGAACAACAAGGTCAGCGCCAAAACACGCGAGCTATGCAATTCCGGATACGCGGTCGGGCATTCAGGCCAGACAAGAACAGCTCTCTGGGCAGCTGAAAGGATAACCAGGGAGCGTCTTGAAGCGGGCCGTGGTTTGCCTCGTGCAAATGACTTCCGTCCGGACGATCGCCTGCCGGCAAGCGAGCGGGCCGAACTAAGTGACTTCGCCCGTTCTGGCTTGGACCGGGGCCATCTGGTGAGTGCAGCCGATAGCGCATCTCCGCTGGAACAGCACGAATCCTTCCTCTTGAGTAATATGGTAGGGCAAGATCCGGATAACAATCGCCACCTTTTTGAAGGGACCGAGAGCGCTATAAGAAAGGAAGCAAAGCGTGTCGGGGAGTTGTTCGTTATCACTGGTCCGATGTTTTTGGGACAGGACATCAAAGCCCTCAAGGGCCGCGTGTTGATTCCAACGGCGCTTTACAAATGTCTTTATTACCCACGGGCGCAAAAAGGGGGGTGTTTCGTCGAGACCAACGGTCCAGGGATGGAATACAATGTGGCCAGCATCAGCGAGGTTGAAAAGGCGATCAACATAAACCTGTTTCCGGGGGTTTCTCAATCAGTAAAAGACACCGCAATTCAGTTGCCGACCCCGATACCCCATAGCAAACGTGGCCGGTAAGTGTACCTACAGGAGACGACACTTTACCTTTTGTGCAGTCTCTCCGCAAAAGAGTCAGAGTTAATTGACTAAAAGGATAATTTATGGGGTACATTCCTCCAACAATAGAAGAAGCAATGAGCCTGAAGCTCACATTGCTCTGGCACAGAAGACAGCGTAACCGATTCGCGATAGTGGTGGGAGGCGGGGTACTGCTCATGGCGGTGCTTTTGGTTATAGTGCTTTATTTCAAAATTATGCTCTGATGTATATTGTATAAAGGATTTATAGAACGTTAGAGGAGGACAAGATGACATTTGAACCTTTCCAAAACGAATCGCAAGCGATCACCTTCGGCGAGTTGAATATTGAGAACCGGCTGGATCGAGTGAGCATCTTCGGCAGTCTGGATATCACAAAAGACAAACCCGGTCTCGCCGCAGCACTGGAACTCAAGGGGCTGCTCGACTCCGTTGTTGAAGAACTTACGCATACCGATCTACCGGACGCTATTGAGGTTATCGCCCCGACCACCGTCAAAAACCCCTTCAAATGAGGCATAATATGAGTTTAACAGCACCCTTTATAGGGGGAATATATGATTACCGCGACCTTTGACCTGTCGAAGGCGACTCCTGACGAAATCGACCAGGCGAGAGTGATGATTGACCAGGTCAGCAACAGTCTGCCGGTTGCATCACTGCAAATAAATATCGTCGAACCCGAAGTGGCCGACAACCTCGAACTTCCTTTCCTGAAGGCCGCATGAACCTGTTCGCCGACGCATACGCGGATCTTCCCGGGTATCCTGCCGTGTGGTCGCCCGAGCCGGTGCCACTTTATAGATATTGCCTTTGGAGAGTGTTCACCACCACCCCACCCAAGCGCATCATGGCCTGTATTGGATTAAACCCATCTACCGCTGATGAAACGACAGACGACCCCACTGTATACCGTGTTCAGAAGCGTGCGCGTTCGCTCGGTTACGACGCTCTCTGTATGCTGAATGCCTTCTCGTTGAGATCCACAGACCCGATGCTTATGAAGCGGGCAGTTGAACCCGTGGGAGACCAAAACGACGAGTGGTTAGTGCGCTGCGCTTCAATTTCGGACGTTGTGCTGGCAGCGTGGGGAGTGCATGGAGAACACCAGGGCAGGGGTGAGGCTGTCAGGCGACTGATTCCGAACTTGATGTGCCTGGGAGTCACCAAGGATAATTACCCCCGGCACCCTCTGTACCTCAAGGACTCGACTCCTTTGATCCCTTACGACCACATAGTCGTTGACGGCAAAAAATAACCGTGCTTCAATTGATACCTACAAACTGCCCTCATAAGGAAAATACATGGAATCAGTCTGCACTACGGCAGAAGAAGCAGTTGAATTAAGCACTCAAGACAACAAGGTGGTTCTTTGTGAAGATACGCCGGAGAACAGGGAATACCTGACCATCAAGTGCGGCGACTATATCGAAAACGACAGCGTTGCTGAATTTTGGAGTACGGCAGCTGACGATGGTGTCGAGTGGCGTGTGATTATCAAGGCCGGACACCCCGGTGTGGGAGAGTGATATGACAAACAGGACTATCTAGGTCTTCGACGAAGGGGCACAAGATTCTTGTCAACACGAGCGACCCCACCGCTCTTGAAAACACCTTCGCAGCCGCTGTAGAAACCAGAAGCCGTCCGACAATGGAACACGTGCCGGCAAACAAACCTTTGCCCTCTTGAAAACCCTCCTGAACTACTTTTCACTTCTCCTGGGTAGGCCACCTACCCCTACTTTTCTTCACCCCTCCATGCTTTGGTAGTCTTTTTAGTATCCATCTTTTTTTCGAGTAGTTGACTTTATTCTTCAGTAGCCAACTTTATTTTACACCCTTCAAAAAGACTCCCCGTTTCCCTGTCTATCATTGACAATATAACGTAAAACATGCTATATTATAAATATCAATAAGGAACAACTACGATTTTTTGGAGGTGCCTCATGGCGGAGATTCTGAAACAACTTGACCTACATTTTTTTGGTGGCGGCAGTGATAAGGTCTACCATATAGCCCTTGTTGCTGAAGACAACGGCACGTATTCTACTGCTTTCGCTTATGGCCGACGAAACAGCACGCTCAGTCAGGGGCATAAGGTTGTCAATACCTCCTCAGCACAGGCAGAGCAGGCATTCCGTAAACTTGCCAACGAGAAAATCGGCAAGGGCTACGTTGAAAGCGAAGGCGTGAGTGGGTCTAATGTGTTCTCCTTCCTCGGCAAAGTATCAACTGCGCCTTCTTCCTCATCTGGATTCATCCCCACACCTACCAAGTCCACTATCGAGCTGGAGCGCACTGGTATTGCTGTGCAGCTGCTCAGCGCAATCGACGAGACAGAACTCCAGCATTACCTCTCAAGTCCCTCTTTCGGAGCGCAAGAGAAGAAGAACGGTGAGCGGCGTGCGGCGTGCCTGCGGGACGGAGATTATTTCACAAGTAACCGTAAAGGGTTCAAGGTGTCTTGCCCGGCTCCTGTGGCAGAGGCTCTCTCGAAAACGGGTTTTCCCTCAATGGTTGTGGATGGCGAACTGATCGGGGACATTTTTTTCGCATTCGACCTTCTTTTTGCCGACGGCAAAGACTACACCGGACTTCCCTTTTTTACGCGCTTCAAGAATCTTACAGCCCTTTTTACCCCGGCAGTCGGCAAGCACTTCGTTATAGTACCGCTCGTCCTTTCGTGCTTCGACAAGACAGCTTTGCTTGAGAGGCTCCGCAAGGAAGGCCGGGAAGGCATGGTATTCAAGGAACTATCCGCCCCTGTGGTCCCAGGTAAACCCGCATCGGGTGGGTCACAGTTGAAGTATAAATTCGTAGAAGACTGCCAGGTAATCGTTTCCTCGATCAACACCAAGCGTTCAGTCGCCATCTGTGTCCTTGACGATAAAGGTCGCTCCATCGGCGTTGGGAACGTAACAGTACCTCCTAACCACAATATTCCCAGTGTGGGGGACGTGGTGGCTGTGGAATACCTCTACTACTATGAGGGAGGAAGTCTGTACCAGCCGGTTTATGGTGGTGTCCGCACCGACCTCGACATCGAGGACTGCACCCTCGCGCAACTCAAGCGTGCGCCTCTGGACATGGCGGCATAATGAAAAGGGAAGATTCAGCGATTCAAGACGAGATTATTTATGCTAAACAGGTGCAGGCCGAAACCGGATGCACCTGGACTGAGGCACTCAAGGTCAGCCACCGACGCATTGAACAATTACGCTTAACCGGATTGATTTAAGGAGACACCTATGACACCTACCGAACTGAAAGCCGAAATAACCCGTCTGAACGCACCATACCGTCAAGGCTCACCACTCGTTTCCGATGAGGATTACGACGCTCTGGTGGACGCTCTGGAAGCCCTGATACCCATTGACGAGTTCGAGGCGTTCCTGCGGACACTCACCGAGGAAACCGGCGACACGAAACATGACCGGATCGTCGGCAGTCTCCGCAAATTCAAGTACGGTGTCCTGGCCCCACTGGAAAGATGGGTGAAACGGTATGTCACCAATATGCTCCTATGCCAGCCGAAGATCGACGGTATGTCGTACCTTGCAAACTACGTCGAAGGCCGGTTGCAAAAAGGAGTCACTAAGGGCGACGGTGAATATGGAGAGGCAATCACTGACAAACTCCTGTATATCCTTCCTGAATTCATACCTTCCAAGAAGGCCATCGAAGTACGAGGTGAACTGACCTTGACTGGCGATGACCATATAACCCTTGGCTTCAAGAATCGCCGCAACGGGACTGTCGGACTTATGAGAAGGGACGAGATAAACCCGGCTGAAATCGTTTGCTGCAAGGCGTTTGCTTTCGAGTACCGTGAACTGGATGCCGAGATAGGGGAGGGTCTGGGTAGGGCAGAGCAGTTGGTTATGCTCGAATCACTGGGCTTCACGGTGGCACAGCACACGATGCTCGATGTCACCGGCATGGATGTGGAAACCCTCCAGGAACTGTTGGCCGACCACCTTGCAGAGTCCCGCAAGACTGCACCGTTCAGCATGGATGGACTGGTTCTCTGTGCGCCGGAGACCCGGAGTGAAGATGCGTACCTTCCGGTCGAACTCGTGGCATGGAAAAAGCCATTACCGGCGGTTGCAACCCCCGTTCTCGATCTGGAGTGGTCAACATCTCGCGGCCAGCTCGTCAAGCCGGTCGTGCTTCTCCAGCCGGTTGACATCGACGGTTCGACCATCAGCAGGGTAACAGGCCACAACGCCCTCTACGTCAAGAACTGTGGCATCGGCACAGGCGCAACCGCTCTTATTCTCAAAGGTGGGGATGTTATCCCCAAGATTGAGGACATCTGTTCTCCGGTCGATGCTCAACTCCCTACCGTCTGCCCCGCCTGCGGTTCGCCTCTGGAATGGAAAGGGGTGGATTTGGCCTGCACCGCCGACATCTGTAGCGCCGCCACCCTGAAACGGGTCGCCTACTTCGTCAAGAGTCGCGGCATTGAAGGAGCCAGCGAAACGAGTCTGGAAAACTGGGGCATCACAGATTTTGCAACCCTGCTGACATGGACACCAGCCGAGGGTTACAAGAGCCAACAGAGTTTCATGGATCAACTGACCGCCAAAGTGTTCCACGCCTCGCCGGTGGACATTTTCACCGCTATGGGGTGCGTCGGTCTGGCCGACAAGAACATGGACAAAATAATCTCCTTCTGCGGCAGCCTGGACGCAGCCACCGCCTTGATGCACCTGACCGGCCTTGGAGATACCCCCCCGCTCCCTGCAGGGATCGGCATCAAGATGCTGAATAACGCCCGAAAAACTTGGATGGAGAACCTGTCCCTGCTGGCCAATATCGTAGTTGACGACCGCTACGTTGGCGCTCCGACCCTGCTGAACAAAGAGAAGTTGTCCGGCAGCCTGTCCGGCAAGTCGTTCCTGATTACCGGCACACTGTCGAGTCCCCGCAAGAGCATCGAGAGCCTGATCGTGGCGCATGGCGGCAAACTCGCATCGAGCGTTTCAAAGAATCTCGATTTCCTCATAGCGGGTGAGTCGGCTGGCAGCAAGTTGGGTAAGGCCAGACAGTTGGGTGTTACCGTGATTGACGAGGCTACTTTGCACAGCATGATAGAGGCGTCAGCAACGGAACCAGAAACCCCGAAAGAACAGATCGTGCCGACAGCTTCAAACCCCGAACCAATCTACAAACAGGTGTCGTTATTCTAGTTCTTTATCTTGTTGACAATATAGCATAAATGATGCTATATTATAAACATAACGAACGACACAATTCCATCGTCCAAAAGACAGAGAGGGGTACAACATGAAACTTAAAATCGACAAGGCAGAACTGGTTAAGGAAATCGAGAAGGTCATCGGTGCAACAGGCGAGGGGAGCAACATGCCTATCCTTCGCCACATCCTCTTGAAAGTTTCTGGCGATATGGCAACCATGTCTGCCACCGATCTGTCGGTTGAACTCACGACTGAATTTCCCGTTCTGGACGGAGAGGACGGCTTGATCGCTATCCCCGGCAAGAAGATGCACGAAATTGTCAAGGAGTTGCCCAACGGCGAAGTCAGCATCTCCACAACAGCCGGAAACTCCACCATCAATATCACTGCCGCAAAAACCCGCTTTAACATCGCCGGCCTGGAAGGCCAGGAGTTCCCTGCCTTGAAGTCTCCCGAAACGGAGAAGATCGTTCCATTCGGGGCTGATGCCCTGGCCCTGTTCCTGAATCAGGTGAAGGCCAGCATTTGCTCGGACGAGACGAAAATAAACCTCTGCGGCGTGTATATCCACACGAAGGACGGCAACCTGTGCTTCGCCAGCACCAACGGCCACCGCCTGTCGAGAGTCCAGCGCAAGAAAGAACTCCCCGAAGGCTTTATCTCCAAAAACGGCATCACTGTCCCAAAAAAGGGAGTCCTGGAAATCATCAAACTGGCCGATACGGTCAAGGGTGGCGGCAAACTGTCTCTGGCAATCAAGGACAACTCTCTCCACGCTCAAACCGACTCCACACGGCTTGCAGTTCGCCTGATGGACATGGACTTCCCTGATTACGAGAGGGTTATCCCTACCGAAGCCGGTCAGGTGGCAGTCATCGAGAAACAGGCGCTTACACAGGCTTTGAAGCGAATCAGCGTTGTCAATGACGGCAAAGATTGCCGCACCAAACTGATTTTCTCCGAAAACCTCATCAACGTATCCGCTACAAGTGCGGTGCTTGGCGACGGCACAGAGGAGTTCGCTATCCAGTACGCAGGCGGTCTGGTGGAGGTCAATCTCAACGCCCGCTATACGCTCGACGCTATCGCCGCTCTCGACAAGGACGATGATGTCACTCTCACCATCCACGGCGAAAACAAGCCTGTGACCATCGGCAACAAAAACGGTTTCCTCGCAGTCATCATGCCTATGCGGGCTTAAACGCAGAGACTCGAACACCGGGGCGGTAGCGGTCAATCCGTTCACCGCCCTTTCCTTACCTGAGAAGGAGGCACCGATGATAAACGACTGTTCACCTGCTCCCGCAGGAATAACTGGAAACCTCGCAGACTGTGTGACCACCAAAGATATGTCGGCCCAGGAAGCGGCGGCGGCGATCGCAAGTATGGCGGCGAAGCTCCCGAAGGCTCTCGGTATCGGCGTATGGGAAGGCACGATCGAGGGTAAAATCTCCGGTAGCGTGTATGGCGGAAGGCATCTGGGGGTTTTCGATGCGAACACCCTTATCGCTCTTTTCGGCCCCCACGGCGATTCCCTGTCCGAATGTACGGCTGCCCTGCTGGTCGCAACCATCAAGAACGCCGACAAGATTGCAAAAGCCCTTCAAAACATCCCGGTGGTCACTTCTGAGCAGACTGAAAAGTCTCCAGGTGGGTCAGCATGCCTCGACGCCTGCCCGACCTGTGGCGGGCATTTGGAGCGTACCAGGACAGACGTTCTCCTGGGTGTCGATCGGGAGCTGTTTGAATGTGAGGATTGCGGTGACGATGCGATCCGTGAACTGACTGTTGAAGAATCTCCGATCGAACGAGCCGTCAAGTGCATAGGTTGCGGCAATATGATCCCGTTTTCTTCGGCCCATATCTTTCACCAGAGCGGTCCCACAGCCCATTTCATCGGTGACTGCTGCGTCAATGGATACCCGGAAAGAGCATGAAACAGAGGGGGAGTGCAATGTCTAGGAAAAAAGCCACTAAAACAGCGAACATCTGCGCAAATATGTACGAAGGTGAATTCCAGGTCAGCTTTGATTGCGTGGGAGTGGAAGTGTGCCGATTTGCGCTCTGCCCTGTTATGCCTCCCGATGGTAGCGAGGAATGCACTTATCGGGAGCACGGTTCTTGTTTATGCCCGCATGCAAAACATGCGGCTCTGGAAACTCTCAGAAATAGGCTCGCAAAAGAGTTGAAACAGTTAGAGGAAGATTGCGAGGGCTAAAGGGCATTCTGATCAACGCAGTATCTATCACGAATAAACGAAAGTGTAGGAGGATGCTATGCACCTTTCCAACCCAGTAGAATCAGTGTCAGCGGCACTCTATGCGGCTTGTCTGCGTGATCTGCCGAAATACCATTACCAGGACCGCGACTGGCCAGCGTACAACGCTTTCAGCAAGGGCCTTTCCAAAGATGAGAGGGCGAAACAATACCAGCAGGAGCGTGAAAGCGGCGTGATGGCGGGTCCGGTGATTGAAAAAAACAGGCGCCCCGAGCCTTATGACGTCGAGGTGGTGATGTTTCCGCAGATGTGGGGGAGCACTGCCCTTGGGTATGGCGGTATCGGCGGTCAGGCTATTACTGGTGCCTACACAGTGATCATTAGGAATTCTCTTGATGATTGTGCGGCTGTCTATTTCGGTGGGGCGGGGCGCCTGGCTTATATAGTCCGTGCATGCCGGGCAAACACCGCGTTCCAGGAAGACATCGCCAAGCAGCGCCTGGTCTCAGTCAAGGACGCAGCGCTCAAGTACGGCACAATGGAAGTGGAGGGGTAACAGATGGGGGAAGCGAAAAGAAAAGCTCTGGCCCGCGCCCGGTTGCTTGAAAAAGCTGACATACCCCGCCTTTCTACAGCGCTTCGTAAGCTCGCCTCGGCAGCCAGCGGGCACTTTGGGTCGGATTGTTACATCCATGCGGCACTCGCTCAGAAGATCCTTGCCGACCTGGGGGTGGATGCAACGCTTGTAGCCGGATATGCCGGTTGGCGTGTCGGCCCAGGTGACAGCGATGTGGTGCTTCACTTTCCGGCCCCGGGTATGGTTGTTCCCGAGAACGCGGCACCCTATCATGTCTGGCTGGAGATCGACGGACAGATCCTCGACCTCACACTATATTCGCTACCTCTAAAGGCACAGCAGCTCGATGAACAGGACGGGGGGAAAACAAGGGTCGATTGGTGCCCCGATTACCTTTTTGTCCCAAAACAGGCGGTTTCTCAACTCCGTGATGTGGTTCAGAAGCAGGCAGGGTTATTCTATTACGAACGGGTGCCGGCAATCGAGAGCAGGATCATCCGGACGGCCCCCGTTCTTGACCCGGATGATGTAAGGGCCGCCTGGATGCTGTACCAGAACCCTGCTTGCGAGGTCTTCGGGCCGAATAACCGCTTAAATGGTTGACCTCTCAAAACTGTTGACCAGCGTACCTAATTGATATTATATACTTTAATCCAGTCAAAATAGCTTGACGATATTATTATATTTTGCAGAATGACAAAACTTGAACGGATAACATTATCATGACTGAAGTTGCCCACAGTACGACTTATCGAAATAATTATACTACTTTCGATTACATTGTAGAAAACACTGAGTTATGCTTCGAACTTGAAGAAGATACTACAATTGTAACATCTAGACTGTCACTACGTGCAAATTACGATTTTTCTCAGAAACCGAGACCTCTTGTTTTGAACGGACAGCACTTTCTCCTTCGTGAACTTTTAGTTGATGGAGTCAGGTTGACCTCAGACCGCTACACAGTCACTCAAGAGCTCTTGACTATCCATAAGGTACCTCCGGCTTTTACCCTTGAGATAATAACCAAACTCAACCCAAAGAATAACACGTTTCTGGAAGGGCTTTATTGCTCAGCTGGAATGTTCTGCACACAGTGTGAGGCGGAGGGCTTTCGTTCCATTACCTACTACCCTGACCGCCCTGATGTGCTCACGGTCTTCACCACAACCATTATTGCCGATAGGGAACGCTATCCGGTTCTCCTGTCCAACGGCAACCTACTTGACCAAGGTGAATTGCCGAACGGTCGCCATTTTGCCAAATGGCATGACCCGTTCAAGAAACCAAGTTATCTTTTTGCGTTGGTTGCTGGGGATCTCGTTAATATCGAGGATCATTACATCACCAGTTCTGGAAGAAAAATAGCCTTACATATCTATGTGCACGAGCAGAACAGTAACAAGTGTGGTCATGCCATGCTTTCACTAAAAAAAGCAATGCAATGGGACGAGGAGACTTACGGCAGGGAATACGACCTCGACTGTTATATGATCGTGGCTGTAGATGATTTCAATATGGGGGCCATGGAAAACAAAGGTCTTAACATTTTCAATTCACGCTATGTCCTTGCCAGTCCTGAAACTGCCACTGACAACGATTACCAAGCGATCGAAGCGGTTGTCGGCCATGAATATTTACACAATTGGAGCGGCAATCGGGTGACCTGCCGGGACTGGTTCCAATTATCCTTGAAAGAAGGACTCACCATCTTCCGTGATCAGGAGTTTTCTGCCGACATGGAATCCCGTGGTGTGAAGAGAATTGCGGACGTCAACTTCCTGCGAACAATCCAATTTGCTGAAGACGCCGGCCCAATGGCCCATCCAGTCAGACCGGACTCCTACATCGAGATCAATAACTTTTACACAGCGACTGTCTACAATAAGGGTTCCGAAATCATCCGGATGTTACAAACCATTATCGGCCCTGAAAAGTTCCGCAAAGGTATGGACAACTATTTTGCCAGCTACGATGGGCAAGCTGTGACAATAGATGACTTCGTAAAGTCTATGGCTGATGCCGGTGACATTGATCTCAATCAATTCAGTCTTTGGTACAGCCAGGCCGGCACTCCGCTGCTCAACGCCAACGGTGACTTCGAACCGGATACCGGTACCTTTACTTTGACAGTCCGTCAATCATGCCCTTCGACTTCTGGTCAACCGGACAAAAAACCGTTACATATCCCGCTTACTCTCGGTCTGCTTGGACGAGATGGTCGACAAATGCCAATCACTCTCGTCGGAGAATCTAGTCAGGGACCATTAACAAGGGTCCTGCAGCTCCGCTCTGTAGAGGAGACGTTCCGTTTCCAAGGTTTAACAGACGAGCCAGTACCTGCTCTCTTACGCAACTTTTCGGCACCGGTTAATCTTGACTACCCCTACCGACATGATGATTTGGTTTTGCTCATGGCCCACGAATCGGATCCTTTCTGCCGTTGGGAGGCTGGTCAGAGAATGTCGACGCAGATCATTCTTGATCTGATTGTTGCCCGGCAAAATGGAAAGGAATTTTCACTGGATCCGAAATTTGCGGAAGCTTTCAGGATAACACTCACGAGCAGAAACCCGGATCGCGCCTTCCAGGCTCTGACGCTCTACCTTCCCTCCGAAAAATATATCGCCGAACTCGTAACGGTCATTGACCCAGATGCGATTCACAATGCTCATCAGTTCGTTATTCGAACATTGGCGTCTCTCTTCAGGGATGAGTTTCTCACTGTTCACGAAGCCTGTATGGGAGGTCCTGCTTATGCTCCGGACGATGGTCGGTCCGGTGATCGACGTCTTGCTAATCTCTGTCTCTCCTATCTGATTAATCTCGGTGAACCGTCAATTATTGATCTTTGCCTCGGCCAGTACCAGAAGGCAGATAATATGACTGAAGCAATTGGAGCACTGGAACTGCTCGTTTCCTGCGACTGCCCGCAGAGAGTCCAAGCGCTAAACGATTTCTACCAGCGTTGGCAAGATGACCGCCAAGTTGTCGACAAATGGTTTTCGCTCCAAGCTTTATCCAATCTTCCTGGAACTCTGGAAGAGGTACAAGCACTCCTTGGCCACCCGGCATTTGAACTCACAAACCCCAACCGTTTCCGTGCCTTGGTAGGAGCTTTCAGTCAGAACAATCAAGTTCGCTTCCATGATCTGAACGGTGCCGGATACCGCTTTCTGGTCGACCAGTTGCTGCGGTTGATTCCCATCAATCCGCAAGTTTCAGCCCGACTTCTTTCACCGTTGGCCAACTGGCGACGTTTTGAAGAGAAAAGAAGCTCCCTCATGCGTCAGGAGTTACAGAGGATACAGGAAGTTCTCGACTTACCACGAGATGTCTATGAAATAGTAACCAAATGTCTAGCGCCCGCTTAATAGTGGATTGACTCAATAAGGGCCCAGGATAATAGCGGGTCCTTATTAAATATGGACCCTTAAAAATCAGGGGGAGTGGTGGACTCCAAAGGCAATAAACTTGCCAGTGCTGTCCTTACCGGCTGGTTCAACGGGATACCCGAAAACAATACTCACCGATACCCGTTTGGTGAACAAAAAGATCGTGGAACGCATTGCTCAGTGGGAAATCTCCGATTTTCGCTCCAGGGAATAAATTTGTATCAGAATAACGCCGCTATTATTTTGGACCCGTCGCTAGCAGGGTAAAGCGGCAGGAGGTTGAACACCCCGCGCCCGAAAAAACTGTCCAGTGCTCCAATGGCCAGCACTATGGTCAGAACTTCATAGAACCGCCCCGGCCTGGCTGAAATCCTTTTCGCAAAATAAGCCAGCAGCACTCCCCACAGCATACTCATCACCGGACCACCGAAAAAAAACAGAGCCGGTGGTGACATTACCCCGGGATCCACGTAACTCTTCAACGTCGTCCTGTGGATATTGAACAACGTCTGGCCAACCTTGAAAACCGGGACGATCAGGAGGTTATCGGAGGAAGCCCCGATGTTCACACTGGCCACAGGTACATTGGCGAGCTTACCGAAAATGAAGTGTCCGGTTTCATGGACGAGTGAGTTTATATGCGGCGCAACACCCTGGACCGTCAGATCGCCCAGGTAAAGGAAAAATCCTGATGCCATGGCCATCCACGGGAGGTGGCCTAACCTGTTTTTGAACTCCGTCAGATTCATTGCGACTGCTCCCTTGCCTTGAGGCGTTTATTCAACGTGGGCCGCGACATCCCCAGGATCTTGGCCGCGTTACTCTGGTTGCCATCAGTGACCCGCAGGACCTCCTCGATCATGTACTCCTCCATCTCGTCAATGGTCGGAAACCGACCGTAAATCCGGCTCAAGGGATGCGAATCAAGCTGTCCTATTTCCTCATCACCTAGGCCGCCGGCATGGGTGTTCGGGACATCGAAGGGCACGTCTTTAGCGGAAAGGACTCCTGTTCGGTTGAGGGTCACCATGTCGTTGATGATGTTCTCCAGTTCGCGCACATTGCCGGGGAACGAATAGCCCTGGAACGCATACAGAAGGTCGCTGGTCACCTCGGGGATCGGTTTGTCGAAGATAGCTGCAGCCCGTTTCAGAAAATGGTTCACCAACACCGGCACATCTTCCATCCGGTCCCGTAAGGGCGGAATAGCGAGGCTGTGTGTCCGGAGCCTGAAATAGAGATCTTGCCTAAATTTCCCGTTCTTGCTCAAGTCCGCATTTGTGGCGGTAACGATACGCACGTCTGCCTTCATGACCGCGTCACTGCCCAAACGGTAGAATTCACCCTCCTGCAGGAACCTCAAGAGTTTTACCTGGGACTCCGGTGCCAGGTCCCCAATCTCGTCCAGGAATAACGTGCCGCCTTCCGCCTGGCGTATCAGGCCGTCGCGCGATGTCGTCGCGCCTGTGAAAGCTCCCTTCCTGTGCCCGAACAGTGTGTCGCTGAACGCAAAGTCATCCAGCCCCGCGGCATTTACGGCTACGAACTGGCCTTTAACCCCGCTGCTCTCATGGATCGCTCTTGCGAACACCTCCTTGCCGACTCCAGTCTCTCCGCTGATCAGCACCGGATGTCGAGATTGAGACAGGCCCTCGATGATAAGGAGCAGGGAATGGATTGCGGCGCTGCGGAACACTACCCGGCTTGTCGTGGTCGCCAGCTCCGGTTCCAGCATCTTGTTCTTCAGCATCTGGTAGTCGCGGCGGAGTTCGAAGTTTTCCAGGGATGATCTTACGACCGACAAAAGACGTTCTTTATCGAAAGGCTTCGGGATGAAGTCCTTTGCCCCGTGTTTCATGGCGCTTACAGCGGTTGGAACATCATTGAGGGCTGTCATGACGATCACCCTGGTTTCGGGCGACCGCTCCGTCAGTTCTCTCAGCACTTTTTCCCCAGCATAGGGCATCATCCAATCAAGCAATACAACTGCGACCCCGCCCTTATCAATGACCGGATAGGCATCGCGGCCGTCCTCGAACGTGAGGACAGAGCACCCGCATTTGATGCTCAACAAGCTTTTAAGCTGATCACGGAAGGCTGCCTCGTCATCGATAACGACAATTGTGCTGACCACTTTGCTCATTATACCTCCAGGTGCAGTTCATCATTCCTGTTCAACGATGAACTTTCAAAAAGAAATCTGTAAAATAATTCACACCTACGCAACCATGCGGAATTACAACATATCTCTTTGGCAGGCAATATAACTGTAAAAAAATGCACAGTCCAGCAAAAGATGTGAGTGAATTTTTGTAAACGTAAAAGCCCAATCATTACTTGTAGATATGAGTGCGTTTCTGTTTGGCACGCTCCTTGTAATAATGAAATCATAACCTGGACATAACTGGCATCTGTATTGGATTGTGATAGTGACAAGTGGGAGGGCAAATGGCTTCAAGTGTGGAACTATCAGTTTTTAATAAGGATAATTGCTGGCCAAACAAAGATTCTCGCGGGAGATGGAGTCTCTATACTCTCCATGTTTCCGAATGCCGGCCGGGTGTGTGCTCAGTGGTGGTAGAAAACAGGTACCAGACGATCCTCGAAGATTATGTCGAGAAGGTAACGCTGTCGAAAACTCTCGCCAGCATCGTACCGCGGGATATATCGAGGGAGTGGAGAAAATACGTTGAAGAGGCGGCCTTGTCCGGTCAGGATCCCCTCAACGTGCTGCCTCCGGTACCGACCAGCGTTTCCTGCCACGATGTAGTTCTTCACCGCACGAAAGAGGGTGTCTTCCTTGCCGGCAACCTGTTCCCGGTCGACGTCCAGCATTATTTTCGTTGTCAGCAGACACCCTTCGGGATGCAGGTGCCAGGGGACTGGGACAAGAGATTCGCCCCGGGGGAGTCCACCACAAAGGTCAAACTCTGCATACCCACAAGGCCGACGTTGAAAAGCACCTGCGCCTGGTATCACAAGATACTGACGGACGCTTTTGGCTTGCATGAAAAAACCCGGCCAAAAAGACTATCTCTGCAACGCCCATCCCGCTCCTACAGTCTCCGTCTCGCCGCTTAACTCTCCTCGCGCCTCTAACAGGGGCGCTTTTTTTATCTAATTTTCTCACGCTTAATAAAAATAAGCTAATCAGATAATACAACCGAACGGTTGTATTTTAATTGACAAAATAGCCCTGCGTGCTAAGTTGGTTGCAGTGTTATACCAACAGACCCCGGAGGGCCTATATGATCACGCTTCAAGGGTGTCCGGAATGCAACGCAGAACCGTCTGAGTTCTGCCAAATAGATTATGTGCGGGTACGTGAACCGCACGACAAAAATATCGTTACCGCCAAGTGTCTCAAGTGTGGATACAGCATTACCGCGGCTACAGCAAAGAACCCGCAGATCATAAGGTCTCTATGGAACACACGGACGAATTGATTGCGGAAGAAAAAGTGCCTCTTCGGCGCTTGCGGCTGCAGATCGGCTACAGTATCGCGGAGATGGCCGAAGACCTTAACCTCAAAAAGGCAACGTACCAATGCTACGAAGATGGTTCCCGCCGGGCGCCCGATGACATCGAGCAGAAAATGAGGGCAACCCTGGTGATGGACAAGGCGTTCATGGATGGCTTGCCGGCCAGGATCGATGAAGCAGAGCTCAAGAAGGCCTCACGTGCAACCAGGAGCAACACAGTCCCGCAGCGGAGCAAGATATGAAGGGTAAGAACACAATCCCAGCAGACAAATACATCGACATGGTGTCCGGCATCGTCGGCCCCAGCAAGACCAGAGTATCAAGCATCACCAGTGTCTTGCAGTCCCTCTTCCCTTCCTCCGCAACCAGGATGCAACTCATCATAGCAACCGTCCTTATTGACGAACGGGCCGGGTCTACTCCAATCAGTGTGGGATTGGTGTCTGCCGCGATAGCGGAACAACTCTCTGCAGGCTACGGCACAGACCTGCCATGCCCTATCTGTCTTCGCAAGAAGAGGCACTACAGCGAAACGGAAGCCAACCGTCTCAGGGAAATGGCAAGGAATAAACGGAAACGGACGTCCCGCACAGCGCCGGGCATTTTGGAAATCCTCAAGTCAATGCCAGCGGAGTTCAGGATCAGGAGCATCTGCGACGCCAACCCGAAGATAAAACCCTCTGCAGTAAGGGGGATAGCCAGTCAACTGCGGGCCGAAGGGGAACTGGTGCTTGAGCGCAAAAAGATCTGGCGTAAGACTTCAAAATTCGGAAATTCTACCACATGGGACCAGCTTAAAAAGACTGCAGAAACAGTTCAGTGAAGGCATTGTGGCTTACAGGCGCATTATGATATACAACCGAACGGTTGTATATCTATTGACAAGATAGCGTTTAGGGCTAACAATATAACACAGGTTATATAAGGAGGCCAGCACATGGATACCAGCAAGGAAATACAATCCCGGATATTGCTTATCAAGGCAATAAAAATAGCGAAAGCAGCCCACGCCGGTGAGGTTGATCTGGCTGGCGTCGATTATATCCAGCACCCACTGCGGGTCATGCTGATGGGCCGGACCATGGAAGAACGGATAGTGGGTGTTCTCCATGACGTAATTGAACACGGCAAAGTTTCATACGAGTCACTGGTCCGCATCTTCGGGCAGAGGATCGCAGATGCCGTACTGGCCATCTCAAGGAAACCAGGCGAAACGTACATGCAGTATATCCACCGCCTGGCATCAGACCTGCTGGCGGCAACGGTAAAGACCTACGATCTGAAAGACAACATGGACGGCCGTAGGATCCCCGAACCGACATCCCATGACCGGCAGAGGACCAAGAAATACGCAAAGGCTCTGAAGATATTGGAAATGACCGTGGCCGATTCGTATGCGCCTGCATCACTGCAAGAGGCTGCCTGATATGGTGGTGTTCACCTCGTTCAAAAAAAGTCACATATACCGAGGCGAACACTTTTCCATCTCCATGTTCCAGCCGAAGGGTTTCA
>NZ_JBXDTU010000004.1:0-2500 GCF_056821595.1 Geobacter psychrophilus
CTCTTTTGTAATTATTCCCGGCGGCGACCTACTTTCCCACACAGTTACCCGTGCAGTATCATCGGCCCTGAGGGGCTTAACTTCCGTGTTCGAGATGGGAACGGGTGTGACCCCCTCGGCATAGCCACCGAGAAATCGTTTATGGTTACGCTGTAGGCGTTTCCATGACTTTTTCTTGTCAATTGCATTGTGTGGTTTTCGTTTAGGTTTTGATTGTATGTTGTTCGATTTATATCCGGTCAGGGGGAAGGAGAACCTTCCCCCGAACCGTTTTAATAATTTTATGGTCAAGCCTCACGGCCGATTAGTACCGGTAAGCTAAATGCATTGCTGCAATTACACACCCGGCCTATCAACGTTGTAGTCTTCAACGGGCCTTTAGGGGTTGTTACACCCAGGGATACCTAATCTTGAAGGAGGCTTCCCGCTTAGATGCTTTCAGCGGTTATCCTTTCCGTACGTGGCTACCCAGCGACTGCGCCTGGCGGCACAACTGGAACACTAGCGGTACGTCCATCCCGGTCCTCTCGTACTAAGGACAGCTCTTCTCAAGTATCCTGCGCCCACGGTAGATAGGGACCAAACTGTCTCACGACGTTTTAAACCCAGCTCGCGTACCGCTTTAATTGGCGAACAGCCAAACCCTTGGGACCTACTTCAGCCCCAGGATGCGATGAGCCGACATCGAGGTGCCAAACCTCCCCGTCGATGTGAACTCTTGGGGGAGATCAGCCTGTTATCCCCGGAGTACCTTTTATCCGTTGAGCGACGGCCCTTCCATACAGAACCGCCGGATCACTATGACCTACTTTCGTACCTGCTCGACTTGTTGGTCTCGCAGTCAAGCTCCCTTATGCCATTGCACTCTACGCCCGGTTTCCAATCGGGCTGAGGGAACCTTCGCGCGCCTCCGTTACTCTTTGGGAGGCGACCGCCCCAGTCAAACTACCCACCAGACAGTGTTCCCGACCCGGATGACGGGCCAAGGTTAGACAACCAAAACAACCAGGGTGGTATTTCAAGGTTGACTCCACCGACACTAGCGTGCCAGCTTCAAAGTCTCCCACCTATCCTACACAAGCTATTCCGAATGTCACTGTCAAGCTATAGTAAAGGTTCACGGGGTCTTTCCGTCTTACCGCGGGTACTCGGCATCTTCACCGAGAATTCAATTTCGCTGAGTCACTGGTTGAGACAGCGCGGAAATCGTTACGCCATTCGTGCAGGTCGGAACTTACCCGACAAGGAATTTCGCTACCTTAGGACCGTTATAGTTACGGCCGCCGTTTACTGGGGCTTCGGTTCAAAGCTTCGCTTGCGCTAACAAATCCCCTTAACCTTCCAGCACCGGGCAGGCGTCAGTCCGTATACATCGTCTTACGACTTAGCACAGACCTGTGTTTTTAGTAAACAGTCGCTACCGCCATTTCTCTGCGACCCTCTTCGGCTTCACGTGTAAATCGCTACACCTAATGAGGGCACACCTTCTCCCGAAGTTACGGTGTCATTTTGCCGAGTTCCTTAACCAGTGTTATCTCAATCACCTTAGGATTTTCTCCTCACCCACCTGAGTCGGTTTACGGTACGGTCACCTGCTGTCTGAAGCTTAGAGGCTTTTCTTGGAAGCATGGGATCAACGACTTTATGAGCATACGCTCTCGTCATCACGTCTCAGGGTTGAATGGGAAAGTGGATTTGCCTGCTCTCCCCCCCTACACGCTTAAACCGGGATAACCAGTACCCGGCTCGCCTACCCTTCTCCGTCCCCCCATCGCAACAACAGGTGGTACAGGAATATTAACCTGTTTCCCATCAACTACGCCTTTCGGCCTCGCCTTAGGGACCGACTAACCCTTCGCAGATTACCTTTACGAAGGAAACCTTGGGTTTACGGTGTGCGGGTTTCTCACCCGCATTTTCGCTACTCATGTCAGCATAATCTCTTGTGATACCTCCAGCCGTTCTCACGATCGACCTTCACAGGCTTACACAATGTTCCTCTACCGCTGATACCTTAAGGTATCAACCCGTAGCTTCGGTACCATGCTTAGCCCCGTTACATTTTCCGCGCAGACCCACTCGACCAGTGAGCTATTACGCTTTCTTTAAAGGGTGGCTGCTTCTAAGCCAACCTCCTGGTTGTCTGGGCATTTCCACATCGTTTTCCACTTAGCATGAATTTGGGGACCTTAGCTGACGGTCTGGGCTCTTTCCCTTTTGACGACGGATCTTATCACCCGCCGTCTGACTCCCGCGCTGATCGTTGACGGTATTCGGAGTTTGATTGGGTTTGGTAATCTGGTGAGACCCCTAGCCCATCCAGTGCTCTACCCCCGTCACGTATACGCGAGGCTATACCTAAATATATTTCGAGGAAAACCAGCTATCTCCGAGTTTGATTAGCCTTTCACTCCTATCCACAGCTCATCCCCTGGCTTTTCAACGCCAGTGGGTTCGGGCCTCCACGAAGTGTTACCTTCCTTTCACCCTGGCCATGGAT
>NZ_JBXDTU010000004.1:7500-1197500 GCF_056821595.1 Geobacter psychrophilus
CATAATATGGTCGGTGGTTATATTATCACCCAGCTTGATGACAACTTCCGCCCGCAACGTATCGGGCAAGGGTTCGAAATCCGGGAAGGGTACAATATTCGGACCGGTTTTTATTTCAATCTCCGAAGAGTCTTCCAACGGCGAGATGATGCCGGAATCATCCAGCAGGTACTGATCCGGGTTGCACACTCCAGGGCACTGCATGCGTTTGCCGAGATCCCGCGGGTCGGTGATCACACCGGCGAGCCCGGATGCGGCCGCTGTTTCCGGAGAGCAGAGATAGACCTTGTCACCCTTGGTACCGCTGCGGCCGGGGAAGTTACGGGGGAAGGTACGCAAACTCACCTGATTTGTCCCCGGTGCCTGCCCCATTCCAATGCATCCCAGACACCCTGACTGGTGAATGCTGACACCTGCCATCAGCAGCATCAAGACACCGCCATCCTGGGCAACATTTTCCAGTACCTGGCGACTGCCCGGATTGACATGAAAATGTACCCCGGGTGCCACACGGCTCCCTTCCACAATCCTGCAAACAGTCATCAGATCGCGGTATGATGAGTTGACCGAACTGCCCACAATGACCTGATCAACCTTGGTCCCCGCCACTTCACGCACAGTCACCACATTATCAGGTGACGAGGGACAGGCGATCAACGGCTCCAGCGCGGACAGGTCAATTTCGTCATACTCATCATAGGCAGCACCATCATCGGCTGTCAGCGTCTGCCAGCACGTTCCTCTGCCCTGCGACACAAGAAACTCGCGGGTTCGTTCATCTGACGGGAAAATGGACGAGGTGGCCCCCAGCTCAGCCCCCATATTGCCGATGGTCGCCCGGTCGGTGGCCGACAGTGTCGCAACCCCCGGGCCGTAATATTCGATTATCTTGCCGACGCCTCCCTTGACCGTATGACGACGCAACAATTCCAGAATGACATCCTTGCCCGAGACCCACTCGGGAAGCTGGCCGACCAGCTTGACTCCAAACACCTTGGGACAGGGCAGATTAAACGGATGTCCGGCCATGGCCAGTGCCACATCCAGACCGCCGGCGCCGATCCCGATCATTGAAAGACCTGCCGCGGTAGGCGTATGGGAATCGGCTCCAAGTAATATCTTGCCCGGCACATCAAAGCGCTCCAGATGCACCTGGTGGGAGACCCCGTTGCCCGGTTTGGACAGGTGCACCCCGAATTTCATGGCTGCACTCGTCAGGAAGACATGGTCGTCGGCGTTCTTGTAATCGGTCTGCAGCAGGTTGTGGTCAATGGACTGGGCGGCCAGTTCTACCTTGACCCGCGGCAACCCCATGGCGATAAACTCCAGCATGGCCATGGTGCCGGTGGCATCCTGCAGCAGGGTATGGTCAATCCGTATGGAGATCTCTGTACCCGGCTTCAGTTCACCTTCAACCAGGTGTGATTCAAGTATTTTAGTTGCAAGATTCTTTGCCATGTCACTAACCTCCTTCGATACTACCAGTATAAGCCACTTTCACCATCAAGAAACTCACATGGCGTAATCGTAACAAACCACATAGGTGCTGCTCAAATCATGCGTGTATCGCCTCTTTATGAACATCCAATGCCGCTTCCCTGATCGCTTCAGGCAGGGTCGGATGGGCATGGCAGGTCAGGGCGATATCCCGGGCGGTCCCACCGAAACTCATCACCGTAACCGCTTCTGTTATCAGGTCTGAGGCCCGCGGTCCGACGATGTGAACCCCCAGGACCCGGTCGCTTTCAGCATGGGCTAAAATCTTGACGAATCCCTCTGACTCATCCATGCAGCGGGACCGTCCGAGGGCGGCAAAGTTGAACCTGCCCGCCAGGTAGGGAACGCCGGATTCCTTGAGCTGCTCCTCGGTCTGTCCGACAAAAGCGGCTTCCGGCCAAGTATAACAGACGCCGGGTATGTAGTCATATTCAACAATTGAATGTTGACCGGCCATGAGCTCCACGCAGACAACACCCTCTTCGGATGCCTTATGAGCCAGCATCGGCCCCGCCACGAGGTCGCCGACAGCATAAATGCCCGCAACTGTGGTACGGTAGTCCGCATCCACAATCACCCGCCCCTTTTCATCACAGCTTACACCCAGATCATCCAGCCCCAGACCGGCTGTCAGCGGTTTACGTCCCACAGCCACCAGCACGCGGTCGCAATCGATCTCTTCACTGCCGCTGCCGTCGTTAAACTGCACTATCGCTTTGGTGCCGATGCGACGAATACCGGTGATCCGGGTGCCCAGCTTGAACTGGATCCCCTGCTTGCGCAATGAGCGGTACAAGATATCGGCTGCCTGGCGATCCATGGTCGGAAGGATCCGGGGCAGCATCTCGATGACCGTTACCTGAGCCCCCAGGCGTCGCCAGACAGAGCCCAGTTCGAGGCCGATATAGCCACCACCGGCCACGATCAGATGCTCGGGAAGCCTGTCAAACGAGAGCGCCTCCTTTGCGGTGACAATTACCTGACCATCCGGGGGAACAGCGGGAAGTGCGGCCGCTTCGCTGCCGGTAGCCAGCAACACCCGTTTGCCACGCAATGTAAGGTCACCCGCGCTATTTTCCACCTCCGGCTGATTGCTGCCGTCAGGAAGAGTCAACTGCCGGAGGGTCTTGACCGAAACCTCCTGCATTCCTTCAGCATCTGGCCCCTTCAGCAAGGCCGTTCCGGTAATATGTTCAATCCCGTTTTTTTTGAAAAGATAGATAATACCATCCGTCATTTTTTTTACAACGTCGTCCTTGCGACGCATCATGGCTGCCAGGTCAAGCCGGGGCGGATCAATGCCGATTCCATGCAGGGCGAACCTGTCCCGCGCCAGGGCAAACAGCTCGCTGGAATCAAGCAGCGCCTTGCTGGGAATGCAGCCCTCATTGAGGCAGACGCCGCCCAACGTGGTCCTTTTTTCAACCACCGCCACTTTCATACCCAGCTGGGCTCCCCGAATAGCGGCCACATATCCGCCAGGGCCGGCACCAATGACGATCAGATCAAAACATACTTTTTCAGGCATAGCTTCCCTCCGGTTTCTGCATGGATCGCCGCCATATTATGTACAGACAGCTTCAAATCTAGTTTGGATGCCGAAAAATTATTTCAAACGTGCCCCCCTGCAGTTTCTCCCATATTGAATGTGATGAAATCTGGGTCTGAGGCGCGTAGGCATCATAGAGGGTTGGCAGCGAAAACTTCAGGCCGAACAGCCCCTGATCGAGGATAAGACCTCTATTTTCAAGGCGCAGCTGATTTTCAGCCTGAAAATGTTCAGAACCTGCGCCTGCAGCAATTTCACAAGCTGCAGGGGAAACATTTGGCTGGCCACGATACGTCAGCAACTCCCCGATCACCTCTCTGGCCTTGCTGTTATTCTGTTGAGCCGCCTTACTGAGCCATTCGATCGCCTGGGCCTTGTCCTGGGCAACACCGTCACCGGAAAGCAGAACCATGCCGTAAGCCAGTTGCGCTTCCGCATACCCTGCAACTGCCGACTTCCTGAACCAGTCCGCGGCGGCCTGCCGGTCAACCTGCGAGCAGACACCCTGATAATAAAATGTCCCCATATAATACTGGGCGCGAACATCACCACGCTCGGCTGCTATCCGCATGAGCCGAACCGCTTCCGCCGGTTTCTGCGGCACACCTTCACCGAAATGATACATCAGGGACAGCATAAAGGCCGCACGGGGACTCTTTGTTGCTGCGGCGCGGTACCAGCGCACCTCCTCAGACCCATCTTTCGGCACACCATCACCTATCAGATACATGAACGCCAGGGTATACTGGGCATCGGGAACCTTGGCTTTTGCCTTTTGCTTTACGACAGCAACAACGCGCTCCCGGTCCTTCCGTTCCCCTCGACTCCCTTTTTCAAGGATTTTGAGCAACACAACCGCGCGATAGTCGTCGCCCGCTGAGGCTGCCAACAGGTATGACGTGGCCAGGGCCTTGTTCTTACTTACTCCTCGACCATACAGATAATGCTGCCCCAGAAGATACTGGGCGGCAGAATACCCTTCATCGGCGGAACTGCGAAGAAGTTCCAGGCCGCGGGTTTCATCCCTGGGCACCCCTTCTCCATGCAGATACATCAGCGCCAGAAAGTACGTGCCGACAGGTCCCCCCTGGTCTCCCGAGTTGAATTCGCGCAGCGCCGTAACGTAATCGCCTTTGCGGTAGGCCAGACGCCCTTCAATACTGCCGCCTACTGCGATCAGTGGAAGCAGCGTCAGTGCCAGCAGTGCCAGCAGTATCCTTGGCAGTTTCACCACGGGCCTTCTTACCCTTCCAACAGAAGTTCTTCCGGCTCTTCTATATATTCTTTGACCTTTTTCAAAAATCCAACCGCCTCGCGACCGTCAATGATGCGATGATCGTAGGACAGTGCCAGATACATCATCGGGCGTATAACAATCTGACCATCACGCACTACCGGTCGATCCTGGATAGCATGCATCCCGAGTACAGCGCTCTGTGGCGGATTCAAAATCGGGGTTGAAAGCATTGAACCGTACACACCGCCGTTGCTGATCGTAAAGGTGCCCCCGGTCAGATCGCTGATTGCAAGACGGTTGGTTGCAATCTTCTCCTTATATGTGACAATGGCCCGGTCAATTTCAAAGTATCTCATTTTGTCGACATCACGTAATACTGGCACGACCAGACCCTTTTCCGCACCAATGGCAATACCGATGTCATAGTAGTTGTGGAACACAAAATCGTCGCCATCGATACTGGCGTTTACCTCAGGAAACTCACGCAGGGCCTCCACGCAAGCCTTGACAAAAAACGGCATGAGCCCCAGGGGAGCGCCATGTAGTGCCGTAAAATGATCGCGGTATTTCGCGCGCAGGTTTGTTACCCTGGTTACATCCGCTTCATTGAAGGTTGTCAGCATGGCCGTCTGCTGGCGGACCGACACCATGCGCTCGGCTATCCGTTTGCGGATTGGAGACATGGCTTTGCGTACGTCACGGCGTACCTCATATGGAGGCGACTCCTCGCTGCGCACCGATAATTCTGGTACGGGGATATCATTTTGTATAGCAGCAGACGGCACGGAAACGCCCGGCTGCACCGCAGCCTGCTGCATGCCTGAAGCAGCCTCAGGTATGCGGCGGGCCTTCTCTTCGATGCGCGAGAACAGGTCATCCAGCGTTATCCGCCCCCCCCTGCCCGTACCGGCAACGGTGTCGGGATCAACACCCTGCTCGCGCATTTCTCGACGAATTGATGGCGATGTAGCCGTTGCCTTGACCTCGTCAACAGGGGAAAGCGATGCTGCGTCATCCGTTGCAAGAACCGGCGAAACGTTTGCAGCTCCCTCCTGTTCGGCAATTGATCCGATCACCGAACCGATGTTAACAGTGGTCCCTTCCGCAACCTGAATCGTGAGAGAACCGGCTGCATCCGCATGTACGTCCATTGTTATCTTGTCAGTCTCAATCTCACACAGCGGGTCATCTTTTTTCACCATATCCCCGGTTTTTTTAAACCACTTGGCAAGAAGGGCCTCCTGTACTGATTCACCCACCTCCGGAATCCGTATATCCATAATGTAGCTCCCTTACGTAGAGATGATACGTCGACACGTTACCTGAGGTTACACGTGCTGCTCATATTTTATATAATTTTGATCAATTCACCAGCAAAAAGGGCGACCATCTCACTCTGGTCGCCCCCGCTATTACTGTAATGTGATGAAATACTTACGCCTGTTCCTTCAAAAACTCACGCCCAAACGGTGACATCTGCCTGAGCCTGGCAATGATTGGTGGCATTTCCTGAATAACCGTATCGACTTCAGCATCGGTCGTAAAGCGGGATAGTGAAAAACGAATCGATCCATGGGCACAGGTAAAAGGCACACCCATGGCACGCAGTACATGGGACGGCTCAAGCGAACCGGAGGTACAGGCGCTGCCGGACGAAGCACAGATGCCCAATTCAGACAGCAACATCAGAATGGCCTCACCTTCTACGAACTCGAAAGCAATCGAGGTGGTATTGGGCAAACGCTCAGCTCCGCCGCCATTGATCCGGGCATGGGGAATGGCCGCCATCAAGGCATCCTGCAAACGGTCTCGCAGAGCCTTTACCGTTGTGTTCTCGGCTTCCATATGCAGCCCGGCCAGTTCACAGGCCTTTCCCAGTGCAATAATGGCAGCAGCATTTTCAGTTCCGGCCCGACGGCTCTTCTCCTGATGCCCCCCCACCAGAAACGGTCGATAGGGAGTACCCTTGCGCAGATAGAGAACGCCAATCCCCTTGGGGGCGTGCAGCTTGTGACCAGAGAGGGACAGCATGTCAATTTGCGAGGTTTTCATATTGATTGGAATCTTTCCAACCGCCTGCACAGCATCAGTATGAAAGAGCGCACCTTTAGCCTTGGCTATGGCTGCCGCCTCTTCAACGGGGAACATCACACCGGTCTCGTTGTTGGCCCACATCAAAGAGACAATTGCGGTGTCGTCATCGACTGCAGACTTCAGTTCCTCCATATCCAGGCGCCCGGCACCGTCCACACCGATTTCAGTTACACGGTAGCCCTTCTGGGTCAGGTTGCGACACTGGGTCAGCACGGCCGGGTGTTCAACCCGACTGGTGATGACGTGTCGTCGATCAGGAAACACCTCCAGTGCCGAACGGATGGCAGCGTTGTCACTCTCGGTACCGCAGGCCGTGAAGACAATCTCCTCCGGCGAAGCACCCAGGAGATTCGCCACGCGCCCCCTGGCCTCGGTCACCTTTCCCTGCACCTGACCTCCAAAAAAATGCATTGAGCTTGGATTGCCGTAAAGTTCGCAAAAATAGGGGCGCATCTCTTCGAAGACCGCTTCGTCCACTTTGGTGGTGGCATTATTGTCGAAATAGATCTCTTTCATACTGAGACCTCCTCAACAACAATATCTTCGGCCACCAGGTCACGCAGCTTGATTTCGACCATGCGGGCGGTGTTGCCGGATGAAGCGCAGCCGGCACAGGCTTTGCGGAAAGCAACCTGCACCTTTGAACCATCGATATCGATCAGTTCCAGATCTCCACCATCAGCCCACAACAGCGGCCGGATATCTCGCTCAAGCACCTCCTGGATCAGCTGCATCTTTTTCATGTTGGAGAGTTTCTCGGGGCGCTTGCGCGGCTCCTCGGGACGAGTCCCCATGACTTCATCAATCAGTTCCTTGATCTTCGGGATGCAGCCGCCGCAGCCGCCACCGGCCTTGGTGAAGTGGGTTACCTGCTCAGGCGTGGTCAGACGGTTGGTCTCGATTACCTTCTTCAGAAAGACATCGGTAATACCGAAACACTTGCAGACAACCGTACCCTCCTGGTCGGGATAGGCCGGACCGTGATCATGGTCATGGCTGTGCACGGGCAATTCATGTCCGCGGAACTTGGCAATAGCTACCTCCAGCGCCTCTTGCCCCATCACCGAACAATGCATCTTTTCTTCCGGCAGGCCGCCCAGAAAATCGGCGATATCCTGATTGCTTATGGCCAGGGCCTCGTCCAGATTTTTCCCCTTGACCATCTCGGTGAGGGCCGATGAAGAAGCGATTGCACTGGCGCAACCAAAGGTCTGAAATTTGGCGTCGACGATCTTGTCCTTGTTTTCATCCAGTTTCAGATACAGTTTGAGCGCATCTCCGCAGGCCAGGCTACCGACTTCGCCAACTGCATCGGCATCAGGGATATCCCCCACATTACGAGGGTTGAGAAAATGATCTTTAACTACCGGTGTATAATCCCACATGACTTTGTAGCCTCCAGATTAAGTTGTATGTAATTCAGTCAGCGTTTTCACTACTGCCAGCTTTGACCCGCAGCCTCTATGCCGCAGGTCAGTAGTTACCCCAGAATGAACTTCTTGCCGGCCTCTATGACCTCTGCCAGGCGGGCATCATTGGCTGCCTCTCCATAAAGACGCACTACCGGTTCGGTGCCGGATTTTCGGAACAGGATCCAGCTGCCGTCGGCAAGAATCAACTTGGTTCCATCAATCCTGATGATCTCCTTGACCCTGGCACCGGCAATTTCAGCAGGCACTGCGTCGACTTTGTCGGCATACACAGTTTCCAGTTCCGGGGAAAGCTTGAGGTTGTCACGGCGCGTAACGACCCTGCCAACCTCACCGTACAATCGTTCCAGCAATTCCCGTACCGTTTTACCTTCACGGGCAACCATCTCGGCCACCAGAAAGCAGGCCAGGATGCCGTCTTTTTCAGGCACATGGCCGCGGATAGTGAGCCCGGCACTTTCTTCACCGCCAATAACAAGTTTGTCCTGACTGATCAGTTCGCCGATATACTTGAACCCTACAGGTGTCTCATAAACAGGCACACCATGTTTTTTTGCCACTGCATCGATCAGATGAGACGTCGCGACACTTCGGGCAACGCCTCCCTCCATTTTGCGCACACGGATCAGATAGTCAAGGAGCAGGGCGATGATATAGTTGGGCTCGATGTAGCTTCCATCAGCATCAAGAATTCCAAAACGATCCGCATCGCCATCGGTGGCAATCCCCAGTCTGATGGCCGGATCCCCTTTTACCAGAGAGATGAAATCGGGAATATGCTTCTCGGCCGGTTCAGGAGGATGGCCGCCAAAATATGGATCAGGATTACCGTTGATGAGTGTATAGGCAATGCCGTGTGCGCTCAAAGGTCCATCCAGATAACCACGACCGGTACCGTACAGAGTATCAACCCCGAGTTTTCCGATGCTCTTGATGGCATCGAAATCGATTTTTGTTTCAAGGTCCGCCAGATAGGCCGGACGGGGATCAATACGCTCCACCAGTCCGTTTCGCAGGGCCACATCAAGCTGAACCTCTTTATAGCAAACCTCGCCCAGCATTTCGTTGGCGCGCCGCTCGATATCCTGAGTGGTTTCCGGCAGGGCCGGCCCTCCCCAGGAAGGAGAGAACTTTACACCGTTATATTCAGGAGGATTATGGCTGGCGGTGAAATTTACCGCGCCCGCGGCTCCACGACGCAGGATTTCAAAGGAGATGACCGGTGTCGGCGTATCCCGGTCGCACAGGTATGATTTTATTCCCGCTCCGGCAAAGACGCGGGCAGCTTCCTGAGCAAAGCGCTGTCCCATAAAACGTGTATCATAACCGATGACAACACCCTTGTGCTGTTCGCCGGCAGCAATCAGGTTGTCTGCAATCGCCTGGATGACCGCCTTGACATTGTCAAACGTGAAATCCTCGCACATAATACCGCGCCAACCGGACGTTCCGAAGGCAATACGCGTCATTTAAAACCTCCTGACCATAATAAGACAGCATTTGTCGTATTACAATAGTACACCAACGCCCGCCCGTCAAGTCAAAGAGCCGTTTATATAAAGGATTTTTCCTGTTGACTTTTTTCATCCATACTTGTTAGAGTTAAATTTCAATTCAGCACACATTCAGGAGGAAGAAGCATGCAGTGTCAGACAGTACTTCCAGGTACCGAATGTACCTTTTGGGGTAAGCAAGGTTGTATTTTTACGGATGGTTCCTGCCAGACGATCGTTGAGAATTGTGAGGGCTGTGAGCGGATCGTCACCGGTTCTATCGGCCAGGTGTGCAGCGCCTATCCGGCACCCGCCAAAAAATGGAACAACGGGATCTGCAATTTTGCCAGCCACGTCAAAATCGAGATCAAGGTTGATGATACGAAGGTCAACCCGCTGAAGGCATCCAAAAAGGCTTCAGGCGGCAGCAAGAAAAAGTAGTAATAGTTACAACCAGCAGGCACAAGGGGGGATGTTCATTCATCCCCCTTTTTCTTTATTACTTCGCCAGTAAATGCACCCTGTTTATCAGGTCAAGGAGCACGTTATGCCATTTGACACACTCAACTGCCCCGCCTGTGGTTCAGTAGTCAAACAATATCGCAATCCCTTTCCAACAGTGGATATCATAATCGAAATCCAGGACGGGATTGTGCTGATTGAACGCAAAAACCCTCCCTATGGCTGGGCTCTGCCTGGCGGTTTTGTGGATTACGGCGAAAGCCTGGAAACTGCAGCAGTGCGCGAAGCGCGCGAGGAGACATCACTGGACATAAGCAATCTGAGTTTATTGGGGTGTTATTCAGATCCCGGGCGGGATAAACGGGCGCATACCATCTCAACTGTCTATGTCGCAACAGGGCACGGAACGCCACAAGCCGCTGACGATGCCGTTAATTTGAAAGTTTTCAAAGTTGCTGACCTGCCGGAAGTTCTCTGCTTCGATCATGCAGCAATTCTGGCCGATTATGCAGCCACAATAAGATGATCACCCATCATGTAATCTTGATCATATCCCGGTGGTTAGTTTTCAGCAGCTCAAAGAGCTCATCAGGGGGCAATGGCCGACTAAAAAGATAACCCTGCACCTGATCACAGTTATTCAGTTTAAGAAATTCATACTGGGCCTGGGTTTCAACCCCTTCTGCAATAACATTCAATTTCAAGCTGTTTCCCATGGCAATAATGGCAGTAGCGATTGCCGCATCGGTGGAACTAAGTTCTACGTCACGCACGAACGACTTGTCAATTTTCAGCGTATTGACTGAAAAACGCTTCAGATGCGACAGGGAGGAATATCCGGTCCCGAAATCATCAATCGAGATGTGAATACCAAGATCAGTGATGACTGACAGGACTGAAACGGCAAAATCAGGATTCTGCATGATCACGCTCTCGGTGATCTCCAGCTCAAGCTGTTCCGGCAACATGCCGGTCTCTTTCAAGACCCTTCGGATTGTGGCGAGCAGCGCTGTATGCTGCAGTTGATACCCGGACAGGTTCACCGCCACCCTCAAATCCATAAACCCTTCGGATTGCCACTTTACGTTTTGAAGACAGGACTCCCGCAGGACCCATTCCCCCAACTGCATGATCAGTCCGTTCTCTTCTGCCAGCTGGATAAACTCCACCGGCGACAGGAGTCCCAGTTCGGGATGTTCCCAACGTACCAGAGCCTCCATAGCAACAATCCGGCCAGAGGCCACATCCACTTTCGGCTGGTAATACACCCGGAATTCGTTCTGTTCCAGCCCGCGTCGAAGACTGTTGGATATGACAAATCGCCGCGAAGCATTCTGGTCCATGTCATCATTGTAAAACTGGACATTATTGCGCCCCAATGATTTGGCATAATACATGGCGATATCTGCCTTCTTCATCATGTCATCCGTATCCTCACCGTCATCAGGATACATGCATACACCGAGGCTGGTCGAAACAAACAGTTCATGGTCATGCAATTTAAATGGCAGAGTCAGCGATTTCAGCACCTTATCTGCAAGCAGCTCTGCATCACTGTGACTATTAACGCTCGTAAGCAGGATGATAAATTCATCACCGCCAATACGGGCGACAGTATCTGTTTCCCGTAATGTCCGCTTCAAACGTGCAGCCACCATGCGCAACAGCTCGTCACCCACCGAATGTCCCAACGTATCATTGATCATCTTGAACCGATCAAGATCCAGAAACAGCACGGCAAAAAGACTGTTCATTCTGTGAGAAAATGCCTTGGCCTGCTGCAGGCGGTCCTCCAACAGAACCCGGTTTGGCAAGCCGGTCAAAATATCGTGGTGAGCAAGTTTATACAGTTCATGCTGAGCAATTTTTCGCTCGGTAATATCCCGGCACACACCCCAAAGAGTAGTCATGCCAGCCCCGTGAGAGCTGGAGGAAAGACTCATCTCAACATAGATGGAATCAACTCCCCCCGAATGGAGCTGCAATTCGACATGGCCAAGCTGGCTATCGTTTTTCAAACCATCGAACTGTTTTCTGAGGTTGTCTCGTGCGCCGGGGGCAATGAAATCAAACAGGTTGCGACTACCAAGATCTGCATCTTTAAATGCAAACGCCTCACAGCAGATCGTATTGGCATAGAGTATATGACCATCCGGACTGCAACAGAATATCAGATCATTGGCCGAATTAATGAAACCAAGCAGCGCATCTTCCCCCTCCTTGATCCGTGCGCGATCACGGCGCAGCACATCCATGACAAATGCACCGATCAGGGCCACCGTGGCGTTCATACCGGCCACCCAGAGCCACTGCAGCATCTGAAACAGGAAATCCTCGTACAGCGAAGCATCAATAAACGGCATTGCAATCGGGTTCAGGACATGAAATCCTTCCATCAGCAACAAAGCGCCATACAATACCGCTCCAAATGTACCGATCAACCAGACATCCCGCTTATCTTCAAAAAGAAATGCCGACTCCAGCGTTACCAGCAGGTAGACCGGCCAGAACCAGCTGACTATGCCGCCGGTAAAATGGATCAGCACCGTTACACACAACAGATCGAGCCCGATCTGGACATGAATGAGGCTGGTAAAACGGCGGAGCAAGGTACACGACCTGCTGAGTGCAACATTGTAAAGTACGACGACAGCAACGGACAGCAGGAGGTAGGAGGTTTGCTCCAAACCGAAACAAAACCCGAGACTGCTCATGGAAAAACTCAGCGCCGCACAGAGACCGTAGAGCGCAACAACGATCAGCATGATCCAGCGGGTTCGTGCGACCATCAAAACCCTGGAACAAAGGTCGTCGAATCGTTCCACTTCCCGTCGTTGTAACGGGTCGGCAATACCCTCGATAGTCTTGGAGAGGGAACTCATCCACGATCGATTTTGTTTGGCTGTCCTGAAATCCATGTTAAATATCCTTCTGGGGAGGGCCTGCTAAAAACTGGAGTTCAGGCTCGGCTTCCAATAGTTCCAGCTCGGTGCAATAATGATAAAACAGCATTAGTCCTTCCAGATGCCGCCCGTCAAGATCCCATGAAATATTTTCACGCCAATAATCCACAAGCCGGTCTGTCCCGATCCAGGAGGCTTCGGGAGAACTCTCGGCTATGGACTGAAGGTTATTTCGAGCGTATTCCTTTGCTGCCAACAACTTCATGGTCAGATCTGCCACTTCAGCATAACAGGCTTCGGCCATCTGCCTTCTGCAGAGCCACAGTGCAAACACAAACGGCAAACCGGTCCACGTGAACCACAGCTGGCCCAGATCAAATACGAGTAAATTCGATTCGAGGTATGATGCGCGCAATGCTGCATCGCCGATTAATAATAATGCGGGGGCGTCTCGCAGAGCTTCGTCGAAAGAAGATGTTTGTACCGAATAACTGCAGCGGCAGCCGAAACGTTTTTCCAGAAGGATTTTCAGCAGATTTACCGAGGTAGCAGATTCGGAACTGAGCATGATATTTCGGCCATCCAGAGCCTCAAGAGGTACACGGGAAAAAAGCAGGACACTTCCGACAGCACCTACGCTGCTGATCGACAGATCCGGCAGAATCAGGTAGCGCTCGGGATGGAGCGCATATTCAATTGAGGATGACGGGCAGACGTCAACCCCCCCCCCAGAAAGCAGGGCATTCAGCTGGGCAGGAACCCCCCCGACAAGCTGGTAGCAATCACTGAAACCATCTTTCAATAACGCATTGAAAATGGGGGTACAGTTGGCATACTCTATGCGGCCGATCCGTAGCATCAGCGTGAATTCTTGTAAAATTTATCAACATCGGCCTCAACAACCCGAATCCCCTCACGCTCCAGCAGTTCACCATCCAACTGCCATAGCAGCGTGATCGCATTGTTATACGAAACAAGCGCATTTATTTGGTTATTCTTGGCAGCGGCCAGATCGTTTTCAACATCCAGGACATCCTTTGTTGTGGCAAGTCCTACCTCGTTTTTTCGAATAAAGGCCTTCAGTCGCTCTTCGGCGTAGGCCCGACCCCGCTCAGCAACCTCGATCTGTTTATACCCGGTAGCAACACCACGAATTGCTGCCATTACATCTGTAGTTGCGCCAGCTTCAAGACTCTTGATCTGGAGTGCCGTTTGTTCAGTCTTAAGGCGGCTCTTGCGATAATCGTTTTCAGCCGCCCGGTTGCCGAGCGGATAAGAAAAATTCAGACCGATTGACCAATAGGGTGAGTCAAGCGTCCCTAATTTTTCGAATTCGCGGGAGTAGGTGCGGGCCTGGGCAGCAAGGCCGGCCGTTGCAACAAACTTGAGGTCGGGCTTGATATTATTCCCGAAAACGCGGGTCTGCAGCTCATTGATTTCAAGAGTACGTTTCAATTCCTTAATGTCTGGACGGTTCAAGGCCCGCCTGATAACGTCTTCTTCAGAAACCGGATACAGCTCCCGCATGGGTGGGTCTGCCACTGCAATATCGGAGCGGCCCTCAATCTGCAGCAGCAGACGCAGTACGTCAAGCTGGTCACTGAGTGCCTTTTCAACATCAATGACATCCTTTTCCCGAGAAACGGCGCCAAATTCAGCGTTAAGGATTTCCATCGCCGGCAGCACACCGGCATCAACCCGGGCCTTGGTTTCATTCAGAATCTTGCGGGCCAGTTCCAGAGAAACCTTTCTAACCTGCAGCTGTTCACGCAGATTGTAGAGCTTGAAATATTCCGTCCGCACCTGCGCCACGGTATTTAACAGTCGCGTGTTCAGATGCTCGAACGAGGCATACTTCGAAAGCCGGGAAATGGTTATATTGATCTCGGTATTTTCACGACCGGCATTCTTGAGGAGCGGCTGACTGAACGATACACCGAGTTGCGACTCCCAATAATACGGCACATTGCTTGCTGAATTCGTAGTGGTATATCGGTTCCTGTACACAGCAGAAGCCGTACCTCCGGTCCATAGCAGCTGGGACAGAGACGCATTTGCGTCAAACGTCTGACCATTGATGGTGGAAGCAGAGTTAAGAGAGGGTGACGTTGAATCAGCATACGTCGTTTCGAGCACCAGGAATGGGTCATAGATTGACCTGCTGCGATTAATGTCCGCCTCAAATTGTGCCGGATTGTAGTACTCCGCACGGACATCGAGATTCTTCTCGGCAGCCATCCGGATGGCTTCGGTCAAGGAGAGGTTCAGGGGAGCAGCGTTTGCAATGGAAGCTGACGGCAGCCATACCAATAGTAACGATATCAGGGAGACACGTTTCACAGATTATTCCTTTCAGAAAAAAAACAAGGCGAGATCAATAATCTCGCCCCTTATAGCATAAATTTCAGAAAATTTCTAATCCCTGTTTTCTACATAATCGGCATAATCATCAGCTGTCATGAGGCCCTTCATTTCATCCGTGTCGTCCAGGGCGACCTCCACCAGCCAGCCACCGTCATAGGGGTCATCATTCAGCAGGGTCGGACTGTCAAGCACCTCCTGGTTGACACTGACGACAACTCCACTGAAGGGAGCATAAATATCCGCCACGGTCTTGCGGGCCTCAATGGAACCGATTGAATCGTCCTGCTCAACCTCATCCCCTTCATCCGGCAACTCGACTCCGGATATGGCCCCCAACTCCTCCTGGGCGTAATCGGTAATTCCGATTACAGCACTGTTACCCTCAACCCGAACCCACACATGCTCTTTGGAATATTTCAGCTCTTCGGGAAAGTCCATACTCGCTACTCCAATACGATCCTTTCAAGGAACGATGTGTCAATATTGCCTTCGATGAAATCCTTATTGGCCATGATACGTTTGTGAAAGAAGATAGTCGTCTTGATCCCGTCGATCATATATTCATCCAGAGCCCTGGCCATGCGTTTGATAGCCTCATCGCGTGTGTCGGCGTGCACAATCAGCTTACCGATCAACGAGTCATAATGAGGCACTACGGAGTACTGGTCATACACAAAGGAATCCACGCGCACCCCCAGGCCTCCGGGAGGGTGATAGGCCGTGATCTTACCGGGACAGGGAGTAAATTTAAAGGGGTCTTCGGCATTGATGCGACACTCTATGGCATGCCCCCTGATCTGGATATCCTCCTGTTTGTAGCGCAGAGGAAGTCCGGCAGCAGACCGGATCTGTTCACGTACGATGTCAACACCGGTAACCATTTCAGTCACCGGATGCTCAACCTGAACCCGCGTGTTCATCTCCATAAAGTAAAAATTGTTGTTTTTGTCCACTAAAAACTCGATCGTGCCGACACTGTTGTATCCGACTGCTGCTGCAGCCCTGACAGCCGCCTCTCCCATTGCTTTACGGATTTCAGGTGTGACGACCGTAGAGGGGGCTTCTTCGATAAGTTTTTGATGACGGCGCTGAATAGAGCAGTCACGCTCGCCAAGATGAATGACATTACCATGCTTGTCGGCCAGAATCTGAATTTCAACATGGCGCGGCTGTTCGCAATACTTCTCGATATAAACTTCCGGGTTGCCGAATCCAGCCTGAGCTTCGGCGCGGGCCGTTGCAAAGGCATTGGGCAAGGTTGCCTGGGAGTGCACAATTTTCATTCCGCGACCGCCGCCACCGGCTGTGGCCTTGATGATAACCGGAAAACCTATTTCCTTAGCCACCTTGACGGCATCTTCAACTGAATGTACGCCTTCCTTGGTCCCGGGCAGGATCGGAACGCCCTGCTTGATGACGGCCTGACGGGCACTGATCTTGTCACCCATGATCCGCATGCTCTCGGCAGTTGGGCCAATAAAGACTATGCCGCATTTTTCACATACCTCAGCGAAGTTGGCATTTTCGGACAGGAATCCGTATCCGGGATGAATCGCTTCGGCATCGGTCAATTCTGCGGCACTGATGATGGCGTTGATATTGAGATAACTCAATGCACTGGAAGCAGGACCGATACAGACGCTTTCGTCGGCCAGCTTGACATGCAGGGAATGAATGTCGGCCTGTGAATAGACTGCTACCGTCTTGATGCCCATCTCTTTGCAGGCACGGATAATACGGATGGCAATCTCACCACGGTTGGCGATAAGAATTTTATGGAACATACTACACCCTTTCGACTATAAAGAGCGGATCGCCGAACTCAACTGATTGGGCGTTTTCCTTGCAAATCTTGACGATCTTGCAGCGATACTCTGATTCGATTTCATTCATGAGTTTCATGGCTTCCACGATGCAGAGCACCTGTCCCTTCTCAACAACCTGCCCGACTTCCACGTAGGGAGCAGCATCCGGTGCCGGGGCACGGTAGAATGATCCAACGATTGGCGAATTAACCGTCTCGCCGGCCTCGACAGCTGCCACGACGGCAGCTGGTGCACCCACGGCAGCCGCTGGTGACGCTGCCGCCTGCGGGGCAGCAGAAAACATCTGTGCCGCAGGAGCAGCAACATTAATATATTCCGTTTTGGGACCACGACGAATAACGATCTTCTCTTCCGAATTATCAAGTTCAAATTCAGTGATGTCGGTTTCCGTAATCATCTTTACCAATAACTTCAAATCCTTGATGTCCATCATGTGTCTCCTTTAAATTCAATGGTGTCGATGATGCAATGACCAACCTATCAGGGCCGTCTGCACGGCCTACAACTCAATCAGTTCTTTGGGGGCCTGCGTGAGCACAACACATCCATCAGCCGTAACAGCTACCGTGTCTTCAATCCTGACTCCGCCAAAACCGGGAATATAGATGCCCGGTTCAATGGTGAAAACCATGCCTTCTTCTACAACTGCGTTACTGCGAGGTGATACAACAGGTTTTTCATGGATATCCAGTCCTACTCCGTGTCCCAGGCCATGCCCGAAACAATCTTCATAGCCCTGTTGCCGTATGTAACTCCGTGCGACCTCATCAAGATCCACACACCGTATCCCGGGTTTGACCGCTGCGATCGCCCTGTCATGCGCTTCCTTGACAATTGCGTGGATCTCGCGGCCACGATCGCTGGTACGACCAAGTGAAACAGTAACGGTTTCATCCGAATAGTAGCCGTCTTTGACGGCACCGAAATCGATGGTCACCATTTCACCCTGACAGAGCGTCTTGCCAGATGCGCGACCATGCGGCATTGCGCCACGTTCGCCCGAAGCCACGATAAAATCAAATGCCCTGGCATCGGCACCACGCCGGCGCATTTCCATCTCAAGCGCCAAAGCGAACTCAGATTCCCTGATTCCAGGCTTGAGTGACACAAGAGCTGACTGTAAAGAGGCGGATGCCAATGCGGCAACTCCACTCAGAATCTCAATTTCACCCTGATCCTTGCAGGAGCGGATGGCATCCAGCGAAGCACCGATACCCACCAACTCGCAACCGATCAGACGCTCGGTCAGCTGTCTGAAATCCGAGACAACCGTATGGCTGGACTCGAAGCCAATCCGCAGGAACTTCTGGTCGGAAATCAGCGAGCAGATCGCTTCATACTTGGCGGAATACTCCCTGATCTCAGCACAACCCACCTCAGCAGCGGCCTGGGTGGTATAACGGGAGTCACACAGAAACCAGGCCTGATCACGTGTCAGCAGCAACGCACCGTCAGAACCGCTGAATCCGCACAAATAACGGATATTCGTGAGATTTGTGAATAAGAGTACATCCAAAGCATTATCTTCAAAGAACGGTGTGAGGCGAGAGCGTCTGTTTTTTAGCATAAATGAAACCAACTCTACAAACTGTTTTTACATGAGGTGAATAAATATCGGGATGACAATGTATTGACGACCTAAACAAGCATTATCAGTTTTTAAGATGGCTAAAAATGGCACGTAATCCGAGCAGATAACTTTCGCAGCCGAATCCGCAGATTTGACCAATCGCCAGAGGGGCTGTCAGGCTGACATGGCGGAACCCCTCACGCCGATAGACATTGGATAGATGCACTTCAACAAACGGCAACCCGATTGAAGCGAGTGCGTCACGAATGGCAATGCTGGTGTGGGTGTACGCGGCCGGATTGATCAGGATGCCGTCATACTCGCCCGAGGCCGACTGAATAGTATCTATCAGGTCGCCCTCGGAGTTGGATTGGTAAAATGCGACCGTACAGCCGAGATCAGCTGCCAACGTGGCTATTGACTGGTTTATCTCTGCCATGGTCAGGGTGCCATACACATCGGGCTCACGCTTTCCAAGCAGATTAATGTTGGGGCCATGCAGAACAATAATCTTCATGTCTAAGCCAACTCTTCCGCCAATTCGAATGACCTGAGGCGCAACAGGTAACGTCCCTTGCCGAAATTGCTGTCACGTTTCATGATCAGCACTATGAAGAGCTCACTCGTCAGCACCCGGATTGCTACGCAGGTCTGATTGGTGGTTATGGAAACCTCCTCCATGTCCCCAGCCTTGATAACCTCGACAGACCTTCTGATCTCCTTGAGTACCGTGGCATACTCAACGGACAAAAGCTGCATATCAAATTCAGTCTGCTCCAGGATGATCTCATCGACAGGGATGCCGTCATACGCCATGATCATTATAGCCAAGGCACCTTCAACATTTTCAACGATATTTCTGAGCGTATCTCTTAACGACATGCCTTGATCCTCCTGATATTTTCTAGCCAAGTGTCCAGAGTATCCACAACATTATCAGCTGATTGACGGGCAAGCGGGGCAAAGGCCATGGATTCTAACGGCGTCGACACCTCTTCACTTGTTTCTGAAACAGAATCTTCCGACTCAAAAACATCAAAGGATTTTTCCGGGAAGGATTCAAAGAGATCGGATTCCAGAGTGGCAGGAACTGCTTCAAAAGCTGTCTGCTCAGCAAGATCGGATTCTTCTGCAAAAGCGGTCTGCTCAGCAAGGTCGGTTTCTTCTGCAAAAGCGGTCTGATCAGCAAGATCGGCTTCTTCTTCAAAGTCCTCAGCAACTGCTTCTTCCGGAATCTCATCCGAAACGGGTTCATACCCTTCAAGCTGGGCAATCTTGGCCAGGAGCTGAGAATTGGCCGGATCATCTGCCAGGATGGTACGATAAATTTCAAGCGCCTTTGACAGGAAGCCCTGCTGTTCATAAAGTTCGGCAAGTGTCAGCGTAGAGAGCGGATCATGGAGAGCAGGCGTGACTTCCACCTCAGCCGACGAAACCACATCCGTTTCTTCTGCTGGCTCCTCAAGGACATCACTTTCGCTCAGCTCAATAATCTCATCTTCTTCAATCTCTGCCTCAACAGGGACAGACGCCGTTTCAACCGGAACGGATGTTTCATAGACATTCGAACGCATTGAATCGACCTGCTGGAGGGCTTCCAGTTCAATCGCGCTCCCTTTATCATCCGGCCGGAAATCCAGCACCGTCCGGTAGGTCCGGATCGCGGAAGAAGCATCACCGGCTGCGACGTACAGGCTGGCCAGCGTTTTCTGGGCTTCCACGTCCTCAGGCATCGCCGCAGTTACCTGTTCCAGGATACCGCGGCTCTCGTCTTGCAGGCCGCTTGCGTTGCAGGCCATAGCCAGGGCTCGCAGACCCGCCAGATACCCCGGATGTTTTGCAACACCGGTACGGGCTGTGTGGAGGGCGTCGGCCACCAGACCGACCTTGAGATATATTTCTGACAGACGCGCAAAACAGAAGGAATCAGGCTCCCTCTTCAAGCGCTCATCAAGAGACTTGATATCCGCCCAGAACGAAGCTTCTTTCTTTTTCATGAATACACCTCCAGCCCACTTAGGGTAAGCATCTCTTCAGGCAACAATGGTTCGACTGCAAAATTGCCGATGCCACGATTACAGATAAAACTGATGGCGCCGTCCTTGCTCTTCTTATCGGTCAGGATTGCGGCCAACATGGCATGGCGTTCGACCGTCGGCGGCTGTGTACTCAGTCCGAAACGGGTAATCAGTGACTCGATTCTTTCGATATCAGCCGCTGTACAATGCCCCAGCCCGGCAGAAATCCGGGCCGCCAGCATCATGCCGACTGCCACAGCCTCACCATGGACAAGCGCACTGTACCCGGCCAGCATCTCAATTGCATGTCCCAGAGTATGACCGTAATTCAGCACGGCCCGCAGACCGGATTCTTTCTCGTCAAGCTCGACCACATGGGCCTTGATCTGGCAACAGCGATGAATCATGGTTTCCAGGCAATCCTGGTCCATGGTCTTGATTGCATCAGCATGCTGTTCGAGATATTCAAAGAAAGGCAGATCGATTGCCACTCCGTATTTTATCACCTCTGCCAAGCCGGCGCGGTATTCCCGTTCGGGCAGCGTGGCGAGGGTATTCACATCAATCAGTACAAAACGCGGCTGGTAAAATGCACCAATCAGATTCTTCCCGCGGGGATGGTCGATGGCGGTTTTGCCGCCGACACTGCTGTCAACCTGAGACAGAAGCGTTGTCGGAACCTGAACAAACGGAACTCCGCGCAGATAGGTAGCTGCGGCAAATCCTGCCAGATCCCCTACCACACCTCCGCCAAGGGCAACTATGAATGATTTTCGGTCAAGCCCGGCATCAATCAAAGAGTCATAAACGTGTGCAATGGTCTCGGCGTTTTTATAGACCTCGCCATCCGGTATCTCGATGACTGTTACTGCACAGCCGGACTCTGCAAGCGAGAGCCGCACAACCTCGCCATACAGCGCATTGACGGTCGGATTGGTAATGATCGCCACACGCGATGCCAGACCGAGTGCAGCACAGCGGCTGCCAAGCGACGACAGCAGACCGCAGCCAATCAGGATATCGTAGCTGTTGTCAGCAAGGTTAACGGTCAGCACGCTCACGCGCGTAATCCCTTCACACAGCTCAGAATTTCTGCCGCCACATCTTCCACGGATTTCCCATCCGTGTCAATTCTAATATCAGCGTCTGCATAAAATTGTTTACGTTCATCCATCAGCGATTTCACACTGTTTGCCGCATCGCTGCCATTAAACAGCGGGCGATCGGTGGCGCCATGAAGTCGCTGGAGCACCTGCTGCAGCGAAACTTCCAAATTCACAACGATGCCGCAGCTGCGCATCAGACCACGATTCTCTGCGGATATGACGACACCGCCGCCAGTTGCTATGACAGAGTGCCCAGCTTGAAGTACCTGTTTCAGACAGAGGCTCTCCATTGAGCGAAAGGCCTGCTCGCCGTCCTGGGAAAAGATGTCATTGATTGAGCGACCGGCAGCGTCAACAATCTCCTTGTCCAGATCGATAAAAGGACAGGATAATCTCTTCGCAAGCAGGCGCCCGACACTGCTCTTGCCGCTGCCCATAAAACCGGTCAGGATCAGGGGACGATCAGGCATTGCATACCTGCTCGCAATAGCCCTGGAAATTGCGTCTGATTTCCGTCAGCGAGTCACCGCCAAACTTGTCAAGAAATGCAGTGGCAATTTCTATCGCTACGACCGCCTCTGCAACCACCAGCGCTGCCGGCACGGCGCAGGTATCGGAGCGTTCCACTGCCGCCTCGAACGGTTCATGTGTTTTCAGGTCCACCGAGCGCAGCGGCTTGTACAGGGTCGGAATCGGCTTCATGGCCGCTCGCAGCACGATCGGCTCCCCATTGGACATGCCCCCCTCTATGCCGCCGGCGTTATTGGTCGTGCGGTAGATGGGACTCAATGCACCGGCTTCAAGCTGGGCAACATCATAGAAAATTTCATCGTGAACCTTGGAACCGGGACGATCGGCAACCCCGAACCCCAATCCGACTTCCACCCCCTTGATGGCCTGGATACTCATCAGCGCCATGCCGAGCCTGGCATCCAGCTTGCGGTCCCAGTGAACATGGCTGCCCAGCCCGGGCGGGCACCCCAGCACCTGGACCTCGATCACGCCACCCAGGGTATCACCGGCAGCCTTGGCAGCATCGATGGCCCGCTTCAAGGAATCCTCAAATGCCCGGTCGCAGCAGAACAGCTCGGATTCAGCAGCGATCTGCCACAGTTCGTCAAAGGGCAGACAGGGCGGCGAAACCGAAATACCGCCGATCGCCGTGACATACCCTCCGATCCTGATTCCGAACTCACCCAGGAACTGCTTCGCCAGCGCACCAACAGCCACGCGAACGGCGGTCTCACGGGCACTGGAACGCTCCAGGATGTTGCGCACATCTCCGTGGTCGTATTTCAAGGCACCGGTCAGGTCGGCGTGTCCCGGGCGCGGCCGGGTCACGGCAATGGAATCATCCCGGTGTCCGGGCAGGGGTGACATCTTTTCGTTCCAGTTCTCCCAGTCACGGTTCTTTACCACCAGCGTCACCGGAGAACCAAGCGTCTCACCCCAGCGCACCCCAGACAGTATTTCGACCGTATCGGTCTCGATCTTCATCCTGCCGCCACGGCCATAGCCCTGCTGTCTGCGGGCCAGATCACGATCGATTGCCCCGGAAAACACCGGAATTCCGGCCGGCAACCCTTCAATTATTGCGGTCAACTGCGGGCCGTGGGATTCACCGGCAGTAAGATAGCGAAGTGTACTCACAAAAATACCTCCATCAGGATCCAAATCCCGATCAAATTACCACTGTTAGTACTCAATCGGCAAGGCAAAAGACATCGTAGACCGGTGTCCGGACAAGCATGCCTCGAAACCGGCGCAAACTGATACCACCAAAGCGGTTGACCGTTGGCAGCAAATTGACTACTATCGCTTATTCAGCGGCCAATAACCGCAATTCATTTCCAGCAACGGACACCGACTTTATGCACGCATATCCCTACATCATCACCATCTCCTCCGAAAAAGGAGGGGTCGGCAAAACCACCCTGGCAACCAACCTGGCAATCTATCTCAAAGCGATGCGCGAAGAGCTGCCGGTCACCATCCTATCCTTCGACAATCATTTCACCATCGACAAAATGTTTGAACTGAAGGGTCAAAAGCTGGCCGGGGACGTTCATGACATGCTGATGGGAGCCAAAGCGTCCGAGGTTGTGCATGTCGGTCAGTACGGTGTCGGTTATATCCCCTCGTCGACTGAACTGGGTGATATCCATGAACGCTTCAAGGGTCCCATGACGCTGACCCGCATGCTGGCGGAATCCGGCATTTCGGGCATTGTTATCATCGACACCCGTCCCGACCTGAACATCCTGACCCAGAATGCCCTCTATGCCGCTGATCGGGTCTTAATTCCGGTCAAGGACATGCCCAGCCTGGACAACTGCCGCAATATTTTCGCACTGTTCGAACAACGCGGCATCGACAAGAAGTCACTGGTGCTGCTGCCCTGCCTAGTGGACGAGCGCATCAAATTCGAAGGGGTCTTCAAGGACCAGAAGACGCTGCTGCGGGCCTTTGCCGCCAATCGCGGCTATCGCTGCCTGGACACCTATATTTCCAAGAGTCCGAAGGTGGAGAGCCTCAACACCAATCCGGACGGCAAGATCTACCCGATCCTGACGCACGCCCGCGGCACCGAGGTACATGGTCAATTCAGCGAGATCAGCCGCGACATCCTGCGCAATTTCGATGCCACCCCCGAATCACGGGCCTGCCTGTATTACACCTGGCTGGCCGAAAAGGAGGGCAAGAAGAAGGAGTCCTATCTTGCTCGACTGGAAGGGCTGGCCGAGCGCTGCCTGATCTGTGGGGCCCTGCTGGCTGAACAGCCCGATGGCAGGGGGTTCTACTACGAGACGTCCGATCGGACGGCCCGGGGCTTCCTGCATGACACCTGTTTCACCGACATGCTCTGTGCCTCGCTGTATGGCATGACCAGCGATTCACAGGCCTTCGGCGCGGCCCGCATGGTGATCGCCGACAAGGCCGCCAAATCCGTATCCCTGTTGAAACCGAAAACAGGGCTCGACGAAGCGATGCTGGATTATCGTCAATTCAACACAGCCGGCGAGCAGATCTTTCAGAAGGATCTGGCCCTGGAAGGATTTTCGGAAGGGGCTTTGGAAGGGATCAACAGCAGTCTGTATCTGCTGCTCAATGAGTCGCTGGCGGGCTATGAGGGCAAGTTGCGCAACGACATCTGGCTGGCGGTCCATCCGGTGGACCCGGCCAATCCCGACGCGGTGCTGCATGATGAGCGTTACCGCAGTATTCAGAAAACACAGGTTATGATCGGGGCGGCCATTGCTTAACCGCGATTAACCGTCCGAGCACTACCAAACCTTATGTAAGATTGACATACATCTCAAACAAAAACGCCGTGAATCCCAGTAATGAGGGTTTCGCGGCGTTTGAGTTTGCAGAGCAAGAGCAAATGAAGCGGTACTTGTGATTAGTCCCAGCCAATCGGTATCAATATATAGAATCCACCCTAGCTACAATACTCACCTGGAAATTGGTTGATACATTTGCTAATGGAGGAGGATCGGCGTCTCCGTAATACGTGTTAATACCATTTGTAGTTTCACCATTTGTTTGGCCTTGATAGTAAAAGCCAATGTATTCTCCGACATTGATAGCAACTGGAGAGAAACTAATTGTGGCAACACCTGAATTATTGTTATTCAGGACAACGGTACTCGTCCGCAGGGTAGCCCGATTAGCATCCTTGATCAATAACTGGAAATTGCCGCCAGTAGCTACACGAAGATCGACAGACGAGATCGTGCCGGTATGGGTGGCCGCGATTCCGGTAAAATAATATTTACCCGTGAAGTACGATGTTGTTCCGGAGGTTTTGCCCAACGAATCCTGCTGAACAAGTGGCACAGCACTCCAGGCAGAGCCGTTGTAGACGTTAATCCTGTTCGTATCAGTGTTGTAGATCATCAGGCCGGCCAGTGGAGAACTGATCGCAGTACGCTGTGTGGTATTCATGCGCGGCGGCAGGAAACCTTTGATCGTGGAGGTGACATCGAGAGCTGCGGCGGCATTAGGTGTACTGGTGCCGATACCGACTGAACCGGCGGTATACACGGCGTTAAGACCATTCAGGGTAAAGGGGCTGGCACCCTGAGGACCGGCAGGGCCCACAAGCGACACTCCGACACCCCAGCCGCCGTTATATGGACCGTAGAGCAGATGATTGAGCGTATCGATATAGAAATCATCTACATTGCCAATAATTGTAGGTGGGCCACTGCCGTTTAACACGCTTTTACCATCTTTGGGTGCTGCAGTAAGGACGTTTCCATCGTTGAAGACTATGCCTGTGGTTAAGCCACCACTGTCCGGTTTCAGTACAAGATTCCCATTCAGTTTGACAGCATCTGCTGCCGCACCGGACTCCATCGGGACAGCTGCTAGAGATATCACTGCTGCTAAAATAACAAGACGTCGTATCAACATGGCCATGCCTCCCTTAAAACTAGATATGCCTAACCTATATTCCAATAAAATCAAATCATCAACCGAATTCCATTGTTTCAACCGTAATGGAATACGCAAGCCGGGAGCAGAGATTCCTTAAAGTTGTGGTCTTGGACGGCTTTCGGAAGCGCGTTGAATTGTTCAATGAATCGCTGGCGGGATATGAAGGTAAGCAGTGGGGTGACAACTTGCAGGATTGCAATCGTGTACCGACCTGCCGGAGCAGGCCGGTACACGTTAACAATTACTTTGTTTTGAAAGTGTAGCTGTATGCTGCGTTGAGGTTCCCTGCAGCATCCGTAACCGCACCTGCAGGAACGGTTACGGTGTAGGTCGTCGCAGCGCTCAAGACACTTGACGGTTTGATCGTCAGCTTGTTGCCGGAAATTGTTTTGGTGCTGCTGACGGTTGAAGTACCTTTTTTGAGAGTAATGCTGGAATAAGCACTTCCCTGAACGATGTTTTCGCCATAAGTAAGGACAGCGCTCGAAGTTGTGCTGACACCGGTGGCACCTTTTGCAGGGGTAGTGCTAGTGACTGCCGGAGCGGTCTTGTCTATCGGATAGGCGACGCTATATGGTGAGACTTCGGCGTTACCGGAGTTATCAACGGCAAAATAACTGATTCCATAGACGCCATCGGCAGTCAACGAAATGGTTGCTGTTGATCCGGGAACCACAGTCTCTACGCCGCTAACATTATAGTGTATTTCTTTTACGCCAATGTTGTCCTGAGCAGTAATGGTGATGAATACATCGGAAACGTAGTAACCATTTCTGACCGTGCCCGACACTGTCGCTGAAGAGACAGGGGCAGTAGTATCCAGCACAAGGCGCTCATACGCACCGATATCGTTAGCAACTCCCTGCGGACGGGTAAGGCCCGTTAAATCATTAACAACAGTTAAGCCTGCAATTCGATCAATCGCTGGGGAGTCTGCGGCAAGCTGGTAATTTCTGACAGCCGAATTTACAAATTTTGGATCAGTGTCAAGAACACCGGCAGGGTCAACATTCAGGTCAGGCAATCCTGGGACGCCTCCTTCTACGATGGATCCGGCAAAAGGATTATAACCGAGATACGTCGAATTTATGTACATCGGCGAGGAGTTCCCGTAAATGATCGAGTAGGCAATTTCGCCTCTGCCGTCTGCCAGATACAGACTCCCTCCTACCGGTGCAGTGTTATTGGTAATTGTATTGTAAGATCCGGCAATCGAGGTTTGACCATCGACATAGAACGCACCGCCAATTTCCGTCGCACTGTTATGGTCTACCACCGTATTCTGAAGTACGACACCCGATCCGCCCAGACTGCCATTACCGGTTGAGTATCCGGCGCCTCCCTTCGTGGCGCTATTTCCGGTTACGTACGAATCATAAGCCCTGACAACTCCGGTGAAATGTGTATAAAAGGCGCCACCCTCTGCCGCACTGTTGTTAATAATATTGCACTTGTTAAACCAGACTGCTGCATTCAGGTAAGCATATGCTGCTCCGCCGATTGTGGCAGTGTTGTTGCTGATGGTGGAGTTATTGACAATTACAGTGGGAATCTCCGACCCCGAAAAAGTGCCCATAGCCTTGATTGCCCCGCCCCAGGTATTGCCGGTATTATAGCTCAGGACGCTGTTATTGACCGTGACTCCCCAGTTACCGGATACACTGATACCACCTGACGTTCCGCCAGCCATTGTCGTTTCACCAGCAAGACCATTTTGTACGGTAAACCCTTCAATTACGACAGAAGGATGAATCGAACTATGGTTGACTAAATTGATGACCGTCCCTTTTTTCCCACCGTCAATGACCGTCTGAGCAGCACCAGCCGTGCTCTTGAGTGTGATTGCTTTCGCGGGAAAAGTGAGGTTTTCAAAATATACCCCTCTCCCGACAACAACTTCATCACCATCTACTGCTGCGGTGAGCGCCTCCTGAATGGACGGATAACTGCTTGGAACCGTGAGTGTTGCCGCCAGCGCAGTTGATGCGCACAACGGTAATCCTGCCAATAATGCGAGTAGCCTTTTCTTCATACAAATCTCTCCCTTTTTATTAAAATACCGATCAGCAAAAACTGACGGTTTCAAAACATGCTCCACTTAGAAGAAAGTTCGCACGCAAATATCTGTTTTAAGGGTAGTTCTATCGGTCCAAGGGGAAAGAGGATCGCTCGCAATAGGATTCTGGTTTTCGGTAACGTCCGGGGACGTTCTTAGCTGTTTATCAATTACACTTTCAGCGACAACAAAGCAGCTCCCCAGGATTTTACCTTTAGCATTCACAAACAATCTGCCCCTTGCAAGCTCAGTCACGAACTTTAGATACCGTATCCACTTACGACTTTCAAGTTTAATTTCAGGTAGTTACGCCACTTTAACTGTGTAAAGTTTCTTTACACCCTCCAATTTTTGTTAAATAAATCAATAGGTAACAAAAGTGTAAAGTTTTTTTACACACCACGTAACACACTGTATTTAAATACATTTATTTTATTTACAGATTTATGGAAACCGAGGAATATCTGTCTTGGCAAGAACGAGAAGAGATTGAATTTGTGTGATGTTACAAACATGTCATACTGATGCGGCGGAAGCAGGTTTAATATTTGTCCAGAAAGACTGATCAGGGGAAGTACTGTGGAAGGGAGCGGCGGGAGCAGTGCAATATTATATAGAGTTTTCTACTTCACCAGTTGTGATACCGGCACAAACGTAATGCCCTGCTTTGCCAGACCGGGCAGTGCAGCTTCCAGCGTCCGGATCGTAACCGGATGGGGATGGCAGATGGCTATGGCCGAACCGGTTCGTTTAGCCAGCCGCACCGCCTGGTTGAGCTGCCCCAGTATGTAGGTCCCGTCCTGTTCATTATCCAGAAAGACCTGCCTCCGCCCGGATTTCAGGCCAAGCTCCTTTGCCAGGCGCACCCCAACGGTTTTGGGTGACGTCACGCTGTCCACAAAATACAAGCCCCTGCCCTTCAAGGTCTCCAGCACCGCCCGCATCTTGTCCTCATGCTCCGTAAACTCTGAACCGGTGTGATTGTTGGCCCCTGCCGCCTTGGGCAGGTTACGCACAAAACCTTCCATTCGTTCGGCGATATCACTGTCAGTCATGGACACAAGCAGACCATTGGACTCCAGGCGTCGTCCCGGCCACTCCTTGGACTGCATGGGGATATGGATCATGGTTTCGATACCACTGGAAGCGGCAAATGCTGCCACCTCCTGGTAATGGCTGAGACCGGGGATGATGGAAAAGGTCAGCGGGACACCGATGCTGGCCAGGGAGCGGGCTTCCTTCACCGTCGTGCCCATATCATCTATGATAATGGCCAGCTGCCCTGATCCGGTGACCTGCGTTGCTTGCGGTTGCTTCTTCGCTGACGAAATAGCTCCAACCGGGGCTGCAGTTTCAGGTTTTTGCTGCATTTCAGGGGCAAGGATTTTTGTCGGTGGGGCCTGCGGTTGCGGAATCTTTAGCGGCGGTGCCGTCTTGGGAGCAACGGGGATTGCCGGGGGTACAACTGCACTTTTGGGTGTAAAGATGAGATAGCCACCCACGACCAGACAGATTACCGCCAAAATAGCCAGGGCGGCATAACGACTGCCGCCCGGCTTATTATTGCTTGATTTACGAGCCAATTAACTTACTTCTCGCCCATTTTTTTGAGAATGTCCCAGCCCTTGAGCAGGTCAAGGGCGCGCATGACCTGGTAATCGTTTTTCAGTGCATCTTCCGGCTTCAAGGATACAGCCTTATCCTTGGCATCATCCTTCTTCTCATCTTTCTTCTCATCTTTTTTTGCATCCTTGGGTGCACCCTTATCCTCACCCTCGAAGTGGTTCTCCAGGTCCTTTTCCCTCAGGTGCATCATGTTTTTCTTTTCAGCAGATTCCTTGGGCAGTTCCAGCCGCTCCACAACGATATCGGGTGTGATCCCCTTGGCCTGGATCGAGCGCCCCTTGGGGGTGAAATAACGGGCTGTCGTCAGACGCAGGCCCGATTCATCGGACAGTGGAATAATGGTCTGGACAGAGCCCTTGCCGAAACTCTGGGTACCCATGACAATCGCCCGCTTGTGATCCTGCAGGGCACCTGCCACGATCTCGGAGGCACTGGCGCTTCCGCCGTTGATCAGCACCACGATCGGGTAGTTCGGCTCCTTATTTCCCTTTCGGGCGGTAAACTGCATCTTGGAATCTTTCTCGCGCCCTTCGGTGTACACAACCATCTTGCCTTCTTCGACAAAGTGCTCGGCGACCCTGACCGCCTGGTCCAGCAACCCGCCAGGATCATTACGCATATCAAGGATCAGTCCCTTGAGTTCGCCTTTATTCTCTTCCTTCAGACTTTTGAGATATTTGGCCAGATCCTCATCGGTTTTCTCCTGGAACTGTGCGATGCGGATATAGGCATAGCCGTCACCCATCAGCTTTGAGCGAACACTCTTCACCTGGATAATGTCGCGCATCAGGGAAAACTCCTGCGGCTTATCGAAACCATCCCGCATGATTGTCAGAGTGACCTTGGTGCCTTTCTGCCCACGCATCCGTTTGACCGCATCGTTAATATTCAGATCCTTGGTGAACTTTTCATCAATTTTGAGGATCTGGTCTCCGGACTTGATGCCGGCCTTGAAGGCGGGCGTATCTTCGATCGGCGAAATGACCGTCAGGATGCCATCCTTGATGCTGATCTCGATCCCCAGTCCGCCGAAGGCCCCCTTGGTATCAATCTTCATCTCCTTGTAGGTATCAGGGGGCATGAAGGAGCTGTGGGGATCAAGTGATGCCAGCATACCGTTGATGGCCCCGTAGATCAGCTTCTTGGTATCCACCTCTTCCACATAGCTTTTCTTGACAATCGCCATTACATCCGTAAAAAGCTCGATCGACTCGTAGTCACTCCCCTTTCCCTCGGCAATGCAGCGCCGCTGGGAGCTGATGCCTATGAAAATAACGAGGGCCGCGACAACAATCGCAAACCCCATGACTACCTTTTTTTTGCTGCTGCCTGGTGTTGACATCTGGTGCCTCCGATACTGTTGGTGTTTTATGTGATTGTGCCTAAACGATCGTTTACCGCACCCATCCGGCCGGATCCACCGGCTTGCCCTGATGCCTGATTTCAAAATACAGCAGCGGCCCCTTGCTGGAATCGGTATCACCCACCGTTGCCACGGTTTCGTGGCGGGCGACCTCAGCCCCCACCTTTTTCATGATCCTGGCCGCATGGGCATACAGACTGAAATAACCGCCGCCATGATCAATGATGATCATGTTGCCGTACCCTTTGAAATAATCGGCAAAGATCACACTTCCCTCGTAGATGGACTTGATCTCACTGCCGGCCCCCGAGGCAATCGACAACCCCTTGCTGAAGGTATATGAATTAAACTCGGGATGTTTATGCTTGCCGTAGGTCTCGATGACTTCGCCCCGCACCGGCAGGCTCATACGCCCTTTCTGGGAGGCAAAGCCTCGATCCGGAACAGGAGGAAGTTCCGCCAGCGGCTTCAATTTGCTGCCCGGCTTTTCATGGCGTGACGACAGCTTGCGGCGACTGAGGGCATCGAGCCGGCTCATCATGGTCTGCAGGCGGGCAGCATTGGCCTGCAGCTCCTTGAGTGATTTTTCATAACTGCCGCGGTCTTGGCGGACTTTCACCAGATAGGCCGCCTTTTTATTCTTTTCCTGCTCAATTTCCTGTTTCTTGGCGGCAATGCCGTCCTTGATGCGCTCCTTTTTGACAGCGTCGCGTTCAAGGTCGGTCTTCAGCTTGCGCAGTTCTTCTATCTTCAGGTTGTACTCTGTAAATATTTTCTTGTCATTATCCAGAATCGAGCGCATGTAGCGGATATTTTCGGCCATCTGGGGAAATGACTCGGCCGAGAAGAACATCCGCAGAGCGCCCAGTTCGCCGGCTTTGTACAGTGACGACAGTCGCCGCTCTATCTCCACCTTTTTGCGGTTGGCTTCATCGCTGACCCTGACAATTTCCCGTCCGGTCCGCCCCAGGCTGAATTCGACCCCCTTCAGGTCGCGGTCGAGTCGGCCAAGATCGGACTCCTTTTCCTCCAGACTCCTGTTGATCTCGCGCAACTCGGTGGAAACAACCGCCTCGACCTTGCGGGTCTTGGAGATCAGCTGTTTCTTGGCCTTGATCTCCTGCTTGACCCCTTTCAGCTCGTCCCGGGGATTTTCACTCCAGGCGGCACCGGCAGAAACCAGGAGCAGCAGTATGCAGAGCAGATGCATCATCACTCAGATTGAGATAAAGCGCTTCAGTGAAGAAAAGCTGCCGATAAAACCGAGAAGAATGCCGGCCAGCAGGATGCCGCCGACATACTCCAGCGGCAGAAAGGCCAGCCCGGAGGTGGTCGGATTAAACGTCAGAAAACTGCCGGCGTTATGCAAAAATCCTTCATAGAGTCCCAGCAGGAGCCCAATGGCAATCAAAGCACCGGCCCCACCCTGCATGATCCCCTCAATCAGAAACGGTGCCTTTATGAAAAAGCGGGTAGCGCCGACCAGCGACATGACCTCCAGTTCATCGCGGCGGGCATAGATGGTCAGCTTGATTGTGTTGGACACGATAAACAGTACGGCCACAACCAGGAAAGCACCGAGCAGGGCGCCCAGCATGCGCATGAAATTGAGAAACGTGTTGAACCGGCGGACCCATTCCTCGCCATACTGCACCTCGCTGATGCCGGGAATCCGCTTGAGAACGGAAACATACCGTTCAACATCCTGGGTATCGCGACTGCTCCGTTTCAGCGCTATTTCGAATGACGTCGGCAGCACCTCGGGACGCACACCCTCCAGCAGGGTTTCCTGGCCGCGCAGCCGCCCCTTGAAGCGTTTGAGGGCTTCATCGCGTGAAACGTAGCTGACCTTGGCAGTCCCGGGAATGGCGGTTATCCTGCCCCGGAGCGCGGCCTGTTCCTGCGTTGTCAATTCATTATCGAAATAGACCGTCACCTGAACCCGTTCACTCCAGTTTTCCGCGGCGCTTTCCAGGTTGACAAACACCAGCAGGAACAGCGAAACGATCAGGAGCGCCAGTGATATGGTACCGATCGTCACCACATTGACAAAGACGTTCTGACGGACGTTGGCCATGGCGCGCGAGAAAAAATAGCCTGTACGACCTTTGAACCCCTCGCCTGCCAGAGTCGGCCGTCTAGCGGGCTTGCTCTCCGGTATGTTCTTCTTTTTCCACTTGTTCAACGATCACTCCGTTATTGAGGGCCACCAGACGCTTATGAGCGTAATCAATCAGTCGGCGGTCATGGGTAGCCACCACCACTGTCGTGCCCCGGACATTGGCCTCTTTAAAGATATTCAGGATCTGGTTTTTATTGGCTTCATCAAGATTACCGGTCGGCTCATCGGCCAGCAGAATCTTGGGATCATTTACCAGCGCCCGGGCCAGCGCCACTCGCTGCTGTTCGCCGCCGGAGAGACGCTGCGGCGTGAGGCTGATTTTGGATTCCATCCCCATCTGTTTGAGGATATGCATGACTTTCTTGCCGATATCGGCGCGTCCCCAGCCCAACACCTCCAGGGTGATGGCAACGTTTTCGAACACCGTCCGCGAAGGCAGCAGTTTGAAATCCTGAAACACAACACCGACCGAGCGCCGAAGATAGGGGATCTGGGATGCGGTCATATGTGACACATTCTTGCCGTCAATCAGAACCTGTCCGCGGGTTGGTGTTAACGCTCCGTAGAGCAGCCGCAGCAGCGTTGTTTTGCCGGCACCTGATGGTCCGGTCAAAAACACGAACTCACCCTTTTCAATCCGCAAAGTGATGTCAGACAGGGCGGTGGCGTCCTTCTGATAGGCCAGGGATACATTATGAAGCTGGATCATGCTGCTACCATTCTCTGTAGGGTGTATTGGTTGTAGGGCTGATCTTGTCCGATCCACTCTTGACATCATAGACCTTGCCGGGGTTATCCGGCGTTGGTGATGAAGCGCCACCACTACCCGAACTCGGCAACGGCGGCGGTTCAAGCACCTCCCAGGTGCTATTGCTGTTGGTAAACGGATCCTTGGGGATGTCGCGCATATACTGTTTTGACTTCAGTTCATCCAGTGAATCCGGATATTTGCCCTGATCGGCATAGAACTGGTCGAGCGTGTTTCTGAAATTATAGAGAGTTTCCTTCAACACCGCTTCTTTGGCCTTGATGACACTCCACTGGTAATTGGGTACGGCAATAGCGGCCAGAATACCGATAATCGAGATTACGATCAAAAGCTCGATCAGGGTAAAGCCGCGACAGCCCGGATTGCATCTCGCAGCAGTAGAGGCTGGCGGGGTGTTTTGTTCCATCGAATATTTCACATGATTACCATTCATTATACTTAGTCCCGTCAAGCGCGGTTCCAGCCTGTGGTGCATAGACATCAAAGACATCTTCCTTGCCCCATGACGTCGAATCCGGTTTATCCTTGTAGGAGCGCAGGTTCCAGCCCCAATTCTCGTCTTCGGCACTCTTCGGGTCCAGCGGGTTGAGAACTTTTCTCCGCAGGAACTTGATCTTGCCGGTTTTTGCGTCACCAAAGTCTTTACCCTCAACCAGTTCCGCAAGGTCTTTCGGGTAACCGGACGTGTTGGTCGTCTTTAAGGGCCCTTCCGGCATCTTGTCATAGGTCTTCTTGTAGTCATCGATGGCAATCCGGATGATGCGCAGGTTTCTGCGAAGTTCGATCTCCTTGGATCTGATGGCGGTATTACGGACCAGCGGCATCACGCCGGCAGCCAGGATACCGAGAATCGTGATCGTCACGACCAGCTCCAGCAGGGAAACCCCGCAGCGTGATTTCAGCCGTTTCAACATAAGCCCTTCACTGCCATCCATCCAAAGCTCTTCATCTACCAACCTTCGTGATACGCCCGATAAATTTTAGAGTGGTCATTTTTCTGTGGAGATTCGGCAATAAACTTCCACTCACTGTATTTGGTCATCTTGCCCACATCCGCCAGCGGTTCGAGCGGTTTAAATCCATCTACCACCGGGGGTTTGATACCGTTCGTTCCCATGTTTTCCAGTGCCGTACCTTTGAACGACTGCTCGGTTCTCAACGGCTCTTCTCCACTTTTGCTGGCCACACCGATGATGGCCGAATTTCCGCCAGGGAATTTCATACAGATTTCATTTGTTGATGTGTTTACATCACATTTGATTATGTCCCATTGCTTGCCGGTCATGGGATCCTGCAGCAGCTTTATTTTTGGGCAATTGGGAGCACATTTCGGGTTCTTTTCATCCAATTCCGTGGCATAGGTTTGCGGCAGATAGCGAAACGATTCCGAGCCCCCCCTGAGATGAGGATTATCCAGCAGATCTTCCAGATTCACAAGTTGATGGGGCAGCCCCGCCCATTTTTTGCCGCCCGTCGAATACGCCGGATTGTACCAGTTTTCAATCGCTTCCTTGATCTGGCTGCCGCGAAAGAGCAATTCCTTTTCGCGCTCGCGCTTCATAATCGTTTTCCAGGATTGGCCGGTCATGCCCAGCATTACGCCCATGATCATCACGATGAAAATGGTTGTCAAAAAGGTAAAACCATTTTGGTTCAAGATGTTTGACTTCAACCGTGCTGATACAACTAAGTCTTCCATAGTGCCGGACTAGCGCACATCGACAGCCGTGCTGAACGGTAACATTTCGAGCGGCTTGCCGGCAGAGGAGGTGAAGTTGACGCTGCTGAATCCGAAACTGGCCGTACCCTTGGTCTTGGCTCGAAACAGCACTGAAACCAGCGTCCCGTTACCTGATACCCCACCACTGTTCGGGCTGCGCTCCAGTTTGACTGACAGCGCACCCGGGGTTGTGGATGAAAAGGAATAAATCGTCGGTTTACCCCCTTTTTTCAGGAAACCGCCCTCGGTTGCCAGGACAAATTCAACCAGGGCCGGGTCATAGGTCAGTACAAATGGTGCCCCCGCCAGGTCCTGGACATCAGCGGTCTTGATATCAACATAAAACTGCTGACCAACGGCAATCCCGGCCGGGGCGGCAATCTGGACCAGGCCACGCTTGGCTGGCACGGGCGCTGCCGCTGCTGCCGGTTTTGCAGGTGCCGGAAGCACCTCGACTGGCGGCGGAGTGACGGCCGCCGAGGCGGGTGCCTCACTCGGCGCAACCGCTGAAACGCTGGCGGAAGGTGCAGTCGTAACCGCCCCTCCCGGCTTTAGCGGAGTCGCAGTGGAGTCAACGACAGGTTTGGCTGCCGCTGCCCCGTCAGGCTTCACATCTGCCGGCTTCACCGGAGTTGGCGCAGCTGCCATTGGTGCCGGTTTTGCGGGCGCCGGCTTACCGGCTGCTGGCTTGGGTACCGCTTCATAGACCGGTTCCTGATCAAAGGATGCCATCGGGCGGGCCAGAGAAGGATCATCCTCTTTGCCGGATGAGAACGACATCAGGCTGTTCTGCGGAACGGTCACGCTCCGCACCAGGCGGGGGGTGATGGCCAGGATCAGTTCGGTTTTGTCCTTGGTTGTATCGTGATTGGTCAGGAGCGGGCCGATCAGCGGTATATCGCTCAGCAGGTAGATCTTCTGCTTGGTGTTGTTCTGGGTATTCTGGATGAGTCCGCCGATGATGCTGGTTTCCCCGTCCTTGAGGCTCAGTACCGTATCCAGGTTACGGGTCCCGATCGTGACGACCGAGGTCGGGCTGGACGATCCGCCGACAATCTCTTTGGACAGGATCGAACTGACCTCCAGGCTGAGCTTGATGATGATCTCGTTATTGAGCTGGATATTCGGCTCGGCGTTCAGCTTGACGCCGACGTCGACATACTGCACGTTGACCTGGGACAGTGTGCCGTTCAGTGTCGTGGTGGTGATCGGCACCCTTTGGCCCACGTTGAATTTGGCCTTTTCCTTGTTCTTGACCCTGATCTTGGGATTGGAGAGCACCTCACCCTTGGTAAGGGTCTTGCCGAAGTTGTACTGGGCATTGGGAACGGTTACAAAACCGCTGTAACCACCCATGGAAAAGGCCTTGACCAGATTACTAATTCCTGCAGTTGTTGTGACGGAGCCGCCTACACCCGCTGCAGGAGTAGTTGTTACGGTGCTGAGAGAACTTGACAGGGGCGTATCCTTATTGAACGCTCCCACCTGAACATTGTAGCTGCTCAACAACAAACCGAGATTCGATGCGTTCTTGTCGGTGATTTCCATGACCTCGACTTCCAGCACGACCTCGGGGTCGGGGACGTCGTTGGCCTCCAGGATCTTCTCGACAACTTCGATGACATCATTGGAATCACGCACAACGAGGGAGTTTGACTCCTCGTTGACATGGATCTTCTTGACCTGCAGCATGGTGCGGATCAGGTTGACCGCCTTTTTTGCATCCATGTAACTGAGATGGAAGGTGCGCAGGGTCAGATCTTCATACTGCTTGGACTTTTCCGGCGTCTTGGGATAGATCAGCACCGTACTTTCGTTGAGAATTTTCATGTGCAGTTTATTCATGTTCGTCAACAGATCCATGGTCTGCTGAAAAGTCGCGTTTTCCAGGTAAATGGAGATCGGCTGATCCTTGATCCCTTCGTCAAAGATGAAGTTGATGCCGGTCAACTGGGTGATGATGGTAAATACGTCCTTGATCTTGGCATCCTTGAACTTGAGGGTAATCGGCTTGGATGATTTGAGCGACAACTCAAATCCTTCAAGCTTGCTTTTGCGCTGGAGGTTGACCCGGGTCAAGGCGGCCTTGTACTCCTTGTTCTCGGGATTCAGCTCGACTGCAACCAGGTAGGTACGGTTGGCGTCCTTCAGCTTGTTGGCCTTTTCAAACTCAAGCCCTTCCGTATATGCAAACTGGGCATCCTTCAGGCGGCTGGTAACATCCATCTGCTGCTTGTATTTATCCTGGGTGGGATCCAGGGTGTACGCGGTCTGGAGTTCTGCCAGTGCGCCAACATAGTCACCCCGCTCGAACTGTTCCATACCCATCTTATAGCGCTTTTCGGACGCCTTGGCGCGGGCCTTGAAAAAACTCGCCCGGTATGCGCCGGCTTCAGGCTCTTTACGGAAGGCCTCGGCATAGCTGTACATGGCGTCTTCGTAGTTGCCTTCAACCTCAAATTGTTCACCCTTGCTGAAGGCACGACGTCCGGAGGAACAACCGGATAGTACGAAAATGGATACAAGCAGGCTGAATATTATAAAGTGTTTCAGGTAGCGCATTCGTAGCGTCTCCTCTGGGACTGGGTTCATACTATTTCCTCGCAGCCGCGGCCAGCGGCTTGTTTTCGTTCAGCGGAATGACGATCTCCTCGCCGCTGTCGATTACGCGGATCGTCAGGGCCTGATCGGTAATCTCAGTGGCCTCGTAGCGTTTGGCGAAGGTTTCGCCCTTTCGGACCAGAACAATATCCTTATCCTTGGACAGGAAGATCGTTTTGCGGTTGTCTTTTTTCAGAAAACCGAGAAACTTGAATTGAGCCAGGGTGCTCTGATGGGTTTCCGGCTGAACAGCAGGCTGAACAGGGATGACCGGTTTGGCAACTACCGCCACGGGCGGAACCGGCAGCGGCTTGAAGGCGGCCGATCTCTGCTTCATCAGCTTAACCTCATCCGTAAAAAGAGGCTTGAATATATTTCTGCGATACCCTTTGAAGCCGGTCTGTTCACGCTCCAGCAGATCCAGGCGCACGAAGCGGTCATCTGACACCGCCGTCACCTTCGCAGACGGTTTCGCTGCAACTGCAGCAACAAGCCGCTTTTCTGTCTGCCGTATCTGAACTGGTGGTCGCGTAAGGGTACTGACCGTTTTGGGACGCGGAGCAGACATAAAACTCCAGATAACAGCCACGACCAGCACAATCAGAGCTATAAAGAGGACGAGCTTCTGCTTGTTCATGCGCCCTCCCTGCCCTGCAGATAGACCGTCATGCGGATCTCCATGACGACATTTTCTTCAAAGAGATCGCTATTTGCCAAAGTGATGCTGTCCAGCACTATCAGCTCACCGTTTTTCTGCAGATCGGCAAGAAAGCTTTTAACCGCTGCATAGCTGCCGCTGACCGACATGGAAAGGCCATAGGCCAGCAGGTCGTCCTGCCCCTTGACGACCTCCGGCTTGTAGCTGACCGCTCCGGTAACAACACCACTGGAAGCGGCACTGTCGAGGATATCACCAAGTACGCGCGGAAGCTGCCGCTTGGCGGGAATTTTGGCCGAGATTTTTTTCAGATCGTCGACCCCGCGTCGATACACCGAAGCAACATCGGCTTTACCTGCTATGGCAACCCGCTGGCGCAGATCATTCCAGGCAGCCTGGGACGTGATGATGGCCGGGGCAAGGTACACATTGATACCGATGTACAGGGCTATATTAAGAATAAGCAGCACTGCTGTTGCTATCAGCAGACGGCGCTTCTGGCGGAACAGTTCAAGAATCGCCTGCTTCATTGGGGCGCCGCCTTGCATGAGATGGAGAATTGAACCGCCTTGGCCCGCTCTCCCACGGCAATAGTCGAGTGTGACAGCAGCAAGATGGATGTGAAGACCTTGGAATCCTCAAGCTTGTCGAGATACACTCTGAGCTGGGCAAAATTCTTCGCACGCCCTTCAATTTTGACAGTCCCGCTTTTCCTGTCAGGGGTCAGGGACGAGAGTGCAATTCCTTCGGGAGTGACCTGCTCCAGCTGTTCAAGCAGTCCCAGCCAGTTAAAGGTCTTGCGGCCGATAATCTCGTTATAGAATCCGATAGTGCCAAGCAGGCCGGTGTACTCCTTTTCAGACACACCATGCGGACGGCTGCTGAGACGGGACTCATCGGCTTTGATGTCCGCCCGCAATCGCCGCAGCTCGCCAAAACTCCAGGCCGCTCGGTTGATGTTCCAGGCAAGCAACACAAGCAGCGCAATCACGAGACAGGCTCCAATCCTGTTTACCAGCCTGCGGTCCAGATAGGTTCTGGTTGCCAGATTGATGGAAAAATACATCAGAGACTCCTCAGGGCCGCACCGATAGCGGTAGTATACGGATAGAGCGACACCTGATCCGCAGGAGCGGTATCAGCCGGTTTTACAATTGACTTCACCTCAAGGATTGTCGGCGCACAGCCGGTTGCCTCAGCCACCATACTGCAGAATTCCCCCGCCACGTCAGGCGGAGCGATGCAGGCAACATGCTGCACCTCCCGCTCCGGAAAGCGCTCACGATACACCATCAGGGAGCTGTTTATCTCCATGTAGATCCTGCTGTCAACACCACGTGAACCGGGAAGTTCCTTGACCCGTTGAAATTCGAGGATACCATCTGCAAAGACCAGTATGCTGAGGGTACCATCGTAGAACGAGATCAGCGCTACGTCATCCTGAAGCGCCAGACGGGCTTCAAAGGCGCGGTACAGATTGAACGAGTTAAAATCGATCCGGGCCGGCGTAAAACCTGCGGACACAAGCAGCTCTTCATACTGGCCGATAACGGCCCGGGACACAAGCGCCACCATCAGGGCCATGTCGCCGTTTTCGCGCAGCTTCAGCTGCTGATAATCCAGATGGGTGTCGTCTATATCGAAGGGGATGTTTTTCTTCAGTTTCCAGCGGATGATATCCAGTCCCTCAGCCCGGCTTTTGAAACGGCCTTCCACGTCAATCATCATGATCCGGCCCACCCCGTCCGGCAGGGTGATCGACAGGCGCGTACCGTTGTAGAGCAGCAGATTGTGGGCAGAGCGCACCGCATCACTGAAAGCCTGCGAGTCAAGGATATTGGGTTCACGCAAGGAAACGCGCACGACGCCCGGCGCCATGGCGGCAGATGTCACCCGCTCCAGTCGGGGAGATGACGCAGACCCGCCCAGCAGGGCGAATGCCACACCGGATGGTTTTATTTCTACGCCGATTGATTTTCTTGCAAACAACATGCGCGGTCCATTCCCGTCACTCCACAAACGTGACGCGATTGATCTCCTTGAGAGTAGTATCTCCTGCTATCAGCTTTTCGACGGCCGAGTCCCGCAGGAATATGACCCCCGCTTCACGGGCAGCCAGCTTGAGCTGGGTGGCCGTGACTTTGCCGATGATCAGGTCACGGATATGGTCATTCAGTTCCAATAGTTCGACAATGGCGGCACGACCGCGGTAGCCGGTATTATTGCACTCCTCGCACCCTTTGGCCTCGTAGACGGTCACGCCGCGCAGCAGCTCGGGGTCGACGCCCCCTTCCCGCAGCTCTTCATCCGAATGCTGCACCGGTTTCCGGCATTTACGGCAGACTTTGCGCACCAGCCGCTGAGCCAGGACACAGTTCAGGCTTGAGACAAAGTTGTAGGGGTCTATGCCCATATGGATGAAGCGGCCGATGACGTCGAACACGTTATTGGCGTGGACAGTGGTAAAAACTAGGTGACCGGTCAGGGCGGACTGTACAGCAATCTGGGCCGTCTCCGAATCGCGGATTTCACCGATCATGATCTTGTCCGGGTCGTGGCGGAGAATTGATCGCAGACCCTTTGCAAAGGTCAGCCCCTTCTTCTCGTTGACCGGAATTTGCAGGATGCCGCGCAGCATGTACTCGACCGGGTCCTCGATGGTGATGATCTTGTCTTCACCGGTCTGGATCTCGGTCAAGGCCGCGTACAGGGTGGTTGTCTTGCCCGAACCGGTCGGCCCGGTCACCAGCACCATCCCGTAGGGTTCACGAATCTTCTTGCGCAGCCGTTTGATCTCTCGCTCGCTGATGCCCAGGTTTTCGAGGGAAAGACCTTTCATGTCGTTTGCAATGCTTTCCTTGTCGAGGATACGTATGACCGCATCTTCGCCAAAGGAGCTCGGCATGATGGACACACGAAAATCGATCGACTTGGCCCCGAAGCGGATTTTGAAACGGCCATCCTGTGGTATGCGCCGTTCCGAGATATCCAGTTCGCTCATAACCTTGAGACGGGAGATGACCGGGGCTTGAAAATGTATGTCGATTGGATCGTTGGCCATGTAGAGCACGCCGTCGATGCGGTACTTGATGACAAGCCCGTCATGGCCGGATTCGATATGAATATCACTGGCACGTCGATTAAGCGCATCCAGCAGGGTGGTGTTGACCAGCTTTATGATCGGACTGGTGTCATCGGAAAGCGTCTCGACGGAAAGGATTTCCTCACCACGGTCGGTTTCCTTGACCAGTTGGAGCATGAAATCTTCAGAAACCTCCCGCAGAACACGACGGGCCCCCTCACCACCCTTGAGCACCGAAGCAATAGCTGTTTCAGAGGCGATACGAATCTGAAGGGGACGGTCCAGCAGCAATTCAAGTTCATCCAGCTTGATCACATCGGTCGGGTCGGAAACGGCAACAACCAGTGCTTCGGGCGTCATCTCCAGCGGAACAAAGTGAAAACGGTAGATGGCCTCCGGCGGCAAGGCATTGAGGATCTCCTCACTCATCTTGAAATCCGTCAAATCGACATAGTTGAGGTTGAACTGTTCGGACAGCGCCAACGCCACGTGTTCATCGGTAACAAAACCCTCATGGACGCAGATTTCGCCGAAACGCAGCTTGGTCGTAGCAAGCTGTTCAACAACTGCCGGCAGCTTTTCCTGATCAAGGCTGCCTCGATCAATAAGGATCGTTCCTATGTTTTTGCGCTTGTAGGACTGCATCAGGCTCCCTATCCGACAGTGCCGGCGATCTTGAAGACCGGCAGATACATGGCGATAATAATGGCACCGATGACCACACCCATAATAACCATAATGGCCGGCTCGATCGCCGTGGTCAGGAGCTGCATCCGTTCTTCCAGCTCATCTTCCAGATAATCGGAGATATCTACCAGCATATCCTCCAGCGAGCCGGTCGTCTCCCCTACCCCCAGCATGCGCAGCGCCAGAGGGGGCATGATATTAACCTTCTCGAACGCAGTGGAAAGCCGGCCCCCCTCTTCGACAAAACGGACCGCTTCAAAGAGCCGTTTCTCCATAAAGCGGTTGTTGAGTGTCCCGATGGACATGCGCAGCGACTCAATAATCGGAATACCGCTGCCGAGGACCGTCGCCAGTGTGCGGGCAAACCCCGCCACCGAATATTTTGTAAAGACATCACCGGCAAAGGGCACCGTCAGCTTGAAGCGATCAACGGTATAGCGGCCTGATTCGGTGCCGACCCATCTGCGATAGACAAACACTGCTCCAACGCCAAGCAGAAGCGCCAGGGGAGCAAAACGTCTCAAAAAAGATGTGAATTCGATCAGCATGCGGGTGGGTAACGGCAGGAGAGAACCGGAATCGGTATACACCTGGGCAAACGTCGGAACAACGTACAGTAAAAGAAGGGTAACAGCCATGCCCGCAAATACAATCAGGATTGCCGGATAAAACATTGCAGCAACGACCTTTTTGCGGATACTGTCAACCCGCTTGAGGTACTGGATGTAACGCCTGATTGTACGGGGCAGATCGCCGGTTCTTTCACCGGCCCTGATCGATGCGACATACAGAGCAGGAAAGGCCCGGCCATGCTTTTCCATTGCAGAGGAAAGCGCTGTACCGCTCTTCACGTCATCGCGCACCTGACGCAGGATTTCCGGAAGCTTGCCGCTATCATGCCGCTCAAGAATTGCGTCAAGCACCTGCATAATCGGCATGCCGGCCTTGATCAGCACCAGCATTTCCTGATTGAAGGTCAGCAGGGCACGGTTATCAATACTGCGACGCTTGACACCCTTGTCGAAAAGAAACTGCAGCGGTTTCCGTTTTACTTCAAATACAAAAAAGCCCTGATCTTCGAGGCTCTTCTGCAGCATGCCCGGCTCCACTGCCTCGATCTCGCGATAAATGATTTTGCCGTCTGATGCGCCAAGCTTGCAGGTGTAAAGTGACATAAGTTAATAGCATTACCATAAAAGCCCGAAAAACAAAACACAAAAACCACCGGCAATGTGCCGGTGGTTCAAGATATTCTTCAGTAAAATCAAGTTATGTTACAAGCAGATGGCGTATACAGACACGAGATTCGACACCACTCAACGAGGCTTCACCTGCTCACGCATTGAGCATACCTGCAATCCAGACAGCGTACGAGAGAATGACAACGACACCCCATATGCGCGCCGGTCTCGCTTCAAACCTGTCCCGCCCCGGAAAAGCCTTAATGATAAACACCAGCATGGCTGATACCCACCCCAGAAGCCCGACCAGTGTAATAATGGACCAGATTTCATTCGACATGGATCTACCCTTTTCCCATAACACGCCTGAAGAACGTGCCGAGCTTGAGTTTCCATACCAGGAGAACCGCCTCCCGAACGATTTTTTTCGACATCTTGGAGCTGCCGGCATGACGATCGATAAAAATGATCGGCACCTCGACAATCCTGAGTCCCTTTTCCATGCAACGGTAGTTCATCTCAATCTGAAACGAATAGCCATCGGAACCGACCGTATCAAGATCAATAGCCTCGATGGTTGCTCTCCGGAAACACTTGAAACCACTGGTACAGTCTTTAACCGGCAAGCCGGTAATTATCCGGGTATACAGACTGGCAAAAACACTGAGCATCAAACGCCGGATCGGCCAGTTTACAACGCTGACACCATTCAGATAACGCGAGCCGATAACCAGGTCGCAATGCTGAATGGTTTCAAGAAAAACAGGCAGAATCGTCGGATCGTGAGAAAAATCCGCATCCATCTCAACCAGATAGTCGGCACCCATATCGAGTGCCAACTTGAAACCGGCACAGTAGGCAGACCCCAGGCCGAGTTTGCCGGGACGATGCATAACCCTGATGCGATCATTGCGCAACGCCAGCTCGTCGGCCAGTTTTCCGGTGCCATCGGGAGAATTGTCATCCACAAACAGAATCTGTATGGAGGGGTCCTGCGAAAGAACTTCACCGGCCAATCGGACAATGTTATCGCATTCGTTATAGGTAGGGATGACGACGATAGTTTTCAAGCGTCACGTAACTCCAAAATCTATGGTAGCTGGCATATCGGCAACAATACGGGAAAGCGGCCAGGAAAGTCAAGGCGCTCGTACCGCGGGCCACAATCAGCACCGACAGCTTTTAGTAAGTTAGAAGATATTTTCTGCACTTTTCAAGCAGAAAACAACTTCATTAACGCACTTATCCTGTTTATCAGGGCCAGGCATCATTGCTGCGCAGGGCGTTTATCCCCAGTAATCAGGCGCACCTGGCGTTCATGAAAGAAGTAATAAAATGACCAGTTCATTAACACCAGCAGGCGATTGCGGAATCCGATCAGGTAATAGAGATGCAGCACCAGCCAGGCCAGCCAGGCAAAATATCCCGAGAGCTTGAAACCATGGGTGGTTGCGACTGCGGAACTTCGACCGATGGTTGCCATGGCGCCTTTATCGACATAACGGAATGGAGGGAGAGCCTGGGAACGTTCGCGGGCAATAATGGCCCGGGCAGCGTACCGGCCCTGCTGACTGGCTACCGGCGCCATCATCGGGAGCGGCCCGCCCCCCTGATTGAGACAGGCCATATCACCGATGACAAACACATCAGGGTGCGCTTCGAGACTGAGATCAGGGCATACCGCAACTCGACCGGAAGAGGATTGCATGGCTCCCAAGCGGTCAGCCAGTTCGGCAGCGGCAACTCCGGCTGACCAAAACAGGGTGTGAGACTGAATGGCCGAACCATCGTGAAAGCTCACACTCTCGGCCTCGGCCGCAGTCACACGGGTTTCCAGCAGGACCTCTACCCCCATGCTCCGCAATTTATTGCAGGCATACGCGCTCAACTCCGGCGGCATGGCAGTCAACAGAGAACCGGCCGCCTCCACCAGGACTATCCGGGTTTCTCCGCCCGTGATTTCAGGGTAATCGCGGGAAAGCACATGTTGCGCCAGTTCCTGCAAGGCACCAGCAAACTCTACACCGGTCGGACCGCCGCCGACGATGACAAATGTCAGCAGTGCCTTGCGTTGAATCGGGTCCTGCTCCCGTGTTGCCCGTTCGAAAAGCAGCAGGATGTGGTTCCGCAAATCCTCGGCCTGAGTGAGTTTTTTCAGATCAAACGCGTAGCGTTCCACACCCGGAATGCCGAAGAAATTGGTCCGGCTTCCGGCCGCCAACACCAGGTAGTCATAGGCCAGCTTACCGTCATCAAGATGCAGAATTTTACCAGCAAAATCGACGTTGACGACCTCACCCAGCCTGAAACGGGTAGCCTGCCAATTCCTCGCCAGGGCACGCACGGGGTACGCAATTGATTCCTGTTCAAGACCGGCAGTGGCCACCTGATAGAGCAATGGCTGGAAGAGGTGATAGTTATTCCGGTCGACCATGACGATTTCCAAACCGTTTCCCGCCAGTGCTTTTGCCGCGCTCAGGCCACCGAAGCCCATCCCAACTATCACAACACGCTTCAACCCCATTCAAACCTCACTCGAAATAATGTCCAGATAAAAGAGACGCCACCTCACATGGCATTGTTGCAATTAATCTTTTTTTACCTTATAAACTGAATCCAATGTACTGCATAGAATAAAACTTTCCCCCGATATTTCGAAGGTCCCCCATGATACTCGACAGGCAGACAGCCCTCGAACGGATCGATCATGACCAGGCATTATATGATGAAATTTGCGGGATATTCCGCGATGATGTTCCAAGGATCATTTCCCAGCTGAAGGAAGCCCATAGTCGCGGTGATCACCAGGTTGCCACCCGCCACGCCCACACGCTTAAATCAGCCGCTGCCAACATTGGCGCAACGGATCTCAGCGAATCTGCCAGGACAGCTGAGAACGCCTTTCGGGCAGGAGAACTTGAAAATATCCACATGCTGATTTCCGAGATAGATGAGAACTTCTCCCGCGTACTGGATGCACTCAAATAAGCCGTTGCGGGAGCTGACGCAGGTAGAATTGTTTAGTTCAAACAATAGTGGAGTTACTCATGCGGCGGAGATGCACACTCCAGATAACGCTCGTCCTGATTGGAACGCTCGCGGTTGCCGGGTGCGGCAAAAAAGAGCAGCGTCATGTCTATACCAACAAGCAGGACTGCCTCGATGACTGGAACAAGGACGAGAAAAACTGCGAAGAAATCCCTCCCAACAGCCCCAATTACCGCTCCAACGCCCATTATTTCTACGGCCCCCACTTTCGTCCAGGAACGGTGTTGAGCGGCGGTCAGGGCAGCCGCTCCATCCGCACAATGAGCGTATCACGAGGTGGTTTCGGCAGTCTTGCCGGATTCCACTCTTCAGGCGGCAGCTGACCGTGGAGAGGATCATCACACCACCCCGTTTTGATTGGCAGGAAAAGGTTGCAGCCCAGGGCCTGAGCTATCATACGATCGATGGGCAGCCATACTGGGATGAAACCGCTTATTATTCCTTTACATCGTCCGAGATCGACCAGCTTGAATCTGCCACCGCCGAACTGCACGAGATGTGTATCAAGGCCGCCGAGCATATCATTGACAACAAACTTTACAGCCGGCTGATGATTCCACCCCAGGCCGTGCCGCTGATCGAGCGCTCCTGGGACAACGATGAACCTTCCATCCTGGGTCGCTTCGACCTTGCCTATGACGGAAATTATCCGCCGAAGATGTTGGAGTACAATGCCGACACCCCTACGGCGTTGCTGGAGGCCAGTGCTATTCAATGGTTCTGGCTCAAGGAGCGCTTCCCCGACGCAGACCAGTTCAACTCCATCCACGAAAAACTGATCGACGCCTGGAAAGATTTGAAACAACACCTTCACGAACCGCTCTACTTCGGCTGCGTCAAGGACGCACCCGAGGACCTCGGCAATCTTGAATACCTGCGTGATACGGCCATTCAAGCAGGCTTACAGACAGATCTGATTTTTGTGGAGGAGCTCGGCTTCGATTCGGTCAATACCCGGTTTGTTGATATGAACGACGCCCCTGTTGCCTGCATGTTCAAGCTCTATCCTTGGGAATGGCTGATAAACGAACACTTCGGCCAATACCTTAAGCAGAGCGGGATTATCATGATTGAACCGGCCTGGAAGATGATTCTCAGCAACAAGGGCATCCTGCCGATCCTGTGGGAACTGAACCCGCATCATCCGAACCTGCTGGAGGCCAGCTTCAATGCGGATCATTTTCACGACAACTATGTATCCAAACCACTGCTTTCCCGTGAGGGGGGCAACATCTGTATTCACTGCAACGGCATGGTCAAAGAATACGACGGGACATACGGGGGCAAAGGGGACATTTATCAGGAACTGGCCAGCATCCCGTCTTCGGCCGGCAACTACCCGGTCATCGGTTCATGGGTGATCTACGGTGAGCCGGCCGGTATCGGCATACGCGAGGACAATCAGGAAGTCACAACCAACACCAGTCGTTTTGTGCCGCACCTGTTTAGTGCGTAAGAATTGATTTCTGGAGATTTAACAGAAATCAATTCGTTTATGCACTTATCCTGCGCAGCAGGGTCAGATAATTGAGATCAACTTAGTCAAAGGATGCATAAAAGGAGGGCAGGAAATGCAAACCTCTCTGCTGGAATCATTGTCAGGATTAGTAGGGTTTTGTAAATATTTTGTGGCTGCTCTGGGGTTTGTGGTGGTCTTCTGCCAGGTCTACTGCTGGATAACCCCCTACGATGAACTGAAGCTCGTTCGAGAGGGCAATGTTGCGCCGGCCATCAGCTTTGGCGGGGCGCTGATCGGCTTTATTCTGCCGCTGTACAGCGCCATAACCCACAGCGTAGGCTTTATCGACATGCTGATCTGGGCCGCCATTGCCACGGTGGTGCAATTGACCATCTTCGGTATCGTCCGGATCTTCTTCAAGGATCTGGTGCGTGAAATTGAGAACAACCAAACCTCAGCAGCCACCCTGTTGGCCTTCTTCTCAGCAGCCATCGGGCTCTTGAATGCTGCCAGCATGACGTACTGAACAGGATTGTCACCAGCCTTGATGTGATCATTTTTTTACAGCAAACAACACTACAAAAAAAGGCCCTTGCCGCGATGATAGTGTGCAAGGGCCTTTCTAGTGTCACAGCCTCATAGAATCAGGAGCGCAGTGAACCACCCTTGAAGAAAGGCAATTCACACACCGTAGCCTCCATGCTGACACGCTCATGCTGGATCGTGAGCGGCGCACCGATCGGGTATGCCCCTGCGGCAACAAACCCGATGCCGATACCGCTGGCAAGCATGGGAGAAAAGACACCGCTGGTGACGCTGCCGACCTGCTGCCCGCCTGAAATAATTTCGTAGTGATGTCGCGGCGAGCGACGGCCTGAAACCTGAAAAGCCACCTTCTGCCGGGAAATCCCCTGGGTTTTCTGCTTCAACAGGGCATCCTTGCCGACAAACTGCTTATCAAAATTGACGAAGCCTTCCAGACCGGCCTCCAGCGGCGTCGTACGTTCATCAATGTCGCTGCCGTAGAGCGAGTAGCCCACCTCAAGCCGCAGCACATCCCGGGCTCCCAGACCGGCGGGCTTGACACGCGGGTCTTTCAGCAGCAGGTCCCACAGTTCAGCTGTTTTCTCTGCAGGCAGGAAGATTTCGTAGCCCAGCTCTCCGGTATAGCCGGTACGGCTGACAATGGCATCGCTCCCCAGGACCTTCGTGGTGATGAACTTGAAATAGGGGATTGCAGCAACCTGTTCCCCAACTGCAGCAACCAGCACCTCGCGAGCCTGCGGCCCCTGGATATCCAGCTTACCGGTGACGGCTGTTACGTTGGTGAACGAACCGCCCTGCAGACGGCTGCCGATGACAGTAAAATCATTGTCGGCGGTAGCAGCGTTTACCACAATCATAACCTTGTCCTCGGCCAGGCGAAAGATGATCAGGTCATCGATGATACCACCCTGTGCGTTAAGCAGAAAACCGTAACGGGAACGCCCGAGCGGGATTGTCTTGACAGAAAAGGTAAAGACATCCTCCAGTCCGTCAGCCTCAAAGTTCCCCTGGAAGATAAACTCGCCCATGTGGCAGATGTCGAATAAAGCCGCCTGGTTCCTGCACCAGGCGTGCTCGGCGATGATGCCTTCATACTGGATCGGCATATCCCAGCCGCCGAAGGGGGCCATGAGGGCATTCAGGTCACGATGACGACTGCACAGGGGGGTCCGCTGTAATTGTTCCATGATCATTCTCCGTACTCTCAAGGGTTATTTTTGTAGGGATTGTATTTCTTTTTGCTGACGTGCCTGGTTTTCTTTGCTGTGGCGCCCGATATCGCCAGAACATCTGCCAACTGCATCTTCCAGATATTCTCTTCGTGGGTAAGCTTGAATTCCCTGGTGCTGGATTCCGCAACGTTGGGGGTACCTTCCAGACCTATCCTGGCATACACGGTGGCCTCGGTGCGCTTCTCGTTCAACACCTTGAAATTTTCCAGCTTCTGAAAGCAGCAGGCCGGACGAATGGATGTGTCGCGCATCTTTTTCACAAACTGTTCTTTGGATGTCTTGCCCCGGTGTGCAAGGTGCTCAAATAGCTGTTCATAGCGCCCTTCACGCCACAGGTCAAGCGTATCCGACATAGACTGTTCGAGAATTGCCGGAGATGTTTCGGCCAGAGCGGGCTCAAGCAGCAGAAACGGTGAAATCAACAACAGGAAGAATACTATGACTGAAACTTTGCGCATGGGATCACCTCCACGTCTAAACCTGAAGAATGCCACGCATGGTAGTGCAATTAAAACCGGTACGCAACCTGAAAATACTGCTCCAAACGGCTTTCATATTCTGCTGGTTTTTCTTGTGTAAAGCTGAATAGTAGCTAAAATATAAAAAATTCACCGCACGAGGTACCCCATGGAATGCAGTGACAGCCATTTCAAGAACATTCTCAACCTTGGGCTCGAGATTTCCCAGATCAAGGATATCGACCTGCTTCTTGAAAAGATTCTGAGCGAAGCTCGGGGCTTTACCCGTTGCGATGCAGGTTCCATCTATATTAAAGAGGGAGACACCCTCAAATTCAGCTATACCCAGAATGACACCTTGCTGAGCCAATTACCGCCCGGCAGGAAATTGCCTTACTCCACGTTCAGCATACCAATCAACAATGCATCAATTGCCGGCTACGTCGCGGCTAACGGCACCATCCTGAATATTGCCGATGTGTATGAAATTGCGGGTTCCTGCCCATTCTCCTTTAACCGTTCCTACGATGACGTAACCGGTTATCGCACCTGTTCCATGCTGACCATACCGCTGAAAAACTTCCGCAACGACGTGATCGGCGTGCTTCAGTTGATCAATGCCTTGGATGATCACGGCAATGCCATCCCCTTTGCCCGGGATAACGAGGAGATCATCCACTATTTCGCCAATAATGCCGCCAATGCCGTCGAACGGGCCAAGATGACCCGCGAGATCATCCTGCGCATGAACAGGATGGCCGAGATGAGAGACCCAAAAGAGACCGGGCCGCATGTCAACAGGGTGGCATCCTATTCGGTTACACTCTACGAAGCCTGGGCCCGCAGAAGAGGGCTGGCCCAGAATGAGATTGACAAAAACCGGGATGTGCTGCGCATGTCCGCCATGCTGCATGATGTGGGAAAAGTGGCCATTTCGGATATGATCCTCAAGAAACCGGGCCGCTTTACACCGGAAGAATTCCAGACCATGAAACTGCACACGCTCTTCGGCGCCAACCTCTTCTCCGACATCTACTCGGATTTTGATGAATCCGCCGGCATAGTGGCACTCAATCATCACGAACGCTGGGACGGCAACGGGTACCCCGGTTACATCGATCCGCTCTCCCAGCTCCCGCTACCCGGCTACGAGACCGCTAACGGTTCTGCCCGCGGCAAACAGGGCGAAGAAATACCGCTCTTCGGCAGGATCGTGGCCCTGGCAGACGTCTACGATGCACTCTCCTGTCGGCGCTGTTATAAAGAGGCCTGGGATCTGGACGAGGTGCTGAATACCATCCGGGACGAAGCCGGCAAACAGTTCGACCCGGAGCTGGTGGCGGTTTTCCTTGAATGTGTCGACTCATTCCAGCAGATTGAAAAACTGTATCCTGACCCTGATCAGTGAGGGGGGTGAGCATTCTCACCCCCACGCTCGAATTCCTACAGCGACCGGCCTGCCGCCCCGGCAAACAACTTCAGTTTTTCCATCATCAACTCAAATTTAGCCGGTTTAAGCGATTGCGGCCCGTCACTGGAAGCATGTTCCGGATCCGGATGCACCTCGACAATCAGCCCGTCAGCACCGGCTGCCACCGCAGCAAAGCACATGGGAGCCACATAATGGTGGTTGCCGGTGCCGTGCGAGGGATCAATCACAACCGGCAGATGGGTCTTCTCCTTGAGAACCGGAATCGCGGAAAGATCCAGGGTGTTGCGGGTGGCGGTTTCAAAGGTACGGATACCGCGCTCACAGAGGATTACATTCTGGTTACCTTCGCTCATGATGTACTCGGCGCTCATCAGAAATTCCTGGATCGTCATGGACATGCCGCGTTTGAGCAGCACCGGCTTCCGCAGCTGACCCACCTTTTTCAGGAGAGCGAAATTCTGGGAATTGCGCGCACCGATCTGGAGAATATCGGCATACTCTGCAACAAGTTCGGCGGTTTCCGGATTGATGACTTCGGTCACAAACGGCAGCCCCGTAAGGTCCCGTGCCTTGGCAAGCAGTTTAAGTCCCTCTTCTTCCAATCCCTGGAATGAGTACGGTGACGTACGCGGCTTGAAAGCCCCACCCCGCAGGATGTGGGCGCCGGCTTTTTTTACCGCCACCGCTGATTCGATGATCTGCTGCTCACTCTCCACCGAACAGGGTCCGGCCATCATCACGATCTGGTCGCCGCCGATTACAACGTCATCACTGATCCGCACGACACTGGCCTCTTTCCTGACCTCTTTGGATGCCAGCTTGTAGGGCTGAAGAATCGGTACGACGTTTTCCACGCCATGCATCGATTCAATCGATTGCAACACCGACTTGCCCCGCTCATCCCCCACCGCGCCAATGACATCGCGGGTTTCACCATGAATGACATGCGGCTTGTACCCCAACTCCCTGATACGCTTCACCACCTCATCGCGATCCTTCTTTGCAGCCCCGGCTTTCATTACGACAATCATTCCCAGCTCCTTTTCCACAAAAAAAGACCGGAAGGTTTCCCCCGATCTTTGACTGCTGTACATATGGCACAGCACAAAAAAACCGGGGAGACTTCCGTCCGCCCCGGTATTGTGGTTGTGATGTGACCGCTTCTTCGCGCTTACACCTCTACCCGGGCAGACGGCTTAAAATAAAAGCCGAACCAGAAGTAAAAGGAAAAGGCACTAAAGTAGCGATTGGTTTTCATGGTTTCCAATAAATCACAGCTCTCAAATATATGTCAAGCAAATATCCTGGTTCCGACAAACTTAATACACCGCCAGTTCGTCGGCTACCTTCACCAGGTTGGGAAGGTCGGGCTTGGTCAAGATGTGATTGGCACCCAGACCGACCCACTTCCGCTTATTGTCTTCGGATGCCAGGGAGGAAAAGATCACAATAGGAACATCCTTAAGCGCGTCGGTCTTGCGGACCAGCGAGGTGAGATGCAGACCATCCATCTGAGGCATTTCAACATCGGTAATCAGCAGACTCAACTCATGCCTGATATCGGTACCGTTCTTCTCGCAGAGCGCCAGCTTTTGTTGAATCATATCCCAGGCCACGGAACCATCTTCAGCTTCTTCCACGGTATATCCGGCTCCACGCAGGGTGCTGCACATGGTGTTCCTGATAAATGACGAGTCGTCAGCCACAAGCACGGTCTTCTCTGTGCGGTTCGCATTGGAGGCACGCTCCAGCAATTCCACATCGTTTATCGGCCTGAGCGCACTTTCCGAACAGAGTTCTCCGACAATCTTCTCAAAATCGAGTACCAGGATAATGCGGTCATCCATCTTGACCAATCCGGTCACCTGATCGCTATGCACAGACTTTGACGGCGGCTCGACGTTTTTCCATGAAATCCGGTAGATGCGGGAGACTGAATGCACCAGAACACCCACCATAAGATTGTTGAACTCCAGCACAACCACCCGGTCGGCAACCATTTCACCGGTTTCCTTGCCAAGCACCTGTGCCAGGTTGATAATCGTGATGACCTTGTCACGCAGCTGGATCATGCCTTCAACGCCCGGTTTGGCATTGACTACCCGGGAGATCTGAGGCAGTCGGATAATCTCGCGCACCTTGGCAACATTGACACCATAATAACAGGGAACCACGTTGCCATGCCAGTCCATCTCGTCTATTCTGAACTCGACAATTTCCAGTTCATTGGTGTCACTTTCCAACAAGATATTGGACTGTTTCATGAATAAGACCCCTTACTGTTTGATTTTGAAACTATACCATGAAACCTGTAAATTCAAATGGCAAAAATGCCGTACAGCCTAAGCCTGCTTCGCTTGACTCTCCGGGGCGCCTGTGCTAGTTTTTTTCGATTCCAATGCAGCTCGACAACGGAGTTTACCGATGTATTTCCCCGATATTGCAGCATTTCAGAAACTCGCCTCACAAGGCAACCTGATTCCGGTCTACCGCGAGATCATGGCCGACATGGACACACCAGTCACTGCTTTCAAAAAACTCGATGACGGCCGATTTTCCTTTCTGCTGGAAAGCATTGAGGGGGGAGAGAAGTGGGCCCGTTACAGTTTTCTCGGCTCAAACCCTTCGACAATTATCCGCTCGAAAGGCAATACAGTTGAAATCATAACAAACGGCACCACGACCTCGATCATTGCCGAGGATCCTCTGGACTGCATCCGCACGACCCTGGCACGCTACACCCCGGTAGAGGTGGAAGGACTCCCCCGCTTTTTCGGCGGAGCAGTTGGATATCTCGGATATGACATGGTGCGGCATTTCGAACATCTCCCCAGCAACAGACCGGCTGAGCTTGACGCCTACGACTCCTACTTTCTGATTACCGATACCATCGTGATCTTTGACAATGTCAGCCAGAAAATCAAGGTAGTATCCAATGCCCATCTGGATGGGAACAAAACCCCCGAACAAGCGTACCAGGAAGCTGCAGAAAACATCGAGGCCATAATAAAACGGTTGCGCGTGCCACTGCCGACCGGGATTGCTCCACCCTCCGGAAAAGCGGTTGAGCTCCGCTCCAACGTGAGCAGGGAAGAGTTCGAGGCCTCTGTTGAAAAAGCCAAGGAATACGTCCGCTCCGGCGATATCATCCAGGTCGTGCTCTCCCAGCGTTTCAGCGGAAATCTCTCCGCAGATCCTTTTGACATCTACCGCGTGTTGCGCACTCTCAACCCGTCACCATACATGTTCTTCCTGCGTCTGGACGACACTGTCATCGCCGGCGCATCGCCGGAGGTAATGGTTCGCAAGGAGGGACGTCGCGTCGAACTGCGCCCCATCGCCGGAACCCGTCCTCGGGGTTCTTCCGCTGAAGCAGATGAAGATTTGGCAAATGAATTGATGGCCGATCCCAAGGAACGGGCAGAGCATGTCATGCTGGTTGACCTGGGCAGGAATGACCTGAGCAGGGTCTGCACCACCGGGTCGGTCACGGTTTCGGAATTGATGGTCGTTGAGCGGTATTCGCACGTGATGCACATAGTCTCCAACGTGCAGGGCCAATTGGAAGACAACCGGGACGCTTTCGACCTGGTACGGGCCACCTTTCCGGCCGGCACTCTGTCCGGTGCCCCCAAGGTGCGCGCCATGCAGATCATCGACGAACTGGAACCTGTGCGGCGCGAAATTTACGGCGGCGCGGTAGGCTACTTCTCTTTTTCAGGCAACATGGACCTGGCAATCACCATCCGCACCCTGGTGATCAAGAACGGCAAGGTACACCTTCAGGCCGGGGCCGGACTGGTAGCCGACTCAGACCCGGCTTCCGAATGGCAGGAAACGGTCAACAAGGGGATGGCCGTAATGAAAGCCATAGAACTGGCTGAGAAGGGGCTCGAATAGCAAAACACCAGAATGCTACATCAACATCAAACAAACCTCTGGGGGGTACTGCGGTTTTTCAGGAGGGAAGATCAATTCAAAGTGCTTCTTCTTCGATCGGGACGCGGCCTGTCCTGATTATGAAAGCCAATTGTTCGTTTTTCTTCGAAATGGCCTCGGAGCAGAAAGTCCAGATCCGGTAACTCTCGACGCCCAGAATTGTAATACCTGCACCAAAAACCGCCCAGTAGTTGTTGTCCAGCTCCTTGGCGAAGTGGTAGAACAGGAAAAATCCTGCCAGATAGCCCACATGGCAGAAACTGCTTTTATGCTCAATATTCCCCATCATGCGCGACAAGCTGAGAATGATTGCTGAAAAGGTGTAGATCAGCAATAGCATGCTGATCATTTGAGATGATGGCGGCGGACCAAGAGCGGCTACAACCTTGTCGGGCAAGGGCAATATGGGGAAATCCCGCCACGCCAGCATACAGACAACCAGAAACAGAGAAAAGGCCCATAAGCCCCTGTTTGCAAAGCGCTTGAGCCTTTTGATGTCTGCTTCGACAGCTATGCGGACAGCTTCAACACGGCTACTTTCCGTGCCGCTTGTAAACGCCGGCTGGTTGTCGTCATCACACGGCTTCATTGCAGGTCATCGCCTTTGAAAAGTTGTATCCGGATGCACAAGAAAACAACTCTTATTCATCTTGTCTCGCCACTGTAGTATCGATTGTTGAACCGCTCGATTTCCCCTGTGTGCTGCGAAACTTCTGGTGCAGTTTATATATGCAATTGGCAATCCTGTCAAGCTCACGCGGCAGGCGTGATCGAGATGCAGGGATGTCTTCATCGTCCTCAGCCTGACGAGCCAGAACTTCCAGTTCCTGCATCGGGAGAAAAACGCTCCTTCTCAAAATGGCGGTTACACCCCCGACCGTGAGAATGAGAATCATCAGGGTAAAGAGAATCATCTGATTTCTGATCGAAGCCAGTGTTGCGGTCATCATCTCCTGTGAGAGCCCGATATCCAGCGTTCCAAGTATTTTTTGCGAAGATGGATGGAAATGACAGGCGGCATTTGAGCACTGGGGATCGTTGTAGATCGGGGCAGTGATGGCTATTACCTCCGTACCCTCCTTGTTCCTGAAGGTACGGGCCTGCTCCATTCTTCCAAGTTTTGTAGTCGGAGTATCTGCGGCATGGCAGCCGATGCACCCCTCGGCCTTCTTGTCCAGCAAGCGGCCGATTTCATCCGTATGCGCCGAGATATTTACAACCCCTTTTTTATTGAATATCCGCACATGTTCAACACCCTTTTGTTCGCCGATATTGCTGACAATCGTGCTGAGAGTTTCCCGGTCTGACTTGAGCATTGCATAGCGGGTCGACTTCAATACCGTATCGGCCAGATTTGCGGCATGGTTGACCGCATCACGCGTCACGACATTTTTGACAGCAGAATAGAGGAGCAGAAAGCAGACCACGACAAAACCGGTGACCGCCAGTCCAACGGGAACGAGAGCTCTGCCTGCAAGAGTCCTGATCATGATAATATCCTCCGCAAGTCGGGGCGCGTCCGGAAACGCGCCCCGCTACGCCATTACATCTTATGGCAGGTGGCGCAATTCTCTTTCACGGTAAATCCTGCTTTTCCGTCATGGCACGCGCCACACGACTTACCTTCTTCCATCTCTTTCATTGAAACCCTGACTTTACTCCTGGCTGTCGCAAAAAGTTTTGTATGGCACTCGCCGCATTTATACATGCCTAGATGGGATGTGTGGCTGAACGTGACATTTCCCGCATCTTTATCAACAAAGGTGAGTTCTTTGACCGGGTGACACTTGGTGCAGTTTGATAAGGCAAATGCTTTTTTGCCGTTATGGCAGGCACCACAGGATTTCCCTTTTTCCATGGAGTTCATGCTTACCCGCGGATTGGGACCTGTTTTATACAGTGCGTTATGGCATGAGCTGCATTGCGGGTTTTTCGCAAGATGGACAGAATGCTTGAATGCAACGGGCCCGGTTTCTTTGACTTTGAAAATGACATCCTTAACCTTGTGACATGCGGTGCACTTTGCCAGTGCAAAAGCCTGTTTTCCATTGTGACACTGTCCGCACGACAGCCCCTTGCCCATTTGAGCCATGGTATAATGGACGCCCTTTTTCATGGCATCATTGTGACAGGATTTGCAGCTGATGTTTGGAGTTTTGGCATTCTTCTTCTTTAAGTGAGAGGCGTGACTGAACACAACCTTACCGGCATTTTCCGTGGTAAATGTTTTGTCCTTGATATCAAGCGCCACGGCGGGGATGGTACAGCACATTATCGCTGCTGTGAGGACTATCCAGCGCAGTTTCATGATCGGTCTCCTGTCAATAGATCTGGTATGCAGCAGCTACAAAGCAACATGGGGGCCAAGCCCCCATGTACCGGCACATCAATAATTACGATGTAAGCAATTCCGTGTTTGTGAGAACCTTTGTTTCTGTTTCAGTAACAGTAGCGGTAGCATAGGCTGGTGCAACGGCTTCCGCTGTCCGCCACTGGTAAAAGATCGGAAGTCTGTAGAGTATAAAACGATATACCACAATGTAAATGCAGTACACCGTCAGTGAGATGACAAATTCTCTCCAGTGTGGAATCTCCCGGTAGGGCAGCTTCCAGTTAAAAGTAATGAGAGCGGTATTAAGTCTGTTCAGGAATATTCCGATCACGACGAGGAAAGCGCTGAAACGAATAATTGCCATATGTTTGTTGCGGATGGCATACGCAAACAATACCATCGGAATGACGACACCGATCATGATCTCAACCAGGTACCATTGTCCCCAACCGGTTGCAAAATATCCCCACTTATTATCATGGGCAATACTCACCAATTTGATGGTCAGGTAGGTTGCAAGCCCCATACTGGCGCCTTTAGCCAATGAAATCGTTATACGATCCAGGCTGTCCCTGAATCTTTTGTCGAAACGCCATGACATGGTTTTGCTGGCAATCGTGCTGACAGTAATCACCATACAGAGCCCGCCGGGCAGTGATGAGACAAAGAAGTGTATCCACTGGAACGATGACGAATACCAGAGAGGATGAACCTTACCCGGTGCATAGGTGAAAAGGGCACCAAGGGCTCCCTGGTGCAGGGTTGAGAGGATGATGCCGGATACGGTAAGCCCCAGGGTAATGCGTTTTATGCCACGCTTGCCGGCCGGAAAACCGATCCATTCGAAAAACGCGGTGGAAACCTCGGCGATCTGCACTGACAGATAGGTGGAAACATGCCAGGCAACCAGGAAGAGTACTGCTGCCGGCCCGAACGACACGACCATCGGATACGGCAAGCGCCATGGCTGCCCGAGATCGCACATCAGAAACACGACAGCGAAGAAGTATCCCAGGAGACCATTCAGGAGTCCCAGGCGTTCGATCGGTTCCAGATCATGCCGCCCGAAAAGCTCGCAGGCTGTGCCAAGCTGAAATCCTGATGACGAGAGCGGCACCATGCCGAACAGACCAAAGCCGAGAAACAATCCCCAGGCGTAGTCATTGGAGCTGTGCGTTACCCAGGAAAGACCGAAAATAAAGCGGCCGATGATTATCGGTATGCCAATCGCAAAGATAATACCGAAAATCCAGTTGAGCGGATTCCGTAAGGCCTGCCCGATGTATTGCTGCAGCGACAGACCGAGAAAAAGCTTCTCCATGATGGTCCAGTTTCGACCGGGCGATTTTTGAAGCGAATCAACCGTTACTGCCCCACTTGCGATCAAAGTTTTCATTGTTTGCCATCCTCCTGATCAGAATGGTTATGGTGATCATCACCGTGGTCCTTGTTGCGTGTGGCGAGGAGGTGGATCCCGGAAAAGAGTGCCGGCCAGATGGTCAGTACCATCGGTACCATCCCCAGGAATTCCTTGACGTTCGAAATTATCGGTTCGTTGCCGACGGTTTCATCCAGACCGATTTTTTCGGCCGGCACCTTGGAGAGATACAGCCAACTGGTACCGCCCAACTCCTTTTCACCATATACATGATCATAATAACGGTCCGGAGTAGCCCTGATCCGTTCGTGGCCGAGCTTTATCAGGTCATTGCGAAGACCGAAGGTAAGCGCTTCCTGGGGACATATTTCGACACATGCCGGCGGCTTGCCGAATTTCAGGCGGGTGTCGTAGCAGAAAATGCATTTTTTTATGAGAGGATTGATGGCGCTGGAATAACTGTAGGCCGGTATATTGAATGGGCAGGCGACCATGCAGGTACGGCATCCCACACAAACTTTGCCGTTATAGATTACGGCACCTTCTTTGGTTTTTGTATAGGCGTTGACAAAACAGGACGTCAGACAGGCAGGCTCATTGCAGTGATTGCACTGCATTTTACGATAGGGCGGTTTTTGACCGTCAGCGGCCTCATAACGATTTACAACGGTATACGCCTTTTCAGTGGTTCTGCGTTTATTTTCAAATACTGAGGTGTCGTCAAACGGAAGATCCGGTTCGGGAAGCTTTTGCTCCTTGTTGCAGGCCGCTTCACAACTCCGGCAGCCGATACAGCGAGTTGTATCCACCAGAACCCCCATTGCATCCGGGTATCCTTCGAAGGAACCGACCGCCCAGCTCTTGGATGCAGTGCCAAGAGAGGCCGCTGCTCCACTTATCAGACAGCCTTTCAGAAAATCTCTACGTTTCATGATATTCTCCTTCAGTTCGTATGTGCTTATTCCGTATATGCTGTCTGTCAGTGGCCGCCGTGTCCATTCTTGGCCGGTTTGTTTTTGGGAGCAAAAGTCCCCGAGTTATAGAAGGCGTCTCCAGCTTTTGTGCGCTGGTGACAATCCTGACAGCCAACCGGTCCGTTTGATTTTTCATGACAGCTAATACAGTTCCGATGCATGGCCGCCTTGAGGCTTGGCTTATCAAGATGATAGGCTTTCGGATCTTTTTCCTTGATGGCTGCTGCCGAGAAAGGATCTGCCCGATGGCAGCCCTTGCACGAGACTTCCTTCGTTTCGCCGCTGTTACGGTGACACCTGATGCAGTTGGGATCCTGCACCAGCGTTCCGGTGGTATGATGATGGCAATCGGAGCATTCCTTCGTTAGCTGGATATGCTTGGCATGGTTGAAATTGAATGGCTCATACAGCTTGCTTTGACCGTTCAGGATAACCGTGTCCGGAACGGATATCCCCCGGCTGGTGCCCGGAACTGCGACTAGCAACATAATGACCATTACTCCGGCGAACCAGAACCCTGTAGTTTGCATAACTGGCGTTCTCCTTTACATGCTGAGTAAGCTCTAATTTATCGTATATACAATATGGCTGCACACGCCGTAATTCAGTCAGGCGTGTGCATTTTCTATCGCTGCTGAGTGTTACGCGACGAAATTTGGCCTAATGAACGGTATCGGAGACAACAGTTTCTTCCCTTTTATTTATGTAGCGGTAAAACATGGGAAACCCGACAAAAAAGGCCACGCAGATAAGGTATTCCACGCTTTTGATATATTGGTAATAATCGACCATGGTAAAAACTTCCTTGACCTCGCCAACTGATGACAATAATTGATTCATGTTACATCTCCTTCCTTCTTGTAAATTCTAATGTTACAGACGCTTGGTCCGATAAATATGTTTGCATTACCTGGCGTTGACGGTTGCTTTTTCCTTGTCGCTGGCAACACCTTTGATCATGCCATACAGCATAATGATTGACGGAATGCACTGAACAACCACCACCAGGGCGCAGAAGCCGAGAAAAAGCAGAATCAGGGGGCCGCTTACAAAAACCTTGTTGGTTACACCCGCTGAGGCAAAGGCCCCGGTGCTGGTTGCGAGGCTGAGGGCAACGGCACTGCACACTGCTGTCAAAGTTTGTTTCACGTTCATGGTAATCTCCTTTTTGTGGGATATCTGCGTATGTCAGATGCAGAAATAAATTGCATTACGCCGGATGGAGCCGCAAGTTTTTGAAGGCACAGTGCACAGCCTGGCGGATCTCTTCACAGTCTTCACTGTCGACCGGTTTCAAAGCGTGATAAAAGATGCCTTCACTTCTCAACCTGCGGACCTGCGGCAGGGAGGCATTTGCCGAAACGACGATTATCGGAAGCTTGCGGTTGCACTGTTTCAGAAGCGGGATGATGTCGGCCGCTGTAAACTCTTCAAATTTAGTTCCAAGCAATACTACCTGCACCGTCTTCTTGAGAATGTTGTACAATGCGCCTGCGATAGAGTTGGTGGCCGTTACACGATACCCATCTTCGGTGAACATATCCGCCATCTGTGTTCGACACTCTATGTCTTCATCTACTATGAGGAGTCCTGGTTCTTGCATGGTAATTCCCCCCGTGAACCCAGTCTCACTGGCCGGTTGCGAAGCTGCTTATTTGCTGTTGGCAACCGGTGCCTTCTTGTCGGCCGGCGAGAAGATACCTTTGAGCATCCCGCCCAGAAGCATAAGTCCGGGAATGAACTGGAACATGACGATCAATACACCAAAGGCTATGAAGAATGTTGTCACCAGCCCCAGCCCTTCAATTCCGGCGCCTTCGGAAGCCAATGCATAGGTTCCGGTTACCAGCAGTGACAGTACGAATGTTAGTATGGTTTTCATGGCAGTCTCCTTTTCATACAGATTGCGTAACTCCTGACTACTTCCTGGGAGCCAGCATGCTCTCTACTGATACTAAAGCACTGAGTGTGCCAACACGGCTTCAGCGCGCAATTACGTACGTAACAAGCATGAATTACTAGATAATTAAATTAAGCGGTCATTGTTTTAGGGTGGGTCAGGTGGCGAAGGGAGGGCGACAAGTATACTGACTGTATACAATTGCACGTGCAGCCAAAAAATGGACTGTCAGCACAACATACTGTTATTGTTACGCAATATTACTGTTTCGTGCGGCAGTTGTATGCATATAAATTCTATACACCAGTAAAGAAACAGCTGAACCTTTCCTTTGTATATATGGCTCACTTTTGATGGATCCGTCGATCCATTAACAGCAGATTCGATCTGACCTGTTAAATCAAAAAGAGCAGTAAAATATTGACTTTATAGTGTAAACAGGAGTAATAATCGCTTTCAAAAATTGGCACTTTCAGTTGCTATCGGTGCTTTTGTATACGGGTGGAGGAAGTTTAAAATGGAAAAGATTGTCATCCTTGTTATAGACGATGAATCAGTTATACGTGACGGCCTTCAACGTATTCTGCAAGGGGACCGATTCGAAGTAGAAACATGCAAGAGTGGTCACATTGCTCTTGAACGTTTACAGGAAAAAGATTTTGGATTGATCATTACGGACCTGAAGATGCCGGGAATGAACGGCATAGAAGTCCTGAAAGCGGTCAAGGCCCTCCAACCCGATATTCCCGTAATCATGATTACTGGGTACGCAACGGTAGACACGGCTGTGGAGGCAATGAAAAATGGTGCCATCGATTATATCGCCAAGCCGTTTACCCCTGACCAGATACATGAAAAAATTGAACGGGCTTTAGAACTGCGAACGATCATGGTAGATGAAATCTACCTAAAAAAAGAGATTTCCAGTCACCATGGTTTTGATTCATTCGTCGGTGAAAGCCGTGAAATGCAGAAGGTATATCGTCGGATCATCCAGGTAGCGCCGACGGACAGCACTGTGTTGATTACAGGTGAGAGCGGCACCGGAAAAGAGCTGGTCGCCCGTGCCATCCACAGAAACAGCCCGCGTCGTGAACAGCCCTTCGTAGCGGTTGATTGCACGGCACTTGCAGAGAATCTTCTCGAAAGTGAACTGTTCGGCCACGTCAAGGGTTCATTTACCGGTGCGATTCAGACCAAAATGGGGCTGTTCCGGGTTGCCGACGGCGGATCACTGTTTCTGGATGAGATTTCCAACATCAGTTTAGCAACCCAGGCAAAACTGCTCAGGGTTTTACAGGAACGCCAGGTCACGCCGATTGGCAGTACCCAGCCGATTCCTATCAATATCCATCTGCTTGCTGCAACCAACAAGAACCTGAAAACCATGGTTGCAAACGGTACGTTCCGTGAGGACCTGTTTTTTCGACTCAATATCATTCCGATTGAACTTCCTGCGCTGCGGGAGCGCAAGAGCGATATCCCGCTGCTCGTCAGCCATTTCCTGAAGAAATACACGGCCGAGATCGGCAAGGAAATTCGCGGAATCGCCCCCGATGCCTTGGCTTTTCTCGAAGAGTATCCATTCCCCGGCAATGTTCGCGAGCTAGAGAACACCATTGAACGTGCCGTTGTTCTGGTTGAGGGAGATATCATCAGCAAGGATGACCTTGAGCTTGCTGATGGAGAAGAGCAGGAATCTACCCCAGGAGGCTATGTTCCGACCAGCGCGGAAGAGTTGAAAGAGATGAAGCGGCATATACGGGGCAAATCGGTAGAGACTATTGAAAAGGCCTTTGTCATGAACGCACTGGAGCGTAACAACTGGAATGTTACCCGGGCTGCTGAAGAGACCGGGATACTGCGACCTAATTTTCAAGGCATGCTGAAACGACTCGGCATTTCAATCAGGTCAATGACAGATAAATAACCAACCGCATCTTGATGTATTTTCAGGTTTCAGCGAATTAATCGTGCACCGGCAGCAGTACCGTAAAGGTTGTCCCTTTCCCAAGCCTGCTTTTCACTTCGATTTTCCCGTCATTATTTTCTACAATCCCATACGAAATGGAAAGCCCCAAACCGGTTCCTTCGGATTTTGTCGTAAAGAAGGGATCAAAAATATGGGCAAGATCCTCCTCTGAAATCCCGCATCCGGTATCCGAAAATTCTGCACAGACGAACGAGCGGTCATCGGAGAGGTAGCTTGTAATCGTCAGGGTGCCTCCCCCTACGGACATGGCCTGACTGGCATTCAGCATGATATTGATGAACACCTGCTGCATCTGCCCCAGGTCAACCAGAACATTTGGCAGGTCATCGGCATAGCATTTTTCTATGGTGATGTCATGAAAGCTTGGCTGGTTGTGAATTAGATCCAGTACCTTATCAATCAGCGAGTTCAGGGATACTGCTTCCTTGTGGGGTGTCGACTCACGGGAAAATTCGAGCAGCCTGCAGACAATATCTGCGCAGCGGCGGCTCTCAGAGATGACCTTCTCTATATCCGGTTTAAGATCACTATCCAGGCGCTTGTCACTATTTACAATGGAAGAGTACAGCAGCACCCCTGTCAGCGGGTTGTTGATCTCATGGGCGATTCCGGCCACCAGTTTTCCCAGTGACGCCAGCTTTTCAGAGCGGCGCAGATGCTGTTCAATCTGTTTGATTTCCCTGGTGCGCTCTTCGACCTTTTGCTCCAGGCTGCTGCCCCACTCTTTCAGCTCTTCCTGCGCGGTTTTCAGGTTGACTGTCATCTTGTTGACCGATTCCGAAAGTTCTCCCAGTTCATCATGCGATACAGCAGAAACCATTACATCGAGATTTCCCGATGCCACCTGATTGGCATGTTTCATCAATAGTTTTACGGGCGTATTGACCATTTTCTGAATAAGAAAATTTATCAGAATGCCGATGAACACGAGAAGAAAGCAGGTAAAAATAAAGAACTGCATCCGGTAGATATTGGATTCATTGTTCATATCTTCCAGAGATATAATAATATCCAACACTCCAAGAATACTGTGATTTTTGGGATGGAAGTGACATGCAGCGGCAACACAACTCGGCTGATTGTAAATGGCTTTGGTAAAACCCAGCACCTCAATGCCATCCTGATCGGTAAAGACGCGACTGCGATTCATCGATGTTGCATACTGCCTGGGGTTGTCATCGGATTTATGGCACATGGTACAGGCTTCGGCATTTTTATCCAGAATTCTGCCGACCTCTTTTGGTGTGCTGGAGTAAAATACCTTGCCCGACTTGTCTACCAAGCGGATATGCTTGATTGCATTGCTTTGGCCGATCTGCTTGATCATTTCATTGAGATTTTCCTTATCATTCTTCATCATGGCGTTATACGTGCTGTGATTGATAATCTCGGCAACCTGGTCGGCATTGGACACGGCATAATGAATCATGGCATTGCGGGAGTGGCGATTATTGATCTGGTCAAGCAGCGCCATGAATCCGACCAGAATCAGCGAGGTGATCAAGGTAATCTTGGTTATCAGACTGAAACCTTGTTTCACGTGAGGTATCCTTGGGGAAAGTTATGTATACACAATAAGGCCTGATGTATAGCGCTTTTGGACATATGAGTCAAGCAATGTCCAAGCGGTACCTTGCGAGGCGCACCCAGCATAGTCTATCACTCAACATCGGTGTTTGTTTGCGATCTTATAAAGTATTTTTGCAGCAAAACGCGCTGAAACAGAAACCTGTCATCTTGATGTTGAACAATGCTGCCGGAAGTTCCCCTCCACGATCTCAATGCTGCATTCAAGTATCCACCCCCGTGAGCATGTCAGAATCACTTGAGTTTAAACGCTAATACGACTATATTTTGCCTTAATGCAGTTTGTTGCAGTGAATTGATGTTAAAGTGCCGTGCGAACCATGTGGAACAGCAACACACATCTAATAAATTTCAATAGGTTATAAAATATCATGCTCCTGATGATCGATAATTATGACTCCTTTACCTACAATATTGTCCAGTATTTCTGCCAGCTGGGCGAAGAGGTGCAGGTCCATCGCAATGACAAGATCAGCCTGGCGGAGATAGAAGCACTTCAACCCGCCCGCTTGGTCATCTCTCCCGGACCCTGTTCACCGGAGGAGGCCGGGATCTCTGTTGCGGCCATCACACATTTTGCCGGTAAAATTCCCATCCTGGGCGTCTGCCTTGGACATCAATCCATTGGTGCCGCCTTCGGCGGCAATGTTGTGCGCAGCTCATCGCTCATGCATGGAAAAACCTCGCCGATTCACCATGACGGCAAAGAACTTTTCAAAGAACTGCCCAATCCTTTTCAAGCCACCCGTTACCATTCGCTGATCGTTGACCGCCCCACCCTGCCCGATTGCCTGGAGACCACCGCCTGGGTCGAGAATGGCGAGATCATGGGTTTGCGGCACAAGCTTCTGCCCCTCTGGGGGGTACAGTTCCATCCCGAATCAATTCTGACCGAAGGTGGCATGGATCTGCTGCAGAACTTCCTCGATATTAGTCGCTGATGATCCATTGCCACTGTCATGGCTGCAAACATTCGGGTACTTCGCGAGAAGTACCTTTTTTTGTCACAGATCAGAAACATCTTAATGTGAGTAAACCCAGAATCAATTAACGCACCTAAGGGCGGAGTTGGCTGGCAGTTCGTTCAACTACGGCAATACCGTTCACAGCTTCACCAACACCACCGCCGGCACAGACAACAGCAAGGGCGCCGCCTATAACGAAAAGGCCGACAGGCGCTCATGGGAGGCCATGAAGGTCTTCTTTGCAGAGATCTCCAGGTAGTATCTAGCAGTCATACTGCAGGTATTCAAATAAATAGCGGTATTTAGTCAGGGGGAGGTTGCATAATCCCCCTGTTTTTTTTATAGTGTCACTCTTGCACACACAAACACGAAAAGGTAACGACGCAATTATGAGCAGAGAACTGGCAAAAGGATATGAACCGCACGACGTTGAAAAGAGATGGTACGCCGAATGGGAAGGTAAAGGCTATTTCCATGCCGCCGCCACGTCCGACAGGAAACCGTACAGTATCGTCATCCCGCCCCCCAATGTCACAGGCGCCCTGCATATGGGACACGCCCTCAACAATACTCTACAGGACATCCTCTGCCGCTGGAAACGGATGCAGGGCTATAACGTGCTCTGGATGCCGGGCACCGACCACGCCGGCATTGCCACGCAGAACGTGGTCGAGCGCCAACTGGCGGCCGAAGGGACTGACCGCCATGATCTGGGGCGTGAAGCCTTCATCGAGCGGGTCTGGAAATGGAAGGCCGAATCAGGCGGCCAGATCATCGGCCAGCTTAAGCGCCTGGGTGCCTCCTGCGACTGGGAACGTGAACGCTTTACCATGGACGAAGGACTGTCCACAGCGGTGCGCACCGTCTTCGTCAAACTGTACCAGGACGGACTGATCTACCGCGACAACCGCCTGATCAACTGGTGCCCGCGCTGCCACACAGCCCTTTCGGACATCGAGGTCGAACATGAGGACCACAAGGGACACCTCTGGCACATCCGCTACCCGGTGGCCGGAGAACCGGGAACCTATGTTGTCGTTGCCACCACCCGCCCCGAGACCATGCTGGGCGATACGGCCGTGGCGGTCCACCCGGAGGACGAACGCTACAGGCATCTGATCGGCAAAAAGGTCATCCTGCCGCTGATCAATCGCGAGATCCCGGTTGTAGCCGATGAGTATGTGGAACTGGAGTTCGGCACCGGCGTGGTCAAGATCACCCCGGCCCACGACTTCAATGACTTCGAGGTCGGCCTGCGCCACGGCCTGGACAGGATCAATATCTTCGACGAATCGGGTGTCGTCAACTCAGCCGGCCACCAGTACGAGGGCATGGACCGCTTTGCCGCCCGCACCCGCATCGTCACCGAACTGGAAGAGGCTGGACTGCTGGAAAAGATCGACGACCATGCTATGTCCGTGGGCGGCTGTTACCGCTGCAAGACCGTGGTGGAACCCTACCTGTCGCTGCAGTGGTACGTCAAGGTTGCCCCGCTGGCCGAGCGCGCCCTGCAGGCCGTCAAGGACGGCAAAACCCGCATCCTCCCCAAGCAGTGGGAAAACACCTACTACGACTGGATGGAAAACATCCGCGACTGGTGCATCTCGCGCCAGATCTGGTGGGGTCACCGCATCCCAGCCTGGTTCTGCGACCACTGCGGCGAGATCACCGTATCCATGGAGGACCCGACCACCTGCGCGAAATGCGGCAGCGACGAGATCCGTCAGGAGACCGATGTGCTGGACACCTGGTTTTCCTCGGCCCTGTGGCCCTTCTCCACCATGGGCTGGCCGGAGAAGACTGCCGAACTGGCCAGCTTCTACCCGACCTCGTGCCTGGTGACCGGCTTCGACATCCTCTTCTTCTGGGTGGCCCGCATGATGATGATGGGGCTGCACTTCATGGACGAGGTACCCTTCACCGACGTCTACATCCACGCCCTGGTACGTGACGCACAGGGGCAGAAGATGTCCAAGTCCAAGGGCAATGTCATTGACCCGCTGACAATTATCGAACAGTACGGTACCGACGCCTTCCGCTTCACCCTGGCGGCCTTTGCCGCCCAGGGGCGCGACATCAAGCTGGCTGAGGACCGCATCGCCGGCTACCGCAATTTCTGCAACAAGGTCTGGAACGCGGCCCGCTTCACCCTGATGAACCTGGAGGGCTTCGATCCCGACAGCGTGAATCCCGATGAGCTGAACCTGTCCCAGGGGGACAAGTGGATCCTGCACCGCTTGAACGAGACCGCCCGCGAAACAGCCAAGGCCCTGGAGGAGTACCGCTACAATGAGGCTGCCATGGGGCTGTACCAGTTCACCTGGAGCGAGTTCTGCGACTGGTACCTGGAGCTGTCCAAGAAGGCCCTGTACGGCGACGACCTGGAGCGCAAGCTCGTCACCCGCTACGTGCTCTGGCATACCTTGGAGAACCTGCTGCGCCTGCTGCATCCCTTCATGCCGTTCATCACCGAGGAGATCTGGCAGGCGCTGCCCGGGAAACAAGAGACTCCCACCATCATGCAAGCCGCCTGGCCGGAGCCGTGCCGGTTCCGGGAACATCCCGAAGCGGCCGCTGACATGGAACGGGTCATGGCGGTCATCAGCGGCATCCGCAACATCCGCGGCGAGATGGAGGTGCCTCCCTCGAAGGAAATCGCCGTCATTCTGTCCTGCGGCAGCGAGGAGAGCCTGCGCCTGATGAAGCACAACGAAGGCGCCATCCTCGGCCTGGTCCGCATCTCGGATCTGGCCATCGGCCGTGCCATCGAACAGCCGCAGGACGCCTCGATCCAGGTGGCCGGAGACATCCAGATCTATGTGCCCCTGAAAGGCCTGGTGGATGTGGAAGCCGAGGAGCAGCGCCTGCTGAAAGAGATCGGCAAGATCGAGAAAGAGATCGAAATGTTCTCCAAAAAGCTGGAGAGCCCGGCCTTCGTTGACCGGGCTCCGGCCGAGATTGTTGCCAAGGAGCGCCTGAAACTGGCCGAAGTGAACGGCAAGAAGCTCGTACTTGAAGAGAGCCTTGATAAGATCCGAAACCTGAAGTAGGTGACCCATGCAGATCCAGAACGTCGCCATATTTGCCAAGGTCCATGACCCCCGTTGCCTGGGGGTCGCCAGTGACCTGATCACCTGGCTGGAAAAGCGGGACTGCACGCCTCTGCTCGGTGCGCAGCTGGCCAGCCATCTCGGCAGCCGGAAGGCCCTCTCGGAAGAGGATATTCGTGACCAGGCCGAACTGGTCGTGGTACTGGGAGGCGACGGCACGCTGATCTCGGTAGCCCGACTCTTCAGCGGCAGGGACGTCCCCATCCTGGGGGTCAACCTGGGCAGCCTCGGTTTCCTGACGGAGATCACCCTGGAAGAGCTCTACTCCCGCCTGGAAAAGTGCCTGGAAGGCAATCCGCGCGTTTCCGAACGGATGATGCTGGAGGTCACGCTCCATCGTGAGGGGCAGGAGATCGAGAAGTGCACGGTCCTGAACGACATGGTCATCAACAAGGGCGCCCTGGCCCGGATCGTTGACCTGGAAACCAAGGTCAACCGCCACTTCCTGACCACTTACAAGGCCGACGGCCTGATCGTCTCGACCCCCACCGGCTCCACCGGCTACTCACTGTCGGCCGGCGGCCCGATCATCCATCCCCTGATGAGCTGCATCGTCATCACGCCGATCTGTCCGCACACCCTGACCAACCGTCCGATCGTGGTCACGGACGAATCGACCATCTCCATCACCGTGGCCTCCTCCTTCGATGAAAAGGTCTACCTGACCCTGGACGGCCAGGTCGGCTTTGAACTGCGCGAAGGGGATTCGGTGGAGATCCGCAAAGCCCTTGAAACAACGGCCCTGGTCATGTCACGCAGCCGCGAATATTTCGAAATCCTGCGAACAAAACTGAAATGGGGGGAGCGCTGAGACCTCCATGCTGACCGACCTGTCCATCACAAATATTGCCATCATCGACAGCCTGCACCTGAGCCTGCGCCCTGGCCTGACCGTCCTGACCGGCGAGACCGGCGCCGGCAAATCGATCATCATCGATGCCGTCGGCCTGATCATGGGCGGCCGCGCCTCCGTGGACCTGATCCGCTCGGGGGTTGACGAAGCGGCAGTTGAAGCCATCTTCGACATCTCCGGGCGGCCGGAAATCCAGGAGATCCTGGAGCAGTCCGGCCTGGAAGCCGGCGCCGAACTGCTGGTCAAGCGCTCGATCTCGCGCTCCGGCAAGAACCGGATTTTCATCAACGGCAGCATGGCCACGCTGGCGCTGCTGACCGACATTGCCGGCCGCCTGATCAATATCTACGGCCAGCACGACTCCCAAACATTGCTGAGGACGGACAATCAGCTGGCCCTGCTGGATGCCTTTGCCGGCACAACCGCCCTGCGCGAGGAATTTGCAGGGATCTTCAGATCGCATAACAGCATCGTCGAGCGGCTGGAAAACCTGGATACGCAGGAGCGTGAGGCCGCCCGCAGGCTGGATCTGCTTTCGTTTCAATCCGAGGAGATCGCTGCGGCCAGCCTGAAGGCCGGTGAAGAGCAAGAGCTTCAAGAGCAGCGCCAGATTCTGGCCAGTGCCGGGAAACTGAGCAGCGTCAGCGGCGAGGCTTTCGAGGTGCTCTACGGCGGTGACGGCGCCATACTCGGCCAACTGCGCCGCATCAGCGCCTCGATCCGGGAGATCGCCGGCATCGATCATGGCCTGGCAGACCTGGCCGCAGCTCTGGAGGAAGCCTACCTGCAGCTGGAGGATTCCGCCATCAGCCTGCGCGATTATACGACCCGCGTGGAGTCCGACCCGGCCGCCCTGCAGCAGGCCGATGACCGTCTGGATCAGATAAGTCGCCTGAAACGGAAGTACGGGGTATCGGTAGAAGAGGTCCTGGCCTTTAAACAGCAGATCGACTCGGAACTGGAAGAGCTGCGCGGCCGCGAACACGACCGGCAGAAGCTGGAGGCGGAGCGGGACGGACTGTGGGAGCAGCTCCGCAAAACCGGAGCAGACCTGACGGCCCGGCGCACAAAATATGCGGCCAAACTGCAGCAGGCCCTGGAAACGGAAGCCCATCAACTGGCCATGAAAGGTGCGATTGTCGAGCCGGCGCTGGAGAGCTTGACAGAACCGCGCACAACCGGTTTCGAACGGGTCGAGTTTCTCTTTTCCCCCAACCTGGGTGAACCGCCGCGACCGCTGGCCAAGATCGCCTCAGGTGGCGAGCTTTCCCGCCTGATGCTGGCCTTCAAGCAGGTCCTGCCCGAAGGTGATGTCCCGACCCTGGTCTTTGACGAGGTCGACACCGGCATCAGCGGCGCAACATCAGAACTGGTGGGCAGAAAGCTGAAGAATGTGGCCGCCCGCCAGCAGGTGCTGTGCATCACCCATCTGCCCCAGGTGGCCTCTTTTGCGGATCAGCACCTGCGCGTTGAAAAGCAGGTCCAGGGCGGCAGAACCACCACCGGGATAACGGTTCTGGACGGCACGGAGCGTACCCGCGAGATCGCCCGCATGCTGGCCGGGGAAAAGGTTACCGACTCGGCCCTGGCCCATGCTGCCGAAATGCTGGCAGCGTCTCAGAAATAAATAACGTGCCGCCGAAAATGACTCCGGAAGAGTGAACCGATCCTTATCATCTCGCCTGCCCCCCTCATTATAATGCAGTTCCGCCATATACGGCGGTTTGTGCATCACTCCATAACGTCCTGCAAACTATCCTGCAAAGCCATTATGTTGTTATTATTTAACATTTATGCGCCAAATTTTTATTAGATTCTTGGTCAGCAACTTGCTACTATCAACAATCGAAGTCAACTCACCCAACACCGGGTAACTATATTTTTGTTATCTGATAAATCGCCCCGTAGGAGTTTTCGCGGTACTCGTGAGTGTTACAGGGGAAGGAAAAGACATGCGGCCTGAAGTTAATCAAGAATTACCGATATGCAACGTAATTCCGGCAAAAAAGCTATCAACAGCTTTCAAGCGAGGCATGACCCTCCTGGAACTACTCGTCGTTGTTGCTATCATTGCCATTCTGGCCAGCATCGCCATCCCTGCCTATAAAGGACATGTTGAAAAAGCACGTGTGAACACCGCCATAGCTGACATCAAGGGCCTGGAAGTGGATATCAACCGTTTTTATGCCGACAACATGCGCTATCCGAAAAATCTGGGGGAGTTGAATAAAGCAGTCTTGCTTGACCCCTGGGGCAGGCCTTACGAGTATCTCAATATTGCCGAGCGGGACAGCAAAGGGAAGGGCGAACTTCGCAAGGATAAAAACCTGGTGCCGATAAACTCCGATTATGACCTCTACAGCGTGGGACCAGATGGTGATAGCGTGTCACCTCTGACTGCCAAGAAAAGCCAGGACGATATCATCCGCGCAAATAATGGTGCCTATGTCGGGCTGGCATCCGGCTACTAAACCGACATGAAACTGTCCATCCCCTATCTGCGCAGCATGGTGGCCCGCCGGATCCTGGGGCTTTTCATCCTCTGTGCCATGCTGCCGATAGTGACCCTCGGCGCACTTTCCATCTATCAGGTTTCCGGTACACTTCAGAAAGCAACCCACCATCGACTGCACCTTGCGAGCAAGAATGTCGGCATGTCGATTGTTGAGGGATTAAACTTCCTCAAGGCCGATCTTGATGCACTGGGCACATCCCAAGACCGTGAAGCACTCCACCGCTTCAGGCCTTCGACACGAGATCGCAGCATCTCCCTACCGCCGCACTTTATAGCTCTATCCCTGATTGAAGATCGTTCCAGCGTTATCACCATTTCCGGCAAGACCTGCCCTCTGCCCCCTCTCAGTGACGCATCCCTAAAGAAGCTTGTTTCTGGAAGCGCCATGGTCTCTGTAGGGACTGGGGAGAAAGACGCTGGCCGGATTTTTATGACCGTCGCCAGCCCTGGTGAAAAATCAGCAGCGCGCCTGCTGGTAGGAGAAATTGATTGTGAATATCTGTGGGGACTGGTCAGCGAGACCCTGCCACCGCTAACGGAAGTGAGCATTGTCGATGGCGCAGGCAACCAGCTGTACAGTTCCCGAAGTCCTTCCCTCAGCGTTATTGCACGTGTCAGGGAGGGGCTGCGAACATCGGCATCCGGCCAGTTCGAGTGGCACGATGACGAAGGAACCTGGCTGTCTAATTATCGTTCCATTTTTCTCAAGGCAGCCTTTCTTTCCGATGACTGGACCGTACTGCTGAGTCAAACAAAAAGTGAAGCCCTGGCTGAGCTCAATACATTCACAAGAACGTTCACACTGGTTATGGCATTGACCCTGCTGGTGGTGTTGTATCTCAGCAGTGTCTATATCCGCCGCAGCCTGATTCCGCTGAAAAAACTCAGGGAAGGCACCGGCAAGATCAGCCAGGGTGACCTTGTCAGCCGGGTTGAGATAAACAGCGGCGACGAATTTGAAGAGCTGGCCCATTCGTTCAATACCATGTCGACACATCTGCAGACGCAGTTCAACTCCCTGTCGGAAATGGGTAGCATTATCCGGACCATCCTGTCAGCACTGGAGCGGGATAAAATCATTGCGGCAGTCCTTGACAACCTTCAGAACGTCATCACCTGCGATCAGGTTGCCCTGTTTCTGCTGGAGCCTGACTCTCAGGATACGGTAACTGCGTATCTGAGCGGAACAAATAATACCGATCCGCTCAGAGTGCCCTTTTCCACCGCAGAGCGACTGCGCCTGGAAACGCTGCCCGAGAATTCCCTGCTGCAGCGAAACGGCGAATTTGCCGGTCTGCTGGCTGCCATGGGAGGCATTGATCTTACCGCTTTCGCGCTTGTGCCGATCCATCTCCACCGGGTTCTGAAGGGTGTGCTGGCCATCGCTTACCGCCATGGGCCTGCACAACACCGGGAAGACCTGCTGCGTACCAGGCAGATTGCCGACCAGGTCGCGATTGCAATGGCCAATGCCGAACTGGTCAAGGAACTGGATCAACTCAACTGGGGGACGCTGGCCGCACTGGCCAGGGCAGTTGACGCCAATTCGCACTGGACCTCAGGGCATTCCGAACGGGTAACAGAAATTGCGCTGCAGATAGGACGACAGATGTGGCTTTCCCCGCTGGAACTCGAACGGATCCATCGGGGCGGACTCCTGCATGACATCGGCAAGATCGGTGTCCCCGGATATATTCTGGACAAAGCCGGCCGGCTTACGGACGAGGAATTTGCCCTGGTGAAGGAACACCCGGCCAAGGGGGTCGTAATTCTGGAACCGATCCCGTTCTATCGGGAGATCATTCCCATGGTGGCCCAGCACCATGAGCAATACAACGGCGAGGGGTATCCGCTTGGGCTGGCGGGTAATGAGATCTCGCTGGGCGCCCGCATCCTGGCTGTTGCCGATGTCTACGACGCCTTGATGTCAGATCGCCCGTACCGGCCTGGCTGGGAAGCGGATCGCGTCATTGCGTATATCGAAGAGCGGTCGGGGCAGCAGTTCGATCCGGCTGTTGTGCTGGCGTTCCTGGACTCTCTTCAGCCGCCTGCACATACATAAACCGGCATACCATTCCGCTCCGCATGCGCACCCTACTTTCCCCGTTCGAAGCCTTCCCGTACCGCCAGCAGGTCCAGATGGATCGTCAGCAGGTCCTCCACGTCCAGCGGCACATCAGCATTGCCCTTGCGGGAATCCCGCGTCTTGATGTAGCGGCTGCAGGCCGAACAGGTGTCCACCCGTGTGGCCCCCTCGCCGGCCACAAAATATGACAGCGTTTCCACCTCGTCGTTGCCGCAAAACGGACACTGCAGCCGTTTATACGGCCATCGGAAGCTGCAGGCCGAACAGCACAGGGAGCGCCTGCCTTCCTCCCCGGACAGTTCAGCCATGCCGGCCCGCGAACCGCACACCGGGCAATAGCCCTCCTGCCAGCCTGTACAGACATCCGGAGCAAGAGCCGCAGAGAACTGCTCCAGGGCGGTATTAAACGGTATCTCACAGACATATTCCAGAAGGGGCGCAGATACCCCGATCGCACGTGCCACCTCATCCACAACGGTCCGATTCCGCTCCAGGATCGATCTGAAGAGCGCTTCCAGCGGAATGGATCCGCTCTCCAGGGCCTGCCCGATCATCTCCAGCTCCGCCCCCCCTTCCCTTCCGGCACGGGCCAGCACCTGCAGTGCGCCCTTGAGAAAAGCTGTGCAGGTAACAGTATCAACAAACAGACTATCGTGCGCAAGCAGCGGAAAGCCGTTTTCGATCCTTTCCTGCAGACGCTCACGGGAGAACCGGAAGGTGATGCCCGTATCCGCTCCGGCTGCGTCGATATATTGAAACAGATCGATAAAGAGCGGGACGATTTCAGCGTATTCGGGTGATTTCAATGCTGCCTCTTGCAGACAGGCGATCTTGCAGCTGGCTGTGGCCATGGTGTCTCCCCTTTTGGATACAAAACAAAGGCGGCCGAAGCCGCCTCTTTTCAGCTCACTGGCTTCAGTATATTACGGATTCTCTCCAGTCGTCTCCTTATACCAATCAGGATGATGATGTCTGGCCCAGGCGCGTGACACCCGACCCCACAGCATGGCCTCCAGCGTCCCCGGATTGCCGATGGTGGCCAGATAGACATGCACCACCACAAACATGATCGAACCGACGAACATCAGACCGTGCAGCATCAGTGACACCTGCACGATCCAGCGCGGAAACAGCAGCGGCAGCCAGATAAAGAGCCCGGTCACCCCCAGAATTGCGGTGGCAGCACCGATGAACACCGCGAACATCTTTTGGCCGGCGTTGAATTTGCCCACCTTGAGATGCACATCATCTTTTGAAAGATAGCCGCCGTATGAGCGGACCCATTCCCGGTCATCCTCATTGAATTCAGTCACCCGGGCACGGTTATGCAGGAACAGGATCAATGAACTGAAGAAGAACAGTACCCCGGCGATCTTGTGAACCAGGATGGCGTTGCTGCCGCTGCCGAACAGGTTGAAGTAGCCGGTAAACAGGCGCGAATACAGTCCCAGGCCGGACAGCAGCAGAGAAAAGAACGTCAGGGTGACAAACCAATGCAGCACCCGCTCCTTGGTTGAAAAACGGTCGATATATCTGCTACTCATGGTGAGCCTCCTTTCCGTTGTCTTCCTCGATCTTTTTCGGGCCGATGGTCACATAGTGCAGCAGTACGGCACCGATGCTTCCCCAGAAACCCAGGATACCCAGCGGCTTGATGACATCCTTCCAGAGGAAGATCGACATTGGAATACTGGGGTTTTTCGGAAGGCCATACTGTTCCGGTGGCCCTTCCAGGGCATAGACCACCCCCAGTCCGTTGAGGCTGTCCACTCCGTAGAGCTGCTTTTTGGCCGCAGTGGCCTTGGCGATCAGGTCACTCCGTTTGCCGAACTTCAGTGTTTCGGTCGGACAGGCCTTGGCGCAGGCCGGTGTCATGCCGCCGCCGATCCGGTCAAAACAGAGATGGCATTTTGACACCTTGTCATCGGCATCATAGCGCGGGATATTGAAGGGACAGGCCGAGACACAGTACTTGCAGGAGATGCATTTCTCCTTGTTATAGGACACGATGCCGTCCTTGGTGCGGTACAGTGCTCCCGGTGACGGGCAGACCTTCATGCAGCCTGCGTCGCCGCAGTGCATGCAACGTTCGTTGAGAAATCGCCAGGTCATATCTCCGGCAACACCCGAAGCTCCCGTTGTGCCGGCCTGTTCGACGAATCTGATCCGGTTAAACAGCGCCGGCGTCAGATCCCGGGGATTCTCGAAGGTCCCCTTGTTGGAGGTGGCGTCCGCCTCCAGCTTGTTCCACTGTTTGCAGGCCACCTGGCATGATCGGCACCCGATGCAGCGCGAGGTATCAACCAACAAGCCTTTCCTGTTTTCTGCCTTGATCGTGTCAGCCATGGCTTACCCCTTTCTCTGGATGCCGGCCATAAAGGCCTTGGTCTCGGGAATCATCGTATTGGCGTCTCCAGCTGTCGGAGTCAGCAGATTGGCTGCATCGCCCACACCAGGGGTATGCCAGCCGAAACAGTACGGCAGGCCGATCTGATGGACAATCAGATCACCGATCTTGAAGGGACGTATGCGCTGAGTGACCATGGCCACCGCCTCGATTTTGCCCCGTACCGACGACACTTCGACCATGTCGCCATTGCTGATACTCTTCTCCTTGGCCAGTTCCGGACTGATCTCCACAAACTGGCGAGGCTGCAATTCCATTAGCCAGGGGGTGTTGCGGGTCATGACCCCGGTCTGCCAGTGTTCTGTCACCCGATAGGTACTTGCAACCAGCGGAAAGCGTACGTCACAGGAGGCCAGGACATCTTCCTTGACACCAGCATCGGAAAAGTTTTTCACTGCCGGATTGCTCAGCTGTTTGGACATGAAGTTTTCCGGTACCGGACACTCCACCGGTTCGTAATGCTCGGGGAAGGGGCCGTCCTTCATCCCTTTGCCGAACAACGAACCGAGTCCGTCTGCCTGCATGATGAACGGCAGTTTGCCCTCTTTTTCATTGGAAAGCGGCGGCCAGGGTCCGTCCGGAATATCACCCACCCACGCCCCAAGCGCCCCGGTAGGCTGTACGGCTGTCGGATTCCAGTAGATGACGGCCTTCTTCATGTTGTAGGGTTTGCCGTTCAGATCGACTGCGGCGCGGTTGTAGATGATGCGGCGGTTGACCGGCCAGCACCAGGACCATTCCGGGAAGAGCCCCAGTCCGGTGGGGTCCTTTTTGCCGCGGCGCGCCATCATGTTGCCCTTCTCGTTGTAGCTCTGGCAATAGATCCAGTTACCGCAGGAGGTGCTGCCGTCGACCTGCAGCTGGGCAAAACCGGCCGCCAGTTCCCCCTTCTTGCCCAATAGTTTCTTGGGATCCCACGGGTTCTTGGCCGGCAGCGGCTTGTCGCCCGGTTTCGGCGATTGCGGTTTATCCTCCACATCCTCCAGGAAATATCCGTTGATCTCCTTGGCCACCATGTGCGGATCTACGGAACGAATGCTGCCGTCGGCCCTTTTGAAGCCGTAATTCCAGGTCAGGTTGAGCAGCTGTTCCGGCAGTGCCCCCCCTTCCTTGGCATACATTTCCTTCAGCCGCTGGTACAGCTCATGGATGATCTCGGCGTCCGGCTTGCTCTGCCCCAGCGGCTTGACCGCGGCATAGCGCCACTGGGCCCAGCGGCCGGAGTTGGAGAGGCTCCCCTCTTTTTCAAACGAGGCGGCAGCAGGGAGCAGGAACACCTCGGTCTTGACCTGGGTCGGGTCCATGCCCGGCCCCTTCCAGAATGAGGCGGTTTCGTTGTCGAACAGGTTGACCGTCACCATCCACTCCAGCTTGGCCATGGCGTTGCGCACCTTGGTCGAGTTGGTGCCGGAACAGGCCGGGTTCTGCCCCCAGGCAAAGAAACCCTTCAGAGAACCGCGGATCATCTTGTCGAAGATCATCAGCCAGGAGCAGTTCATCCCCGGATCCAGTTTGGGGAGCCACTGGTAGCCGAAATCGTTTTCCTTGGTCGCCTTGGCGCCGTAGATGGCCTTCAGATAGCTGACGAAGTATTTGCCCTGGTTCTGCTTCCAGTTGGCGCTCTGGGGATCCTTGGAGACCGGTGTGACCTTGGTTGTGTAGGCAGCCAGATCCTTGAGGTCAGCCGACGGCACCGGCAGATAGCCGGGCAGAATGTGGAACAGCAGGCCATGGTCGGTGGACCCCTGGACATTGGACTCGCCGCGCAGGGCATTCACGCCGCCGCCGGCTATGCCCATGTTGCCCAGCAGCAGCTGGATGATCGACATGGCACGGATATTCTGGGTACCGACCGTATGCTGGGTCCATCCCATGGCATACATGGAGGTACCGGCCTTGTCCGGCTTGCCGGTAGTGGCATACAGCTGGTACACCTCCAGCAGCTTTTCCTTGGGTGTGCCGGTGATCCGGGAAACCAGCTCCGGCGTATACCGGCTGTAGTGCTTCCGCATCAGCTGGAATACGCAGCTGGGATCCTGCAGGGTGGGATCCTTCATGACACTGTCATCGACGTTCTTCTGGAAGTCCCAGGCCTTGGCGTTGTAGCTGCGCTTCTTGGGATCGTAGCCGGAAAAGAGCCCGGCCATCTCGCCCGGCATCCGGAAGTCGCCGTTCACCAGATAGGAGGCGTTGGTGTAGTTTTTGACATACTCTTCGAAATGGAGTTTGTTCTGCAGGATGTAGTTGATCATCCCCCCCAGGAAGGCGATGTCGGTGCCCGAGCGCAGGGACGCGTAGACATCCGCCTTGGAGGCGCTGCGGGTAAAGCGCGGATCGACACAGATCACTTTGGCGCCTGCATCTTTTGCCTTCATGATCCAGCGGAAGGAAATCGGGTGATTCTCGGCGGGATTGGCTCCCATAATCAGTATTACGTCTGCATTCTTCAGGTCAATCCAGTGGTTCGTCATTGCACCGCGTCCGAACGACTCTGCCAGAGCCGCAACTGTTGCGCTGTGTCAAATGCGGGCCTGATGTTCAATATACACCAGGCCTAACCCCCTTAGAAATTTCTGGTACAGATAGCATTCTTCATTGTCAAGGGCGGCGCTGCCGACCGAAGCCATCCCCATGGTACGGTTGACAACGGCTTCGATCTCTTTTTCGACCTCCACTGCACCGACCTTCTCCTTGATCTTGATCTTGGAGGTCGCCATGAAGGAGGTGTCGCGGGTCTTCTTGACCTTTTTGGCAATCTCGTCGATGGCCCAGTCCCAGCTGACCTCTTTCCATTCCGTTGCTCCAGCGGCGCGATACATCGGCTTGGTGATACGGGCCTTGTTGTCGCGCAGTTGATACACCGAAGAACCCTTGGGACAGAGCGCTCCCTCATTGATCGGGTGGTCCGGGTCACCTTCCACATTGATGATGTTGCCCCCCAGGGTGTGCACGATCATGCCACAACCAACGGCACAGTAGGGGCAGATCGTGGTACTCTCCTTGGCATAGCGGATCTGCAGATCCTCGGCCCTGGCCTCGACCGGCGCCAGGTTGAGCCCGAATGTGGCCGCTGCCAACCCCGATCCGGAATACTTGAAGAAGTCTCTTCGTGAAACAGACATTCCCATAAGCCCTCCTTTCAATCACGTTTTATATGTACTTCTCTCTAGGATTCTGCACCTGATGCACTACGGTCAGATGTAAACCTTCTCAAGCCGATCTTCATCGGCATACGCTTCCGGGCCGCGCTCTTTGTCGCGTAATTCAAAATAATCGCCGGGTGTGTTGATATTTTTGAAGGAATCGAATGAGGGGTCGTAACAGGCCACCTGCTCCACATTCATACGGCTGACATTGGTGCGATCAAAGAATGAGACAATCCTTCTCTGGCCACTCAGCAGGGTCGCCTCGATGGCTGCCAGACAGCCTTTGCCGTAGACCGCATGGAGCGGCTCCAGGCCGCCTGGACTTTCCGGGATCAGGACGCCGCCGGCATCGGCACGGGCAGCCAGATGCCTGAGCAGTCCTTCCACCAGGTAGGGCATATCGCAGGCAACGGCGAGGATGGCCGGATTGCTGCTGTGATACAGACCGGAATGGATTCCCGCCAGTACCCCCATCCCTTCGTACAGATCCGGCACCTTCCTGCAGGGCAGGAATTCGTACTGCTCAGGATTATTGGTGACCAGGATCACCTCGGAAAAGATACCACGCAGCAGACGGTGGATAGCCTCGACAAACCTGCCGCCCCGGTACGGCAGCAGGGCCTTGTTGCTGCCCATGCGGGATGAGTGTCCGCCGGCCAGGATAACGCCGGTGACTGCGATGATGCGATTCTGGTCTGTTGATGTGGTGGATGTCATGTCCTGCTCCAATCAATCTGACATATTTGTGTGATCCGAGACGCCGTAACAATCTTGCATTGACTTGCCCGCACAAAATAAACCATTGTATTGCATATGAAAGCCGATATTAATCCGTTGTATTCAGCTGCAATGAAATAGTTTCTGCTTATATTCAGCACAAAATATGCCAGTACGAGTTCATTTTAAAACAAATTTTTACAGAGTATAACCGCCCGTTTTTTCTCACTCCGTTTCAACAGAGCTGTGCAATGTCATGTGAGAATTCAGGCCCTTTGTATATTTGTTTCCAAGTATGTATACTTTTGATACATTTCTGAGACAGACTTCGAGACACCTTCCAGCCCTGCATGGAAGACTGTTTTTGAGAGATCACCAGGGAGGATACGGTTGTGCGACAGGTAAAAATAGCCATCTGCGACGATGAAAAAGAGATCCTGCGCTACCTGAGGAAAATTCTGCATTCGCATGGTTTTGCCGTGGACACCTATGGCGATGGCCAGACCCTGCTGGATCGCCTGGAGGCCGACCCGGCCTACACCCCCGACCTGCTGGTCCAGGACATCAACCTGCCCGGGATCAGCGGCATCGACATCCTCAGGCGGGTCCGCGACCTGCGTCCCGACCTGCCGGTCGTGATCATGACCGCCTTCGGCAGCATCGATTCGGCAGTGGAGTCGATCAAGCTGGGGGCCTACGACTACATCACCAAACCGTTTCCCAAGGAAAAACTGCTGGCGGTCCTGGAAAAGGCCCTGGAGCGCGAAACCCTGCTGATGGAGAACCGCAGCCTCAAGCAGGAACTCATCAGCAGCGCCGCCCCCGGCGAGATCATCTTCGCCAGCAGCAAGTATCGCGAGGTCTATGACATGACCCTGCAGGTCGCGGCCAGTGAAGCCAACATCCTGATCCAGGGGGAATCGGGCACCGGCAAGGAGCTGATCGCCCGCGCGATCCACTACAACAGCGCGCGCCGGGAACAGCGCTACCTGACCATCAATTGCGCCGCCCTGACTGATACCCTGCTGGAAAGCCAGCTGTTCGGCCATATGCGCGGGGCCTTCACCGGTGCCATGGCAACCCAGAAGGGGCTGCTGGAGGCGGCCGACGGGGGGACCCTTTTTCTGGACGAGATCGGCGACATGACCCTGGCCCTGCAGGCCAAACTGCTGCGGGTGATTCAGGAACGGGAGTTCACCCCCGTGGGCGCGACCGACGTCAGGAGCTGCAATATCCGCATCGTGGCCGCCACCAACAAGCAGTTGGAGCGGGAAGTGGCCGAAGGGCGCTTCCGGGAGGATCTCTACTACCGCATCAATGTCATTACCCTGCACCCCCCGCCCCTGCGGGAACGCAAGGAGGATCTGGAGCCGCTCGCCCGGCACTTCATGGCCCGCTTTTCCGCCCGGATGAAGAAGCAGGTCAACAGCATAAGCGCTGACGCCCTGCGGCTGTTGCACGACTATCACTGGCCCGGCAACATCAGGGAGCTGGAAAACATCATCGAACGGGCCGTCATCCTGGCCAGGTCAAACAACATAACCGCCGACCTTCTGCCAATCCGCGGCAGCGGTGGCGCTCCGGCCGGCCCGTATGGCGACGGCAAGGATTCGCTGGAGAGCGTTGAGCGCAATCACATCATCTGGGTCCTGAAGAAGAACAGCTATCACAAAAGCCGGAGCGCCGAGATCCTGGGCATCACCCGCAAGACCCTGGACCGCAAGATCGCCGACTATGCCCTGATCATTCCCAAGGGCAGTGCCGAAACCTGCTGACCAATGCCATTCCCGCGCCTCTCCATACGCCTGAAACTGACGATCGGCTCCCTGCTGCCGCTGTTTGTCGCCATCCTGTTCTGCTCTCTGGCCGGGATATCGATCATCAACACCCGCATCAATGTGCTGGCCCAGGAAAAGGTGCGCACTGACCTCAATTCGGCCCGCGAGGTCTACTCCAACGAAATTAGTCATATCCGCGATGTGATTCGTTTCTCCACCAGCATGCCCTATGCCGCTGAGGCAGTTATCACCGGAAACCGCGAGATAATAGCCCCGCTGCTCTCCGACATGATCATAAATGAACAGCTGGACATACTGACCATGGTGGACAGTCGCGGACGGGTCCTGTACCGGGCCGGGAATCCCCAGGCCTATGGCGACCTGCTCGACAAGGACCTGCTTGTCGCCAAAGCGCTTAATGGCGAGGTAACCGCCGGGAGCCAGATTTTTTCCCCGGACTGGCTGTCACGCGAGGGGAACAACCTGGCGCGCCAGGCGGTCATTGACGTGATTCCGACTGAACGGGCAAAACCAGGAACCAAAAAAAGTGAGCCGTCCGGCATGCTGATGGTCGCCTCGGCCCCGGTCAGGGACCGGCAGGGAACCGTTGTCGGTGCACTGTACGGCGGTGTCCTGCTGAACAGGAACAACTCGGTCGTGGACAGGATCAAGCAGATCGTTTTCGAGGGGGTTCAGTTCCAGGGCAAGGACGTGGGTACCGCCACCATCTTCCTGGATGATACCCGCATCAGCACCAACGTCCAGACACTTGAGGGAAACAGGGCGATCGGCACCCGGCTCTCGGCCGAGGTCTATAACCGCGTGAACCTGAATAAGGAAAAATGGGTCGATCGGGCCTTTGTCGTCAATGACTGGTATTTCACCGCCTACGAACCGATCTTTGACCTGGGCGGCGCGGTCATCGGTTCACTGTATGTCGGCATGCTGGAACAGCCGCACACAGCCCTGAAGAAAAAGGTCAGCCTGCTCTTTAGTGGCGTGCTGCTGGCCGGGTCGCTGTTCGGCCTGATCGTCTCCGGCTATATCGGCAGCCTGCTCTCCCGCCCGATCCGGGAGTTGAAAGGGCTGGTGCAGAGATTTTCCGCCGGAGAACGGGACCTGCGGATCGAGACGTCATCCGGGGATGAAATCGGTGAACTGGCCGAGGAGTTCAACAGCATGACCGCTGCACTCAGGCAGCGGGAATACGCTATCATACAGCTGAACAAAAACCTTGAAGTCAAAGTCCAGGAACGTACCGCCGAGCTGGAGGAGAAGAATCAGCTCCTGCTCAAGACCCAGGGCGAGCTGGTCAAGGCCGAAAAACTGGCTGCGGTCGGCGAGCTGGCCGCCGGAGTGGCCCATGAGATCAACAATCCCATGGCAATCATCCGGGGCAATGCCGAGGTCCTGCTGATGGATCTGCAGCCCGGTCATCTGAACCGTGAGGAGGCCGAGATCATCGCCCAGCAGGTGGCCCGTGTGGAAAGCATCGTCGGCAACCTGCTCTCATTTGCCCGACATCAGCGCCGAAGCCTCAAGCCGGTGTCGCTCGACCAGGTACTGGAGGAGATCCTGCAGCAGGTCAGACACCATGTGCCGCTGGACGGCATCGATGTCAGACGCGAATACGGCATGGGAACAACCGTCATCGATGGCGACGAAAACCAGCTCCGCCAGGTGTTCACCAACCTGATCGTGAATGCCGTACAAGCCATGGAGCAGGGAGGGATGCTGACGGTCCGGACCGTTATTGACACCAATGCCCAAAACTGCCGGACGGAGATCGGGGACACGGGCAACGGCATCCCGCCGGAACAGATCAAGGACATCTTTACCCCGTTTTTCACCACCCGCCAGACCGGCACCGGTCTCGGCCTCTCCGTTTCCTACGGCATCGTCAGAAACCACGGCGGCACGATCACCGTCCGGAGCGAACCGGGTAATGGCTCGCTGTTTACTGTCACGCTTCCCCTGAAACAGCCTGCACAGCCAACGTAACGTCGTTGACTTACACCTGCTACTCAGGCAATATCAAGTAACAGCTGGCGGGTGTTCCCCGCCTTTTCCTTTGGCAATCGGACACTCTTCTATATCAGGAATCACACAGGTTGAAGTATGCTTGAAATCCGTAACATACTGGCCGATCTCCCTTCCGCGCTGACGGGAGAGGTCTTCGATACCATCGCCGAATCAGCTGCCGTCAGTATCGAACGGATTGTTTCCCTGGGCCAGACCACACCTGATGGCGAATGGTACAATCAGGAACAGGCAGAATGGGTGCTGCTGCTGGCCGGCAGTGCAGAACTGCTGTTCGCAGATGAGCAGGAACCTCGTCGCCTGGTTGCCGGTGATCATCTGCTGATCCCGGCCGGCTGCCGTCACCGGGTGTCCTGGACCGACCCGACGGTGAAAACCGTCTGGCTGGCGGTACATTTCGCCCCGGAGCGCACGTCATGAACTCTGTACTGGCACATAAACTGGCCGCTTATACACACTGGGTCTTCGATCTGGACGGGACCCTGACGTTAGCGGTTCATGATTTTGCCGCCATCCGTCGGGAGCTTGACATCCCGGACGGGAGCGACATCCTTGACCACCTGACGGCTCTGCCCTCGCATCTTGCTCAGCCGCTGCATGAGCGCCTGCAGGAGATCGAACTGGAACTGGCCGCCGTGACCCAATCTGCAACCGGCGCCTACGCGCTTCTGGAACTCCTGCGGGACAGTGGTGTGCAACTGGGGATTCTGACCCGCAACACCCGAGAAAACGCCCTGCGCACACTGGAGCTGGTCGGACTGGGTGGGTTTTTCAACCCCGAGCATGTCCTGGGCAGGGATGAAGCCAGACCCAAACCGGACCCGGACGGCATCCGCCAGCTGGCCCGGCTCTGGGGCACCGGACCGGAAACAACCGTCATGGTCGGCGATTACCAGTACGATCTCCAGGCCGGGCGCTCAGCCGGCGCACTGACGGTGCATGTCGATGCATCCCGCAGCTTCCGCTGGCCGGAGCTGTCGGACGTCAGCGTGGCAACCTTGCAGGAACTCGCAGCCTGTATCAACCCCTCGCCCTGATAAACAGGATACGTGCGTTAACGAAATTATTTCTGCAAGATGCCTCAGAAATATTTTCTAGCTTACTAGCCCTGCTACGCAGGATAAGTGCGTTAACGAAATTATTTCTGCAAGATGCCTCAGAAATATTTTCTAGCTTACTAAGGAGCATTGCAGCTTGACAAACACCGCCCACCCAACCCAGGGACGCATTTACTTTTTCCTGATACTGACCACCTTTTTCTGGGGCGGCAGTTTCCTCTTCACCAAGATCGGTCTGCGTGAGATCCCGCCGCCCCTGTTTGTCTTTACCCGCTTCACACTGGCAACGCTGATCATGCTGATCGTGTTCGCCCGGAGGATCCCTGCACTCAACCGCGGCATCCTGAAGCGCGGCATCATTGTCGGTACGGCCCTGGGACTGACCAACCTCAGTTTCGTCTTCGGCGTCCAGGGCACCAGCATCTCGCGCGCCGGAGTGCTGAACAACCTGTTTGTACTGTTCATCCCGCTCATTACGCGGCTGGTCTGGAAGGATCGTATCGGCAAGACCAATCTGGGCGGCATCGCCCTGGCGGCAGCCGGCATCTGGCTGCTGGCTACCAGCGGCGGGGTCGGCTTCAACCGCGGCGACCTGCTGTCTACGATCTGCGCCCTGTTCATCGCCGGGCACATCATCACCGTGTCAAAGGTCCTGCGGGACGATGATGTCTACCTGATTTCCACCGTGCAGTTTGCCACGGTAGCGGCCATCTCCGGCATAGCGGCCCTGCTGGCCCCGAGCGCGTCCTTCAGCTTTTCCGCGACCGGATGGATGTCGGTGGTCTACTGCGCCATTTTTCCCACGGTCATCTGCTTTACCCTGCAGAACACCTTCCAGCGCTATGTCACCCCCACCCGGGCCGGGCTGATCTACACCCTGGACCCGGTCTGGAGCCTGCTGGCCGGACTTTTCGTCCTGGGAGAGCACCTCAAACCTCTCGAATGGCTGGGATGCGGCCTGATTTTCCTGGCGGCACTCCTGCCGCTGTCGATCCGCTATCTGTATGAACGGCGCCTGGTGCGACAGTATGTCCCCGGGCACCCCTGACCATGCGTTATAGACATCAGATCCTGACCCGGGTGAACAGACATGCCTAAAGAGCTGACCCACTGGATCATTGCCGACCGGGCCCTGGCCGGCCTGAGACCTGACAGCCGTCTGGGGGAGATTATCCGGTGCCACCGGGCGGTCTATCTGGGCGGAGCGGTCCTGCCCGACACGCTGCTGCACCTCTTCCGCGGCTCCCATGCTGCAGCGGCCCTGGCCCTGGCGCATGCGTTCCACAATACGTCCGGCAACAGTTTTGAGCCGCTGATCCGGACGGAAGAGCGCTATCCCGACGGCCTCCCCCCGCCCCTGCTGGCCTGCCTGCTGGGTGTCATCACGCATATTGCGGTCGACGTCGTCTTCCATCCCTTTGTTTTTGCCCGCGCTGGTACAGCCGGCATCAGGCAGCACTACCGGATCGAGACCGACATTGACGTCTGCCTGCTGCGGACGGGTGCCATACCGCCGGTACGGTACGTGGCCGACCTGTTGTTACCTGACACCCGCGACACCCTCATCAGCGCCTGCACCCTGCTCTTTGACCCGGACAGCACCCTGCCGCGCCCGGAGCTGGAAAAGGCCCTGGCACTTCACGGCCGCTTCCAGGCCATGTATGACAGCGCCTTCTGGAAACTTGCAGTCAGGGTTCTGGCCATCATCAAAGGTTCCTCCTTCAGGGATCATCGCCATCTGTTCTATCCCCTGACGAATGCGTCCGCATGCTGTATCGGAGCAGACAGCGAACAGTGGCGCCATCCGGTCAGCGGAGAGGAGCGAAACACGTCACTTGAACAGCTGGCCGATGATGCGGTCCGGCGAATAGCTGTGTTATTTGAACAGATTGAAACAGCCGGTTCACTGGCATCCGTCCTGCGCTGCCAGCCCGGTGAAAACCTCCTGACCGGCATGCATACTGCATGTCAGTAGAACTGCTACACGATTGATCCGATTGACATACCATGCAGTGAAATCCAGGAGGTTCAAATGGATCCCCAATCGGCTGCAATAGCCCAGAAGGAATTCGATCAGGCAGAGCGGGAACTTGAGCGGAACAATGTCCTGGCTGCACTGGCCAGCCTGGAACGGGCACTCGCCATCTGGGACGACCCGCTCTGGCATTCCCGTCTCGGTTTCTGCATCGCCAAGGAGCGCGGCCAGCTCACGCGGGCCTTCCAACTATGCCACACGGCAATGCAACACGACCCGGATAATCCGCTGCACTACCTGTATTTCGGCAAGGTACAGCTGATTGCAGGACAAACAGCCGAAGCACTCCAGTCCTTCAGGCAGGGCATGACACTGGGCGGTCATCCGGAGATAAAGCGGGAGCTTGATGCCATCGGCACCAGAAAACCTCCGGTCATCAGGTTTCTTTCGCGCGACAACCCGTTGAACAAGTATCTGGGCATTCTCCTCAAACGTATGGGACGGAGATAGTCCCATGCCATTCCCATGATGTTTTCTGGGGCAGAATCAGGAGAGCGAAACCATTAAAACCACACCCGTCATAGAAAAAATCAAGAAGCTCCTGGCCCTGGCTAATTCCAGCAACGAACACGAAGCCGCACTGGCAGCGGCCCACGCCCAGCGGCTGTTATCCGAGCACAACCTGGGCATGGCCGATATCGACTCGTCGCACAAACCGGACAAGGCCGACAGGATCGAACTGGAGGCGGCCAAAAGCCTGCCTAAATGGCTCAGGCATCTCAGCGCGGGGGTCTGCAGCGCCTTCGATTGCCAGGCCGTCCACCACCCCGCAAACGGCAAACTGACATTCATCGGCGTTGGCGCAGATGCGCAGGTTGCCGCCTATACCTTTACCTATCTGGTCAGAACCGTCAAAAAACTCTGCAGCGTGTACATGAAACTGCATGCCAACGACACGCTGGCCGCGCGACACCGGGAACTCAGACGACAGTCATATTACCTGGGGGCCGTATCCACCATCACAGTGCGTTTGGGAGAGCAGAAGGCCTGTACACCGGTTACCAGCACCGCTCTGGTACCGATCAAAGAGGCCCTGATCAAGCAGGCCATGAACGAGATCGGCAATATCCGGACCATGCACAGCCGCAGGAGCTACATCCATTCCGATGCGTATTTCAAGGGTCAGAACGACGGCAGGCAGGTCGGAATCCATCAGGGTGTCGAGCAGGCAGCATCGCAGCGCAAGGGGCTGCTGCAATAATTGTGCAGTCCGGAAGCAATAGCGGTCTTGAATTTCTCGCAGGAATGGGGTATAAAGCGACTCCGCTTTGAAACGGATCCAGTGGAGAGGTGTCCGAGTGGTCGATGGTGCCTGACTCGAAATCAGGTGTACGGCAACGTACCTAGGGTTCGAATCCCTACCTCTCCGCCACTAAAACAATGGGTTACAGCGACAAACTGTAACCCTTTTTGTTGCACGCTGAAAAGCGGAGCCAAATAATGCGGGGGATATCATCCCTTACAAAAACAAGGAGACAACATGACAAAAGCAGAATTTGTGGCAGCCGTAGCAGCAGAACTGGACGTACCCAAGAACGTAGCAGCAGAGACAGTCGAGGCATTTATTACGGTCACCACCAACTTGTTGAAGGCCGGAGACAAGATCACATTCCCCGGCTTCGGTACATTCAGTGTTTCAGAACGCGCTGCCCGTAAAGGACGCAATCCGCAGACAGGTGCTGAACTTCAGATCGCTGCATCAAAAAGCGGTAAATTTTCGGCAGGCAAGGATCTGAAAGGGCTGTAAGGCTGGGGTTGACAAACGTCAGCTGAATTTCAGATGTAAGATTTTTGAGAAGGCTGCGCCTAGATGGTGCAGCCTTCTCTGTTTTGTTCGGTCTACCTTGCCTTAATAGTTCACACCTCATTAAACCCGAATTTATTTTTAACCCGTCACGCTTAACGCAACTGCCAAATATGACGGGTGTCCATGACGGCTACCCCTTCACGCTGAACCTTTTACCCGATTGAAACCCATAAAAATCAGATCCTTGAGAGCGCAATCTCTGCAATTATTCTACGGCACGTTAGTTGCGATATCTCTTCTTGGCAGAACATGAGCACTGCCATGTGCATCAATCTACGTTTTGGGAAGACATGATCAAGGAGAGCCTTACCACGTGGCCTCACAGACGTCAGTGGGGTTACTTTCCGAGTGGCGGGTTTGGCTTGGTCTCTCTTATTCTGATCATCCTGTTGCTGACTGGTAGGCTTTAATTAGCCGCTTAGCACGTATGGTGCCTTCGATCTTTTGTCCAGAACACCCGCATTGACGGGTACTCCAGGAAAATCGAGTCACCTCACAAATAAAGGAGAACGTCATGAAAAACTTTTTGAAAATCACAGTTATCTCGTCACTGCTTATTGTTGCATGTTTACTGATCAGTGCCTGCGGCGATGACACCGAAAATTTTGTCCAGGGGAATGGTAAAATCGACGTTACTGTCACAAACAGTGCTGGATTGGCGTTATCGGGTGTACAAATTGAAGTCAGAAAAGTTTCTGCTACGGACCCTAATGTTGTAAGTCGCGGGACTACTGACTCATTAGGCAAAGCTACATTTCAAGAGACTATTGCTACGGATTACTACTTTACATTCATAGCAGCCGGATACGCGACGCAAAACTATAGTAATAACCCGGTAAGGCCAGAGCTGACCGTGACGAAAACCGTCAATGTAGTGATGGTTCCATAGCAAGAAGCAATGGCTGAATCCGAACATGTGCACCTCAAATCAAGTTTCCCCCGGCTCAACCGGGGGGGTTAGCTGCAGCAAATATTCATCGTTACATATTGTTTCAAAACATAAAAGGAGATTAGCCATGTCAACTGAAACTACCTGGACGTCACTTGAAAATGCGGTCGCAACATATAGCCTGGAAACGTCACTTATCCTGGAATGGGTGGATGACGGTTCGATTTGTGCTGAACATCACGATACCCGTTCGATGCGGGTCAGGGTCGATGATCTGATTCAAAAGATACAACACGTTACGAAGTCAAAACAAGACTTCCTTGATTGCGATTGAGTCAAGATTCGAATGATGCCGGCTATCCAATATACTTAGGTGGCTCGCCGTTGTGATCATGTCCCTGGCAGGAGGACTCCTGATCTGGTCGCTCTTTACCGGAAAGGCGTCATAATTGAAATAATCGGGGAAGGATTTAGATTCACAATGACGAAAGAATCGAAAGAATATATGAATCCCTATTGGGCTGGTTTTGGCCTGGGGTTGGTACTTCTGTCCTCGTATCTGCTCATGGGGCGCGGACTGGGTGCTTCCGGAGCCTTTGCTTCGCTTGTTTCATGGATAATGAGCAACATTACCCCCGACCATATCGCAGGTAATGGATTTTTTGAGAAGTATCTCGACCCTGAACGTGCCTCGCACCCTCTGAAGGAGTGGCTGGTATTCGAAGTAATCGGCGTCCTGCTGGGCGGCCTGATCTCCGGATTGATTGCCGGCAGGGTCAGGCTCTCGATCGACCGTGGCCCTCGGGTCTCGATTGCTTCAAGATTGGGTCTGGCGTTTACCGGCGGTATACTGATGGCGGTCGGTGCCCAGTTAGCCCGCGGCTGCACAAGCGGCCAGGCACTTTCGGGTGGTGCGCTGCTGAACCTGGGAAGCTGGATGTTCATGATGTGTGTATTCGGTGGAGCCTACCTGATGGCCTACTTCGTAAGGAGGCAATGGCTATGACAGCTCCGTTGGTACTTAATGATGTGATACCAGCTGGCTGCAGCCTTTGGTTGGCCGTACTGATCGGGATCGGGATGGGATTCTTCCTGGAGCGCGCCGGTTTTGGCAGTGCAAAGAAACTGGCTGCTCAGTTTTTCCTGTATGACATGGCGGTATTCAAGGTCATGGGCACAGCTGTTGTGACCGCAATGGTGGTCATTTTCCTGCTTTCCACGACCGCTTATCTGGATCTCGGCCAGGTTTCGATGGTTGGTACATATGTCTGGCCCCAGGTGATTGGCGGACTTATTCTGGGGGTCGGTTTTGTGGTGGGGGGCTACTGCCCCGGCACATCAGTCGTGGCATGTGTAACCGGAAAACTGGATGGGATGATGTTCGCTGGTGGCTTGGTCGCCGGTATGTTTATGTACGGCGAGATGTATCCATTTATTCAATGCTTCGCGGATTCTTCGTCCCTCGGAAGACAGACCCTCTACGGCTTTTTAAACATCCCGTATGGTGCGGTGGTGCTGCTTGTCATTGCACTGGCAGCAGGAGGATTCTGGGGGGCAACCATCCTCGAAAATAGGTTTGCCCGCCTGAAGCCTCAGGATCAGCCGTCAGAATAAACCCGAATCAATAAAATTTTCTTAAAATAGGGAGAAATACCGCACGATTGCGGCATCAATAGGCTCTGTTAGCATTAAACGCCCGGCTCACTGCAACCACAGCTGCTTTTGGAACTGTAAAGAGCTAACGGCCATCTTCAGCCACCGGAATGAGGATCTCGTTTCGACGCATAAACCAGGGGGTAAAAGGGGGATTGTAACGGGCCCAGACCGGTTCTCCCACAACGGTAAACCCGTTTTTGCGTATCCACTGTTCCAGCTTTCTGCTGTTAAGCATATAGTTATCCTCACTCCATAATCCGGAGTAACGCACTGCGGCGATTCTTTGAGCAGTAACCTGGTGAAGTGTGATGCCAGGATCATCGGGGACCGGCAAGGTTTCCAGGGTATAGGTTGCCGGCATCATGAAACTGACAGCCCACTTCCCTTTCATACGCTGCTGACTGACGGGAGCGGTCATGGAGATTTTCTCCCCCTTTTGTTCCTGTGACACGGGAGCGGTCATCGCAATCTTGCTGCGTGTCCGATTATCGCCGGAGATGTAGCGAAAAAGTCGCCTGAATGCCTTACTCCCGGCACCTTCAAGATCACCATCCACGATGATTTCAGCGAGGATGTGAGGGGCATATTCACGCAGCTCGAAAATGTCGTCGGCTTTCAAAACCTTGTAGGGTGCTTCTTCAGTTGCCATGGCATTAGTCGCTCCTATAAGCATAAATGCAGTTGCAAGCATGATGCGTCTAATCCGTTTCATTGCCACCACCTTGATCATTTTCCCTGAATGAGTTGTTGCCTACTTATTCTTGCTACCTTTTAGAACGAATCATCAATTCAGACATCAAACCATCAGCAATGCCGGCCCGGCGTCATGTCTCTAGCAGCACGGTTTCTTCGGCAGTTCTGCTGCAAGTGACCGGCGAACAGCTTCGTCATAGGACGTCAACTGAAACGGTATAAGCGAGCGAATGGCGTGTTCCCGGCAAATCACCTCGTTTTTGAGCCCTTCAATCAGCGGCATCGAGACTGAAGGGGCAACGGGCGTAATAAATCCGACCCAGTACGATGAAAGCCGCGGGGTCAATACAGGCACCGGCAGGATATAGAGTGTTCGTCCCCTGATACGACCAAAACGCTCCATCATATCCTTGTAGGTGATTACATCCGGCCCACCGATATCGAACGTCCCGCCGGCCGTGCGTTCATCCTTCAGGCAGCCGACCAGATATCTGATCACATCCTCCACCGCAATCGGCTGACATAACGTCGTAACCCAGCGCGGTGTGATCATGACCGGCAATCGCTCGACCAATGCCTTGACCATCTCAAACGAGGCCCCGCCGGCACCGATGATAATCGCGGCCCGCAGAAAGGTTGTGGCGAATTTCCCTGAGCGCAGGATGTCTGCTACCTCCAGTCGGCTTTTCAAATGTTCAGAAAGATCATCGCCGGTTTCCCCCAGTCCACCCAGATAGATTACACGCCGAACGCCGGCCTTTTCGGCCGCGCGGACAAAGTTCTCAGCGGCGTCACGGTCACGACGTTCAAAACCGGCCCGACCGCCTGCCATGGCATGCACCAGGTAGTAAGCGGTGTCAACCCCTGCCATGGCCGCCGGCAACGTAGCCGGCTCAAGCAGATCCCCCTGCACTGTTTCGATTGAGTTGGCTACAGGCGGGCACGCTTTCCGCACCAGACAGCGCACACGCACATCTTCTGCCTGAAGCGCCTTTGTCAACAGGCGTCCGATAAAACCGTTTGCTCCGGTCACCAGTACCGTTTTGATATCCACTGTTTCCCCTCTCCCGCACTGAATTGAATGCGTAATCGCTTCAATGAATACGATGAGTATCGTCCCTATCATAAATAAATGTTTAATGACAATTCTATTTGGTTTTTTATGTATAATGCGCCCATGGCTTTATCTGGAATTAAAACCCTGCTTCGGGCATTGCGCTCCAGGAACTTCCGGCTTTTCATGGCTGGTCAGAGTGTTTCTCTTATCGGAACTTGGATGCAATCGGTGGCCATGAGCTGGCTGGTCTACCGTTTAACCGGTTCGGCCTTCCTGCTTGGCGTTGTCGGTTTCACCAGTCAGATCCCAACGTTTCTACTGTCTCCTGTAGCCGGAGTGCTTGCCGACAGGTGGAATCGTCACCACCTCTTAATGGCAACACAGGCACTTGCCATGCTGCAGGCAGCGGTACTGGCTGCAGCAGTCCTCACCGGAGTTGTTCAAGTCTGGCATATCATTGTGCTAAGCCTGCTCCTGGGGGTCGTCAACGCCTTCGACATTCCGATTCGCCAGTCATTTATCGTTGAACTGGTTTCAGAGCGGGAAGATTTGAGTAATGCCATCGCCCTAAACTCATCAATTGTACAAGCCGCCCGTCTCATTGGCCCTGCAATAGCCGGTCTTCTCGTTGCTTCTGCTGGAGAGGGGGTTTGTTTCGTCCTGAACTGTGTCAGCTACTTGGCAGTATTGTTGGCACTTGTTGCCATGAAACTTGACTCCAGTCCCCAAAGCGGAAAGCCGCGACGGAACGTTCTGCATGAACTGCGGGAGGGCTTCAACTATGCTTTTGGATTTGGGCCGATCCGGAGTATTTTGCTGATGGTCGCCCTGATTAGTCTGACAGGGATACCTTATTCCGTTCTCATTCCGGTCTTTGCAAAGGAAATCCTGCACGGTGGAGCTCACACCTTCGGTTTTCTTATGACCGCTGGCGGATGCGGTGCATTAGCCGCCACCATCTATCTTGCCTCACGCAAAAGCGTTCTTGGTCTTGGCAAACTCATTGTCCTTGCAGGATTCTTGTTTGCTGTCGGGGTTGCTTCCTTTGCCGTTTCCACCAATATCAACGTCTCGTTTGCATCTCTGGTTGTTGCCGGGTTCGGTGGAATTACAATGATTGCATCCAGCAACACGATTCTTCAGACAATCCTTGATGAGCATATGCGGGGCAGGGTCATGAGTTTCTTCGCCGTTGCATTTCTTGGGATGGCCCCTTTCGGCAGCTTCGGAGTCGGAACAATGGCAGGAATTATCGGCCCCCGTGAGACGTTACTGGTAGGAGCCGTGTGCTGTCTCGGCGCTACATTATTGTTTGCCCGTCAACTTCCTGAAATCAGAGAAGTTGTCAGGCCGATTTACGTAAGAATGGGAATTATCAAGGAAGTTGCTGAAGGCATGGAATCTGCGGCAGAGCAACCGATGATACCGGACAACCGGAAGTGATATCCCCATTCCGGTGGATTACCAGCCTGGTGGTCTGCTGAACAGCTTGACACTCCTTAGGCCAGAACCTTTTCGACTCCCACGCTCCGGGTCTTCTCCATTCTATGATTACCGTCATTCTCTTTATTGACACTTTGTCATGCTCTGGTATCGTTATCAAAACGAATATTTATTTCGAGATATATGCCAAGGATAACTTATGACCAGAACAAGTATGACCCAGGACTGCAAGCTGCTCGACTCTATTAGTGAGGCCTGTGTTGAAATCCAGCAATCACTTAATGTCCACCTTGAGACAACTACCAGCTCCCAATACAAAGCGGATATTGAAAAAGATCTGGTAACTCTTGAAAACCTGAAACTGATATCGATCGCAGTTAAACAGGATATTGAATCAGACAGAATCGGAGCCAGTGCGGAGTTACTGCTAAGAATTGCTGCCAATGACTTTAAAAATAAATTGGCGCTTATTCCGGAGAAGAAATCGCTGCGCAAGGAAATCATGAAACTTCTTAATGACGTACACCGTGATATATTGCATAAGACTATGTAATTTCGGTTACATCTAAATCCAATGACATTGTATCGCGGCACATACAACCTCAATCAATACCCTGCAGACCGTCCTTACCACAACTCTCTCCAGCATTCCTGATTCCATCAACTGATCCGATTCATGGAAGCCAGCCGCTCTGCAGGCGTGCGTCATCGCGGCGTTCTGCTTTGTTTTGTTGTATCCCATCCAGGGAAAGGGTAGATTTAGAAAGTACAAGGTCGAGGGTCACCAGCAAATTCAACTGGTAACGGGAATCGAAAAATACTATCCGAGGCAAGGAGAAACAACGTAATGGCAAAGGTAACCGAGAAATCTTTGAAAGCCCGATGTACAGAGATCAATATGGGACCGCTGAAAAACACCACCTTCGGCATCCGATTCAACCGGACGTCGAAGGGTTATACTGTGGAGCTCCAGTACCGGGACTCTACGCCGCCCCAGATACTTGTTGCGGATGTCACCGCATCGGAGGCAGCTGCAGCCGTCGAAGGTGCCGTTATTGGTGCGGTAGCCGTCAAGGCCGCCGGCGGGGATAAACCGGAATTTGCGACACGGGAAACATTTATCCGTCAAGGTGGCGAGCGTTGCCCGAAGTGCCAGACAAAAGATATCGCCGCCGGGCACCTGTCGGCCGTGAAGGGGACAATGACCCAGCAATGCTCCTGCCAACGCTGCGGGTTATCCTGGAGCAGCATCTATCGGCTCGATGACTATGAAGCGGCTGTGGCGGTCGAAGCAGCGGCATGAAACCACATGTCAGGATCTGTCAATGAAGACGATCCCGTTCTGCAAACAGACCGGATTACCCTGAGAACGGCAAGGAGATGTTTCTCAGGCCCGGCCGACAGACGCACATCTCCTGGTCGATTTATTCAACAAGTTGTCTCCTGCTTCTCGTTGCCTGCGCTTTCTGCCGCACCACCAAGCCCTTCCGGATGATCGAAAACCAGCCTGCGAATGTGATCCATCCGATGGAAGCCTCCCGTGTACCGGTCTGAATGCCGGTCCGGATGCCGTACAACCAAACCGCTGCCCAGTCTGTCCTTGTGTTCCCCTGCACCTTCCAGTAAAGAAATGATGATCTTCCACTCAAATAACAGTTCTGATCTCTTGACATATCTGATCACATTCCGTATGGTAGTCATATGACTACCTACGGACTGAACCCCCAAAATGAACTCACCCAGCGCCAGCGCCAGGTCCTGCAGTTCATCACTTCATTCGCGGACAATAACGGCTATCCCCCCAGCCAGCGGGAAATAGCCGGACACTTGAATGTGTCCGGCACCTTACCGGTTATGAAACATCTCAGTGCGTTGGAGCGTAAGGGGTATATCAAACGGGAACATGTGAATCGCGGGATCACCCTGAAGGTACCGAACAGTCGTCCCGTCTCCCTGCCGATCGTTGGGACAGTCCGTGCCGGTCAGCTCTCCACGGCAATTGAAGACATCCAGGGGTATTTTTCGGTCGATCAGATGGCAGTCAAGGGAGCCGATTGCTTCTTCCTGAAGGTCAGTGGCGACTCCATGATCAATGCCGGCATTTTAGACGGTGATCTGGCCCTCGTACGTCCGCAGCCGACCGCTCACAACAAGGACACTGTGATTGCCATGGTTGATGGCGAGGCAACGGTGAAGTGGTTCTACAAGGAGCATGACCACATCCGCCTGCAACCGGCGAATTCGAACATGGGTCCTATCCTCATTTACCCTGAAGACGGTGAAGTGACGATCGTCGGCAAGGTGATAGGCGTCTACCGCAGTATGTAGATTCAGTTGATAATCAGCATTACAGACCAAGAAATCAGGAGATCGAGCGATGGAACCAATTACCCTGTGTGGAGCAGTGATTGTTGCGTACGGATTATGGGTGGAGTTTGAGCCAAGAGTAAGGGTGGTTGTGAAAGTGATCTGCAAGAGCAGGTTTTTTTCAGAGATGATTTCACAATCAACCGTCAAGAAACCTGTTTATGTGAGAAGAATGCCTATATGCGTAGCCAAGGCCTTTCATCACTGAGACGACGGCGGAATGAGATAGCAGCTGCGCCTGCCAGAGAAGCCCCCTTACAATTCGCGGACCACCATGTCCGCGACTTCCCCCCTCCCCTGCAGCATACAACCAGTTGGCATCCTGTCCCGAAAAACAAAAAGCCCCCAGATTGATCCGAGGGCTCAGAAATCAGAAACAGCATCTTGCTTTTCCCATGTTATAAGCTTTTTCATCTCTTATATTAGGTACTTGGTCTTGGTGCTGCTTCCTGATTCAAGTATACGCTTTTCACTTTTTAATGCAACCAGGAATTTCAAAAGCAATTTCATGTAACCTATTTCAAGACTCCGCCGTCTATGCAATAAACTGGTATACTATGAGTGTCTGAACTACGTACAGAGACCAGCTACTACGTCAAAGGAGACCTTATGAAAGCTGCAAGACTAGCTTTGTGCGGGATGGCGGTGATCATGCTTGCCATGGCCGTGATGACGTCCGGGGTCCTGGCACAGGAGTCCGGGGAGGTTGATCAGCCCTACCGCTTCAGCAAGGAAGAGCTGACCCAGATGCTGGCGCCGATCGCGCTCTATCCCGATGCCCTGACCGCCCAGATCCTGATGGCGTCCACCTACCCGCTGGAGGTGGTAGAGGCTGACCGCTGGCGCAGCAAGAACAACCGGCTGGGCGAAAGCGAGCTGGACAGCGCTCTGCAGGACAAGCCCTGGGACCCCAGTATCAAGGCGCTCTGCCACTTCCCCCAGATCCTCGCCTCCATGAGCGAAAAACTGGACCAGACCCGCAAACTGGGGGATGCCTTTCTGGGACAGGAGCAGGAGGTAATGACCACAGTTCAGGAACTGCGCCGCAAGGCTCAGGAACAGGGGCACCTCAAGAACACCGCCGAACAGAAGGTGATCGTGGAGCCGGAAGCCATCCGGATCGAACCGGTCAACCCGGAGGTTGTCTACGTGCCGGTCTTTGATCCGGCCTACGTTTACGGCCCCTGGTGGTATCCGAACTATCCCCCCTATTACTGGTACTACCCACCCGGGTTCTACAGCAGTGCCTACATCAGCTTCAGTCCCGGCATCTACCTCGGTTTCGACCTGTTCTCCTGGGCATGGTTCGACTGGGGTGTTCATCGCATCCATGTCGATGTAAACCGGACCAGCAGGTTCCATCGCCACCACATTGACCGGCGGGTTCAGACAGGAACGTTCTGGCGGCACAACCCGGAACACCGCCGAGGGGTTGCCTATCGCGACAGCAGAACCAGCGACCGCTTTGGATCACGACCGACGCGTGTAGCACCATACAATCAGGAACGTCGCGGCTATCCGCAGCAGATCGACCGTCAGCAGAGAACACCGCAGGTCACTGCTCCGCGCGGGGAACGGACAGCGCCGCCCGCGGTGCGCCAGGAGCCGACCCGGCAACGGACGCCTGAAATCCGACAGGAGCGGATAGATACGCCCCGGATCAGGATCGAAGATGCCAGGCCGCAGCGCCAGGAGATGCGCGAATCATCACCCTTCCGGGGGATCGGTGATGGGGGGTTCGAGCGCCGGGCCGGTGAACGTGGCGGGATCAGCACCGGCGGCGGCCAGTTCCAGCAGCGGCAGGAGAGCGGTGAAGGGCGCGGCGGTGGTTCGCGCGGCGGCGGACGGAGATGACGGCCGCCCCGCTTCAGCACGCAGACACCCAACAGGGAGGATGTATGAATATACCAGAGAACGTGTGTACGAAGTTCGCACAGGGATGGCTGGCGGTGCTGGCCGGTTTCAGCGCCGTGCTGCTGACGGTGGTTCTGGCCGTTGATTGCCAGGCAGCCGGGGTGCGGCAGAAACGTTTCGCGACCCCCGAGCAGGCGGTCCAGGCGCTGGTCGAGGCATCCAGAACCGATGATCTGAAGGGGATGCTGGCCATCCTGGGACCGGGCAGCCGGGAGTTGATCTATTCAGGCGACGGTGTGGCCGACAATGCGGGACGGGACCGATTTGTGGCGGCCTACGAGCAGAAGCATTCCCTGGCAGTAAAAAACGACAGCACCCGGATCCTGCAGATCGGCGCCGATAACTGGTCCCTGCCGATCCCGATCGTCAAGCGCTCGAACGGCTGGGTTTTCGATGCCGGCAAGGGCAAGAAGGAGATCCTGAACCGCAGGATCGGCCGCAATGAACTGCAGGTAATCGAGGTGCTGGACGCCTATGTGGATGCCCAGCAGGAATACGCCAGCAAGGATTGCAGAGGGACCGGGAAGGTGGAATTCGCCCAGCGCATCATCAGCACCCCCGGTTCCCATGACGGTCTGTACTGGGAAGCCGGGGCGGGCGAACAACAGAGTCCGCTGGGACCACTGATGGCACGTGCGGCCAAGGAAGGCTATGACACCAGGGACGGCAGCCTGTCTCCATTCCACGGCTATTATTTCAAGATACTGACCGGCCAGGGCCCCAACGCCACCGGCGGTAACTACCAGTACGTGGTCAAGGGGAAGATGATCCTCGGCTTTGCCCTGATCGCCTACCCGGCTGAATACGGCAATTCCGGCGTCATGACCTTTATGGTCAATCAGGAGGGTGTTATCTACGAGAAAGATCTTGGCAAGGGCACGCTCCGGTTCGCCGAGGCTGCCACCCTGTTCAATCCTGACAAGGGGTGGAAAAGGGTGACACGGGCAGAACCATCCGGACAGAAAACAACTCCACCGGCAGGGCAGATGCAATGAGTCCGGACAGGTTGATTGTCAGTTGCCAGGCAGAGCGGACACCTTTGATCTGACAGAAAAAGCCCCGGATAAATTTCCGGGGCTTTTTTTATACAACAATTGGCGCTGCCTGTGATGCTTTATCCCGATCCGTCGGCAACTCCCTTTACACTGTCGAATGGTACGCCCGCTTTCGGACCGCACCAACCAGGTTAACCTTAGGGTTCGCCTTTTTTAAGCGGTTTATACGCGCTTGACGGATGGCTTAGGACGCTTTCGCGTTGTCGCAGCAGCGCCAATAATGTTTGCTCCGGAATACCGTTAGACCGTTTGAGCATACGTCCTTTGTTCACTATCACCCGAATAACGCATCAGCCGCTTTTCTCCGCAACGGGTCTGCATACCGCGTTTAATTCCAGGTTATCTTCCGTTAGGTATCGACAGGTTCCTCAATAGCGTGTTCGCGCATATCCCAGAGCAAATATCAAAGAGCAGCACTTCTTACAGTCTTATTGTACCGCCAAACATTGATTTTGTCTAACATTGAAGCAAGGAGTGCCCTGCACACCATGGATGCTGATATTTTTATGGAGATGTGGGATAATTTAAGCAGCAAGCAGCAGTCAAGATAAAGGTGGTGTTTTGCATGTCAGCTCAGACAGCTGTAGAAGAGGCGGAAATAATCGAGAAACTTGCCGAAGAAGCCGCCATCCTGGTAGAGGGAGACGACACAAAGAAAGACCTGAAAGAGAAGCGGGGAATCTTGAAACAAACCTTGTACGATGGTTCGCGTAAACTGAAACACACGATCCCGAAAGGTAAACACCTGTAGCGATACAAAAGCCTCTGAAAATCAGAGGCTTTTGTACAACGTACTCAAATTTTCCTAACGTTTGCCGCCTGGAGGCCTTTGGGGCCTTTGACGATTTCAAATTCAACATCATCCCCTTCTTGCAGAGACTTGAAACCATCACCCGTGATTGCGGAAAAATGACAGAAAACATCTTCACCGCTTTCCTGTTCGAGAAAACCAAACCCCTTTGAATCATTGAACCATTTCACTTTTCCTTTAACCATGTGCTTGTAACTCCTGACATTTTATTTTACCCGCAAAACGCACCGGGCATAGTAAACCGTATCAGCAATACCAGCATTGTCAAGCCTCATAGCAATTAAATGCAACTTAATTATACAACCCCCTGAAAAAGATCACATAAAGGTCAATATTCCCTGTCAAGTTAAACGGAATCTACGTGTATACTGTAGGCATCAGGCAATACAATTGCTGACAGGTTGTGACAAGCTGACAACCTGTAAAGGCGATGTGACCATGGATAAAGATAAAGCAGGGTGCACGGACAGCGATAAAAATTGCGGCGTGACGGTCTGCGCATGCGATAGCGGGGAACAGCTTCGCTATTGGTGCGAAACCTGCCAGCGTTTTGGTGCGGATAAACGCTGCCCGGGCTGCGGCCTGAAGTGTCGCAGGGTCCAGCGGAGCGGCAAGGGGTGAAACACGCATTTCCGTGACGGAACAGCTCCATTTTGGTAAAATATGTCCATAGGTGCAACCAACCGTAAAGAGGAGTCAGCCATGAAAAACCTATGTGTTGCGCTTGCATTAGTGGCGGCATCTGTGTCGTTTTCAACTATGGCTCTGTCCGAAGAGAAAACAACAGTACTGCCTGAAGGGTATGATCAGTACAAGGCTTCAGAACTGAACAGCCAAAAGGACATCTGCCTGATTATGGCTAAAAACTGCAGCGGCGGAGAGGATAACGTTTTGAAAAGGGTCAATCGGCTCAATAAGGAAATTGAGAAAGGGTCCTCTGTTTACTCCCCTGAAGAGCTGAAAAATTTCCAGGAACAGTTGAACTGGATTTATTACGAGAGCAATGAGTTCCCGGCTGTCAGGTTAGACGGTTAGGGAAATGGCGAAGCAAACTTGGAAAGGAACTGTAATCGCCCCTGATGGGGGAGGCTCTGCAGAGCGCACCACGCGCAAATCAACATGACGGCTTGAACTGCAGCGGCGTACAGCCCGGACACAACAAAGGCGTCCACACGGCCGCCTTTGTTGTGTCCGGGCAAGGCAGTACCCGGGCCTTTCCGTTGTTGCGTGGCTAGAGGATACTCTTGACCAGCTCCAACGCCTCGGCTGCAATCGACTCAGCCGGATGCGTGGCATTGATGATACCGACCTTGGCGGCCGGAAGCTTTGCCAGCTCCCGCTTGTAACAGACAGACTGCCGGCGGATATCCTCCGGCGTGAAGAGTCCCTCGATTCTCAATCCCAGATTGTCCAGGGCAATCTCCGGAGCAACGTCCAGATATATGGTCAGGTCAGGTGCAACCTCGCCCCCGAAATTCAGACCGCGGGCACGTGCCTCAAGTTTGTCGAATTCCTCTGTGTACCAATCGTGCCCTTTGAGTTCTGCATAAGCAATCGAGGCGAGCGTGAAGTTCTTGCAGAGGACAATCTTGCCGGAACGGATTTCATCGCGGATCACACTGCAGGCCCGGGCCCTGGAGGCAAGTTCGTAGAAGAAATCGGGTTTGAACAAACCATAGCGCCAGCCGCAATCCAGGTCCAGCGCTCCCATGAGCTGCGCCCGGCCGGTATCGGGGCTGTCGATCTCGTACACCTCGTGCCCCTGACGCACCAGCGCCTCCCGTAACTTATCAGCCAGAACCACCGCATACTTGCCCGCTCCGTAAATGCCTTCGATGACGACCAGTTTTCCTGTTTTCATGGTGACTCCTTCCGTGTGATACTGCTGGCGGCAGCAATGGCACCGCGCCATTCATGTGGATGATCTTATTAGAGTATAGCATATAAACCAGGTATCTGATGCAGCAGCACGTCATGAGCAGAAAAAACGTCCGCCATAAAGCTGACCGGGAAGGGAAGGAGGTCCGAGTGGAACCGGATATTCATCCTGATCCTGGCAGAATGAAAACCTCAACAAAAATTCGATGCAACGTCTTGTCGTTATTTCCCGGCGGGCTGTTTTCGTGTACAGTGGCTTTGCGGATACTGCATCAGGATGAGACCTTACGGACGAGGAGCGCTTTTCAGGATGGACCAACAGCCAGCACAACTCATTGCTTGCCACGACTGTGACCTGCTCCAGCGGGAGATTCCCCTCAAACCGGGTTGTGCGGCCAGCTGCAGCCGCTGCGGAGCGGTGCTGTATCGAAACGCCACCGACAGCATCGACCGCACGCTGGCCTTCACCATTTCAGCCTTCGTGCTGTTCATGATCGCCAATGTCTTTCCCATCTTCGCGATCGAACTCCAGGGCTCCCACAGCGAGATCAACCTTCTGGGCGCCGTGAGTTCCCTCTGGGACCAGCAGATGCAGTTTATCGCTCTGATTGTATTGGTGACCACCATCCTGATTCCGGCCCTGGAGCTGATCACCATGACCTATCTCCTGCTGCCGCTCAAATTCCGGCACATCCCGGCCGGATACATACACTTCCTGCGCATGATGCGGATTGCCAAACCGTGGGGCATGGTCGAGGTGTTCATGCTCGGCGTACTGGTTTCGCTGGTCAAGCTTACCAGCTCGTTCAAAGTCATCCCCGGTATCGCCCTCTGGTCGTTCGGCGCCCTGACCCTTTTGCTGGCAGCCGCAGCCGCTTCGTTCAGCACCCGCGATGTCTGGGCGCGCCTGGAGAGAAAAGCGGACACGGAGGCAGCGGCATGACCGAACTGACGCAGAGCGCCGCAGAACAGGGTCTGTGTGCCTGTCACGTCTGCAACCTTGTATCCAGACGGGAACGGACGCCGAAACCGGCACACTGCCCCCGCTGCGGCGCCTCCCTGCACTTCCGCAAGCCCGGCAGCGTATCGCGCTGCTGGGCGCTGCTGATCAGTGCCTATATCCTGTATATCCCCGCGAACCTCCTGACGATCATGGAGACCAGTTCGCTTTTCAGCTACCGCAAGGACACCATCGTAAGCGGCGTGGTCGAACTGTGGAGAACCGGTTCCTGGGCGATTGCCATAATCGTATTCGTCGCCAGCGTCACGATCCCGCTGCTCAAACTGATCTCGCTGACCCTGCTGCTCGTATCGGTGCAGCGCCGCTCGCGCTGGCACCCCCGGCAGCGCACGCGCCTGTACCGGCTGGTGGAACTGGTCGGCCGCTGGTCCATGCTGGATATCTATGTTGTAACGCTCCTGGCTGCACTGGTGCAGCTCGGCTCCATGGCAACGGTCAAGGCCGGTCCGGCAGCACTAGCCTTTGGTGCCGTGGTGGTACTGACCATGCTGGCGTCCATGCAATTCGATCCGCGCCTGATCTGGGATCCCCTTCAGAAAGAGAGTACTTCATGAACGATACACCACAACTTCCCGAACACTCCGATATTCCCGACGCAGTCAGCGAAACGCGGCGGCGCTTCTCGATCCAGCTGGTCTGGATCATCCCCATTATCGCGGCTCTGATCGGCCTTTCACTTGCGGTCCAGGCCTACATAAACCGTGGAGAGACCATCACGATCACCTTTCAAACCGGAGAAGGTCTGGCGGTGGGCAAAACCAAGATCAAGTACAAGGATGTGCAGATCGGCGAGGTCAAGGAACTGGCCATTGCCAAGGACCGCTCTCACGTGGTTGTGACCGCCGAACTGACCAAGGATGCCCGGGGGCTGCTGGTGAAGGACACCCGCTTCTGGGTGGTACGGGCGCGGATTTCAGGCGGAAGTGTCTCCGGGCTCAGCACCCTGATCGGCGGAACCTACATCGGCGTCGATGCCGGCACCTCGACCGAAAGCAGGGATGATTTCATCGGCAGCGAGACGCCGCCGGCCGTATCCCTGGACGTGCCCGGTCGCCAGTTTATCCTGCACGCCGATGACGCCGGTTCGCTCGACACCTCTTCGCCGATATTTTCCCGACGCATGCAGGTGGGTCAGGTGATCGCCACCGAACTGGACAAGGACGGCAAAGGGGTAACCATACGCATCTTCATCCGGGCCCCCTACGATAAGTATGTCAAGACCAACACCATCTTCTGGCACGCCAGCGGCGTTGATCTGACCCTCAACGCCAGCGGGGTGAAGATCAACACGGAATCCATGCTCTCAATCCTTCTGGGAGGCATTTCCTTCCAGAACCCGCAGGACCGGCCCGAGGCACCGGCCGCCTCCCCCGACACGGTCTTCCCCCTGTTCCCGACCAAGGATGAGGCCCTGAAGCATGCCGATGCGGTCGAAAGCTACCTCCTGGCATTCAAGGAATCGGTGCGCGGCCTGCAGGTCGGCGCTCCGGTGGATTTGCGGGGCGTGACCGTGGGAGAGGTGACCAGGATCGATGTGACAATGGACCCCAGGAATCCGGAGATCTCCGTCCCGGTCCAGATTCAGCTTTACCCGGAGCGACTGGGTGCCCGCTACCGCAGCGTAGCGCAGCAGGGTAAGACCCTGGATTCCCGGGCACTTCTGGACTCTCTCGTCGCACGCGGTTTCCGGGCCGAAATCAAAAGCGGGAGCCTCTTGACCGGGCAGCTGTATATCGAGCTGGATTTCCATCCCAAGGCCAAGCCGGCAAAAATTGACTGGAGCTCAAAACCACCCAGGTTTCCCGTGGTTCCCGGCTCCATGGGGCAGTTGCAACAGAGCCTGACACAGCTCGCCCAGAAGTTTGAGAAAATGCCGCTTGAAGAGCTGGCCGGCGACGCCCGGAAATCGATCCAGTCTCTGGACGCCACCCTGAAGAGCGCCGAAAAACTCTTGAAAAACGTGGACAGTGCGATAATTCCGGAGGCCCGCGTGGTGCTGGTAGAGACGCGCCAATCACTGGAGGATGTACGCACAACACTGGCAGAGGCGCGCAAGACGCTGGGCGGAGCAAACCGGGTTCTGGGATCTGATGCGCCGGTGCAGCTGGACCTGCGCGAGACCCTGCGTGAGGTGTCGCGCGCCGCACAGTCACTGCGGGTGCTCAGCGAGTACCTGGAGCAGCACCCGGAATCCTTGATTCGCGGCAAACAGGAGGACAAGTAATTATGCGAAGGATTTATTTCTGGATAGTCGCCGCCAGCCTGGCCGTCGTTACGGCCGGCTGCAGCAGATCACCGCGGGTAACCTTCTACACCCTGGAGCCAGCTGCACAGGCCGGGACTGCTGACGCAGTCACGGCACTGCCGACGATTGCCGTCGGACCGGTCACGCTTCCCGAAGTTGTCGATCGGCCACAGCTCGTGGTACGGGTTGCCGCCAACCGGATGGAGATCCTGGAGTCGCAGCGCTGGGCCGAACCGCTCAAGAGCGAGATTCCCCGTCTTATAGCGGAGAACCTGCAGCGCCTGCTCGGGTCGCGCCGGGTGTCGTCCTATCTTCAGCATGCCGGGGCGGATGCGGATTACCGGGTACTGGTGGACATCCAGCGCTTTGAATCGGTAGCTGGGGAGTCCGTCACCATCGAGGCGATCTGGTCCCTGCGGCGTGCAGCGGGGGGCGCTCCCAAAACCGGACGCTCCGTGGTACGAGAACCTGTGGATGCTGTCGGCTATGACCCTCTGGTGGCAGCCTACGGCCGGGCACTCTTCGCCGTGAGCCGCGATCTGGCAACGGCAATCCGTGCAGAAACTGTCCTCGCGCAGTGACCCGGGAGGACATAACGGTTCACAGATCTTCAGCAGTCACAATCGCAACCCCGGCCGGAAGCGATTATTCGGGGCATGTACATACCAAAGGAAACATGGTCAGCACTTTGCATGCAGTATGCATGTGTCAGTGTGTTTAAGGGATGGAGTGATCATTTCGGCTGGAGGTATGCTCAGATGCCATTACTAAACTGGAGAGCAGAATATTCCGTGAATCAGGATGTGCTTGACAGCCACCATAAGCAGTTGTTCTCACTGCTTAATACTGTGTATGAAAATGTCATGAATTCACTGGAAGTCTGTTCGGTCCTTCCGTTGATTGACGAGTTGACGGAGTACACGAAAAGTCATTTCACGATGGAAGAGCAGCACATGAGAGACAAAGGATATCAGGAAATTGATACCCATATTTCAAAACATAGGGAGTTTACCCATACGATAGAGGCAATCAAGTCGCATTACCATGGGAACAATCTGGAAGCTGCCCGGGAACTGATGGTGGTGCTTGGAGAATGGCTGCTGCAACACGTCCTCAAGGAGGACATGAAGTATTCCAAAGAGAGATGAAACAGCCGTCACGAGCCGTTCACCAGGCTCAGCGATTTCATGCAAAAAAGGGTTACAGCGAAAAGCTGCAGCCCTTTTTCATTTTCAATCCAAACAGGTGAACGCTGAACGATCGGCAACTGCGCTATTCCGCTGAGATCAATACGTAGCAGGAGGATGGCTAAATGGAATCAACTGCGTGCTGTAACATGGCAATGTGACCGTGGCTGAACTCAACCATCACGTCCAGCAGTCGTGACAGCTCCGGATTGACAATCTGTTTACTGGCTTCAACATGGTAATTCTCGACAGATTTCTCCAGAATCAGCGCCAGCATATACGCTTCCCTCAAAGAGGGCGGGTTGTTTCTGATACTTTCGTGAAGCATATCTACCTGCTCCACTATCATCTTGAGCATGTAATTCTCACTGTCGAAACACGTATAATTATTGCAATGGATGGCCCTGGCCATCCTGAACTCTTCGGCATGACACTCTTCCTCCAGGGCCATTTCTGTCCAGAGCGCCGTCACCTGGGGTGAGTCGGAAAAAATCCCGGCCAAGGCGTAATAGATGGATGCACAGGACTCCTCAATCAGAACGCAGGCATCGAGAGTGCTCATTCCTTTCCACATCGCAGAAGTCGAATCTGTCATTGGCCACACCTCACGGAGTTTCGCCTGCCCTTATTTCCTGGTTTTATCCTACCACACAAGCTGCACATGTAAATCATTGATGCCCTAATCAATAATGGCTTCAACATGTCGCACCCTGAAAAAACCGGACAGGTAACAGGCCTCTGACGAAAATTCTCAATCTAAAGCGGTTCGAGAAGCGTATAATCAATAGCAGAGGAAGTACAATGATTCCTGAAACGTAAAGGATCAGCAGAAGGGAGAAGGTGAGGTTATGAAAGTCCTCGATATAGTTGTGACGGTGTTACTTGTCATTGGTGCCCTTAACTGGGGCCTGGTCGGTTTCTTCGGATTTAACCTGGTTGGAACGCTGTTCGGTGAAACAGCTGCCCTTACACGTCTGATATATGCAGCAGTCGGGGTATGCGGTCTGTATGAAGCATACAATTTCACCGTTGGCTATGATGCTATGCACCATCGCTGGTGTGACATGTCAGGAGCAATGAAACATTAACATACCTCCCGCACTCCGGGAGATAAAAACAGCCGCTCCGGAACGGGGCGGCTGTTTTTGTGTCCAACAAAAACTCATTGTGAATAAGACGACATAAACAGGACGAATGGGACGGGGCTAGTTTTTCTTTACCTTGGGAATAAAGATTTCATCCGGGTCAAGCACTTCATGAATGATACGCAACTCTTCCCGGGTGGGAACCCGGGTTTCGCCGGCAACCCGGGAGATATCCAGGTCAAACTGGCACATGTCGCGGATTTCAGCCGGGCTCTTGCCGGGATGACAGGTATCCAGGTACATCCGGCCGCTGCCCTCGTCAAAACGGAAGACGCCGGCAGTGCTTATCACTGCAGACGGACCGCCGCGAAAGGCAGCGCCGTAGAGCTCACGACGGTGGACAAACTCGCCCCCCGGCCATTTTTTGACCCGCCAGCCGGGACTGGTGATGTAACTGACGTTCTCCACGAAACGGCGCTTTTCATGCACCATGATGAAGACCGTTCGTTTGGCGAAGGAGTTGATATCCGGGTTGCCGCCGCTGCCGGTCAGGCGCAGTTCGGGATTGAGATAGTCACCAATGCAGGTGGTGTTGACGTTGCCGAACAGATCGACCTCGGCCCCCCCCAGGAAGCCCAGGTCCACCAGGCCGCGCTGGGCAATACTGAAGGCGTCGTTCAGCCCCGAGGAGCGTGAAGCCCCCATCTCGCAGCGGGCATCGCCGACCGAGGTGGGAAGCTCGGGGGGACGACCGTCCAGGGTGCCGGCTTCAAAGATCAGTTTCAGATTGGGGGCATGGGTCTTCTGGGCCAGCATGATTGCAACCATCGGCAGGCCGGTGCCGGCAAAGACGATCTCGTGGTCACCTACTTCGCGGGAGGCGGCACAGCAGAGCAGGTCAGCCAATCCGTATTCTTCCGGTTGAGCGTACTCAGACATATCAATTCCCTCCCTTTTTTTCGCGAGGACTGTAATTCATGGCACTGTTGGCCTTCATCTTCAGCATCCGCGGCCACCCCAGCTTTTCCAGATACGTCATGTGATCCAGACCAAAGATCCATTCCTTGGCGAACTCGTCAAAGCCCTCCTGGGTGCGGGTCATGCTGTAGAAATCCTTGAGGAAATAGCCATCCACATCGTAGCGACCGAACATGCCGGTCGGATGGGCGCCATAAGGGCACTCCAGAATGTAATCCACCTCAAAGCTGGGGATGGTGTTCTGGTCGGCATTGCGGCGCAGATACTCTTCCGGCACGATCTCCTCGGCGATGGCAATGGTAATGTCCGCGGTCCGGGCGACCTCGGGGTCGGAGTAGTACTGGCCGTTGACCCGCACTGTACCTTCTTCGCCCACCTGCTGCACGCTGAGAATCGCCACGTCCACCTTGGCCGCCGGGACCAGCACCTGGGCACCGGCGCCGAAAAAGGGATCTTCGGTAAAGACATACTTATGCTTCGCAATCCGCTGGCCGTCACGTTTCCCGGCCCTGCCGAGCATGTCGTACTCCGGATTGTGGATATCGGTCCCCAGCGCAGTCTGGGTAACGGCATAGGCGGCCCCCTGGGCAGCGGCGGCGAACCGGAACATCATCTCGGCATGACTGTAATCCTCGACAATGATCTCCTTGTTGCCGACCTTGCGCGACAGGTTGGCGCCGTACTTGCCGTACAGTTCGTGGCCGACCCAGCACGATTCCCAGATATCGACACAGCCGGCGCCGACCAGAAATTCGGTTTGCGGCCCGCCGTTGACCTCGATCAGATGGAGGCCGCGGCGATGCTGGCGGATCAGTTCATAGATCAGGGCAAAAGGACGCCGCCAGATCGTGAATCCTGAAAACGTGAGGCTGGAACCGTTTTTGACCACTTCGGCCGCCTGCTGCAGGGTGATGCGTTTGCTGTTGCTCATGCGTCCCTCCTTTTCTTAAAGGCTTTCGTTATCAGTTGAAATTCCTCAAGATCTCCCTGGAAATAATCAGCCGCTGGATCTCGCTGGTGCCCTCATAGATGGAGGTTATCCGCGCATCACGTGTGTAGCGCTCGATCGGATAATCCTGGGTATAGCCATAGCCCCCCAGCATCTGCATCGCTTTGTAGCAGGCCCGGTTGGCGGACTCGGTGGCAAACAGCTTGGCCATGGAGGCCTCTTTGGCAAAGCTCTTGCCGGTCTCCTTGCGCCAGGCAGCGCTCATCAGCAGCAGCCGGGCCGCCTCAAGCTCGGTGTAGCCGTCCGCCATCATCCATTGCAGGGCCTGGAAACTGCTGATCTTTTGACCGAACTGGGTCCGCTCGGTGGTGTACCTGGTGGAGTAGTCCATGGCAGCCAGCCCTACCCCGAGCGCCAGAGAACCGATGCCGATGCGGCCACCGGTCAGTTCAGCCACGGCAATGCGGAAGCCGTCATTAAGCTTGCCCATCATGGCGCTGGCCGGGATGCGGCAGTTGTCAAAGATCAGTTCATTGGTGGCCGAGGCGTGCTGCCCCATTTTCCGCTCTTCCTTGCCGATGATCAGGCCGGGGGTGCCGCCTTCTATAAGGAAACAGCTGATCCCTTTCCCCTTGGGGGCATCCTTGTCGGTAACGGCCCAGACAACGAACACGCCGGCATAAGGGGCGCTGGTAATAAAGATTTTGGCACCATTGAGGATATACGCGTCTCCATCCCGGGTCGCCTGGGTACACATTGCCGAAGGATCTGAACCGGCCCCGGTCTCGGTCAGGCCGAAGCCGCCGGCGGCATACTCGCCGGAGCAGATTTTTGGGATGTACCGCATTTTCTGTTCTTCGTTGCCGACCGCCTGGATCACTTCGCAGACCATGTTGTTGACCGACAGCGTCACAGCGGTGGAGGCGCAGGCACGGGCGATTTCGGTTATCGCCACACTGAAGGCAACCACCCCTGCCTCGCATCCGCCATACTGTTCCTTGACGTTCAGCCCCATGAAACCGAGCTCCGCCAGTTTCCTGAGGTTCGCCAACAGCGCAGTACGGTCATGTCCGCTGTCGAGCGCGGCCGCCACCGGCTCCAGCTCTGCCCGGGCAAAATCTCTGGCAGTATCCTGGATCAACTTCTGCTCTTCCGTCAGATCGAGATACATGTACGCCCCCTCTGCTTTGTTGTATTCAAACAGGATTGAACTGCGCTCCGGTTTATCTGACGGTTTCAATCGGCACATCCTGCTGCTTGCCCCATTCCTGCCAGTAAGCGGAACTCTGACTGCTAAAGGCAGCCCGGTACTCTTCCGGGGTGGCAACCTGCAGCGCATCCTCCAGCCGGTTTTTGAAATGCGGCTCCAGCGCCGCCACAGCCACCCAGCCGTCCGCAGTCCGGTAGATGTTGTATTCCGGGATCCCACCCCCCAGCGAGGCTCCGGGGATCGTGCTGCCATACTGCAGCGGTTCGGCAAAGGCGTTGACCGCTTCCGAAAGCGCCACAATTTCATGACCGCCGTTCCCGCTCCGCTCCCGTTTGAAGAGCAGGGCCAGGGCAGCGGATATCGAGCGCTCGGCACCCGCCATATCGGACAGCAGGGTGCGCGGCATATGGGGCGGATCGATCAGCCCCATGGACGCCTGATAGGTCAGGTCATGGCCGGCTTCATTGTCGCGCGGTCCCGGATACCCGACAATCACCACCTGGCAGAGTCGCGGAAACAGCTGCTGCAACGTATCGGGATCAAGCCCCAGACGCGCCATGGCGGATGGACGGGTTGCGGTAATCAACACATCAGCGCACGCCAGCAGATCGAGCAGTTGCTGTTTCCCTTCCGGGCCCTTGAGATCGATCCGCAGGACCGTATGGCCGGCCGCCATATCGCGATACCAATCGGGGTAATAGATCTCCATCGGATCCCCGGACGGGGCTTCCACCTTGATCACCTCGGCACCCATCCGGCTCAGGCGCTGTGCAGCAGCCGGCCCCGGCAGGTTGGCAGCCAGATTGATGATTTTTACGCCCTTGAGTATACCCATGCTGTATTCTCCCAAGCCAACAAGCGGTCAGCGTGTCAGCGCCGTTGTCAGTGCCGGCGCAAACTGCAGCACATCGGCCACCACCAGTACGTCGGCGATTTCTCCAATGGGTGCGTCCTTGTCCTTGTTGATGGCGATGATGAAATCGGATTTCTTCATGCCGGCCAGATGCTGGATGGCGCCCGAGATGCCGCAGGCCACGTACAGCTTGGGCGATACGGTCTGGCCGGTGGTGCCGACCTGATGATCATGGGCCACCCATTCAGCGTCGACGACCGGGCGGCTGGCGCCCAGTTCGCCACCCAGGGCCTTGGCCAGGGCAGCGATGACCGCTACGTTATCCTTTTTGCCGATGCCGCGGCCGGCGCTGACGATGACGTCGGCCTTGGCCAGATCGATCTCTTTCTTCTCGGCCGGCTCGTAGCCGCTGAATTGGAGTGCCGAGGTCTTGTCCCCTTCGATCTTCTGCAGCTGCGGTGTGCCGCCCGGCTGGAGGACCGGAAAGGCGCCGGCCTGGATGGTGAGTACGGCCCTTCCGCCGGCCGGTTTGACGGTGCGGCGCATCTTGCCGTTGCAGCAGCTGGTTTCATAGCCGCCGGGGGCAAGGGCGACGATCTCCGATACCTGGCCGACTTTGATACTGACGGCGACCCGCGGCGCCAGGTCCCAGCCGTAGGAGGAGTGCAGAAAGACGATCGCGTCCGGCTGTTCTTGTTCGACGACCTGCAGGATCAGTTTCTTGTGGACTTCCGGGTTGTACTCGCCGTAGGTGGCGGCATCCGCCAGATACAGCCTTCCGTTATAGGCGGGCAGCTGTCCTTCGCTGCCGACCAGCAGCATGGCACTCTCACCCCCCAGCTGGTCGGCAAAGCCGAACAGTTCGTAGGTGGCTTCCAGCAGTTTTCCTTCGCGGTATTCGCCGATCAGTAATGTTTTCATGGTTGTCTCCTATCTCAGGACCGTGGTTTTTTCCTTGAGTATGCCCATCACCTTCTGTACCAGATCGCCCACGTCCCCTTCCAGTACGATGCCGCCCCCTTTTTTGGCGGGGGGATGGAAGCTGGCGGTCTGCACCAGTGCTTCTTCCGTGAGCAGGTCGGCTACGGCCAGCGGGGTGATCTCCTTCTTTTTGGCCTTCATGATGTTGGGCAGGGTCGGGTAGCGCGGTACGTTGAGTCCCAGCTGGCAGGTGACCAGGGCCGGCAGGGGCAGCTTTGCGACCCCTTTGATGCCCCCTTCCAGTTCGCGTTTGGCGGTGATGCTGCCGTTGTCATAGGCAAAGCCGACCAGGGTGGTGGCACAGGCATAGCCGAGCAGTTCGGCGACGGTAACGCCGACCTGGGCCGAGCCGCGGTCCTGGGACTGCATGCCGGTGAAGATCAGGTCGAAGCCCTGTGTTTTGGCATAGGCGGCAATGATGGAGGCGACCTGCCAGGGGTCCTTTTCATGGATAGCGGGGTCCTGGATATGCACGGCGTTGTCGCACCCCATGGCCAGGGATTTCTTGATGGCTTCGACGACCCGGTCCGGGCCGATGGAGAGTACGGTCAACTGAGCAGAGTCGCCCAGCTGTTCACGCAGCTGCACCGCTTGTTCCACGGCGTATTCGTCGTATTCGTTCATGCGCCAGGCCAGATCGCTGTCGCTGTACCAGGTGCCGGAGCTGTTCGGCTTGAAGCGTGATTCCATGTCAGGAACCTGTTTGATGCAGACCAGTAGTTTCATAAATGTCTCCTTCTTGATTCTTTAGCCACAGAGATCACAGAGGCCACAGAGAAATCACAGTTTCATTTTGATTTAATGCATTTTCTCTGTGCTCTCTGTGTCCTCTGTGGCGTACAGTTATTAAACAGCTATTCGTTCCGCCACGATCTCCGCCAGGTCTCTGACCCGGATCTGTCCTTCCGCCCCGCCGGTCTTGATGCCGTCTTCAAACATGGTCAGACAGAAGGGGCAGTTGGATACCAGCAGCGGTGCACCGGTATCAGTGGCCATCTTGACCCGGGCCTCGCTGATCTTGCTGCCGATCTTTTCTTCCGCCAGGATACGGCCGCCGCCGGCGCTGCAGCAGAAGCTGTCGTAGCGGGATTTGTCCATTTCGGTGATGCGGCCGCCAGCCTGTGTGAGGATGCTGCGCGGCTGGTCGATGATGTCCATGTAGCGCCCCAGGTAGCAGGAGTCATGGTAGGTGAAGTTGAAGGGCTCGGGGGTTAGCTTGAGCCGCTCGCTGTCCAGCAGGGTGTGGATGTAGGTGCTGTAGTGCTCAACCGGGATGTCCAGACCCAGGTCCTTGTAGTCGCGGGCCAGGGTGTTGAAGCAGTGCGGACAGGTGGTGACGATCCGTTTGACCCCGTAGCCCCTGATCAGTTCGATGTTTTCCTGGGCGGTCATCTGGTACTGGTATTCGTTGCCCAGCTTGCGGGACGGTTCGCCGCAGCATTTTTCCTCTTTGCCGAGGATGCCGATTTTTACGCCGGCGGCGTTGCAGATGGTGATGAAGTTGCGGGCGATGGCCTGGTTGCGCTTGTCGAAGGAGGCGTAGCAGCCGACAAAGTAGAGGATGTCGACCTCGGAGTCCTGTTCCATGATCGTGACGTCCAGCCCTGCGGCCCATTCCCCGCGGGCGGCATAGGCCAGGCCGAAGGGGTTGCCGTTGACTTCCAGGTTGTTGATGGCGGTTTTGACTTCGTCGCCGGGGAAGGCGCCTTCCATCAGGGTCAGGTTCCGGCGCATCTCCAGGATCTTGTTGACATGCTCAATGTTGGCCGGGCAGATATCCTGGCAGGCGCGGCAGGTGGTGCAGGCCCAGAGGGCATCCTGGCTGACGGTTTCGATCAGGTTGGCCTGCGGGTTGCTGAAGGCAACCTCGCCGATCTGCTGGACGATCTTCATGGGTGAGAGCGGTTTGTCGGTGGCATAGGCCGGGCAGCGCTCCTGGCAGCGTTTGCAGGAGGTGCAGGCGTCAGCGTCGAAGATGTCTTTCCAGGTCAGGTCGCCGATTGCAGCGGCGCCGAACTGCTCGATGCTTTCGTCTTCCAGGTTGATGGTCGGGATGTAGCCCTTGGCTTCAAAGGGGGCCAGAAAGGCGTTGGCCGAGGTGGTGAAGATGTGGCGCAGCTTGGTGTAGGGTATGGCACAGAAGAAGCCGAGGACCAGGGCGAAGTGCAGCCACCAGAGGATCTTGTGCGTGACCAGCAGGGAGTCACCGCTTGTACCGGCAAACAGCTGCGCCGCGACGAAACCTATGGGGGAGAAATGTGCCAGCCCTGGATTCTGCTGCAGTTCGGTGGCAGCCATACGGGCGCCTTCGACCAGGAAACCGGTGACCAGGATGGCGAAGAGCAGCTGCAGGACGATGTAGTCGTCCCGGACGATCTCCAGCCCCTTGGGCCTGATGACGAAACGGCGGTAAAAGAGCCCGGCCAGCATGAGCAGCGACAGCAGTCCGGCCAGGTCAAGTACCAGCGAGAAGGCCTTATAGAATTCACCTGACAGGATATTGATGTGTAGCAGAGGGGTAAAGTAATCGGCCTGCAGCATGACCAGCAGGGTGCCGACAAACAGGGTCAGGAATCCCCAGAAAAACAGGGCATGGGGCAGTCCGCCGCTTTTGACGCGCGAAATCTTATCCTGGCTGAAGACGTCACGGATCATGCGCAGGACCCGCTGGTCGTACCGATCGAAACGGTTCAGTGCTTTGCCCTGTTGCCAAAGCGGCAGGCGCTTCCAGAAGCCCCAGGCCAGGACGCCAAAGGCGGCAAAGGCCAGAAGGTACATGGGGATGACGACCCCGTGTCCAATGTTCCAGTATATTTCGCGGGTTGCTTCCATCCTTACTCCTTGCCCTACACTGCATTCTACATCATGTTTTAATACTGATTAATTATCTAGTTCCTTCTCCCTCTGGGAGAAGGTGGCCGAAGTCCGGATGAGGGGCCGCGATACAATACAACACCTGCTCCCCTCACCCTAACCCTCTCCCAGAGGGAGAGGGGACTTATTGAACCCAATCGCCTACGACAACAGCAGTTTCGAGATAACCACCCGCTGTACCTCGTTGGTGCCTTCGTAGATCTCGGTGATCTTGGCGTCGCGGTACATGCGCTCCACTTCGTAGTCGGCGATGTAGCCGTAGCCGCCGTGAATCTGCACCGCCTCCTTGGTGACAAAGGTGGCGGTTTCCGAGGCGTGCATCTTGCACATGGCCGATTCCATGGTGTAGCTCTTCTTGGCATCTTTCAGGCAGGCCGCCCGGTACGTCAGGAGTTTGCTGGTTTCGATGCTGGTCCACATATCGGCCAGCTTGAACTGGATCGCCTGAAAGTCGCAGATGGGCTGGTCAAACTGCTTGCGCTCCTTGGAATAGGCCAGGGCCCGTTCAAAGGCCCCTTCGGCGATGCCGAGGGCCTGGGAGGCGATCCCGATCCGGCCGCCGTTGAGGGTGTCCATGGCAACGTTGAAGCCCTTGCCCTCCTGCCCCAGCAGGTTTTCAACCGGGACGCGCAGGTTGTCGAAGGCAAAGGCGGTGGTGTAGCTGCCGCGAATGCCCATCTTGTTCTCGTTCTTGAGGATGGTGACGCCGGGTGACTGCAGGTCGACAATGAAGGCACTGATGCCCTTGTGCTTCAGGCTGCGGTCAAAGGAGGCTATCAGCACACCGGTCCCCAGGTAGCCGCCATTGGTGATGAAGGTCTTGCCGCCGTTGATGACGAATTCATCCCCTTCACGCTTGTAGGTGGTGGCGGTCCCCCCTGCATCGCTGCCGGCATTGGGCTCGGTCAGCAGGAAACAGCCGATTTTCTTGCCGGTGTTGAGGTCCGGCAGCCATTTCTTCTTCTGCTCTTCAGTACCAAAGGTGTAGATCGGGCCGCTGGCCAGGGAGGTGTGGGCCGAGATCAGGACGCCGCTGGAGCCGCAGGCCTTGGAGACCTCTTCGACCACGATGGCGTAGGAGAGCATGTCCAGACCGGCACCGCCGTATTCTTCCGGCAGATAGCTGCCAAGAAAGCCCATTTCACTCATTTTTGCAACAAGAGAATCGGGGATCATATGATCCTCGTCGATCTTCATGGCAATCGGCTTGATTTCTTTCTCGACAAAGTCTCGTACGGCGGATTGCAACACCTTGTGGTCCTGGCTCAGTTCGAAATTCATGACTACCTCCCTGTTGTGTTGGTATTATTTTCCTTGGAACGCAGCTTTGCGCTTTTCCACAAACGCCCCCATGCCTTCTTTCTGATCCGCAGTGGCAAAGAGAACCCCGAAGAGAGAGGCTTCGTAACGGAAACCGTCCTCCTTGCCCATATTGAGACCATTGGCAATCGCGTCCTTGGCATAAGCGACGCCGAGCGTCCCGAGCCGGGCAATCGCCGTAGCCACCTCCATAGTTTTCGGGAGCAGCTCTTCGGGGGCAAATACCTGGTTTACGATCCCCCACAGGCAGGCCTTCTCGGCATTCAGCATGCTGCCGGAGAAGATCATCTCGTTGGCGCGGTTCGGCCCGATCAGCCGGGGCAGGTTCTGTGTCCCGCCAAAGCCGGGCATGATACCCAGGGTTACTTCCGGAAAACCGAACCGGGCCTTTTCGGAGGCGTAGATAAAATCACAGGCCAGCGCCAGTTCCAGGCCACCGCCCAGGGCATAGCCATTGACAGCAGCGATGACCGGCTTGGTCATCTTTTCGATCAGCATCATGACCCGCTGCCCCTTGAGGCCGAACTGATGCCCTTCAAAAGAGTTCATGGCAGACATTTCCTTGATATCCGCACCGGCAACAAAGGCCTTGTCTCCGGCACCGGTAATGACCACCACTTTGACCGCGGCATCCAGGTTCAGCCCGTACAGGGCACATTCCAGTTGTCCAAGAATGGAGCTGTTCAGGGCATTCATGGTGCGGGGGCTATTGATGGTCAGTGTGGCGACGCCATCGGTTGTTTCAATCAGCAGATCGGTAAATTCCATATTCAATCTCTCCCGTTAGTAGGTATAGAATCCTCTTCCTGATTTGCGCCCCATGTATCCGGCATTGACCATCTTGACCAGTAGCGGGCAGGGACGGTATTTGGGATCCTTGAAACCGTCATAGAGCACATTGGCGATCGCCAGCACCGTATCCAGGCCGATGAAATCCGCCAGGGTCAGCGGCCCCATCGGCTGATTGGTGCCGAGTTTCATCCCCTTGTCGATGTCTTCTGCGGTGGCGATCCCTTCATACAGGGCAAAAACTGCCTCGTTGATCATCGGGATCAGGACCCGGTTGACAATAAATCCGGGATAATCCTGGGAAACCGCCATCTCCTTCTCCAACTTGGCCACCAGTTCGGAGATCAGCCTGAAAGTTGCATCACTGGTGGCGTGCCCCCGAATGATCTCGACCAGTTTCATGACCGGCACCGGATTCATGAAATGCATGCCGATCACCTTGTCCGGACGTTTGGTAACTGAGGCGATTTTGGTAATCGGTATGGATGACGTATTGGAAGCCAGAATTGCGCTGGGTTGCACAATGTCATCCAGCTTGCGGAAGATATCCAACTTGAGAGGCTCGTGCTCAGTGACCGCTTCCACGGCAAATTCCACATGTGCCAGATCGGTCATGTTCTTCGTGGTCATTATCCGCCCCACTGTCTCCCCGACCAGCGACTCAGCGATAACACCCTTTTTTGCTTGACGCTCCAGGTTCTGCCTGATGGTTGTGATCGCTTTTTCGAGTTGCACTTCGGAAATATCGAAGAGAACAACCTGATAGCCGAACTGGGCGAAAACATGTGCAATGCCGTTACCCATCTGACCTGCGCCGAGAACTCCTACTTTCGAAATCATAGTCCCTCCATAACCCTGTTTAAGGGATAGTGTAGTAAGGCTCAACCAACTCAAACTCTCTCGAATATTACCGCCACCGCCTCGCCGCCGCCGATACACAGCGTGGCCAAGCCGTAGCGCTTGTTCTGGCGATGCAGTTCACGGATAACGGTTGCCGCCAGACGGGCGCCGCTGGCGCCGATCGGATGGCCGATGGCACAGGCACCGCCATTGACGTTGACCTTTTCCTCCGGCAGCTTCAGTCCCTTGATTGCCAGCAGCGTTACCAGGGCAAAGGCCTCGTTGATCTCGAACAGATCGATATCATTCAGGGAAAGACCGGCCTTGGCGCACACCTTTTCAATGGCGCCGATCGGCGCATCCGGGAAATTGTCCGGGTGGCGGCTTTCGGTGGCATACGCAACAATACGGGCCTTCGGCTTCAGGTTGTACCTGGTCAATGCCGCTTGATCGGCCAGCATCAGCATGGCGGCGCCATCGCTGATACTGGAGGCATTGGCGGCAGTGATGGTGCCGTCCTTTTTAAAGACAGACTTGAGGGTGGTAAACTTGTCAAAATTCACCTTAAAGGGCTCTTCATCCTCGCTGACGAGCGTCTCAGCCCCACGCACATTTTTGACGACCGGCACTATTTCATCCTTGAAGACCCCCTCCTTGATGGCAGCCTGGGAGAGTCTGAAGGAGCGCAGGGCAAAGGCATCCTGCTCCTCGCGACCGATACCGCTCTGCGCGGCACTTTTCTCGCCGATATCGCCCATATGGACGCCGGTGTAGGGGTCGGTCAGTCCGTCATGGACCATCAGGTCGATAATTTCACCGTTGCCCATGCGGAAGCCGTTGCGCGCCTTCTTGAGGAAATAGGGGGCCATGGACATATTTTCCATGCCGCCGGCAATCACGAGGGATGATTCCGCCAGGCGAATGGAATCTGCGCCGAGCATGATCGACTTAAGGCCGCTGCCGCACACCTTGTTGATCGTCAAAGCAGGTGTCGAGTCCGGGATGCCGGCAGCACGCATGGCCTGACGGGCCGGGGCCTGACCCACACCACCGGAAAGCACTTGACCGATAATCACCTCGCTGACGGCAGAAGCAGGGACGTCTGAAGCTTGCAGCAGGCCTTTGATCACCGTTGCTGCGAGTGTGGTGGAAGGAATCTCGGAGAGTACGCCACCAAAAGATCCAAACGGTGTCCTTTTTCCGTCAACAACATAAACTTCTGTATTCATTGCAAGCCTCCTGTAAGTTTGTAATCCAAATTTATATTACGTTTACGTTCTAGTCAACTAAAAATGGAACGCGTTTTTATTTATTTTTATTCAGCAGCAAGATAGTTATACGTTACAGATTGATCCTGCTGTAACAACAATGAGAACATGCTGAGTATTATACATGCATACCAACATGATTGCAGTATGTTATATCATATTAAAAACATGTTATGAACAACATCTGCTACGGCTCTGCAAAATGCGCACACGGTTTGATTGAGGGTAGGCAGGCTGTGACAGCCACGTAAATGATGTCAGTCTGATAAATATCCACCTGTAACCTTTGGCCGGTTCAATCAGTCTTCTATTCGGATAATTTAGACAAACAAAACCTGATAACACCAAGGAGAAAGAATCATGAAATGGAATGTTGCAATTTTTGCCACAATTTTTGCTTTGACTGTTGAGCAGGCGCGTGCCGACAACTTCCGCTGTCCCAACGGCAACATCGTCTCCACCGGCGACAGCATCTCCACTGTTGCGGCAAAATGTGATCCACCGGCCGGCATGTTCAAACGCGAGGAAGCGATGGAGATCGAAGTCAGCAGAGCGGAAAGCAAGACCGGGACAAAAACCATCTACATCGAGGTGCAGGAATGGACGTACAATCAGGGTTCAACGCTGCTGCATACCTTACTGTTCCGTAACGGCGTCCTGACTGAGGTACGTACCGGTGGCTTTGTACAATGACACATTACAAAAATACTGCGATTGATCTACCATGCGAAAACAGACTGAGGTACTACAATGAAACTTCATCAAAAGATTGCGGCCGGCGCCTTGTGCTGCCTGCTTGTGTTGTGTATCCCAGTCGCTCCTGTCAATGCCGCAACTGATCCGGGGATGCTCGAACAAGCCGTTTCTACGACCCTTGACCTTTGGCGTGACAACTGGATCACACAGCTTTATGAGCGATTGGCCCAGCGAGGCACAGAATCCAGGGATTCGTTTGTGGAAAAGCTGGGAGGAAATCATCCGTTTATTGAACGGACACCGGGTACTTCGGTGCGTCCGGCTTGCTGCTGGCAAAAATTGAATAACTTCAAGGTACTGAACGAGTATGACAACGAAGCTACCGTTTCCGCGAAAATCGGTCTCGAAAGCACCTATGTTTTCCCCTCTGACACCATGTATTCCGGCACACATGAAATTGTCAACGTTGATTACATCACTCGCGAATTCAAACTGATCCGTGAAGGAGGAACCTGGAAGATGCTGTTGAACGATATATTCAGTCTCCGGAGCTACCGAAGTAGCAATTAATCTCCAGCATCTATCAGGATGTTAAAAAGGGGCGCTACATCGGCAGCGCCCCTTTCCTTTTTCCTATATCTGACACTGCTACAAAAACGTGATCGCATCCGGGATATCGGTCATCTTGCGACCACCCTCAGGTGTTACGGCAAAGGTGTTTTCGATACCGATCACCCCTTTGCCCGGGATGACGAACTTCGGCTCGATGGCAATGGTCTGGCCGGCCTGCAGCGGGACCTTGAAACCCTGGGCAATGACCGGAAATTCATCCAGTTCCAGCCCGACGCCGTGCCCGACAAAACGTGCCTGCTCGCCGGGCATCCCCATGAACCTGTCGCCAAACCCGCCCTGCTCCGCCAACTCTACCGCCTTTAAAAACAGCTCTTCACAGATGGCTCCCGGTTTCAGCTCACGCTGGAGATAGGCCTGGATTTCCAGTGCCAGGTCGAAGGCGCGCTGCAACTCCGGGTCAAGGGTGCCGATGACAAACATCCGGGTCATATCGGTAATGTAGCCGTTGAAGACACCGGTGAAATCGATCATCACCGGCATATCCCGGGCAATGAGATCGAGGGATGCCCCCTGGGGAGAGGCATTGGAGAGCCCCTTGCCGGTGACCGCACCATCGAAGAAGCCGTAACTGGCGGCCCCGGACGAAAGCGCCAGCCCGCCGAACAGCTCCTGGTTATAGGCCCGCATGCGGACAAAGCCTTCGTTGCCGGCCTTGCGCAGCCGGTATTCAAACTCGGCCGCCAGGTCCAGCTCGCGCATGCCCTCCTTCAAAAACTCCGGAACCTTGGTAAAGATCGCAGAAAGTGCATCGCCGCTGGCCTTGATCTGCTGCAGCTCAAAGACGGATTTGACCGAGCGCACCTCACGGTTGAGCGGCGATATGTCGACGAATTCACGATCCGCCAGCAACTTAGAATAGAAATTCAGCTGCTGCACCGGTGCCACGTCATAGGTAAAGCCGATTTTAAGCGCCTCGGCCGGGAGTGTTGCAGCGAACTCCTTGCTGGAAGGAAAAGGGCGGATGTCCGCCAGTGGACTCTCACCCTTGGCCCGGGCAAGGCTTTTGCGCACCATCAGGATCGGTTCTCCAGCGGTCGGCAGCCAGAGGGTCGAGTTCTGGCGGGTACCGGAAAAATAGTAGACATCAATCGGAAAGATGAACAGGGCGCCGTCCAGCCCTTTATCTTTGAGCTGCGCCTGCATGGCGGTAATTCTCTGTGCAGCTTCATCGCGGGTAATCATATCTGCCTCCAGCATGGGATAGTGTAGGAACCGTACTACGGCCACTCGTTGTAATAGGCTATCTCCGGCAGCTCCTTGCGCGGCCGCGCCTTGGGCTCCTGATCCGGGTAGCCCAGCGGCGTGATGCCGATGATCCGGATATCGTCCGGAATAGCGAGGGCACGCTTGATCTGCTCTTCATTGTACCACCCCATCCAGCAGGTACCCAGCCCCAGGGCGTGGGCGGCCAGACAGAGATGTTCAAAGGCGATGGCAGTGTCGGCAATATAATACTCGATGCCGTTCTCCACCCCTGATTCCCGGGGATCGGCACAGACCACGATCACTACCGGTGCCATGGCGATCGCCTTTTTGCCCGGATTGTCATCGGGAAAGGCCGCCAGCACCCTGGCCCGTTGCTCTGCATCGTCCAGCACCAGAAAACGCCAGCACTGCATATCCTTCCAGGAAGGGGCCAGACGGGCAGCATCCAGAATCTGTTCGATCTTTTCCCGCTCAACCGGCGTGTCCTTGTATTTGCGGATGCTGCGCCGGTCGCGGATAACCTGAAAAATATCCATGTTCAATCCCCCCTGAAACAGTGCAATGACGTCGCTACTGCCGTCTCAAATCAATCAAATCAGCGCGTAATGTCCCAGCAGTGCCTGATGACTGCGAAATGCCGAGAGATAACGGGCATCTTCGGAATAGGTGGCCGGATAGATACCCGGAACCGGGCGGTGTTTGAGGTTGCTGTCCACATTGACAAAGGTGAAGAGGCACGAGTTGGAGAGCGCCTTGCTGGAGCGGTCGCGGCTGATCCGTTCAATGTTGGCCTCAACGCAGATGAAGCTGTCGCTGGTAAAGACCACCCGGCAGGTATAATGCAGCTTGTCGCCGAGCCGTACCGGATGGAAAAAATTGATGCCGTTTACCGCTGCAATTACTGAACGGTCGGGCGCAACCAGTTCCGAACAGATCGAAGAGAGTTCGTAGGCCCGGCGTATGATGTAGCCGCCGAAGATGCGATGCGGCACGTATTCCTGTTCCGGATACATACGGTCCCAGCCATCCACAACCAGTTTTTTGGCTTTCAGGCCGCTGAAACCGGGCTCTTCCTGGGCAGCATGCAGCTGCTGCAGCAGCTTGAATTCCTGGTGGCTGGGAGGTTCCTGCTCGGCGGCATGCTGCTGACGATGCTCTTCCCGGGCAGCAATCGCCTTGTTCGCGCGCTGCTGTTCCAGTTCATCGGCATACTCCAGCGGGGGCAGCACCCTGCTCTCCTCGGCGTTTTCACCGCCCCGGGCGACCATGGTGAAATAGCAGGAGGCGATATGGGTCGAGGAATCTCCCGGATGCTCGACCCGGATGCCGACCACCATCGATGAGCGGCCTACATGATTGATGCGGGCATGGATGCGGATGTCGCGATCGTTGTCGACCACGTGTCGGACAATGATATTGTCGATGGCGGCGGTGACCACACAGGCATCGCTGTGAAAACGGCGCACATAGCCGAGGGCGGTCTGTTCCGCCACAATATCCAGATCCTCCAGCAGCAGACCGAAGCGGAAGTTGCCGATGATCGGCTCGTCGACGATCATATAGCGCCGACGAACCGCCGGATCGCTGGAGAGATGCAGGGTTTTATACAGTGAAGTTTCAGCGGGTGTGACCATAAAGCGTCCTTTCTACATATTCCGGCGATAGCGGCCGCCTACCTCAAACAGGGCGTGGCTGATCTGTCCCAGGGAAGCCACCTTGACCGTTTCCATCAGTTCGGCAAAGATATTGCCGCCGCTGACCGCCGTGTCCTGCAGCCGCTTGAGGGCCGCCGGGGCCTTGTCGCGGTTGAGCTCCTGGAAGGCGCGCAGGTTGCGGATCTGCTGTTCCTTCTCCTCTTTGGTCGCCCGGGCCAGTTCACCGGTAACCTGATAACCCTCTTCATCGGCCCGCGGGTTGCGGAAGGTGTTGACCCCCACGATCGGCAGTTCACCGTTATGCTTCTTGTGCTCATACAGCATGGATTCATCCTGGATTTTGGAACGCTGATACTGGGTTTCCATCGCCCCCAGCACCCCGCCGCGCGAATCAATCCTTTCAAACTCACACAGCACCGCTTCTTCCACCAGGTCGGTCAACTCCTCGATAATGAAGGAACCCTGCAGCGAATTCTCGTTTTTGGCCAGACCGAATTCCTTGGTGATGATCATCTGGATCGCCATGGCGCGCCGCACCGACTCCTCGGTCGGCGTGGTGACCGCTTCATCGTAGGCATTGGTATGCAGCGAGTTGCAGTTGTCATAGATCGCCATCAAGGCCTGCAGGGTGGTGCGGATGTCGTTGAAATCCATTTCCTGGGCGTGCAGCGAACGCCCCGAGGTCTGGATGTGGTATTTGAGTTTCTGGCTGCGGTCGTTGGCGCCGTATTTCTCGCGCATGACCACCGCCCAGAGGCGCCGTGCCACCCGACCGATGACGGTATACTCCGGGTCCAGTCCGTTGCTGAAGAAATAGGACAGGTTCGGGGCAAAATCATCGATGTGCATCCCCCGGGACAGGTAATATTCCACGAAGGTGAAACCGTTGGACAGTGTGAAGGCCAGCTGGCTGATCGGGTTGGCACCGGCCTCGGCGATGTGGTAGCCGCTGATGGAGACAGAGTAGTAGTTGCGTATCTTTTTTTCAATGAAATACTGCTGAATATCGCCCATCATCTTCAGGGCGAATTCGGTGGAGAAGATACAGGTATTCTGTCCCTGGTCCTCCTTGAGGATGTCGGCCTGCACCGTGCCGCGCACGGTCTGGACGGTACAGCTGCTGATCTCGGCGTATTCGTCCGCAGACGGCTCCCGGCCGTTCTTGTCGCGGAAGCGGTCCACCTGCTGATTGATGGCGGCATTGAAGAAAAATGCCAGCATCATCGGCGCCGGGCCGTTGATGGTGATGGAAACGCTGGTGTTGGGGGCGCACAGGTCGAAGCCGGCAAACAGCTTCTCCATGTCATTGACCGTGCAGATGGAGACCCCGCTTTCACCGACCTTGCCGTAGATGTCCGGCGGAAAATCCGGATCCTCGCCGTAGAGCGTGACGCTGTCAAAGGCGGTCGATAAGCGTTTGGCATCGTCATCCTTGCAGAGGTAATGAAAGCGGCGGTTGGTGCGCTCCGGGCTCCCCTCGCCGGCAAACTGGCGCTTGGGATCCTCTTCGGCCCGCTTGAACGGGAATACCCCGGCGGTAAAGGGGAAGTAGCCCGGTGCGTTTTCCAGCATGCACCAGCGCAGGATCTCGCCCCAGTCGGCATAATCCGGCAAACAGACCTTGGGGATGCGTGTACCGGACAGGGTGGTCGTGTACAGGTCGCTGCGGATCTCCTTGTCCCTGACCTTTGTCACCAGCTGATCGCGGCGGTAGGCAGCCTTCAGCTCCGGCCATTCTTTGAGGATCTGTTTCGGTTCCTCATGCAGCTTGCGGTCAAAGAGGGCGATCTGCTGATCCAGGTCAGCGACCGTTGCGGCATTGCCGACAACCTCTTTGGCACCGTTCAATTGAAAGAGCCGGCGGGCCACACCCGACTGTTCCGCCACCTGTTTGCGGTAACTGCGGGAGGTATTGACAATTTCGCCCAGGTAATGCACCCGGTCCGAGGGGATGATGTATTTCTTGAGGCTGTCCTTTTCCGAGACCGGCAGCGCGGAGCGCCAATTGTTCTGTTTTTTGGCATTGATGGCATTGATCAACGCCAGGTACAGCACATTTGTGCCCGGATCGTTGAACTGGGAGGCGATCGTGCCGAACACCGGCAGGGCCTCATCGGCCACCTCAAACAGGTTGCGGTTGCGGCGGTACTGCTTGCGCACATTGCGTAGGGCATCTTCCGACCCTTTGCGTTCAAACTTGTTGATGGCCACCACATCGGCAAAATCGAGCATATCGATCTTTTCCAGCTGGGTCGGCGCTCCGAATTCACAGGTCATCACATACAGCGACACATCACAGATCCCGACCACACCGGCGTTGCCCTGGCCAATGCCGCTGGTCTCCACAAAGATCAGGTCGAAGCCGGCCGCCTTGGTCACCTCGATGGCGTCCTGGATGGCCGCCGACAGCTCGGTCTGGGATTCGCGGGTGGCCAGGGAGCGCATATAAATACGGTTGGAATTGATGGAATTCATGCGGATGCGGTCACCCAGAAGCGCCCCGCCGGTCCGCTGGCGTGAAGGATCTACCGCCAGGATGGCAACACTCTTGTCCGGGAAATCCAGGGTAAAGCGGCGCACCAGTTCATCGGTAATGGAGCTTTTGCCGGCACCGCCGGTTCCGGTGATGCCGATCACCGGGGCATCCTGTGCCATGCCGCGGATGGTAGCGCGCAGTGCGCCGTACCCGCTGGAGTGGTCGTGGACCGCCTGTTCCGCCAGGGTGATCAGGGTATTGACCGCCCTGATGTCTCGCTGCGCCAGGCGGGCAACCTGCTCCTGGGCATCGCGCTCCAGGGCGAAATCGCATTCCTGTAGCATCATATTGATCATTCCCTGCAGCCCCATGCGCCGGCCGTCTTCCGGAGAAAAGATCTTGGATACGCCGTACCCTTCGATTTCGGCAATTTCGTCCGGCACGATCACGCCACCGCCACCGCCAAAGACCTTGATATGTCCTTCGCCACGTTCCGCCAGGAGATCGATGATATACCTGAAAAACTCCACATGACCACCCTGATAGCAGCTGACCGCAATCCCCTGGGCATCCTCCTGGATGGCGGCGGTAACAACCTCCTCCACCGAGCGGTTATGCCCCAGATGAATGACTTCGGCGCCGGAAGACTGCAGGATGCGGCGGATGACGTTAATCGTGGCATCATGGCCATCGAAAAGGCTGGTGGCGGTGACAAAACGGACTTTGTGGCTGGTCTTGTATGGTTCAATGGCTGCTGACATCAGCGACCTCCTTCATGCAATTTATAATTATACAGCCAGCGTAAATTCCCAGGCGCACCAGAACTCTTCCGGATGTACATCCGGCGGACAGGCGATGCAGCAGGTAACAATGCGCGGGTCAATTGCCCTGGCAAATTCGGAGTATTCAACGATCCCCACCGACTTGCAGGGATGATCGGCCAGCCCTTTGCGCTTGCGGGCCGACTGGACGCGGCAGTCAAGCATCCGGAAGACCGCCCGCGTTTCCGTCACCTCAATGCTTTCCTGAAGATTCAGTCGGGCATAGAAGCGGTGCTTCAGGCATTCTACCAGTGCTGCTATGCCGCCGCCCGGCTTGATTCCCAGCCGTTCCATGATCCGCTTGGCTTCGATGACCGTAAAGAGGCGCCAGGCTTCTGTATCTATTTCCACGGCCACATCCATGCCGTAGCGTTTCTCGATTGCCTGGAACCAGACCCCGTCATGGGCCAGCCAGTTCTTGGCATCATCGACGATGATCCTGACCAGTTCTTCCTTGCTCAGGTTATTGAGGAGCATGACCCCCTCATCGCCAGCTCGTTCAGCACTTGACATACAACAGCTCCTTTCGCCGCATCAATAAAACACTATTTAATTTGCAACGAGTCACACTATATTATTCCATTTACGTACAAGTCAAGAACTTATGATACAGCGTTCTATCATCAACAAACTTGATTTGATTTTACAAGACAGCCCTGCGAGGCATGACCTCGCAGGGCATCCGATTAGTGGTCACTGGCCTTGGATATACCCAGACCGGTAACCTGCCGCACCTCGATCTCGTCGAACATCTCTTCGGCCCGCCGGTCACGGAACAGCAGTGTCCCCAGGATGGCTGCAATCAGACCCAGCGGTACGGAGACGATGCCGGGGTTCTTGAGCGGGAAGATCGGGGCTTTGAGGCCGACCATGGAGGTCCCGCCATTGTTCTTCTCAAAATCCTTGCGCGATTTGTCCAGCACCTTCAGATCCTTCTCGGCCAGCACGGTTCCTTCGGCCTGCTTCTTTTCCAGGGTCACGATCATCTTTTTGGCATCATCGGCGATCTTCTGCGGATAGGTCATGACCGGGGAAATTACTACCAGACCCAGGGCCGAGATCGTACCCACCAGCAGGGCCGAGATGACACCGGCCGTATTGAAGCGTTTCCAGAACAGGGACAGCATGACCGCCGGGAAGTTGCCCGAGGCGGCCACGGCAAAGGCCAGGGCCACCAGTGCCACGACATTCTCCTTCTCAGCCGCCAGCCCCATGACGATGGCTGCGATACCGACAAACAGCGAGGTGATCCGGGCAACCTTGACCTGGGTATGCTGATCGGCCTTGCCGTCCATGACGATATTGACATAGACGTCATGGGCGATGGCTGCAGATGCGGCCAGTACCAGACCGGAAACGACCGCCAGGATCGTGGCAAAGGCTACAGCGCAGATAAAGGCCAGAAACATGTCGCCACCCAGGGAACCGGCACCACCGCCCAGAAGCTGGGCCAGGAGCAGGGTCGCCATGTTGCCGCCCTTGTCAACCGAGCTGATCAGCTGGGGCGACAGGTACAGTGCGGCTCCAAAGCCGATGATGTTGATCAGGAAGAAGAAGGTACTGTTGATGAACAGGGCAATAACGATGGATTTGCGGGCTTCCTTGGCGCTGGGCACGGTAAAGAAGCGCATCAGGATGTGCGGCAGGCCGGCGGCACCCAGTGCCCAGGCGATACCGAGCGAAACCTGGTCGAGCGGGTTCTTCAGGAACAGGCCCGGCTCCATGAAACGCTGGCCATAGTCAAAGCCCGGCTTGGGCAGGGCATCCTTGAGTACGTTGATGCGGACGTGATCCTGGATCAGCTGGCTGCCGACGATGTCAGTGAAGAAGCCGACCGGGTTGAAACCGGCCTTAGCCAGCACCAGAAACGCCAACAGAACGGTACCGCTCATCAACAGGCCGGCCTTGATGATCTGCACCCAGGTGGTGGCCTTCATACCGCCGAAAACGACGTAGCCCACCATCAGGACACCGACGCCGATAACCGAGACACGATAGGGGATGTCCAGCAGGACCTGCATCAGCTTGCCGGCCCCGACCATCTGGGCGATCAGATAAAAGAGCGATACGGTGACCGTGGAGATGGCCGCCACGGCACGCACCGGCTTGGGTGAGGTGCGGAAGGAGAGGATATCGCCCAGGGTGAATTTGCCGGCATTGCGGCACGGCTCGGCAATCACCAGCAGGATGGCGATAAACGAGAACATGGGACCAACCGCATACATGAAGCCGTCGATGCCGTACAGCGAGATCAGGCCGGACATACCCAGGAACGAAGCGGCCGACATGTAGTCACCGGCAATGGCCCAGCCGTTCTGCAGGCCGGTGATGCCGCCGCCGGCAGTGTAGAAATCCGAGGCCGATTTTGTCGAGCGGGCCGCCCAGATGACTACACACAGGGTGATGCCGATGATCGCCATGAACATGCTGATAGTAATGGCGCGATTGGGTTTGACCTTGGTCGGCACCCCCGAGATGGGCGCCGGAGCAGCCACGGCTGCAGCCTGGCTCTGGACTGGCGCCGGAGACTGCAGCGCCGGTGCGGCTGTCGATGCGGCCACGCCTGCCTGTGGTGCCGATTTTGCTGGTTCTGCGCCAAACCCGACTGTTGTCAGGAGAAGTGTCAGCATCAGTGCTGAAATGATATTCTTAAACATGAGTCCCCTCCTCCTTATTGAATTTCTTTTAGCAGTTCGGCTGTCAAACGGTCGAAATCCCGGTTGGCGACCTTCGTGTAGTACATGGCGACAAAAATGGCCACGACGAATTGGGAAAGTATGAACAGGTAGCCAAAATTGATGACCCCGATCAGCTTGATCTTGAACAACTCCGGGAAGTAGCCGGACAGCAGCGGCAAAGAGAAGTAATACACCGATGCCGCAATCCACCAGCCGAACAAAAACACCCTCTTCTTGCGCTTGAGTTCCAGATACTTCGGATTCCGCGCCACCTCGCTCCAGTTATACAGCTTTGTTCCCATACCGCACCTCCTCCTTTTGTAATGAGCCCGGGTTATGTTTTTTACGTACACGTAATATTTATTTTGGTCAGCAAATGCAGTATGCTGTAAAATATCTATATCACGCTTACGTCTAAGTCAACAAAAATATTAACATCATTTTGTGAAGATCTATACAATCCACTAATTATGGCGACAAAACAGCACATGTATCTAAAATATAAAAACAAAATTAAATAGAACGTTTTTATTAATTTTCCAGAACAGCGGGTGGCGAGGATAAATATCTTTATAATCTTGAGGAGAGGGGCTATAACGCAAGTCACAATCTAATTGGAGGTTGCTATGCCGGAAACAGAAGAAATTGTCACCATAGGTGAATTATGCAAGACACTCGGGCTTACCACCCGCACCTTGCGCTATTGGGAAGAGGTGGGAATAATTGAGGCAACGGAACGATCCGACGGGGCTAATCGCGGTTATGCCCCCTATACAGTGCGGCGGATCAAGTTCATCATGAAGTTGAAGGATCTCGGACTGACCATCCGCGAGATGCAGGATCTGTACAAGGTCTATGGCGAGGCAAAGCAAACGGAACGCATGATTCCGGAGCTGGTTCGCATCCTGGATGTGCATATAAACATGATTGATGAAAAGATGGCCAAGCTGTCGTCGTTGCGCAACGAGATTGTGGGGTACCGTCAGAAGATTCAGGATAAATTCAACGCATCAGTGCAATAGACTCCGGACACGGCAACAGGAATATGTTGCAGTCAAAGGCCGCACCATGGTGCATAAAATGTGTTTTAAAATTTATCAATGTGGGGTAGTATAATAACAGTATATTATGACTATGTTAACGACTTCTATGAGAAAGGGGAGGTATGTTGTGACACCAGACACGGCAATGAGCATAGACCAGACGCTCCCTCTTCTTTCAAGCTCTCAGTCAAATCCAGCCCAGGAAGGCAAGCGGAACGCTTCGTCAAACCCAAATCCAGCCTTACCCAAAGAGGGCAATCCACTACCTGTCGATACAGTCAGCCTGTCCACATTGTCACATCAGGCAATATCTGCTGAAAAAAAGGAAGAAGCAAAGAAGGAAGAGGCAAAGAAGGTCGTCGACGCCAAAACATCTGACCAGGCCCCCGCCAAAGTGGAAATTGTATATGATCAGAAAGGTGCTTTAATCACCAAGTACATGGATACTGCCGACAGGCTTATCTACCAAGTGCCTTCAGAACTTACGCTACTGTTGCGTGAAACAGTTTCTAAATCAGATTCATCGGTGGACACGAAAGCTTAGCCATCGGGTTGCATGCCCCCCCGTAACCGTCCGCTGCGCTTTCAACGAACGTGAGTTAATGCCACACATTAAAAGAAGGAAACCGGTTGCCGGTTTCCTTCTTCACGTTCATGCCAGAACTTCCGCCACTACCCTGCTCAGCTCACTTCGATTGTACGGTTTTTGAATAAAGCCGTTGCCCCCCAGTCCCACCAATTCACACCCGGTACCTTCCCTGCTGAATCCGGAGCAGAACAGCACCTTGACCCCGGGAGACTGTTCACGTAAACGCAGGAAGGTCTCCATCCCACCCATCTTCGGCATAATCATGTCCAGCATGACCAGCGAGATCTCCTTGTCGTGAGCGGCAAACACTTTCAGTGCCTGTTCGCCGTCTTCTGCCAGAAACACCGTATAACCCAGATCTTCAAGCAGATCGCGACCCACCAACCGCAGCATATTTTCGTCATCGACCAGTAATATGCCACCACTGCCATACACAGCTTCATCCTTGAGCACCAGTTTGTTCGATTCGTCAGCGATCATCGGCAACAGAATTGTAAATACCGAACCTTGACCCTGTTGACTCCGGACACTGATTTCTCCGCCATGGCTTTTAACCGCCCCGTACACAGCCGCCAACCCGAGTCCGGTACCTTTACCAACCCCCTTGGTCGTAAAAAAGGGCTCAAATATATGCTCCATGACTGGCTTTGACATGCCGATTCCGGTATCAGTCACCGTTATTTCAACGTAACGGCCGGGAGCAAGAGAGATGCCCATTGAGCGGCAGGCATACTCATCCAGCACTTTCTCGGCGGCTGCATAGGTCAGGGTGCCTCCCTGCGGCATGGCGTCACGGGCATTAACCCCCAGATTGAGCAGCGCATTCTGCAGCTGGGTCTGGTCGCCCATTACAACCGGGTTGCCGCCCCCCAAACGGGCGAATTGCTGAATCTGCTTGTCAATTGTACGTTCCAGCAGGCTCATGACAGAGGCGACGATGTCGTGAATGTGTACCGGCTTTGAAGCGGCAGTTTCTTTGCGGGAAAAGGTCAACAGCTCACGGGTCAGATCGGCTGAACGGGTTGTAGCTTCGAGAATGGTGTTCACCAGCTTGAGGTTTTTCTCATCACCCGGCATCCGCAGTTTCAGCAGCTCGGCTGCAGCCATGATCCCGGCCAGCATGTTATTGAAATCATGGGCAATGCCTCCGGCCAACTGACCGACAACATCCATCTTCTGCGTCTGGAGCAGCTGGCTCTGGAGACGTTTCTGCTCCGTTATCTCCATGACCGCGCTCAGGACACACGGCTTGCCGCCGATTTCCAGCTGCACACCGGAAATGAGCGCTGAAAACGCCTCACCACCCTTGCGGCACATCTCGGCCTCGAAGTTTGTAATGTGGCCCTGCTCCCGCAAAAGCTGCAGATAGTTTTTGCGATCGGATTCGTGCAGCCACACCCCCAGATCAACGGTGGTTTTTCCGAGCGCCTCATCCCGGGAATAGCCGAACATATCGATAAATGTCTGATTTACTTCTGTGAAAGCCCCCTCCGGCAGACTGGTAAGGGCAACCGTTATGGGTGAGTGTTCAAAAACCGCCCTGAACTTTTGAGAAATCACTTCAGCGACCTCCAGCTGAACCCGCAACAACTCCTCAGTCTCCTTCAGTTTGTCGTGGGTGACCAGGTATTCCCCGATCTGTTCCCGCAACATCTCTTCAGTTGCCTGCAGTTCGTCCTGACTCATAATGTATTCGTCGACCTGCGACCGCAGCATCTCCTCTGTCGCCTGCAGCTCTTCCTGCGATTCCTGAAAGTCATCGATCCGTTTCTGCAGATCACTGGTCAAATGCTCTTCCATCCGCAGCATGGCTCTGAAAAGCAGCACGAGGACAAGTGCCACAACCATCGTCGCCCCAAGCATGGCCATCAGTAATGTCCGGGCATCACGATTCAATTCATCCAGCCATGAACCTGCACAGACAACCCAGTTCCACTCCTTCAGGGTGCGATAGGCGACCAGTTTTTCACGTATCTTTGTCTCACCAAGTTCCTTGTTGATCCAGGGATAGCGTATGATCCCCTCTTTCTTTTCCAGAATCTCCCGGGTAAATGCGCGGCCGTTCGAGTCCCGTAAATCGATCAGGTTGCTGCCTTCCTTGACAGGATGAATCTGGATTTTCCCGTAGTCGCGCCCCTCCTTGGCATCCAGCACAAAGATGTAGCCGCTTTCCCCGATTCGGGTGTTGCGGATTGTATCCTTCAACCCCTTGAGGTTGTCGGTAAAATCCAGTCCGACAAAGAGTACGGCAATGACGTTGCCCGCGCTGTCTTTAACCGGCTGGTACGAGGTCATGTAATCCTTGCCGAACAGTTCAGCCTTGCCGACATATCCGATACCTTTCAATAAACCCTGATAGGCGGGATGATTTCTTTCGAGGAGTGTACCGATAGCACGGCTGCCATCCTCCATCTTTAACGAGGTGGACACGCGGATGAAATCGTCATCCTTGCGGACAAACACCGTGCCGACCGCCCGGGTTTCAGCCGTAAACCGGTCAACAATCCTATTGTTCAGATTCAGGGCAATCGATCCGTTTTTTAAAAGCGGGGTTTTGACACCATTGATGGTAACCAGTTTGGCGGGGTCGAGCGAGAACCCGTCCGGGAAGCGGGTACGGAAGATAGCGGCGATCTTTACGGCGCTGTCGGATAATGCCGCGTGGTAGGACGACATGGTGTTGACCAGAAGTGCCACCTGTTGGGTCAGCTCTTCCTCGGTTCGTTTTTCAAGCCTTCGGGACAGATACGTTGCAAGTACCACGGCAAAAACAGCCAGGACCGCAATAATCAGCAGGGTGTAAACGAGAGCGGCCCGGGAACCTGCCGGTCGACCTGGTGCGGTGTGGTGCATCGTCAATATCCCTTCCTGGCATCTATACCATCATTTTCTGGATCAACCGGCAACAGCACATCTCCTGTATCGAAGATGACATCTGCTGTTACAGGACAATCCCGGGAAGCTTATCCTAAAATTTTACCACAATCTATTTTTAATATAACAATCGCCGGATTGCATGCCTTCTTCCGCATCAAGCGTTGCACCTGATATCACAAAGCAGGGTGTTGTTCACCAGGCATTTGAGGGCAGCATATTTTTTTGCTATTATTGAAACAGGTGAATTCCAGGATCAGACATTGCGGGAGCTGAGTCATGTCCTTCAATCCAGTGCTTATCGTCGCGAAAAAAGAAAAACCGGAGTGGTACCAGGCCACCGCGCAGTTCGCCAAACCCGACACCCGCAGCGCAATCCGGCAACTCCTGACGGCCCTGATCCCCTATCTGTTGCTGCTGGCCCTGATGGCCGAGACCATCCGCCACAACCAGCCCTACTGGATCACCCTTGCACTTGGCACTGCTGCAGCCGCCCTGTTCTCCCGGATCTTCATCTTTTTCCATGACTGCACCCACGGGTCGTTCCTCCCCTCACCCCGCTGGAACAGAAACGTGGGGTATATCTGCGGCATCCTGACCTTCACCGCGTTTCATGACTGGCGACGCAGTCATGCCGGGCATCACATCACCTCAGGTGACCTGGACCGGCGCGGCATGGGGGATATTACGACCATGACCGTCGAGGAGTACCTGTCTGCGCCGCCGCTCAAGCGCCTTGCCTACCGCTTGTACCGGCATCCCCTCATCCTGCTCGGCATCGGCCCGCTGTATTACTTCCTGCTGCGCAACCGCTACCCGTCGCCAGGGGCGAAAAGGATCGATTTCATCAGCGTAATCTGCACCAACCTGGCCATTGCCGCCATTGCCGTAACTGCCGGCCTGACAATCGGTTTCCGCACTTACCTCCTGGTCCAGATCCCGGTGCTGACCATGGCCGCAACCCTCGGCGTCTGGCTGTTCTACAACCAGCATCAGTTCGAGGGGGTCTACTGGGCGCGACACGAAGAATGGGACCCGTGGCGCGCCGCCATGGAAGGGGCTTCCTATTACCGGCTGCCGCGACTCCTGCAATGGGTTACGGGCAACATCGGCATCCATCATGTGCACCATGTGCGTCCCGGCATTCCGAACTACCGCCTGCAGCAGTGCTATGATGCCATTCCGGAGTTGCAGGCGGTACAGCCGCTTTCCCTGCGAAAAAGCCTGGGATCATTGCGCCTGAACCTGTATGATGAAGATATGCGCAGATTGGTCAGTTTCAGCTCCCTGAAACCGCGCAGAGGAGAGCTGTCATGATAGCGTATTTGGCTAGGAGAATGCGATTGAGTCTACGCAGTGGATGCAGAGGAGACAGACGACCATGAATGAACTGTTACCAGATGGAGAAGACATCCGACGCGCCGTCAAATGGGTATCCGGAAATCTGCAGGAGCACCCGGATCAGCCGGTGATGCCGCTCGTCAATGAAGCCATCTTCAAGTTCGATCTCTCGCCCCGGGATGCCGAATTCCTGATCGGATTCTACTCTCACAAGAGAGAAGCAGCCTGACCTCTTTTCCTTGCGACTGCTGGCAGCAGCAGGGCTGGTGAAACATCCGGCCGCCCGGAACGGGCAGGAGCACAATACATCATCGAACTGCATGGTAAATGCGCTCTGTTTCTGGTACTACTCACCGGTCGTGACAAGTTTATGATTCAACAACAGGAATTTTTGGAGATGACAATGACTGCCGATCAGAAGATAGAAGAATCAGAACAAACCTGCTCGTGCGGAGAAATGCATAAAGGACACATCTGCTGGCTCAGTCAGATGGGACTTCTGAATGAAGTCTACCATCTGACAAACAGCCCGACCATTGCCTGCTCGAAGTGTGGTGCCAAGGCCAACCTGCCCCATAATGTGTGTTTTCCCGTTTCACTTGAAAAGTAATATCCGTCGCCAGGTTCATTCGTGAGCAACGGGAGCTTGAAGAGACGAATCCTGCCCAGCCAGAACCTGCAACAATATCCTGACAAACTATGTTGTGCCAAAAGGGTACAGGAACATCCTGTACCCTGACCCACCATGCAAGCTGCTCACCTGCCCCCGCCTCCACCCAACACCTTGTAGAGCGTTACCAGATTGTTCAGACGCGCCAGACGGGTACTGATCAGGTTCAGCTGTGCCCCGTACAGGGAGCGCTGGGAGTCCAGCACCGTCAGGAAACTGTCCACCCCTTTGTCAAAGCGGGCCTGGGAGAGTGTATAGCTTTCGGCGGTGGCGTTGGTAAGCGACTGCTGGGCAGCCACCTGGTCATCGATGGTCCCCCGCTGGGCCAGGGCGTCGGCCACCTCACGGAAGGCGGTCTGAATGGCCTTCTCGTACTGGGCCACGGCGATGTCACGATCCACTTCGGACACGGTCAGATTGGCCCGGTTGCTGCCGCCGTCAAAGATCGGGAGCGTGATCTGCGGCGCGAACTTCCAGGCAAAGGAGCCGGGCTTGAACAGACCAGCCAGGTCATCTGTACCGAAACCGATGGATGAAACCAGGGTGATGCGGGGGAAAAAGGCGGCCCTGGCCGCGCCGATATTGGCGTTGGCCCCCTTAAGAACGCCTTCGGCCTGGAGGATGTCGGGACGTCCCAGCAGCACATCGGACGGCAGTCCGGGAGCAAGGTCCCTGAGCGCGGTCAGTGACAGGGAAAGCGATTGCGGAAGCAGTTCAGCCGGTACGATCGAGCCGACTACCAGGGCCAGGGCATTTTCGTCCTGGGCCACCAGGGTGGTGAAGCGGGCGATATCCACACGCGCCGTATCCACGGTGGTCTGGGCCTGATTCACGGTGAGCTGGGACGTGACTCCGGCCTCGAAGCGGCTTCTGGTCAGCTTGAACGACTCCAGCTGGTTTGTCAGCGTATCCTTGGCAAATTGCAGCCGCTCACGGTCGGCTGCCAGCGCCAGATAGGCGGCGGCGACCTGTGCAACCAGACTGATCTGAACACTGCGCTGCGCCTGCTCAGTGGCCAGGTACTGCTCCAGGGCCTGGTCCTTGAGACTGCGCACCCGGCCGAACAGATCCAGCTCATAGGAACTGACGCCCAGACCGACGCTGTACTGATCAGACCGAGTGGCCCGTCCGCTGGAGGAAAAGGATTCCGGTATGCGCTGAAAACTGGCAGCAGCGTTAGCGTCTACCTTCGGCAGCAGATCGGAGCTCCGGATCTGGTACTGGGCCCGGGAACGCTCGATGTTGAGGGTGGCGACCCGCAGGTCGCGGTTATTCTCCAGGGCCAGGGCGATCAGCGTGCGCAACTGTTCGTCCACGAAGAACTCCCGCCAGGGGATCTCGGCCAGCGGCTTCTGCGCTGGAGCGGCGGCAGACTGATAGGCCGGACCGCTGGGCCAGGCCGCCGGAACCGGGGCAACCGGCTGGGTGTATGTGGGGGCCATGGTCGCGCAGCCGCCAAGGAAAAGTACCGCGCCCAGAGGGAGAAACAGGACTGTCATCATCCGTCGTACAGGGTTCATATCAGTTTACCTCCGAAGCGGTGACTGCTTTTGGTTCTTCTGCGTGAGGTTTGTATTTCTTCTTTCCGAACATTCGGGAAACCAGGACAAAGAAGAACGGAATAAAGATCAGGTCGATAAAGGTCGCCGACAACAATCCTCCGGTGACCGCAGTTCCGATGGCGTTCTGGGCGGAAGCACCGGCCCCTTTGGTCAGCGCCAGCGGCAGGGTGCCGAAGAAGAAGGCCAGCGAGGTCATGATGACCGGCCGCAGCCTGATCTTGACCGCCATCAGCGTCGCTTCCACCAGTTCATGCCCCTGATGCATCTGGTCCTTGATGAACTGGATGATCAGGATGGCGTTCTTGGTGGAAAGGCCGACCGTCGTCAGCAGTCCGATCTGCAGATACACATCGTTGGGAAACACCCGCAGCTTGACCGCGACAACTGCACCCACCAGCCCCAGCGGCAGCATCAGCAGGTTGACGAAGGGGATGGTCCAGCTCTCGTACAGAGCCGCCACGGAGAGGAACACCACCAGCAGGGAGATGGCATACAGGGCCGGTGCCTGGGCCCCGGCATTCCGTTCCTCGTAGGAGAGGCCGGTCCATTCATAGCCGATGCCGGGCGGCAGCTGGGCCACCATCTTTTCCACTTCGTCCATGGCTTCGCCGGTACTGATGCCGGGTGCGGCCTGTCCCAGAACCTCCACAGCCGATATGCCGTTGTAACGCTCCAGGCGGGGCGAGCCATACTGCCAGCGGGCGGTGGCAAAGGCGGAAAACGGTACCATCTCCCCTTGTTTATTGCTGACATACCAGCTGTTGATATCCTCCGGCAGCATGCGGTATTTGGCGTCGGCCTGGAGGTAAACCTTCTTGACCCGGCCGTTCTGAATAAAGTCGTTGACATAGGTGCTGCCCCAGGCCGTAGAGAGGACGCTGTTGATATCAGCCTGGGAAACCCCCAGAGCTCCGGCCCGCACGTCGTCGATGTCGAGCTTGAACTGGGGCGAATCATCCTGACCGTTGGGGCGCACTGCTACCAGTTTCTTGTTTTTCATGGCCATGCCCAGCAGCTGATTGCGCGCCTCCATCAGCTTTTCATGCCCCAGGCCGCCACGATCCTGCAGCTGCAGGTCGAACCCGTTGGCCACTCCCAGTTCGAGTACTGCCGGTGGTGAGAAGGCAAAGGCGAGTCCATCCCTGAATTTCGAGAATGCCCCCATGGCCCGGCCGGCAATGGCCGACGCCTTCATATCGGGGCTCTTGCGCTGGTCCCAGTGTTTGAGCCTGACAAAGGCCAGCCCCATGTTCTGGCCGCGACCGGCAAAGCTGAAGCCGGCCACGGTAATGACGCCTTGCACGGTTTTCGACTCTTTCTCCAGGAAATGCTGTTCCAGCTGTCGGATGACCTGGATGGTCCGCTCCTGGGTGGCGCCGGCCGGCAACTGGACCTGGCAGATGATAAAGCCCTGATCCTCATCCGGCAGGAATGAGGTGGGAAGCTTCATGAAGAAGAAGGCCATGGCGGCCACAATGCAGCCATAGACCACCAGATAGCGTACCGGCTTGCCGAAAGAGCGCCCGACGATCCCTTCATACTTGGCCCGGCAGAAATCGAATGCCCGGTTGAAGTAGCGGAAGAATTGGCAGAACCAGCCGCACTCCCCGGGCGTGTGCCCTTTTTCCACCGGTTTGAGCAGGGTGGCACAGAGCGCCGGGGTCAGGATCATGGCAACCAATACGGACAGGATCATGGCCGAGATGATGGTAATGGAGAACTGGCGGTAGATGACGCCGGTGGAGCCGGGAAAGAAGGCCATGGGAAGGAAGACCGCCGTCAGTACGGTGGCGATGCCCCACAGGGCGCTGGTGATCTGCCCCATGGATTTGATGGTGGCATCATGGGGCGACAGCCCCTCCTCGGACATGATCCGCTCCACGTTCTCCACGACCACGATGGCGTCATCCACCAGCAGGCCGATGACAATCACCAGAGCGAACATGGTCAGGGTGTTGATGGAGTACCCGCAGACCGCCAATACACCCATGGTGCCCAGAAGGACCACCGGTACCGCGATGGTTGGGATCAGCGTGGCGCGGATGTTCTGCAGAAAAAGGAACATGATGATAAAGACCAGGAAGACCGCCTCGATCAGGGTCTGAACTACCTCTTCAATGGAGATCTTGACGAAGGGGGTTGAGTCGTAGGGATAGACCACCTTCATGCCGGGGGGGAAGTATTTGGACAACTCCGCCATCTTGGCTTTGATCCGGTCACCGGTTTCCAGGGCATTGGCGCCGGACGCCAGGCGGATCGCCATGCCACCCAATGGCTTGCCGTTGTAATAGGACTGAATCTCGTAGTTCTCGGTGCCGATCTTGCTTTCGGCCACATCCCTGAGCTTGACCGTAGAGCCGTCAGGATTGGTGCGCAGGATGATGGCATCGAACTGCTCCGGAGTCGTCAGCAGGGAGCGGGCGTTGATGGTGGCATTGAGTTGCTGTCCCTGGTTGGCAGGGGAGCCGCCGAACTGGCCGGCCGACACCTGGGCATTCTGGGACTGCAGCGCAGCGATGACGTCGTTGGTGGTCATGTGGTAGTTGTTCAGCTTGGCCGGGTTCAGCCAGATGCGCATGGCATTCTGGGTACCGAAAATCATCAGTTCGCCAACCCCCTCCAGGCGGCTGACGATATCCTGGAGGTTTGAGACCATGTAGTCGGTCAGCGTATTGCGATCCATGGAGCCGTCTTCCGATACCAGGCCGACGATCAGCAGGAAGTTTCGGGTGGATTTTACCACCTGAATCCCCGAGCGCTGGACAATCTGGGGCAGGAGCGGCACGGCCAGCTGCAGCTTGTTCTGCACCTGCACCTGGGCGATATTGGGGTCGGTGCCGGCCTTGAAGGTCAGGGTGATGGTCACGGCACCGGCCGAGTCGCTGGTGGACGACATATAGATCAGGTTGTCGATGCCGTTCAGCTTTTGCTCAATGACCTGGGTGACGGTGTCCTGTACGGTCTGGGCCGAAGCGCCCGGATACATGGCATTAATAGCGATCTGCGGCGGCGCGATCGGCGGGTATTGAGAGACCGGCAGTTTCTTGATCGACAGCAGGCCGGCCAGCATGACCATGATGGCAATAACCCAGGCAAAGATCGGGCGATTTATGAAAAATTTAGGCATGGAGCGGCTCCTTATATGACGTTACATGTCCCCTCTCCCTGAGAGAGAGGATTAGGGTGAGTGGGAAACGTGCTGTGCGGCACACTCTCCCCTCATCCGGCCTTCGGCCACCTTCTCCCCGGAGGAGAAGGAAATGTTGTTATTTCTTTGCTGCCGCAGGTTGCGCGGCGCCAGCAGGTGCTGCCGCTGCCGGTGCAGAACCGAACGGCACCGCTTTGACCACGGTTCCCGGCCTTGCCTTCTGCAGCCCCTCCACGATGACACGGTCACCCGCTTTCAGCCCGTCGCTGACCAGCCAGCTGTCGCCAAGCGTACGGACAACCTTGATCGGGCGCGGCTCCACCTTCTCTCCCGCTCCGACGGTCATGACCACGGCCTCGCCTTTCGGATTGCGGCTCACGCCGCGCTGCGGAATGAGAATGGCATTCTCACTTACCCCCTCCTCCAGAATGGCGCGCACAAACATCCCCGGAAGCAGGGTCTGTTTCGGGTTCGGGAAGATCGCCCGCAGCGTAATCGAACCGGTGCTTTGATCGACAGTGACTTCCGAAAATTTCAGGGTGCCGGGCAGCGGATAGGCACTGCCGTCTTCCAGCAGCAGCTTGACCCGCGCCTGGGCGGCACCATTGTTCTTCATCAGGCCGCTGGCAAGGTTCTGCTTCAATTTGAGCAGTTCAGCACTGGACTGGGTGACATCAACATACATGGAACCGAGCTGCTGGATCGTGGCCAGCGCGCCGGTCTGGTTGGCGGTCACCAGCGCCCCGTCGGTGACGGTTGAACGCCCGATCCGTCCGGAAATGGGGGCAGTCACCCTGGTGTAGGCCAGGTTGATCCGGGCGGTTTCCACGGCGGCCTTGGCAGAGGCAACATCGGCCTCGGCCTGTTTGAGCGAGGCCTGGGCATCATCGTTGTCCTGCTGGCTGACCGCCTTGATGGCAACCAGCTCCTGATAGCGCTGGGCCTTGAGCCTAACGGCATTCAAGCTGGCCTCGGCCCTGGCCTCGGCGGCCTTGGCGCTGGCAAAGGCTGCCTGGTACGTCGCCGGGTCGATCTGGTACAGCACCTGGCCGGCTTTGACATCGCCCCCCTCGGTGAAGACCCGTTTCTTGATGATGCCGTTGACCTGCGGCCGGACCTCGGCAATCAGGTTGGGCGCGGTGCGACCGGTCAGCTCCGTCGTCAATGCCACCCGCTGCGGTTTTACCACCACAATACCCACTTCAGGGGTGGGTGCCTGCGGCGGGGCAGCCTTGGGCTTACTGCAGCCGGTGACCAGAATACTGAAGGCAAGGATTCCAACACTGGCAAATAATGCTGTTCTGTACGTGATTTGCATAGACACCTCTGAGAATAGTGTGAAAATGAATGTTCATTTTTAAATATATAATCAAAAACCTTATTGCAGCCCGTTGCCCGTGTTCAGCGCTTGATGCCGTCCCAGCAAGCCTCGATGGTCCGATGGATCAGGGCTTCATCCAACTCGACAAAACCGAGAATATGATCCCGGGCCACGGATAATACCGGGCCGAAAAAGAGGGCGAACAGTATCACCAAGGGCAGGTCCTTCAGGATCTGCTGGGTTATGCCCAACTCGAACAGCTCTCTGAACACATTGCAGCCGCTGGTCGTCGTGCCCAGGATCTTATCCCGCCTGAATTCCACGCCATAGGGAGAGTTATGGAACTGCTCCAGATAGCGAAAAACCAGCGGATTGCGGATAAAATGGTGCAACAGCTCCGTACCCAGATGCAGAAAGCGCTCGCGGAACGGCTTTTCGACCGAGTACCCCTCCTGCAGAGCCACTAGGATATTCTTCTCGATATCTGCATACAGCTCATTTATCAGCACGTCCTTGTTCTCGAAGTAGCGGTAGATCGTTCCGGCAGCGACATTGGCCCGCTCGGCGATCATTGCCATGGGTGCGCCGTGGAAGCCGTTTTCAGCTATCAGCTCCAGAGCGGCATGCACTATTTCTTCCCGTTTGTCCGGCTTGATCATATAGCGTCTCCCAGAAATTGAATGAACGTTCATTCCAAGTTACCCGCATTCCACTCTTTCTGTCAATTTATTTTCTAGAGGCTGATCGTATACGACATCACGACCGGTACATGCAGTTTTCAAAGCAGCCCTGCAACAGGTAACAGGCAGCGATGACTCAGCTTCCTGGTTGATAAATCCGGTGATTCCTGCTACCACGTTGAAAAACATTCAGGCAGAACTGCGGATACGCAAGGAGTATGACCATGGATCAGAGGAAACTGGGAACACAGGGATTGAGCGTATCGGCCCAGGGGTTGGGATGCATGGGGATGTCGGAATTCTACGGGGTGCGGGACGAGGAGGAATCCATCGCCACCATCCACCGCGCTCTCGATCTGGGGGTCACCCTGTTCGACACCTCGGATGCCTACGGCCCCTTTACCAACGAGGAGCTGGTCGGCAAAGCGTTGCGCAACAGACGGGATCAGGTGGTGATCGCCACCAAGTTTGGTATCCAGAGGAGTGCCGACCCGGGCTTCCGCGGCATCAGCGGCAGGCCCGAGTATGTGCGCAGTGCCTGTGACGCCTCGCTCAAGCGCCTGGGCATGGACCACATCGACCTGTATTACCAGCACCGGGTGGACGCCGACGTGCCGATCGAGGAGACCGTGGGGGTCATGGCCGATCTGATCACGGCCGGCAAGGTGCGCTATCTGGGGCTGTCCGAGGCATGTGTCCAGACCATCACCCGCGCCCACGCTGAACATCCGATCAGCGCCCTGCAGAGCGAGTACTCCCTCTGGAGCCGCGATCCGGAAGACGAACTGCTGGCAACCCTGCGGGAGCTGGGGATCGGCTTTGTGGCCTACAGCCCGCTGGGGCGCGGCTTCCTGACCGGACAATTGAAAAGCCCCGATGCATTTGCAGCCGACGACTACCGCCGTACGTCACCCCGCTTTCAGGGAGAGAACTTTTCGAAAAACCTGGAACTGCTGGATCGGGTCCAGGCCATCGCCGCACGCAAAGGGATCACTCCCGGCCAGCTGGCCCTGGCTTGGTTGATGGCCCAGGGCAACGATATTGTGCCGATACCGGGCACCAAGCGCAGAACGTTCCTGGAGGAGAATATTGCCGCCGGCACGATCTCCCTCAGCGCAACCGAACGGGCCGAGATCGACGAAATGCTGCCCAGGGGAGCGGCGAGCGGCGAACGATACCCGGCGGCCATGATGCCGCTCGTCAACCGCTGATGCGACTTCTTATCTGCACCCGTATGATCGATATAACCAGGCGATACACGTTCCTGAAATACCTGCTGCTGGCCGGACTATTCTTGCTGGCGGGCTGCTCTGTAACGCGGCCGACCGTACCACCGGACGGCACAATGACCTGTTCGACAGCTCCCGGTGAACAGCCTCACCAGTATGCGCCGGATGACTGCCGGAAGGAAATCTGCGTTGATGGGCAGCTGCAAAGCATCGAAAAGCTGACTGAATCCGCGCCGGTCTCCGACTGGGCCGAAGAGGCCTACTGCCTGATCCACCCCCTGGATTGCTTCAGGGCATTGTCCGTCAAAAGGCACGTCCGGAAGTGGGAGCAGGACAAGGCCGACGAAGGGCTGTGGGATCGCGCCTCGCTACAAAGCGGACTCGGGGATGCAGCCCGCCATGCCTATCTGGCCTGCCAACTGACCGAGCAGTTTGGCGGCGCGTTTGCAAAAGGGCTTCTGGACGCCCATGAAGAGGACAGTTCGGTGATGTTCGGATTTGGTAAAGGATCCAGCAGCAACAGATGCTGCGACAAGCTCATGGACCTGCACAACAACCGCATCGGCATGGAGTTGGCGGGACAGCCCGCAGGCTGCGAAACCAGCGCATTGAATGCTCTTCAGCGGCTCAGGCATTCATTATGCGTAAAATGAAACCTCTTTACCTTGTACAAGCGGTAATATGACCACATGCCCATACAACGTTCCCTGACTCCATTCCTGCTGTTGTGCCTGATCGGTTTCGCCGCCTTTTTCAGCTCGTACCTGCGCATCCCGGTTATGCCGCTCTTCGCCGCCACGCTGGGGGCCGGTCCGGCCCAGGTGGGTACGATCAACGGCGCCTTCATGCTGACGGCCGGACTGTTGTCGATTCCCTTCGGGCTGCTGGCCGACCGCACCGGTCGGCGGATGCCGATCATTGCCGGCATCATTGCCACGGCGGCCTCTTCACTGCTGGTGACCCAGTGTCACCAGCCGGGTCAGATGGCCGCCGCCTATATCCTCTTCGGCGCCGGCCTGGCCGCCTTTGCCCCCGGCATGCTTTCACTGGTGGCAGATGTCATGCCTGCCGAACGCCTGGGTCAGGCCTATGGCTGGTACACCACCGCCATTTACATCGCCATGACCCTGGGGCCGGCTTCGGGGGGCTTTCTGGCCAAGGCGGTCGGCCTGCGCCAGGTGTTCTGGATCTCCGGCGGACTGTTGGCAGCGGTTGCCGTTCTGGCACTACTGGTACTGCCCCACGGCCCTCCCCGTCACAAAACCGGCCTGCAGGCCGCCTTGTCAGCCAGTGTCGAGTTGCTGCGCAACCGGCGACTGCTGGCCTGCCTGCTGGCAACCACCGGCAGCTGCATCGGTTTCGGTGTCTTCCTGACCTTTCTCCCGTTGTATGCCGCGCTGCAGGGATGTGATCCGGCCCAGGTCGGACTGGTGTTTGCCGCCCAAGCCATAACCAATGTGGTCGGCAGAGTACCGATCGGCAGACTGGCCGACCGCTGTGATCGCCGCCGGCTGGTTACCGCAGGGCTGATCTGCCTGGCTGTTGCATTGGGTGCCATGGGACAGTCGGCACACCTGGGACAGATGATGGGCTGCGCCGTGGTCATGGGGGTCGGCATGGCCCTGACCTTCACCGCCATCGGCGCCATGATCGCCGAGCTGATCCCGGCCGTGCAGCGCGGGCTGGCCATGGGAATGTACAACAGCTGTATCTATCTGGGGATGATGGCCGGCTCCACGGTTATGGGGCTCGCCCTAAAACGGATCGGCTATCCGCTCGGCTTCGCCGCAGCCGGAGGTGTGGCAGCGCTGACTGTAGTGCTGTTTTTCGTGTTGATGCAGAAAAAGCCGCTGCAGTAACCGCCAGCCTATAAGGTCTGCGTGACAGAGGCGATGGTAACGGCCACTACCGCCCGTGCCCATGCGAATCTCTTCTTCGTGGCATCAAAATCCGGCCCGGAGCTGATGAAGGCCGCCGTACCCTTGATCAGAAATCCGGTACCGGGTCCCATCTTTCCCGCCACCTTGCTGCTGCCCAACGTAATCAGCACCGTGTTGTTGTAGGCAATATTGGCCTCGGTCTTATACATGTAGCCGGCCGGTATCAGCAGGCGTCCATCGGGGGTTGTCTGCACATAACTATTCCAGGTGTTGACCATATGCGGTCCCTCCTGTCCCAAAGTTGCAATGGCAACCACCCCGTCCTGTTTCAGTACATCCAGCATTATTTCCGGAATCATCGTGTCTACCTCCAGTTTATTGATCTAAGGTCAGCTCTTAATAAATCAGGTGTTGTGTCTGCCCTGTCTCATCCTTCCGGGCGTCGGAGGCTGTTCAGGTTTTCCGCGACGCACCGATAGTACGAGGCCGGCCAGGGCAAGCAGCCCGCAGAGCCAGCCAAACCAGTCTCCCAGCACCCCGTAGACCGTGCCCCCGCGCATCATCGGCACCCGTTCGACCAGCGTTTCCCGGGTCCAGATTCCACTGCGCGCAACGATGCGGCCGAGCGGGTCCACGAATGCAGAGATACCGGTATTGGTTGAACGTACCAGCGAGCGGCGGTGCTCGATCGAGCGGAAACTTGCCAGGGCCAGGTGTTCCAGCGGTTCGGTGGTTTTACCGTACCAGGAATCGTTGGTCAGGTTGATCAGCACGTCAGGTTTGCGCCGGTCGAGCCCGCCCTGCATCAGGGAGCGGATGTGGCCGGGAAAGATGTCCTCGTAGCAGATGTTCACCGACAGCAGGTGTTTTCCGAACAACAGCGGCTCACGGATATCACCGGGTTGGAACCTGCCCCTGACCGGCAGCAGTGAGTACAGGGACGGAAAGGTCTCGCCCAGCGGAATGTACTCGCCGAAGGGGACCAGCACGATCTTGTCATAGCTGCCGAGAATCCGGCCATCGCCATCCGTGAGCAGGGCCGAGGAACGGGGCAGGTCCGCCCCCCCCTCGCCGGTTCGCAGGACAACACCGAACAGGGTGGCGGTGTGGGTATTGCCGGTCACCTCCGTCGGCAGGCTGCTCTTCTCGCGGGACGGCAGGTTGACCCCAAGGACGGATTCCGGCCAGACGATCAGGTCGACGGGGCGACTGGCGACCAGCGAGCGGGACATCTCCTGGTGTTCACTGAGCAGTTTGGTCGTGTCCAGGCGTTTTGCAGTCGCCCCGCGGTTGGTCTGAATCAACCCGATGGTCAGCTTTTCGGCCACCCCGATCTGACGCTCCACGTCCCGGATACGCAGCTGGCCGTAGATCAGCACCGCGGCCATAACCGCTGCGCAGAACAGCAGCTGGCGGGCAGCGATGCGCCGCTGCCCGAACCACTGTTCAAGCGCAAAATAGAGCGTGGAATTGAGATAGACAACGAGAAAGGTAACCCCCAGGATGCCGGTTAGATCCGCTATCTGGGTCAGAAGATAGAGCTGGTACTGGCTGGCGCCCAGGTAGTTGGGGAATATTTCGGGCCAGAACTTCTCCAGCGCGGTCCAGAGCACCGGTGCGATCCAGACCACACTCCAGCCGGTAGCGCGGGTGATCAGCCGCGTGCCGCCCGCCCAGGCGGCAAAAACGATGCCGTTGGCCGCGGCCAGCAGCAGCAGTCCGAGGGCGGCAGTTGGCCAGGGCATGCCTGCGAACTGCTGGAACATATGGATGGCCCAGTAGAAACCGCCGATGTTCATGACGATGCCGGCCAGCCAGCCGATGCAGAAGGCCCGTCCCGGGCTCTGATCCCGGATCGCCCACAGGACCGGCACGAGGCAGAACCATTCCAGGTAGAACTGGTCAAAGCCGGCGTAACCCAGAAACACGAGCAGACCGCCCGCTATCGCGGCAATCCAGGGGAGTGTAGTTTTCAGGGGATGGCTGGTCGGCATGGTCTGTCCTTATGCGGATAATGGTGTCATGGCTTTGACCTGCCGGGTTTTATGCGCAGTTCGTAAGCCAGTTGGGACATCAGTTCTTTTCTTGCTTTTTGAGATGTGGAGCTGTGAACTTCCATTTCTCCCAACATTATTCCCGGTCGCTGGTTTTCCCGGCAATCGCATTGGCAGTCGCTATATTTGCACAGCACTACTTCCTGTGTGGCGGTTTAGGCCCGCCAATTGAAATCGGGGCAGGAAAATCGGCATCCGGTTCAGGCCACTTTTTTTGATTGATCTGTCCAAAAAGTCCGGCTAGAGATTTTTTCAACTCTTTATAAGCCGCGATCGTGGGCGCACTCGCAAACCCGATTTCCAGGCCTGCAGTCAGGTCGTGATTCTGAAGTCTGAATCCCATCGAAAAAGAGAACTTGGTATTTTGGGGAAATCCTTCTTCGTCTGCCATCATGTCGTCGAAATTGGGGTAGTCTTTCGCGATCGACCATTTCACGAGCTTGAGGTCGGGATACCGCTTACGCCGCTCACTGAAACATCGTTCAACACCCTCTTCCGCAGCTTTGATCAGCGCTGCATGTTCGCGTCGAAATTCAGCCTCTTCCTCGCGAATTCTTTGCTGCAACTTGGCAGGGTCACGTTCAGACCAGTGCTTATACACCATCGAGGAGATCGACAACCGGTACCATTCTTTTTCCATTTTTGCGCTGTTGGGGCCGCTCGTAAAAGCCTCCTTTGGAAATATCGCACACAGAGCTACCAGTATCACCAAACCGATCCGGAAGGCACGTCGAAAAGCGATACGACTGAAATTGAATGTCAAATTTTCCATATAGGTACGAGGGGTACGCTGGTTACCACCCTCGAAAACTCCTTATGCCACACCTGCCCCGGAGTATGATGTCGGTTTGCTCTCGCAATTATTAGATGCCTCTTTTACGGGCAAAAACGGGGCTCCAAGGCCACAAACAGGGCTGCCTACCGCCCATTAGTTTCAACATTACAGCTGGTGGTTAGCTTGGCCCGACCCAAGCTGCTTTCCTAATCGCCTGATTCATTCAGTCGCAATAGCCGGTGCCCTTCAAATACGGTAAGTATGTCGATTCGATCACCATTCAATCGGTAGACAATGCGATATCCTCGGTAAATAAGCTCTCGAATATCAGGATTACCTATTTCCGGCACAGTCCTTCCGCTTCTCGGATTGTCAGCCAAAATTGCTTCAGTCTGGTCAATTAGGGTATCAACAAACTGAACAGCGCGCTCTACACTGTCACGTGCAATAAACTCCTCTATATCAACCAGATTTTCTCCAGCTTCCTGTGACCATGTTACGTTCATGGATTACCCGCACTTCTTCGGGCTCGCAGGGCTTTTCGCAATTCATCTGTGGTTTGGGTACGCCCGCTTTCAACGTCTTCAATCCCCTTCTCAACAGAGTCAAGAAAAGATTTTCGGTAAACCAGTTCATCGTAATCCGCAGCAGACAACAGTACACCAGCTGGTTTGCTGTTTTGGGTAATGATAAGTGGATGTCCGGATGTCTGAAGTGTTTTGAACCACTTTGAAATATTGGTTTTAAATTCTGCAATTGGAACAATGTCATTACTGATTGAAATAGCTCTCATTGTATTACCTCCTTGATACGTATCCCTTGATGGTCAAAATATAGACCAATAAAGCGACCAATACAAGTGCTGGATTTCATGCTTCGCTCAACTCAGTATTCACCGGTTCACGTGCACGCGCGTGAACCGGTGATCTCCCCAAATGGGGAGCTATATGGGGACGGGCTGATTATTTTTGCCCCTTTTACAACCTTTTTCCGATAGATCAAGTTGTCAGCAAAATTTGTATTGACGAATATATACCGAGTTGATATGTTCTGTATAGACAGACCAAGGAGAACCTGCATGGATGTTTCTATTGTGGATAATTTTATCGATTCCTGGGGGTCAATGGGGTCACTTTGGGGCGTGAATACATCTGTAGCAAGGGTCCATGGCCTCTTGATCGCCACGGAAACACCATGGTGCCTAGATGACATTGCTCAAAGACTCACCATGAGTAAGAGTAATGTAAGTACGAGCCTCAAGGAATTGCGTTCGTGGAGCGTAATTCGCAAGACCTTTGTCACTGGTGATCGGCGTGAATTCTATGTTTGCGAGCCGGACGTCTGGAAAATGCTGTTCAATATCATGAGGGAACGCAAGAAGCGGGAGTTCGACCCGATTGTTACGAGCATCCAAGAAACGCTTGAGAGCGCTAAAGCCTCACCAGACGGCATTGCACTTGAACGGTTGAAACAGATGGAGCAGATGTTACAAACATTCGACACGCTTGCTGTAAAACTCCTATCAGGCGAGAGCCAGGCGCGCGCTGTTATTTCGTTTTTTATGGGTCGCACATAATTTTTTTGACACTTCTGTTCTGCAATTACAGAACATACAGAACCAACAGTACAAAACACATCACATCGGGAGGTTGCTATGAAATCAGAACTTCATGTTGTTACCGGGGCGTTCGGTTATTCAGGCAAATATATTGCGCATCGCCTGCTTGACGCCGGATACAGGGTGAGAACCATAACCAGCCGTCAAAGCCGCCCAGACTATTTTGGCGGTTGCGTTGAGAAAAGGCCTTTAGATTTCCGCAATCACTCGCAATTGGTCAATTCACTGGCGGGGGCCACAGTCCTGTACAATACGTATTGGGTGCGTTTCAACCATTCGACATTTACTCATTCAGAAGCGGTGGAAAATACCATGCGGCTCTTTGAGGCAGCGAAAGAAGCAGGCGTTGAACGTGTGGTACACGTCAGCATCACCAACCCTTCAGAAGATTCCCCACGGGAATATTTCAGTGGCAAGGGGAGATTGGAACGTGCGCTGAAAGAATCGGGCCTGTCCTACGCCATTCTGCGACCGACTGTGCTGTTTGGTAAGGAGGACATCCTGATCAACAATATGGCATGGGTGTTACGTCGTTTCCCGGTAGTAGGCGTTTTTGGTGATGGCTCTTACCGTCTCCAACCGATATATGTTGACGACTTGGCTCGCCTTGCAGTTGAGCAGGGTGAATTGAGAGAAAATGTGACAATCAATGCGATTGGCCCGGAAACGTTTACCTATCGTGAACTATTGGCTACTATCGGCAAAATTCTACATATTCAACGACCGATTATAGGGATTCCTCCATGGCTTGGCCACCTGAGCGGATTTGTGATCGGTCGGATTGTTGGGGATGTAATAATTACGAAAGAAGAAATCAAAGGCTTGATGGCAGATTTACTCTATGTAAATGACAAACCTGCCGGCACGACTCGTCTGACGGACTGGATGCGGGATCATGCCGATACACTCGGTATTGTATATGCCAGCGAACTGGCTCGACGGGTGTGAATACCAACGGGTTTGAAGCTGACCCGCCTTCGGCTGGTCTTACTGATGGTTGGGCATTTTAGTTTCATTCCACGTGGGGGGCCACGAAAGCAAGCCTACTATCACGCGGTAAAGTTGACAAGTTGGTCAGTCAAATTCATTAATCCATTTAATTGCTTCAGTTCGATCCCGGAAGACCTTCATAACTGGTGGAACGGATTGTATTGAAGCATATGTTTCATACATTCGCAAAAGACCAAACTCCACATCTACTGAGCCTACATATGCAGTTCTTTTGTGTCTAGCTCACTTTTTTACCATTTGTGCGATACGAGTCATGTCACTAGCGCTAAGATTTAAATTGCTTCCGTTATTAAAATTCCACAGCACACCTTTAGAGATATTGCAATATTGACTGCTTATAATATCAAGCACCTCATCAAGAGTACTCTTGCCTTCCAATATGAACTCAACAATAGAGCCTGGTTCGACAATATTAGTTTTAATCATATTAGATTTCCTTTCCTGTTCAACGGGGTAGAGGGTCTGCGCGGAAAAAGCGGGACAGAATTATTTTGGGAATTAAACAGATCTGTCCCGCTTTACTGCGTTTTCCATATAGGCGACGAGGTGGACTCAGAACGGGCTTTCATAGCGCCTCCGTTGCGGCTCATTGGCTTTCCAGGCTGTGAATCGGCATGCAATATTGACCCACTTAGGGGGATAATCGGCGTCCAAAATTGACCCACCTCAGCACCTTCCTCCATACTCTCTGGAACCAACCAGAGAGAGGAGTACCGAAAGGAGATGCTGAACGTGGAAACCATCCGCAAAGTCCGTCACGCCCACTACCGAGATGGCAAAGGCATCCGGGAGATAACCCGCGAATTCAACCTTGCCAGGAACACCGTCAGAACCATCCTCCGCACCGGCATGACCGACCAGAAGTACGTAAGGACTGAACAGCCACGTCCGAAGCTCGGCTCCTTTGAAGCCAGCCTTTCTGAATGGCTGGCTGAGGACAACAGCAAGCCTGTTCGCCATCGCAGAAGCTCTCAGATCCTGTTTGAGCAGCTACAGCGTGCAGGATACGAAGGAGGCTATGACAGCGTCCGCCGCTATGTGAGCAACTGGAAGAAAGCAGACGGCACGGCTGCTGTAAAGGCCTTCATACCCCTTGCCTATGACCCTGGTGACGCTTTCCAGTTCGACTGGAGTTACGAGAAGGTCGAACTCGGTGGTGTCCCCGTAGAGATAAAGATCGCCCACTTCCGCCTGTGTCACAGCCGCAAACCGTTCTGTGTCGCCTATACCCGTGAAACTCTTGAGATGGTCATGGATGCCCATGTCCGGGCCTTCGAGTTCTTTGGCGGTGTCTGCAGGCGAGGCATCTACGACAACCTGAAGACGGTAGTTACCAAGGTGCTGATGGGCAAAGACCGGGTGTTCAACCGTCGCTTCCAGAACCTGGCCTCCCACTACCTGTTTGAACCGGTAGCCTGTACGCCAGCCGCAGGTTGGGAGAAGGGACAGGTCGAGAACCAGGTCGGCGTAGTCAGGAAACGTTTCTTTGCCCAGCGTAGGCGGTTCAAGGACGTGGCTGAGTTGAACGAATGGCTACTGGACCAGTGCCGCAATCACGCCGCCACTTTCAAGCATCCCGAGCTCAGGACCAGAACCATTGACGAGGTGTTTGCCGAAGAGCGCAACCGTCTGCTGAGTATGCCGTCTCCGTTTGATGGTTATCAGGAAAGCGTTGCGCGTGTGTCGCCGCAGCTCCTGATCAGCTTCGACCGCAACCGTTACAGCGTCAATGCGATGGCTGTCGGTAAAACAGTCTCAGTACGTGCATACGCAAGCCGGGTGATCATCGTAATGAACGGCACAACGGTTGGAGTCCACGACCGTAACCTCAGTCGTGACAAGGTCATCTACGACCCCTGGCATTATATCGCCGTACTGGAGCAGAAACCGGGAGCCTTGCGAAACGGTGCCCCCTTCAAGGAATGGGATCTGCCGGAATCGATGGGTGAGGTCAGAAAGATACTGGCGGAACGCAGCGACGGAGATCGCCAGTTCGTGGGGATATTGAGCGTCGTCCGTCGTTATGGCTTGGAAGCCGTGGCAGAAGCGTGCGCCAAATCGATAGCCGACAAGACGGTCAGCAGCGATGTCATACTCACCATTCTGTCACGCACACACGATGAGCCGCAACCGGAACCGCTGCAGCCGTCAGCACAGTTGCCGCTGCTCAGGTTGGTCCCGGTGGTGGACTGTTACCGCTATGACCGCCTCCTCTCGGGAGGTGCCTATGGTACTGCGTGACCGACTGATGGAAGCCATCGGGACGCTCGGACTGTACGGAATGAAGTCCATCCTTGATGAGGTGCTGGCGGCAGGGATAAAGAGTCGGGCCACTCCGGACAAGATACTGTGCGACCTCCTGGAAGCGGAGATGGCGGAGAGGAAGTTAAGAAGCATCCGTTACCGCATGAGTCTGGCCAGGTTCCCGGTAGACAAGGATCTCGACCGGTTCGAGTTCGCAGCCACACCAGTCAATGAGATGCAAGTCAGAACCCTCTATGATGGCAGCTTCCTGTCCGATCACAGCAACATCATCATGGTCGGCGGTACCGGAACCGGCAAGACGCACCTTGCCATCTCCATAGCTCGGCAGAGTATCAGAAATGGCAGGAAAGCCAGGTTCTTCAACGTACTGGATCTGGTGAACCAGTTGGAGCAGGAGAAACTCGACAACCGGGGTGGCAAGCTGGCGGAACACCTGGCAAGGCATGACCTGGTTGTCCTTGACGAACTGGGTTACCTGCCATTCTCCAAGAACGGCGGCCAACTCCTGTTCCACCTGATCTCGAAGCTTTACGAGAGAACATCGCTGATCATAACAACCAACCTGACGTTCGGCGAATGGCCACAGGTATTCGGGGATGGAAAGATGACGACAGCCCTGCTGGACAGGATCACTCATCACTGCGAGATAGTGGAAACCGGAAATGAAAGCTGGAGAATCAGAACGAGGATAAACAACTAAAAACTACTGCTGGGGTGGGTCAAAATTGAACGCCTATAGCGGGTCAAAATTCAATGCCGATTGACATTCCAGGCCGAAAGGATCCGAATTGTTTGTTCCCTGTAGGTGTAGACAATCATCAGGATTCGGGTTTTGCTGCCAGTGATGCAATGCGGATTGCAAGGCGGCAAGTGCCTTTTCCCTCGGGAGGTCGAGAACAAAAGTGTCAAGGTAGAACAGGTTAGGATTGGAATTTCCGGTTAAGTTCCATTGCAAGGCGTTCCTCTTAGTTGTGTCAAAACAGGGGGAAGTAACCAAGGTAAGCTCTATAGCCCAATTAAAGCTGTTATCCTTTCCGTGGACTCTTATGATTTGCATCTTCTCGATCAGTTGCCATGGCAATACATCAGCATCCTTGGTAAATGCTCTTCCGAATTTGTAATAAATATGAATTCCGTCAGAACTTATTTTCAACACAGTCGCCGGAGCTATCAGGAGTTGAATACCTCGGAGTAGGACAATAATTGAGACACACATAAGCGACCATGCAATCCAAGAGTATTTATACTCGATGGCGTTTTTAGCTAGTGCCAAGACCAAAGGCACTCCGACAGCGAGGCTTACGACGATAAACATACATGAAGGTATTCGACTGTACTTTATGATCATAGTTCATCTTCTCGCTGTTATATTCTGCCAACCAGGCGGGAGATCACCGGACGGGGGCCTTATAAGGGTTGGACTTACATGTTTTCAATTGGATAGAAATATAGGCTAGCCATTGCTATTCCTACACTGATGGCATTTGCCAAAAACAAAATCCAGAATCCCTTTTTACCAATTTTGCATTTGAATATTTTGGCTAATGTCATGGATTCAACAATTGCATTTATTGCAACAGCCATTAGGTATGTTGCTACCCACGTACCTGGATTAAACGTTCCGACATTAAAAACCTTATACATGACACTGCCGGGAAAAAACTCCCAAGCGATTCCAGCAATTGGAATCAAGGCAATTCCCAACACAGATGAAGCTGTATTTATCACGATGTCGGAAATTACGGCTCGTTTAACTGAAAGCATGAAATACTGACGAAGGAATAAGTACTCTATGATTAAACCGATAACGATTGGCCAAACCGAGAAGAGTCTCGTTTCCAAAAACAATGCCGGCCAAACAACATCTGCATGCGCGGGCACAGCCACCAGCAAGGCTAACAATATCGTGATGATTATTTTCATGTTCATTTTAATTTAGTCAAACTCAGTATTGACCGACAACCATTAATCTCCAGGCAACGTGCAATACAATTAATGCACACTTATCACACGGTCGCGGTACTACTGTCAACGTCTCTCATGCCCTTCTATCACCGGCACCAGAACAAAATACAACATCTAACGACAAGCAGGATTGACAAAGATTCCGAAGAATCTACAGGGACGGGCTACTTTTTATTGCAGGCTTAATACTATCGGGTTTTATAGCGCTCAGAAGTTCAGCAGCTACTCCGATCGCTCCGGTCAGGTTTGCATCCGTCAGGTCTGCTCCGGTCAGGTTTGCATCCGTCAGGTCTGCTCCTGTCAGGTCTGCGCCGGTCAAATTTATATCAGTCAGGTCTGCATCCGTCAGATTGGCATTGCTCAGGTCTGCTTCCGTCAGGTCTGCATTGGCCAGATTAGCTTTGGAGAGGTTGGCTGACACCAGATTGGCACTGTTCAAGCTGGCACCGGACAGATCAGCATAGCTCAGGTTTGCCATCATGAGATTGACAGCAGTCAGACGGGCAGAGCGTTTATCACAATGGCTCCAGTCAACATCCGCTAATGGCGGGTTACCACAAGATGCACCTACAGGGAACTATGTGAAAGCGATCCCAACACGACAGCGGCAATGGCCAACAGATGAAGATTGAAGGCGGATTGAGCAGAATTAATACGTTGTAGAGTTTTTACCATCATCTTAAGAGCGGCCTATCTATATGATCCTGTACCAATGAAGCATTACAATGGGAACTGAAATTAATGCCGCAGTGGCTATATTTCCCAAAACAGATAAGGTCAGTTTTGCTGTTTTGGCGAAATTTGTATTCTGTGAAGCTGCAATAAGCAGTGGTGACGTGATCATTGACAGGACATACCCGCCCCAGATGGCTGCACTGATTGACAACCACATAGTCGGTGATCTGTAGCCGATATATATCAGCAGTACAGCTGCAATAAATTTCAGTCCCCAATACTGCAATCTGTTTCCCTGGTTTTCATTGGCATTATTCATGTAATCAAGTTTTCCTCTACTCGTTATTGACCCAATGGGCATATCCCGTCTGTGCGCAGCAATAAACCGCCACGACAATTACCTCACTCTATCACACGCGTGTGTGCTGGTGTGTGCTGCTGTCAACGTCTCTCATACCATTCTATCACCGTCAACAGAACAGACGTACGCACACCCTGCGACAACGGTCTTGACAAAATCGCTTTAACGTACCATGTAAGCATAGATTACTACCATCAGGAGGAAACCAGATGAAAAATTTGCTCATGCTTGCGTTTGTCGCTGTTACGCTGCTGTTTAGCCGCACCGCCTTTGCCGAACTGACCAGACTGACTGACAATGTCTATGCCTATGTGGGCGTCAAGGACGCCTCCCCCGCCCACAGCTTTGCGGCCAACGCCGGGATCATCATCGGCCGTGACGGCGTGCTGGTGGTGGACACGCTCATCTCCGCCAAAGAAGGGGAGCGTTTCCTGGCCGATATCCGCACGGTCACGAACAAGCCGATCAAGTACGTGGTCAACACCCACACCCACCTGGACCACGCCCTGGGCAACTGCGTCTTTGCCAAACTGGGGGCCACGGTGATCTCCCAGGAGGCCGACCGGCAGTCGCTCGCCAGCCAGGGGGCCGGGATCCTGAAGAACGCCGGCAACTACGGCCTGAAGCCGGAGGATATGGCCGGCACCGAGATCAGCGTGCCGACGCTGGGCTTCAGCGAGCAGATGATCATCGACCTGGGGGGTGAAGAGGTGCGCTTGATCCGTACCGCCCCCTCCCATACCGCCGGCAGCCTGGTGGTCTTTCTCCCGGCCAAGAAGCTGCTCTTCAGCGGCGATATCCTCTTCACCGACTTTCACCCCTATCTGGCTGATGGCGATTTCAAAGGCTGGACAACAACCATCGACAACCTGCTGAGCATGGACGTGGAACGGATCGTACCGGGCCATGGGCCGCTCTCCGGCAAGAAGGATCTGCGGGAGATGCGCGCGTATCTGCTGCTGTTCGACAGCAAGGCGCGCGAGCTGGCAGCCACGTCTCAGGATGCGGACGCGATCGCTGCCCAGCTGCTGAAGATCCTGCCGAAACGCGCCATGGCCGAATGGATGGTCGCTTTCAATGTGAAGAGCAGGTATCTGGGGAAGAAATAAATTCACGTCACCACAGGAGCCATTGATACTCGCCATAAACTACGCCGCCCGGAACAGGGAATTTCCGAGACGGAGGCCAGGGAACGGCTGTATTGAAAACATCACCGTTCCCTATATTTTTTTGATTTGGTAACTCCTTGACGCCGCCGGCACTGCGGGTGTATCAAGTGTGAGAAATTATGATGGTGTGTCGGGTAACACCTGCATATATCACATTCCACGAAGAGGAGGCGTATCATGAAATCAGTATGCACGTTTCTCGCTGCACTGTTGGTACTGTTTGGGCTGCAGTGTCCTGTTGATGCTGAAGAAATAAGGGTCGGCGGTGGAGGCGCCGCTCTAGACGGTGTTATCAAGCCGCTCAAGGAACCGTTTGAGAAAGCATCCGGAATCACCATCAAACTGCTGTACAGTAATGACATCCTTTCTTACAAGAATCTTCTGGCCGGCACTGTAGATGCATCCACATTCGGCGGAAGTTTTGATGAATTTGAAATCCTGGTGAAAAAAAACGGCGCGGCATTTTCAAAGCAGGGTGATTTTTCGGTAGCACAGATCGGGAAAGCCCGTATCCACACGATCGTACACAAGAACAATCCCGTAAAGAGCCTGAGCAAAGAGCAGCTCAACGGTATTTTCACAGGCAGGACAAACAATTGGAAGGAAGTCGGTGGAAATAACGCGCCAATTCTTGTGGTGTTATCCCAGACCAATATCGCAACAAACAATGCCTTCCAAAAAGCGGTGCTGGACGGCAAGCCGCTGCTCAGTGAGTTTCTTGACGCCAGTTCCTTTAAGGACATAACGAACAGTGTTTCCAGCAACCCTGACGCGATAGCCTTCGGCCCGCGCTCGCTATTGGATGGCACGGTAAAAGATGTTGAGATTCCGGGTTATTTCCGCCCGATCAATTTGCTGACGAAAGGAATGCCTTCCGCATCAATGAAAAAGCTGATTGATTTTATCGCTGCCGAAGGCGGCAAGTATATTAAAGAGTGATGTAACCAAGGGATTAATACGGTGACCTGCAACAGGGAACGGCTGCTTTATTGAAATAGCAGCCGTTTCCTGCTAAATATGCAACTAAAAATCCTCAACGGAGCTTTACTTCGATATTACCCCCGCCAGCTGACCATTGCCTCTTTCCTCGTCGGCAGCCGGTGATACGCGTATTGCGGATAACCGATCATCAATGCACCACAGCAGGCGTGACCCTCCGGCAGGGCCAGCGCCTGCTGCAATGCAGGAACCTGGGCTGCCGCCATCATGAAAAACCCGGCCCAGCAGGCGCCAAGGCCGACAGTCGGCGCGGCCAGATCCAGGAAAGTCAGCGCAGCAGTGCAGTCCACCTGGGCCAGAGGATATGAGGTAGGAGCATGGGCAATCACAAGCGCCGGCGCACCCCGCAGCACCGGGTCTTTTCCCGCTTCCCAGGCAGCCACGGAGCGCTCCAGCCGGTAGGCCTTCGCCAGGGGATGCCCTTCCTTGATCAGATAGCGGAGCATGCCGATGATCATGGCACCCATGGCATGCAGCTGCTCCCGCGAATCGACCACCAGCCACTGCACCTGCTGGCTGTTGGAGCCGGTCGGCGCATAATGGGCCAGGTCGATCAATGCGGCCAGCTTCTCCCGCTCCACCGCTTTATCCTGATAGGTGCGAATCGAGCGGCGTGACCGGAAAAACTGCTCCGCCTGCCCACTGCCAAGCGCCAGCTCCACCTTCAGCGGCGGACAATCCTCCACCCGCATATCATCCAGTGACAGCGCGCCATGGGGACAGACGGCAACGCAATGGCCGCAGGTGATGCAGAGGTCCTCCAGCCCCGCCACCAGACCGGGCACCGCACCGTCCTTCATTTCAATGATACTCATCGGGCAAACCGCCGTGCAAATGCCGTCATGCCGGCATTTCTCCTGATCAACGTTGATTTGACTCATGTTATACCTCCGTGGCATAGTATGCAGCGTGCAAAAGGGATGATTCGATACGAGCACAATACATACAGGAGTATCGTCCTGCTTTCAATACCCCTCTGCCCCGGATGAACTGAATACGTGAGTTAACGATGAGGTGAAAAATGTTTGAGAAGCGTAGCAACGCAGGTTACCGGCTGGTGTTGGAGGGCATCGAACAGAAGACCCTGGTGCATGGCGACAGGACCCTGATGGTGGAGTTCCGGCTGCAGAAAGGGGCCGCCCTGCCCCTGCACTCCCATCCCCACGAGCAGACCGGGTATCTGGTCAAGGGCCGGATCCGGCTGACCATCGGCACGGATGTCCATGAGGTGCTGCCGGGGGATAGCTGGTGCATTCCGGGTGATATGCCCCACTGCGCCGAGATCATCGAGGAATCGACCGCTGTGGAGGTCTTCTCTCCGGTGCGGGAGGAGTACCTGCCGGCTTGAAGCTCTGAGGCTTCGAGCAGGACAATCAGGTTGCTTGTATCAGGTCACGTACATGGTTATGATCAGTTGCCATGCAAATCCAAATATCAAACGAGGATCGTATGTACCCTGAAACGGATGACATAAACGAATATCTGGTTTCCGACAGCATTGTTGACTGGCAGACTCCGGCTGTCCGGCAGAAGGCTCTGGAACTGACACAGACACTATCTGATGAGGTTGCCAAAGCCCGCTGCTTGTACGAATGGGTGCGAGACACCATTCCCCACTCCAACGATGCCGACCACGAGATGGTAACCTGCACGGCCAGCGCCGTGCTCCTCCACGGCACCGGGATCTGCTTTGCCAAAAGCCACCTCCTGGCCGCCCTGCTCCGGGCGGTCACGATCCCGGCCGGTTTCTGCTACCAGGTACTGCGGCTGGATCCCCCGGTCGATAATGAGCCGGTTTTGCACGGTTTTAACGCCATCTACCTCGCGACCCTCGACAAATGGATCCGGGTCGATGCGCGGGGCAATACCAACGGGATCAATGCCCAGTTCAGCATCCGGAAAGAGCAGCTCGCCTTTGCCATGGATCCGTTGGCCGATGAGTTCATCTATGAAACGATTTTCGCGGCACCGGCAAGCTGTGTGGTCGACAAGCTGAAACGATACAGGACCAGAAGCGAATTGTGGCTGGATCTGCCCCAGTCCCTGTAGCGGGAGGGAAGGGTCAGCGCATATCTGTTTCAAGGGACGTCATTTTATCAGATCCGACAGTAGTTGCCCGCCGACGCCGATATTGTCCCGCTCCAGTTCGTTGATCAGTACGATGAATTTTTCCGGCGGGATCCCGGTGATTTCACTGGCATCCCGTGTCAGGGTCTGCACCAGTTGCTCCTTTTTCTCCCGCGTCAATGCTGCCATATCCAGGGTAATTACCGGCATGTCTGACTCCTTTACTCCTTAATTCCGGTTATCTGCTCACACCATCGTGGCGCAAAATACCTCCGTTCGCATCTCAGGTCAAGACCTGTTGTGCTTCCTGCCTGGCAGCAGAAATTTGTGTTGAGCATCAAGTTGCGTCCCGTAACATTTCCCCTTGACACTACTAGACCGATTGGTCTATTTTTCTGAAATGGAAAAGAAAGATACACGCAGCGAAATCATCCGCATCGGTACCGACCTGATCTCCCGCCAGGGGTTCAACGCCACCGGCATAGACTCGGTGCTGAAGGAAGCAGCCGTCCCCAAGGGCTCGTTCTACCATTACTTCAAAAGCAAAGAGGATTTTGGCCTGGCGGTGATTGACCGCTTTGTCCAGAGCTTCGAACAACGACTCGATACGTTCCTGAACGATGAAGAGGTAACGCCGCTTAACCGCATCCGCAACTTCCTGGAAACCGGCCTGGCACGGGTAAGCCAGAACCAGTGCACCAAGGGGTGCCTGATCGGCAACCTGGGGCAGGAGATGGCCGACCAGAACGAGCTCTTTCGCGCCCGACTGGATGGGGTGCTCAACCTGTGGAAGGTGCGCTTTGCCGCCTGCCTGGCAGAGGCGCAGCTGCGGGGTGAGCTGTCGCAGGCCTTGGACGCGCAGCAGTTGGCAGGCTTCATCATCTCCGGCTGGGAAGGGGCGATCCTGCGCGCCAAGGTGATGAAATCGCCCCAGCCGATGCTTGATTTCATCGAAGTGCTATTTGCCACAACGCTGCGCTGATTTTTTGCACCAGATACCAGACGACTGGTCTAATTCAAACTATCAAAACGAAGGAGGGAGCATGAAGATTGTCAGCCTGCTGGGAAGCCCCCGCACAGAGGGGAACAGTTCCACTATCGCCCGCCATTTCCTGAAAACTGCACAAAACATTGGGGCGGAGACCACAACGTTCGAGCTGAACCGGCTCACCTATCGCGGCTGTCAGGGGTGCTATGCCTGCAAGACCAAGCTCGACAGGTGCGTTCTCAACGACGGCCTGACCGAGGTCCTGGCGGCGGTTCAAGCAGCGGATGTTGTGCTGTTCGCCTCGCCGGTCTATTACGGTGAAATATCCAGCCAGCTCAAGGGGTTCATGGATCGCACTTTTTCCTACCTGGTTCCCGATTACCGCACCAACCCGCAGCCGAGTCGCCTGACGCCGAAGAAGATGGTCTTCGTGCAGACCCAGGGGCACCCGGATGCAGCCATGTTTGCCGACATCTTTCCGCGCTATGAAGGGTTTCTGAAATGGATGGGCTTCAGTGATGCCCGACTGATCCGCGCTTGCGGCATCGGCCCCGGAAATATTGACGCGGTCCCCGAACAGATCCTGAAGCTGGCCGAGGATACGGCGCGGCACCTGATGTCATAACATGTCAATCTGGAGATGAGAATGGAATCACAGATCCGTAACGAGATAGTCCGCTTCGTCCACGAAAGCCCGCTCAACCGCTTTCCAGAGGGCAATGAACCCTATTTCGACGAACCGCTGGTCGGTTTTGCCGCTGCCGACGATCCGCTCTTTACCGACTACAAGGCCATCATCGGCGCCTTTCATCAGACACCGCAGGAGGTTATGGCGAGCGCCCTGGGTGCGGACCGGCGGGCGGCCTCCGTGATCAGCTGGATCCTGCCGATCACGCGGCCAACCCGGGAGAGCAACCGCCGGGAGGGACAGTATCCATCCCAGGCATGGACCCGGACCCGCTTTTTCGGCGAGCAGCTGAACGGTGCGCTGCGGCGGCACCTCGTCGCCTGGCTGGAGGAGCGGGGGCAACAGGCGGTCGCTCCCCAGTTTGCCGCAAGTTGGAAAGAGTATGCCGACACGCCGGTCGGCATCGCCTCGACCTGGTCGGAGCGCCATGCCGCCTATGCCGCCGGCCTGGGCACCTTCAGCCTGAACGATGCCCTGATCACACCCAAGGGTATCGCCCATCGCTGCGGCAGCGTGATCACCGACCTGCAACTGGCTCCAAACGAACGCCCCTACCCCCATCACCGCCACAACTGCCTCTTCTTCCGCGACGGCAGCTGCGGCCTCTGCATCGCCCGCTGTCCGGTGGGGGCTCTGTCACGGGACGGGCACGACAAGACCAGCTGCAGCCGGTATGTCTATAAAACCGTTGTCGATGCGGTCGGGGAACGCTTCGGCACGCCACAGACCGGCTGCGGCCTTTGCCAGACCAGGGTGCCGTGCGAAGGCGGCATACCGGGAGGCACTCAACAAAAGTAATTGCGAACAACATATCCGACTGCAACGGAGGGAATGTCATGGAAACATTGGAAGCGATCAGAACCAGAAGAAGCGTGCGCAGATTTTCGGATCAGCCGGTGGAGCCGGAAAAACTCCAGGCGGTTCTGGAGGCGGTGCAGCAGGCCCCGTCCTGGTCGAACAGGCAGTGCTGGCACCTGGTGGTCGTGCAGGATCAGGAGGTGCGCAACACCATCAGCGAGCTTTCCTTTGTGGAGTCGTTCTTTGCCACCTACGGGTACACAACCAACCCGGCCCAGAAGGGACTGGCCCAGGCGCCGGTCGTGATCGTGGCGTGTGCGGACCCGCTCCAGTCAGGCGATCTTCGCGGCGAGCAGTATTTCATGGCAGATATGGGGATTGCCACGCAGAACCTGATGCTGGCGGCCCATGATCAAGGGCTCGGCAGCGTCTTTGTCGGCGTGTTCGACGAAGAACAGCTTAAAAAACTGCTGAACATCCCCGCCGATATCCGGATTGTGGGCCTGTTCCCGCTCGGCTATCCCGCCGGTGACGCCAAGGGTGGCCCGCCCCGCAAGCCGCTGAGCGAATTTGTCCATTACAGGACGTGGCAGTCGTAGGTGGTGTCATGAACAAGGCCGAACGGCTGTTTCAACTGGTGATGCTGCTCCGCTCCCGGCGCACCGCCATGACAGCGGAGGCGATGGCGAAAATCATGGGTGTTTCGGTGCGCACCGTGTACCGGGACGTGCAGTCCCTCTCCCTGTCCGGTGTACCGATTGAAGGCGAGCCGGGGGTCGGATACGTGATCCGTGCCGCCAATCACCTGCCACCGCTCATCTTCACCCCCGATGAATTGCAGGCATTGCTCGTGGGAAACCGCATGGTGCAGGCGTTTACCGACCTGGAACTGGCGCCGTTGAGTTGATTGAATTCCTGAAGCAGGCGTTCAAGGCCCGTGTAAAATAGCGCATCATGATACCCAATGGAGCTCTCGCTCATGCCGAGGTAATAATCGGTGACTCCGTCATCATGCTGGGCGAGCCGATGGGGGGAGAGTGCGTGCCGATGCCTGGCGCGTTCTATCTGTATCTGGAGGACATGGAAGCCGCCTACAAACGCGCCATGGAAGCCGGGGCGACGTCCACGATGGAGCCGGCCGACCAGTTCTGGGGCGACCGACTGGCAGCGGTGAAAGACCGGTTCGGCAACATCTGGAACCTGGCAACGCATGTTGAGGATGTATCGGCAGAGGAGTTGCAGCGGCGCATGGCGGCGCGCTTCGCTCAATAAGGCACTACGCCTTGAACGCCTGATGTAATGGTGTCGTGTCTCCAGCATTTGTATCCAAACACTGGAGACACGACCAGCTGTACACTATCTGACAAATGCGTAGATGGCTGCATGCAGCACAAGCGACCGCAGACGGAGGAACCAATGGATAGTCATTCAACACTCACCCGCTGCGCCTGGGCCGGCAGCGACCCGCTCTACCAGGCCTATCATGACCAGGAATGGGGCGTGCCGGTCCACGACGACCGAACACTGTTCGAATTCCTGACCCTGGAGGGCGCCCAGGCCGGGCTCTCCTGGATCACGATCCTGCGCAAGCGAGCGGCCTACCGGGATGCCTTTGCCGGATTCGATCCGGCCGTAGTGGCGGCCTTTGACGAGGCCCGCCAGGCCGAGTTGCTGACCAACGCCGGCATCGTCCGCAACCGGCTCAAGATCGCCTCCACCATCAGCAATGCCCGCGCCTTTCTGCAGGTACAGGCGGAGTTCGGATCCTTCGACGCCTATCAATGGCGCTTCGTAGATGGCATGCCAATTCAGAACTCCTGGCGCAGCATGGCGGAGGTTCCGGCCAGCACCCCGCTGTCGGATGCCTTGAGCCGCGACCTGAAGCAGCGCGGCTTCCGCTTCGTCGGCACGACCATCTGCTATGCTCACATGCAGGCAATCGGCATGGTCAATGATCATACGGTGGATTGCTTTCGCTGGCGGGAGTTGGCGTCGTGATTTCCGGAGTGGCTGTCTGAAGGAAGCTGACCGTCCTGTCGCACGTCCCCAAACAAAAGAGCCCCCGCATCTCTGCAGGGGCTCTTTGTTATTCACATCAGCCCGTCCATCTGCTGGACGGGCAATCTACTGCATCCCTCTTTACAGTGAGATACAGGACGAATACGAAATCTATCGGTCCACATTGGCGTACCCTCCTTTCAAAAAATCAGGCAAATACACTGAACGTACTGCCACTCTCACCCGTTTCACCTCGTTGAACCTGCTTCGGCTCAACCTTCTCCGCCCCCCGGCTTTCCTTGGCTTCCGTACTTGGTGAAGGAGCTTTCAATTGCGTTGTCTGGGGCGGAACATATACCTGCGAACTTGAAATACCCGAAATATTCATGAAGAGCTCCTTGCATTCGTTAGTAATTCAAATCTAGTCCTCTTTGAATGCATCCGTCAACATAAAAGACTTGTTTGGTCTTGTTTTGTTATTTCTCTGGTTCGAGATCTCGTAACACCCGAACCGAAGCCGGATCAGTCCTGCTCTACGAGAACTCCGCCCCGGCGCTGACTCTCGCATAAACCGCCCTGCCCCGCCACTATTTCATAAAAAAACAACAACCAACGTAAAATACAAATAAAACGTTGACAATTTATGCACGAAATGATTTTATACAACAAACAGCGTTTGTGTAGTTTAGAACCAGCCGTTCTTTCAATAAAAGTCCACTGTTCAGAATCAGCACCTTCAGCACCTTCTGTCAATTGAAACCAGGTAGCAAAACAATAACCCGCAGCATTGATGTCAGTCGCCACGCAGCACCCAATTGCAAAGGAGAAGAGCCATGCAAACAGCTGTAAATCTCTGGCCGTTAATAGGAGTAGCCGTAATCATTGCCGGTTTTGTCCTGAGGCAAAACCCTGTTATGGTTGTCATCATTGCAGCCATAGTCACCGGCCTCAGCGCCGCGATGCCGATCGAGAAGATTCTCATCTCGCTGGGGACCGGATTCATAAAGACCCGCAATCTGCCACTGATCCTGCTGCTGCCGTTGGGGGTCATCGGACTGCTGGAGCGGTATGGCTTAAAGGAGCAGGCCCAGATCCTGATCGCTAAAATAAAATCAGCCACAGCCGGCCGCCTGTTGATCGTGTATCTGTTCGTACGCGAGATAACAGCTGCCTTGGGCCTGGTGAGTCTGGGCGGCCACCCGCAGATGGTCCGCCCCCTGATAGCGCCGATGGCGGAGGGTGCCACCGAAAACCGCTACGGTGCCATACCGGACAAACTGCTCTATAAGATACGTGCCATGTCAGCGGCGACGGACAATGTCGGACTCTTTTTCGGGGAAGACATCTTCGTCGCCTTTGGCGCGATCGTGCTGATGCAGACCATCCTGCGTGGCTCCGGAATCGAAGTCAACCCGCTACATATGGCCTTGTGGGGGCTGCCCACGGCCATCTGCGCATTCAGCATCCATGCCTTCCGCTTGAGCCGCCTGGATGTGGAGATCGCTCGCGAGCTGGGGACACAGGCCAGTGTAGCCCCGATTGTCTCTGAAACCATCAAAGGAGAAACCGTATGAGCACGACGATCATTCCTCTCGACTATTTCTTTATCCTGCTGGGACTGACGCTGTCGATCATCTCGCTCATGTCGTTCAGGGACAAGGGCAACCCGAAACGCATCGCGACCGGTTCCTTCTGGGCCCTGTATGCCGTGGTGTTTCTGGTCGGTGACCGCTTGCTGCCGCTGGTCGTCGGCATTATCGTGGTTACCATGGCGCTCATCGCCGGACTGGGTGGGGTTTCGCTCGGGAAATACGGGCAATTCACCCCGGAAGAACGCAGCAGCAGCGCCCGAAAGCTGGGAAACCGACTGCTGTATCCCGCACTGATCATACCGTTCACCACCATGATCGGTTCGGTCGTCTTCCAGAAGACCAAAATCGGCGGGATGTTTCTGCTGGATCAAAAGAACTTCACCCTGGTCAGTCTGGGCATCGGCTGTATCCTGGCCCTGATCACCGCCTGCCGCTTCACACGCTCCACCCCGGTCCAGGCCATGCGCGAGGCACGCCGCCTGATTGACTCAATGGGATGGGCAGTCGTACTGCCGCACATGTTGGCCGTTCTGGGACTGCTCTTCATGGATGCCGGCGTCGGCAAGGCGGTGGCACAGGTGACAACAGCGTACATCCCGATGGATTCCCGCTTTGTAGCGGTCGCGGTCTACTGCCTGGGGATGGCCGTATTCACCATGATCATGGGCAACGCCTTTGCCTCGTTCCCGGTTATGGCCGGCGGCGTTGGCATCCCTATTCTGATGGGGGCGTTCCACGGCAACCCGGCTATCGTCGCTGCAATCGGCATGTTTTCCGGGTACTGCGGCACACTGATGACACCCATGGCGGCAAATTTCAATATCGTACCGGCCGCCCTGCTCGACCTGCCGGACAAGAACGGTGTCATCAAGGTCCAGATCCTGACGGCCCTGCCGCTTTTGACCGTCAACATCTTCCTGCTGTATTACCTTATGAATGCATTCTAGGCAGCTGCCAGCAGCGGCGTAATCCTGCACATAAACCTATTTCGGGGTCTCGTAAATGGCTGCCAGGAGCAGCAGATAAAAGGAGAAGGTTGTGGCTAAACATGATGCTGATGGATCGATCTGCCGGATGGACGAGAACTGCACATGGCTTGAAAAGGAGATGCATCCGTACTTTTTTGTCTCGATGAACGACGAACCGGAGGCGCTCACAATCCTGCAGCGGGAAATGGGGACCCTTCACTATAACCACCGCCTGATCCTCGCTGACCGCGAAAAGACGTTCATCCAAGCTGTTGCCAACGCACCCGGCTCCCTGTATGAATCGCTCAGCCGGATGCGTGAGCGGGAGATTTCCTATGCCATGATCTCCCATTCGGACGGTCCCCTGCCGGGCATGACACAGACCCTGGAAATCCAGCGTTTTGAATTCGACCGCAAATCCAATCATGAGGTCCTTAACGGGAAAGGCAACAGTGTCCCCGCTGACATCCGCGAACGGATTTTCACCGATTTCTGCCGGGAATACCCTGACAGCCCAACCACTGACTTTGACAAACTGCTCAGGATCATCTGGCTGAACAACGAAAACTATGTGCGTGTCTCCCCGCCGGCCAGAGTCGCACAGATTCTGAACCTGTTCCAGATGGGCAACCAGGGGGGCGGGCTGCACCTGGACGTGGAGCCGATGGAGCAGGAGACGGAATCCAGGATCCTGTTTGCCGTAGCCAATCCGCCCCAGAAGGACTTTCTCCTGCAGGTCATGGAGGTCTTCAATCGGCTCGGGCTGGCCGTGAACCGGGCCTATTGCCTGACCATATCCAACGGCGTTCACCCCTATTTCCTCGGCACGTTTTACGTGCGCCGGAGGAGCGGCGGCATGCTGGTAAAAAATTCCGCTGACTTCATCCGTTTGCAGGGCGAGCTGTATAACACCCAGATCCTGAATGTCACGTCCCACACCTATCAGGAATTCGTCACCAAGGGTGTCATCACCGGTGAAGACGCCTCCCTGATCAACGCCTTCATCGCCTTCTGCCATACGAACCTGGCCCATAACCAGCCGGACCGTTTCGGCCTCGAAGATGTCAAGAGCGCTTTCTGCTCCCATCCCGAGATCACCCTGCAGCTGACCAGGCTGTTCCGCAGCCGTTTCGATCCCGCCGCCGGCGGCGCTACGGAGACCTATCAGGCCCTGCTGGCCGAGACACAGCAGGTCGTCAGCGAATACAACACCGGTCACCGCTACCTGGATGAGATCCGCCGGGCGATCTTCCGCTGCTGCCTGGCCTTCATACGCAACACCCTCAAGACCAACTTCTTCGTGGTAGTAAAACAGGCCCTCTCTTTCAGGATTGACCCGTCCTACCTGTCCGAGCTCGGTCCCGACTTCACGAGCGACCTGCCGCCGGGGACACCCTTCCGGATCACCTTCTTCTTCAGCAGTTTCGGCTTCGGCTACCACATCGGCTTTTCGGACATCGCCCGTGGTGGCTGGCGCACCGTTATCGCCCGCTCGAACGACGATTTCGTCACCAATTCCAACACCCTCTTCCGGGAGAATTTCGTTCTGGCCTTTACCCAGCACCTGAAGAACAAGGACATCTACGAGGGTGGCTCTAAGATGGTGCTGATCCTGAACGCCGTTGATCTCAAAACCCAGGAACGGGACCAGGAGACCTGGCGTCTGTATAAACTGCAGTACGGCGTCACCAATGCCTTCCTCGATATTTTCGTTACCGAGGACGGCGTGGCCAAAAATGCAGCCGTCATCGATTACTACCGGGAAGACGAAGCGATTGAACTTGGTCCGGACGAGAACATGCACGACAACATGATCGAAACCATCGCCCATATCTCCGCCCGGCGGGGCTATATCCTCGGCAACGGCATCATGTCCAGCAAGCAGGTCGGCATCAACCACAAGGAATACGGCGTCACCTCCCTCGGTGTGGTCACCTTTGCCGAGATCACCATGGCCGAACTGGGCATTGACATGCGCAAAGATCCTTTCTCCGTCAAGCTGACCGGCGGCCCCAACGGCGATGTGGCCGGCAACGCCATGCGGATCCTGCTCGAACGCTCGCCCCGGGTGCAGATCCGCCTGATCCTGGACGGAACCGCGGCGCTGTGTGACATGGCCGGAGCCGACCGCAAGGAACTGGCTCGCATCCTGCTCAACAATGATCTGGATGCCTTTGACCCCAAAAAGCTTCATCCCGGCGGCTTCATGCTCTTCCGCACGGGCAGCCGCAAGGAAGGTTTCCGCGAGCTCTATCGCAAGGTAACCCGGACAGACAAAGAGGTGCAGGAAGAATGGATCTCCGTTGACGAATTCTCACGGGAATTCGGCGAACTCCCCTTCTCCGTACCGGCAGACCTGTTCATCCCGGGCGGCGGCCGGCCGGAAACTATCGACACGCACAACTGGGAACGTTTTCTGCTCCCCGACGGCACACCGTCGTCACAGGTCATCGTCGAGGGGGCCAACTCGTTCATCACCCCCGACGCGCGCATCCATCTGCAGAAAAAAGGTGTCATCATCATGCGGGATGCCTCGGCCAACAAGTGCGGAGTTATCTCATCCTCCTACGAGATCATCGCCAACCTGCTGCTGACGGAAGAGGAATTCCTGGCCAACAAGGAGGAGTACGTGGCCGATGTGCTCCGGATCCTGGAAAAACGGGCCGCCGACGAGGCGCGTCTGATCCTGAAACGGCACCGGGAACAGCCGGCCCTGTTCTGCAGCGAGATTTCCAACTCGATCAGCACGGAGATCAACACCCATTACGCCCGGCTGTTCAGCTTTTTCCAGAAACGTCCGGAAATCTGCCTGGAACCGCTGTTCAAACGGGCCATCATGAGCCATTTGCCGGAATTTCTGAGCGGTACCAGCCGCTACCGGCAGCGGATCAGCAACCTGCCCCGGAAATACCTGTTTGCCATCCTGGCGGCTGAAATCGGTTCGGCCATGGTCTACCGCGGCGATCAGGAAGCGGATTTCGAAGAGTTTGTAAAGGTCTTTCTGAACCGCAACTTTCCGGAAACGTAACCATGATCCGAAAACAGTCACGGTTCTTGTCAATACCAGGGAGAGATCATGCCTGACATCAGAATTTTGAAAGCCGGGGAAAAGGGGCTGGTTGTCGACTTTGGCGATGTGATCGATCCCGGAATCAATGGCAGTGTCCATCGTCTGGCCCACGCCATAGCCACACATCTGCCGGGTGACATACTCGAAGTCATCCCGACCTACCGTTCTCTGATGGTCTATTTTGACCCGCTGCAGATCACACGGGACGCGATCAGCGCCAAGATCAGAACTCTTCTGCACTCTGCCGCCGAAAGCGGCAGCACAGACGACCGGGCAACGGTGGTCAACATCCCGGTCTGCTACGGCGCGGAATTCGGCCCGGACCTGGAATTCGTTGCCGAACATAACAAGCTCACGACCGGGGAGGTCATCGCTATCCATACCTCCCGACCGTATCAGGTCTACATGCTCGGATTTACGCCCGGCTTCCCCTATCTGGGTGGTATGTCGGACCGGATTGCCGCCCCGCGGCTGGCTCAGCCACGGGTGGAGATTCCGGCCGGTTCGGTCGGCATAGCCGGCAGCCAGACCGGCATCTATCCCATCGAGAGCCCGGGTGGCTGGCAGTTGATCGGCCGCACGCCGCTGCAGGTGTTCAACCCCGCTTCGACCAACCCTTTTCTCTTTGCAGCCGGCAACTATCTGCAGTTCACCGCAATTGCAGCCGACGCCTTTGCAGATATTCTTCACCAGGTCAAAGCGGGCTGCTATACACCTCAGACCAGCACCATCGCACGAGGGGAGATCGCCGCATGTGTACCGTAATCAAACCAGGCATGCTGACAACGATCCAGGACCAGGGGCGTAGCGGCTTTCGGGCATACGGCATGCCGGTATCCGGGGTCATGGACCGCTACGCCGCAACCATGGCCAACATCCTGGCCAACAACCCGGCTGGCGCAGCTGTGCTGGAGATGACCATGCTGGGCGGGACATTCCACTTTCCCAATGAAGCCTATCTGGCCGTTTGCGGCGCAGACATGCAGGGCACCCTGAACGGCCGCAGGATCAAAAACTGGTCGGCCTTTTATGTCCCTGCCAACAGCGAACTGGTCTTTGACTACGCCGTCAGCGGCTGCCGGACGTATCTTGCATTTTATGGCGGAATTGCCGAGCCGGAAGTCCTGGGCAGCCGCTCCACCTACACCCGCGCCGCCATCGGCGGGCTTGAGGGGCGGGCGCTGCAGGCAGAAGATGTTATCCAGATCGCCAAAGGGGACGCCATGCCCTTTGCCCTGCACGAACTGTCCTACCATCACCTGCCCAAATATACCAACGAGGTCCGCGTGCGGGTCATCCCCGGACCCCAGGACGACCTGTTCACGGCAGATGGTGTCCGGACACTGTTCAGCGAAAGCTTTACGGTTTCCGCCCGCAACGACCGCATGGGCATCCTGCTGGAAGGGCCGATTGTACAGCATGTCAACGGAGCGGATATCATTTCCGATGCCCTCTGTGCCGGTGCAATCCAGGTCCCGGGAGACGGCCATCCGATCATCATGATGGCGGACTGCCAGACCACCGGCGGCTACGCCAAGATCGGATTCGTGATCAGCCCGGACCTGTCGAAACTGGCCCAGGCCAAGGCCGGCGATACGGTGACCTTTGTGGAGTGTACCGACGCGGAGGCCATGGCAGCGTTGGCAGCCGAGAAGCTGAGCTATGAGAAGGCGGCAATCCGTTAATACTGTTTTTTGCAAACTAATTATCAGCATTGTCCGGTTTGGTTTATGCAGTTGCCATAAAAGTCCCCCCTCCCCTTGCGGGAGGGGGTTAGGGGGTGGGGGAATTTGACACATTTGATGCTGCCGGCAGCTTCACCCACCCCTCAATCCCCTCCCGTCACCAGAAGTAGGTGCCTCTAGGCAAGGGAGGGGAGGCTAAATGCAAAAAACTAACCGGAAGTCGCAGACTATTATTATGATATCGAGGGGAATATGACCATGCAGATCGATTTGAATTGCGACATGGGCGAAGGCTTTGGGGTCTATACCATCGGCAGCGACGAACAGGTCATGCCGTTCATCACCTCGGCCAATATCGCCTGCGGATTCCATGCAGCAGACCCGGGTACGATCTGGAAAACCGTCAAAATGGCCAAGGCCCACGGCGTCGCCATCGGGGCCCACCCCTCCTATCCCGATCTGGTCGGTTTCGGGCGCCGTCCCATGGAGGCCTCGGCCGATGAGGTCACGGCGGATGTACTCTACCAGATCGGCGCCCTGTCGGCCTTCTGCCGGCGTGAAGGGGTCAGGCTGCAGCACGTCAAGCCGCATGGCGCGCTCTACAACACGGGCGCCGTAAACAGCACCATCGCCCGGGCCATTGCCGAGGCGATCAAAGCGGTGGACCCCGAGCTGTACATGGTCTGCCTGAGCAACTCCGAGATGGTAACGGCGGCCCGGACAGCAGGCATCCGCTACGTGGAAGAGGTCTTCGCCGACCGGGCCTACACCCGGGAAGGCAAACTGGTGCCGCGCACCCAGGCGGGTGCAGTCATCCATGACCCGGCCGTGGCCGCGGAGCGGGTCCTGGCCATGGTCCGGGACCGCTGTGTAATAGCCATCGACGGCACGCCAGTTCCGCTCACGGCCCAGACGATCTGCGTCCATGGCGATACCGCCGAAGCGATCGAGATGATCAGGGTTATCAGGTGCAGGCTTGAGCAGGAGCAAGTTGAGCTGAGGGCGTTTAGTGCATAACTCGCAATTTTAGTTTGATAGTATTTTAAGTTCCCTCTCCTTTAGGCCCCTTGGGTCCTCTGGGAGAGGGTCAGGGTGAGGGAAAATAGAGAAATGGCCACCATTGCCACCCTCATCCGGCCTGCGGCCACCTTCTCCCAGAGGGAGAAGGATTCTCATAAGCATGCAAAAGAGGTCCGATATGACGATCGAAAACAAACTCCGCCTGCTGCAGTCAAAGAATGACGAAGCCGAACTGGGCGGCGGACAGGACAGAATCGAGAAGCATCACAAGTCCGGACGACTGACCGCGCGCGAGCGGATCGCCATCCTGCTGGACGAGGGGAGTTTTAACGAGATCGACAAGTTCGTCGTGCACCGCTGCCACAACTTCGGCATGGAGGCGCAGAAGTTCGCCGGTGACGGCGTCGTGACCGGCTACGGCACCATCGAAGGGCGCCTGACCTATGTGTTTGCCCAGGATTTTACCGTATTCGGCGGATCGCTCTCCAAATCCTATGCCGAGAAGATCGTCAAGATCATGGACATGGCCATCAAGAACGGTGCGCCGGTGATCGGGCTGAACGATTCCGGCGGGGCCCGCATTCAGGAGGGGGTCGATTCCCTGGCCGGATACGCGGACATCTTCCTGCGCAACGTCACCTCCTCCGGTGTGATCCCGCAGCTGTCAGCCATCATGGGGCCCTGCGCCGGCGGCGCGGTCTACTCTCCGGCCATCACCGATTTCATCTTCATGGTCAAGGACACCTCCTACATGTTCATCACCGGGCCGGACGTGATCAAGACCGTGACCCACGAAGAGGTCACCAAGGAGGAACTGGGCGGCGCCATGACCCACAACAGCCGGTCCGGCTGCGCCCATTTCGCCTGTTCCGACGACGAAGAGTGTCTGCTGATGCTGCGCGAACTGTTTTCCTTCATCCCGCTCAACAACATGGAAGACCCGCCCCTGGCCCCCTGCGACGACGACATCAACCGCTGCGAGGCATCCCTGCGCACCATTATCCCGGATGACCCGAACGTGCCCTACGACATCAAGGACGTCATCAAGGCAGTGGTGGACAACAACTATTTCTTCGAGGTCCAGGAACACTACGCCCGCAATCTGGTGATCGGTTTTGCCCGGCTGAACGGCCGACCGGTGGGTATCGTGGCCAACCAGCCGATCTTCCTGGCCGGCGCCCTGGACGTGGATTCCTCCCTCAAGGGTGCCCGCTTCACCCGTTTCTGCGACAGCTTCAACATCCCCCTGATCATCTTCGAGGATGTGCCGGGCTTCATGCCGGGCGTGGGACAGGAACTGGGCGGCATCATCAAGCATGGCGCCAAGCTGCTCTACGCCATGGCCGAGGCCACGGTGCCCAAGATCACCGTCATCACCCGCAAGGCCTACGGCGGCGCCTACTGCGTCATGAACTCGAAACATATCCGCGGCGACTACAGCATGGCCTTTCCGACCGCGGAAATCGCGGTCATGGGGCCGGAGGGCGCGGTCAACATCATCCATCGTGCCGAGATGGGCGCGTCCGCCAATCCGGAGGAGACCAGGAAGGCGCTGGTTGATGATTACCGCAGCAAGTTTGCCAACCCGTACAATGCCGCGGAACTGGGCTACATCGACGAGGTCATCGATCCAACCCGCACCCGCCCCAAACTGATCAGCGTGCTGGAGATGTGCAAGAACAAGCGCGACAGCAACCCACCGCGCAAGCACGGCAATATTCCGCTGTAGCAGACCAGTTCCTCCCCCTTCGCTTAGAAGCGCCTACTTTTGGCAAGGGGGAGGTCAGGAGGGGGATGGGTGTTGTGGCGCAGGATTCACCCCATCCCCACCCCAACCCTCCCCTTGAAGGGGAGGGAGTTTTGTTTCCCAAGGAGTAGTTCTCATGGACGCTGACAAGCTCTTTCGAAAAATCCTGGTTGCCAATCGCGGTGAAATCGCCGTGCGGATCATCCGCGCCTGCAAAGAGCTGCAGATCCCCACCGTGGCGGTCTACTCCGAAGCGGACCGCGCCGCCCTGCACGTGAGATTGGCCGAAGAAGCCTGCTGTATCGGCCCGGCACCGGCCAGCCGTTCCTACCTGAGGGGCGATACGATCATTGCTGCGGCCAGAAAAACCGGCTGCGACGCCATCCACCCCGGATACGGTTTCCTTTCCGAACAGGCCGAGTTTGCCGAATTGTGTGCGGCGGAAGGGATCACCTTTATCGGCGCCAATCCCCTTGCCATCCGGACCATGGGCGACAAAACCAAGGCCCGCGCCATAGCAGCCGATTGCGGTGTGCCGCTGCTGACCGGCATGCAGGCGGAGCTGATTGATGAGCAGCAGGCGCAGTGGGCCGAAAGAATCGGCTATCCGCTGATGGTCAAGGCGGTCCATGGCTGCGGCGGCAAAGGGATGCGCACGGTCCGGCACCCCGAGGAACTGGCGAAGATGGTGCGGGCCGCCCGCTCCGAATCGTTCAATTCCTTCGGCAGCCGGGCGGTCTACCTGGAGCGCTGCCTGGAAAAGCCCCGCCACATCGAAGTCCAGATCCTGGGCGACAGGCAGGGGCAGATCATCCACTTCATGGAGCGGGAATGCTCCATCCAGCTGCGCAACCAGAAGATGATCGAAGAGGCCCCCTCGCCTTTTGTGGACGACGCATTGCGCCGACAGCTGACTGAAGCGGCCATCCGTATCGCCCGGGCGGTGAGCTACGATTCGGCCGGAACCGTTGAGTTCCTGGTCGATGCGACCACCAGGGAATTCTTTTTCCTGGAAATGAATACCCGTCTGGCAATCGAGCACCCGATCACCGAGGCGATTACCGGCAGCGACCTGTGCAAGGAGATGATCCGGGTGGCCGCCGGACAGCCGCTGGCCTTTCGCCAGGAGGATATCTCCATCCGCGGCCACGCCATCGAATGTCATATCCATGCCGAGGACCCGGACAACAATTTCTTCCCCGGTGCGGGACGGATCGTCAGCCTGCGCACACCGGGCGGTCCGGGCGTGCGGGATGATTCCGGCATATACGAAGGCTTCGATGTCCCGGTCTACTACGACCCGCACCTGGCTAAACTGGTGATCTGGGCCGGCACCCGGGAACGCTGCATCAGCCGCACCCGGCGGGCGCTGTCCGAGTATTTCGTCAAAGGGATCAAGACCACCATCCCCTTCTGCGAACGGGTCATGCAGAATGGGCACTTCATGGCCGGCGACTATGACACGAACTTTATCGCCACGACCTTTGTCAAGGAAGAGGCCGCCCGGGAAAAACCCAACCAGGACGTGGCCCTGCTGGCGGTTGCCATTAAGGCCTTCCGCAGCGACCAGACCCGCGCCCGCACCAAAGCGGCTGTCTCGGACACGACCCTGCTGGCGGCCGAATCAGGCTGGAAGATGAGCGGCCGGATAAAACGCTGATGGTTCACCACACCACGGAGGATTGATTCCCAATGGCATACATCGTTACCTGTAAGGGCGAAGAGCGAAATATCAAGGTTGAAGAGTGCGGTTCCGGGCTGTACAAGGTTCTGCTGGGCAACACGGAATACCTGGTGGATTATTTTGAACCCAGGAACAACCTGCTGTCACTGATCATCGACGGCACATCCTTTGAGGTGGATATCGACAGTTGCGAATCCAGCGAGCGCTACGATGTGCATATCCAGGGGGATCATTTTGAACTGGAAGTGGTGGAGGAGAAAAAGAAGAAGCTGGCCAAGAAGCTGTCAGCCGGGCTGAGCGGCCGTCAAGAAATCAAATCCCCCATGTCGGGCAATATCTGGAAGATCATGGTCAAGGAAGGTGATCAGGTTGAGTCCGGCCAGGTGCTCCTGATCCTGGAGGCCATGAAGATGATGAATGAGATCAAGGCGACCGTGGCCGGAACCATCGGCTCGTTACGTGCCACAGAGGGTGTCCCGGTGGCAGCCAACGATCTCCTCTGCATCATCGAGCCGCCTGAGTAGCGCCTGCGGGCGCCTCACTCCTTGCAACAAAAACTTTGTGAAATCAGGGGCAACCATGTAACATGCCGGCCGCCGGGACAGAACAGTTCGCACTGAGATGCTGGGCCGGCCACTCCCTACGTCTGCAGGAGATTTTATGCCTATTCATAAAAACAGTCCATCCGGCGGTCATACGCCCCTATCTTCTCCTGATTCCGAAGACGGCCTGCGCATCGTGACCTCTGCCCACCTGGCTGCCTCCTATCCCGAGTCGTCTGAATTCGAATTCGGGCTGATCATCGCCTACCACGCCTTTGAGCGCTGGATGGTCCGCTGCATGAATGCGGCCGGGGCAAAGGACATGGCGCCGTTGGACATCCTGATCCTGCATCACATCAATCACCGCGCCAAGCAGAAACGACTGGCAGACATCTGCTTCATCCTGAACATCGAGGATACCCACCTGGCCTCTTACTCGATCAAAAAGCTCACTGCGGCAAGCCTGGTCAGCGGGACCAAGAAGGGCAAGGAAATGTATTATGCCACCACCCCCAAAGGTACTGAGCTCTGCAATCGCTACAAGACTGTACGTGACACATGCCTAATTGAAAGCCTGACAAAGAGCGAAGACGAAGCCAAGACACTGGCCGGCATCGCCAAGTTTTTACGTAACATTTCCGGCAGTTATGACCAGGCGGCCCGGGCCGCATCCTCGTTTGACCTTACACAGACGTGATGGTTTGTGACACCGCGCCTTTCTATTTCACATCCCCGTTCCTGATCCCATCCGGCCGCCAGCTTGGCGGTATCACATGACTCCCGGCCTTTTTTTTCCAGGCGATAAATCGCCAAAAACAACCGCCAAACTGTCAAAGCGAACTGCGGTTGTTGCCGATTACGATGATCAGTTCAGGGTAGCAGCGTTTGGCCGCCCTCACCGTATGCAGCTTTTAACGACACATCATGCCGTTGCCAGCGTTGGAGTCAGCAGATTTCTTAATTTTGCCAATGTCCGTTCTTCTATCTGGCGTATCCGCTCTCGTGAAGCGATATCCTGATGCGTGGCCGGATCATCACTGGTAATCATATGCTCCACACTATACCTTTCCTTTTCATTCAACCCTTGCAGAGCATGAGCAACTATTTTTTCAACTTATGTTCTTGTTGAGAGTTGCCCGGCATTTCTTCCTGGTTCATCCGGTCATCATCAATCGTTTCAAGAGCATAATTAGCACACTACTGCACTGACTGCTAAAAACACAGTAAATGACGCCATCTTTTTTAAGACATTTTCCGATTAAACATAATAATATCGGAGTATTACCTGCGATATTTTTTTTGCGCTTCCTCTTGATTTTTTTGAAATTGACATTATATTTGTGTTAGAAACTTATAACAGAAAGGAGGTAATCCTCATGGCAACCTGGGACGTATTCAAAGAACTGGACACTCTGAGAAGGGAAATTGATGAGGTGTTTCGTGGTGCAGGTTATAACAGGCCGTTTGGCTCAACATTCCTTTCGCCGGTAACAACCCGTCGTTTTCCGCTGGTCAACTTTAGCGAGGATGAAGGGCGCGTTTACATCGAGGCTCTGGTACCCGGCGTTGATCCGAAGGATGTCGATCTGTCCGTACTGCGGAATACTGTCACCATCAGCGGAGAGCGCAAACCGTTTGTCGAAAAAGAAGGCCAGATCGTGCACCGCTCCGAACTCGGCTCAGGCAAGTTCTCCCGCACGCTGGAACTACCGGTAGACATTGATCCGGAAAAGATCACGGCCCAATGCAACAACGGTATCATGCAGATCACTCTGGCCAAGGCCGAACATGCCAAGCCGAAAAAAATCGATATCAAACTTTCGTAAAACGTACATGTCCATTCAGAAGGGAGGTAATGATCATGGAAACTAACAGCATGACGGAAAAAAATGACGAACGAAATGTGCAGACCCGTGAAGAGACGCGGTCGAACGAAAAATATATCCGCCCGGCGGTGAACATTATCGAAACTGAAGAAGGGCTGGTTTTGACCGCCGACATTCCGGGTGCCGCGAAGGAGACACTCGATGTCAACGTGGAAAAGGGCATCCTGACCATCAGTGCTCCGGCACAGCATGCCATGCCGGGCACCTCGGCTTACCGTGAATTCGAGCTGGCCAACTACTACCGCCAGTTCTCGATACCTGAGAGCCTTGACCATGAAAAGGCCCATGCTGATTATGCGAATGGCATTCTGACGCTACGTGTTCCGAAGGCGGAAGCCGCCAAACCGAAACGGATCGCCGTACAGGTCGGCTGAGAGAGAAGTCTGAGCGGGAGGTGATCACAATGTCAAACCTGTTGCCCGAGAAATGGAGCGAGGCGCTGGAACGGGTTCATGGCAAAGTCGGCAATTTCCTGAACAGGCTGGTGCCTTGGAAGAAACCGGAACATTCACCGGAAAGAATCACAGCCGATACCCTTCCAGCATTCATGCAGTTGGGTGGTCCGCTGCTCGACATGCTTGAGACCCCTGATGAGCTGATCATCAGGGCCGAAGTGCCGGGACTGAAAAAGGAAGACTTCACGGTCGAGCTTGTCGGCAGGCGGTTTACAATACACGGTGAAAAGAAAGTCGTACGGGAACAGAAAGGAGGTGACGGGTGCCTCATTTCAGAATGCCGGTACGGCAGCTTCGCACGGACTCTCCAGTTGCCATACGAGATAGATGAGAAGACGATTGCGGCGGACCTCAAACACGGGGTCTTGACTGTCCGGCTCCCCAAACCGGAAAAGGGACGGCACGCCCGCTACCGGGTACCGGTCTCGTGAACCAGCAGTGCTGTACCGAGGGCCGCTTGATGCGGCCCTCACTTCTTCTTTGAAAATTTTCTCTTTATTCTTTCTTGCCAGGACGGAGGGAGGATCGATGAAAAAATAGCCGAGTCAATCCTGTAAAAATTGTTCATGACCATTTTACCGAGCTTTATGGAAAATATACAGCAACCACCGACCCTCAGAAAAAGAGCCTGTTGGATAAGAGGCTCCGTAACCTTACATCAGTACTGCAGTTTCTGGCATCAAATCAGAATTGATCAGCGGATATTGGTGATTACGCATAGTTCAAACGCTGAAAACGCACCTAAAGGAGATTTGTATGCATTACTTCATAAAAGACAGAGTGTTGCATCGTTTCCCCGTGCCAAAGCGCTGCGGCGTGCAACATCAACACGAAACACTGAGAGACACCATCCCGCACAATGTTGAACAGTGCATCTATTGCATGCGCAGATGGCCGGGTGATAACCAATAACAGGTTAAATTCTTTCAGGCGAGAGTGATACCATGGCAACTTTTCAGGATTATTACTCAATCCTTGGAGTAGGCAAAACAGCGACCCAGGAAGATATTCAGCGGGCGTACCGCAAACTGGCCCGCAAATACCACCCTGACATCAACAAGGCCGGCGATGCCGAGGAAAAGTTTAAACAGATCAATGAAGCCTACGAGGTGCTGGGTGACCTGGAAAAAAGGGCCAAGTATGATCAACTCGGCAACGGTTGGGATGGACAGTTCTCTCATCAGAGTTATCAGGGTGGTGACAACGCCCATTTCCATTTCACCAATGCCGATCCGGGCCAGTTCAGTGACTTTTTCCAGAACCTTTTCGGCGGTGGCGGTTGGAATTTTTCTGGTGAAACCGAGTTTCGTGGTGGTGGCGTCAGGCGCAGTCGGGGGCGCGACCACGAGACAGCAATCAACATCACATTGGCCGATGCCTATCATGGCGCGAAGAAGAGCGTCGAACTGGAACGGGTCGAACAGGGGAGCAACGGCAGACCGACAAGAACCCGCCGAAGCTACGATGTCAACATTCCCCAAGGGGTGACAGACGGCTCGTTGATCCGCCTGGTTGGCCAAGGCGGCAGCGGCAGCGGCGGTGGGGAAGCCGGCGACCTGTTCCTGCAAGTCAAAATACTCCCTGACAGCCGTTTCACCCTGGACGGACACGATCTGACCACCACGGTAGACCTAGCGCCATGGGAGGCGGCTCTGGGTGCAAAAGTACTGGTACCAACGGTCGATGGCCGTATCAACCTTGCCGTACCCGCCGGCACCCAAAGCGGCCAGAGCTTGCGGGTACGAGGTAAGGGGATGCCTGTAACTCCGGGCCGATACGGCGACCTGCTGGTTAATATCCGTATCGTTGTGCCGCAGCATCTCACCGCCAGAGAGCGGCACCTCTTCGAAGAACTGGCAAAAGAATCACGATTTGATCCGAGAAAGTGACAAAAGGAACCGTCATGACTGCGCAACAGTATGAAATCATCATTAGCAGAAAACATGAACTGGTCTCCGTTTCGGGGATCACCATCCATGAACTGAGCAGGCTGTGCGAGTGCCACCTGTCGGTGGCGAAACGGCTTCTTGCGATCGGACTCATCGAACCGCTCTCAGCAGGCGAAACCCCTCTGTTCGCCCGGAGCGCAGTCATCAGGACCCGCAAGGCGTTGCGCCTGAAACGGGACTTGCGGCTCAATTTCGATGCCGTGGCCCTGGTGATGGAATTATTGGACCGTATCGATGACCTGGAGCGAAGATTCTGAATGAGTACTATTATCGACCGTATAGGCGAAGATGAGTTTGTTATGTTATTGCCTGAACAAGGTAAAAACAATTTGCATATCAAAAAAATCTAACTAATCGTACTATAGGGCATCATATCCATTTTTCTGGAAGGAATGTGCAATGCCCCAAACTATTGATGAACTTATACGACGGATCAAGGAACTGCAGGAAGAACTCGAAGTAGAGTTCAAGAAGAAGCGCGACGAGTTCGAGTTCATCATTGAGAAAAAGCGGGTTCGCTTTGCCGAAGAGGTGATACGGCAGCAACGCCGTCTGAAAATCGGCTGGTTCCGCTACCTGGTCAAGGCCAGACCGTTCAATGTGCTGACAGCTCCGGTCATCTACGCCGGGTTCATCCCATTCATCATGCTGGATTTTTTTCTCTGGATTTATCAGTCAATCTGTTTTCCGATCTATGGCATCCCCAAGGCGAAGCGCTCAGAGTACCTGATCTTCGACCGGGAGGATCTCCCGTACCTAAACTTCATCGAGAAGTTCAACTGCTTCTACTGCTCCTACGGCAACGGCCTGATGGCCTATGGCCGGGAGATCGCTGCCCGGACCGAGCAATACTGGTGCCCGATCAAGCACGCCCGCCGGATCAAGACGGCACACGACCGCTATCCCCGCTTCTTTGAATATGGAGACGCCGAAAGTTACCAGAAAGGGCTGGAACGTCTGCGGCGGCAGTATCCACTGGAGGAGGTGCACGAGAAGAGGTAAACTGACGTGGTTACGGCAAGCTACATGATTTCATGCCCATCATGTGGCCAGGCAATCACATCCTGGCAGGCAAGGAAGGAAAACCTCTCACTACTCCATATTGATGTTCTTTATTCCATCCGGTCGCCAGGAAGGCGGGATGACATGGTTTCCCGCATACTCTTTTCCCGGCAGCAACGTTCCCAAGGTCACAACTCGCGACCCGAAGCGCTCATTTATAGTATCCATGGCCTGAGTTGCAAACAGCTTCTTGCGCTCATCTTCGAACAGCGGCAGTTGCTCCGCCTGGTGTTTCAGGTTGCTCAGGGTCACTCCCAGAAGCCTGACCGGCTGTTCCAGTTCAACGGTGTCAAGAATGCCAAGGGCAGCCCGGTAGATCTCATCGCTGAGGTTGATGTAGTTTTTCAATGTCGTCTGTTTTCCCCATGAGGAAAAGAAATCTGCATAGCGCACGTAAAGGTGGATGGTCTTGCCGCTGACATTGTAGCGTCTGGCCCGGCTGCCGACCATATCACTGAGCTGGAGCAGAAACCGGCGAATCTCCACCGGGTCATCTATGTCACGCTCCAGCGTACTGGAGTGTCCTACACTCTTAACGTCTCCTTCTTCAGCGAACTGGACTACCGGCGAGTTGTCTATGCCTTGCCCCATCTGCTTCAAGCGCCTGCCTATTATACCGAACTTACGTGTCAGCCGGGCCTCGTCACAGCGCCCTAACTCCCCGCAGGTGTAGATCGACATCATATTGATCTGCCGTTGCATCCGCTTGCCGATGCCGCAGAGTTCATTGATCGGCATGCGCTCAAGAATGCGGGAGACATCCTCCGGTTTGATAACGGTCAGGCCGTCCGGTTTCTGCATGTCACTGGCCAGCTTGGCCAGGAGCTTGTTGGGAGCGATGCCGATGGAGCAGGTAATACCGAAGCTGTGTCTAATACGGGCCTTGATTTGATAGGCGATGTTTTCCGCGCAGCCGAAGATAGAGAGAGAATGGGTGACGTCCAGCCAGGATTCGTCGATGCTGAAGGCCTCGACCTCCGGTGTGTAATCGCGGAAGATTTCGTTGATTTTGCTGGAGGTGTGAGTGTACTTCCCGTTGTCGCCGATAACAATGATCAGTTCCGGGCAGCAGCGCTTGCCTTCCCAGACCGCCATACCGGTCTTGACCCCTTTGGCCCTGGCTTCATAGGAACTGGTGGTGATGACCGTTCGCCCGCCCCCGCCGACCACGGCGATCGGCTTGCCGCGTAACTCTGGGTTGGCAGCTTGCTCGACCGAGGCAAAAAAGGCGTTCATATCGATATGGAGAATGGTTCTATGGTTCATGGCCGTTCCGATTTGAGTGCATTCAGGGTCCAGGTCTGGTCGCGGGTATTGTAGACCAGTTCATAGAGTGCTTCACCATCCGATACGGCGTAATGCAAACGGGGAACATCTCCGACCCGATCCTGCCAGAAATAGGTTGTCTCCTTGACTTCGTGCTTGCGCCGGTTCAGCTCGAACCACTTGGGGGTGACCTTGCCGCCGGGGGAGAATATGGCAGCTACACGCAGAGGAATTCTGCTCGAAGACACGACCTACTCCACGCTGCGGAACAGGCCAACCATCTTGCCGATGATCGTTACCTCGCCCTGACCGGGCAGAATGACCATCGGCGCGTAATGAGGGTTGGCCGGCTGGAGCAGAATGCGGTCCCGCTCCCGGAAGAACTGCTTGAGGGTGGCGTCGCCATCCACCATGACCGCCACGATTTCGCCGTTGTCGGCCACCAGCTGGGGGCGGATCAGGACGTTATCGCCGGGCAGGATACCCTTGTTGATCATCGAATCCCCCTCCACCCGAAGGAAATAGCAGCCATCCCCCTTGACCAGAGCGCTGTCCACGTTCAGGTAACCGGTGATGTCTTCAATGGCAGGCTGCAGCATACCGGCCCGTATCCTGCCGACAATCGGCAGCGAGACGGCTGTAGAAGATGGCCGCGTCAGAACGATGCCACGGGAACTCCCCTCCCGGCGACGGAGATAGCCCTTCTTCACCAGGGCATCCACGTGACTTATGGCCGTAACGGTTCCGGCAGTGCCGATATGGGCGGATATCTCCCGCAAGGTGGGAGGACAGCCGTTGGCTGCCAGGTACTCTGTGATAAACTCATAGACCTGCTGTTGACGGCTTGTAAGTGCCTGCATAATGGAGTCACCTGTCAAATAGTATATATACCAAATGATAGGTGATGATAGTGGATTGTGTCAAGAGGGAAGAATGATCGTGCAAATCTACGCAATACACAACGGGCTGCATCAGCTGGATTACCGCATAGTTGCTGCTCACTACCATTTAGTAAATTACGGAACCATGCATGGGGTTAAGATCATTGCAAAAATAACTCAAAAGCATCAAAATATCATTAACAAATAGGCATATTCTGAGCCGGTAGTTACTTCACTGAATTAGTAAAAAGTTACTATACAAAATGAGCTTGGGGAACTCCACTCCCCAGCCTCCATGGTCAACAAAAGCTAAGTTTATTGAAGAATGGGGGAAACCAGACCAGATTGAACATGCCAATGGAGATGAAATATGGAGATATAAGTCTAAACTCTGGTGTGGACCGATCCCAATATTAGTTGTGCCTGTGCCATTGATGCTACCATTGTGTGACGGCTTTGCTAATATTACTTTTCGTAATGATACTGCTATAAGCTTGGATATAAAGAGAATTGTTATGGCAGGAGGAGCAGGAGTAATAATACCTGGTGGTGGTGCAGGAGGTGCGTCTGGAGGCTCTGAAGAGGCATGTCGCAATCCAATAATAATTCCTCTAAGTCAAAAGATTCTCCAGGGAAAAACCGCTAGATTAGCTTTAAAATTGTCAGATAATATTAATGTAAACGATTCATCATATAGCGATGTTGTCACAAAAACAAAAGAGTTATTGTTATCGAGACTTGTTGATGAGGGTGTATTTAATGTTGTTTCAGATAATATCATTGATCCTGATTACAATATATTAGTAACAATTGAGCATATAAGGCTACCGCACAATTTTCTTGGTTTAACATCAAGACCGGTTATTGTTGTATCTGCCGTAATTACAAAGAATAATATCGAGATAGGTAATTTTGAGGTGTCAATTAATAATAGAAAGCATGACGTAATTGTAGATACTTCAAATATGAATATTTTACTTTATTCAGCAGTTACAAAAATTATTGAAACCCTTAAGAAACCAAATTAACATAAAATGTAGTTTATTTTACCTTCTCAGCATTAGATTTTTTATGCATTAAAGGACCAAGCGCAATTTCAACAGCATTATTAATTTGGCCATCATTTATAAACACTTGATCTTTAGGAATAGGAGTAAAACCATCGATTGTGTATTTTGATAGTAGTTGAATTCCACCAGCATTCATATATATCAGGTTCCCATTCAGATCCCATATCTTTATCAGCAATGAGCTGACCGGTACAGTACCTGACGATAATATTCCCGTCATAACCTCTAATGTCTTTCTGCCTGTTGATTTTAAATCTTCTGAAACTCCATCCCATTTTACAGACCATCCAGACCATTTAACACTTCTGTAATAAATTGAGGCAGAAAGAATTGCATCTACATTATATTTTTCATGCAATTCTTTACAGATGCGGCTCCATACAATATCGGCTTTAGTTCTGTCCATCTTTCCAGTGTTAGGATCAAATAGTCCTCCAACGCTTTCTTTGTTGAGTCTCCAAACGTCTTCAGATTCCTTCGATGAAACGATATTATATCCGCCTTCACGTAAACTATTTTCAATAAGCAATTTAAATTTATCATCTAATTGTTTTACATATTCAGATGCTTTTGGTGAATCAGGTGCAATCACCACATTGTTCATTTTACTAAAGAATTCATCTTGTGAAATTTTAAATGGATTGTATGGGTTAGGTGTTGCACAGCCTGATAATGTTACAAGCAATAATATTGTAATCACTACCTTGTAAGCACTTTGTGTCTCCATAGTGTCTAACTCCTTCTCAGGAAACTATTGAAGTTATCAATGTACATATTTAAATATTTAAAAAGCTGCTACTATCTTTATTGCAATATTTCTATCCATCTTCCTACAAAGCTCCCTTTTGTAGGCCATACGATCAACGCACGGTTATTACCATCGCTTCCTAAACGAATTGCCTTCCAGGGTTCCCCACTGAATGGTGAAACTTCGGAAATACCAACCTCAATCGGTGCAGACCAAACCCCTTCAGAAAACAATAGATAAAGAAGATGGATATGACTTCCAACCCAAATATTATTTGTATCAGCGCTCACAACTGCATGAAATCTATTGTTGCCAGCTGAAGACAACCGGGGTTCGTAAAATGCTTTAATTGTCTTTGGCAATACTTGTTTTTGTATGGAATCCATAACAAACCAACTAGAATCATTTGATTTTAGGATGAGAACACTCTCCGTTACTGGATCCATTGACAGACTATAGGAAAAGAGTCGACCAACAATATCACCAAAGCCACCGCCAACTGCTGAGTTAAACTGCTGTTTGGCATTTAAAGAAGTCATTGCAGCGGCTTCATCTATGCTATTAGTAGAACATTTTTCAAATTTGAATTTTGCCTGTCGTATTTCCGGAATACTATTAAATATAACCCTCTCAGCCTGATAGGCGACATAAATTGTTTTTTTATGTCCAGCAACAACTTGCCAATTAGTAATATCAAACTTATCATTCTGATCCAATATTGTCCACGGTGAGCAAGTAGAATCTGCTTCTGGAGCGATCACTAGTTTGTTTCCATGAGTATACCAAGGCCAAACAAGCCCCACCCCCAAGCCTCCGAACCCATACCAATCGAGACGCCCCGGGGCATCTACATCTTTGCCTTTAACAGTGAAAGCCCAAATAAGTTCATGGGCTCCTGAAACAAAACGAGGTGATAGCACTTCAATCCCATGTTTTACCCACGGGGTTTGATCTGACTTTTGCCAAATGCCATCCTGCTTTACCATATGTTCCTGATCAAGCAGAACATGTAACCGCCCTGCACGATCAAAAGAAGCGTCAATTTCATCAGGAGATATATTTCTACGAACAACTTCACGCTCGATGACTTTTTGTGAATCAACTACAATATGTTGTATCTCCTTGTTTATTGATAAAGCAATAATCACATGCCCTCGGCCTGAATTATCCACGATTATATGCGCTTTATCTCCGCCTGTTTTAGCTTTAAGGATTTCAATGACAGGACTGAGTTTAACATTCGGAGCTGGTAGCAATTTCTCTGCCACTGGAGCAGTAGCACAACCGTAACATAGCATCTGGATAAGCAATAATAATTCAATGATTGGTTTAATGGAGTTTATCATTACTTTACTCCTCCATTATCCTGAGAGACCAATTGACCACTCCCTTCGAAACTGAATTCACAGCCCACCTAACTGCAGCAGGATGATCAGTCAGGCCCTTTCCTGAGCGCATCGATGCTCCAGATGCCGCCACCCTGCGAGGCGATGAACAGGAATATGAAGCAGTACAGCGCTGCCAGTTCGCCATTGTTCTGGATCGGCAGCAGCGCCTTGGTGCCGTGCCCGATCCAGTAGGCGAAGGCCATGAGACCGCTGGCAAGAAAGGCCGCCCAACTGGTGCATAACCCGACCATGATCATGGTGCCGCCGATCAGCTCGATCGGGCCGGCAACGTAGGTGATAAATGCCGGGACCCCGGCCGGCATGGGCGTTGGAAAACCCAGCAGCTTCTGGGCGCCGTGCCAGAGAAACAGGAAACCGACGACCATCCTCATCACTGCGTAAACCTGGGAATTGTAACACGAGATACGAGGTTTCATGGCAGCACCTCCAGCTGAAACCAGGCAGAAAGCTAGCCGTAAACGTTGTTACCGCACTACGTTCCAGATTGTGCCGCAACACGCTCCTTACACTGGAGCAGCGTTCTCAACCGTTTTTATTTGTTGCCGAACAGGTCCCGGGCGCGCTTGCTGATCTCTTCCGGTGACACGTCTTCCGTATGCGTGGCCACGGACCATTTGTGCCCGAAGGGGTCGGTGACCGTGCCCATCCGGTCACCCCAGAACTGGTCCGCAACCGGCATCACCAGCGCGGCTCCGGCCGCAACGGCACGGTTCACGACCGTGTCCACATCCGCGACGTACAGCACGATCGATACGGTCGTACCGCCAATCGTCAGCGGGCCGAGCGCATTATAGTCGGGACATTCATCGCTCAGCATGATGGGTGAATCGCCGATCTTGATTTCCGCATGCATCACGTTGCCGTCCGGCGCTGCCAGCCGTGTAAGCTCCGTGGCGCCGAAGGCCTCCTTATAGAATTCAATCGCTTTGGCGGCACCCTTGATAACCAGATAGGGTGTTGCTGTATGGTAGCCGTCGGGGACCGGTTTTGTTATGGCTGTCATGGTATTGTCTCCCTTCGCTTGCATTGCCGGCATAAGCAGTTGTGCCAGCACTGCATCTCTATAAATACTTATGAGATCATTTTAGTCCGCAATTCCGGCAAATGCAAGAGGGGACCATTGACAACCGGACGTACCGCAACGAGGAGCTGTCGCCGGACAGGCTCACTCCCAGAAGATCCCGGTCGGGTCCGTGTCAACCTCGCGGAGCAGTTTTTCAAGCGTGTCCCGGTTTCGGCCGGTAGGATACGGCTGCCGCCTGTTTTTACGGTCGTACCAGTACAGCGTCCAGCTCAAGGATTCCGGGCTGTATTCAAACTGGGCGATCTTGATTTCATTCCAGATGGAGGGGTCGATGAAGAGCGGGCGGGATTCCGTCAGGGTGACCCGGTTGCCTTTGATGTCGTACTGCAGGCGCACCTGATCCGGTATACTTCTTCGTTCACACAGCTGTCCCAGCAGTGTGGCGGTTCTCTCTTGTTCTGCTTCAGGTAACGCCATGCGTCCAGGTGTCCTTTTATCCGCAAATACGGTTCAACTGCCGATACTATACGAATTCCCCCCACTAATGAAGCGAAACAAAAAGATACCGTAAATTTTCAGCCAGAGTCGGAAACAACGCGGAAGGCGTTGCACAGCGGGAATATTTTGGATAGATTCATGTATCGTTTATCGGCAGATGAGCAGAACATATACCTGTACACTTCAGCAAGTTCACCCCTGGAGAGCGACCGGCATGAAATACTCCCAGACATTCAAAGGACACGGCTACAGCTTTGCGGATCTTGGAACCGTGCTGGCCAAGGCGTCGCCGCTGCGCTCGGCGGATGAACTGGCCGGGATCGCGGCAGCATCCGAAACGGAACGGGCCGTGGCCCAATGGCTGCTGGCAGATCTGCCGCTGACGCAGTTTCTGGCAGACCCCTTAATTCCGCCGGAAACGGACGAGGTCAGCCGGCTGATTGCCGAGTCCCACGACCGGACCGCCTTTGCCCCGATCTCGTCATTCACGGTGGGTGAGTTGCGCGAATGGCTGCTGAGCGATGTCACCTCCGATGCAGACATCGAGGCGGTTCGCTGGGGATTGACGCCGGAAATGGCGGCAGCGGTCTCCAAGATCATGCGCAACCAGGACCTGATCGCAGTAGCCGGACGCTGTTCGATAACCACCCGTTTCCGCAACACCATCGGCCTGCCGGGGCGGCTCTCCACGCGGCTGCAGCCCAATCATCCCACCGACGATCCCCGCGGCATCTCCGCCAGCGTGCTGGACGGCCTGCTGTACGGCAGCGGCGACGCGGTCATCGGCATCAACCCGGCCTCCGACAGCCCGCAAAACGTGGAAACCCTGCTGCACCTGCTGGACGACATCATCCAGCACCATGAAATCCCCACCCAGTCCTGCCTGCTGACCCACATCACCACCACCCTGGAACTGATGCAGCGCGGCGCTCCGGTAGATCTGGTGTTTCAGTCCATTGCCGGAACCGAAGCGGCCAACCGGAGCTTCGGCATCAACCTGGCGCTGCTGGCCGAGGCCCGCGATACGGCCCTGGCCCTGGGGCGCGGAACCCTGGGTGATAACCTGATGTATTTCGAAACCGGCCAGGGGAGCGCCCTGTCTGCCAACGCCCATCACAACATCGATGCCCAGACCTGCGAGGCACGGGCCTATGCCGTGGCCCGCGCCTTCTCGCCGCTGCTGGTCAATACGGTGGTCGGCTTCATCGGACCGGAATACCTCTATGACGGCAAACAGATTATCCGCGCCGGGCTGGAGGATCATTTCTGCGGCAAGCTGCTGGGGCTGCCCATGGGATGCGACGTCTGCTACACCAACCACGCCGAGGCCGACCAGAACGACATGGACAACCTGTTGACCCTGCTGGCCGTGGCCGGCTGCACGTACATCATGGGTGTGCCGGGCGCCGACGACGTCATGCTGGCCTACCAGAGCAGCTCGTTCCATGATGCCCTCTATCTGCGGCGCGTGCTGGGACTGCGCCCGGCGCCGGAATTCGAGACCTGGCTGAACCGCATGGGGATTTTCAACGGGCACAATGCCCTGGGGCGGGGTGCTCAATCACCGCGACTGCTCGCGGCCGTCAATGAGCTGTCCAGGAGCATGCCATGACCGATGCGTGGATCACACTGCGCCGTTTTACCCAGGCGCGCATCGCCCTGGGGCGGGCCGGGCACGCCCTCCCGACCCGGGAGCAGCTGGAGCTCCAGCTGGCCCATGCCGGGGCGCGGGATGCGGTTCAGGTTGCCTGGGATATCGTGGGCTTTGCCGATCAGCTGGTGGCACGTGGTGAAGAGGCCATCATCCTGGAGACAGCGGTCGCCGGGCGCAGCGAGTATCTCCGGCGGCCCGACCTGGGGCGGGTTCTCAGCGCAGGAGCTCAGGAACAGTTGATAAACAGCACTGCGCTTGGAGCGGATGTAGCACTGATCGTCACCAACGGCCTCTCCTCGACCGCCATCGAACGGCACGGGATGCCGCTGCTGCAGGCGATTCGGGACGGCTACCGGGCGCATCAGATCCGTATCGCGCCGATTGCCCTGGTCGCCAACGGCCGTGTGGCACTGGCGGACGCTATCGGCAGCACGCTTGGTGCGCGGGTGGCGGTGATCATTGTCGGCGAACGCCCCGGCCTGAGTGCCGCCGACAGCCTCGGCATCTATATGACCTTTGCACCGCAACCGGGAAACTGCGACGCGCAGCGAAACTGCATCTCCAACATCCGTCCGCCGGAAGGGCTGGGCTACGCGGAAGCAGCTGCAAAGCTGCTGTACCTGACACGAGAAGCTATGAAGCGAGGAATTTCCGGGGTGGCGCTCAAGGACGAGATGGAGGACAGGAAGGCATCAAACATCAGCAGCATTTCTGCCTGAAACAGTGCGGACTTCTGAAATCAGCTTGTCAACCACATAGGGAAAGGTATCTGAGTGCAGCCGTACCTTCCGCATGAACCAGTCGTTATTGTCGTAAATGATATCCACAACATGGTGCACGGTGCCTTCATAGATACACTGCATATCCGCCTCAATCCTTCTGTATTTGGCTGCCAGCCGCAGGCAATAGACGACCGCTCCCACTGCCGCTGAAAGCACAAACGCAAACATGATACAAATGAACGTTCCTTCGGGCATCGTACACCCCCGCTCAGCACAGATCAGGATTCACCGCTGGCATTAAGAAACTGCCGTGACTGCCCAGTACCCATGGTGTGCATCTGCTTCAATAGTAGCACATTTGATGCATTATGCAGGCGCTGAAAAATGATCAGGAACAACACGGTCTACAACCTCACATGCCTGCCGATTGATCGGTATAACCTGATGCAGGCCTGTGCTATACTAGCATCAAAAGGGAGGTGTTCATCATGCTGGAGACATCTTTGACGTTGGATGGCGGCCGGGAACGGGACGATTTCTGCGACACCCGGGTATGGAGCGGGGAGTGCGAACATACGACATCTCTGATCAGCGGTGACAAGTACCTCTGCGATGTCTGCGGAACGATTCCGGGACTGGACCATGAGGTCCGCCCGGCGGCCATGCCGTATGTCAGCGGCGATTACGACAAACTGAGCTGATATGCGCTATTCACCACTTCTGACTGATCTCTACGAACTGACCATGCTGGCCGGCTACCTGGAAGAAGGTATGGCTGAAAAGACGGCTGTGTTCGATCTCTATTTCCGTTCCAACCCGTTTGAGGGTGGCTATGGAGTCTTTGCCGGCCTGGAGCCGGCACTGGAATTTCTGGAGGGCTTCCGTTTTTCAGCGGAAGAACTGGAATACCTGACCGGTCTGGGGCTGTTCAAGCCCCGTTTCATCGATTTTCTCCGAGAATTCAGATTCCGCGGCACAGTGACTGCGCCGCCGGAAGGGACACTGGTGTTTGCCAACGAGCCGCTGCTGACCGTGGAAGGAACCCTGGCAGAGGCACAGTTCGTCGAGACGGCTCTGCTGACGATCATCAACTTCCAGACCCTGGTGGCCACCAAGGCGGCCCGCATCTGCCACGCCGCCGACGGCGCCGAGGTGGTTGAATTCGGTCTGCGCAGGGCCCAGGGGCCGGATGGCGGCCTGTCGGCTTCGCGGGCGGCCTGCGTGGGAGGGTGCAAGGGCACCAGCAATGTGCTGGCCGGCAAGCTGTTCGGCCTGCCGGTGCGGGGCACCCAGGCCCACAGCTGGATTCAGGCCTTTCCTGACGAACTGGCCTCCTTCCGGGCCTATGCCGACTCCTTTCCGGACAGTACCATATTGCTGGTCGATACCTACGACACCCTGAAAAGCGGCGTCCCGCACGCCATCACGGTTGCGCGGGAACTGCGCCAACGCGGGCACGAATTGCGCGGCATCCGCATCGATTCGGGCGACCTGGCCTACCTCTCCCACGAAGCACGGCGGATGCTGGACAACGCCGGCTTCAACGGCGTCAGGATCGTCGTATCAAACGATATGGATGAATTCGTGATCGAATCGGTGCGCAGTGAAGGCGGGCGGGTGGATATCTACGGTGTCGGCACCCGGCTGGCAACCTGTGCCGGTGCAGGCGGCGGCGCGCTGGGTGGCGTCTACAAACTGGTGGAGATCGACGGAGAGCCCAGACTGAAGGTTACCGGCGATATTGCCAAGTCCACCCTGCCGGGCAAAAAACAGGTTTACAGACTAGTGGAGCCCGAAGGCGGTTTCATCCAGGATGTGGTCTGCCTGGCTGGTGAGCAGATCACCGGTGGGGAAACGGTGTATGACCCCACCAACCCCCTGCACCACACCACACTGTCGACTGAGACCCGTATAACGGAATTGCGCAGGGTGGTTATGTCAGGCGGCAGTCGCACGGTACCCGCAGAAGCGCTTGCCGCCATGGCAACTCGCTGCAAGGAAGAGCTCACGAAACTGCCGAGCGGCTGTCTGCGGCTGATCAATCCCCATCGCTACAAGGTATCAATATCGGAGGGCCTGAAAAGTCTCCGGGAAGTGCTCATAAACAGGCACGGGAAAAGCGGAGAGTAACATGCGAACAGGTGCGGCACTGCTGATTGTGGATGTCCAGAATGATTTCTGCCCGGAAGGCGCGCTTGCGGTTCCGGGCGGCGACCGGGTGGCTGAACCGCTGAGTCGGGCGGCCGGAAGCTTTGCAGCAGCCGGTTTGCCGGTGCTGGCGAGCCGTGACTGGCATCCGCCGCTTACCAGGCATTTCAAGGCATACGGGGGAACCTGGCCGCCGCATTGCGTACAGGAAACCATCGGGGCGGACTTCCATCCCGCTCTGCGCCTGCCGGAGGGGACGCTGGTCATCTCCAAGGGGAGCGATCCGGATTCGGATGCATATTCAGCCTTCGACGGACACAGCGCAGACGGGGCCTCCCTCGCCGAAATCCTGGCAGCGCTGCAGGTGCAGCATCTCTATGTCGGAGGACTGGCCACCGATTACTGCGTGCGTTCTTCGGTGCTGGATGCACGCAAGGCCGGCCTTAAGGTTACGCTGCTGGCAGACGCGACCGCCGGGGTGGATATCGTTGCCGGCGATTCTGCCAGGGCTCTGGAAGAGATGGCCCGCGTCGGGGCGACCTTCTGCACAACAGATGAGGCGATCGCCCGTATCGCTGACAATCTGTGACCGGCAGACTTTAACTCACTGTTTACCGTGCAATCTTGATGCAACCCATCTGATGCCTGCGCTACAAACAGAACAGGCCTGCATTGCTGCAGGCCTGTTCTGTTTCGGAGGGTTTGCTTTGGTCAGAACGGCTCGGAAGATGATTCCACACACTCATCACGACTCCAGGAATCCAACTCTCCGTTCATAAGTCTGACCTGGATGGTTTCCCCGGCCTGGGTACATCCAAAAGAATACCCCAACAGGCCGTTTTTCATATTGAGGAGCAGGACGTTGTCTTCCCGCTGTTCTGTACGGTAACAGACTCTATCATAAAAACTTGCGTTCATGATGACATCCTCCCTTTAGTAAGTTAGAAATAATTATATTGATTTTTCAATATAATTATTTTGTTAACGCACTTATCCCGCTTGCCGGGGGAGATGGCTTGCTATGGTCAGAGTCCCTTGAGGTTGCTGAATTCACCCCATTCCAGATATGTTCTGGGCTCTTCAACAAAGAAATAGATATTTTCGAGCATGTTCAGGTGCTCCCGCTCTTTATCAGCCAGCACCTGGCACACCCTTTTCATCTGTTCGTCTTCAGCCTGGTTTTTCAGCTGGTCAAAGAACTCAATCGTTTCCTCTTCTTCGTGTACTATGTGCATGTACGCATCCGGATCATTGCGCAATGTTTCCGCCAGATGCCGTGGATCAATATGCGGACTGAACACGCAGACACTTTCGTCAAGCGCACTGAAGGACAGCCCGCCGACTTTATTCATGTTGTCTCTCAAGTCCGTCAGTTTTTCTATATGTTCTGCTTCTGCTGATGCCAACAGGGAAAACAGACGCTTCAGCTCTTTTTCCGTGACAGCTGCGGAGAGACGCTCGTAATGGGCCTTGGTCTCCTGCTTCATTTTAATGGTGCATTCAAGGATGTTCATTGTGTTCTCCTTTCAAAACCGTATCCGCATACGCCGTATATGGCTTTATCAAGATTACTGCCAATACACTTCACCATTCACACCTTCTTCACTTATGACTTATCGTACTCTTTTTACGATAAATTCACAAACAATCTTGAGTAAATGGATCGTATTCATCACCCTGCCCCTAGCGCTGATGCCGCTGACTGAATTCCTTGAACGAACTCTTTGTCCTGACAGGTTTCAGCGCCTCTGTATGATCCCAGACATATTTTGAAAGTCCGCGTTCAACAGGCAACAGCACACGTGCGATCAGGTACACGACAAAGAAGGCACAGATGAATATGGCCAGCATCTGAAACGTGACCAGTATAGCGTTGATAATTTCCGACATGACAAGCCCCCTTTCGAGGCGGTACAGCAGTAGCTGCACTCTTGTAACAAGTATACTCCTTTCGCTGCAAAGCCGATCTACTTAGTTGTAAATATGAACGTTTCATAGCCAAATCTGATCCGTTACCTTCAATAATTAGTTGCACCTAAAAGATCCCCGAAGCGTATAATAAAATAAAAGATACAGAAGCATAACAGCCCGGACAACAGCAAACGGGGGAAGGAGGTGTGTCATGAGAGGACATGACATCATTAACACCATTAACGAACGGAGGTCTGAAGATTTTCACTTCGTTAAGTGCTGGAGAAAAGAGAATGATTTTCTGGATGTCGACCTGATCGACCGGTTTTTGGAGAATACCAAGGGGACTGAAGAATTCGGAGGGATCGACCTGTTGACCATGGATGACATGTGGAAGGAGGTCAGGCGTATCGGCGGCTCACGGGTCACATTGCTGCACAGCAAGGATGGTGACAGGGTCGAATGGACCCACAAGGGAAAAACAGGGGTACATACGAATGTGTGCGCCTATACCCCGCAAACGCTGATGGAGATTTATGATGTGGAGACAAAGGGTAATCCGATTGATTCATGACATACTGAATACAACCAACTGAAAAGGCTGCTGCATGGCAGCCTTTTCAGTACCTGATAAAACCGAAAGAACACCCATGAACGCTGCCTATGACCTGATCATACTCGGATCCGGATCCACCGCTTTTGCTGCTGCACTGCGCGCCACAAGCTACGGGGCCCGGGTACTGATGTTCGAAAAAAGTGTGCTGGGCGGCACCTGTATCAACTGGGGCTGCATACCCAGCAAGACATTGATTCATGCGGCCCTCTTCAAACACGAAGCTCACCTGGGAAACCTGATTGGCCTCAACAGTGAGGGTGGCAGCCATGGGATTGATGCCGAACGGCTCTTCCACCATCGCGAAGCGATTGTTAACGGGCTGCGCCAGGAGCGTTATCTCGACGTGCTTGGCAGCATGAAAGGGCTGGAACTGGTTAAAGGCACCGCCCGCTTCAGCGATATCCACACCATTGCATGCGACGACCGTCACTTCCATTCCGAACGCATTCTCATCGCCACAGGGGGCTCGCCCCGTATCCCCCAGCTGGCAGGACTGGAAAAATGCAGCTACTTTACCAGCCGCAGTGCCCTGCTGCTCAAAAAGCTGCCGGCCTCCCTCGTCATAATCGGCGGCGGCGTAATCGCCGTGGAACTGGGCCAGATGTACCACCGTCTAGGGTGCCGGGTGACCATCCTTGAACATGGTCCCCGCCTGCTGCCGGCCATTGAGCGCGAACTTTCCGGGTCAATTCAGGGGATTCTGGAAAAGGAAGGCATCAAGGTCGTTACGCATGCAGACTTCTGCTCTCTCGACAGGCTGGGGGAGCTGAACGTGGTTTATGCGGATGTGGAGAATAAACGTCATAAATTCACCTGTGAACAACTGCTTCTGGCAGTCGGCACCGTCCCGGCCACCAGCAATATCGGCCTGGATACAACCGGCGTGACACTGGACGCAAAGGGATTCGTCACAACTGACCGGCAGATGCGCACGTCGGTGCCGGGTATCTGGGCGGCCGGCGATGTGGTCGGCAAAATGATGATTGCTACGGTTGGCGCCAAGGAAGGTATTGTCGCAGTGGATGACATGTTCAACCAGGGTTGCGGCTGTGCCATGGATTATCTGGCCGCCCCCATGGCAATCTTTACCGACCCGGAAGTGGCCATGGTCGGGCACTCCGAAGCAAGCGCACAACAGGCCGGTTTCGATTGTGTCGTCAACTGCATGCCCGCCAGCGCCATCCCCAAGGCGCACGTCACCGGCATGACCGAAGGTGTGATCAAGATGATCGCCGACCGGGACAGCGGGCGGCTGCTCGGTGTGCACCTAGTCTGCCACCGGGGTGCGGACATGATCAATGAGGCCGCCCTGGCCCTGCACCTGCGGGCGACGGTCACCGACCTGGCAACGACGATGCATGTGTATCCCTCCATCGGCGAAGGACTCAAGCTGTGCGCCCAGGGCTTCAACCGGGATATCAGCCTGCTCTCCTGTTGTGCCGAGTGAGACTCCATTCCTTTGATTCCAACAATCCAGCTCTAAACTCAAAACAAAAGCCACTACCTGTTTTTGCAGGAAGTGGCTTGTTTGTAGGCGATACAACCGTTTACAACTAGACACTTTTCTCAAGCATGTCGTCAACCCATGACAAGGCAGCAGCCACAGTGGGGAAGCCTATGGTGCTGGTGAGCATTATGATCGCGTGACGGATTTCCGCTGAGGTAGCACCAGCATTTAAGGCGCGCGAGGCGTGACTGCAAACCGACCCCTTGGAATGGATGGCTGCCGCCGCCCCAAGTTGGATCAAATGCCCGGTTTTGTCGTCTAATGGGCCTGACGCGCGAGCTACCTTGGAAACGGTTTCGACGGCCTCAATGAGGTCGGCATGACGATCCTTCAACTTGAGATAGAGCTCGGGTAGTTGCTGTGTCATGTGATATCTCCTTTTCTGGTTAGTTTTACCAACAAGACGTTGAATTATGATCTGTACGTATCATATCCACTGCTAAATAGTATCACTAAGCGATCAATCAGCAAACACCGCTAACCTGTTTTTATAACGCAAGGCTACCAACCATAATATGGGGGGAGTTCTGGGGACATGGTGGTGATATTACCCAAGACATCGGTTATGGTAAGTGGTTGGTTTTTGTAGTTGCAGGTAACCCCGCTAATCTTTCAGAAGTTAAAGAAAAAATCACAAAACAAAACGCCGCGAAGCCATGTAGTCTAGGGGTTCACGGCATTTTTGTTTATTCTGGTTGTCTCATGTCCGGGGCTGCCCCCGCTTAATTACCTTGGTTGTTAAGTGACGAGGACTGCTACTACGACACAGGATTGAAGCATCGTTACCAACGATTACATTTCAATCCTGCTCCGAAATAACTCCATTAGTTCAGTTCATTTACCTTAAAATCCTTACAAATCCCATAAGTTAAATCCACAGTAAAATCAGCAAGTCACGCAACATGTAAAGAAACTTTACACATATCTAATGTATTGATCTGTTAGCAGAAATTGTACTTGTGTAAAGAAACTTTACAAGCCTCCCAGAGCATAACATACTGAAATTACACTTGATTCAAGACATGGGATGCATTAGTTTGTATTTAATTCGTGCTTTGCACGATACCAATTCTTTTGAGGAGTAAATCATGAAGAAACGCGTGATGATCTTGGCAGGAGCAATGATGTACACCCTGATGGCTGGATCAGCTTTTGCTGTCAACGGGAGCTGTAACGACTGGAACTTTGCCATGGAATATCTGAGAGCCCCGCAGCAATCGCAGGCTGTAATTCCCGATCTATGCGGCACTCCACGATGGTATTTTATGGATAGCGGAGATTTGACACACTCAGCATCAAAATATACGTTACTCACTACACCCAATTCGTATGATGCTGCAGTACCGGGGACAGGATTGAAGTGGTGGGGCGGCACGTCTGGTTATCCTGCTGTATTTGCCAATGCCAGTAATGAAGTCCAGATTGCCAATGGGTACCTTGAGTGGAAGCCTGCAACGGCATTTGTCCATCCGAGTCCTAATAGTGCGGCCGTAGTCGGTTGGAAAAGTACCTTTAACGGTGAAGTGCAGATGGAAGTTAACCTCGGCGATTTGGATACTAACTGTGGTGACGGTCAGACATGGTATGTCCAAAAAGGTAACACCGTCTTGGCATCAGGTGCGATTGCCATTGGCGGATCATCCAATTGGTTAAAAAGAGAAATTGACGTCAGGAATGGTGATTTTCTTTATGTCGGCGTAGAACCCGGACTATACGGCGATTATTACTGTGACACAACCACTCTTGACATCACGGTTACACGAATACCGTAAATTGCAATGACAAGGTTCGGGTGCTGTGCAGCCGCCAGACGGCACCTGACGAAATCACACAAAACAGTGACGTTCGGTCAGGATTTAATCAATGCATTGATCCTTAGATCCGTTACCTGTCGCCTACAGTCGATCATTTTCCAGTATAAGGAGAGAACCACGATGATCCCATTTAACAGGATTTCGCGCCTATTGTCTGCCCTGCACGTCAGTAACATATCAGCAGTCATCTTCTTCGCTTTCCTTTTCATCTCCCTGCAGCAGAATGCCCAGGCTGCAGGAACGCTCATTCCCGCCCCTGCACGTGTTGACATGGTATACGACTCCTCACGAGACATTGTCTACATCACGGACGGAGGATCAGTTCTTCAATACAAGATCGGGGCAAATGCTATTCTGCCTCCCTTTGTCTTAGGAGGCAGTTTGGGCGGAATGGATCTGTCTCCCGATGGCAATACACTGGTTGTCGCTGACCGGCAACGCTCAGACACTGAAATCTGGATTCACCTGGTGGATGTGCAAACAGGCTTGAGCCGGAAGGTCACGTTCCCACGGGCATTTTACGAGGGGGGCACCTTCACTGCCGCATTCGGAAATGACGGTGCAATCCTTGTCACCTCCACCTTCGAAGGATCGGGTTGGGTCCCGATGCGACGATACGATCCCGCCTCCGGGACGACAACCCAGATCGCTTCATCGATACCCCAGGACACCATGTTGACAAGCAGCAGCGACGGCAGCATTACCGGTTTTGCAGAGAGCAATATTTCTGATGGTCGTTTCGGCAGATACAGAACTATCGATGGAAACTTGCTACAGAAAACGGGATACACTGACGGCACCGGCTGGTTCAACTACGAGATCGGGGTCAATCGTAACGGGACTCAATATGCCATCCCTACCTATGGCGGAACCTTTATTTACGATACAGATCTGAAGAAAACCAATGTGGTTGGTCAGTACGCAGGCCAGCAGCCAATCGGTGTAGTTTACCATCCGGCAGAGAATATCGTTTATTTTGCATGGTCCGGCAGTACTGAGGTTAGGGCTTTTGACACAACTTCGTATAATCAGTTAGCTGCCTACAACTTCGAGTATCTCTTCACAAATCCAGGTAACCGGGCATTTACACAAGGCCGCCTAAAGATGTCGCGCGATGGTTCTCTATTGTTTGCGACGGTTTCTGGAGGTGTTCGGTACCTGCGCCTCTATGATCCGCTCGTTGCCAGTGAACAGACTGTTGTTACCGATGAAGACAAACCTTCTGCCATCACACTCACGGGCAGCGTCGGAAACAACGGCACCTTATCGTACTCGATCGCATCCAGCCCCGCCCATGGTACCTTGAGCGGCACAGCGCCAAATCTGATCTACACGCCGAACGTCAGCTATTACGGCCTCGACAGCTTTACCTTCAACGTCTCTTACGGGGCAGCTTCAGCAGTGGCAAAGGTTGCAATTACCGTGAATCCTGTAAATCACCCGCCTGTAGCCAACAGCCAGTCGGTCACCACGCTCGAAGACACTGCTAAAGAAATTACTCTGTCAGCCACAGATAGCAATGGCGACACGCTGAATTACCGTGTGACAAAAGAACCAACACATGGATACTTGATCGGCGTTATTCCTAATTTAATCTACCAGCCACATCTTGATTTCAACGGCACAGACAGCTTTGCTTTTGTAGCTAATGACGGAAAGATTGATAGCAATGAGGCGACTGTAAACATTGTTGTAACAGCGGTCAATGACTCACCGATTGCAAATAGCCAAGTTTATGTAACATATGAGGATACGGCCATAGGCATCGTTCTGGCCGCCTCAGACATTGATGGCGATGCGTTGACCTATGCTGTCGTCAGCGGCCCGGCGCATGGCACTTTGAGCGGCATCGCGCCCAATCTCATCTACACACCGGCTGCCAATTTCTACGGTACCGACAGCTTTACGTTCAAGGCCAACGACGGAGCAACCGATAGCAATGTTACTACCGTTACAATTTCAATGAACCCGGTCAACGATGCTCCTTCAGCCGTTGCTGATTCGGCACGAACGACAAAAAACACCACCGTGAGCATCCCGGTTCTAGCGAACGATCGGGATGTGGATGGCGATAAGCTTACCGTGATCGCAGTATCACATAGCACGCAAGGCGGGTTGATAACGATAAGTTCAGACGGTGCAAAAGTATCCTATACTCCTCGCCACAATTACACCGGACAGGATTTTTTCACGTACACAGTGTCTGACGGCAAAGGCGGAAGTGCGACGGCAGGCGTTAGCGTCAACATTCTGCGCAGGTAAGCATTTATTCAAATCAATAAGAGCGGGGCCGTAATTAAAAGGCCTCGCTCTTTATGCACTTACATAAATAACGCAATAGTTCGGAACGGTGCAGGAAAGCACCTGAAAATTGAATCGGTAGACCATACCGGCAAATCCGAATACAAATTACAGCTGCCGCCTGCACCACGCCAGCAGCGCTTCCGCCGTCTGTGCCCCCGCCAGTTGATCGACCACCCTGCCGTTTCGCAGCAGATACACGACCGGAATGCCGCGCACATTAAAACGCCCTGCCAGATGGGGATTATCCTGGGTATTGACCTGCACAACAACCGCCTTTCCCGCCAGCAGCTCAGCCACCTTTCGCACCGCCGGTGCGAATGAAATGCAGTGCGGTCAGGTGGGCGCCCAAAATTCAGCCAGGACCGGGCCTGGATAGCCGTGAATAAAACCGTCAAAGGTCCGTTCGTTGAGCTGCTGCGCCTGGTAGTACATCGGCATCAGCGGGGCGCGACAGGAGCCGCAGCGCCCCGCCCTGCCCTGTTTATCAGCCGGTATCCTGTTTGCTGTGCCGCAGGCGCTGCAGGTTACGGTATAGGTTGTCATCAGTAGTCACCTCTGAAACAAGCGTTACAGAATCCTTTTGCCAAACAGCGAAGCGGTCAGCTCCACCGCCAGCTGGGCGGTCCGGTTGAGCTGATCGAAGACCGGATTGATCTCCACGATGTCCAGCCCGGAGCAGCGACCCGAGTCGGCGATGATCTCCATCAGCAGCTGGGCCTCGCGGTAGCTGATACCGCCGGGGGAGGCCGTACCGACACCCGGCCCGACCTGGGGATCAAGGGCATCCATATCGAGACTGACGTGCAAGCGTTCGCGGTGTTCCAGCCGTTCCAGCGCTTCACGGGTAATCGCCCCCATGCCGCGCTCGTCGATCTCGCGCATGGTGTAGACCGTGATGCCGCTCCCCTTCAGGCGTTCCCGCTCCCCAGGATCAAGTTCCCGGATGCCGATCATCACCACATCTCCTGCCAACAGCTTGGGTCCGGGACGGCCGACATCGACCAACTCGGGGTAACCCGCACCCATCAACAACGCCAGGGTCATGCCGTGGATATTGTTGGTAAGCGTCGTCTGCGGGGTATTGAAGTCGCCGTGGGCGTCGATCCAGATCAGCCCGGCCGGCGCCACGTGGGTGCAGCCGCCGATGGATCCGATCGCCAGCGAGTGATCGCCGCCGATGAACAGAGGAATCACGTTCTCATCAGTTGCCAGCCGGGCGGCTGCATACACAGCCTGACAGGCCGAGCGGATGGCAGGAAGAAAATGCTGCCCGGCCTCATGCGAAACCGCTTCCCGCATCGGCACCGCAATATTGCCGCTGTCCTGGACTGTGTAGCCCAGCTCCGTGAGGCGGGCCGCCAGACCGGCATAGCGCAGGGCAGCCGGCCCCATATCCACACCCCGTTTGCTCTGGCCCAGATCGATCGGCACGCCGATGATTCGTATCGCCTTGTCCATAGCACATCCCTTCCGATCAGGGCATCCCGCTTTACTCCAGGTTATGCCGCAGATTGACCATGAAATCCTGGGCATTGGTCAGGATCGGCACAGCCTGGGCCGAACCGCGGTTGGCCAGCTTGTCGACACTGAACTCCGTCATATCCACCACGTAAAAATATACCGGACGCACCCCATCATCCGGCATGACCTGGTATCCCGGCAGCATATTGCCAAAAGCGATTGAATGCAGTTGCGTAGCCAATGCAATCACTGTGGTTGCCCGGCGGGCGTGGTTCCGCATGGCATCCTGGGCCTGGTAGACATCACTGATGACACCGGGCAGCGGCCCGTCATCGCGGATGGAACCTGCCAGCACATAGGGTACCTGCTTTCGCTCACAGGCTGAAATGATGCCGTCATCCAGCCCCAGCGCCCGGATAGCCAGGGGGATGGAGCCATGCCGCCGCACCAGATTGAGTATGTCCAGATGGTTATAGTGGCCGCCGGGCTGATTGGTCTGAGTGTAGATATCCTGCCCCAGCCCGGTGCGGAATCGGGCCGCCTCCAGATCATGGGTGGCCAGGGCGTTGCCGGCCAGCAGGGCATGGCAGTAGCCCTGCTCGACCATGTATGCCATGGCATCGCGGCTGTCCCGGTCGAAGGCCACGGCCGGGCCGAGCACCCAGACGATGTAGCCGTGCCGGCTGTCATGCCGCAGGACGTCGTAAAGCTCGTCGTATGAGCGTGAGAAGGGGGTCTCCCGGGTGCCTCGGGTCCGGAAGGCGAACTTGTCGGCCAACGCACCCGGCTGCCCGAATCCGGTCGTGTGAACGTACAACCCCTCAGCACCGTTTTCACTTCTGCCGAGCAGCACCGGATCGCCCACTCTGACCAGGCGTGGCTCAACCACCTCCAGGGAGCGATCCCGCAGGATCATGGCCGCATCCATGCGGCTTTCCCGGGCCAGCAGCCATTCACCGTTCCCCAGATGGACATACTCGGGATGATTGGATGTGGCATGAAAGCCATCGGGCACCACCCCGTCCGCGGGAGCGGCTTCAACCCGTGCGACGGGGGCGGCCAACAGTTCGGGACAGGAAAAATCCGGTGGGGTATAGGCAGGTAAGACGTACATGGCAGGTACTCCCCTCAAAACAGTGTCAACAGACAGAAAACTGGCAGGAACAGACCAGTCAACTGCTCCTACAATCAAGTAAACAGCCTTGTGGCAGAGATGTCAAGAAATGTGCTATAGTTGCACTGCCTGCATACAGGATTGAATTGATGCAGCAGAAAGTTTGCCGAACGACAGTCATGGAGGAAGACATGCACACCAGTTTACGCATGGTACTGCCGGATCATGAATTGCTGAAGTTGTACGAGCAGATGTTCCTTTCCCGGGAATTCGAGGAGAGTTGCGCTGAGCAATATACCAAAGGGCACATTACCGGCTTTCTGCACCTGTACAGCGGGCAGGAGGCGGTCGCGGTCGGGGCAACGGCCGGGTTGCACAAGGATGACTACATCCTCTCCGCCTATCGCGAACATGCCCAGGCCATCGTACGGGGCGCTGAACCACGGCGGGTCATGGCCGAACTGTTCGGCAAGGCCACCGGAGTCTGCAAGGGCAAGGGCGGTTCCATGCACCTGTTCGACCCCTCCCTGAACTTCATGGGCGGATATGCCATAGTCGGCGGGCAGTTCCCCATCTCGGTCGGCCTGGCCTTCAGCGCCAAATACCGTGGTGAGGACCGCATTGCCGCCTGTTTCTTCGGCGACGGAGCGGTCAACCAGGGCACCTTCCACGAGTCCCTCAACTGGGCCCAGCTCTGGCAACTGCCAGTGCTGTTCATCTGCGAAAACAACTTTTACGGCATCGGTACGGAGGTGCATCGTTCCTCGGCCCTGGCATCCATCCACAAGCGCACCTGCGGCTACGATATCCCCTCCGAAAAAGTGGACGGCATGGACGTGATCGCTGTCTACAAGGCGGTCAAGCATGCCGCGGAAAAGGTCCGTGAGAGCGGCCACCCCTACTTCATCGAGGCCACCACCTACCGCTTCCGCGGGCATTCCATGGCCGACCCGGCCAAGTATCGCTCCGCAGCCGAGCATGACGTCTGGAAGGCCCGTGACCCGCTGCCCAGCTATGCCAAGCAGCTGATCGAGGAGGGCATCGCCTCACGGGCACAACTCGAAAGCATTGAGGTCCGCTGTCGGGCAACCGTTGAGGAAGCGGTACAGTTTGCCGAACAGTCACCCTGGCCGGAAGACAGTACCGTATGGGAGGATATCTATGTCTGAGATGACCTATCGGGATGCACTCAACCTGGCCCTGAAGGAAGAGATGCGCCGCGACCCGTCGGTGTTCGTGCTGGGAGAGGATGTGGCACTGTATGAAGGCTCGTTCAAGGTTACACGGGGACTGCTGGCGGAGTTCGGCGAAGAGCGGGTCAAGGACACCCCAATCTCCGAGAACACGATTATCGGGGTATCGGTCGGGGCGGCCATGGGCGGCCTGCGTCCGGTGGCCGAACTGATGACCGTCAACTTCGCACTGCTGGCCATGGATCAGATCGTCAACCACATGGCCAAGATCCGCTCCATGTTCGGCGGACAGACCTTCCTGCCCATGACGATCCGCATGCCGGGGGGCGGCGGCAGCCAGCTGGGCGCCCAGCATTCCCAGAGCCTGGAGACCTATTTCATGCACTGCCCCGGCATGCACGTGCTCTACCCCGCCACACCGGCCGACGCCAAGGGGCTGCTGAAAAGCGCCATCCGCGACAACAATCCGACCATTTTCCTGGAGCACGAACTGCTCTACAACAGCAAGGGCGAGGTACCGGACGACCCGGAGTTCCTGGTGCCCATCGGCACAGCCGAAGTCAAGCGCCCGGGTGATCAGGTCACAATCGTCGCCTATGCCCGCATGACGATCCTGGCCCTGCAGGCGGCCGAAGAGCTGTCCGGAGAAGGTATTTCCTGTGAAGTCGTCGATCTGCGCAGCCTGGCCCCGCTGGATATGAAGACGGTTCTGGCCTCGGTCCGCAAGACCGGCCGGGTCGTGGTGGTGGAGGAATGCTGGCGCACCTGCGGCCTGGGGGGCGAGATCAGCTCCAGGATCTACGATGCCTGCTTCGACCTGCTTCAGGCCCCGGTCAAGAGAGTCTCGGGCCTGGATGTGCCCATGCCCTATTCACGCAAGATAGAAAAGATCTGTATTCCCCAGGCCGGGGACATCTCCCAGGCGGTCAGGGACGTCCTGGCCGGCAACTATTAACCTATAAAAAGCATTTGAAACGGGGATGAAGGATAAACACAGATAAATCAAATAATTAAATGCAAAAGATTGTAAACAAAAAAAGGCGAAGGATTAATTGTTAGAATCTTTAGGTTTTATCCGTGTTCACCCTATGTATCTGTGGTTAACTGCTGTTATTAGAATTGACCACGTGCCGCCATTTACCAATGCGCACCGGGGATCAAATCCCCGGCTGTTTCAGCGTGTTGTATTGAAACCGTCCCCCAGTATTCACCCCCATAAGCAGACCTGCCTGATTATCGCCTGATCCCCACCAAAGCTCGACGCACCACCCGTGACCACTTTAGTTTAAATAAAATAATTTACCAAAAATAAATTATATGTTTGACTTTTATCTGTAATGAATTATTTTATCATTACTAAACCGGATGATAATAGAACAATGATTATAGTGACAGGTTGCACAAGCAGCCAGCTTACCAGGAAGGGAGCACAACCAGTAAATGTCTGAATTAACCGGATTAAAGTCACATGACTATAATATCGGGGCCAAAATAAAGGAGCTTCGCCGTGCCAAGAAACTGAAGCTTCAGGATGTGGCCACAGAAACAGGGTTTTCGACCGCGCTTATTTCCCAGATCGAAAACAATAACGTTTCCCCCCCGATCGCTACCCTTTCCAAAATAGCCCATTTTTTCGATGTCAAAATCGGACATTTTTTCAACGAAAGCGAAGAGGAATGCCCCTTTGAAGTGCTCCGGCATACTGAGCGCACCGTTGTGCCCAAGGTGGTATCCAAGGACGGCACCAGCCATGGTTATTTCTACGAGTCCCTGTCCGTCCGCAAACAGAACAAAAAGATGGATCCCTTTCTCATCACACTCAACGAAAAGGTCACCAACACCGATACCTACAGCCACAACGGAGAAGAGTTCCTGTTTGTCATGAAAGGGACCGCCGAACTGTTGCTGGATGACCAGCGCATTGTGCTCAGCGAGGGAGACAGCGTCTATTTTGACGCCAACCTCAAGCACCGTCTGCTTTCATCCGGGGGCAACGAGGTCAAGGTCTTGGCCGTGGTCATGCGGTAACTGACCTTAACGTTCATATATATCAATAATCAAGTTAGAGACAGATGCGTTAATACTTCAGAACAAAACTTGTAAAGGAGAAACAGATGAACATCCACGAATACCAGGCCAAAGCAATCCTGCGGGAATTCGGCGTACCGGTTCCTGACGGCCACGTCTGCTACAACAGCGCCGGTGCCCGCGAGTGGGCCAAGCGCCTGGGGGAAGGCCCCTGGGTCGTCAAGGCCCAGATCCACGCCGGCGGCCGCGGCAAGGGGGGCGGCGTCAAGCTGGCCAAGACCGCCGATGAGGTCCGCATGATCTCCCGCGAGATGCTCGGCATGACCCTGCGCACCCACCAGACCGGACCGGAAGGCAAACTGGTCACCCGCGTCCTGGTGGAAAACGGCTGCAACATCGCCAATGAACTGTACGTTTCCCTGGTAGTTGACCGCGGCACATCCAAAGTCACCGTCATGGCCTCCACCGAAGGGGGCATGGACATCGAAGAGGTCGCAGCAAAGACCCCGGAAAAGATCTTTACCGAAACCATCGACCCCCTGGTCGGCCTGACCGCCTTCCAGTGCCGCAAGATCGCCTTCTCCCTGAAGCTGAGCGGCAAGCTGGTGGGCAAGGCCGTTAGTGTCCTGCAGGGACTCTACAAAACCTTTATCGCCTGTGACTGCTCCATGCTGGAGATCAACCCGCTGGTCATCACCAAAGAGGAGACCCTGATCTGCCTGGATGCCAAATTCGGCTTCGACGACAACGCCGTCTTCCGTCACCCCAAACTGAGTGACATGCGCGACTACGACGAAGAGGATCCCAACGAAGTCGAAGCCTCCCAGCACGAACTCTCCTACATCTCCCTGACCGGCAACATCGGCTGCCTGGTCAACGGTGCCGGTCTGGCCATGGCCACCATGGACATCGTCAAGCACTACGGCGGCGACCCGGCCAACTTCCTGGACGTGGGAGGCGGGGCCACCATCGAGCGCGTCACTGAAGCCTTCAAGATCATCCTCTCCGACAAGAACGTCAAGGGCATCCTGGTCAACATCTTCGGCGGCATCATGAAGTGCGACATCATCGCCACCGGCGTCGTTGAAGCCGCCAAACAGGTCTCGCTCAACGTACCCCTGGTCGTCAGGCTGGAAGGGACCAATGTCGCCCGCGGCAAAGAGATCCTGGCCGAAAGCGGCCTGGACATCGTTGCTGCCGACGGCATGGCCGACGCTGCCCAGAAAATTGTCCTGGCCGTCAATGGAGGTGCCAAATGAGTATCCTGATCAACAAGAACACCAAAGTCATCACCCAGGGCATCACCGGTGCCACCGGCCTGTTCCACGCCCAGGGGGCCCGCGACTACGGCACCCTGATGGTCGGCGGCGTCACCCCCGGCAAGGGGGGCACCACCATCGACGGCTTTCCCGTATTCGACACCGTCGAAGATGCCGTACACCAGACCGGCGCTACGGCCAGCGTCATCTACGTACCGCCCCCCTTTGCCGCCGACTCCATCATGGAAGCGGTCGACGCCGGGATCGAACTGGTCTGCTGCATCACCGAAGGCATCCCGGTCCTGGACATGGTCAAGGTCAAACAGTACATGAAGGGCAAGAAGACCCGCCTGGTCGGCCCCAACTGCCCGGGTGTCATCACCCCCGGCGAATGCAAGATCGGCATCATGCCGGGCTACATCCACAAACCGGGTCGGGTGGGCGTCGTCTCCCGTTCCGGCACCCTGACCTACGAAGCGGTCTGGCAGCTGACCTGCCTCGGCCTGGGGCAGTCCACCTGCGTCGGCATCGGCGGCGACCCGGTCAACGGCACCAACCACCTGGACGTCCTGCGCATGTTCGAGGCCGATGCCGACACGGACGCCGTGATCATGATCGGCGAGATCGGCGGCACCTCGGAGGAAGAAGGCGCGTACTTTGTCAAGGAGCACATGACCAAACCGGTAGCGGCCTACATCGCCGGGGTCACCGCCCCGCCCGGCAAACGGATGGGCCATGCCGGCGCCATCATCTCCGGCGGCAAGGGCACTGCGGCCGAGAAGGTCGCCATATTGCGGGAGTGCGGCATCAGCGTGGCGGACAGCCCGGCCGAGATGGCCCAGGCACTGCTGCGGATTTATAAGCCGTAGATCACAGGCAAATCCCCCTCAACCCCCTTTCACAAAGGGGGGTTAGGTGGGATTTGAAGTAAAGCGGGCAATCTGACTAAATTAAGCAAATACAGGAGAAAACATAGTATGAGCAAAAAAATGAACGCCCTCGACTATCATTCCATGGGTCGCAAAGGCAAGATCGAAGTCATCTCCACCAAACCGTGCCAGACCGCCGCCGACCTGTCGCTGGCCTACTCACCGGGTGTGGCCGAGCCCTGCCTGGCCATCCAGCAGAACCCGGAAGACGCCTACAAGTACACCGCCAAGGGCAACCTGGTGGCGGTCGTCTCCAACGGCACCGCTGTCCTGGGACTGGGCAACCTGGGCGCCCTGGCCGGCAAGCCGGTCATGGAGGGCAAGGGCATCCTCTTCAAGCGCTTTGCCGACATCGACGTCTTCGACATCGAGCTGGACACCGAGGACCCGGACGAGATCATCAAGGCCTGCCAGCTGCTGGAACCGACCTTCGGCGGCATCAACCTGGAGGACATCAAGGCTCCGGAATGCTTCTACATCGAAGAGACCCTCAAGAAGACCATGAAGATCCCGGTCTTCCACGACGACCAGCACGGCACCGCCATCATCTCCTCCGCCGCCCTGCTCAATGCTCTGTACCTGGTGGACAAAAAGATCGAGGATATCCGCATCGTCGTCAACGGTGCCGGCGCCTCGGCCAACTCCTGCGCCAAGCTGGCCATCTCCCTGGGGGTCAAGCCCAATAACATGATCATGTGCGACACCAAGGGGGTCATCTACAAGGGCCGGACCGAAGGGATGAATCCCTACAAGGAGCTCTTCGCCGCCGACACCCCCTTCCGCACCCTGGAAGAGGCCGCCAACGGTGCCGACGTCCTGTTCGGCCTGTCCGCCAAAGGGGCCTTTACCAAGGAGATGGTTGCCAGCATGGCCCCCAACCCGGTCATCTTCGCCATGGCCAATCCCGACCCGGAGATCACCCCGGAAGATGCCCATGCCGTACGCAAGGATGTCATGATCGCCACCGGCCGTTCCGACTATCCCAACCAGGTCAACAACGTGCTGGGCTTCCCCTTCATCTTCCGCGGCGCCCTGGATTGCCGCGCCACCTGCATCAACGAAGAGATGAAACTGGCGGCTGTCAAGGCCCTGGCCCAGCTGGCCCGGGAAGAGGTGCCCGACTCGGTCTGCAAGGCCTACGGCAACCAGAAATTCGCTTTCGGCCGCGACTACATCATCCCCAAACCCTTTGATCCGCGCGTCCTGCTGCACGTCGCTCCGGCCATAGCGCAGGCTGCCATGGAGACCGGCGTGGCCCGCCAGCCGATCGAGGACATGGCCAAATACATCGAGCACCTGGAATCGACCCAGGGCAAATCCAAAGAGATCATGCGCATGATCATCAACAAGGCCAAGAGTGATCCCAAGACCGTCGTCTTCCCCGAAGGTGACAATGAAAAGATCCTGCGGGCCGCCAAGGAACTGGTGGAAGAAGGGATCGCCCATCCGATCCTGATCGGCGACAAAAAGAAGATCGAGCAGAAGCTGGCGGAACTCAATATTGAGTTGGAGATACCGATCATCGACCCGACCGACTCGGAGCTGACGGAAAAATACGCCGAAGATCTTTACAACCTGCGCCAGCGCAAGGGACTGACCCTCTCCGAATCCCAGCGCATCCTGCGCCGCAAGTCCCGCACCCACTTCGGTTCCATGATGGTGCGCATGGGCGATGCCGACACCCTGCTGGGGGGCATCGACACCCACTATCCCGAAACCATCCGCCCGGCCCTGGAGGTCATCGGCAAGCAGCAGGGACTCTCCAGCGTGCACGGCCTCTACATGATGGTCTTCAAGAATGACGTCTACTTCCTGGCCGACACCACCGTCACCATCGATCCGACCGCCGAAGAACTGGCCGAGACCGCCATCCTGGCGGCCGAGAAGGTGCGCATGCTGGATATCGAACCTAGGGTAGCCATGCTCTCCTTCTCCAACTTCGGTTCGGTCAACCACCCCCAGGCCAAGAAGGTGCGGCGGGCGGTGGAGATCGTCAAGGAGCGGGCCCCCGAGCTGATCGTGGACGGCGAGATGCAGGCCGACACGGCCGTTGTTCCCGAACTGCTGGAAGGCTTCACCTTCTCCAAGCTCAAGAGCAACGCCAATATCCTGATCTTCCCGGACTTGAACTCCGGCAACATCTGCTACAAGCTGCTGCACCACCTGGGGGGCGCCGAGGCCATCGGTCCGATCCTGATGGGCATGAACAAACCGGTGCACGTCCTGCAGCGCGGCGACAGTGTCGATGACATCGTCAAGATGGCCGCTATTGCCGTGGTGGATGTGCAGAATATTTAGAAGCCTGAAAAACTAGAGATACTTAGCCCTTCTCCTCCGGGAGAAGGTAGCCGATGGCCGGATGAAGGGGCAACCGCTCCCTGACATCCGACGTTTCCTCCCCACCCCTCTCCCTCAGGGAGAGGGGACCTTTATACCTATACCCTCAGGAGACCCCATAGCATGTCCAGAAGAATGGTAACCATCGACGGCAACACTGCCGCCGCCCATGTGGCCCATGCCACCAACGAAGTCATCGCCATCTACCCCATCACCCCGTCGTCCGTCATGGGCGAGATATCCGACATCAAGAGTGCCGCCGGCGAGAAAAACATCTGGGGCACCGTGCCGCTGGTGGCCGAGCTGCAGTCCGAAGGGGGCGCGGCCGGCACCGTCCACGGCGCCCTGCAGTCCGGCGCACTGACTACCACCTTCACCGCCAGCCAGGGTCTGCTGCTGATGATCCCCAACATGTACAAGATCGCCGGTGAACTCACCTCCACCGTCTTCCACGTCTCGGCCCGCGCGCTGGCCACCCAGGCGCTCTCTATTTTCGGCGACCACTCGGACGTCATGTCCTGCCGTTCCACCGGCTGGGCCATGCTCTGTTCCAACAACGTCCAGGAGGTCATGGACTTTGCCCTGATCTCACAGGCCGCCACCCTGCGCAGCCGTATTCCGTTCATGCACTTCTTCGACGGTTTCCGCACCTCCCATGAAGTCCAGAAGGTTGAAGAGCTGACCTTTGACGACATGCGCGCCATGATGGACGACGAACTGGTCAACGCCCACCGACTGCGCGGCCTCTCCCCCGACCGGCCGGTCATGCGCGGCACCGCCCAGAATCCGGACGTCTACTTCCAGGGGCGCGAAACCGTCAACCGCTTCTACCCGGCCTGCATCTCGATCGTCCAGGAGGAGATGGATAAATTTGCCGGCATCACCGGCCGCAGCTACAAGCTGGTCAAATATGCCGGTGCAGCCGATGCGGAACGCATCGTCGTAGTCATGGGTTCGGGGGCTGATACGGTTCAGGACACCGTCGACACTCTCGTCAAACAGGGCGAAAAGGTCGGCGTCGTCAAGGTACACCTGTACCGTCCCTTCCCGCTGGACGCCTTCATCAAGGCACTGCCCAAAACCGTCAAAAGCATCGCCGTCCTCGACCGCACCAAGGAACCCGGTTCCCTGGGCGAACCGCTCTACATGGACGTGCGCACCGCCATCGGCGAAGCCATGTCGGACGGCAGCTGTCAATTAAACGGCTACCCGGTGATTGTCGGCGGCCGCTACGGCCTGGGCTCCAAGGAGTTCACCCCGGCCATGGCCAAGGCGGTCTTCGACAACCTCAAAGAAGCCAAACCAAAGAAAAACTTCGTCGTCGGCATCAACGAGGATGTTACCGGTTCCAGCCTGCCCTTTGATCCCGCCTTCCGTACGGAGATGGGCGGCACCTACGAGGCCATGTTCTTCGGTCTGGGATCCGACGGCACGGTCGGCGCCAACAAGAACACCATCAAGATCATCGGCGAGACCACCAACAACTTTTCCCAGGCCTACTTCGTCTACGACTCCAAGAAGGCCGGCACCATCACCGTCTCACACCTGCGCTTCGGCAAGCAGGCCATTACGGCCCCCTACCTTATCGACAACGCCGACTTCATCGCCTGCCACAACTTCACCTTCCTGGAGAAGTACGACATGGTAGCCAAGGCCAAACATGGCGGCACCTTCCTGCTCTGCTCCCCCTTCGGGCAGGACGAGGTCTGGGACAGGATGCCGCTGGAGGTCCAGCAGCAGATCATCGACAAGCAGCTCAAGTTCTACGTCATCAATGCCATCAAACTGGGCGAAGAACTGGGGCTGGGCGCCCGCATCAACGTCATCATGCAGACCGCCTTCTTCAGAATCTCCAATATCATCCCGCTGGCGCAGGCGGTCGCCGAAATCAAGGGGGCCATCAAGAAGAGCTACGGCAAGGCCGGCGACAAGGTCGTCGCCATGAACAATGCCGCCGTTGATGAAGCCCTCAGGAACATCCACGAGGTTACGGTGCCGGCCAAGGCCACCAGCACCATTACCATGCCGCCTCCGGTTGCCGGGACAGCTCCGCAGTTTGTCCAGGAAGTCACCGGCCCGATCATCGCCGGCTTCGGCGACGACCTGCCGGTCTCCCTCATGCCGATCGACGGCACCTTCCCGACCGCCACCTCCCAGTACGAGAAGCGCAACATCGCCGTGGATATCCCGGTCTGGGACAAGGAGCTCTGCATCCAGTGCGGCATCTGCTCCTTCGTCTGCCCCCATGCCACCATCCGCATGAAGGCCTATGACGAAAAGCTGCTGGCGGATGCGCCGGCCACCTTCAAATCAACCGACTGCAAGCTGCCCGAGTTCAATGGGCTGAAATACACGATCCAGATTGCCCCGGAAGACTGCACCGGATGTGGTGCCTGCGTGCACAACTGCCCGGCCAAAAGCAAGGAAAACCCGAACCACAAGGCCATCAACATGCAGTTCCAGGCACCTCTCAGAAGCGCCGAAGCTGCCAACTACGCATTCTTCCTGGCCCTGCCCGATATGGACGCCACCAAGCTCAAACTGGACACCCTGCGGGGCAGCCAGCTGGTCCGGCCGATTTTCGAATATTCGGGCGCCTGTGCCGGCTGCGGCGAGACCCCCTACCTGAAACTGCTCTCCCAGCTGTTCGGCGACCGGGCCATGATCGCCAACGCCACCGGCTGCACCTCCATTTACGGCGGCAACCTGCCGACCACACCCTGGGCCAAGCGGGCCGACGGCCGTGGACCGGCCTGGTCCAACTCCCTGTTCGAGGACAACGCCGAATTCGGTTTCGGTATGCGTCTGGCCGTGGACAAGTTCACCGAATCGGCCCGCGAACTGCTGACCGAACTCTCGGGCAGCTGTGACTGCACCCCCTGCCAGCCGCTCCTGCCGATCATGAAAGAGATCCTGGCCTCCGAGCAGAACGGCCAGGCTGAAATCGAGGCCCAGCGCGGCAGGGTTGCACAGCTGAAGGAGGCCCTCAAGGGGTGCACAGAGAAGGCAGCCGTGCAGCTGCTGCCCCTGGCCGACTACCTGGTCAAGAAATCGGTCTGGTGTATCGGCGGCGACGGCTGGGCCTATGACATCGGCTACGGCGGTCTGGACCACGTCATCGCCTCGGGCAAAAACGTCAACATCCTGGTGCTGGATACGGAGGTCTATTCCAACACCGGCGGGCAGGCGTCCAAGTCCACGCCGATCGGCGCCGTCGCCCAGTTTGCCGCCGGCGGCAAGGTCATGGCCAAGAAGGACCTGGGCATGATGGCCATGGCCTATGGCTATGTGTATGTCGCCAGTGTCTCCCTGGCCAATCCGCGGCAGGTCGTCAAGGCCTTCATGGAGGCCGAGGCCTATGACGGTCCCTCGATCATCGTGGCCTATGCCCACTGCATCGCCCACGGCATCAACATGACCACGGCCGTGGATGAGCAGAAGAAAGCGGTTTCCTCGGGCTACCTGCCGCTGTACCGTTTCAACCCGGCCCTGGCTGCTGAAGGGAAAAACCCGCTGCAGCTGGACAGCAAGGCCCCGACCACCAGTTTCGAGGATTTCGCCAACGGCGAAAACCGCTACAAGGTGCTGAGCAAGATCAACCCGGAGGCCGCCTCAGTGTTGATGAAAAAGGCCTCCACCTGGACCGCCAACCGCTTCGAGTACTATCAGAAACTGGCTGCCCTGACATACGAAAAGTAGCTGTCTGAACCAACTTTACATCAAGGCCCTGCGACAATTTGCAGGGCCTTTTTTTATTGGCACGTAAGAGCCCGTTGAACAGGTTGGGAAAGGTTACATCAGATCGGCCATTGAGACATGAGAACAAGGGCAAGCGTTAACTCTGTTAAATTGCAACGATTCCGGATATATTAGCTCAATAAGGAATTTGCACGTTAACGGAGGGTTCCGAAATGGCAAGCCCTGACAAGCAGGATAAGTGCGTTAACGAAGATGTTTTCTGCCAGAAAAATGCAGAAAACACCTTCTCACGCACTAAAGAAATCACCATGCCCAAGCTGTCCGACACCATGACGGAGGGGCTTTTTGCCGGGTGGCGCAAGAACATTGGCGACCACATCGAGCGGGGCGATATCATTGCCGAGGTTGAGACGGACAAGGCGGTCATGGAACTGGAGGCCTTTGCCTCGGGTGTGCTTATCAAAACCACGGCCAAAGAAGGAGAACTGGTTCCGGTCGGAACCGTACTCGGTCTGATCGGCGAACCGGGAGAACTGCCTGAAACACCAGCTATCGTTCCTGAAAAAAACACCCCTGACGCCCCGACTGTTGCTGTCGAAGCGGCAGATGCGACGACTGCGCCGGCACAGCCGACAGCACCGCAACCGGCACCGCTTCACCCGGAGCAGGAGCATGAAAAGGCCTCACCGCTGGTACGACGCCTGGCGCGTGATCAGGGCATCGATCTGGGGCTGATTCATGGCAGCGGCCCTGAAGGGAGAATCACCCAGGACGATCTGGCCGGATTCGCCACGCAGCACGCCACGCTACAGGAACCGATAGCCGCCCCGGCTGCTCCCTCAGCCGCCGGGATGCAGCAAGCACTGCCCGCAGAACCCGACGCAAGCCAGCCGGCCAGCTCCATGCGCCAGGCGATTTCCGCCGCAGTTACCCAATCCTGGCAGACCATACCGCACTTCGGTGTCACGATGGAAATAGACATGGAGGCCTGCAGTGAGATCGTTCGCGAACTGAAGACGGGAGCCCATCCGGTCGGATACAATGCCCTGCTGGTCAAGGCCTGCGCCCGCACACTGGCGGATTTCCCGCTATTGCGTGTGGCCGGCTCCGCTGCAGACGTCGGCATGCACATCAATTTTGCCGTGGCATTGCCGGACGGACTGCTGCTGCCGACGCTCAGGGACTGCGACCGCCTGACCGTTGCGGAGATCGAGAGCGAATCGAAGCGCTTGATCGAAAAATGCCACAGCGGACGGCTGTCTTCAGCGGAACTGAGCGGAGGCTGTTTCTCGATCTCGAACCTGGGGATGTATGGCGTGGAGGAATTCAACGCCCTGATCATGCCGGGACAGATCGCCATACTGGCGGTGGGTGCTGTAGAAGAACGGGCGGTCGTCCGCAATGGCCAGGTGGTTGCCGCTGCAACCATGCGCGTGACCCTGTCCAGCGATCACCGCAGCGTGGATGGCTCCTATGCGGCCCGCTTTCTGGCGGAATTGCGGACCATCCTGGAAAAGCCGGTTGCACTGCTGGTGTAAGTATGAACAGATCATGCAACGAATCCCCCCCCGGACAACTCCTGCAGGCCATCCGGGAATTCAACAGCCGTGAATGGTTCGAGTGCCATGAAACCGTGGAGGATCTCTGGATCGGAGAAACGGGCGAGGTGCGTGATTTTTATCAGGGGATCATCCAGATAGCGGTGGCATTGCACCATTGGCGAAACGGAAATTTCGGAGGGGCCGTCAGCCTGCTGAAGGGTGGTGCCGGCTATTTGCGCCATGTATCAGATGCGTGTCAATGGGTGGATGTTGCAGCTCTGATTGCCGATGCAGACAGGATGCGGACCGCCCTGGAGGAGCTGGGCCAGGAACGCATGGACACACTGCCCCCGGGCTTCATCCCCCTGATCAAGACCGTATCGCCGGCCCGCCCATGAACTGGCTGGTGTACATGATCCTCTGCTCGGACGACACGCTCTACACCGGCATCACGACCAACATGCAGCGGCGTTTCGACAACCATGCCGCGGGCAAGGGGGCCAAATACTTTCGTGGACGCCGGCCGCTGCAGGTGGTTTATCAGGAGAGCGGGCACACACGCAGTTCCGCCACTTCGCGGGAATTGGAGATCAAGGCCCTTGCGCGCACCGATAAAAGCATCCTGATCTTTTCCAGTAGGAATGAAATTACCCTGCACTGAGCCGGTACACTGTAGCTCTATTTTTTCTATAGTTCCCCCTCCCTTGCCTAGAGGCACCTACTTCTGGTGACGGGAGGGGGTTAGGGGGTGGGTGAAGGTGCAACGTGCCAATTCCATAGCAACATCCCCCCCACCCTAACCCTCCCCCGCCAGGGGGGAGGGGATTATTTTATTTGTTCATTTAAGAGTTCCAGCTGTTCGAGCGGCATCAGTCTCACGCAGGCAGTACAAAATCGGCCCCGGCAAACTGAATGGCAGTCGGATCAGTGGCGCGCGGCGGCGAGACGGCATGTACCCCGCCGCAGGACGGACAGCTCTGAACAAAGGTCTCCAGTATAAATGCTGCACCGCACCCCTGGCAGCTGTTTTCCAGTCCGCCGCCGGGCAGTTTCGACGTTGCCACCGAGCCGCCGTGGGCATTGAGAACAAACTCCACCAACGCCCTGCCGGACGCAAAAGGCCCTACTCCCGGTGTCCGGGAAGCTCCGCACTCACACATATGTATTCCTCCTGTCGTACTGCATCAATTTTTGTGCTATAGTGCAGATCCTAATCGATCAAGAACCTCGTTATTATGACGTGCGTCAAATAGTGTGCAATATTTTCAAGGAACTTCACAGCCCATATGAATCATGAATAAGACCCATATCCTCCAGCTCATCGTAGAGCAGCTCACCCATGACCTGGCGGTCCAGTTCAATGCCGCAAAAGCAGCCCACGAAGCATCCACCCACGAGGAAAACATCCCCGACAACAAGTACGAAACCCTCGCCCTGGAAGCCTCGTATGTGGCCCAGGGACAGGCCAACCGGGCCCAGGAGATCAGGCGGGCACTGGAATCTTACAAACAGCTGACGCTGCAGCTCTTTGATGACAGCAGCCCGATCGGCCTGACCGCGCTGGTCATGCTGGCAGGCGAAGACGACACATCGAAAACAGTCTTTATCGGACCGCTGGAAGGGGGCATGAAGCTGGTTGACCAGCCGACCGGTAACGAGATTGTAGTCATCACCCCGGCATCCCCCCTGGGCAGGGACCTGATCGGCAAAACCGTCGGGGACCCGGTCAAAATCGGCGTCGGCAATAACTGCAAAGAGTTTGAAATCATCGGTGTCAGTTGACAGGCATGGACCGCTCCTCCAAAAACCGCCTGACGGAAAGGCTCCTGCCCCAGTTCCCCGGCGAGGGTCTCTTTGACCGTGTCGCCCGGGCGGTCTGTCGGGCCGGCTGTCTGCCGCGCAAAGAGCTGTATGAAGCCTGGGAGGTTGCCCGCCGGGTCCGGCGCCGCTTCCGTGGCGGACGGGTGATTGATTTGGCCTGCGGACATGGCCTGCTGGCGCACCTGCTCCTGCTGTTGGATGACAGTTCGCCCGGCGCCATTGCAGTCGACCGGAGCATCCCGGCCAGCGCCGCACGACTGGCGGCTGTCCTGGAAGATACATGGCCACGCCTAAACGGGCGGGTACAGTTGATACAGGCGGAGCTGGAATCGATCCCGCTGGAGCGGGGCGACCTGGTTGTTTCGGTACACGCCTGCGGCGGCCTGACCGACCTGGTGCTGGAACGGGCCCTGGCCGTCGGGGCCCGGGTGGCGGTCCTGCCCTGCTGTCACGACCTGAACAAGGCCGACCTGGGAGGACTACAGGGCTGGCTGGACGGGCCGCTGGCAATGGATGTCCTGAGGGCCGAACGCCTGCGGGCGGGCGGTTACCGGGTCATGACCCAGATGATCCCGGGCGATATCACGCCCAAGAACCGCCTGTTGATGGCAGAGCCGGGTGATTGAATCACATAACCGGTTCCAAACCAGCAGGGTCCGGGTTCCTCCCCCTTCAAGAGGGAGGGGATTTCAGCCCAACGCAAAGATCTAACCGGACATTTCTAAAAAATCAGAGATAATTTATAACGTACAAAAGGAAGGTCAGCATGGCACAGCCCTGGAAGACAATTGAAAGCATCACTACAGACGAAGGGTCACTCGAACTGCGTCAGCGCGGCGAGCGTGATTTTTTGATCATGATCGGCCCACAGGTGCTCATGAACAGCCTGGCTAACCGATCCGAGGTGATGCTCGGGCAGCTCGGCTGCGGGCATCTGAAGGAGAGTGAAGGCCCGCGGGTATTGGTGGGTGGCCTGGGCATGGGCTTTACGCTCAAGGCGGTGCTGGACACCCTGCCCGCTACCGCCCAGGTCGTTGTGGCCGAACTGAACCCGACCGTCGTTGAATGGTGCCGTGGCCCCCTGGCCCCCCTCACCGACAGTGCTGTCGCAGATCCGCGGGTAACCGTAGAAATCGGCGATGTTGCCCACCGCATCCGCCGCAGCGCCGTGAACGGCGGTGATGCGCGCTTCGATGCCATCGTCCTCGACCTCTATCGCGGACCGCATGCCAAGACGCACCACAGCGACGACCCGCTCTACGGCAGCCGTGCCATCGAGAATATGCGGGCAGCGCTCAAGCCCTGCGGTGTTGTGGCTGTGTGGGGGGAACAGTATGACGAGAGTTTTGACAAGCGCCTGCGGAGTGCCGGTTTCACCGTAACCACCGATCGCCCCGGGCGGGGCGGCCTCCGGCATGTGGTCTTCATGGCTCACCTGAAACCATCAAAAAAATCAGGCAAACACGCCTCCTGAGGGACAGGCGACGCATCTCAGAAGTGGAACGTTGCTAAACCCGGCTGAGGAGTGATTTCAGCTTCACCATCTCTACGGGACAGACGTTCAGGCAGTCGTGCCCTTCCAGAAACTCAACCAGCGATGTCAGAAAGATCCCGAAGGAGGGCGGCACAGCGGCCTTGTTGTAATAGTACGTGCCGTTGTTGAACAGGACATTGAGGGCAAAACCGGTGTTGGGGGAATTCAGTTCGACCAGCCCTTTGATCAGCCGGTAGATTTCCTGCTCCAGTTTTTTCTGGGTACCGCTGGCCGGTTTGGATTTATGGGCATGCAGAAAATCCAGGCTCACCCCGGTACGCTTCGTCGTACATCCCACCAACCCGTCGAAGATCCGCATCATTTCCTTGACAATATTATCCCGCGCGACCTGCGGAGAGGCATCCTCCTCCATGGTCGGCTGGTATTTGCCCACTTTGCGGGCTGACAGACGACCGGCGGTCGAATCTGCTGCCAACCGCCATACTTTTTTTTCTTTCTCTTCCATAACCTGAACTCCTGACTTCGGTTGAATTTAAACTATTCAGAACCTTCTGACATTCCCCCCTCCCCTTGCGGGAGGGGGTTCGGGGGAGGGGGAATTTGCCATATTTTACTCAGCTGGCAGCTTCACCCACCCCTCAATCCCCTCCCGTCAAGGGAGGGGAGGTAAATTCCTACAGGCTGCAAACTACGCTTTCCCACCCTGCTCCGCTTCCTTGATCGACAACGCGATCCGCTTGCGCTGCGGGTCGGCGGACAGGACCTTGACCTTGATCACCTGCCCGGCCTTGACGGCATCATTGGGATCCTTGACATAGCGGTTGGCCAGGTGACTGATATGCACCAGGCCGTCCTGGTGCACGCCGATGTCCACAAAAGCACCGAAGGCGGTGACATTGGTCACGATCCCCTGCAGGATCATCCCCTCCTGCAGGTCGCTGATCTCGCGGATATCATCGCGGAATGTGGCGGTCTGAAACTGGCTGCGCGGGTCGCGCCCCGGCTTCTTCAACTCGGCGATGATATCATTCAGCGTCGGCAGCCCGACACTGTCGGAGACATAGCGCTTCAGATCGATCCGGTCCACCAGGGCCGGATCAGCAACCAGTTCTCCCAGAGAGACGCCCAGGTCGGCGGCCATGGCCTCCACCAGGCGGTAGCGTTCGGGATGGACGGCCGTGTTGTCCAGCGGATTTTTGCCGTCGCGGATGCGGAGGAATCCGGCCGCCTGTTCGAAGGCCTTGGCCCCGAAGCGCGGCACCTTGAGCAGGGCCTTGCGGGTGATGAAGGAACCGTTTTCATCGCGGTAACGGGTAATGGCCTTGGCCAGGGCCGGACCAACACCGGAAACATAGGCCAACAGCGCCCAGGAGGCGGTGTTCAGATCAACTCCCACGTAGTTGACACACGACTCCACCACACCGTCCAGCGACTTCTTCAGCATGGCCTGATTGACATCGTGCTGATACTGACCGACGCCGATGCTCTTGGGATCCACCTTGACCAGCTCGCCAAGCGGGTCCTGCAGCCGACGGGCGATGGAAATGGCGCCACGCACCGTCAGGTCCAGTTCCGGGAACTCTTCCCGGGCAATGTCCGAAGCCGAGTAGATGCTGGCCCCCGCCTCGCTGACCGACACCACCGACAGCGGCCGTCCGGCAGCAGCCAAGGTCTCCTTGGCAAAGATCTCCATCTCGCGGCCGGCGGTACCGTTACCGACGGCGATCATTTCGATCCCGTGGGTCTCGACCAGCCGCAGCAGGTCCTGGCGGGCCTGGGGCACACGCCCCTCGCCGATATGGGGGTAGACCGTAACATGCTCCAGGAAGCGACCGGTTCCATCGACCGCCGCCAGCTTGGAGCCGGTGCGGAAGCCGGGGTCGATCCCCAGCACCCGCTTGCCACCGGCCGGCGGCGCCAGCAGCAGGTCGCGCAGATTGCGGGCAAAGACCAGGATGGCCGCCTCATCAGCGCGGTCCTTGCTCTCCAGGCGCAGTTCCACCTCGATCGAGGGTGCGATCAGCCGTTTGTAGGCATCCTCGGCTACGTGCTCCAGCAGCGGACCGAAGATGCTTTCACGCAGGATCAGGCGCGACTTCAATCCTGCCAGGATCTGATCAACCGGCGCGCTGATCGAGAGGTAGAGCACCTCCTCTTTTTCGCCGCGCCGCATGGCCAGCATACGGTGCGAAGGGATCACCTTGAGCGGTTCCTGATAGTCATAATACATCTCGAACTTGGTGACCTGCTCTTTGAAAGCTGCCGCCACCCGCGCGGTCATCACACCCTGCTCTTTTGTCAGCCTCCGCACGTAGGTACGGGCATCGGCATTATCGGAAAGACGCTCGGCCAGGATATGCCCGGCCCCTTCCAGGGCGGCCGCTGCATCGGGCACCTCCTTTGCGGGATCGATGAAGGGCCCAGCCGCCGCCTCGGCGGTTCCCGTGGTCAGCTCCTGGGCAGCCATGATATCGGCCAGCGGCTCCAGCCCCCGCTCCCGGGCGATGGTCGCCTTGGTGCGGCGTTTGGGCTTGTACGGCAGGTACAGGTCTTCCACTTCGGTTTTCTGGCGCGAGGCCTCGATGCGCTCCCGCAGCTCGGGGGTCAGCTTGCCCTGCTCGTCGATGGATTTGAGGACCGTGGACTTGCGCTCCTCCAGCTCGCAGAAATAGGTGAACTGCTCCTCAACCGTGCGGATCTGGACCTCGTCCAGTTCGCCGGTCTGCTCCTTGCGGTAGCGGGCAATGAATGGCACCGTGGCGCCTTCCTGCAAGAGATCGACGGTATGTTCGACCTGAAACGGCTTGAGGCCGGTCGCTTCAATGATATAGGGGATGATTCTGCGGGCCTGTTCGTCTGTCAGCTTCATTACAACTCCGGTTTATAGTGATAAGCTGATCATAGTACTACAGCTGTCGCGAAATAGAAAGGCTGCAGCAGTGCGTATACGGGCAGAGCTGGTGTTGAAGGAATCGGGTTTACAATTCACAGGCAGGCGACTATAGTTCATAAAAATCGCCCGGTTTCGGCTGGTTAAGAATCGAGAGGACTACATGAAAAACGTATGTATCACAGCCGCACTGCTGCTTTTGATAACGGGAAATGCCCTGGCCGGCGTGGAGTATGACAGGTGCATCAAGGAAGAGAAGGCACTGAAGACAAAGGAAGCGGGTGATTGCAGCGGGCTCAAGCACCTGCTGAATCCGAGTGCATGTTATGCGACAAAGAAAGCGCTCAAGGAATACAGAGGGGGCAAATGCAGGCAGATCGGCCTGACAGAGAACGTCGACTTCAGCGCCCCCAAGGTTATTCCGGAGCAGAACAGCCCTCCTCCCACCAATGTCGTCAGCACGGTTCCTGTTAACAGCAATGCAAGTGAATCTGTGAAAAAGGCAGAACGTGAGACACCGCAGCAGGAATACACGATAGAACAGGTCAAAGAAGAAAATGCCCGTCTCAAGGCGGAAATCGACCGCCTCAAGACGGAGAATGAACGACTCAGAAAAACGGGGCGCTAGCCTGGGCCGTCAACTTCCGGGTACTGCGCTCAAAACCGGCCTCACGCGGAGACGCAGAGAACGCCTGCGTCTATCTCCCAATCCACCATCACATAACCTTATAAAACAGCAGCCCGAGGTACTCCCTAAGAGCTGAGGCCGAATGCACCAGGTGTCTCGCGCTCGGGAGAAAGTCCGACCAGATATACGTAAGACCGTTACCTGTCGCGAAATGGCCGGGGACGGGAGTTACCGGCATCCCCACCATTTGAAAGGCCTGGACGGAACGGCGCATGTGGTAGGCGGACGTTACCAGCAGCGGATATCTGAAACCATGCAGTCTCACGATTTCCTGGCTATACATCGCGTTCTCCCGTGTATCCCTGCTGTGCGGCTCAAGCAGCACATGGTTTTCACTGACTCCCAGATCAACCAGAAAACGCCTGATGACGGGCGCCTCGGGGGCTCTGCCCGCATAGACGCTCCCTCCGGAGATGATGATCGGGATATGCAGCCGGTGATACAAACGGGCAGCCGTCACCAGGCGAGCCATCGAATCCTCGCCGGGTGTACCGCGGCCTGTCAGATCAGCAGCCTCTTCATGAATACCGCCCCCCAGCAGGATAATGACATCCCCCCGGACATGCGGCGGGATCGTCATACCGGCCTCAAGCCTGCCCATCAACGCATCCGAAACAGGAGCTATCGAAAGAGCCCAGAGCAGCAGTGCCATGACGATGTTGATCAAGGCGCAGCAGCGCAGTTTGCGCCGCCACAACCAGACAGCAGCCAGCAGCAGGATGAGGACAAAGAAACCGGGCGGGATGACGAAGGGGGTGATCAGTTTTTTCAGAATAAACATTTTACTCTCTCAACGGCTTAAACACGACCTGCGCAGATCTGATTGCCGCGACATAAACTATTTGATCGTTATGCCCTGCCTTCGATAACTTCTTTTGTTGAAATCACCTGGGCGTAGAGGATTGACAATGCCGCCATAAAGGCCGCGTGTACCTCTGATGCCTGTATGGTCTTGCACCTGAAATTCAGCTCTTTTGTGGCGCAGGCGTCTTCGGCAACAATACAATCGAAACCCGAATCAAAGGCAGCACGAGTGGTTGCGTCGATGCACATGTGGCTCATTGCGCCGCAAATGACCAGATTGCTGACTTGTTCTTTTTGAAGCAGTTCCAGCAGCACTGTGCCACGGAAACTGTTGGGGTAGTTTTTCACGACAACGGTTTCATCATCTTGGGGAGATACCATGTGATGTATGTTCACCCCATCGGTCTCAGGCAGAAAAAACGTCGCTCCCGGGCGACTGGAAACATGCTGGATATGGATGACAGGTGATTTTGATTTTCTGAATTCGTTCAAAAGGAGCTGCGCATGTGCCGCAGCTTCTTCCATGCCGACAAGCTCCATGCTGCCGCCGGGGAAATAATCATTCTGAAAATCAACCAGTAACAGGCAGGTTCTCATATCAGTTCCTTGTTGTTCATTCGCGTGGCGGTTTGTCGCACTAGGTTAAATTCTGTCTCTCCCGTCTATAATCTCAGCGGTTAAAATCCCACCCGCAGACCTAGCACGGCACTGTGATTGAAATACTCCATCTTGAATTTATTGCCATTTGCCTCGGTGAACCGTGGCTGTGTAGTACCAAAAAAACGATAACCGAGATCAAGATTCAGATAATTATTCAGAGCAAAATCTATTCCCGTCCCCGCTTGGTAGGCAAATACCGTAGAGGTGCCGCTGGCAAAGGGTTGACCGATCACCTTCAGTCCGGAGGCCTCCATGAGTGCTGCACCTGCACCAAGGCCGACATAGGGTGCCCAGGGACTTTTATTATGGAAGACCCCCCAGCAGTTGACCAGCAGGCTGTCTACAACCACGTCGCCGCCCGCCTTGACGCTCCCGCCGGAAAAACTCACTTCGTTAAGCGGATTGCTGCGATGGGTGTATTCAAGCTCGACCCGCCCCTCCCCGATCGGATTACTGGAACCGAAGTCCCATCCGACTACAGCACTCCCCTGCATGGCCGGATCGAACTTGAGGCCAAAGCTCCCCAGGTTGTCGCTGCCCTTGGAGGTCATCAGATAGTTGCCTCCCAGGAATGCCCCCACATAGGGGCCAGTGTGTTGTGCCTGGACCTGGCTGCAGAGTACAAGTGGCAGACAGAGGGTAATTATCAATTGATATGTACGTTTCATGTGGTTCCTTCCTGGTAGTGGCAATGTTTCAACTCTTTTATTGAACTGTAACGTTAGCTGTAACAGTTTGACCGTTATAAACAGCAGAAATGATGGTTGGACCAACAGCAACCCCAGTGACTACTCCAGTTGAGCTGACAGTAGCTTTATTGGTGTCTGATGAACTCCATGTACTGATGGAAGTCACATCCTGTGCTGTACCGCCAGCAGGGGCGGCGGTAAGCTTGAAAGTTAAAGTGCCTCCAACAACTACTGTTTGACTTGGCGAAGTCAATGTTAAGACAAGGGCTGTTACTGTGAGATTAGTATTCCCGCTGATACTGACGCCGTCTGCATTTGTTAATGTGGCACTGATTGAGGTTGTTCCCGGTGCAACAGTTGTGGCCACTCCGCTCGTGGGGTCAATCTTAGCAATGGTTGGCTGGGATGAAGCCCAAGTGACCGGGGAAGTGCTGGGGATGGGGGAAGTAGTTCCGTCGGAATACTTACCCGTAGCAGCATAATTTTTGGTTATTGTTAATCCGGCAACGGTATCGTTAGCCGGCGTTACCGCAATTGATTGCAGCAACGCCGGCGTAACGGTTAGCGTCGTAGAAGTAGAGGCTGGTGCGGTTGGGAGGATATTATCAAAGCTCGCAGTAATCGTTTCAGGACCTTCAACAAGTGCCGTGGCAAGGCCTTTGCTGGCTGGATCGTTGCTTACCTTTGCGTTCGTGCCAGCGGCCGGACTCCAGTTTGCATCAAAAGTCAGGTCTTGAGTAGTGTTGTCAGAAAAGGTGCCAACCACGGTGAACTGTGTGGTCAAACCTTTGTGAACTGAAGGATTAGCTGGTGTAATCACCATGTTTGCAGATGAGACCGTGGCATTGGTTACCTGCAACGTGTAGGTGGCCGATACATTACCCACTGTCGCGGTCACAACAGCGGTTCCCGCAGCAATACCGGATACCCGGTTTTTATTCGGTGCAGTAGTAAAATTGAATTTGGCCACATTTGCGTCACTACTCGACCAAACTACTTGATCGGTAATATCATTGGGTACGCCCGAGTAAAATCCTCGTGCCGTAAGTTTGGTGGAGGTGCCCGCTGCAATTTTTGAGTTAACCGGAATTATCTCGATCGAAGTCAGAGGGATAATTCCTTCGGGCCCGCGGGTCGGGGTTCCATTATAACCACACCCGGATAACAGCAGCAGCATACATAAACCCGACAGCAACAAACCTTTCATGCGTTCTCTCCATGAATACTTTTGTGATTTCAATAGGGTCAAATTGTATCGAAAGCGAATATCCGCCTTATTTCTTGATCGTCTTGTCGCCCGGCTTCCAGTTGATCGGGCAGAGCTCTTCGGTCTGCAGCGCCTTCAGCACCCGCAGGGTCTCGTCAACACTGCGCCCCACCTTGTCGCTGTGCACGATCCGGTACTGGATCACGCCGCTGGGATCGATGATGAACAGACCGCGCCGGGCGTAACTGTTCTGTTCGTCCAGCACCCCGTAATTGCGGGCCGTCTGCTTGCTGAAATCGGACAGCAGCGGGTACTCCAGCTTGTCCAGGGCACCGCTCTTGAGCCAGGCCAGATGCGAGAATTTGCTGTCAACGGAAACCGCCAGCACCTCGGCATTGGCTGCTTTAAAGTCAGCCAGGGACTTGTTGAAGCCCTTGATCTCTGTCGGACAGACAAAGGTAAAATCACCGGGATAAAAGAACAGCACCACCCATTTGCCGCGGAAGTCGTTCAGGCTGACCTTTTTGAACTCCAGGTTGACCACCGCATCCAGAGTAAAGGGCGGGGCCGGCGACCCAACCTCGGACTCGACCACACTCTGGCTGACAGGATGGATATTGGAAACCGGGGCAGCCGCGACGACATTGCACATCGAGATGGTAAGCATAACAGTAGTGATTGCAATAAGGTATCTCATAGAATCCTCCTCAAGTATGGGTCAGACGTTCCAAACACATTAACGCAGCGCTTCAGCTTTGGCAATGCTCAAAACTAGTTCTAATTTCTGATTTTTTATGTTAGAAAATAGCCAAACAGTAACCTGTTAACATTTTATCGGGAGGTAGTACATGTCTGAGCCGAATCCGCAGGTCCTGCTGGAAACATCCATGGGGAACATCACCATTGAACTCTTCAAAGAAAAGGCGCCCATCACTGTCAGGAATTTCCTCAACTACGTCAAGGAAGGCTTCTACGACGGCCTGATCTTTCATCGCGTCATCAAGGATTTCATGGTTCAGGGTGGCGGTATGAGTGAGAATCTGGAGCAGAAGAAACCGAAGTTCGCCATCAAAAACGAGGCCACCAACGGTCTCTCCAATACACGCGGTACGCTGGCCATGGCCCGCACCGCTGTCGTAGATTCGGCCACCAGCCAGTTTTTCATCAACACCGTGGACAACCTGTTCCTCAACCACAAGAACAAGCAGCCGGACAACTTCGGTTACTGCGTCTTCGGCCAGGTAATCGAGGGCATGGACGTGGTCGACCAAATCCGTGCCGTCAAAACCGGCAACAAGAACGGACATGGCGATGTGCCGGTCGAGCCGGTCTTCATCACGAGCGCCAAGCTGATCGAAGCATAATCCGCGCTTCAGCCGTTCAAACAATGACGCCCCGTTTCCTCATGAAAACGGGGCGTTTCTGTTAGGCCTAAGATAGTTTAACCTATAAACGGCAGTTGCACCGCAGAGGACGCAGATGTTCGCAGATAAATCAATACGTTATAGAAAAAATCCTGTTACCATTATGGTAAAATGCTTTTGAGTCTTAACCACCTTATTTTCCTCTGCGTTACTCCGCGTACTCTGCGGTAAATGCTTTATTTAAGATATTTCGAAGCCTCAGTTTTTCCAGTCCCGCTGGCGCGTCTCGATTTCATCCGATTCCACTTCGTTCAGAATTTCGATATAGGTGGCATAGCGCTCCGCGCTGATGCTTCCCTGGGCGACCAGCTCGATCACGGCGCAGCCAGGCTCGGTCCTATGGCGACAGTTCCGGAAACGGCAGGCCACCTGGTGGGTTTCTTCAAAGCCGGGGTAATGGGCGGCCAGATCCTGCATGGTGATATCCACCAGGCCGAAGTCCTGGAAGCCGGGGGTGTCGACCAACTCTCCGCCGTCGGGCAGGGCATGCAGGGTCGAAACGGTTGTTGTATTGCACCCTTTATAATTCAGCTGATTAAGCCCGCCCACCTTCAGATCGATATCGGGACAGATGGCGTTCAGCAGCGAGCTCTTGCCCACACCGGTCGTACCGACAAAGGCACCGCGATGCCCCGCACCCAGAAACTCCAGCAGCGGGGCCAGCCCCGCACCTGTGGCGGCACTGAGCGGAAAGACCGCGACAGACCCGGCGTAGATGCCCTGCAAGCTTGCCACCGTATCGGCGGCCTGCTCCAGATCACACTTGTTGATCACCAGGAACGGATCCAGGTCGGCCGCACGGGCCGAGACTATGGCACGGTCGATAAATCCAGCCGGCGGCAGGGGAAACGCGGCCACAACAATGCCGAGCACATCCAGGTTGGCCCCGACTAGGTGAACGCCGCGCATGGCGTCCCGACGGCGCAGTTCCGTGCGGCGCGGCAGCCGCTCCAGCACCTCGCCCCGGATCAGCACGTCATCACCGACCACATGCCCGGAACGCCGCTTGACACGCACCATTTCGCGTGTTCCATCCGTGAACTGCACCTCGACCGCCACGCCATGATGGGCAACAATCACGCCTCTCCGTTCAGGTTCAAGTTCGGAAACAGCACTCACCTTGCGACTGCCGGCTGGTTTTGTGCGTGCCCTCACCTTTCATACCTCTGCATGCATATCTGAGCCAATCCTGCCATGTTTGTTTCCTCTTTCACAAAATGTCGGCACCAGTATAACAGGAGCAACAGGGATAACAAGCAGCACGTCATCTCTCCCTGTTATTTCACAACAACCGGGGGAACATACAGTCAATCAGTGGTTGAAACTGTATACAATTTGCGTTAAAGTACTTCCCAAATATCAAACACTAATCGTCAGATATATACGTGAGGGGAGATGATCCGATGAACGACAATCAGGTCTGCTACACATTTGATGCGGCCGTGGAAATGGCCATCAAGATGGAGGACGAGGGTTTCCGCAACTACCTCGCCGCCATCCGCAGCGTTACCGACAAGGGAGCGCGGGAGATTCTGCGCGAAAACGCCCTGGATGAACTTGACCACAAACACCAGCTTGAAAAAGCACTGCTGGAAGGGCGCATGGCAGGCGGCGCGGAACTGGATCTGCCGATTCCCACCATGCACCTGGATTACTTCCTGAAAAAACAGGAGCTGGGTCCGAAGTCAGGCGTGCGCGAAGCACTGATCTATGCCATCCATCTTGAGAAGGAAGCCGTGGAATTTTACGGCACAGTTGCCAACGGCTGCGCCGGGGCCCCGATGGGCAACCTGTTCAAACAGCTCCACATTGAGGAAAGCCGCCATCTCCAGACGCTGGAAGATCTGTATGAGCAGCACTTCATGACCGAGAACTGAGTTATACAGGCAGTTATCACCTTACAGCGGCAGGGTCGATCATCCGACCCTGCCGCTTCTTTTTACCCCCTCCTTTACATTTCATCCTTTCCAACTTCGGACACCGTGCTATAATAAGACAAAATAAGTCCTGATGTCATTAACCTTGTGCGATTAATAGCGAGGTAACCTGTATGAATACCGCGTTAAGAATACTTCTTGCCACGGCACTGCTCTTGATACCGCTCCAGCAGGGTCTGGCAGCAGCGTCGGCAGCGAAAACAGAAACAGCCATCTTCGCCGGCGGCTGTTTCTGGTGCATGGAAGCACCCTTCGACAAGCTGCCCGGTGTAGTTTCGGTTATCCCCGGCTACTCCGGCGGAAAGGAAAAGAATCCCACCTACCAGCAGGTTTCCGCCGGCGTCACCGGACATGCCGAATCAGTGCAGATTGTATTTGACCCTTCCAAAACCAGCTACAGTAAACTGCTCGACATTTTCTGGCACAACATCGATCCGACCGTGACTGACCGCCAGTTCTGCGACACCGGCAGCCAGTACCGCAGCGCCGTCTTTTATCAGGGTGAAGATCAGCATCGGATTGCCCTGCAGTCAAAGGCCGCTCTTGAAAAGAGCAAACCCTTTGCGGGAGCGATCGTAACCGAGATCACCCGGGCCAGTGCCTTCTACCCGGCTGAGGAATACCATCAGCACTACTACAAGAAAAATCCGCTGCGCTACAAATATTACCGCAACGGATGCGGGCGGGACCGACGGCTCAAGGAACTGTGGGGCAGCGCAGCGGGCCACTAAGAGTTTAGTTTCATGGGGAGGCACCATCATGATTTCGCGCAGAGTTTTCCTGATTACCTGTTTTTTCGGACTGATCGCGGCCTGCCAGCAGAAGGGGACAATCCCTGCCGCCACTTCGCCTCCCGCTGGCCCCGGCCAGATCAAACCATCACAGATACGGCTGTATTCGGCAGCCCAAAAGGGATACATCATGAGTGAAAAAGTGATAAAAAACCCGGAAGAATGGCGCAAGCAACTGACACCGGAGCAGTACCACGTTGCCCGTGAACAGGGCACAGAGCAGGCCTTTACCGGCGCCACCTGGAACAACCACGAACACGGCATCTACCAGTGTGTCTGCTGCGGCAACGACCTGTACAGCTCGGAGCACAAGTATGAATCCGGGACCGGCTGGCCCAGCTTCTGGCAGCCGATCGCCCCGGAAAACATCACTACCCGCGAGGACAACAGCTTTTTCTCCCGTCGGACAGAGGTAGTCTGCAGACGCTGTGACGCCCATCTGGGGCATGTCTTCGATGACGGCCCCAAACCGACCGGTCTGCGCTACTGCATGAACTCGGCGGCCATGAACTTCGTCAAAACGCCGTAACCGCCCCGGCCAACTAACTGCCTGAACTACGGCTGTGTTCCCTCCAAGGTGATCATCCGGCTTGGATGAAAGGGATTACGGCCTTAACTCACAAAGCTTTTTGCTTTTAACAGCAAAAACCTGCATCATGATTTTTTACTTTTCATCCCGTGCATGCCCTTCATGCAGGTAAATTAAATGTTTTCACCGTATGTTGAACAGTTCCAGTATTACTCGGAAGGATAACCATGAATTCAAGAAAAATCCTTCTGCTCTGTATTGCTGCCCTGGCTGTGGCGTTGTTCTTCCGGTTCGACCTGGATCGCTTTCTGACTTTGGAGTCACTGAAAGCAAATCACCAGGCCCTTCTGGATTATTATGCCGCCCACACGCTGGTTATGGTGGCCGGTTTCATGGCGGTCTACATCATCCAGACCGCCCTGTCACTGCCAGGTGCAGCGATCCTTTCCCTTGCGGCCGGAGCTATCTTCGGCTCGACCCTGGGTACGGTCTACGCCGTGGTCTCGGCCTCCATCGGCGCCACCCTGGCCTTTCTGGTCACCCGCTACCTGCTGCGTGATCTGGTTCTGGAACGGTTCGGCAGCAGACTGGAGGGGATGAACAGGGAACTGGAACAGCGCGGCTTCAACTATCTGCTCTTCTTGCGTCTGGTGCCGCTCTTCCCGTTTTTCCTGATCAACCTGGCAGCCGGCCTGACGCGGTTGCCATTGCGAACCTTTGTGCTCGGCACCCTGCTCGGCATCATCCCGGGCGGCTTCGTCTTCGTAAATGCCGGTGCCAGCCTGGCCACCATCACCTCACTTTCCGGCATCGCCTCGCCGCGTGTCCTGGGTTCGTTTGCACTTTTGGGACTGTTTGCGCTGATTCCGGTGTTCTACAACAAACTGACAAGGAGATCCCGCTGACATGACAATCTGCTACGATCCGGCTGATCTGGCCAAATTCGTCCAGATCGACAAGGATGCGCCCGATCGCCGAAAAGATGTCGCTCTGAATTGAAGGCCTATGAAACCTGTGACTCTCAATATCGTCCTGATCGGCATGCCGGGTTCAGGCAAAAGCACGGTCGGCGTTATCCTCGCAAAACTGCTCTCCCGCGGCTTCGTTGATACGGATCTCCTGATTCAGACCGCTCAGGGGCGCTCGCTGCAGAGCATCGTCAACACGGACGGCTACCTGGCTCTGCGCCACATAGAGGAGCAGCTGCTGGTAAGCCTCGACTGCAGCAATCAGGTCATCGCCACCGGCGGCAGCGCCGCTTACAGCCATCCTGCCATGACGCACCTGCAACAGGGGGGCATCGTGGTCTTTCTGCACGCCGACCTGGAGACACTGCACCAACGGGTGCATGACTTCTCAGAGCGCGGCCTGGCAAAAAGCCCGGACCAGACCCTGGCAGATCTGTTCGCGGAACGGCATTCCCTCTACAGCGCCTATGCTGATATTACCATCGACAGCTGCCGCCTCACTCATGAACAGGTCTGCGCCCGCATCATCGAGCAGATTGGTCCGGTGACGCTCATGAAACAAACGGGCACATGATCCTGAAGCAGGCCCGGACCGGACGGAACGGATGAACCAGAAGATGCGGTGGAGGCGGTTATCGCCTGCGCCGACCGGCTCGGGCTTTACCTGAGGCGGCTGCATATCTGCCAGGCCGGGTAGCCAAACGACGGGTCCCGACAGCGTATAATGACAGACAACGCATGCAATTTTGCTCATACACCAACCACCTGCCTGCATTTTTATGCTTGTTATTTTGGACATTTACCAAGTTCAATGGTACTGTATTGCAAATTTGTGTGATGGCACGCAACTGGCAATATTCCCACATCATCACCCACGACACGTTCATTTCACTTCCATATCCGCACCTCGTTAACAGGAGACGACATGTCTGGAAATGCGATTACCACCGAATACACACGAGCAGGCAGGAGAACCGCCATTGCCACCAAGATTCTGCTGGCGGCAACCCTGGCACTGATAACCGGCTTCATAATCGTGGGAGGCGCAGCCCTGTATCTTGAAAAACAGGCACTGGTTGGTCTGCAGCGGGAGAACAGCCTGACCTTTGTCAATGTCATGGGTGACGACATAAAAACCGCCATGATGGCGGATGACATGAAAAAGGTTGATGCCTATATCAAAGACGTCATTGAAAAAAAACGGGCCGTCTCTTTTTCCATCTACAATGAGAAAGGCGAAGAGCGCGGCAGCGGTGCCAAAGGTGACGCCCTGGTGGCCGAGGTGCTAAAGAGCAATAAGCCCGCTAGTTCCGAGGAGATTCAGAACAACATCCATATCCTTGAGACCATCCTGCCGCTTCCAAATGAAGAACGCTGTCAGGGGTGTCATGAAAAAGAAACAAAGATGCTGGGAGCACTCAAGCTGAACACCAGCATCGAACAGGGCTATGCCGCCAGCAGGAAAGCCACCTTCTGGCTGCTTGTCTCCGGGGCTGTGGCACTTGCCGCCAGCTTTGTCTGCCTGATGATTGTACTGAGAGTGACTGTGACGCAGAAGATCAACGACTTTGTTGCCAAGGTTACCGATCTTGCCAGGGGCGAGGGAGACCTCACCAAGCAGATCATCGTCAAATCCAATGACGAGTTTGGTCTTCTGGCCGACGAAATAAACTCGCTGGTGGATAAAATCAGAAGGATCATTTCCCAGATTGCCCAGACCAGTGAGCAGGTTTCCTCCTCAGCCGCAGAGCTCCAGTCCAATGCCGAACAGATGGCCACCGGGGCCGAACAGGTAGCAGCACAGGCAGAAACCGTTGCCACGGCAGGTGAGGAAATGTCGGCCACATCCGGCGATATTGCCCAGAACTGCCAGATGGCCTCGGAAGGTTCGCAACAGGCCAGTGCCGCCGCAGTTTCCGGGGCCCAGGTGGTGGATGAGACGATTGCGGTCATGAACAGCATTGCCGGACGGGTCAGAAGTTCCGCCAAGGCGGTTGAAAGTCTCGGCAGCCGCTCCGACCAGATCGGCGAGATCGTCGGCACCATTGAAGACATCGCCGACCAGACCAACCTCCTGGCGCTGAATGCTGCCATCGAGGCGGCCCGGGCCGGCGAACAGGGTCGGGGGTTCGCTGTTGTTGCCGATGAGGTGCGGGCACTGGCCGAGCGAACCACACGTGCCACCCGTGAAATCAGTGAGATGATCAAGGCTATTCAGCTGGAAACGAAAGGTGCGGTGATCGCCATGGAGGAAGGGGTCAGTGAAGTCGCCAAGGGGAGTGAAAAGGCGGCTGATTCGGGCCGGGCACTGGAACAGATTCTCCAGCAGATCAACGATGTTAACGCCCAGATTCATCAGGTAGCCACGGCTGCCGAAGAGCAGACCGCAACAACCTCTGAAATCAGCAATAACATGCAGCAGATCACAGAAGTTGTCGCCCAGACATCCCGTGGGGCACATGAATCGGCTTCTGCAGCAAACCAGCTGTCGGTACTCGCCGACGATCTGCGGCGTATCGTCAGCCAGTTCAAAGTGGATTAACGCTGATCGATTGCGTCATCCCCCCGGGCACAGACACGATCATAAGGCCTGAGCGTTCTGACAGCTTCATTTACCCCCCTCCGGGAATCCGGTTGGGGGGTTTTGTGTAGCCGCAGCCACACACCTGCTAATTGGTACACAGAAACTTTTCTCGTATTGAATTATTTTTATTTTATATACACATGCCGGGATTGAACATTAATTAAAACGTGATATCGTTTATCAACAAAATAACACCCCATTTTACAATAACTTCTTACAACAAATCTCACGCGGCAGGTACTCATGAAGATCAAAACCAAGCTCATCCTCAACATGGTCATCGGAGCTGTTGCTATCTGGTCGATTGTCATTACCAGCATCTTCAGCATGAACTTCATAAAGAACAAACTCTCCTACCTGACCCAGAAAAGTACCCCTTACCAGATGCGCACGGTCGAGTTCCAGAAGGAGTTGCAGAGTGCCATCACCGATCTGGTCAAGGTTAATGCCGCCAGGGATTTAAAAGAGTTTCAGACCTTCCGCTCAGAGGCCGAGAAATCCCTCAGTGCTTTCAAGACATCCCAGCAGGCGCTGGAAGAAATGAGCAACAGCAAGTTCGGGGCTGAAGAAGAACTTTCCGGGATAGCCAATGAACTTTTCACTGCGGCGAGCGCACGTATCGCGTCTGAAAAGGCAGCCGCGGATGCTGCGGGCAAGATCACCCAGCAGATGAAAGAATCGTCCGCACGCCTCAAGGACCTGGACAAGCGGATCCGCATACTGCAGACAGGCCGTAATAACACCTTTGCTGCGGCACTAAAGGATACGGGAAACTATTCAACCAGACTGCGCAACGTAGAGGAACTCCGCAATCTGATTAAAGACCTGCAGCTGATTTTCGTAACCGTGCAAAATGCCCAGAAACCCACCGCTGTTCTGATAGCCAAGGGCAAAGTCAATTCTGTGCAGGCCCGTATCGATAAAAACGACTATCGCAACGAAAATCTGGCCATCAGCAACGACACAAAAGTTGTATCCGACAAACTGAACGAATTTATTAAACTCCAGTCAGCCGCCCTGGCTGCCAAGGATGACGCCGAAGCCAAAAACAAGGCGATTGAGACCGGAAAGGACCTGTCGGAAAAGTTAAATGGCCTGTACCTCACTCTTGACCAGGATGCAATACTTGCATCTGAAAAGGTAGGCATCGAGACACTGAAACAGGGGAACAGCTTCGGTCAGTCCAATGCGGCCAATTCGATCCTGCTTGACAACTCTGAACTGGTTGCCCTCGGGCTTATGGTGGAAGGTCAGACCAATAAGCTCTTAACCCTTAATAGCACCGCAGAAATCGACAAACTTGATCCAGAGATAAATAGCCTTTTCGCCCGTATAACAGATCGCACGAATGCCGTTGAAAAGGCCCTACTCAAATTCGGGGCACGGGAAGAGATTAAATCCCTGAAAATTGCAACATCGTCATTAACAGTCATCCGAAATGAATTATTTGCAACAGATGGGATCATAACCGCACTGAAAAAACGGATTTCCTCTACCGAGCAGACAGTCAAGGCCGGAGAAAAATTGCGGGCAATCGTGGTCAAGCAGGGGGAGAAGGGCAAGGAAACAACTTCGGCCGCAAAGGGAGAACAGGAAAAGGCCATCGGTGCCGTCAACAAGATGGTTAAAACAAGCATTATCCTGCTGTTAGTCATCGGCTCTGCGGCAGCAATCATCGGCACGTTCTTCGGCATGTGGGGCTTCCGTTCCGTTATCAAACCGCTCAACCAGCTGATCACCGTGGTTGAAAGTGTTGCCGGAGGAAACCTGCATATCAGCGATATCCATAAAGGCAATGACGAGTTCGGCCAAGTACAGGGCGCAATGGAAAAGATGGTCCAAAATCTGCGCGACATGGTCGGACGGATCAGCATATCCACCGCCACAGTTGCCAGCAGTTCACAGGAGCTTGCCTCCACCGCGGGTGAGTTGGAACGCAATTCCCAGACCCAGACAAATGGTATCGAGACCACCGTTACCGCCATGACCGAGATGGCCCAGACCATCCAAGATGTTTCCGGCAATGCCATGAACACCTCCGATTCAGCCGGCCGCATGAAGCAGATCGCCCTGGACGGTCAGAAAGCGCTGGATACCACCTCAAAAGAGCTGTTTGCCTTTGCAGACATCGTTCGTCAGTCGGCTGAAAAGACCGAGGCACTGGGGGCAAAGTCGGAGGCCATCAATGAGATCGTCGAGATGATCAAGGACATCGCCGATCAGACCAATCTGCTGGCCCTGAACGCCTCTATCGAGGCGGCCCGGGCCGGTGAAATGGGGCGCGGCTTTGCAGTTGTTGCCGACAGTGTCCGTCAGCTGGCGCATCGCACCATTGAATCGTCAGGTGAAATCAGCCGCACCGTCAAGGATATGCACGAAGAGGTTGATGCCTCGGTGCAGATCATGAAAAAAGAGCGCCAGGCAATTGAAGGAATCATCCAGCACGTTGACGGCACACTCAAATCAATGGGAGCCATCGTAGAGCACGTCGAGCAGGTTTTCAGCATGGTGCAGACCATCGCCACCGCCACCGAAGAACAATCGGCAACGGCCGAAGATGTCAACCGCACCATGGTTGGTATCAATGATGTAACACGTCAGCTGACTGTCTCGGTGGGAGAAATCAAGGGCACATCCGAAAACTTTGCCAAACTGGCTGCCGACCTGCAGCAGATGGTCGGCTGGTTCAAACTATAAGTGCAGTTGCAAACTCAACATCAAAAAGGATAAGGAGATTTTATGCTAAGAGCTTTTTCACTAAGTGCATTATTCATTTTGTTAACGGCTGCACTATCAATGGCTGATGTAATAAAAATTGGTGCCGGCGCAGCTCCAACCGAGAATGTTTTAAAACCGATCGAAGCTGCCTTTGAAAAGGCAGCCGGCCTGGATTTGTCGATTGCTGCCAGTGGTCCCAAGCAGGCATTTATTGATCTTGACCGAGGTACTGTTGATGCTGCGGCAGCTGGTCTTTCATTTGAAGATTGGATGGCGCTTCTGAAAAAAGAGAGCGTCGTGGTTGCAGACCCGGCTGCATTCAAACCTGTCACTATCGGCAAGGACCGTGTCATCGTCATCGTACACAAGGACAACCCGGTTGCAAAACTAAACAAGGAACAACTGACCGGTATTTTCACCGGCAAGATTACCAACTGGAAAGAAGTCGGTGGGAAAGACACTCCCATACTGGTTGTATGGGGCGGGCTTACACAGGGGACCAATTCCATGTTCGTTAAGAACATCATGGATGGAGCCAAACCGACCACCGAAGTAATCGGAGTATCAACAGCAGAAGATATCCGTCAGAATGTTTCGGTCAATCTGGAGGCCATCGGTTTTGGTCCGCAAGCGATGGTGAATGCAACCGTCCGCTCACCGGAAACCCCGGAGGTAGCCCGCACCATTACCCTTATCACCAAAGGCGCACCATCGGTAAAAGTTCAAAAACTGCTCGACTTCATCAAAACTGATGGTTCAAAATATATCAAGTAGGCAATCTAACCTATGGGAGGAACGTATTTATGTTCAAACACGTCACCATACTGACTGCTGCAATCTTGGCACTTTCTGTCACGTTTGCAACTGCCGAGGAGATTAAACTTTCCGGCGGTTCAACCTCAATTACTTCTGTCATCACCCCGGTCAAGACCGCTTTTGAGAAATCTAGCGGTCACACCATCAACGCTGTAGCAGCCGGATCCAAAGCGGCACTATTGAAACTGGATGCCGGTGACGTCGAAGTAGCCACTGCCGCACATACACCGGAAGAACTGTTCGCGGTTATCGAAAAGGAAAAAATCCAGCTCAAAAACCGCGACAAACTGAAGGTCGTTCAATTGGCTGATGCGACCTTCTACGCAGTTATCGTCAATCCGGCCAATCCGGTTTCCAAGCTCTCCAAGGAACAACTGGACGGCATCTTTTCAGGAAAGATCACCAACTGGAAGGATGTGGGCGGCAAGGATGCGCCGATCCTCTGCATCGTCAGCAACCTGAGCCCCGGTACGAATGCGCTCTTCAGTGAAACCTACATGGACAAAAAGAAAATCTCGGTTGAAGGCTTGGATGCTTCGACAGCTGCCGACCTTCGGCAGATCGTTGCCAGCAATCCTGAGTCAATCGGCTTCCTTGTTGCTTCACTGGCTGATTCCAGCGTGAAAAAGCTTGAAGTGCCAACCATGAAATCAAAACCGATCATCCTGCTGACCGTCGGGGTCCCATCGGCTAAAGTTCAGAAACTGATTGATTTTATCAAGACAGAAGGGCCGAAGTACATCAAATAGAATTTGATTTTATACTTTTCAACGGATCAAATTCAACCAGAGCACTCCATTTACAGGAGCGACGATGAGCTTCCTATTAGACCTCTATCTGCACCTTAAAGTTCGAACTCGAATATTTCTGCTATGCCTCTGCTACAGCCTCTGCATCATCATTGCGGTCATAGCCGGGCGCATGTTCTCTTCGACAGTTGCAGTCATGTCTACAGCAGTTTTTGTTCTTCTCGGGATCTTTTTCAGCGGACTTCTGTTCTGGTCGGTCAATGATGCCCTCAAACGGATTATCGTCCATCTCGGAACTATGGCCGATGGTAACCTGACTCAGACGATTTCCCCCAAACGCAACAACGAGATAAGCACCATTATTCGCTCCATAGCCAGTGTTCAGTCAACCATGCGAGACATCATCACCCAGATCTCACACACCTCGGAACAGGTTGCTCAGGCGTCCCGCCAGCTCCATGAAAATGCGTCCCAAATGGCGGCAGGTACCGATGAAGTTGCGGCTCAGACCAATTCCGTTGCCGAAGCCAGCGCTGCAATGGCGACGACCTCCGGCGACATAGCCCACAGCTGCCTGGATGCGGCTGAGACATCAAATCACGCCAGTTCTACCGCACAAGCCGGCGCAGAGGTTGTCAGGCAGACCATCTGCGGCATGGAGCGCATAGCAGGGCGGGTGAAGGATGCATCCAGGACAGTAGAAGAATTAGGGTTACGATCCGAACAGATCGGCCAGATTATCGGGACAATAGAGGATATCGCCGACCAGACCAACCTCCTGGCACTCAATGCAGCAATTGAGGCGGCCCGGGCCGGGGAACAGGGTCGCGGATTTGCCGTCGTTGCCGATGAAGTGCGGGCGTTGGCCGAACGCACCACTCGCGCGACCCGTGAAATCGGAGAGATGATCAAGGCGATCCAGAACGAAACCAGGAGCGCAGTTACTGCCATTGAAGAGGGTGTTTCAGAGGTTGAAAAGGGAACCGAATATTCGACCAGATCCGGTCAAGCCCTGGAGCAGATACTCCGTCAGATCGATGATGTCACCTCGCAGGTAAACCAGATTGCCACCGCCGCTGAAGAGCAGACTGCGACAACCGGGGAGATGTCGTCGAACATCCAGCTGATAACCGACATAATCCGGCAGACTGCTCACGGAGCGACGCAGACGGCCTCTGCATCATCTGAACTGTCCAAAGGGGCGGAAGAGCTTCAGCGTATCGTCGGAAGATTCAAACTGTAACCGGACTACATGTCACCACACTTTTTTGTTATAAAAGAATCCCCGCCTCTTGCGAAGCGGGGATTCTTTTATAGTAACGTACATATCCTGTTTATCAGGGTGCAAGTAATCACCAAGTTGTATCCGCGTGCTATTTGCTCTTCTTGAGCGGATTCTGCTGTTTCCAATAGATACCCAGCACATCGCGCTCATTAGATTCCAGCTTCGCACCTTTCTTCTCCATCTCCTGCTGGATCTTCAGCATGTCTTTATTGGTAAAGATGGCAGCATCGATGATCTTGCGGCTGTGACATTTCGTACATTTACTCTCGATAATACCCTGGGCCGCCTTTACATCACCACCCCGGACATTACCCATATTGGAAACGCCCTGTTGCGCCACTGCCGCCAAGAGCGGGCTTGCACAAAGCAACATCCCCACTACTATTACTGCCGCATGGTTTGTCTTCATGATCTCTCCTTTTTGTTCGTTAAAAAGTTTTTCAGCGGCAGTATAACAGAAAAGTTAGCGATCGCACGTATCCCTTTTGCAGGTTTGCTGTAAACAATTGGTAAACAGACTATCCTGGATATCAGGGCCCGGTAAAATAAAAGGCCTGGCGCAGTTAAGCGACAGGCCTTGCAGAACGTTTAACTGAGGTGCCGCTGTCTTATTCGCGTACGAACGTATCCTGGTCTGATTCGTGAACCATACCCATGATATGGGCATATTCCGATTCAATCAGGTCGTAGTGCCCCTGGGTCTCTTTAAGAACACGCGTGAAGACGGTCCGCACAGCCGGATCAACTACCCCGTTTGCAAGCTGGGTGTACTGGCCGATGCATTCTTTTTCCTCGATCAGCGCCAGCTCCAGGGCCTTCTGCTCGACCATATCATCGCTGATCGCCTTCATCAGCTTGACATAGGTGGGGTTTTTCTCATCTGCCGGTGAATCGATGTAGGACTTGAGATCTCCGAATTCAGTTCCCTTGTAATGATCGAAAAACGCCTTGAGATGACCGACTTCTTCGTTGGCCAGCAGTTCCAGCACCTTTTTTGCCCGCGCGTTTTTTGCAACTGATGCCGCCTTGCGGTAAAAATCCATGCTGTCCTTTTCAGACCTGATGGCAAGCTTTATGGCTTCCTGAAGCGTATATTCCTTTCCCATCGAACCCCTCCTGTTAATAATAAAAGTGTATACAGTATACCCATAAATTTGAAATGTTCAACAAAATTGTTGCGGCACGGATGCAGTCAATCAACAGTCTCCAACAGGTGGTTGACTACTACCCCGGCCATTGTCAGGCCAAACAGAGGCGGCAGGTAGGAGATGCTGCCAAGGATGACACGGCGGTGCTCGCAGCTGAAGACCTGGTCACCCTTATTGGGGCAGATGCACTCGGAACCGCAGGCAGAAGACGAGGCAGGGTCGAGCTCGCGATGCCCCTCCGTTGAATAGACAACCTGAACACCGCTGCTGATGCCGGCTTGTCGCAGAATTTTTCGCATACTGCGCGCCATGCGGCAGTTTTTGGTTTCGGCAATATCGGCGACCTGGATTTTGGTCGGATCAAGCTTGTTGGCAGCCCCCATGCTGGAAATAACCGGGATGTGCTGTTCCCGGCAGATCGTTATCAGTGCAACCTTGGCGGTAAAATGGTCGATGGCGTCAAGGACGTAATCAGGCCGGGGGGAGAGGAGCTGTCCGGCGTTTTCCTTTGAAAAGAACGCCTTGACCGCAATGATCTCGGCAACAGGATTTATATCACGAAGCCGGTCTGCCATGGCCTCAACCTTTTGTTGGCCAACCGTACTGCCCAGAGCGTGAATCTGCCGGTTGATATTGGTCAGACAGATGTCATCGTAATCTACCAGGGTAATCTTCCCGACCCCGGCCCGGCCGAGCGCCTCAGCAGCATAGCTCCCGACACCGCCGACGCCGCAGATCATGACGTGACTGCTGCGAAGCCGATCCAATCCGGCCGTACCGACCAGTAGTTCGGTGCGTGACAAACGATGCAGTGTCATGGCTGCCGCTCCTTCGTATCAGCTTCAATACCTATCAAAAGTCTGCCATCCTCATCCCGCCACCGCAGCCAATCCAGTGAGTTTTGATCAATCATCAGTATCATGGCCCAGTCATTTTCAAGCCGCAGAACCTTAAACGGCTGTCTGGGAGTCAAAATATCCGCTGGCACGCCGTCGGGTTGCTGAAAAGCCTGGTAGTATTTCTTCTGCAAACCGGGCAACAGACGGGAAACCTGCCTCTTGAAAAACAGTTCCCAGGACAGGAACGGGATCTGACGCGGCGGTTTCAGCCAGGCTTCCCGACCGGCATCATCGTACACCACCCGCATCCAGGCCCCTTTGCGGGCCATGACAATCAAAGGTTGGGCAATCGGAGAAGGACCGAACATCCAGTCATACGCGGGAATTTTGGCTTTATTCAACTCTCCCAGACGGGCAAGAGCCGGCTCTTCGTAGAGCAGCAGCGGATCAGCGGAATCAGTGCCAGTGGCTGGCAGAAGGAGAATGCCGATGCCGGCATAGGGGCGCATCTTCTGGGTGGGGGACGAATCGGCCGCAACAGCGCAGACAGTACAAACCAGCAGCATGACAACGAGCGTTAAAACCTTCATTGAAGCACCTGTGCTACGATGTTACACATATCCGTAACTGCTCAAGATAGACCGGTACGGCTGCATCACCGTCACACGGTGCCCAGGAAGCGGTTTCGGCGTCGCTCAGCGGAAGATACGGCCCGGCTTTGGCTTCAAAAAAAACCGTTCCCGGCTCCAGACTCACCGCGGTGTGATAGACGCCATGGGGGATGTCGGCCGCAAGCGTATTGTTTTTATGGGACAGAATCACCGTCTCTGTTACATCGCCTGTATCGGAGAAGGTTACAATGCCCAGACGGCCACTCATCAGGATGAATGTCTCGTCCTTCTCGGAATCCAGATGGCGGTGCGGACGGATGTAGGAAGCCGGCTCAATCGCGTTGAAGAGTCGGTGACAGATGGATTCGTTTGCATAATGAAGGTTGTAGTTCTTGCGCAGACGCGCTGAATTGCAGGCTTCTTCGCTCAGCTTGGACAGGAGATCACGGGTAACGATGTTCATGCTAGCGGTTTACCAGGGCCAGCTGATTGCCGTCTGGATCGGCAATTACGGCCATTTTGCCCCAGGGGCTTGATTCCAGTGGTTCAACAAAACGCGCACCTCCGGAAGCAAGGGTCTCGCACAACGCCTCGATCTTCTCAACCTTGAGGGTTATACCGGTATGTCTGCCGACCAGTTTGCGGGCTTCGTCCTGCAGCGCCAGCGCGACCCCCAGAGTCGACGGCGCACCGGGAAAAAACTCCATCAGCATCTCGCTCTGTCCAGCCAGAGGCAGCCCCAGCAGGTCGACATAAAAGGCCTTGGCCTTCTCAAGATCGGTGACAAAAATGACGATATTTTTCATTGTTACTGACATGACATCCTCTATAAACAACAGCCTTATCCCGGAGTTTTTCCTGAATAAGGCTGTTGTTTTCGTAAGTATCTATTTCTGAGACAGTCTGTGTACGCACTCCACCATGAATTTTGCATTTTCGGGTGGCACCGTCGGAAGGATGCCGTGACCGAGATTGAAGATCAGACCGTCACGACCGGCATTTTCTTCCAGAATGCGCTTGACCTCACGCTCGATGATCTCTTTGGGGGCGTACAGTACCGTCGGATCAAGATTGCCCTGCACACCCATCTTGGTTCCGAGAACGTCGCGGGCCGTCCCCAGGTTGACATGCCAGTCGAGTCCCATCACATCGCCGCCGGCCCTCTGCACGATCGGAAGCATTGTTGCGGCGCCTTTGACAAAGTGGATCACCGGAGTTTCCATACGATTGAGCCCATTAATCAGCCGGGTCGTATACGGAAGCACATAGCGCTCATAATCGGTGGGAGAAAGGACTCCGCCCCAGGTATCAAAGATCTGGATGCACTGGGCACCGGCCTTGATCTGGGCATTGAGATACTCTATGCTCATGGTGGTGATCTTTTCCATCAGGGCCGCATACACATCGGGCGCGCTGTACATCATGCGCTTGATCTGGGCGAAATCCTTGGACCCCTTCCCTTCGACCATGTAGCAGGCCAGGGTAAAGGGGGCTCCGCCGAAGCCGATCAGGGGCACCTTGCCGGCCAGTTCACGGCGCAGTATTTTGAGCGTTTCCAGAACATAGGGAACATCCTGTTCCATCTGGGGAATACGCAGTTTCTCCACATCGGCCATGCTGCGGATCGGACTTTCGAAGACCGGCCCGGGTACAAAATCCAGTTTCATCCCCATCGGCTCAACAGGAGTGAGGATGTCAGAGAACATTATCGCGGCGTCAACGCCCAGAATATCCACCGGTTGAATAGTGACCTCGGCAGCCAGTTCGGGCGTCTTGCATAATTCCAGGAAGGTGCACTTGGAACGGACAGCCATGTACTCGGGCAGATAGCGACCAGCCTGGCGCATCAGCCAGACAGGTGTACGATCAACCGGTTTTCCCCAGCAGGCATCAAGAAAGCGAGTATTCATATCATCTCCTGTAGCAGGGCGACTCCTGTAGGGAAGCCCCGCGATGTAGTTGTGTATCTAGCAGTAAAAGAAGGGATTGTAGTGTCAGACAGGGCAAAAAGTCAAACCTTTTGAAGATTCGGCAGGTAGTTTTATCTATCCCGCGACACATGGCACTCTACCTACAAAGAATGATCAGTCGTGACAGGGGAAACAGGGATTACTTTCACTCCTCCCGACATACTTGAAATGTATGGGACCCGAGTTCCACTTTGTCGCCCGGATACAATTTACGACCACGCCGCAGTTCAACCTCGCCGTTGACGCTGACCCGCCCCTCTGCGATGAGAATCTTTGCTTCACCGCCCGATCCAACGACACTGACTCCCTTGAGAAAACTGTCAAGTTTGATGAATTCCGTCGTTATGGCAAAAGACATTCTTGTTTTCCTTTGTCCACGTATTTTAGTTATCGCATGCACCAGACAATCCGGGATTGGTACAGACCTGGCAGAAAGTACCACATTGTACCTGCAATTCATACCCCTACCGGCAAAAAGCTGCACGACATCCCGCCGTGCAGCTTTTTGAATCTGCCAGTCACCCTTATACAGGGACTGGCAAGTTATAGAAATTACAGATGATGTTAGAATATGTTCGATTACGTTTACTTAACCGTTCGTCATTTCATAATCCAGGAATTTTTGCGTATCCTCAAGCTCTCGATTGAGACGCCTCAATTCGTCCTTGTTGTACACAGCAGAACCTTTGGAAATTTCACCCTGAATTCTCTGGATACGCTCCTGAATTGAATCTGACGGACAGTTTTTGGCTACCAGCAAGCATTCATTTTTCTGTACCTGCGGTTCCTGCTGTCCCATGACAGTTTCCTCAGCGAGTACCGGTAGTGCACCTATCATCAGAGCAGCCGCAATGACTGTTATTGTTCTTGTTATCGCTTTCATGGCTGGTCTCCCTTATTAATTGATTAATTCTTATGGTTTTACTTTAGACGATATCTGCTGAAATGTAAATGATAATGATTATCAATTTCTATTATAATCATCTAAAGTTTTTCCCAGTTTTATTGTTGCTTAAGCGGATAATCCGACATGCGCACAAACGAGAATCCCTGCCTTCTCAGTTCCGGAACAGCAGCACTAATGCCTGCAGCTGTCCCGCTTTCCGGATGGTTCATATGACAAAGTATGACGTCGCCTGGAACTGATTTCATAAGCGCATTTCTTACCTGCACGGCGGAATAGGTTGCGCCGGCATCTCCCAGCACACTGAATCCGGCGACATGCTGCCCCAGCTGTTCTGATATCTCCACTGCGATTTCATCGTAATACGCCGTTCCGGAGCGATACAGTTTCGGGCGTTTCCCGGTAATCGTTTCAATATTTCTGGCGTTCATCTCGATCTCATCCACCAGTTCCGAAACACTCCGAGTTCCGTTGATGCCGTAGATCGATCGACCGTTAACCGATGCCGGCTTGTGGCGCCAGCCATGGTTGGCGATCTCAAAGAGCGGGTTGGCGGCCAGCTTTCCGAACAGATCCGGATTGGCGTCAATCCAGCGGGCGTTGACAAACAATGTCGCTGGTATCTTCTCACGGATCAGAAATTCCATCAGGGCCGTATCAACTCCCATACCCTTGGCAGAGCCGCAGGCATCCAGGGTCAGCGCAAGCACCTTCTCCTTTGTAGCCAGACGGCTACGCACGCCGGAAACATTCTCGCCCCACTGCCGGGGTATTCTCCCCGAGAAACGGGAGGAAACCTGCTGATGCAACAGCTCGAGCGCAGGCTGTTTTTCGGAAGACATCGATGGAGAAGCTGTCAGTGCCAGAACTAACGTGGTGAACAGTATTCGCAGCATGATTTTCTCCGTACGTTTGACAATATCCGTTCAATATGTTTGAAATGTAGCATTGTTTTGTGCGAGTGAAAAGCCGCGCCTACAATAAAGGTGTTGATCTCCGGAATGCAGCGTCTATTTTTCAATCGTCAATGGTTAACAGCTATGACATTGAAGTTTTTCCGAAAATGGGGTTCCTATGAAATGCCGGCCAGGCTGCGCAGCCTGCTGCATCGCACCTTCCATCTCTTCGCCAATCCCCGGTATGCAGAACGGCAAGCCGGCCGGAATGCGTTGTGTGCAATTGACAGACGACAACAGCTGCCGACTCTTCGGCAGCATACTGCGACCACCTGTCTGTGGCAGTCTGCAGCCGAGTGACGAGATGTGCGGCAGCAGCTCGTGCGAAGCGCTGGAGCGGCTTACCCGGTGGGAGCAGGCCACTCTTCCGGGATCACGTTCAGAATAATCTGGTATCTGCCCGAGAGCAGTCACTACACAAAGGAAATCGGACATTACCATGCCACATTACATAGAACCTGTTTTCCGTCCACCCAGCGAGGCCCGCAGCCTGATCTTCCAGATTACCGTCGGATGTTCTCAAAATAATTGCACCTTTTGCGGTATGTACAAGGGCAAACAGTTCCGGGTGCGTCCGGTGGATGAGATTCTGGCAGAGATCCGCGAGATACCTCTGCACTACCGTTCCCGCATAGACCGGGTTTTCCTGGCCGACGGCGACGCGCTGGTCTATCCCCACAACGGTCTGGTCACGATCCTCGACACCCTGGCCGCCACCTTTCCCGGCCTGACCCGGGTTGCGTCCTACGCATCGCCCAACAGCCTGACTACCAAGAACCCCGGGCAGCTGTCGAACCTGCGTGAAAAACGACTGCGCATCCTGTACTTCGGGCTGGAATCGGGGGACGATGACACCCTAGCAGCCATCTGCAAAGGGTACGACAGCGAAACCATGGCCCGTCTTGCCATCAAGGCCCGGGATGCAGACATGAAGCTGTCAGTCACAGCCATACTGGGTCTTGCCGGCAGCCAGCGCAGCATGGAGCACGCCCGGTCCACGGCAGCCTGGGTCAACCGCGTCAATCCCGAGTTTTTCTCACTGCTGACCCTCTTCCACCGCCACAATGATGCGTTTTTCCGGACCCTCAGGCAGTGCACCCATCGAGAGTTGATGCTGGAAGCGCGGGAGCTGCTGACCCATCTCAATCCAGCCCGGACGATCCTGCGCTCCAATCATGTCTCAAACTTCCTCGAACTGGCAGGAAGCTACCCAAAAGACCGGGAGCGACTGATTGCAGACATAAATGCTGCTATTGACCGTGCAGCAGCCACTCCCGGCTTCCTGGATGAAGTGCCGACGTATAACGAGGAGTATTACTGAAGCCGACAAAATTAGTGACCGCTGCTTAGTTTGTTAAATGGCATCTCATTTTACTTTACCTAAATTTTTATTTACTGTTTACCACCCCCATTAATTTCACTTGCATTTTGTACATCATTTGTGTAGAGAATGTTTTATATGCTTTTCAACACGTAGTTTGAATTATCCGTACCTATTGAAAACGCCCTTCTCCACCAGTCAACGAGTGACTGGTGGAATTTTAGTTTCACTAAATGGCACATCCATTAAACAACAGGAAGAAGATTATATTGCCGGGAGTGCTGACAATATCTACACTCGGTACCGTTAGCGGGGATATTTTACCCAATACTCCCACTGAAACGTCCGATCACTCGCCGCCTATTTGCAACAAACACGCAGCAAATCAGACAGTTGAAGAACGTGGCGTGACTTTTGCTGTTTTATTGGAAAATCCGCTTTGCACTAAGGGGACGGGATACTAACGTGAAAAAGAAAAAGATGATCATCTCGCAGGAGACCATGGACGTTGACTTTGTCCGCAAGGTCGAGGCCCTTTCCGGCACCTCGGTACGCCGTTGTTTCCAGTGCGGCAAATGTTCTGCCGGCTGCCCCATGGCCACTTTCATGGAGCACCCACCCAACCGCGTCGTCCGCCTGCTGCAGCTGGGCCAGTGGCAGCGCATCCTGGCCGGCCGCTCCATCTGGTACTGTGCCTCCTGTGAAACCTGCTCCACCCGCTGCCCCAACAAGGTACATCTGGCCTCCATCATGGATGCCCTTCGCAAACTTTCCTGGGACGCTGAAGGCGCCTCCAAGGAAAGTTATGTCCAGTTGGCCAACAAGCTCTTCCTGCAGAACATCCGCACCTACGGCCGCCAGTACGAAATGCGCCTGGCCGCCGTCTTCAACGTCAAATCCGGCCAGTTTCTGAAAGACCTGATGCTGGGCCCCAAGCTGCTCGCCAAGGGTAAATTGAAGATGTTCCACAGCAAAAACAAAAACCTGTCCGAAATCGAAAAGATCTTTACCCGCATCGAAGCGATGCGCGCTAAAGGGGAGGCCCTGTGACCCCGAAAAACATCATGGAGTATTCGTATTATCCCGGCTGCTCGCTGCACGCCTCGGCCGGAGAATACGACCTCTCTACCCGGGAACTGTTCAAGCAGCTCAAGATCGGCCTGACCGAGGTGCCGGACTGGTTCTGCTGCGGCGCCACCCCGGCCCACAACGTCGATGAACTCCTCTCCCTGTCACTGTGTGCCAAGAACCTGGAACTGGCCGACAAGGTTGAAGGCGACCTGGCAGTGGCCTGTGCTGCCTGCTTCTCACGCCTCAAGACCACCCAGCACGTCCTGGCTGAAAGTCCGGTCAAGCTCAAGCAGGTTGAAAAGGCCATCGACGCCCCGGTCAAACTGGACAGCAATGTCAAGCACCTGCTGGAGATTCTGGCCCACGATCTGGGTCTGGAACGACTGGCAGCTGCGGTGAACAAGCCCTTATCGGGCCTCAAGGTCGCCTGTTACTACGGCTGCCTGTTGACCCGCCCCACCGATGTCACCAACCTGGACTGCGTCGAAGCCCCCACCATCATGGAGCGGGTTATCGAAGCGGCCGGCGCAACGACAGTTGCCTGGACCCACCGCCTGGAGTGCTGCGGCGCCAACTTCACCCTCTCGCGCCCGGGGGTCGTCATCCAGCTGACCAACGCCATCCTCGATTCGGCCAAGGCGGCCGGCGCTGACTGCATCATGGTCGGCTGCCCCCTGTGCCACGGCAACCTGGATATCCGCCAAAAGGAGATCGAAGGGGTCTACAATGTGGACTACAGCCTGCCGGTATTCTACCTGACCCAGCTGGTCGGACTGGCCACCGGCCTCGGCCCTGACAAACTCGGCCTGGATGCCATGATCGTCAACCCCCTGCCGCTGTTGAAAGAGAAAGGTTTGCTCTAGATGTCAAGAATAGGCGTATTCATCTGCCATTGCGGCGAGAACATATCCCGGACCGTCGATGTCGAGCGGGTTGCAAAAGAGGTCGGCCAGCTGCCCGGCGTGGCCTTCTCCACCGACTACAAGTACATGTGCTCCGACCCGGGTCAGAACCTGCTCAAGAAGGCCATCCAGGAACAGAAGCTTTCCCACATCGTCGTAGCGGCCTGCTCGCCCCGCATGCACGAGAAGACTTTCCGCAAAGCAGTGGAAGCGGCCGGGCTGAATCCCTTCCTATGTGAGATGGCCAACATCCGCGAGCACTGTTCCTGGGTCCACGAGGACAAGGAAGAGGCTACCGCCAAGGCGGTCGAGATTGTCGGCATGATGGTCGAGCGGGTCAAGAAGAACCGTGTCCTGCCTACCATTACGGTACCGGTCACCAAGCGCTCCCTGGTCATCGGCGGCGGCATCGCCGGCATCCAGGCCGCCCTGGATATCGCCGACGCCGGCCACCAGGTCGTACTGGTCGAGCGGGAACCCTCCATTGGCGGGCACATGGCTCAGCTTTCCGAGACCTTCCCGACCCTGGACTGTTCCCAGTGCATCATGACCCCCAAGATGGTCGATGTCGCCAACCACCCCAATATCACGCTGCACACCTATTCCGAGATCGAACTGGTCGAAGGTTATATCGGCAACTTCCAGGTCACCATCAAAAAGAAGGCCCGCTCGGTCGATGAGGACAAGTGCACCGGCTGCGGGGTCTGTATGACCAAATGCCCGGTCAAGAAGATCCCCAACAAGTTCGACTGCAACCTAGGGCTGCGGCCGGCCATCTACGTCCCCTTTCCCCAGGCCGTTCCCAACACCCCGGTCATCGACCGTGAGAACTGCCTCAAGTTCAAGACCGGCAAATGCGGCCTGTGCCAGAAGGTCTGCGGCCCGGAAGCCATCGATTACGAGCAGGAAGATTCCCTGATTGTCGAACCGGTCGGCGCCATCGTGGTGGCTACCGGCTTCGACCTCTACACCATCGACGAGAAACCCAAAGGCTCCATGATCAAGGGCTACGGTGAATTCGGCCACGGCAAGATCCCGGACGTTATCGACGGCATGACCTTCGAGCGCCTGGCTTCGGCCTCCGGCCCGACCGGCGGCAAGATCCTGCGCCCCTCCGACGGCAAGGAACCCAAACAAATAGTCTTCATCCAGTGCATCGGATCGCGGGCCAGGGAAAAGGGCATCTCCTACTGCTCCAAGGTCTGCTGCATGTACACAGCCAAACACACCATGCTCTACCACCATAAGGTGCATGACGGCCAGGCCTACGTCTTCTTCATGGACGCCCGCACCCCCGGCAAGAGCTATGATGAGTTCTGGCGCCGGTCGATCGAGGAAGAGGAAGCGGTCTACATCCGCGGCATGGTCTCGCGCCTGTATCAAAAAGGCGACAAGATCGTTGTCATGGGGAGTGACATCGCCGTCGGCGTGCAGGTCGAGATCGAAGCCGACATGGTCGTGCTGGCCACGGCCGTGCAGCCGCAGAAAGGGGCCGATACCCTGGCCCAGAAGCTGGGCATCTCCTACGACAAATACAACTTCTACTCCGAGGCCCACGCCAAGCTGCGTCCGGTGGAATGTGCCACAGCCGGCATCTACCTGGCCGGCGCCTGCCAGGGCCCCAAGGACATCCCCGAAACCGTTTCCCAGGCCAGTGCCGCGGCGGCCAAGGTTATGACGCTCTTTGCCAAGGACAAGCTGGAGCGGGAGCCGATCGTGGCCCGGGTACGTGAAGCGGGCTGCGTGGGCTGCTTTGCCTGCAAGAAGGTCTGTGCCTACGGTGCCGTGGAAGAGAAGGAGATCCGCGACCGCCAGGGTAACCTGATAAAAGTGGTCGCCTATGTCAACCCGGGCGTCTGCGGAGGCTGCGGCACCTGCCAGGCCACCTGCCCGTCCAAGAGCGTTGAGCTGGACGGTTATACGGATGAGCAGATAGTTGCCATGATTGAGGCGCTTTAGAAGCAAAAACAGAAACAAAGAAATTTTAGCTTCTAGATTACCTCATGATTACTCAAGATTTTAAAATCAAAGTAATCTAGAAGTAATCATGAGGCTAAAGAAAAGGTTTTTTGCATGCACCCTGAAAAACAAAAACACTCGTTCGAACCCAAGATCATCGCCTTCGTCTGCACCTGGTGCACCTATGCCGGTGCCGACCTGGCCGGCACCAGCCGCATGCAGTATCCGTCCAATGTACGGGTGCTCAAGTTCCCCTGCACCGGACGCATCGACCCGGTCTTCATCCTCAAGGCCTTCCAGCAGGGTGCCGACGGCGTCCTGGTCTCCGGCTGCCATCCGGGCGACTGCCACTACATCGCCGGTAACTTCCACGCCCGCCGCAGATTCGCCGTCTTCAGGAAGCTGCTGGAGTTTGTGGGTGTGGATCTGAACCGCCTGCAGTTCTCCTGGGTCTCGGCTGCTGAAGGGGGCAAATGGGTCGAGGTTGTCACCGACCTGACTGAAAAGGTGCGCACCATGGGGCCGATGACCGAGTTCAAGGAACTGGCCATGGAGGAACAGTGGTCAGGGGCTATTGACACACCTGAGTTGAAAGAAGCTTACAACGCAATCTGACGGGATATACATGAGCACACAACGTATTGACACATCCATCTACTCCGCCGTCACTGAGGCCATCCAGGGCGAGGCCAAGCGTATCCTCTCCGAAGGCCAGGTCTCGGCCATCGTCGGCTACGCCGCCGCCCGCCGCAAAGGATCGGCACAGCCGATCGTAATCAGTGCCCCTGCCGATGCGGACAAGCTGATCTTTACCCCGGCCTGCGTCAACAACCTGGCCGTGTACCTGACCAAGGCCAAAAAGGAAATTCCCAAGAGCGGCCGGATCGGTATTGTGGTCAAAGGGTGCGACCTGAAGGCACTCAGCGGACTGATGGGAGAATCCCAGCTCAAGCGCGAGGATCTGTATCTGATCGGCGTCCCCTGTGCCGGAGTTCTGGGCTCCACGGTTCAACCTGCAACGGAGCTGACCTCCGAGACTATCGCCCCCAAATGTACCGAGTGCGATGCCCATCTGCCGACCGGCTGTGACTTCGTGCCGCCGCAGACTCCTGCCGCCTTCGAGCTTGATCGTAAATATGCGGCGGAGATCGCCCGACTGGAAGCCTTGACTCCTGCCGAGCGCTGGGCCTACTGGAAAGAGCAGTTTGCCAAATGCATTAAGTGCTACGCCTGTCGCCAGGTCTGCCCCTTCTGTTTCTGCGAGCAGTGCCTGTGCGACCGCAACAAGCCGCAGATGGTGGAAACAACCCCCCGTCCGGCTGGCAACACCGCCTGGCACATTGTCAGGGCCATGCACCTGGCCGGAAGATGCGCCGGCTGTGCCGAGTGTGAACGGGTTTGCCCGATGGATATCCCCCTGAACCTGCTCAACCGCAAGATGGCCAAGGAGCTGAAGGAGCTTTATGACCATGAAGCCGGCTTCGAAGTGCTGGACAAGGGACCGCTGAACATGTTTACCGAGAAGGATGATCAGAGTTTTATAAAATAAAAGGCATCTCACCGCAGAGGACGCAGAGGTGCGCAGAGGAAAACAAAACCGGGGAATATAAAAACAAGACCAATTCGAGTTGGTATAACCCCGTGTTTTTCGACTTTGATTGAGGTTTACCCCTGAATTTTAAGACGTTGATTTAGACTTTCCTCTGCGTTCCTCCGCGACCTCTGCGGTAAACAAAAGGTTTTCGAATGCAAAAATACATCTCACAACAGAACCTGAACACCCTGCTGGACTCCCTAATAGCCAAAGGCGCCCGCGTTGTTGCGCCGCGCATGAATGCCGGTACACCGCTGTACGAACCGCTTACCGCTTCCGCCGAGATGGTGGTCGACCAGCTGCCGCGCCGCTCTGCCAAGGAGGCCTTCTTTCCGGTCTGTGAAGACATCATGACCTACGAGAAGGCGGGTCAGAAGGTCAGCCTGAAGGACATCGACCCGGCCCGCTTTCCGGAGACCGTGCTGGTAGGGGTGCGACCCTGCGATGCGGTTGCCATCCCGGTGCTGGATGCGGTCTTCTCCTGGGATTACAAGGACGAGTTTTTCCTGGAGCGTAGAAAGAAGACCACGATTGTGGGCCTGGCCTGCACAACGGCCGATGATGCCTGCTTCTGCACTGCTGTGGGGCTGTCGCCTGCCGAAACCAAGGGGAGCGACCTGTTCCTGACCCCTCTGGAAGGTGGCGGATATGCCTGCGAAAGTTTCAGCGAAAAGGGTGAGGCGCTGATCACCAGTCACAAAGAGCTGTTCTCTGAACCCACCGGAACCAAAGCACTGCCGTTGGCACAGCCGCAGACCGAGAAGTTCGATTTGAAGAAGGTCAAGGCCTGGCTGGACGATAACTTCGAGCATCCGGACTGGGATTCCATCGCCACCCGCTGCGTCGGCTGCGGTGCCTGCGCCTTTGTCTGCCCGGCCTGCCACTGTTTCGATATCGTGGACGAAGGCACCGAAAAAGCCGGCAAGCGCCGCAAGAACTGGGACGCCTGCGGCTTCTGGAAATTCACCCACCACGCCTCGGGGCACAACCCGCGCGATCAGCAGCCCAAGCGCTACCGCAACCGCATCATGCACAAGTTCAAGTACTACGACGACAAATTCGGCCAGACCCTCTGCAGCGGCTGTGGACGCTGTATCCGTATCTGTCCGGTCGGGATCGACATCGCCCAGATTGTGGATGATATCAGTAAAAAATAAATAAACTATATCACCGCAGAGGACGCAGAGGTGCGCAGAGGAAAAACAAGGAAAACAAAAGTAAAACGATTTGATTCTGGTTTTACCCCATCTTTTTGATGTTGCCTTCCTCTGCGATACTCCGCGTACTCTGCGGTGAATAAAAGGTTTAAAAAATGTGTGATAACACCAACAAAAACATCTACCTCCCCTACCTGGCCACTGTCGAGGAGGTCATCGACGAGACACCGGACGTGCGTACCCTCAGGCTGGTCTTCCAGGATGAGGCCGTGCGGGAGAGTTTTTCCTTCCGGGCCGGACAGTTCGGCGAATACTCGGCCTTCGGGGCCGGGGAGTCGACCTTCTGCATCGCTTCTTCGCCGACCCGCAAGGGGTACATAGAGTGCTGCTTCCGATCCGTGGGCCGAGTGACGGAGGAGTTGCGCCGCCTGGAACCGGGGGACACCATGGGTGTGCGCGGACCCTATGGCAATTCCTTCCCGATCGAGGAATTCTTCGGCAAGAACCTGGTCTTCGTGGCCGGCGGCATCGCCCTGCCCCCACTGCGGACCCTGATCTGGAACTGCCTGGACTGGCGCGACAAATTCGGTGACATCACGATTGTCTACGGTGCCCGTACCGAGAGCGACCTGGTCTACAAGCGGGAGCTGAAGGAATGGCAGGAGCGCGCTGATGTGCGCCTGGTGAAGACGGTCGATCCGGGCGGCAATGGTCCCGAGTGGGACGGCAAAGTAGGTTTCGTACCGACCATCCTGGAAGAAGCGGCACCCAGCGCAGAGAATACCATCGCGCTGGTATGCGGTCCGCCGGTCATGATCAAGTTCACCCTGCCGGTGCTGGAAAAGCTGGGCTTTACGGATGAGCAGGTCTACACCACCCTGGAAAACCGCATGAAGTGCGGCCTGGGCAAGTGCGGCCGCTGCAATGTGGGCAATGTCTATGTCTGCAAGGACGGCCCGGTCTTTACGGCCAAGCAGGTTAAAGCCATGCCGATGGAGTTCTGAGAACCCGTCATATCAGAAACAAAAAGGGCGCCCGAATGGGTGCCCTTTTTGTTTCAACGAAAACATCAACTGTGCCGAGAGGTTACGGCCGGGCACCTGCATTGGTCAGATACCCGATGGCAGTCGTTTTTTGCGTTGCATCCAGAGTTGTCAGGGCATTGATGGCTGCACTGACACTGCTGTTGAGCAGGGCATCATCCAGATAATCGATGGAGTCATAGATCAGTCGTTTGGCATAGATCATGTTATGGGCATACGCGCCCGGATCGTGCGCCAACAGGTGCAGATTGAAGGCGGCTCCCATGTTGTCGGCAGACCCCCAGGCGGTGTAGGCCGCATTTAAGCTGTTATAGAAGTAGGGGGGGCGGTCCACCAGGTAGGTAATGCCTTTATCCGCCAGCACCTTCTGCAGGGCCAGCAGCGCTATGCTGAAGCGCGTCTTGCGGCTGTTCATCCTGGCGGCATCCAGGGTTGCAGGGGCTGTGTGGCAGCCGGCACAAATGGTGCTGGTAAGCTCCGTAACGACTCCCGCTGAGTCCTTTGTCACCGGCAAAAAGGAATGTTTATCGGGTGAACTCATATGGCAGGCAATGCAGGGGCCCTGGTTGCCTGTGCTGAAACCATAAGCAGTGTAATTGTTGATGCCGATCCTGTCATGCTTGAAATGCACCTTGTTGCTGTAATCCTTCCCGCCAAACTCATATCCGATGGATTTGAACAGGATGCCGGATGCCGCAGAATAGTGAGAACTGACAAAGGCTGTATCGAAGTTTGACAGGGCCTTGATGCTTCTGCCGCTCATCGTGCCGGAATGGCAGCCGGCGCACAGGTTGGAGGGACCAACTGCCTGATTACGGTAGCTGTCATTGGCGTAGGGCTGGATGGTCACCGGAGAGCGCAGCGCGCCGCTGGCGATATCGGTGTGACACGCATTACAGGCCAGCACCTCTCTGGTCGGATCTCCAGCACTTCCCCAGGCAGTGGTCACCTTGCCGCTGGAGTAAGCGATAAAACCGGTGGTGGTATGGCACTTGACGCAGCCATTCTGAAACTTGTAATCATGGGCGCTCCAGGCAAAGGAATATACATCCGCATGTCCCGATTTTGCCCAGCTCTTTCTGATATCAGCATTGCGCGTATCCGCAGTAACGTGACACTCAGTACACTGTATATTCGTGGTGACGTAGGATGCTGAGGTATCGGAAGTATGCGGCGGATTATCAGCGCATGCGTTTGACACCGCAAACGCTGTCAACAGAAACGTCATGAGAATTCTAATCGGTATGTTCATTTTATCCCCGGATAATTGATTCGTTGGGCATTATTGGCAATAGCAATGGAAAAATTATCGACAGCTATCTATACCGGACTGTTAATCGCCCGGAGAAGTATTGTGACAATCCACACATTTCAATACCGATCCCCAGGTAGCATTGTTATTAAAATGGCAGCTGATGTTCGTACATGTACCTCCACCTGTTGAGAAGGAATAGGCGAACGAATATCCAGCTCCCGGTTGCAGATCATAGCTTTTATTTACATGCTTGACGAAACTTGTAATTGTCGTGCCGTCTGCGGTTGTATCGGCGTGGCAGACGCCGCAGGCGAAACCTCTATGACCGGCATGACTGTTTGCCTTGGGACTGCCGCTTTGATAGGATGGTGGATATTCATGACATCCATCGCAGGCAATCGGGTTGGGTGCCCCCCAGTCGGGGGTGGTAGTGACAGGTATTATGGCTGATGACACGGAAGTGCCGTTGCTGTGGCAGTAGGTGCTGGAACAGTTGCTGTAGCCGTCTCCCGGTTCCGCTGTGCCATTGTATGTGCCGCCAAACTTGCTGACGAAATCGACATCCACCTGGTGATTTATATGTTTCGAGGTCAGCGCAGCTTTTGGTGAATAATGACACTGTCCACAATATCCATCCGGTTCAACAAATCCGGTTCCATAATGACAAACGCCACACAGATTGACTCTGTCTTTCGTGCCAAAACCGTAGTTCAGATGTTTTGTATGACTGCCGGTCTGCAAGAGAGGGCCGGTGTCATGTAAACCGTGGGCATGACAGGTGCCACATCTGCCGGTAGCAGATTCACCCCACCGGGGAGACGAGTAAGTCGGCGGCCAGGTTCCGCCATTACCTTGGCCGCTGGAATGACAGTACACATTGCCACATTGTGCATATCCTGATCCGGGAGTTTTCTGCATCGGTGAGGGATGGCCGCTGTACATACCCTGGATTGCCGTGTCTGAGTTGTCAAAAGCCACATCCACCTTCAAATTTACATGCTGCGCAGTCGAAGATATTGAGTTGGCGGAGTTAACTGTTTCAGCATGGCATTTGAAACATGGAACCGGTACTCCATACTCTGTTGCTACGTGTTCAGCGTGACTACCGGTTGTCGGTGTTGACCGGTGGCAGCCGTCGCAGCCGAGGCTGCCGCCCCAGGCTGCAGTTTTGTTTGGGGGGAGAACGTCAGCAGATCTGGTGCCGGGGCTGTGGCAGTACAGGGAGGAACAGCTGCCGAAGGCATGCCCGGTGGCCTGACTCGGCAGATAATCATTGGCACCAGTACTGCTGTATGTCCCCGAAGGGTTGTTCTGCGGATCGCGCAGCGTTATGGACAATGCCCTTTTGCCGGCGCTGGTGGCGTGGGCATAGGTCCTTACTTCGCTGGTGTGGTCACTGTGGCACTTGATGCAGTTGGCAGTGCCGCTGTAATAGCCGTCATGGCGGGCGTGACTCCCCGCAGCCCCGCCGCTGTATGCCGGTGAAACACCCGCAGGGGGCGCTCCGTGGCAGGTCGAGCAGATGACGACTCCACTGGCCCATGTCGGAGTGGTCGTCTCGAAATGACAATTGACATTGGAACAGCTGGCCAGAACCGGCAAGGAGGTCTGATTGAAAAACACCATCCCGGCAGCGATTGCTGATTCACGTGTAGTATTGTAACGGGCTTTTCCGAATGCTCCGGAGTAGTTGTTGATTGTCATCGAAAGCTGGATCTTGCCGTCCAGATGGCCGGTAGTATACGAGTCATTATTATGGCAGGTCATACAAGAGGTAAATGATGCCGGGTCCGACAGGTGGGTTCGATGATTTCCCATGAACCCACCGCTGGAAATATTCCGGTAGGGGGAGTCGATCGGCCGGTAATCATTTTTCTCTCCGTGACATCCGGAGCAGTCGAGTTGGCCGGCAAGAATAGGGGCAGCTAACAACAGCGCTGCAAAAGTTACGAGAGGATACAGGTATTTTTTCATGAGCACATCACTTTACAGTTGAATAGTTATTTCAATAGCTGAAATGTATAGCGTATACACTAAGTGTCCTGCAACTGTTTTAATACAATTTAATTGTGTTTCACTAAAAAAATTGACAAGTTTTATCCAACATTTTCATGACATGAATGCGAAAATCTTGGCACCCGAATGCTGTACATAGTATAGTTCATCCTTAGTCTGCCCAATCGTCTCCAGAATTGTGCCTATGCTGTTAAACTGCATTCAGTGACAGGAAATGAAATGATCAAGCTCAGCTCCATGCCGTTTCGCAAACAGATGATCGTCATGATAATCATTATGTCGCTGGCGCCGTTCGGGCTGATCTGTTATTCGGCCCTCACACAACACGCCATGGCTTTCCTGCCGAGCGCAGCCATACTGTTATGTTCAATAGCACTAACACTGCCTATGACCCTGTATGTCTGCAAGCGGGGGATTCTCAACAGAATTGATATCATTCGGAACGCCACGCTGAAAATTTCCCAGGGAAATCTTGATATCCGTATTGCGGATTCCATTTCGGGTGGTGAATTTGGTGAACTGGCAATAGCATTTGATGCCATGGCAGAGAAACTGGCCGCTAACGCCCTCAGCCTATCCCGGGCATATGAGGCTCAACGGGCAAGTGAAAGCAAATACCGGGAGTTGGTAGAAAACGCCAACGTAATCATCCTGAAATGGGATGGTGACGGCAGGGTCACCTACTTCAATGAATTTGCCGAAAGATTCTTCGGCTTTTCCAGCAACGAAATCATTGGCCGGAACATCATAGGAACAATCGTGCCCGAGACGGAGTCAGGCGGGCGTGACCTGATCAGAATGGTCCAGGGCATCTGCAGCAATCCGGCAGCCTTTGTCAATAGCGAAAACGAAAATATCCGCAAGAACGGTGAGCGGGTCTGGATATCATGGAATAATCATCCGCTTACCAACCCGGAAGGAAAAAACGTCGGCATCCTGTCGGTCGGGCAGGATATCACCGCGCGAAAAACTATCGAAGGAAAACTCCAGAAAAGCGAGCAGCGCTTCCGTTCCTTTGTGGAAAACGTCAATGATGTCCTGTTCGCCCTGACACCCACAGGGATTTTCAGTTATGTATCACCCCGCTGGAAAGAGGCGTTTGGATACGAACTCAGCGAAACCGTCGGCCGTCCCTTCGGCCCTTTTGTCCATCCCGACGACGTTCCGGGCTGCTTCGCGTTCCTGCAAAGGGTATTTGAGACCGGAGAAAAGCAGAGCGGTGTCGAATACCGGGTGCTGTGTAAGAACGGTACCTATCTGTGGTACAAGGCGAATGCATCGCTGATAAAGGATCCTGTCACCGGCGCACCGATACTTCTTGGCATCGGACGGGATATCACCGAGCGGAAACAGGCCGAAGAGACGCTGCGGCTGTCTGAAGAAAAGTTTTCGGCGGCATTCCGGGCATCCCCCGATGCCGTCACCCTGTCCCGCCTGAGCGACGGTGTCTACCTGGATGTCAACGAAGGTTTCACGGGCATAACCGGCTACACACCTGAAGAGATTCTGGGCAGGACATCCAGCGAGGTAAACCTGTGGATAGACCCCGTGCAGCGCGTGCACTTATTGCAAGAGCTGAAGGAACACAGGGTCGCTAAAGATGTGGAGGCCCGCTTCAGACACAAGGATGGCTCTGTACTGGTCGGGCAGATATCGGCACGCATCATCGAGATCAAAGCTGAGCCGTATGTTCTCAGCATTACACGTGACATCACCGAACGGGAACATATTCAAAGGGAAATCCTCAAGGCGCAGAAACTTGAATCAATCAGTGTCCTGGCAGGTGGAATTGCCCACAACTTCAATAACGTTCTCACGGGGGTTATCGGGTACATCTCGTATGCAAAGAAAAATCTGAATGACACAGAAAAGGTCGCACACATCCTGGTGTCGGCGGAGAAATCGGCCTACCGGGCAGCCGATCTGGCACGACAGCTTCTGACATTTTCTCAAGGGAATACGCCGGTCAGGAGGCCGGTCAGGGTGGATACCCTTGTGCAGGAATCGGTATCGCTGTTCCTGAGCGGCAGCAATGTCAAGGGCATCATTGATTGTTCATCACACCGTATGATGAATGTCGACAGTCAGCAGATCAACCAGGCGTTCAACAACATCGTTCTCAATGCCCTCCAGGCCATGCCTGACGGCGGCACACTGACCGTTCGGGCGGATGCTGTCACGCTGAAATCCGGCAACAAATACGCATTGAAGCCGGGCACATACGTACGGATCGTATTCAAGGATACCGGACAGGGCATTGACAAGGATGACCTTGTAAAAATATTCGATCCCTATTTCACCACCAAGAAATCCGGGACGGGACTCGGCTTGAGCACTACCCACTCGATTATCAAAAAGCATGGCGGCTATATCGATATCGCATCCGAATCAGGTCAGGGAACAACCGTCACCATTTTTCTGCCGGCCTCTGCAGATGAACAGCCGGTTGATGAATGTAGCACTCTTGCGGAAATTGATCGGTCCGGTATTTCAATTCTTGTGATGGACGACGAGGAGGTAATTCGAAATCTTGCTGAGGAGATACTGCGTGATTTGGGGTTTGAGGTTACGACCTGCTGTAACGGAGAAGAGGCCATTGCCCTGTACAGGTCGTCAATGACTGCACGCCATCCGTATGCCATCGTGATCCTTGATCTGGTGATCCCCGGAGGCATGGGTGGAATCGAGGCCGCGCGACGAATCCTTGAACTGGCGCCGGATGCGCGCCTGATAGCTTCAAGCGGTTATTCGAGCGACCCGGCCATAGCCGAGTACACGACATACGGCTTCTGCGAAACCATGGTCAAACCTTACAACACCGAAGAGCTGAACCGAGCACTTCAGAGCGCCTTGCAAGACCTTTCCGGCCATTGATCAGTTCGAAAAACCTGTTGAGCATTATGATCTCCCGCCCATGATTCGACAAACTCACCACGAACAGGGGATCAGGCTATTATGCAGTTACGGATCATGGGCATGACGGCTAAGGCGCTGTCCCCAGCATCATTTCAATCTTTTTCTGATCGAACCCTTCGATAATCCTGCCATTGATAATAAAGGTCGGAGTTGCGTCCACCTTGGCCCGCTTGGCGACCTCAAGCTGTTCTTCCTGCAGTTTTATCCCCTCCAGCGTTGATGCCAGCTGAGGAGCAGCATCCATCCGGCCTGACATGATATCATGATATGCCTTGGCCTTGTCCGGCATGGAAAGAATAAAACGTGCCTTTTCCTTGGCCCTCGTGTGACGGGCGAGCGGCTTGAAAAAAACATAGCGGGTCACATCCGGACGTCCTTCGAAATACTTGGACGCCTTGCGGCAGAAGGGGCAGTCCGGGTCGGTAAATTCCACAACGGTCTTGGGACCGGAACCGATTTGAATGGCCTTGCTGAAATCGATTTCAGCGGCTGCCGCCGGACGGCAGATAACAGCAACAGTTGCCAGCAGCAGGAACAAAACATGTCTGATGTTCATGATCTAAATCTCCTCTATAAACTTGGTACAGCGTGTCTCGCCAGGGTAACAGGGCAGAAGGATGACAAATTCACTACCGATGCCGGCTTCGCTTTCAGCCCAGATGATGCCGTTAAAACTTTCCACCGCCATTTTGCAGAATGCCAGTCCCAGTCCGGCGCCACCCTTTTCACGTCCGGCGGCATTGTGCGACTGGGTATAACGTTCGAAGATGCGTCCCAGGTCTTCGTGCGGAACCCCGTTTCCGGTGTCCTTGACGCTGATACGGATGAAACAGCTCCGCTGGGCAAATCCCGGTGGGGCTGCGGCGTACACCGGGATGCGGATGCGGTGCACGTCACTGTTCTCGATGCAGCAGCACGACAGTTTGATCGTCCCGCCCGCCGGAGTAAACTTCATGGCATTGACCAGCAGATTGGCAAACACCCTCGTCATCAGGTTTTTATCGACGGCGATGTCCGGCAACCCCTCACACACATCGAGTGTCAGGGCAATGTCTTCATACTCTGCCGCCCTTCTGAAGCGCTCGACTACGGCAGACGCCAGCGCCTGCGGACTCTGGGGGCGGATCATGACCGGCATCCGGCCCGATTCGAAACGCTGCACATCGAGCAGGTTGTCGATCATTGATACCACATCGTTGCAGCTGTCGATAGCAGATTGCAGATATTCCACCTGTTCGGCATTCACCGGGCCAAGCCGGCCTTCGCGCATGATATCTATGGAACCGATGATTGCCGTAATAGGATTTTTGAGGTCATGCGACAGCATGTAAAAAAATTCACCCCGCTCCTGTTCGAGTCGCACATTTTCCAGCAGCGCACGGCGATGGACCAGGGCGCGTTCGACCCTCTGGAGCATATCGTCCAGGGAAAACGGCTTGCAAAAATAGTCCGCGGCCCCTGATTTCATGCATTCAACTGCCAGATCCTCACTGCCATGGGCAGTCATCATGATCACGGAGGTTGACATACCGGTCTCGCGTATCCGGTTGAGTACTTCGATGCCACTCATGCCGGGCATCCTGATATCCGTGAGAACCAGCGAATACACCCCGTCCTGCAGCATTTTCAGGGCCGCTTCGCCGCTTCCGGCCCAGGCGGTGATGTAGCCCGCATCCTCCAGATGCAGCTTGAGAACAACTGCGATATCCGGCTCATCATCAACGATCAGTATCCTGTCGGGTATCTGCACAGTCATCAGTACACCCCCTTCGTGGTACGTGCCAGAAATGACTCCGCCAGGACAAGATCCTCGGGAGTGGTTATTTTGATGTTCCGGTAATCGCCGCGCACAATCCGGACCTTGCCGCCGCGACGTTCAACCAGCGAGGCGTCGTCGGTACCACAGAAACCATCCTGCTCTGCGGCCTGATGAGCTTCATAGATCACGCCGAAGCGGAACGACTGAGGGGTCTGGGCCTGCCAGAGAGTCTCACGGTCAGGTGTGTTGATGACAATCCCGTCGCAGACAGTCTTGATCGTATCCTTGGCCGGAACAGCCACCAGTGCGCCGTCATTACCGCAGGCGACTTCGATGGATTCCCGCAGCAATTCCGGGGTGATCAACGGACGGACGCCATCATGGATTACGACTACATCGTTGTCTGACAGGTGCGAGCGCATGGCGCGCAGACCGTTCATCACCGAATTCTGTCGTTCCCGCCCACCCGCAACAATCTCGACAACCTTGCGGAAGCCGCAGGCCGCAACCACGTGTTCCCGGCAGTAGGGGATTTCCGCCTCCGGTATGACCAGATAAATGGCTTCAATATCAGGAGATTGCTCGAACACCCCGATGGTGCGTGCCACAATCGGCAGGCCATCCAGTTGAAGATACTGCTTATTGATGGAGGCGCCCATTCGTTTGCCCATTCCGGCTGCCGGTATCAGGGCAAAGGACTTCACACGGTTCATTGCGGCACCTCCGCATGCTCTCCGGCCACCTGGAGCAGTGAAGCTGACAGGGCAGACAGATCGCGATCCATAATCGTACGGGCATCCAACAGGAACCGGTCACGGTGGATCCTGCCGATAACAGGCACCGCGGCCCGTCTCAGCGCTTCCTCGATCCGGGACGGCGACAGTCCTGAGATTCGAATCTCTATCAGTGTGGTCGGCAACTGGAGCAGCGGAAATGATCCGCCGCCGGCGCTCGATTCTCCCGGATGCGTGACAAGTGTGACAGCCGCGGGAAGGACCTTGCGAAGTTTCCGAGAAATCATCCCGGCACGGCGGACGAGCTGTGCCGCACTCATCGTCAGCATCTGCAGGGTGGGAATGGAGGTCAGCGCGCGTCGCTCATCGCGGTACAGTCGCAGGGTTGCTTCCAGGGCAGCCAGGTTCAGCTTGTCCATGCGCAGAGCCCGCAGCAAGGGGTGCCGCTTCATCGGTTCAATAAACTTCCGCTTGCCGGCAATGAGCCCGGCCTGCGGCCCACCCAGCAGCTTGTCGCCGCTGAAGGTGACCACATCGGCACCGGCATCCAGATACTGCCTGATTGTCGGCTCGCCGCTGATGCCGTAGGGAGCAAGATCCAGCAGACACCCGCTGCCGGCATCCAGCATGACCGGAATATTGCGATCCAGCCCCACGGTAGACATCTCGGCAACCGTGGCCTCGGCCGTGAAGCCTACGATAGCAAAGTTGCTGGTATGAACCTTAAGCAGCAGGGCCGTCGAATCGGTAATCGCGTCCACAATATCGCGGACATGGGTGCGATTGGTTGTGCCGACTTCGACCAGTGTCGCGCCGCTCTGGCGCATGACATCCGGGATGCGGAAGGAGCCGCCGATCTCAACCAGTTCACCGCGCGAAACAATCACCTCGCGCCCCTGAGCCAGCGCGGACAGGGCCAGCATGACCGCTGCGGCATTATTATTGACAACCAGGGCAGCCTCGGCACAGGTCAGTTCGCAGATCAATCTCTCGACATGGGCATAGCGCGTGCCGCGCTCCCCGTTCTCAAGATCGAACTCAAGATTGGAATAGCCGGCCGAAACGTTATGAATGGCTTCTTCGGCCTCCACGGCCAGAGGAGAACGCCCCAGGTTGGTGTGGACCACAACCCCGGTGCCATTGACAACGCCCCGCAGGCTGCTGGCAGACCGGCTCACAAGCCTGGCCGATATCAGGTCGACAATTCTGCCCGGTGAGCAGGCAGCGGCATCACCGTTTTTCACATCTTCACGGATACATTCCAACACCCTGCGGACAGCAGAAAGCAGCTCGGGACGGTCGTGCACGGCACGCAATGCGACCATCTCGGGCCATTCGATTACACGGTCGACCTTGGGAATTTCTTTCAGCATGTTCTGGATGCGATCTGCCATATCAACCCACCATATACCAATTCCACCGTAACCACACAGGAAATAGAATTAATCAACAAGGATGAACACATCATTGTCCGGTTTGGTTTATGCAGTTGCCTTAAAAGTTCCCCCTCCCCTTGCGGGAGGGGAGGCTAAATGCAAAAAACTAACCGGAAGTCGCGACTAAATATCGATCTGAAGTTCGGCGCGCTGGGATGCTGAAACACCTCCATCCAGCAGCACCCTGCCGCCGTACTCGGCATTTTTGCACACGAGCATCTCGGCAGTTTCAGCATCCTTCCTGCGGAATGCCTCCAGAATCTTTGCATGTTCCTGAACCACGATCTCCATTCTTCCGGGCAGGCTGAGCGACATGAAGCGCAGCCGCTGAAAGCGTGTAACGACGCTGGTAATCAACTCGTGCAGTTTTTCATTGTCTGCCGCCTTGATGAACATTTCATGAAAATCGTTGTGCACCTTGAAGAACGCCTTGAAATCGTTATGCCCGGCAAGCTCTGCCAGTCGGCTGTTGTTGGCCTGCAACCGGTCAAGTTCCTTTTCAGTCAGCTTTTTACAGGCCTGGCGGGCTGCGTACCCCTCCAGGATGCTCTTGATGGCGTAGAAATCCTCTACATCCTTCTGACTGAACTCGCTGACCACGGCACCGCGACGGGGAATAACGGTCAGATATCCTTCTGATTCCAATTGCCGAAAGGCTTCGCGGATCGGCGTGCGGCTGATACCGTAACGTTCGGCCAGCTCGGGCTCCGAAACCCTGCTGCCAGCCTTGAGTGTCCCTGAAATGATCGCATCACGGATATGTTCCAGAATTTTTTCCCGCAGGGTGAGATGCTTTTCCAGACTTTTTTTCATATAGTATAGCTCCACCGAGTAGTTTGAAACATTGTATACAGTATGCAGTTTTTGTCAATTGCATCCTTGCATTTTACTAGCTGATTATCATTAACCAGCACCCTCGCAATCGACTTCAGCACCAACGATGATCCAGGTATATCGGTCACTTCCATAATCGGGCTTGAATTTTACGACCCCAGCAGGTAATCTGCGTACCCTATGGATCCGGTCAGACATTTAAAAATTTCAATGGTGGTTCTTTTCCTGCTCGTGTCGCTGGGGACACTGGGTTACATGGGAATAGAGGGGTGGCGTTTCATCGATGCCCTCTACATGACTGTCATCACCCTGGGTACGGTCGGATTTGAGGTTGTCAAGCCGCTCAGCGATGTGGGCAAACTGTTCACCATCACCCTGATCATCGTAGGCGTCAGCGTACTGGGATATATCGTCGGCAGCCTGGCCCAGATCATGTTCGAGGGGCAGATCCAGCGGATAATGGGGAGGAAGAAAGTGGAAAAAATGATCGACGCCCTCTCGGGGCACTACATCATATGCGGGTTCGGCAGAATCGGCTCCTTGATCTGCAAGGAGTTCAAGGCAAATGAACTGCCGTTCGTGATTGTCGAGAAGGATATCGAGACGACCGAAAAACTGGATGAGGAGGGCTACCTGCACCTGAAGGGTGATGCCACCCTGGACGAAACCCTGCTCAAGGCGGGCATCAAGCGCGCCAAGGGACTAATTTCAGTTGTCACGTCCGATACGGAGAACGTCTATATCACCCTGACCGCCCGCGGTCTCAACCCCGACCTGTACATTCTGGCCCGCTCCGGGGAAGAGGGTTCCGATATTAAACTCAAGCGCGCCGGTGCCAACAAGGTCGTTTCTCCCTATCTCATCGGCGGCAGCAGGATGGCCCAGTCGATTCTGCGTCCCAACGTGGTTGACTTCATTGAAATAGCAACCGGCAGTGAACATATGGATCTGCAGATGGAGGAGATCACCATCCCGTCACATTCGGCCTTTGCCGGTGAAACACTGGTGAGCTCCGGCTTTCGAAAAGAGATCGGCGTCATCATCGTCGGCATTAAAAAGGCCCACGGCAAGATGGTCTTTAATCCCCATTCCCAAGCCAAGATCGAAGGCGGCGACACCCTGATCGTCCTGGGAGAGCCGCTTTCAATTGCAAAACTTGAAGATCTGGTAGAGCGACCGGAGACGGACGCCGTCATTAAACAGCACAGGAGCGGCAACAACAATGCTCACTGATATCCACGCCCATCTGCCCTATTCCCGGCTCGCGGAACACCTTGAATACGTCGTGGCCAATCGCATCAACCCCGAGGTGTTTTTCTCCGCCGAAACCCTGGATCACATTGTTCTGGAGGAATTGTCGGCGCAAGCACACGTACTGCGTTCAGCCGAGTTGCGCACCACCATTCACGCCCCTTTCATGGATCTGAACCCGGGTGCTCTCGACCCGTGCATTAGGGAGGTAACCCGCCGGCGCGTCCAGCAGGTATTCCAGGCTGCGGAACAGCTCAGGCCCCGGGTAATCGTGTTCCACCCCGGCTACGACGATCTCCGTTACGGCGGCAACCGTATGGACTGGCTCAAAAACAGCATCGGATTCTGGAGCGAATTTGTCCCGCGCGCCAAAGAGGTGGGCTGCATCATCGCCATCGAGAATATCTTCGAGAAAGAACCTTCCACCCTGCGCGGACTGCTGGAGGCCATCGACGAGCCCTGCTTCCGCCACTGTTTTGATGTGGGACACTGGAATATGTTCAGCAGCGGCACGCTGGAGGAGTGGTTCGTTGAATTGGGACTGTTTGTTGCCGAATGCCATATCCACGACAACAACGGCCAGGCCGATGAGCACTTGCCGCCCGGTGAAGGGCAGATCGATTTTGCCAGGCTGTTTGCCCTGCTCAATCAATATGCCCCGGACGCAGTCCGAACGATTGAGGCCCACACGATCGAGCGGTTGGAACGGGCACTGAAGAATATAAAAAAATACCTGCCAAAGGAACCCTGAATGACCGACAAAATCCTCGTCACCGGCGGCTGCGGCTACATCGGCAGCCATGTCACCCGCCAGCTCACTGAATCTGGCCGAACGGTCGTGGTCTACGACAACCTGTCCACCGGTTTCCGCGATGCCCTGATCCATGGCGAAGAGCTGATCGTGGGAGACCTGTGCGACCACGCCGCACTCGATGCGGTCTTTCAGCAACATCGCATTACCACGGTCCTGCACTTCGCTGCGGCCATCATCGCGCCGGAGTCGTGCACACTGCCGCTGAAATACTACGGCAACAACACCCGTAACACGCTGGGACTGCTGGAGGCCTGTGTCAGAAACAACGTACAGCGCTTCATCTTTTCCAGTACAGCGGCGGTCTACGGATTCCCCGATGGCGGTGTGGCCTCCGAGGAGTCCCGTCAGAGCCCCATCAATCCGTACGGCACCTCCAAACTGATGAGCGAGTGGATGCTGCGGGACACCTCCGCTGCCCATGGCTTGCAGTACGTGGCACTGCGCTATTTCAATGTGGCCGGAGCCGACCCGCAGGCCCGCATGGGACAGCGTACACCGGAAGCGACCCACCTGATCAAGGTGGCCTGCCAGGCCGCCCTGGGCATGCGGGAAAGCGTCGGGATCTATGGTACCGACTACCCGAACCCGGACGGCACCGGCATTCGTGACTACATCCATATTGAGGATCTGGCCGCAGCCCACCTGCACGCCCTGGCATATCTGGAAAAAGGGGGCGCACCAACCGCCATGAACGTCGGCTATGGGAGCGGCAGCAGTGTGCGCGAGGTATTGGAGGTTGTACGAAAGGTGAGTGGAGTGGATTTCAAGGTCATCGAATCCGATCGCCGTCCGGGAGACCCGGCTTCACTGGTGGCACAGGCCGACAGGATTCGTGAATTGACCGACTGGCAACCGAAATATAACGACCTGCGGACCATCATTGCCGACGCCTGGCGCTGGGAGAGCAAGCTGGCGGGACGCTGATCAGGTTACTCAGGTCTGCAGCAGCTTGTTCTTGAGTACCAGGATCTGAAACGTCAACGAGGCTTTGTACACCAGCTTCTGGAGCTCCTCCAACCGTTGCCGTAGAGAAATGACATCCGATGAGACAACAATCATCGCGACCACCCTGTTGTTCATCACTATCGGCAGCGACAGCACGGTTTCGCTGCTTTTCAGATTCAACGCCCTGATGATCGGCATATTGGCAGGTGATTCCGAAAGCGGGCCAAAAAAGAAGTGCTTTCCGATCAGGATCTCACTGAGTTCCGAGCTTTTTGTTACTTCCAGCCTCACCGATTCGAAATCTTTTATCTGCTTCTCGCCGTTCACGGCCCTCCATCCGACCGCACTATGCCCGCGTATTGTCAGCAAGGCACCCTTCTTGAACCCCAGTCCGAGATACTTGATAAAGATTCGGGCAACATCATCGCGGTTCTTTGCCTTTGAGAAATCCAGTGAGAGACGGTCAAACGTGTAGATCTCATGGGGCTGCTTTGGCGGGAGGTGTTGGTCCGCCAAATCTCCGAAGGGAGAGGCCGCATGCAAATCTGCCGGGATGGGGACATGCAGTAAATCCTGAAAGGGTTCGTTACCGCTAAAATCAGCACTGATCGTATATTTGGATGAATCGGATACAAGACTTTCTGCCCAATCCGGTGTTTTCGCATCTCTTCTGTTCTGCAGGTTGCTGTTTGCCCACACATAGCGATGATCGCGCGTAACGCCGTAATAGTTTTCCAATGCCTGCAGTATCTGGACTTCAGGGGCAATCAGCGGGACAATCAGGTTTCCCGTAATAAATGACAGCTCATCCAGCGCCTTGTAATCTGTCGGATCAGACATTGCAACATGCAGATGCTTGTGCTCGTACCGGACTGGGATAACTCGGAACTTCTCCGCTACGGCAGGCGAGATCCGTTCGATGACATCGGGCGGCACGACCAGCAGTTCAATATGACTGGCAGCGGGTACGCCCAGCTTTTTGCTCAGCAGGTTGACCAGCACATCCTCCTGGATATAACCGAGCTCGATCAGGCTGCTGCCCAGCTTGATGCCAAAAATAACATGGCATTTCAATGCCTCTTCAAGCTGATCCTGTGAGATGATACCTTCACTGATCAGCAGTTCGCCGAGTTTAATTGACATAGTTGTGCTCCTCTGTACTCATCAGATCTAATGCTGTCCAATTTTGTCACTCTGCGCAAACTTCGTCAATCAAGAAGAAACACGTGGTTATGGCAGGTCCGTAAATCCCAGCCCTTCGCGCCATAACTCAAATGATTCAAATCAGATACGGCCGAAATAAAACTTGACATGTCCTGTGGATTTTGGGACAGTCTCAAAATAGTTTTGTAAATCAAATATAATGTATTTATTATAATACTATATTTTGATTCAGTAACACACTTTCTCCGGAGCAAACCTATGCTCAAAAGAAGCGTTTTACGCAATCCACCATATAACATTTACACCCTCGTTTTTATTACTCCGTTTGTCTGAATAATTTGTTACGACTATCTGAAAAATGTATCCAAAACTGCCAGGTTATAATTACAATAACTGACAGCAGCAACTTAGATGTAATGGCATGTAATTTGTATATTGAATTCGCAACCTGACTTGCGTTGACACGTATGCACTAATAACGAGATGGAGTTTCTAATGAAAAAAGAAGCTGGAACAACCGGGTTTGTCAATCAGGTCATGAGAAGAGGCACCATGGTCGGGACGACGTTGATGCTGATTATGGCGCTAAGTCTCTCGATTTCACTTACCAGTGCTTGGTCCGCCCCGTTTGCCAAGCATTTCCGGTTTACCCAACCCGACAACACGCAAGTAACCCTGTGGGGACAGGGTGATGAGTTTCAAGCGGTATTCGAAACCACTACCGGATATACGGTTATTTTTGATCCACAACAGCAAGCATATTACTATGCCGAGCGCTCGGCCGACGGGAAAAGCCTCCAGTCCACGGGGGTGCCGGCCCATATTCAGGCTCCGCAGGGACTGGCACAACATATCCGCATGGATGCCGATGTTGCAGCCGCCGCAGCTCAAGCCCGGCATAAACAATGGGACACAGATACGGGATTATCCAGACGCTGGTCACAATTGAAGTCCAAGACACTGAACACCCCTCTGCCCCAGGAACTGGACGGAATACAGCTTGCACCTCCGACAGCAATAACAACCGGTACCAAGGCCGGCATGACCCTGCTGATCGACTTTTCCGATGCCCCGGCATCAATATCCCAAGCTGAAATCGATTCATTTCTCAATGGCGATTCGTATTCAGGTTATGGCAACAACGGCTCGGTGAAAAAGTATTTCAGCGATGTCTCCGCTGGCCGACTGACATATACGAACGTCGTAACTGCCTATGTGCGGATGACACAACCCAAAAGCTACTACAACAACACGTCAACAGCTCAAAACAATGGCACTCAAGGGCGATTGCTGATCAATGATGCACTGACCATCCTAAAGGCCAAACCCGAATATAACAGCACAATCCTGCCTACATTAAATGCCCTGACCACTGACGCTTCCGGCTATGTCGCAGCCTTCAACGTGTTTTTCGCCGGAGCAGACAGCGGTGTTTGGGCTAGTGGACTTTGGCCCCATTCTTGGTACCTTTCCAGCCCGGTTGCATTGGGAAACGGCAAGTATATTTCAAATTACCAGATCACCAATGTGGGCTCGGCGCTGGAACTGGGGACCTTCTGTCATGAAAACGGGCACATGCTCTGTGATTTCCCCGACCTCTATGATTACGGTTACGACTCGGTAGGGGGTGCGGGGGTCTTCAGCCTGATGGGGAGCGGCGGTCACGGGACTAACCCCAACCAGGTCGATGCCTATCTGAAGCTTGCCGCGGGTTGGGCAACGGCAACAGATCTGACCAGTTCTGATAGCTTGACAGGAACGCTGGTGGCTGCACCCAACAGCGGATACGATCAGTTCTACCGTTATCGAAAACCGGGGATTTCAACCGAATACTTTCTGCTGGAAAACCGCCAGAAAACCGGACGCGACGCCAGTCTCCCTGCGGCCGGGATCGCCGTCTGGCATGTCGATGAACTCGGAAACAAGGACAATCAGAGCTTGACGCCAAATTCGTCGCATCTCAACTATGAGCTCACCTTGGTTCAGGCAGATAACCTCTGGCATTTCGAAACGACCACCACAAACAGTGGCGACTCAAACGATCTGTTCTATCTGGGAAACAGCGCAACTGGATATACAAATACTTTGAGCAATACCAGTACACCTAATTCGAAGTGGTGGGACGGGTCGGCATCGGGAATGAGCCTGAGTGCTTTTAGTATTCCCGGCATGTCCATGACATTTAATGTTGTTGGGGCTGGTCCCAACTTCGCGATTTCAGCCTCTCCGTCTACAGTCAGCGCCGTTCAAGGGGCTTCGTCTTCTAATACCATCAGCACAACCGTATCCGGCGGTTTCAACGCAACCGTGGCGCTATCGGCAAGCGGGCTGCCGACGGGGGCCACAGCCTCCTTTAGCCCGGCCTCAATTTCAGCACCCGGTTCTGGCAGTTCAACCCTGACGCTGACCGCCGGCGCAGCGACCCCCGCCGGCACCTACAGCGTAACAGTCACCGGCACTGGAGGCGGGAAAACGAACACAGCATCAATATTGTTCACAGTAAATCCTGCCGGCCTCATCACACTTTTCAGTGACGGATTCGAAAGCACCGGCTGGTATACAGCTCAGGTTGTGGGAACCGCCGGAGCCTGGACCATGGTGGACTCGGGGATTAACCCGAGCGCCACCCCTCACAGCGGCACGCTCATGGCGGAATTCAACTCATTTGACGCCTCCAGCGGTAGCCAGACCCTCCTGTACTGGGACAGCGGCATTGCCATTCCGGCCGGAGCTACCAGTGCCACCCTGAAATTCTGGATGTACCACGATACCGACTATACATCATCAGCCGACCGGGTTCAGGTGCAGGTATCTACCGATGGCGCCAGTTGGTCGAATGTCGGCACTGCGATCAATCGCTATAACGGGACAACCGGGTGGGCGCAAGCCAGTATCGACCTGAGCGCGTACCAGGGGCAGACTCTCCGGATCGGATTTCTGGGCATCAGCTCCTGGGGCAACAACGTCTTCCTCGACGATGTAATCATCAGCGCCCAAACAGCCCCAAAAATAAAGATTGGCGCAAGCGGCTATTACTCCCTGAATCAGGCCTACCTCTCGGCTGGCGCCACGGCAACCATGCTGGCGCTGAATGGTGAACTTGCCGAAAGCCTGGAGATGAATCTGGGCAAGGATGTTGTTCTCAAGGGTGGCTACAATCAGGATTTCCAAACCATAAGCGCTGTGCCGACAACCCTGATCGGCACGCTCATCGTCAAAAGCGGCAGCCTGAGGGTTGATGGAATTCACCTGAAACCCTGATACCGGCATTCAATAAAAAAGCCACCCTCAACAAAGGGTGGCTTTTTTTCGGACCGGTTTACCTGTCTGAAACCGGCCAGCCTTGTTCAAACCCATCCGGGAAGAAATTCTCCCTGGTCCTGTTGTAGTAGCCGAATTGCAGTTTCGGAAACTCCTGCTTCAAACGCTGCAGCAGGCGGTACATCCCGATCCCCTTCCCCTTGACCCCCATCTCCCGATTGTAGTAATCCGGATCGATCGACAGGTTGCGCAGCTGAATCATATCCACCCCCGTAGCGGCCACAAACCTCAGCAGTGCCTCGACCTCTTCCGGCGCATCGGACACACCCGGGGAAACCAGGTAATTGATCATGGTGAAGCGGCCGTTTTCCTTGGCACACGCTACCGAACGGAGCACATCGGCAAAGGCATATCCCTTGGGGCGATAATAGCGGTTATACAACTCCTCGCGGACCGAGTTCAGGGAGAAACGGAATGAATCCATGCCGGCATCGCACAGCAGCTGTACACGGTCGGACAGAGAACCATTGGAATTGAAATTGACCGTTCCGCGGGAAGTGGCCTGTTTCATGCGGCGGGTAGCCTCGGCAATGGTGTCGGCCTGCAGGATCGGATCCCCCTCGCATCCCTGACCATAGGAGACAATGGCCTGTTCAGCCTGCTCCAGATGCGGAACAGCGATCTCGCACAGTTCCTCCGGGGTGGGGACAAAGGTAATGCGTTCATGGTTGGAAGGACAGCATTCCGACGGCTGCAGACTGATACACCCCAGACAGGCCGAGTTGCAGACCGGCGAGGTGGGCAGCGGCGCCTCCCAGCGGCGGTAAAAGAGATTCTTGGCGGCAAAGCAGTGATAATCAACAGCGCAGCGCGATAACTGCTCCAGCAGGCGATTGCCCGGCATATCCTGCAACATCTGCCGCACCAGCGGATCCAGCGTGCGGTCGTCATAATTGACCGGGTTCCAGTTGCTGTTGGCATCCACCTTGGTTGCGGCCACCACGAAACAGTCGCGCTCCTCGTCCCACCCCACGGCTGTGTAGGACCAGAGCGGCAGGTGCGTTTTCTTGCCGGCATACGCGCAGGCCGGCAGCAGTGTCCGCACATAGCCGGGGGCCATGAAAGCGGCCACTGCCTGAATCCGCTGGCTTTTGCGGCCTTCGCGCACCTCATCGACGGTAACGAAGGTCTTTTTTCTGGCATCCCAGGCAATCGGCGGCATGGAAGGCATGGTAAACAGCTTGCTGTCCTCCGGCAGCGGGATCAGTTCCACATCCTCCGGCAGCACCGGCTGAGTGCCGTTCATTCCGGCCATGCACAGCTCCGGGTGGTCAAAAATATTCCCCTTCGCATCGGCGTAGATCATCTTGGGAATGCGTGTCTGCATTTTTGAATACTCCAAACCCTGATATACAGGTTACATCTATATTCCGCATCAGTTTCCGGACATTTGAGCGGTTCGGTCTATTGCAGTCCGTATCCGGAATACGTCAGTCTGCTCAGCCACGTATCTTTGTCATCTATGGTAAATGACAATTTCACGGTGGTATTTTTTCCGATCCATCTGATCATACCCTGTTCATAGCGTACTGTGCGACCTAAGAGCTTAAAACAGGCTTCTTTCAGTTTCAGGTAATTCTGCTTGCCGTCGAAAAACAACTCGACTTTCTGGAGAGCGTTGTTGTTATAAAAACGATACCTGATTTCCTGGGCAGTGACCCCTTCAAACAACATGTCGTCACCTTTTATGTGATACTCAAAAAAAGGTTCCTGATCCAGAGGCAGGTACGTCTTTCCCTTAGAGAATCCGCTCCCCCACTTCCAGTCACGAAAACCGTCAACCGCATCGATGGGTGATTTCAGTTCCCTCAGAGCTTGATCAAGATCAGCATCAACAGCTGATTTGATATTCCTGCTAAATATGGATGCGGTGGCCATATCTATCGTTTTTCTGTCATAGTAATTCAAACTTGTTGCAAGAACGATATCGGATGTTGTCCCTGCCCAGTAGTATTCTCTGCTGAATTCCGATCTGAGGATATTATGGGACGGTTCTCCATATTTTCTGATAAACAGATCATACAACTTAGCGGCCTGAAGCAGGCGCGCCTCTACTTCTACTTTCCAGAGCATCCCACTGTAATAAGAATAAACCATGCTGTATATTTTTACACCGTCTAGCTCAAGCGGTGTTTTATCACCAAGTTTAAGGTACCTGGAGCTATTTTCATCTCTGCTGAAACCAACATAATCTTCCTTTGTAAACATCGTGCCTACTGTAGTACCCCAGCGCATGCTCCCGAACCCATCCGGCTCGTTGCTGAAGGCAGCGGCATCCATGGCAGCCAGACCATGTCCGAAAAGCAGCAGTAAGGTCAGGATGAGTGTTCGCATAAAGACTCCCGGACGGATAATCCACAGGAAAACGTTATCGTGCTTGAAGAAAAGCCCCTGATTTCTCAAGGGCTTTCACATGATGAAATCCATATAACTGATGGCGCAACCACCTGTTTTACATGAATTGTCACTCGGACTTAAACGGGACTACCCCCACATGCTGTTCCGACCCTGTTTGCAACCCGTGCATGTAGCGCTGAATATACGTGAACGCGGGCAATATTCCAACAGTTAATAGACATGACCCATCTCTGCCTGTTCCAGAGCCGCGTGGCAAACAGAATTCCTTTATGACCACCAAATACCCTCAATCAAGCATCTGACAGCAGCATGCAAGATTTCTAAGCATTGCATAATTAGTTTTTTTGATTATAGTTAACAAAAGTTGTTTATAAGGAAATATTTATCATAAACAAGCAAATCTCACATAAATCCAGCATCAAACGGGAGATCTTTCAAAGCAGCGCGCTGTTGGCGCTGGTTGTTATGATTATTTTCGGCTTTTTACTCTCAACTATCATTTATACCGCCGAAATATCCAAGGCACGGGCCGTCATCAGCCGAACCAATCAAGGTGTGGCGTATTTCATTGACGGTCATTTCACTGAAATCATCAACACCATAGCGCGGCTGCAGGACCACAAGGATATCAGGGGCGCAACGGCACTTGGCAAAGAGGGGCAGCAGCGCATCCTGGACGAGTACCGCTCTGTACTTACATCCAACAGGAATATCACTTATATCTATTCGGGCTATCAAAACGGCCTGATGCTGATAAACGATTACACACTGCCTGCAGGGTTTGATCCTGCAACCCGTCCCTGGTACCGGGCAGCTTTGGAGCGTAAACCCGCAACCTCGGTCGGCCTGCCCTATCAGGATGTCACCTCAAATGAATGGCTGGTTTCGACCAGCAGAGCACTGCAACAGACCGCTGGCGGAGATGAGGGTGTCATATCGATTGACTGTTCGATCGGACACATTATTAATCTTATTTCGCAACACGAAGAGTACGGATCAACAGTAAGTTTCATCATGGACCGGAGAGGTAACATAATCATGCATCCGGATCAGTCCCGCCAGGGCACAACCTTTCAGGAATTGAAGGGGGACCTTCTGCCGGGCAGCAAAGGCGACTTCACCTACCGCACGGGCAACGTGGAACATTTCGCCCATTACAGCAGGGTAGCTTCCACCGGATGGACTGTTGTGACAGCGGTCGAAAAGAAAGAAATCCTCCGTCCGATCATGTCGCAAGTACTGTTTATTATCGGCCTAACCGGCGTCATTGCACTGTTTTTGGGATTTGTACAGAGCACACTGCTGAGCAGGCGTTTGTCCCGCCCGCTTGTCGAACTGGGCAAAAGAATCAATGCCGTCATCGCCGGCAACGAGTTGCAGGCTAACAATTACGTCTATCCGGACAATGAAATCGGAATTATGGCTAGAGAAATCGGACAACTGGCAGAAAAAGGACTTACTGATAAAAATCGTGAACTTCAAGCAAGCGAAGAAATCTATAAAAAAATCCTGATGGCGTCGCCCGACGATATCACCATCGCCGATCTGTCCGGTCGAGTGATCATGTTCTCTGAGGCAGCGCCTAAAATGTTCGGTTATGACCCGGAGGATGGTCCCGGCATGATGGTCATGGATTTTATTGTTCCCGAAGACCACGAAAGGGCGCTCGCCAATATAGCCAGAATGGTGCACGAAAATTATAATGGCCCCAATGAGTACCGCGCCATCCGCAAAGACAGATCCTGCTTTGACATCGAGGTAAACAATGCACTGATCCGTGACCAGCAGGGTAATCCCGTCAGAATGGTTCTAATTGCCAGGGATATAACAAACCGCAAAAAAGCGGAGCAGCAGATCCAGAATCTGGTTCACCAGCTTGAGACAGAACGGGATCTCGCCCAACGCAATTCCCTGACGGACAGCCTGACAGGCCTGTCCAATCGCAGGTACTTCGACACGGTCTTGCAGACCGAATTTTCCCGGCACAAACGATCAGGCTCACAACTGTCCCTGATCATGATTGATGTGGATCATTTCAAGAAATACAACGACCACTATGGCCACCTTGAGGGTGATGAGTGCCTGCAGAAGATTGCCCGGACCGTCAGGACTGTGGTTGAGCGGGGGCCTGATATTGTTGTTCGCTACGGCGGAGAGGAATTTGTGGTCATCCTGCCCGAGACCAGTCGTCAGGGAGCGGCTGTTCTGGCAGGCCGTATCGGTGAATCCGTACTCAGGCTGGCACTGCCCCATGCCAAGTCGGACACATCCGAATTTGTCACGATCAGCCTCGGAGTGGCCACGGCCGGGGATCATGACATATCCGCCGCTGCCCAGCTTGTTGCCTTCGCTGACCAGGCCCTGTTCCGTGCCAAGGAGAACGGCCGCAATCGCTTTGAGGTAATGGCTGCGTCGTTGTAAGATTCATTTTGCGCAAGAATCTATAACAAACTGTTTTCGGCATGTGTGTACTCCAAACGTTTGGCTGGCATGCAACCCTGACTTTTTGCCACTCTCACCCTGATGTTTCTTACCGAGCAATTTGAGCGAGCCCTCCTTCCCATCTCCCGTCACACTGATATCTCAACAACCTCATCCACCGTTAATTTCAATGCCCGACCAATGACTTCACAGACTTTGCTATAATCGCTCACATGGATTTAAAACCGCCTTTAATCACCCAAGTTTGATACAATCAGCAAATGCAAAATCCAGCGTTCCACAAAGGAAGTATCTAACCATGAGCGGCAGATATACTCTCCAGGCTTCACCTGAGGTCATCGCCAAGACATTTGACCTGCAGGAACTCCCCGACATCGAACCGCATTACAATATTGCTCCGTGTCAGCACATTGCAACGGTCAGGCATATCGGCGACCATAACAGACTCGATTTCCTGCACTGGGGCCTGCACTCCATCGGGTCACAGGAGACAAACCCCGCGCCGATTATTGCCCAAAGTGAAACTGTCCATGAGGATCCTCATTTCATGCATGCGCTCACATACAGCCGGTGCATAATTCCTGCCTCGGGTTTCTACGAATGGCTGCCTGGCAAGGATGACCATGCACAACCCTATTACATCCGGCTCTGCAATAGCGGATTGATGGGCTTTGCCGGATTATGGGAGAAAAGCAAGGCAGAGGACGGGTCTGACGTTGAAACGTGCTGCATCCTGACCACAACTGCAAATGTGACCGTGAAGCCGATACACGACAGAATGCCGGTGATTTTGTCACCTGATGATTTTGGCTTCTGGCTCGACAGGCACGTTCAAGACCCCCGGGAGTTGCAGAGGCTCTACCGCCCCTACCCTTCCGATCTGATGGTATCCCATCCTGTTCCGGAGTTGGTCAATATCCCCCGCTTCGACAGTGCTGCCTGTATCGTGCATATGTGATGATGACACTATCTCCGGATAGTGGTACGCTTTAACAATAATATTGAACGATCAAACGTTTTCCAGAATAGTACTGATCTCCCGCTCATGGTTTGACAAGCAGGGCACACGCCTCTCATGTCAACCGATACCTCCCCATACGAGGCCAGCCGATGAACAACTCTCTCGATTTTTCTGACAGAACCGTCGTCGTCATCGGCGGCACCAGTGGTATCAACCGCGGCGTCGCCGAGCTCTTTGCCCGCCACGGAGCCCGCGTCGCCGTCGCCAGCCGCTCACAGCAAAAGGTGGATGATACCGTCGACAGTCTGCGCGGCTGCGGTGCTGAAGCGATGGGCTTTAGTGCTGACGTTCGCGATCCGGAAGCGCTGGCGGCCGGGCTCAACGCGGTCCATGCGGCCTTTGGCCCCTTGAGCGTGGTCGTCTCGGGAGCAGCCGGCAACTTCCCGGCTCTGCTCACACAGATGTCGCTGAACGCTTTCCGCGCCGTTATCGACATCGACCTGATCGGCACTTTCAACGTCATGCAAGCCGTCTACCCCTATCTGCTCAAACCGGGTGCCACAGTGATCAACATCTCCGCTCCCCAGGCGACTATTCCGATGGAAGCCCAGTCCCACGTCTGCGCCGCCAAAGCCGGGGTGGAGATGCTGACCCGCTGCCTGGCCCTGGAATGGGGCCCGCAGGGGGTACGGGTCAACGCCATCGTTCCCGGACCGATTGACGGCACCGAGGGGATGCAGCGTCTTGCCCCCAGCGACGCCATGCGTGAGGCAGCTCGCGATTCTGTGCCACTGCGCCGGCTCGGCAACCCTCAGGATATCGGCAATGCCTGCCTTTTTCTTTCTTCGGAACTCGGGAGCTATGTCAACGGAGCAATCCTGCCGGTTGATGGAGGTTGGCTGCAGAGCGGCGCCGGCGGCCTTGGCCGCACGCTGGCGGAGCTCGTCCGAAGCGGAACAGAACAGGCTGAGAAGTAGAACATTTTATCCTGTTTTATTGTCTGTCAACGGGCTGATTTTGATTGTTGCAGCAATTGAAAAAGAATATGATGTAAATCATTCTTCCAGTCCCTCATCTTGCAGCTTCCCATTTCTTCTCCTTATGACAAAACGTACAGTTCCAGCTTCGTTTTGTCGATTATTCTTCGCAGCCAAAAACTGACTCATAAGACCTATCACCCTTCACAGACTGGGGTATTCCGGCTTCTTTCAACATGCACATATGCGTAGGGGAGGATGACATGAAAATTATCTGTTCGTTTTATTCAGTCCCTTCAGCAGCGATTTCAGCGCAAATTTCACGGTTCTTCTTCAGTGGGCGATGGACGTAAAGACCTTGTGTTGTTCGGCGACAACAGGCAGTGTCTGGTCATGCACCAGTCACGTCAGTACCAGGAACTTTCGACACACCACATCTGCTAAGATATTTATAATGCTATCGTTTGACTACTGAACAAAGATCCACCGGAGCTGCCTATGACAATCAAACCATTTAAGATTGCAGCATGTATCATGTACACCTTATTCGTGCTGGTTGGGTGCGCAACCCTGCCTCCGGTATCGGCAGACATAAATCTGCTCAAAGACGTGGTGACGCCCGGGACCCTGCGAGAAACGATATTTTTGAAACTAGGTGAACCGTCAGGCAGCTTCGAGGCCGGAAGGATTCTCACCTACCGCATTGGTGAAGATGCCGAGCGTGGGTATTATATCAGGGACCGTTATGGTTTTTGGACCAACACTAGGTACAGCCTTGTCCTGGTATTTGACGAAAAAGGGCAACTAGCAAAGCATACTCTTGTCAAGGTACAATAGGAGGCGCAATGCGGAACCGCATAATTGTAATCATTGGGTTATTCATTGCATCTTTTTCCTTCAGCGGATGCCTTTTCATTCCGACCAATTATTACACGGGCGACTCCAGACACAATATTGCCGAAAAACTTCCCGCAAACATAGTTCCGGGGAAAACAACACGGGAAGAGGTTCTGCAGACCCTGGGGGAACCAGATGTGGCAACACAGGACGAATCTGAACTCTGGTACACAGCGACAAAAGCACAGGCTTTCTGGTTACTCGGGAAATTGAGCGGTGAGTTCATAATTAACTATAATCACGTCATCAGTTTCGGCAGTAATGGTTTGGTCAAGTCACTGCGGTCTGAAAATAAAACTTTAACCACTCACTGGCCGTAGTATCTGTGTCCTGCTTCTATTTTTTATAGATTATTTTAACATAACAGCGCATTGAGTACCTTGGCCTGATGATTACCCATAGACACTACTAAGAGAAATCATTGTTAATATCACATTGCAATTTGTCGGATAATTACGGTAACGCTCTAATATCAGGATGGTTGTTGAGTAATCAGAATATTTCAAACCGCGATTTTTTCGGCTAATATGCAGCAGATTACTATTTTACAATGGTAATTGAACGGAGGAAAAAATGCGCCTAATAATTAAGAAATCCACATCAATCCACATTCTTCTGGCAGTTGGGATTCTTTATATAGCTATGTTGATGTCTGGTTGCTCATCATCACTAGCTATCCACTCTGACTTTATTGTGCCAGATGATTCTCTGCGACTCGCTCAAGTGATGGAAATTGAACCACGCGCTTTGGTCGTCCAGACTGAAATGGTCTACAAGGCCATACGAGCATCAGGAGTTAGAGACTCAGACATTACCGACGGCAGCATAGTTGTGGCACGTATTTTTTGTTGTGGCGGAATGGCAGAAAAAGCAAACGCAATAATAGTATATGTTCCAGCTGGAATAAATGTAGCTTTAGGGGATATCGTCGAAGTAAGAATTGGGCATTCTCCTGATAAAAGAGATATCAGCTCATTAAATACAATCACTCGTGTAGTTCAAAAAGACGGAAATAATGAAGGTAATTGCTGGTGGGACCCAAAAAACGATCGTCTCTTGCTTAGGGTTTTGTACTGTGATTGGATGCCAAAGGAAGGATGGATAAAGCAAGGAGGGATAAGCCCTGCCTGGTATCGCCCCCCAAATGCAATCATTCTGGATAAATAAGCATAAAAATAAAATGTACTACCTATCAAAGCAAAGCATAATTATGGCATTGTGCGGTTGACGCACAAAAACGCGGCACCGAACACGTCTGAACACGTCTGAACACGCCTGACCACGTCAGATAGAAAGTCAAGCCGCGAGGCAACTGTACTGCTTGGAGTCCTGCAGGTTAACTTGCAGGAGGAATGGCTAGACCCTAAAAGGTCCTCCCGTCACCAGAAGCAGGTGCCTCTAGGCAAGGGTGGGGGAGTCTGTTTCAATGACTATTGCAAGAGGCTCATATATTTAACACTTACGCCACACAGTTCCGTACAAAATAAACTTACCGCCAGCACAGTGCCATAACCAACCTGTGTACCCCTCTGTTACCCCTGTTTATTTTCAGAGCTACCCCTGATACTGCTCCCATTACCCCGAATGTTACCCCTATTTTGCTGGATTTCAGGGTATAAGATTGGACAACAACGGACAACACAAAAGAAAAAGCCCCTGATTTCTCAAGGGCTTTCGGTTGTATCCGGATGGTGCCGGACTGTTGTATGGTGGAGGTGGTGGGAGTCGAACCCACGTCCGAAGAACCTACGATCTGAATTACTACACCGTTAGTCAGTTGCTCGATTTAACCGGTTTGCTGTGCACCTGACAAAACAGCAAACCAGCGGTCCCGTTGATCTCGGGTCACGCTACGGGCGTCGCACATCCCTATCCGGTAGTGAATGACGCCCCCGCCTTACCACCGGCATCTCACTTGGGGGCGCCTGTTAAGCAGCTAGTGCAACAGGAGTGTTATAATTGTCGGCAATTAAGCCGTTGCAGGTTTATTAAGGTCGGCCGCCTGCCCCGACCCGGTGCAATCCAGAAATTCACTTCCCCGTCGAAACCTTTACACCCCCGTAAAAATCAATGTTGAATTATGAATCGATATTTCATATTCATACTTGCTTCTGTCAATCTCTCTGCTTCGATTTCAATACCTGCGAAATCTCGCGCTGGGAGTCCTTCTTCTTCATGTCTTCACGCTTGTCGTACATCTTCTTGCCTTTGCCAAGCCCGATCTCAACCTTGACCAGACCGTCCTTGAAATACAGACGCAGCGGAATGGCCGAATAGCCCTGCTCCCGGATGCGGCCGTAAATCCTGTCGATCTCCTTGCGGTGCAGCAGCAGCTTGCGGTTGCGGTCAGGCTGGTGATTCTGGCTGTTGCCGAACTCGTAGTGCGAAATGGTCAGGTTATGCAGAAAGGCCTGACCGTCACGTACCAGCATGAAGGATTCATTCAGGCTGGCCTTGCCTGCCCGCAGGGACTTTACCTCGGTCCCCTGCAGCACCATTCCGGCCTCCAGCTTCTCCTCAATGAAGTAATCGTGGTAGGCCCTTTTGTTATTGCAGATCAGTTTCTCACCCATAGTAGAGCATATCATAGCAGACTGGCCCTGCAAAGGGAATGCAATCTTCCCGTTGTTGCGATAAAGAGATTAAAAGTGCGGCATTCGAGAATTGACAAAACACGATTTCAGGTCTATAAACAGGCAGATATCCTCGTTAGCAGAGGCGTTTGCACAAACACAGGCTACTGCCCAAAAATGTCGAAAGACGCCAATGGGTAGACCAGGTATTGTCGGCTTAAGGCTTTACCTAAGGTAGCTGGTTTCAGTACGTTAGCAGTTATTCCTTTGTTAACGTACGGATCTCGAACCTACGTTGTGCACTGCCAAAAGTCAACCAGAGAGGAAGATGCGCCTTGTGCTGTCCAAGGGTCTTCCTCCGAAGTCCCTTTTTTTGTTTCCACACCGGGAAAACGCCATGACCAATGAAATCAACGAAATCTATCTGAGCGCCGTTATCGGGCGCTCCGTGATCAACAGCAAGGGGGATGAACTCGGTACCCTGCGCGATCTGGTCATGATTCCCGGCGACGTATTTCCCGAGGTGTCCCACATCGTCATCAAGGCACGCAAGGGGCTCAAAACCCTGCCCTGGCATGAGGTCGCCCTGTTCACCCATGTCGTTATCTCCGTCGCCGGCGTCAAGCCGCCCGGACTCGCCCCCTTCGCTTCCCGTGAAGGCGAGATCCTCGTCAAGCGAGACCTGCTGGACAAACAGATTGTTGATGTCGACGGCGCCAAGGTCGTCAGGGTCAATGATATCAAGCTCGGCAATCTCAATCACAAACTGTGCATCTTCTCCGTGGATATCGGTTTCCGGGGGCTGCTGCGGCGGCTGGGCTACGAGCGTCTAGGAGAATCAATTGCCAAGACCCTGGGCAAGGAAATCCCCAATACCGAAATCAGCTGGGAATACGTGCAGCCGTTGGAGGCCAACTCCTCGAAACTGGCGCTGAACATCGCCCGCGACCAGATGAACGAGATGCATCCGGCCGACCTGGCCGATATCATCGAGAACATCCCGATCCAGAGTATCCGCACGGTGCTTGATTCCATCGATGCCGAGACCACCGGGGAAACCCTCTACGAACTCGAATCTGACATGCGAAACCTGGTTATCAGCCAGCTGGACAATGAGCAGATGTCCGACATCCTCGAGGAGATGGAGCCGGACGAGGCCGCCGATGTACTCAGCGACCTGCCGGAGCAGAAGGCCCAGGAACTGCTGGACATGATGGACCAGGAGGACGCCGAAGACATCCAGGAACTGCTGGAGCATGATGAGGATTCGGCCGGCGGCCTGATGAACCCGGACTACCTGCGGCTCACCTCCGATATCACCGTCGGCCGGGCCATGGAGATCCTCAAGGGCTGCGCCGATGACATCGAAACCATCTTCTACGGCTACGTGGTAACTGCCGACGACCGCCTGGAAGGGGTCGTCTCCCTCAAGGGCCTGATCATGAATCCGCCGGAAACCCTGATCACCGATATTATGGAGGAGAACATCAAATCCGTGCCGATCGATGCCGAGCCGGAGGACATGCTGGAAACGCTGGCCAAGTATGACCTGATTGCCATCCCGGTCCTTGACTCAGAAGAAAAAATGGCCGGCATCGTCACCGTTGACGATGTGCTGGCGCATTACCTGCCACAGATCGTAAAAATCAAGCGTCGCTAGAAACCGGGACCTATGTTCAACTATATTTCACAATTCAGGTTCCTGAAGCCGCTCAAGAGCTTCAGCCCCCGCAATGTCATGATCTTCCTGGCCATCCTCGGTCCGGGCATCATCACGGCCAATGTGGACAACGACGCCGGCGGCATCACGACCTATTCGCTGGCCGCGGCAAACTACGGCTACTCCATCCTCTGGATGATGATACCGACCACGATAGCCCTGGTCGTGGTCCAGGAGATGTGCGCCCGCATGGGGGCGGTCACCGGCAAAGGCCTGTCGGACCTGATCCGCGAATCCTTCGGCGTCAAAGTCACCTTTTACGTCATGATCGCCCTGCTGCTGACCAATATGGGCAACTCCATCTCCGAGTTCGCCGGTATCGCCGCCAGCTTGGAGATCTTCGGCATCAGCAAGTATATCTCCGTGCCGGTCTGCGCGATCCTGGTCTGGCTGCTGATCGTCAAGGGCTCATACAAGGTCGTGGAAAAGGTGTTCCTGGTGGCCTGCCTGGTCTACATCGCCTACCCGATCGCCGCCTTCATGGCCGGGCCTGACTGGAACGTCGTCATGAAAGCGACCGTCACCCCCACCTTCAAAACCGACAGCGCCTACCTGATGACCCTGATCGGCATCGTCGGCACGACCATCGCCCCCTGGATGCAGTTTTATCAGCAGGCGGCAGTCGTTGAAAAGGGCATCACCGCCGACCAGTATAATTTTTCACGGATCGACGTGGTCTTCGGCTGTATCATGGCCATTGTGGTGGCGTTCTTCATGATGGTAGCCTGCGCCTCCACCATCCACCTGCATGGATTGAAGATCGAAACCGCTGCCGATGCGGCCCTGGCACTGAAGCCCCTGGTCGGCCAGTACGCCTCGACACTGTTCGCCTTCGGCCTGTTCAATGCCTCACTCTTCGGCGCCTGTATCCTGCCGCTGTCTACGGCCTATTACATCTGCGAAGGGATGGGCTGGGAATCGGGTGTCAATAAAGACTTCGAGCAGGCACCGCAATTTTTCTGGCTGTTCACGATCATTATCGTCATCAGCGCCGGACTGATCCTGATTCCGAACGCCCCGCTGATGGCGATCATGTTCATATCGCAGGTCGTCAACGGTGCCGTGCTCCCCTTTGTGCTGATCTTCATGATCAAGCTGATCAATGACAAGAACCTGATGGGCAGCTACACCAACAAGCCCACCTTCAACATCATCGCCTGGATAACCGTGGTAACCATGATTGCCCTTACAGTTGTCATGACCGTTGACATCGTGTTTCCCGGGATCATCAAACGTCTGCTGGCGTTCTGATAAAAACAGGCCCGCCTGCATCTCTGCCGACGGGCCCATGAACCTGTATTAATTGCCGCTTACTGTGTGATAGTAACCTTGATCCCCGCTTTCCTGGCCTGCTCCGCAAACTGATCGTACTGCTTGCGCATTTCATTGAACTGCTCGGCTAATCTGTTCCGTTCAGAAAAAAGCGACTGAGTTTGTTCCTTATCAGACGTACTTTTTTTCAAAAGGGTATCAGCCTCATCAATCCGCCTTTTTAGCGCACCCATCGCAGCTTCACGCTCGCCGAACTCCTGCTTCCATTGATCGTAACTTTTACCGCCGAAGGACCCATACGGTGATTGCGATGTTCCGGTAACCGGTTCTTTCGAAGCCGTCGTTGGCGCCACTCCGGATCGGCCTGGCGATGGAACAGACTCCTTCGGCAGAGGGACCGCCCCCATATCACCCCGCCTATCCAACTTGCTGCGGTATTTGGGAGGTACGCTTGAGTAATCCTCCGTAAAATTATACGTACCGCTGTCATCGATCCAGGAATAGGTCTCTGCCATCAACGGAGCCGTCCAGAGCAGCACGCCCGCAATCACGCATATCAGTTTCATCATAGTTCCTCCTTGTGTAGAATCTAACCCGGCGGCCAGGCGAATTCCCGGCCTGCCAGCAGGTGAAAATGGATGTGGAACACCGATTGGCCGGCACCGGCACCATTATTCTGCACCACCCGGAAACCAGATTCGGCATATCCCTTCTGGATAGCGATCCCACCCGCTTTCCGGAAGATGTAACCGATCAGGTCATCATCCTGGGGTGACAGGTCGAGACTGTTGACGATATGTTTTTTCGATAGAAACAGCAGGTGCAGCGGCGCCTGGGGTGCAAGGTCCTCAATCACCAGGATCCGCTCGTCTTCAAACACCTTTTTCGACGGGATCTCCCCACGGATAATCTTGCAGAAAATGCAGTTTTCCATCACTCCTCCTTCAGACCATGGTCTGGAATATTCAGCAGGATCAGAAACTCGCGGTTGCCATCGGCCCCGGTGATGGGTGATTCGCATACCCCGCCGACTGTCAGTCCCAACTCCAGCGAAGTCTGCCTGACAGCCTCGACAACCCGTTCATGGGCAGCAGGATCGCGCACAATCCCACCCTTGCCGACCTCGGCCTTGCCAACTTCGAACTGCGGCTTGATCAGTGCAATGATGCGACCACCCGGTTTGACAAGCTTGACCGTGGCCGGCAACACCTTGGCCAGCGGGATAAAGGATGCATCGATCACCGCCAGGTCGGGTACTGCATCGAGCTGCCCGGGCAGAAGATGGCGGATATTGGTCCTCTCCATGCTGACGATACGCGGCTCCTGCTGCAGCTTCCAGGCCAGCTGGCCATAACCCACATCCACCGCGAAAACCTTCTGCGCCCCGGCCTGCAGGAGGCAGTCACTGAAGCCGCCGGTAGAGGCGCCCACATCGATGGCCACCAGTCCGGTCACATCGACGGCGAACTCGTCCAGGGCCTTGCGCAGCTTCAGTCCGCCCCGGCTCACATACAGCAGGACACCGCCCTTGATACGAACCTGCGCGTCAACCGCCACCTGCTGGCCGGACTTATCGACCGTGTGGTCGCCCACCACCACCTGACCGGCCATGATCAGTGCCCGGGCCCTCTCGCAGGTGAGAGTCAGACCACGCTCGACCATCAGTCTGTCAAGGCGCTGTTTAGTACCCATCGGTAGAGTTTGCGTGAACGGGTTTGAATAATTTTCGTTTAACTATTCGAAAAAATTTATAAATTGATACAGGGAAATTCTCGTATAAAAAAAGAAACAGCCGGAAATTGATTAGTTTAATCAATGCTATTACATACCCTTTTCCAAATTTGAATCGGTTGTGCGGATGCATTTTTTTTGCCTTTTGACTCTCCGTCCAAGTGCATCTCATATTTTCAGATTTATGCGACATGCCACCAAGTGTCATTGACGCCTGAGTCACTCCGGGAACGAAAAGAGCATCGTACTGCTCAAAAACCCGAAGAAAAAATTCGTAGTCTCCTGAAATTTTGAAACTCTTATCATAAGAGCCGAACTCATCAAACAGAGTCCGTTTATGTAAAGTCGCAACATGCGGAACCGTCATAAATGTAAAAACACCTTGCAGCGCTACGTCCCAAGGCATCCGGGAGACTCTAACTATTGATCCCGATAAATCAACATAGTTCAACTCTCCATAAACTATTGCGATATTAGTCGTCAACGAAACAGCCATTGCAGCAACAAACTTTTCAAGGCTGGTGGTATCGGAGAAGTAATCATCAGCACCCAGAAAGCAGACCCACTCCCCGGTTGCCAATTCCAGCCCCTTGTTCCAGGCAGCATACACCCCTGTATCCGGCTCACTCACATAATGACGTATGTTGTTGCAGTATTTCTGCACGACATCAACGGTTCCATCCGTGGAAGCGCCATCGATGATAATATATTCGATGCGGCCGTAACTTTGAGCGATAACACTCTGAATTGTCCGTTCAACGGTGTCCGCCATATTTTTCACAGCCGTAATCACGGTAATAAGCGGTTGATCAGCAGTTTTTTTACTTACTACATCAGAGTTGCAACTCATTACTAAACTGACCACCTTTTACCAACAGATTTCACCTGAAATGGCGACATTATTTTGTGTTTGTGACGTGTTGCCATCATTTTTTCCCATCAACGCAAAAGTCAACATAACGTACTAGCATAGTACCACTATAAATGCAAATGAGTGTCAGCATGAACGGCTCATAGTCCAATAGTATTGCTTATCCACACTGATATTATATAGACAATAAGCAGCCAACTGAACTATTTTAAGGAAGACATCCACGCAACTCTATCCAAAAGTACATCTGGACATTACTTGTGACTAGCATACGAACCAGGTTGGTAAAATACGGTTACCTCATCATCGTACTGACGGTAATAGCTCTTATTGCCGCCGCCGGCTATGCGTTTGTGCAGCAGCAGAAGCAGATTGTTATTGAAGAGGCCCGCCTTGACCTTGCAACCATTGCGGATCTCAAGGCCTCTCAGATTGTGGCATGGCGCAGGGAACGTCTGACTGAAGCAACGTCACTGTATTTCAATACCATGGTGGCCCACCGGATCAGGGAACATCTCAAAGACACTGAAGAGAAAGCAGTCCGCAAAGAGTTTCAGGCCTGGATGGAGCAGCTGCGGACTGCCAGCGGCTACAACAAGGTCATGCTTTTCAGGCCGGATGCAGAACTGATCACTTCCGTCTCGTTTGACGACAGTCAAACGAAACCTCATTACGCAAGCCATGTCAGAGCAGCTGCCCGGACACAGGAAATAATCTTTACCGACCTGCACTATGACAGTGCCAGCGACAGTATCGACATCGACCTGGTAATTCCGGTCATATCCCGGGAAAACGGACATAACACCTGCATTGCCGTCCTGCTGATCGACATCGATCCCTACAAATATCTGTACCCTCTTATCCGCACCTGGACATTTCCGAGTTATTCAGGTGAGACCCTGCTGGTCAGGCGTGACGGTAACGATGCCCTCTTCCTGAATACCCTGCGCTTCAAAACCGACTCGGCACTCAAGCACCGGGTACCGCTCTCCCGCTCGGAGATGCCGGCCGTACGTGCCGTACTGGGGCAGGAAGGGGTCTTTCACGGAACGGACTACCGGGGCGTTCCTGTCATTGCCGCACTACGCAGCATTCCGGATTCCCCCTGGTCAATCATCACCAAAATTGATACGCAGGAAATACTTGAACCGGTTATCAAGCGTGTATGGTATGTGGTGGCAACCTGCACCATTATCCTGATCGCAATCAGCCTGGCCGTTTCCCTGTGGTGGCGCAGGAAACGGGAAGCCTATGTCTTTAAACAGTATCAAACCGAATTGCAGTTCAACCAGGAGCTGAAACTGGCGGAGCAGCATCTGCTGGAGGCCAATAATCGCCTTGAAGAACGTGTTGCAGCGCGAACTGAAGAGTTGTCCAACTCAAACACCAAACTGAAACAGGAAATCGCCGAAAGGAAGAATGTGGAGGAACTGCTCCGCAAGTACTTTCAATCAATTCTGCAATCCCCGATTGCCATTATCATAACTGAACTTGACGGCACTATCGAGTTCGTCAACCCTAAATTCAGCGAGTATAGCGGCTATAGCTATGAAGAAGCGATCGGCCAAAACCCGCGCATGTTAAAATCGGAGAAAACGCCGCCAGAAACCCACAAGGAACTCTGGGCAACGATTACCGCCGGCAAGGTTTGGAAAGGGGAACTTTGCAATAAGAAAAAGAACGGAGAGTTGTACTGGGAATTTGCAAAAATCCTGCCTCTCAAAAGCCAAGACGGTCTCATTACAAACTTCATGGCCTTCAAGGAAGATATCACCACGCGCAAATTACTGGAAGAGAAGTCGCTCCGTTCCAGGAAACTGGAGACCATCGGCCAGATCGCCGGCGGTGTCGCCCATGAAGTCCGAAATCCGCTCAACGCGATTCTTTCGATCACCGAGGCCCTGTTCAAGGAGAAGGAGATTGCGGACAACCCGGAATTTGAACCTTTTATCCAGCACATCCGGACGCAGGTCAATCGCCTGGCACACCTGATGAACGAACTCCTGGATCTGGGCAACACAATTCCCACGTCCAACATTCTCTCGGTACCCTTGTTTGAGGTCTGCCAGGAAGCGATCGATCTCTGGAATCTATCCGGTTCGGCTCAAAAGATTCCGGTGATACTGACAGCAGATTCTGATCCTCTGCAGAGCAACGTTATGGTGGATAGAGGCCGGCTGGTGCAGATCATATTCAACCTTCTGGAAAATGCCGCCCAGCACAGCCCCGGCGATGCAGATATCACCCTGCACGTAAGCGCTACCGATACGTACGCCCCGCTCACCCCCATGGCTGTTATCCGCATCAGCGATGCCGGCAGCGGGATCCCGAATGAAAGCCTGGACCAGGTTTTCGATCCGTTTTATACCGGCAGAAGGGGAGGTACCGGACTGGGGCTGGCACTGGTCAAACATTTTGTTGAGGATATGGGTGGTAGCGTGGTACTTTTCAACAATGACCCTCCCCCCGGATGCTCGGCCGAGGTGCATATCCCCCGTGCAGCGGAGAATCAAACGTGAAGCCGAAATTACTGTTGATCGAAGATAACGAAGGCAGCCGCTTCGGCTTTGTACGCTACTTCACAAAGTCGGGCTATAGCGTCTGCGAGGCTGATTGCCTGACTGCAGCCGGTGAGGCCCTGGAGAAGCAGAACTTTGACGCCATAATACTGGATATCAACCTTCCGGATGGAAACGGCATCGATTTCATCGATACGATCCGCACGCTTGACCCCAGCATACCCATCATCGTCATTACCGGGGCGGGTGACATCCAGCTTGCAGTCAAGGCCATGCAGAAGGGTGCCGACAACTTCCTCACCAAGCCGGTCGACAATGCCGCCCTGACTGAATATCTGCATAAACTGCTGGAAATCGGAGACCTCAAGCGTAAGGCATCTGCCCGGCAGCGGCTCGAAAAAACCGAGGACATCTTTTTCGGCAACGTACCTGCAATGCAGGAGCTGCTCGAAATGCTGCGGATCGCAGCGACCAGCAACAGCTCGATTCTGATTACCGGAGAAACCGGAACAGGCAAAGGCATGCTGTCAAAATGGATTCATCGACAAAGCAGCAGGGCTAAGGGCGAATTTGTAGAGGTAAACTGCTCCAGCCTGCGGGGAGAAATGCTGTCCCGCGAAATCTTTGGCAACGTACGGGGGGCATTCACCTCGGCCGACCAGGATCGCAAAGGGCTGCTTGACATTGCCGACCGGGGCACACTGCTGCTTGACGAAATCGGTGATATGGGAATGGAAGTGCAGGCCCAGTTTCTCAAGGTGCTGGAAGACAAAAGCTACCGGCGGCTGGGTGATGTCAAACTGTTGAGGAGCGATTTCCGTCTGATGTGCGCCACGAATCGCGAGATTGAAACGCTGGTGCATGAAGGGCTGTTCCGTCAGGACCTGTTGTACCGCATCAACCTGCTGACGGTGCGTATCCCGCCTCTGCGGGAGCGGATAGAAGACCTGCCCGCACTTGTCGGGTATCTGCTCCATGAGATGGGGGCCCCGGAATCAGTCGTAACGGATGAAGTCATGCAGCTTTTGAAGGCCTACAGTTGGCCCGGAAATATCCGCGAATTAAAAAACATCCTTGAACGGGCACTGTTGCTCACTCCACGAGGGGCAACCCTGCGCATGGCGCACTTTTCCATCCTGGAAAACAACCGCGTCTCCGGGTCCACACCGCTCGCCGCCCCTGCCCCGCGCACCGTTCAGGACATGGAAAAGGCTCATATCCTGTCCGTACTGGACCAGGTGGGCGGCGATATTGATAAAGCCGCCAAAAGTCTCAATCTGTCACGGGCCACGGTCTATCGCAGGCTCAAACAGATCAAGGACACAAACAGCTGATGCATGTCCCGGGACGCTGCCCGTGTCTCACAATGGTCCATTTGTCTCACAATGAGATGAGAACACGCCCGCCGCACTTCCTATCTATCTGATACACATCATCAATCAGGCAATGAATAACCGGCACGATTCTTGATCCTTTCATTGGTTATGAAATCTGCCCCTCACACATCAAAGCCCCAGGCGGAACCGGGCATATCAGCCGACAGGCATCGGATTCTGATCCTCGATGACGAACCGGCGATTCTTTTTGCCTACCAAAGGTTGATTGAAAAGGAGGGGATGCATGTCGATATCACGACCTGTCTTGACGGGGCCATCAGACTCATTGCCAGATGTCATTACCTGGCAGTAGTCGCTGACGTGCGCCTGGCCGGCTCGGCCAATGAAGACGGTCTGGAATTCCTGAGGATTCTGCGGCTAGAAAGTCCCTCAACAAAGATGATTCTGGCAACGGGCTTTGGCAGCATGGAAATAGAAAAAGCAGCCCGCGCCCTGGGGGTCTCACACTATTTTGAAAAACCGGTGCAGCCTGCGGTAATTATGGGGGCACTGAAAAGCTTCTGCTATGAATCCTGAACATCCGGCCGCATGCGACGGAAACTGACAGGCGCCTCGCCATCAAAGTGGTAGGCGGGGGTATACTCGGGAACCATTCGGCGCAGCCCCTCGATAATGCCGACAATATCATTTTTGCGGGCGGCAGACAGCAGGGTCTCTATCCCGGTTTCGCAGAAGTCTGAATCCAGGCTCACAGCAGCCAGCACCTTGATCTTCTCGTGGGAGGTCGCCAACACATTCTCTCCCACAATCAGCAGTTCCTCGTACATCTTCTCACCCGGGCGAAGACCGGTAAAGGTGATGTCAATATCTTCGTATGGCTCAAGTCCGGAAAGACGGATCAACTCCTCGGCCAGTTCCAGGATCGGCAGCGGTTCACCCATATCCAGCAGGAAGATATCCCCCCCCTGCCCCAGACAGCCCGCCTGCAGCACCAGCTGACTGGCCTCCGGAATGGTCATGAAATAACGGACCACCTCCGGAGCGGTCACCGTAACAGGTCCACCATTCTTGATCTGTTCCTTGAACATCGGAATCACACTGCCGTTACTTCCCAGCACATTTCCGAACCTGACCGTCGTAAACTTCGTGGAACTATGCCGCGCAATCGACTGGATGTAGCATTCGGCAGACCTCTTGCTGGCCCCCATGACATTGGTCGGGTTAACAGCCTTGTCGGTGGAAATCATCACGAAATTACGGACATTGAAAAGGCTGGCCATGTCAGCCAGGTTCTTGCTGCCGCCGATATTGTTGGTAACCGCCTCAATCGGGTTGTATTCCATCATCGGCACATGCTTGTAGGCCGCGGCATGGAACACCACCTCCGGCATGAACTCTTCGAACAGGCACTCCAGACGATCCCGGTCACGCACATCAGCCATCACCGGTACCAGCATCAATTCCGGGCAGCTGGCGGACAACTCGCGTTCGATATGAAACAGGGGGGTTTCTGCAGAATCCAGCAGGACAATCTTGCGGGGTGAATAGCGAGCCACCTGACGGCAGATTTCACTACCGATACTTCCGCCGGCGCCGGTCACCAGCACCCGTTTTCCGGCCAGATAACCGCTGATGGCCTTGTCATCAAGCTGTACCGGATCACGTCCCAGCAGGTCGTCGATTTCCACATCCTTGATATGGGAGACCTCAACCTTTCCGGTGATCAGATCCGACAGTCCGGGCAGAATCTTGAACTGTATATTGGCAATCTTGCAGCGCCGGATGATGGTCCGTATATCCTTGCCCCGCGCCGACGGTATGGCAATGATCACCTTTACAATCCCGAGATCATCAGCCAGTTTTGACAGCTGGCGGGTATCGCCCAGGACCTTGACCCCCCCCAGGTTCATGCCGACCTTCTTCGGATCGTCATCCACAAAACCGACCACGTTGTAGTTGGCCCGGGGGCTCTTGCGGATTTCCTGCAGCAGCTGGTAGCCGGCCTCGCCCGCTCCGACGATCAGGGCCTTGGGTCCGCTCTTCATCCGGGGCAGAACGTACATCTCCCGATACACCCGCCACAGCAAACGACTGGCAACCATCAGGAACAGCAGGATACCCCAGTCCAGAATGAAGATGACCCGTGAAAAATACTGGTATTCACGCAGCACCAGGATAGAAAACAGGGAAAATACGGAGGACAGGGATACAGTTTTGATTATCTCCAGCATATCCGGCAGCGAGGCGTATTTCCACATGCTGCGGTACAGACGTGAAAACAGGAACACGGCACCCTTGCTGACAATCACAATCGGCAGGATGTGAGTCAGCAATTCAGGTCTTTTAAAAAGCTGGAAATCCGTATCGAAGAGATAGGCCAGAATATACGAACCGGCAATGAGGAACAGGTCAAGAAGAAATACAAAGTAGCGTCGTGAGGGGAAGGTCATGAGATTCCGGTCAAAGAGAGACTGGCAAAATAGCAACTTCAATAAGCGAATAAAAATAGCTGATTTACTGTAACAAAGTCAAGTTTAAATACAGTCCTGAAACACCAACATCTCGTTTGATGTTTGATGTTAATGCCGCACCGCACTAAATCAAATGTTAATATTTTTTATCAGGAATAGATTGATGAGCTGAGAATCAGTGCGTAACGCCTTCACTTTTTACTACTTTGACAACCGTATGAAATATAATGCGTAAATCCAGGATAAACGAGCGGTTCTTCAGATAGAACTCGTCAAACGCAACCTTGACCGGAATCGGCAACTCGTCACGACCATTGATTTGGGCCCAACCTGTCAGACCGGGGGTTAATGCATGCACGCCTTTTTTAGTACGCTGTTCAATCAGGTCATCCTGATTGAACAGCGCCGGACGAGGGCCGACAATGCTCATGTCACCTTTCATGATACTGAACAGTTGGGGGAGTTCGTCGATGCTGGATTTGCGGAGGAATTTGCCGATCGGTGTCAGCCAGCGGTCGGGATCGCCCAAGAGATGGGTGGCAACGGCCGGGGTGTCGGTCCGCATGGTACGGAACTTGGGCATCTTGAAAAGGAGGTTGTTGCGCCCTACCCGGTCGGACCAGTACAGGATCGGACCCGGGGAGGTCAGTTTCACAAGGACGGCGACAATAAACATGGGAAGGGCGAGCACCAGCAGGGCAGTTATTGAGCAAGTTATGTCAAACGCTTTTTTCAGCATCATGGTAAACGTGTTGATTTTGAATTTTGATTTTTTGATTTTGAATTAACTACATTTAAACTCGTAGTTTTGACAATTGACGTAAGAATATTAATGATCGATTCTGACTCAACCAAGAGTGCTTCGGCTTCTAGTGCACTAATCAATCCGCTATCTCGCAGCAATCTGAGCCAATAATTTGTTTCCCTCGCCTCTTTTGATGCTATTGACATTTTTGAAATGAAATCAGCTTTACTCTGCCCAGCCTGGGCTTCCTCAACATTCGCCCCAATACTCGTGCCAGACCGAAGCAACTGTTTCGACAAGATAAATTCGTTGGCTTTACAGAGTTTCCGATAGAGAGTTTATTATCTGAAGTGCTAATGCATAGCTTTTTTCTCGAATCAGATTTTCTTTTATAATTCAAAATCCAAAATTCATAACTAAAATTCAACATTGTTTTCGAAACCAACTCGCCGTTTTCGCCAACCCTTCATCCATTGTAAAAGGCGGCAACCACCCCAACTCTCTTCTGATCTTCGAGCTATCTACAGCCAGCGAACCGGTCAGACGGTTCACCGCTCCGCTCTTGCCTGTCAACATTCCGGCAAGTTTCATAAGCGAAGTAGGGACAGGGAAAAGCCGTGCAGGTGCACCTAATGCCGCCGCCGTGCGCTGGATTAGTTCAGGTGTTGATACATCCTCACCATCACTGACAAGATAGGTCTGACCGGCAGCGGCCGAGTGTATGGCACAGGCTGTCAGGGCATCAACCAGATTACCGACATAGATCATGCTGCGTTTGTTGGTTATGGAGGCCAGCGGGAGGGGGATGCCACGTTGAATCACTTTCATCATGTTCAGAAAATTGGCTTTAACGCCAGGTCCATAAACGAGAGTTGGCCTGACAATCACAACTTCCAGCCCGGATTCTGACATAATGATACGAAGAGCCTGTTCAGCTTCCCATTTGCTGATGCCATAAGGGTCAGACGGATTTGGAGGAGAAACCGATGTATAGGGTGAGTCTGATTCTTCACCATTTACTTTAATCGAACTGATGTAGACTAACCGTTTTACACCGGCCTTTGAAGCTTCACATGCCAATCGGACTGTTCCTTCGACGTTCACGCTGCGAAACGCAGTCAAAGGGTCAGCAGAGGGATCGTCCATAATATGAACGCGAGCTGCCAAGTGTATTATTGTATCCACACCTGACAAGGCGTGATCCCAGGATGTGTCTGCGCTCAGCGGTTCCACGGTAATCGGTTCAACTCCATCGAGCAGAAATGAAGGATCGTCAGTTGCCAGCAAGGTCCCACGTACACTGAAACCATCTGTCAGTAATCGATTGCAAAGAAAGTGACCTACAAAACCAGTTGCTCCGGTTACGAGAATTTGGGTCATGCATTATCCCTTTGCTATCCATATCTAGACTAATATTCTTCATCTATATCAGGTCTTTGAAAAACTCGTTGTATTTACGGTGATTTTGGCACCAATTTATGCTAAGATTTCGCGCATATCTTGCTGATATTTCAGGAGAATAAGTATGCGCGGTTTCGATCTACCATCTGATGCATTGTTCGTTTATCTCTCACCGGAGTCCTTTGTCCCCAAGGATCATCCACTTCGTCCTATCCGACAGATGGTAGATGCTGCACTTGAGAATCTTTCACCGGTGTTCTGCCAGATGTATTCCCATACCGGTCGGCCTTCGATTCCGCCGGAGCGGTTGCTTAAAGCCATGCTGCTTCAGGTTTTGTACTCAATTCCCAGCAACGTCAAACTTGTTGAGCAGATCCACTTCAGTCTTCTGTTCCGCTGGTTCCTCGGGATGGGGCTCGATGAGCCGGTCTGGGATAATTCCAGCTTCACTACGAACCAGGATCGTCTTATTCAGACCGATATTGCCGCCAAGTTCCTTGCGGAAGTGCTTGAGCAGGCCAGGCGCGGCAAGCTGCTATCCAAGGATCATTTCAGTGTTGATGGCACCCTGATCCAGTCATGGGCTTCTCTCAAAAGTTTCAAGCCAAAGAACGACGAGCATGAGCCCCCAAGCGGCAAGAACCCGACTCGTGATTACCAGGGTGAGAAACTGACCAACGATACTCACGCATCCAGCACAGACCCGGAAGCAAGGCTCTACCGCAAAGGTGTCAACCATGAACCCAGGTTGTCGTTTGCCGCCCATCTTTTGACTGAGAACCAGAATGGGCTGGTCATGACGAGTGCTGTTACCATCGCTGATGGCTTTGCCGAGCGTGAAACCGCCAAGGCCATGGTTGCCAAGGTAGCTCCACGAAAGCGACGAATCAGCATAGCGGCCGACAGGAACTACGACACTCGTGGATTCGTCGCAGCCATGCGAGAGTTGAACGTAACGCCTCATGTTACGCAAAACACCACTAAGAAGGGACGTCGTTCATCAATTGATGGCCGCACCACCCGCCACATCAGCTATGCAGCGAGCCAGAAGTTTCGCAAACGCATTGAGGAGGTCTTCGGCTGGCTGAAGACTGTTGGCCTGTTCCGCAAGACTCGCTATCGAGGTATCAAGAAGATCGATTGGCACTTTACCCTGGCAGTAACGGCTTACAACCTGGTCCGAATGCGAAACTTGGGGATCTGTGCCACATAAAGCGGGAGGAAACCGCCCAAAAGGCGAAATCCGGGCCGATTAAGTGGCCAAAATGGCTTCAAAGAGCAATAACATAGTTGAATAAATGAAAAAATGAAGCTGATTCTCTCCGAGAAAACTCAAGTTCAGGATATATCACTTGAATCGGTGAGTTTTTCAAAGACCTGATATATGCAGCATTGTTATAAATGATCTGTTATTCATAATATGCTTTTCATATTTGTATTAGATCGACAGTATCCTGAATATGCCCTTTGGATGAAGCACCGAATACAACTGATTGAATATTCTGCCGGTTGATAAATTCATAAGCCTCTTTTGAAGGTATAGCACCAGAGGCCAGAGTTGACATCACCATCAATTGATACTTCGAAGGGTCATTATTTTCCGAAGCTTCAAGGTATGCGTCAACACTTGGTGACATAAGATAGCCAATTTTATTATAAGAAGTACAAATCACCACTTCATCAATCCCCCATAACGCAAGTTTTTCTTTTAATCTTGGCATATTTTGGGTAATAAGGCCTGGCAACACATGGTATTTTTTTCTAATATAAATACAGTACTCCTGGAATATCTCCTTCATTTCATAGCCTAAAAACAGGTCTGTAATTATATTTTGAAGAAAAATGACCTTTACATTAAGGCCTTTGAACATTTTCATTTCAACGTCTACCAGCATCTGCATTATTTTTACAGCATCTTTCCCGAATACGGCGGCCCCACCTTTGGCAATAATTCCGAGAACCCCTAAGGTCGAATTGTCTTTTAACAGGACTTCGTTTATTGCGGGAAATATTCCTTTTTCACTTACTAGATTCGCATATTTATGCGGATAGGGAACTGAAGGATACCAGCTGATATCGGGATATTTTGAACTGTTCGTTCTAAAGTGCTCGCAGATTTCTTTTGCGCGATCGTTGCTGTTCAACATCACAGCACGGATACCGGCATCGAAGGCCATCTGATAAACACGATAAATGTTGTCAATATCGAAAAACTTCTCCGCCAGCTGCTGCGCCTTCTCCTGGGACATATGATTGATTCCAAAAAACTGATTATCGCCAAAAACTATTTTATCAATTGGTTGCATAGCTTATAATTTCCCGTTAAGTTCATAATCTTTGAAAATAGCTTCAATTACCTCGAGTGTGTTCGTTGCATCCCTAAATGAACATAGGGGTTTAATTTCTCTATTATTTATACAATCAATAAATTTGTATAGTTGGGAGGTAAATTCGTTTCCCCTCACATAAAACGGAACCGGTTTAAAAACATCTGTAATATAACGTGTATTCCATCCTTCATAGAGATTATAGTCAGGCAGTTCTGTCTTTAAGTATATTTTAAAGCTGTGTTGATCAGCCACTATTTTCCCTTTTGAACCAAAAAACTCTATTTTATTTGTTGGCTTTCTGCAACTCTCATCACTCCAGTTTACATTGAGTGTTCCCGATATGCCATTCTTGTATAAGAACGTTGCATTAACCGCATCTTCGACATTACTAGAATATATCTGAGTCAAACTCGAACCGGTTATCTTATCAGGTTTTCCGACAATAAAGTTCACTAAGTCTATGGCATGAGATGCAACCTCAAAAACGGCCCCACCCCCATTTTCGCGCGAGTCTCTCCAAGTTTTTCCTTTATCAGACTTAGTAATTGTTCGGCTATACATCTCAGATTTAAATCTGATTACATCACCAATTACTCCAGCTTGAATGTAATCCCTGACTGCCTGAAAAATGTCATTGACACGGTTTACGTATCCTACCTGATTTACGAGTTGCTTTTGGTCAAAGATAGTTGCAAGTTCGTCAGCATGTGCCCTCATAGTCGTAAAAGGCTTCTCTGAGAATACATGAATTCCTTTTTCAGCGGCCTTCATTGCAACTGGATAGTGGAGGTTCGGCGGAGTGCAAATAATTACTGCATCCAATTTTTCTTTTTCAAATAGCTCATTATAATCAGTGTATGTTTGGAGACCATCAATATATTTCTTCATCAATGCCAGTATCAGAGATGAAGTATCAGCAATGGCCTTTATAACTACGTTAGGATGGCTATTAATTATAGAGTAATGAGTAATACCCATACGACCAAAACCAATAATGCCTATATTAATATTTTTCATATGTCTATCCATCGATAACTTCTGAATATTTACTAGCAATTGTTTCCCATTGGTATAATTCTATTGCAATTTTCTTCATAGATTCTCCGTTATTTAAAAGATCAATGTCGGTTGCTGTTTTCAGCATTCTGGATAATGCAGCAGAATTAGAAAAATAACCTGCTTTAAACCCTGTAGTATATTTATTGTATATACAATCATAAGCAAAGATTGGTAAGGCTAAGTTCATTGCCTCAACTAAAGCAGGATTAGTTCCCCCAGCAGAGTGTCCATGCAAATAGACCTTACAGTTTGAACGTAATAGGTTGAGCTCTCGTTTATCATAAATTGCGTCCAAAAGAATAATATTAGGGCAGCTTTTATATTTTGCTTTTGTATTTATACCATACGAACTGTTATTCCAGTTCCCTACCAGAACAAAAAGTAAAGATAGGTTATCAGTAAACGAATCTAATAGCATGTCAATGTTATTATCTGACTGAATCCGTGCTACTGAGAATGCATAACGCAAATCAAGAAATGGATATTTTTCAATATCAGAGTGGTTCGGAACAACTTTAGTAGCTTGATCACCACCATAAGTGATTAACGTGCTATTTCTTTTATATACTCGCTGGATGTACTCTTGAATCCCAAGGTTGTCTGATATCAAATGTTCTGAAAACCTGATAGCCATTGATTCAGATAATTTCAAAAATTTACGCGTAAAGAAACTCCATTTTGATCGTTCCCAATCCAAGCCTCCAAAATTAAGAATAAACTTGGATCGATATTTCATCATTAAGGGCATTATAATGCCGCCTGACGCGCCCAAGACTATAATTTTATCAAAATCACGATACGACTGAAATATTGATAAAATATCATATGGAATACTCTGCCAACCGTTTGCCTTTAAAGGAATGTATTTTAATTTACATCCTCTGTATTCTGGTATCTTGTTGAGATTTGATTTAGAAGAACAAAAAACAGTAATTTCATGTTTAAGGGAAAGGTGTTCCACCAGATATTCTACAAGAGTTTCAAATCCTCCGTATTTTGATGGGATCCCATTAGTTCCAATTATTGCAACTTTTTTCATCCGATTATACGAGTATTGCTTTTTCATTCATTTTAATCCCTGTCTTTATGACCTTCGCAGGATTACCAACTGCGACGCAATTTGAGGGTATGTCTTTTGTAACCACAGAATTTGCACCAATAATGACTTCATCTCCAATTGTCACCCCTGGCAAAATCATAGCGCCAATGCCAATAAAGCAGTTTTTACCGATATATGTATCAGTCACCCAAGGATTACCTGGGTCTTTTTCATCACGTTTCACATGTTCATGGCACAGTATTGTTGAGCGACTCGCAATCAATGTATTGTCGCCTATATGAATACCTAATGGGTATACCCTGTCTAGATTAAGGTTACTCTCTATTATCGCAGTACTACTAATATTTTTGTAACCAATTATCTTTAGTTTTGTATAACGAATTTTCTGTATTACTTTGGAAGCCTTTTCCATAAGAAAGTATTTTAATTGCATGATATTCTCCTTGTCACATCGTTTCAGAAATAATCTGATGTAATTTGTCTTTGAATAAAATAAAATTATATTTTCTAGCCATTAGTTTGCTATTTTTTGACATATATTTAAATAATTTGCCATCTTTATAAATGTTTAATATTTTTCCCATTAACTCATCTATTTCGTATGAAGAAACTTTATAGCCATTTATACCTTCCTCAACCAATTCCACAGGCCCACCAACAGGTGGAACAATACACGGCAGACCAAATGTCATCCCTTCAAGAATTGTAAGCCCAAAGGTTTCAATCCATTCATCTGGTCTCGATAAATTTAAAAGAAGAGATGCGTTTTTGTACATCTTTACCGTATCAATAGTTTTTGCATGTATTATAATATTTCCTGGCAGTGAAACTCCTTGAAAAAATCTATCTATTTCACTTTTCTTCTCACTCACAAGTAAAGTAAATTTAATATCATTATAATGTTTCATTTGTTCGGCTATTTTTAAAAGTTCAAACACTCCCTTATATTTTTTCAAAGAACAAATCATAAGTATATTAAAGTTTGAATCAATTTTATGTTTTGCTTCGAATTTCATGCCTTCTTCAAAAAAAGCCAGTGGAACCACATTTGGCAATATAAAACTCCTTATGCCATCTATATGCTCCCTATCGAGTAAGTAATTAGAAACAAAAATTTCAACGTCACAGAAATACTTACGGAATTTTGATAATGAACGATGCACAATGTTTAAACTCGACCTGTCTTCATGGAGGTGAAAGAGTATTTTTGCACCTTTAATTCTTCCTGCAAAGCTTGCAAACATAGGGATAGTTGTATTTATGTACAAAAGATCTTTTTTATTACAAACTTTTAGTACATAAAAAAACAACGAAATCTGAGCAATCATATAATTAAATAAAGTTATTAAATTTGAATCAGAGAGATTAAATTTAAAAATTATTTTAGATATTTTTAGTGACGACAAAAAACCATCGGTGTCGTTTGTAATTAAGATATTTTTCTGATTGGGAATACATTCGATAACGCTTTTTAATACTTTTGGGCTTCCACTAAAACTATTAAAAAAATGAACATATATTATTTTTTGATTATTACATAAGTTAATATCCGTCTTACAACTTATAGCTGTCATGATTTATTATCCCATTATTTTAAATATTTTATAAATTAACGAACCTATAACCGAAAAGCAGGTCTTGGTATGAAGATCCCGCCTACAAAGGATCTTCTGAGTTGAGTTCCGACCGCATACCTGAGTAGAGATCGAAGTTGCTCAAGTATCGGCTTTGCCTTGTAACTGATCTTTTTGATGCCGTTTTTTAATATTTTATTTGCCGGTTCACGGTGATTCCAGCGAAAGACAACCTCGCTGACGTATCGCTGAAGGTGTTGTTTGCTTAGGGAGTGAAATACTCCCCATTTTGCCCGTTCGAGTATGGCGTTGAATGACTACGCCGTGTTGTTGTGGACATCGCCGTTCACAAAGTCCTTGGTTCCATGGTTAACTGACGCATGGCTAGCACAATCGTCAGCGTCTTCGGGTACACGGTATGCTGATCACTCATAAGATCAGCTGTGGTGTCTACGAACCGGTTAACCTGTGGAGCGATTTCTGAGTAGCTGTCGTTTGCATATATACAGACTAATATCAACAATGACTCTTTGATTTCAGCAATCTCATTGCTGCTCGCCTAAATGCGTTGGCTTTATCATACCCATTCAAATCAATGCTAAATACAGCTGATAAAAAATGTGCGAAACTTCGAGCGATAAACACTTGTGAAAGCAGCGTTCGCAAAACGAGTACTGCAAACCAGCCTTGATATTTTTTTATGTAAACCAAATAAGAGTTAGTCGAATCCAATACAGCTTGTTCACCGATCCAAGATCGTCCAGAACCTTCAAAATGAATAACTTTACAATTTGAACTATATACGACTCTACAACCAACTTCACAAACGCGTCTACAATAATCAACATCCTCCATATACATAAAATATTTCTCATCAAGCCCGTTAAGTTGGCTCCATAAGTCTGCACGTGTTAATAAAAAAGCACCAGTAACCCAATCAACTTCACAAAACGAATTTCTATAGAGTTCAGAATCACCACGAAATGTACGCCTGAATTTGTTAGTACGAGAGAAAAATTGTATGAATGGTGTCCAAGAAAATACTAAACTGAGGATATTGGGCATAGATCCCACCGACTCCTGTTGTCGCCCATCACCGTAAACAAGACGGCAACCCAAAACCCCGATATCTGGACGAGATGCCATCAGATCAATTAAAGAATCTATTGCAGAACAAATGATAGTGTCATTGTTCAGTAAAAGTAAATATTGACCTCTTGCTTCTTTTGCTGCGAGGTTATTCCCACCTGTGAAACCTAGATTTTTTGGACTTACAATAACTTTTACAGCTGGATAATTTTGTTTAAGGTAATCCACACTTCCATCAAATGATGAATTATCTAAAACAATTATTTCGTGGTGTAAATTGACATAAGCACTAATTGAATCCAAGCACGAACGCAAAAATTTTTTCCCATTATAGTTAACAATCAGAATAGAAAGTATAACCTCTGACGCAATACAAATACTCATAAACGCGTTATCTCTGGAACGAGATAGTGGCTTTCTAACTGGAATAGCCATATTCGTCGGATCAAGTAACCAATAAGTAGTACAAATTCTGAATTATGCATTTCTGCCATCCCACCGATCACAAACATGGCTATAACTAAACCTAAAACACACCCCAATAACAATTTAGATAAAAATATTTGTTCTACGTTAAGTGATTTTGAATAAATAACACTAAATTTTATTAAACTTAAATAAAATAATACATAGCATGTCAAACCTAAAGCACCTGTTTTTATAAGGATATATGTATAGCCATTATGTAAAATTGGAATGAACCGAAAATCAGACTGACCTAATGTCATGACCAAACCCAAATCTACCAGAGACCCAAAACCCTGTCCAATCATCAACTGAAGCGAATTCCCAGTTAAGTACGTTTCGACTGCCCTATTTGCCTCGTAACCTCTCCAATTATTACTAATATCTTGCATATCTTTATAATCATTTATTTTTACCTCTGTAAAACTCCTCGCTAATTTGCTACGGAAAGTTCCACCATCATTCATTGGTGTTGATATCAAGAATACATAGAAAGCTACTGATAGCATAAATACAATTAATATAATCCTAAAATTCATTTTTATAAATAACATCAACAACGCTAATGTTAGCATAATCAAAATCATAAGTTCGGAACGTGAATTTGAAAAATAAAAGGATGCCATCAATACAGGCAAAGCGATAAAGTGTGGAATAATTCTAGGAAATATATTAAATGCTTTCAAACGTTTGTGGAACAAATAAAACGCGAGGGCCAAAGCTGATAAATCTCCGATCCCCCTCGATTTTGCATCGGCATTTCGTTCGGCTATATCAATAAACTGTTCAATTTGAATATTTTCAAACAAATGAATAGCAGCAAACAATATGCCAAAAGATATAAATAATTTAAGAATTTTTTGCCACTTTTCACCGATATCTGCCATCCAAAACCCAATATATATCAAAGAAATTGGCGTAAGCGCATAAGCAATATCACGAAAGACGTCACGATATTCGTGACCGATTACTCCGAATAAACCCAATGACAATACTCCTATTAGCGACCAAGTAGTCTTAAGATAATCAGGATGAATTTTTCCAGCAGAGATCGTAAAAATAAAAAAACCAAGCATAGCTATCAAAGGTAATAACAATTCAGCAGATAAATAATTCTGCGCAATTATTATAATCCACGCGACTATTAAACCCCGAGTTGGAGTGAGATATCTTATTGAATTCATTGACATATTTAAAACAAACTCAACATATAAATTTACCTAGTCTAATTTATGCACACACTTCAAGTAATTTAATTTCTGCAATTTGAGATTATCTACGCTTCCGTTGCCTGAAGTGATGAAAACTGCAGCAAGAGAAACAGGTTTGTCGGAACTGAATTATAGCTAGTAAAGATACTGAACGCATGTCAATTTTTACTTAAACTGTGACCGAACTGACGGTTTTTGGTTGATTTTGCTGATATTTAAATAACAAAATATACAATAAAGTCCTTGAATAAATTCTCATCACTTTAGAAGGTCTTACCAACTAACAGTTAGTTAGTTTCAATAGTAACTTACTTATTTCATAACCTCTTGCATACCAAGTATTTTGATGCGCATATGATAAATAATTTTCTCTATTCTGCTTAATAAATAATTTTCCAGAAATTAACTGCTCAATTAAATTAAAATATTCATCTTCTGATTTATACAGATGTACAAAGTCAGAAAACTTTTCAGTCTCTTGATATTTAGTTATAATTGCTGGTTTCGCAGAGTATATATACTCATATACTTTTACGGGATTTACAGATAATACTAAATCATTGATTATGAATGGCATGACCAGAGCATCAGCATATGACATTAGCTTGTGAGCTATTCTGTGCTCAACTGGAGGAATATGAATTATTTGTTCATGATTCGGGATCGCTATTTCAGTTGGACCGATAATAACATATGTTACGCCAGAAAACTTTTCTACACTTTTTTGAATTAAATCAAAGTCGAACCAAGTCGAAATTGTACCTATATAAACAATTATTTTTGTATCTATAGATGATAATACTCTTATAAGTTTATCCGGTAACTCATATTCATTATCATCACTATGAATATTAATTGCATTATTGATAACATGAATATCTTTTTTGATATCATAACGCTGTAACAGCCTGTTCTTTAGAAATTGTGACGACGTTAATATCAAATTACTTCGCTCTAAAAGTCTATTCTCACTAATTGCAGTTTTCTGTCTGAGTGTGGGAGATGATGCAGTTAATGGAAATTCAAGCACATCGTCCATACAGTCATAAACGACATTAGTTACAGCAGGTATGTCATTCTTTATTACTTCATACATATAAGGATTTGTAATCCATAAGATATCGTAATTAGTTAAATTACTAGACAGCTGTTTATTAACAATACATATGTTTATAGCCTTTATTATTTTATAACGAGAGAACGGTAAAACAAATAGCTCTTTTATTTTTACTGTATTTTTTAATACAGAAGGAACTAATTGTTGTGACTTGTATGTTTTACAATAGCAAACAGTTACTTCATACTCATTAGTTAAAAATTCTGCTAAAAAGTGTGGACGTTGCTTTATCCACAACCAGTTAACATGCATAATGTATAAAACTCGCTTCATACAACCTCTAATTATTTTATCTTCGCGTTTCAAGTAAATGAGAATATAGTCTGCTAAAACTGAATTTACTACACACTTTTACCTATGCCGGATCTACCAAAAGGTATGTAGCCCCCCATCCCAAGAAGCAAGTAACATTAAATAATTAATATATAAACCATAAAATCGGAATCAAACGAGATTTCCTAAGCGATAATTGCATTTTAATGTTGTGCCACGATTGGGCTTTTAAAATGAAACATGATTTGCATATTACGTCTTAGTAGACGTTTCCCCAAAATTAGTCTCATAATATTTTTAAAATAAACATTATAATACAAGTTAAATCCATATTGAGAATAAGATCTAGATGGAAAAACAGACCATTCATATTTACCTAACTCAACTAATTTGTTAAAGTAATTTTCATCATATGAATTAATATGTTCTGTACCAGGCAAAATATACTCTTTATATGGGACAGTAACATACAAGTCATTGCATTTTCCCAATAATTGTGCGGCAATATACAAATCATTAGTAAGATGCTCAAAAACATTTGATGCTACAATTACATCCGCATGGGGACATGATTCATAATCGCCCTGAATAAAATCAGCTATTTCTCCATATTTCCTCCTACATAAATTAATCGCCTTTGAAGAGATGTCTACTCCAATTAATTTGGCTGTTGGAAAAAAGGTATTGTATATAGGCATTGCATCACCGAGACCACAACCGTAGTCGATTATAGTCCCATTAAAATCACCCATGATTTTAAATCTTAAGACCTGACATCTGGCAAAGTCTGTTGTTTGGGTTGGCCCTCCTTTATTTTCCCAATCACCGGAACTAAAGCGATTATCCCAATATTTTTTTGTATTTATGTTCACTTTGATTTCCTCACTATTATTATGCTAGGTATAACTACCAAGGAATGCATTTGGGTAATAGTCGGTAACTTCCCTTGAGGTCTAACCTCGGCCACCTCAGTATGCAGTTTGGCATTTGTAGAAGTAAGCCCAAGGTAATACTGGTAAACGCAGTTCATTGAGTCGTTGAACCCAGAGCATAGACCGTCAGTTCAATGTCTATTATCAGTTGATCATAAAAATCAGCTTGCTATTACTCCGGCAATTAAACAGCTGAATCAAGCTGCATAGGTAATGCATGGATGTTTGAAAAACTTCTTTGTCTTGAGTCGATCGTTTTGCAGGGTTCGCATATGTTTCCTGGCTTTTGATTCAAGCTGATTCGCATTCTGGGCTCGCTCACCTGAATGGACCCGGCCTTTGAGACTGTTGTTGAGATATTCATCCGGATTCAGTTCCGGTGAGTAGGAGGCAGTTCCTCCTATCAGGTGACACCAAGGCCCAGGTTTTTCATTCGTACCAGGTTGTAGGCCGCTGCGTGAAGGTCAAGTTGCCAGCCGATCTTCTCGATGCCGCGGTACATGGTCTTGCGTATTCTTCCAACGGTCTTCATCCAGCCAAAGCCTTCTTCGATCCGTTTTCTGATTCTTTGGCTGGCGGCATAGTTCGGATGCTTGGTTGTTCTGCCGTCAATGGCTGACTTTCGGTTGGTGTCATACTGGGCCACATTCGGCGTAATCTTGAGACTGCGTAGTTCCTTGACGAATTCGGCGGTGTCGTAGCCTTTGTCGCCGCCCAAAGTGATTCGCCGAGTTGTGCGGGGCAGCTTCTTTACCATTGTCTTGGCCGCTTCACGTTCTCCAGTACCGGATGCCGTGGCAACCTCGGTCTTGACGATCAGGCCACTGCGATTCTCCATCAGGGTGTGCCCTTGGTAGCAGAGCTTGGATTCTTTGGTCTTGCCCTTGCGGTAGAGCCGGGCATCAGGATCAGTGACAGATGCATGGGTGTCGTTTTTGAGTTTCTTACCCTTGAAGTCCACGGTTTCGTTCTTACCACCACCTGCTGATGGCGGGCCATCCTTGGGCTTGAAACTCTTGATGGAAGCCCACGCCTCAATCAAGGTTCCATCAACGGTGAAGTGCTCACGGGAAAGTAGATGTTTCCGCTCAGCCTGGGCAAGGACACGTGAAAGAAACTCAGCGGCAACGTCTGAACCGATCAGTCGTTCCTGATTCGTGGAGAAACTGGAATGGTCCCAGACCTTTTCTTCCAGGCTCATACCGAGGAACCAGCGATACAGAAAGTTGTAGTGGATCTGCTCCACCAACTGCCGATTGCTGCGGATGGAATACAGGATCATCAGCAATTGGGCTTTCAGTAGCTTCTCCGGCGGAATAGAATATCTGCCGGTAGTGGCGTACATGCTATCAAAGAGCTTATCCATCCCCTTCAGAGCTTCATTGGCCATGGTTCGTATGGCACGCAAGGGATGGGTCTTGGGAACAAAGGATTCAGGTGTCACATATGCAAATATTGCTTCTGTTTGACTGTCGTATCAGCGCATAATATTCCTCAATGATTACAGTTAATTATGCATATAAATGTATCATAAATCAGTGAAAGCAGCTACTTGAATTTCAACAACCTGTTAGAGGCATGACGTCCATATCTTGAATAAAGATATCGGCTGACCTGAGTAATGTTCGCTCCCCGGTGCATCTTGGGGCAACAATGCCAGATTTCAGCAGACGTTGAAATCGATGCATGTCAATTAAGTATTTTTCAAAAAAACTATTTGCTATGGAAGTAAAATTGCAGTTATTTTAGACACCAGTGATGTAACCCTGAATATGGTTAAGTATTTTAATGTAATTATACTTACTTATTAAGATGAAGTTTTTAATAAATTAAGATTATTTTTTCCTAGAGGAGGCGTAATTAAAATATTTTTTTAACTGCGTATATCGAAACCAATGTAGTATGAAACAAATAAGCAATCAGAGTAGCTAATGCTAATCCAAGTGCGCCAAATCCTAAATTTATAAACAATAAACTGCAACCGATAAGGCATGAAGCCCAAAGTAGATTAAATACCAACCCTAACCACATTCTACTTTTGCTAGCAATGGCCTGCCCCACAACATTATTTATAGATATCAGTACCGTACTCAAGAGCAAACACACCAACACACTGCGTCCCTCTTCAAAGCCCTTGCCATAACTCTTCATGACCAACGGTGCAAGCAGTGCAAGCGGAATTGCAACCGCGATTGCTGCCCCTCCATTTACCAATATATTATATTTCAACACGTTCTGATAATCATAACGTTTTTTATGTTCAGTTAGACTTGATAGCATTGGCATTGCAACCATACCTACCATACTCGGGATGAATGACACTACTGAACTCCACTGATTAGCAGCATCGTAAAGGCCCATCTGGGAGTACCCTCCCGGTTGATTAACTAGAATAGCATTACATGCCCATATTACGGGACTAACGAGAACCCCCCCTAATGCTGCAGGCAAACTGTACTTCCAAAGTAGTGGCCATTCGTTTAAACAACCATCAAGGTTGAATGGAACATTATTGTGAAGCGCCACTTTGCGCAGAGCGAAGTGGTTAAGTGTCCAACAAATTACAATATTGGCACAGAGCGCCCAAACTGTACCACGTAGCCCACCAAAGTATGCCCCACTAACTAGTAATGGAAAAGATATTAATCCAACATAGAGATTTACCACCGCGATTGTCTTGAATGCTTCAAAGCCAGCCAAAGCACCGGTTTGGCTTCCATTAAGAGCACTAATAAACAGAATTACAGCACCTATGCGTAACTCACCCGCAAGATGCGGTGCATTAATTGTATGAGAAGCCAGCAATGGGGCAAAGATAAGCATCCCTAACGACACTATCGCCCCAGTCACCGCAGCAAAAAGCCCTGAAATAGCCATGACGCGCCCGGCTCTTACCGGATCTGTCAATTTGAACTCAGCTACATGCTTAGTTGCTGTTACCCCCAGACCAAATCCGGCAAAAACTAGAAACATATTCATCGTTGATCGAATAATGCCGAATTCACCAAAAACTTCGCGTCCGAGCATCCTGGCCACAAGAATGGAAGCTATAAGCATAAGGGCGCGAGAGATTACCGCACCCAAAATGGACCAGAAAAAACCTCGAGCCATCCTTGTACCAATTTCCGAAGAATCTATACGCTCTGCATAGGGTCGAAGCACTCGAGGACAAAGACCATATAATAAATAGCGCAGGGAAATAGATCTCATTTATTTGTGGTTGCACACTGTTGTAGAATTTTTACAATGATCTGAGCGGAACAACCATTTCCATATGGATTGTGGGCCTGACTCATTTTATTGTATAATTCACGGTCTACTAACAATTTATCTGTCTCAGAGATTATTTGCTTTCGGTCCGTCCCTACGAGTCTAACTGTACCTGCGGCAATCGCTTCAGGTCGTTCTGTTGCGTCACGCATAACAAGAACCGGCTTCCCTAAAGATGGTGCTTCTTCCTGTACTCCACCAGAATCAGTGATAATTAGGTAGGATTGGTTCATTAACCAGACAAAGGGGAGGTAATCCAGTGGCTCAATCAGATGAACGTTTTTGACGCAAGCGAGTATACGTTTTACTGGCTCCTGTACTAATGGATTGAGGTGAACTGGGTACACAATTTCAACATCCGGATGATTCTCAGCAATTTCCTTGAGAGCAAAGCAAATATTTTCGAATCCTTCACCGAAATTTTCTCTTCTGTGGCCAGTGACAAGGATAATCTTTGATTTATCTCGGCTCAGTTTTTTGCATTTTGTTTTTTTGACTGTCTCTGTACCTGTAAAAACACTTTGGAGGTTCATATTTTTTGCAACCAAACCTTGTTCAATCTTCCGGCCAAGATTTTCGTTGGCTATTTTTTCTCTAGCAATTAATAAAGCATCAATTACAGTGTTGCCAGTAACATGAATAGTTGAGTTAATTACTCCCTCACGTAGCAAATTCTGACGAGCCTGCTCAGTAGGTGCAAAATTAATATCTGCCACGCAACTGGTAAAACAACGATTAATCTCTTCAGGGAAAGGTGCACGTTTGTTCCCAGTGCGCAAACCAGCTTCCACATGGCCAACTGTGATGCCTGCATAAAAGGAAGCCAGTGAAGCTGCCATAGTAGTAGTTGTGTCACCATGGACCAGAACAATATCAGGATAAAAATCCTTTAGTACGGGGACTAACCCCAGCAGAACACTACAGGTGACATCTGTTAGGCTCTGTTCGGGCTTCATGATATTTAGATCGTAGTCGGGTATGATTTCGAAGAGGTCCAACACCTGATCAAGCATCTGGCGATGCTGGGCGGTGACACAGACACAAACAACAAACTTATCGGGATGCTTCTGCAATTCCTTTACCACCGGTGACATCTTGATTGCCTCTGGCCGGGTCCCAAATACTACCAAAATACGTTTCATATAATACCTACAGACATATTTGAATAAGATTAATTAGTAATACAAAATACAATTTTCAAACTCAAATTCTAATAAATAAGATGGAATCTTACTAATGTTCGTGGCAGCAAGATACTCTCCAAATTAGTTTTATGAGCGTGATTGTAATCTGGTAATCGATCAGAAAGTATCAAGTGTCTGGTTGGCAGGTTAACATCATTTAAATGTAGACTAAACCAGTTTAGCTCATTCCCACCATCATAATATCTTTTCTTAAGCTGAATTGACATCCTCACGGTCACATTTCATCACGTAAATTCACACTTGACATATTAAGTCATCAATAAAAATCATGTGGAAAATCTTCATTTAGAGCTAAGTCTTTTATTCTGATCGCTGGCACACCAACATAGAGGCCGTGCGGATCAGTATCTCTTACCACAATGGCTCCGGCTCCGATTACGCATCCCTCTTCGACTGTTACCCCAGGTAAAATTACGCAACCTATTCCAAGCCAACTTCCCCGTTTAATTCGTACTGATTTGCATATTAATGGATCTAAAGGCCATCGTCTTATTACACTGGACCTCATTGCATGGGTGCCTGTGAGTATTTTTACATATGGGCCAATTCGCACATATTCATCTAAAATTACGCACGCACTTCCATCAATAAAAGAACCTATGTTAATAAACGTACCTTTACCCATGACTAAATTAGGTCCACCGATAAAAACATTAGATGCTATAAGTGCTGACTTATCAAGGTGTGCCCCACAAAACCTAAGCAGAATCAATCTGATTTTTGATAGGCATAAACCTGATGATTGAATAAAGTTTACGAACTTCCAAATTTTAGAATTAACCATAATTTTACTTTATCAAAAGCAGGTTGAATATATAAATTAGCTATTATTATGAAGTATTTTTACGATATAACTGTTTGACAGTGTTATCAGAAAAGCCTACTTTACGCAATCACTTTGCCAAATTGATTTTTTACGTTCACTCCAACGATGATAGTATCCTCTCCGAAATACACCCAAAACATCACACATAGGAATATGGAGTATGTCTTCTTCTCGGAATCTACGAACCGATATCGTAGCCGGATTAAATCGCGAAGAAGTCTGCTGGCATTTTTAATAAATCTCGTTGCAACTTCAAATGATGATTTCTTTTCTCAGCCGAGCCATTTCGGTATGAAGATCTTCTTTCACCGGAACAGACTTTAACTTTTTCAGATGACGTTATTAACCTCACTCTGTTATTATTACCTCGGCAAATAAATATATGAACTAATGCCAGTTTATGCTATAGTCCTTGCATGGAAAAAACTGATTCTCGAACCCTTAGTCAAGATGTCCAAGAAGCCCAGCGTCTCCAAATTATTCGCTTGCGAGAGGCTGGCCGTTCCAACAAAGAAACAGCTGAAATTGTTGGAGTTAGTAAGCCTCATAGCAGCACAGTCTGGCAGCGCTACAAAAAGCAAGGGCTAGATTCTCTCGTTAAAGGCAAACGCGGTCGCCGTCAAGGAGAACAACGTGATCTCACCCCTGAGCAAGAGGCAGAGATCAAAAAACTCATGATTGACAAGGCGCCGAACCAGCTCAAGCTTTCCTATGCCCTCTGGACTCGCGATGCCGTAAAGCTGCTGATTCAGCAACGCTTCAAATATGAGATGCCAATCCGAACCGTTGGCGAATATCTGAAGCGCTGGGGCTTCACCCCTCAGAAACCGGCTAAATGGGCGAAAGAGCAAAGCACTCCCGCTGTTGCCCGCTGGCTGCTTTCAGATTACCCCGCAATAGCTGCCAAAGCGAAACAGGAGAAAGCTGAAATCCACTGGGGCGATGAAACCGGCTTGCAAACGGGTGCCAATGTGGAAAAATGCTACTCGCTTAAAGGAAAGACGCCGGTTCTCAGGCAAACCGCAAAGCGCGAACGGATCAACATGATCTCCTCTATCACCAACCAAGGCCAGGTAAGGTTCATGTTCTACCGCGACAACATGAACAGCAAGCGGTCGATCGAGTTTATGCGCCGGCTAACAAAGGATACAGGGCGCAAGGTGTTTCTGATCCTGGACAACTTGAAAGTTCACCACAGCAAAATAGTTCAGGCATGGCTGGAAAAGAACAAGGCTAAAATTGAAGTATTCTACCTGCCATCCTACTCACCGGAACTGAATCCGGATGAATATCTCAACAACAGTCTCAAAGGCCGGGTCCATTCAGGTGAGCGAGCCCAGAATGCGAATCAGCTTGAATCAAAAGCCAGGAAACATATGCGAACCCTGCAAAACGATCGACTCAAGACAAAGAAGTTTTTCAAACATCCATGCATTAACCGGTTGAAGGAAGCAATCATTCCAGCCGTTTTTTTTTCATCGCTGATGGTGGCACCTTCTGCCGTCGCAACACCAAACTCTCCTTATCTTCGACAATCCATTCAACCATCTCGCCCCGCTCGAACTCCAGCGCCTGTGCCACAGCTGCCGGGAAGTTGATATACCACTGTTCGCTCTGCTTGCGCTTGATCAACTGGACCTTGGTTGGATAGCCCATAGCCGCACCTCCTAATCTAGTTATAAGTCTAGATAATATTATACAAAAAAACGAGAGTTGCAAGCTCTCGTTTCTAAAATGTCTAGTAAAAGGCCAAAGTCAAGAGGGTGGCTAATTAAAAAATTAGCCACCCAATAAATATTAAACATTAAATTTGAGCCGGGGCGTTAAAGAACTACACAAGGTGTTGAGCTGACAATATAACTACTCGGTGTATACCCTGTTAATGTAGCTCTTACTTGGTAAACATAAGTTCCAGTTGTCCTTCCAGTTAAGTAGACAGTTGTATTAGCCGTAGTCGTAGTGAGAACTGTTGCAAAAGCACCACCATCTTTCGACTCTTGGAGTTCATAGGTCACACCTGGAGTAGCAGACGCTCCCCAAATAATTCCTACAGATCCATTACTACTGTTTGGTTGATTGCCTATTGAAACAGGCACACCCGCAACCAGAGGTATTGCGACTACTGCAGGAGTACTACTTACCAAGTACGCACTTGGTGTATACCCTGTCAATGTAGCTCTTACCTGGTAAACATAAGTTCCAGTAGTTCTTCCAGTTAAGTAGACAGTTGTATTAGCAGTAGTCGTAGTGAGAACTGTTGTAAAAGCACCACCATCTTTCGACTCTTGGAGTTCATAGGTCACACCTGGAGTAGCAGAAGCCCCCCAAATAATTCCTACAGATCCATCACTACTGTTTGGTTGATTGCCAATAGAAACAGGCACACCCGCAACCAGAGGTATTGCGACTACTGCTGGAGTACTACTTACCAAGTAGGCACTTGGTGTATACCCTGTCAATGTAGCTCTTACCTGGTAAACATAAGTTCCAGTAGTTCTTCCAGTTAAGTAGACAGTTGTATTAGCTGTAGTCGTAGTGAGAACTGTTGTAAAAGCACCACCATCTTTCGACTCTTGGAGTTCATAGGTCACACCTGGAGTAGCAGAAGCCCCCCAAATAATTCCTACAGATCCATCACTACTGTTTGGTTGATTGCCAATAGAAACAGGCACACCCGCAACCAGAGGTATTGCGACTACTGCTGGAGTACTACTTACCAAGTAGGCACTTGGTGTATACCCTGTCAATGTAGCTCTTACCTGGTAAACATAAGTTCCAGTAGTTCTTCCAGTTAAGTAGACAGTTGTATTAGCTGTAGTCGTAGTGAGAACTGTTGTAAAAGCACCACCATCTTTCGACTCTTGGAGTTCATAGGTCACACCTGGAGTAGCAGAAGCCCCCCAAATAATTCCTACAGATCCATCACTACTGTTTGGTTGATTGCCAATAGATACTGGAGTAGAAACTGTTAAAACGTTTATCGTTACCACTGCAGCAGCAGAAGTAGCAGTAACACCATTGTTGTAGAACACCTTGGCGGTCAGGCTGTGAGCCCCGGCTGCTGCCGGGGTGAACGACATGGTGTACCCGTTGAACGGCAGTACTGTCGGATCAATAATCCCCAGCGTAGTAGTGCCGTCATAGAACACCACCCAGGCTACCGTTGTGTTGGCAGCAGCTGACGGAGTAGCAGCCAGTGTAATGGCCGTTCCCAGATCAATTGCCGAACCTGTTAGCGGTGTGTCCAGCGTGATGGTCGGAGCAGTTGTAGCTGCAGTAACCGTTACCGCTGCCGACGTTGATGTGACGTTGTTGCTGAAGTAGGCAATCGCCGTCAGATTATGTGTGCCTGAAACAAGAGTCCATGATGTGCTGTAGGTTGATGCTGCGCCGGCTGTTACAGGACCTGTCAACAAAACACCATTATCATAGAACTCAACTTTGCTGACTGTTATGCCTGCCGGTGAAGTTGGCACAGGAACAGTGGCAGTAACGGTTATTACACCCGCTGTCAGGTTACCAGCTACAGGTGCGGTGATGGCCGTACGTCCAATGGTGATGGCGTTAGAGCCAGCTCTCCATGGGCTGGTGACAAAACCGGATGCAACTGATGGAACTGCACGGACCTGGTAGTAGTAGGTGCTGCCTGTAGGTTTATTAGTGAAGCTGAAACGTGGCAACAGACCGGTGTAGACAGTTGTGTACGGACCTGCGAGAGCAGTCGCTTCCTGCAGTTCGTAGTTAACTCCGGTTATGGCTGTACCGATCCAGCTGACCGTATAGCTGCCGGTGATGCTGCTGGCCGGAACCGTGAACGTACCTGGTGCCGGAGCGGTGTGCAAGGCATCGGTTACGGTCATCGGACGCATCATGTCATGCTCTTCATGTGACAGGATGTGGCAATGCCATACATAGGTACCCGTGATGTCAAATTTGGCTATGACGCGGGTGACATAACCCGGAGGTGAAGCAACCGTGTCTTTCCAGCCTGCATCCCAGGCATCGGGAGGAAGCGCAACGCCACCTGTGGTGTAGGTAGGCTGTGAGAAGATTTGATCGACAAAGTTATCGCCAGGAGGTGTGAAATACGGAAGTCCTGTTACCGGATTATTTCCCAGCAACAACGGCTGACGATTGATGACCTGGAAGGCTACCTGATGCAGGTGCATCGGGTGCGCATCGACTGTGGTGTTGACGATATCCCACTGTTCTACATCATTGAAACGGATGATTTCGGTAACAGGCATACCGGCCGGGTTGAAGCCACGGCTGTCGATGGTCGGCATGGTGCGACCGAAATTGTCGGTGATCTCCATCAAAGAGATGGTACGGGTGTTGTTCGGCGTCGGAATGGCCGGAATGACCGGACGCAAAACGGTAGTCGCTGCCGGTGTCGCTGCGACGGGGATAGTGGTATTCAGCGGCTGATTGACATCAAATGCCATGATTTCAGGGATGTCCAGTGACGGAGCAACAAAACCCGCGGTGTAATCGAAGTAACCGGGCCACGGCGTATCCGGGCCGAGGTTTTTCATCATGACGCGCGTACCGCTCGGAATAGTTGAAAAATCTACCAGAACATCTACACGTTCGCCAGGCATCAGGTCGAGTTCCTGACGTGAGACCGGACGATTGAGGAGACCCTGCTCGGAGCCGATCACCCAGATGGGGACGATGGCTGCAGGATTCGTAATAGTAATGGTAGCCGGCGCAGGTGGTGGCAAAGGATTAGGTATTGTTATCGTGGCAGGCAGATCACCGCGTAACAACTGCATGACCCAGGTACGTGAGTCGGTGCCGCCGATGAAACGCATGCGGTAGACACGCGGTTCAACATTGGTTTTACCGTAAACCACGCCATTGACGACCGGCATGTTGCCGAAGTATTCAAGCGTTGCACTCGGAGCGCCGTAGGGTGCTCCTGCTCCTGCAGCACTGAAGGGGGCTTTTACAACACCGGCTGTTCCGATGTTGTTGGCATTCAACAGCAATGGATCACCAGCAACATACGGAATGAAGTGACCGTCGGCTGCTTTCATCCAGTCAATCCGCTTGCAGGTTGTCGGGTCAGCAAGACCATCGACCGTCAGGGTGCAGCCAGGGGTGGTGAGGTCATAGACCGGGTAGTCCGGCATAGCCAGCTGGCCGTTGTTGTCGAAATGGCGGTCCTGCAGAGCAAAGCCGAGTTCATAAGGACCGCTAGGCAGTACATTGGCAGTGATCAGAGCCTGCTCGTTGGCATCGGTGATCGGGAAGAAGCCTGCCAAACCCATGTTGGTGTTGTTGTGGGTAGTGCCCATGGCATGGTCATGATACCAGATTGTGCTGGCTTCCTGATCCATGGGGTAGAAGTAGGTGCCTTCCGGACCATGCTGACGGGTGGAAACAAAGTCTTCACCTTTAATCGCAAAGTTCGGTGTGAACCAGGCGCTGGTCAGGCCATCGCTCTCGGGGCCGACGTGCGCGCCGTGAACATGGGTAGTGATACGGTTATACGGGAAACAGTTAAGGGCAACTGTGCCGCAGTCAACCGATGGATCGAGACCTGTCGGCGCTTCGTTGGGCAGGTCGTTCAGCCACTGGACACGGATCGGACGCCCTCTGGTCCCCTTGATGGTCGGGGCCGGGAAGTGCCAGATGCCGGAAGTTCCATAGGTGCCATTGGTAAACGGTGTTGGTGCGTTGCCGGTTACCTGTACTCCTGCAACGACACCCGGTTTGGTGGTATCGACATAGGGCGGTGTCCATAATTGACCACCGGAACCATAGCCGTATACCTGGGTTGTCGTAACCGGATTGCCGCCTGCATCACGCAGGCCGGGGCCGCCGCCGAAGATGCCCTGAACAGCCAAAGGCTGGGCAAATTTCCTGGCGGTAATGGTGTAACAATCTTCTGTACTGGCCTGATCAGCAGGACTGGCAATGAGCTTTTTATTCCCGCAGGTTGTCGGGAAACCCAGTTTAATGGCATCCGCATTCGAATACGGCACATAGGTGAAGTAATCAGCCAGTGCGTTGGGGATGATATTCTCCCACGATGTCTGGGATGCTCCGGTCAGAAGCTGTTTACTGAAGGCCGGCATGGTAACAAGCGCCGGAGCCAGTGTTACGGTACAGCCGTTAGCTGCTGTGGTATACGGGAAGGTAGAGAAGCCTGCAGCAACGGCCTTGACACGATAGAAGTAGGTGCCGTTAGCTTTGCCTCTGACCTCATGGGAAAGGCCGATAATACCTGCCACTGCAGTGGTATTGGCAGGCGGGAAGTTGTTAAATGTTGACTCTTCCAGGGTGTAGGTGGCACCCGGAGTAGTAGATGCACCCCAGGTCACGGTATAAATACCGTTGGTGCTGGTGGCCGGCACATAGATCGATGCCGGTGCAACTGTCGGGTAAGAAACGACACAACCATTGGCACCGACAGTATAGGTGCTGTTACCCAGCGTCGGTGATACGGCCATGACGCGGTAGTAATACACCGTACCGTTGGCCTTGCCGGTGATATTTGCCGATAAAGCTGCTCCTGCATTTATGGATGTAACTGTAGTGAAGGCAGGGGTTGTGGATTCTTCCAACATGTAGGTAACAGGCGGCAGGGTCGTGGCTGTAGGGGATGCTCCCCAGGAAACGGTGTAACTGCCGTTGGTGCTGCCGGCCGGCACCGTGATACTGGCGGGTGCTTCTGCCTGTACGACCGTAATGGTTCTTGTTGCAGAAAGCAGCGAAACGACACCGTTGGTGTCGGTTGCTGTGGCGGCCAGGACGTAGGTACCAGGTGTGGCTGTGGTCCAGTTGTAACTGTAGTTGAACGGGGCAACGGCGGTCGGCAGGAATGTGCCGGTGCCGTAGAGGGCTCCATTGACATAAATGCTGATTGAGGCGATCTTCAACCCGGTGGTAGCGGTTGCAGTGGCACTGATGGTGACCGGGTTTGTGCCGTACGGTACCTGGGCGCCATCTGCCGGAGCGGTCAAGGAGGCTATCGGTTTGATTCGCGTGCCCACGACACGGTTCACTATGTTTGAATAGGGCGAGGCACCAGCTGCGTTGTAGGCAGAAACGCGGTAGTAGTAACGAATGCCGGTTACCAAAGGTGCCGTATCTGTAAAGGTGGTGGCATTGGCAAGCGCTTTGGTTGTCAGGTTCGTCCATTGGTTGGATACGAACTGATTTGTTGTTGAGGTGTTTATGGCGGAAGCTGCGGTACATGAGCCAAAACAACGCTGGATTGTAAAGCCGATTTCGTTCTGGGGATTACCCAGAGATGTAGCGGCCGGGGTCGGGTCGACCCAGGTAAGTACTGCGCCGGCAGAAACTGTCGACAAGGTCGGGGCAGGCGGCACCGTATTAGTTACGGTCAGCACGATCGGGCGCATCATGTCCATCTCTTCATGGGACAGTATGTGACAGTGCCAGACGTACTCCCAACCGAAGGATGTCATAACGTTGGTCACCGGTGTGGGCCTGGCCTGTCCGGTCAACCAGTCGACGTTATTAAAGCCCATGGCGGAATTGATAGGAATTGCCGGGTTGAGCGGACGCAGACTGTTGGCAATCCCGAAGGGCAGCATTGGTGCTACCGGACGTACAGCCACAATAGTATCCATCAGCGGACTGATTCTGACTGTGTCTTTCCAGCCAAGTTCGTTGGGGTCAGGGCGGGCGATGCGGCCATCCCAGCCAAGACGGTTGATCAGTTGTACATCAAAGATATGGAAGTGGATCGGGTGGGTATCAACACCGTTGTGAGAGATATCCCAGATCTGGGTGCCGTCAGCCAGGGTCTGCAATATAGTGGCGCTGACCTTGACCGGACCGGCAGGTGAGTTAATGATGGTTTCCGAAGGCAGGTCGGAATAGCCGTACAGAATCAGCAAGGCATTGAGGGTTGTCGGATTCGGAATCTGCATGGCCAGGTTGCCGCTCATGCGACCGTAGACCGGATCAAAGGAAGCACCCATTTCGTCATGGATCCCTTTAGGCTCCATCGGAACAACAACCGGCTTGCCTTCAGTGGTAATAAAGCTGAGTGAATGCTGATTCAAGGAAGAGCGCAGGCCCCACCAAGGGTAGGCAGTCGGGATGAGCGTTGCCGGATAAGCGGCCTGGTACTCGGCCTGGGCAACGATAATAGGCTCCTGCGCCCGCTGGAAGAGGGGTTTAGCCGGTGCAGGGTTAACTGTCGTTATTGGTGCTGCCGAGGTGAATTCGGCATCCAAAGCAGCCTGGTTGAATGTGTAAGGCGGATCCACCGGGGTTGCCCGCACCACGATCTGCATGACTGTGTGGGTATTGGGACCAACACCAGGTAACGTACCTGTGCCGCCGACCCAGGTATGGGTGATGGGATCAAATGTGCCACCGGTTCCGTAGCCGCCGGTGGATCGCATATCTGGTGCCCCTGTATAGAAATCGTAACGGGGGTCCATGGCCGGCCAGGCGGTAGGCGCATCATTAAACAGGATCAGAGTCTGACCAGCATAGGCGCTGAAGTCGACGATGACGTCGGCACGTTCAGCCGGCATCAGTGCCAGTGACGTGTCCTGAACTACGCCCCACCAGAAGGCGGTCGGATCGGTAACATAGGTGATCGGCTGTGGGTGTCTGATTGCGGGTTTGGGAAGGAAGCCGCCATCGGTACCGATCTGGATCCAGCTAGGTCCCTGTGTGGCTGGGTCGGGAACACCACCCGCACGACCATCGGTTGGCCAGAGTGCCGGCCAGCCTGCAGTGGGTGCTGCCGGCAGCATCGCAACTTCGGTGCGATTGTCCAGACGACGCGGATCAGCAGGCGCTGCAACCGGACTAGCCTTGAAAAGCGAAAGGTTGAGACCACGGTCATTGGCCGCGTTCAGGATACGGAAGCGATATGCACGGGCATCAACTTCCAGTACCGGATACGGGGCGCCGTTGACGATTGGTGTATCCATGAACGCTTCCATCCCCATGGAGGGATGCGGCGTGGCCGGGATCAATGGCGGCTGACCGGGGGTGGTACAGGTCAGTGAATTGGGTATCAGGCAGTCGGCATCAAAATACGGGTTGGCAATCGGGCCGTTGGTTATGACCGTAGGCGGCATAAACCAGGGACCATAGAACCAGCGTCCGAAAGGGTTGATACCGCTGCCGTCCGGGTTGTAAGGGTTCTGGTTGGGCATGTAGACATGCGGCAGCCAGAGATCGCCGGTCACCGGAGGGCGGATACCGTTAACATCAGGGACGCCACTGCCCCAGTTCCAGAGAGGGTCGGCAGTACGGATATTTGCTGCATCAACAAAGGTTTTGTCCTGAATGATCAATGGAATCTGTTCGGGCGGAATAACGCCGCGGGCGATCAGGTCCTGTTCGTACTGATCAGTAATCAGGTAGCCGGAGGCTTCACCGGCATACACGTTGAGACGGGTGATACCGAAGGCGTGATCGTGGTAGAACATCAGACGGGCGCTCTGCTGATTGGAGTAGTAGAACGTCAGGGAACCGTCACCCGGATCGGGCATGTCGGGGACGTTCTGAACACTGACCCCTTTCGGATAGGGGGTATTCTCGGTAGCCGGCGTCATCCACTGGTGCGGGGTACCATCACTGATCCATGGTGTACGGCCGCCGTGCAGGTGGAGGGTTGCGCGGTTCTGGGTATAGCTGGCACAGGTATTGCCCGCAACGGTGTTGTCACAGGCCGCGCCCTGACCACGGGTAGCACCCTGAAAGGCCGGCCCTTTGCCGGCGCCCATAACCGAGGTGTCAACCGGGATAAAGAGATCGCCAGCCGCTCCGGGAGCAAGTCGGTTGGTAAACTTGATACGTACCGGTCGATCCCTCTGTGCAACGATTGACGGACCCAGATACTTTACCGGTTCAGGATTGACCGTATTGTCGGCAGCGGTACAAGCCCGTTGCGGGTTTCCGCACAAACCACCTCCGGTGGTGGCGGTACCCCGGTTGACCTGAACATAGCCGCGCAGCTTGGTGCCGCCGGCAGGAAGATCAGAGTGCAACTGCTGGTTGTATTCCACCAGATCGATTTCATAATAATCAGAACCAGGATAGGTGACAATATCCGGATTGGCTATTGTCAGGTAATTACCAAGACTGTTGGCCTTGGCTTTCCCCAGACCGGGCAGCTTGTCGACAAATTTTGTCAACGGCGGACTGAAGGCCCAGTTGGCAGTGGTGTTATAGTCGGGGACAGCCCAGGTACCGGTAACGGGGTCCTTGGGACCGGTCGGGACCGGCTTTGCCACACCTGCAATGGTTTGTACGCTGCAGAGACAGAGCAGCATCACTGCCAGCCCGAATCGCCACAAATGGTGTCTAGTTTGAGTTTTCATGGTTCCTCCCATTGGGTTATTCAAGCTATTGAGCGGCCGGCGTACTCTGGGCCGGCTGCGGAGCGCTCTGTTGCTGTTGATGAAGCTTTTCCCTGCGCAACTTGAGCGCATGGGCAGCTGCCTGGCGCTGGGCAGGGGTAATGCGCTGTTTTTGCTGTTTGCGCACATTCTCGGTTTTGGCTGCCAGTTCAGGCGTCATGGGGGCCGCGCTGTCGGCAGCGAAGACAAGCCCGCCACCCATTGACAGCAGAACCGTCATCATAAGGATTGCAATGGTGTTGAATACTTGTTTTTCCATGTTGTTCTCCTTTCGTAGTTAAATCCTGAATTGTATTGATACTGCTTGAAAGTCGGATATATGGCATACAGGTTAGGGTAAGGCGGTCCCTTCCGGTTGTTGACCGCTTGTGTCATGTTCAGCAGATACCATGCCAAAAACAGTGATATGCCTATGTTGCTAAAATTACGGTGGGTTTGTTTACGAGAACTGCTGCGGATGCCACGGGATCGTATCAATATGAGATTTTATGTCTCAATGTGCATTGTGGCTACAAGTTGTGCACCCACCGGTCGGGAGAATGCACAACCTGAAAACTCACAGTCTTTTGGCGGGCTGTATCGAGGCAATTTATAATCGGTTGTTTCTCGCCGAATCCACATCATGTGCAGCCGGCTGTACTTAATGTATAACCCAGCCGCTCATGGGAAGTAAGGCGGGGGAGGCACCAGGACCGAGCTGAATGATATAGCACCCCTTGGAGACATAACGCTGCCCCGGGCCAAAACTGATGCGCTCGTAATCCAGCACGGTCTTGTCCATCTGCATGCTCATGATATCCAGCAGATGATCGCGGTACAGATTATCAAACAGCAGCCACAAACCCTGCAGAGTGGTTTGCTGCAGCATGGCAATCGTTCTTGTGGTGATCCTGCGGCTGCCCAGATTGGCGGCGGTCGTCAGGATCGGAACTTTAGCGTCGCTGCCGTCCTTTGTCCCGACAAATGGGGTCAGGCGATAAGGAAAGGTGATAAAGACCCTGGAGCGGGCCGCTTCCGGGATGGCCGTGATCTGCGCGCCAAGGTAACCGGAGGAGACAAAAATCCTGGCCGGCTCCGCCAGCAAGGAGAGCAGGGTCGGCAGTTCTGATACCTGGCTGTCGTCACTCCAAAGCAACAGTATAGCGGGGACATGCTGTTTGATTAACTTTGCCAGGGTGCCCTGCTCGCGTAACTGCTGAGTGGTCACGGTCAAGGTGGTCACGGGCGGGCGCTCCAGCTGGCTCCAGGCGGTCGTAAATCCGTTAGCCAGAGCCTTCCCGGCGGGTGAGTCCTGGACAACCTGGACGATGTGCACGTCTGCGGGAAGAGTTTCGTCGCGGTTAAGATAACGGGCGGTCGCCTCCCCTTCCTGGTAATATCCCTTGCTGAAATAATAGGTATACCAGTTGGAATCGGCGACAACCGGCAGGTTGGTTATGGGAAACAGGCAGGGGAGACGCTGAGCTTCGCAGAAGTCATTGATCGGCCGCCAATCCTGATTGGAAATGCCGCCGAGAACGGCAAAGACTGGGTTTTTGGCATACAGGGCTGCAAGTTGCTGCTGCCAGGTCTCGGGTGGACCCTTCAATTCCCAGATATCCAGGGATATACGACGAAAGGCGTATTTCATATCAATGGTGGGGGTGTAGTTGAAGTGAATGAACTGGTCGTAGAGATCTGCCTGCTGGTTAGCCTCATCAACAAAAGCGTTCAGGGGTTTAAGCAGCGCTTCTCGATCCTCCGGGCTGACATCATCCGTAATGATGGTGGCAAAAGCAAAGGATTTTCCGGTGGCACCAGGCGAATAATCGGAAGACAACAGCTCCAGATATCCGATCAGGATCGACATATCACGGTCAACCAGCGGATAGCGCGGCATGACGTCATTGAAGATCTGGCCGCCGGGATCGGTGCCGAAGCGCAGGGAGGTTGCCAGGGTTTCCCGGTTGTATGCCGGCCGTTCCGCTACTGTTTTGGCATAGATGTAGCGCCCCGCACGGTCCTGAATGTCGTTCATTGATGGAGGACGGCGATACGGCTTATAGAGCAGTGCGCCGTTGGTCGGCGGTGTTACCACTCCGCCTTCAACGGACCCCAGCCCGGCACGGAGGTGACAACTGGAGCAGGAAAAGGCACGGCTGTCGACCTCCACGTCCCCCCGGATAAAGGCCGGCATGGGGGCACCGGAGGGAAGTATACCATCACGGTACATCCGCTCGCCTAGGCGGACAATCTCGGCTTTCGGAAGTTCGGGTGCAGCAGGTGGCGCTGGTGCCGTCCGTCCATCCACAGCGGGCAGGACCACCAGGGCGGCAAGTATGACCACCCGAAACAGGGATGTCAGGGCGTTTAATAGCTGGCGTAGAGTCATGGGATTTATCCTGACAACAGGTTGGGAGTATGCAGCGACTGGCGATGTATGACCCTGACCTGGGCAAGCGGAATTCAGGATTTTGCCAGATAAAGGCTTCAACACGTCTATTTTCCTATGACGTTCTGGTACTCTTCCAGGAACTCACGGGAACTCATGATACCGAACAGACGCACCCAGCTGCCATCCTTCGGGGAGCGGATCAGGTTCAGCGGGTAGTGGGACATCTTGTCGGGGATGTAGGCATTAAAACCTTTCATCACGGCATCGATGTCGGCCCGGCTGCCGGTCAGAAAGTCCCAGCCCGGCTTGGCCCGGTAGCGCTTCAGGTACTCCTTCATGACACTTGGCGAATCGTGTTCCGGATCGATGGTGATCGAGATCAGCCGCGGCATCTGGCTGCCGGCGCCCAGCTTGCCCTGCAGATTGGCGTAACCGGCCGACAGCACCGGACAGATGGTTGTGCAGGTGCCGTAGATAAAATCCACAATAACCGGCTGATCACTGTTCAGCAAGGAGGCGAGCCGCACTTTTTTCCCGTCCTGATTAATCAGGGCTACATTGGGAATGGTGTAGTGCTCTATGGTTCGTTTGTATTTTTTGCTGTCGGCCTGAGCCGAAGAAACCGACAGGACCATGGACATAAAAAGGATCAGAAGAACTGGGGCAATTGCTGTGAACACTTTTTTCATCTGGCACCTGTTGAGTTACGGAATTATGGATAATGGATTTTGAATGTTGGATGGAGTACAGTAGCAACATCCAACACTCAAAATTCATCATTGTTTTCAGGCAGGTTATTTCTTGGCCGGTTCTGCAGGTGCCACGGGCTTTACGGCCTCTGCTCCGGGATTAACCTCCAGCAACTCCACATCGAAGTTCAGAGTCGCACCCGGCAGGATCAGGTCACCGGCACCGTTATCGCCATAGGCCAGGTTCGGCGGGCAGACCAGTCGTGCCTTGCCTCCCGGTTTCATCTTCTGCAATCCTTCGGTCCAGCAGGAGATAACGCCGTTGAGCTTGAATTCCAGCGGTTTGTTGCGTTTATACGAACTGTCGAATTCGTTACCATCGATCAAGGCTCCACGATAATTGACCTTGACGGTATCGGTCGCCTTTGGCGAATCGCCCTTGCCTTCGGTGACGGGGATAAAGACCATGCCGCTGGAGGTCTTGACAGCGTTTTTCTCCTGGGAGGCCTTTTCAAGGTATGCCTTGCCGCCTGCGGCCTGTTTTTCACCCAAGGCCTTGCGCCGCGTTCGTGCCAGCTCCTGCATCTTCTGGTTATAGGCGGTGATGTCAAAATCGGGTTTTTTGCCGGCCCGGGTATCGTGAAGCCCCAGCAGTACGGTCTCAAGCTCCGCAGACGTCAGGTTGAATACGGACAGTGACCTGGCAACATTCGTACCGATTACATACAAGGTTTTCTGCTCTTCGGTCATGGGTTTGTCGGCGGCCTGCAGAGGGGCTGCGCAGAGGGCAAGCAGTGCAACAATGATCAGTTTCTTCATAAGTGTACCTTCCTTTTGTGATGTGTTCTTCTCTGGTGAAGACGGGTTTTTAAGACACCCGGCAGAATATGCTCCGCATTATTTGATGCCGACCTTCCGGACCTCATCCATGAACTCGGATGTGCTCATGATGCCGAACACTCTGACCCAGGAACTGCTCTGCGGGGTATGGATCAGGGTCAGGGCGTAATGGGACATCTTGTTCGGTATATAGGCATCAAAGGCTCGCATGACAGCATCGATATCTTTACGGTTGCCGGTCAGAAAATCCCAGCCCGGCTTGGCGCGGTAGCGTTTGAGGTATTCCCGCATGACCTTCGGGGTGTCGTGCTCAGGATCGATCGAAATAGATACGAGATGCACCTTCTGCGAATTGCTCCCAAGTTTCTGCTGCAGGTTGATGTAACAGGCAGACAGTACCGGGCAGATGGTGGTGCAGGTGCCGTAGATGAAATCGACAATCACAGGCTGCCCTGATTCCATAAGGCTTTTCAGACGCACGGGGGTGCCGTCCTGGTTAATGAGGGTTACATCCGGAATCTGGTAACGTTCCGTCGTACGCTTGTAGGTCCTGCTTTCAGCTGCGGCACCGGTTGACAGACAGACAAGCATCAGAACAATCATCAGGCGTAAGGCAGCTGCGGTCAGCTGATTATTTTTCATGGATAGAGGGCTCCGCTTCATAGTCTCTAAAATATTACCCAGTCACTTTTCCTGATCAGTTCAGGTTTCAAGCCGGGTGCAAGCTGGACGATGTAGCATCCTTTGGACACGTAGCGCTGGCCGGGACCGAAGCTGATACGTTCATAATCGATGCTGTCGGTGTCAGCCATCATGCCGATGACATCAAGGAGATAATCCCGGTAGTAATTGCGTCGGACATGCAGCATCATTTCAAACTGCTCTTCCATGATGACCAGGCCGTTTCCCTTGCCTGCCGGGTTAAAATCCCGCTTGACGGCCTGAAACGGCTCCAGCAACACTTTCGTCAATGCGAACAAGCTGGATGATATCCTCAGATTGCTGACCGGAATAGCCCGCTTCTGCATCCAGGCCCTGGTATTGACGTGAAACCTGTTCTCCGCTTCAATGCGGTACGGATAGCTGACATAGGTGAAGGAGCGGGCCGCTTCTGGTATCCTGCCGAGATCATGCTTCAGCAGTGTCGAAGAGACATGGACCCTGACAGGTGGCGTTATCTGTCCGGCGAGTTCTGCAAGTGCGGACTCTGTACCTGCCGCAGTCCAGAGCAGGATAACTGCAGGCGCTGCCTTCTCAGACAGCCTGCGGATAGTGGCTGCGGAAACCGTCTCACCGGGCGTAAGCTGTACCGTAACGGGCGCACGTCTGCCTAGGTCCTTCCAGGCGTTTTGAAATCCGCTCGACACGGCCCTGGCACGGTCCGTATCATCTACAATCTGCAGGAGCGGCAGATCGGCACCCGCTTCGCTGCTGCGCGCCAGGAATCTCGCAGCGGCTTCACCTTCCTGATAGGCTCCTTTGGAAAAATAGAGGGTGTACCAATCCGTATCGGAAATTACCGGCAGGTCGGTAACCGGCAGGAGGCAGGGGATTTTATTCTGTTCGCTGAAACCGTGGATAGGCTGCCACCCCGCAGACGAGAGCCCGCCCAACAGGGCAAACACCGGTTCTTTGCGGTAGCGCTCCTCCAGCTGGCTCCGCCAGGTTGCAGGAGGGCCGGTCAACTCCCAGCGCGATAACGTAAACATCGGGTAGTTAAAATCAGCCGCTTTGATGTCTGGGCCATACTTGAGGTATTTGTTTCTCAGCTTGGCCTTGCGATTATGATCTTCTATGACCGCATCCAGCATGGCAAACATTTCGCTGCGCTGCCCGGACGGGACATCGCCCGCTATGACAGTTGCAAAACGTATCTCCTGCTTCGAGACCCCGGGGGAATGTTCGGCCGATAGCGTCTTCAAGTAGGCTATCAGAATTGCCATATCACGGTCATCGATCAGGTAGCGGGGCATGATGTCGTTCAACTGCCGACCGGTCGGGTTGGTCCCGCTGCGAATAACCTCGGCAAGTGCTGCATCAGTATAGGCAGGGCGATACAGGGGTTTAGCCGCAGGGTTGTCCATCATGGATTTTCTGGGTTTTGTCGGATCCGGAATAACAGGGTTGTACTGGTAATACGGCTTAAAAAGTTTCAAACCATTGGTCGGGGGGGAAAGAACCTGTCCCTCCACCGAGCCGATACCGCTGTGCAGATGGCAGCTAACGCAGCTGAATGCCGAGCCGGGGACATGGACATCCCCCTTAATGACCGCCTGCATTTCTTCGCCGGAAGGGAGCAGGCCATTGCGATACATCTTTTCCCCCAGCTTCACGATCTCTCCGGAGGGTGGCAGCACAGAATCCTGCCGGGCAAAGCTCATCCCAGGCAGTACGATAATGAACACCAGTGACAACAGGGCTGTTGCAGCTGTGAATGTTTTAGTCATGCCAGGATATCCTTCAAATGATAATCAAGGTTTGGGGCGGACGGGGGTCAATTCGCGGGCCCGCTTGTTCCTGGTGGCCAAATCATGCGGGGATGCATCTCTGGCAACCAGGACGTTTACTGCCAGTACATAGTCATCCTGGTAATCAAGAATTCCGTCATTATTCAGGTCAATGCGCTGTTTTTCATCTGCCTGGATGTCTTTCAGGTAGGCAATGAAACCTTTCATACTGAGATCACCGCTAAGCGGCGGTGCAACCGTCAACGGCACAGTTTGACTGTCGTTCCCTTGTTGAACGACTACGGCAGACTTCCAGGAACCGGCATCCGGCAACAGTTCCAGTTGCCATACTCCGGCCTCGATCTGTTTAACGGTGATCAGGCGCCCTTCAATGCAGGCAAAATTGGGTGCCGTGGCATCAGTTGTCTTAATTTTCAATGTCAGTTCAATATGCGTCTGACCATCACTGAGTGCAACCTGGGGCTTTTGCTTCACTGTATCTGCGGCGGGGTTTGAAAACAAGCGTAGCAGGGCATCAGGCGTCTTCTGTCCTGAGAAGGTACGAAAATGTTCCAGGACTGAAGTAGCGGCAGCTGGGCTGATATTTGAGGCAGGTGCCGTTTCCGGAGGGGCGGCCTGGGCATGCGGGGAAATTAGCAATGTCAGCAGAAGTGTGGCGACGATTCGAATCAAAGGAATGTTCATGTATGCTCCACTCTTTACGGAATTGAGTTTCTGATAATGCATACTGTATGTCAAGAAACGTGCCTAACAACATCATATGTTGATATCGAGTAACTTCAGCATGATACGGATATTAATACCACAAAACTGTATCAAGCCGACATATTCGTCTCATATTGAGACGGCATCATGAGAATCCTGCAGAATGAGCGATCATGTAAAATCAAAACAACCTTCGAGATACTACGGGCCCGGAGCGTTGCATCATTCTCCCGAAGCACTGAAACTCGGTCCGAAAAAATAATAACCAAGAATGAAGGCGATTAACACGGCACAAATGATGATTAGCATTTGGTGCAGTTGCTTTTGCGCCTGCCTGCTTCCCCGGATACGGCGAATTCTTCGCTCAACCCATGAGCCGCTGTGACGCCTTCGATTATGGCTGCTGGACGGTGTTACTGATTGCTGTGGCATGGACATGTGCTCCAAACGAATAGCGTCCTTCTGGGAAAGTTCACCAAGTTTGTCATCTCAGCAGCTTTCGCCACCATGATTTCTTTGGTTTGACTTCCGCCTGGTCGTCGGCTCCGTAGTAGGCATAGCCGTAGTAGCGACGACCATAGTAGCCTTTTCCGTAATAGCCCTTGCCGTAATAGCCGTAGGAGTCGGAAAAGAGCGCGGTACGGTCGTTGAGGATAAAACCGGACACCGGAGCCTGCACTGACTGGAGCAGTTCCTTCATGCGCTGGGCAGCCTTGGCCGGGATGCGTCCGGATTCCAGCACCACCACGACCATATCGGTAAAGGCGGTCAGCAGAGGGGCATCAGTGACCGGGATGACCGGCGGGGCATCGATGATAACAATATCGTAGGATTCACGAAGCCCGGTCAGCAGGTCGCGCATATTGTCGGAACAGAGCAGTTCGGCAGGATTGGGGGGAATGGTGCCTGCTGTCAGCAGGCTGATGTTCTCGATTTCGGTACTGTGCAGTGCCTCGGCCACGGATATGTCTCCGGCCAAAACTTCGGTGACACCCGGACTTCGGGAATGATCGAAGATAACGTTCATTGACGGCCGGCGCAGGTCGCAATCCACCAGAATCACCCGGTTGCCGGCCTGGGCAAAAGTCAGTGCCAGGTTGGCGGCAATGGTTGATTTTCCTTCGCCCGGGAAGCTGCTGGTGATCATGATCACCTTGGTGTCACGCTTGAGCGAAGAGAAGTGAATGGCAGTCCGCAGACCGCGAAACGCCTCGGCCGTCGGGGATTTGGGCTTGTTCTGCACAACCAGGCGCGAGGCGCGGGTGGGAGCCTGTTCACTGTCACTGTCGCCTTCTATGGCCGGGATCATGGCCAGCAGCGGCCAGCCCAGGGCACGCTTGGCCTCTTCCTCGTCCTTGATGGTGTCGTCCAGATAATCCATGAAAAAGGCCGCCCCGACCCCGAACATGAGCCCCACCAACAGACCGAGCAGCAGGTTTTTCTTCTTCTGGGGCTTGACCGGCAGGTCAGGCGTAATAGCCGGATCAACAACCTTGATGTTGCTGATGGTGGAGGCCTTGGCGATACGGGCCTCTTCATGCTTCTGCAGCAGGAACATGTAGATGTCGGCATTAACCTTGGAAAGGCGCATCAGGCGGGCCAGATCACGCTCGGCTGCCGGCAGGGTACGCATCTTGGCTTCGTACTGCTGCAGCTGCTGCAGGATGGAGGTTTCCTGCTTAGCCAGATTCAGTTTGGATGTTTCGTAGGTGGATTGCAGTTTTTTCTGGATCTGGTCGATCTGGCTCAGGACAGCCTTGACCTGGGGGTGGCTCTCGGTATTTTCAGAAAGCAGGGCCCGCTTCTGAACCTCCAGTTCAGTCAACCGGGTGGCCATGGAGGCGATCAGCGGGTCTTCGCGGAAAACAGCCGGGGTGTAGACCTGCCCTTTGCGGCGTGCCTCCAGCAGGGCCGCCAGCGCAAATTCAACCTGTTTGCGCTGCAGGGTCACCGAGGCACGGTCCTTCTCGATCTCTGACAGCTTCTTGACCAGCTCTTCGGCCTCGGCATCCAGCTTGACCACACCACTGGTTGATTTGTATGACTGCAGGTTTTTCTCGGACTGGTCCAACTCGTCACGAGTGCCCTTGAGCTGATCCTCAACGAAGGTTACGGTACGGCTGGCCTCTTCGGTTTTGAAGGAGAGGGTCCGGTCCAGGTAGGCCTGCACGAGCGTGTTGACTACGTCCCGCGCGAGGACCGGGTCGGTATTGGTGTAGGTCACCTTGATGATATTGGTCTTCTTGCCAACCTCGCTGGCCTTGATCACTTTACGCAGAGCCACGACGGTTTTATTGAAGTTGCGCTGCTTCAGCCTGAAGCTGTCACCGGAATGTCCCCCTTTGATCTCGCTGAGCAACAGGGTCAGATTTGGCGTCCGTATCAATTGGCCGGTTTTGCCCTGAACGGTTGGGGAGCCGTCGGCGGATTTGACGATGAAGCTGTCCGGAGCGGTCATTTCTATGGTGTACTCTGGATCACGGGACGTCGATGCAAATTCGGTAATGGTTATATTGAGATCGCTCGTCTTGCGGGAGATGTCCCAGGTCAGATGCAGACGTTTGACCACCTCTTCAGCATTGGATCGTGATTTAAGAATTTCGATCTCGGCGTCAACCGGATTGGAGGAGTTGAGCATGGCCAGATCGCCCAGAATGCCCCCCTTGCCCCCCTTTTCATCCTTGACATGCAGGGTAGCACCGGCTTCATAGACCGGCTTCATGATAAAGGTGAACAATGCCACACCAACGAAGAGGGCGATGAAGGAAAACAGGAAAATGCGCCTGCGGCGCATGATGACGTTGAGATAATCGGTGAGGTGGACCTCTTCGATCTGGTGCTGCGGAGGAGGAGGCTGAGGGTTGTTCATCGAATCTCCGTTATTTCTGCGTTAGGAACTTGATTGAAACAAAGGGCTGCAGCAGAGTACTTACAGCCGTCAGTGAAGGCAGGATCTCATTAATGATATCGTTCCAGGTGCCGAATCTGTTTTTTGGGATATAGACCACGTCTCCCTCCACCAGCTGCATGGGGAGGGTCTCGCCACGACGGATCTTCTCCACATCAACCACCAGCAATTCGCCGCTGGTAGTGGTCAGGGAACGTATGATCCTGACGTTCTCCAGGTCCAGACCTACAGTACGCGGGTCGGCTGAGGCAATGGCATCCAGGATATTCATGCGCCCCTGGGCCATGGGATAAGGACCTGGTTTGTTGACTGCGCCAAAGACGAAGACATTCTGGGTGCGGTTATCCGGGATGAAGACCGTGTCACCCGGCCTGAGCCAGACATTCTGTTCGATGCGGCCGTCCAGGATCAGAGAGTAAACATCAACCGGGGCAATTTTTTGATCGCGCAGAAGTCGGACCCCGCGCAGATTGGCTGTTACATCAAAACCGTTGCCCAGGGTAATGCCCTGCAGAAAGGTCATCGGGCGGTCCAGGTAATACACGCCGGGTGTTTTGAACTGTCCCATCAGGTAGATCGGCTTGCTGCGGTATTCAGCCACTTCAACCACGACCGAAGGTTCCTGTACGTATTTCCGTAGAGAGGATTCCACCTTTTCGCGAATCTGGCTGACGGTCATCCCGGCGGCCGAAACGCTGCCGATCAGCGACAGGTGAATATTACCGTTGCCGTCAACGCGGCTCCCCTTGATGGCGCCGGTGCCGGTTGTTGTGATGCCGGTGGAAAGATCCGGACGAGCGTAAACGTTGATACTGAGCACGTCGCCGATACCGACCAGGTAGTCAAAAGAGGCCGGCTGGGGGTCTGAGGGTGCCAAGGCGGCCGAGACAGGGATTTTCTCCACAATAGGGGATGCGGGAGTGACAACGGTTTTATACAGGCCGGACTTGAGGTCTTCGTGGCCGGCGCAGGAGGTTAAAACAAACATTCCTGTCAGGAGTGCCAAGGTTGCGATATGGTGAAAGCGGAACATGGAGGACACCTATAGTAAAATTTGATTGGTAAATATACATTTCGATATGCTGCTAGTCAAACAAAAAGGGTACTAAGACTACCCTTTGGACATCTCAACAGCATCGTGGAAACAGCGGCTATACAATATGAGGTGGGAGTGACTTGAGGATACGACCGGCCTGTTCAGGTGCATGCAGATCACTGCCGAAACGGTCGTAAATTCCCTTGTTATGCAACTTGTCTGCAACGGACTGCACCTGACGCCCATAGAATCCGCAGAAGCTGCCCAAATTGCCCTGAAAGGAACAGCCCAGGTCGCGCAGATAGTCAAGGAGAGAGTTGCCGGTCGAGTCTGTTTGTTCCTGATTCCGTCGGCCTCGTTCGCCACCCGCAATCAGGTTTGAAATGGTGCTCCAGAGACCTCTGCCGGCTGCACGACGAGTTGCCGGCACCAGGAGATGGCAGCGTTCAGGGTGTGCAATTACTGGCTTGAAACCTGACCGAACAACACCGTACAGCAGTTGTCGAACCATATCAGCTGTTATGCGCGGCGGAATCTCGACCAGAATCTGGAGACTGTCTCCCAGTGGAAGCGGATCTTCCAGGTAGTTCAGCAGATATTCATCCAGGAGATATTCTCGGCCAGTGTGCAAGGTCAGAGAAATGCCGTTGCTGGTCAGACATTCCTGCAGCTCCGCAACACCCCGTCGAACGCCATCGTTTCCGGTTTCATAACACCCGCGGATCTGGTGAGGGGTGCAGTACACCTCCGTGAAACCGGCGGCAGCGAGCGATGCAGCCATGGCCAATGATTGCTGCAAATCCACCGCCCCATCGTCGATGCCGTGAAGTATGTGACTGTGCCAATCGATCATTGTGCTGTTCCTTGGTACCCGCTAGATCAATCAAAAATATCTGTAAAACAAAAAGCAGCCCCACCGGATTTCTCCGGAGGGGCTGATGTCATCAAGAGTCAATTGGATCCGATAGTCTACTTGACCTTGATATTTTTTGCATTCAGACGTCCTGCGTTGATCTTCAGGGAGCCCTTTACGGTTGAGAAATTGCCGCCGGGATTGGTTGCAAATCCGTTGCCTAAACCGCCGTTAAGTGACACAGTTAAGGCCTTGTTCAACTGCAGATTTTCCTGAAATGTGAAAACCTGGGCATCAATGGTGGCAGTGGAACCGGTTGCAGCGACGTAAGCATCAAGCAGCTTGGAGTAGAGTGCAGCCCCGTTGAGCCTGACGTTATCGTTGGAAGCAAAAGTGGCTCCGACTGATGTAAGCAGCTGATCCATTGGGACAATACAGCTTCCAGTCGATGTGCATGCGCCACTCCAACCACTAAAAGTAGAATACCAAGGAACTGTAGCAGTGAGCGTTACCGGATCATTAGCAACAAACAGATTGGTGCAGCCATTGGATGAACCGTTTTCACAGACAATACCCGCTGGACTACTGGTTACCGTACCGGTACCGAGACCAGTAGTGGTGACCGTAAGTCGTGGCTGCTCAAAGGTTGCAGTAACGCTCTTGGGAGTGTCCATAGTAACTTGACAGACACCCGTACCTGTGCAAGCGCCGCTCCAACCGGCAAACAGCCAGCCAGTTAACGGAGATGCCGTAATAGTAACCACATCGGTCGGACTGTATTTTTCAATAAAAGCGTTGAGGGAACTGTTAAATAATAACGTGCCAGGTGTAGCAGAGACATTTCCACTGCCTTGTGTATATACAGCCAGCAGATTCGTAGAATTATCAACACGCAGGCTCATAACAGTTGATGTAGCACCGTTATCAATACGTCCTGTTCCTGCCACCACAATCTTATTATCAGCCTGTTGTAAAGCAACCGCATTACCGGTAAACTTGCCAATACCGGAATATTTAAAGAGTGAACTGCCGTTGTTAAATGTTTCACTGGGCTGGCCGTTTTCTTTAAGGCGCTGTACCCAGACCGCACTGTTGGCGTTATCGGCATCATAGGTACCAACAACTACGATCATATGATCCGGCTGAATGACCACAGCATTACCAGTATCATTTCCGTTATCGCCAAATGAAGCCCCGCCGGTGAGACCGTTTACATAGAAAGAAGGATCAATGGAACCATTGCTGAGAAGCCTCTGTACCCAGATATCCTTTTTCTTATTTGACAAAGACAATGTTGTGCTTTTCGACCAGTCATATGTGCCCACCAGCAGGATAGTGCCGCTGTCTTTATCAATGGCAACTGCGTTGCCGGCATGGGCACCGCCGCTCCCCAGAGATACAACGCCTCCATTACCGAAGGTGGTGTCGATTTGGCCGGCGGGTGTTACCCGCAGTACCCACATGGCACTATTCCCACTCCCCAGGCTGCGTTCCCCAGTAACAACTATATTTCCTGAAGCATCCAGAGCCACGGCATTACCGGTGTGAATACCCGGCTCAGGAACACCCGCAGAAATCTCCCCTGTAACTGTGATGCTTCCATAATGGTCTGCATCAACAAAGTTAAATGTATTGTCAACATCCGAACCATCAGGCATTAAACGGATGATCCAGGCGGATGAATTTCCACTAAGATCGTCATGAGTTCCAACCACAATGATCTGGCCGTTTGTATCGATAGCAACTGCATTGCCTGAATCATTGCCGGGACTTTCATATACAAAATCACCTCTGCCCGTCGGCCCAAAACTGGTATCCGGTACACCTGCCGAAGTCAGCCGAATTACCCAGACGTCATTCCCTGTAGTACCATTAGGATTGGCATATGTTCCGACTACAACGATATTGCCGGTAGCAGGATCGATTGCGATCGCGTTGATTTTGTCCGCTCCACCAGCTCCAAATCCGAAAGCGCCATTAACATTGTTATTAAATGAGGTATCAGGAGTTCCATTCGGATTGTATCTCAATACCACGGCATCAGTATCGCCTGAACCGTTGTCATACGCACCAGCCACCAGGATCTTGCCGTCGGATTGCACAGCCACCGCGCGACCACTGTTGAACAAGTCTCCCGTAGCACGGGCATAACCTGTGACACCATCTCCAGAGCTCCCACCCGGTGAATAGGTCGAGTCCAGGATATTTACCGCAGCGGCTGCAGTACCGATACTGCCTGAGATGCCGGTTATCGCCAATACACAGGCAAAAACAAGCGATGCGGCTCTCAGTCTTACAGGGTTTGTTTTCATGCTGCACCTCCGTTGTTTGATTTTTGTACGTATACCTGAGAATTCTTCATAAGTTGGGTAAAAATATGGTCCAATACCTCTTGCAGGCAACCTATCTTCATAAAAAATCCGTTAAGCCGTTTGTTAGAATTGCGTACCTGTTCCGGTCGAACCGGTCGAACCGGTCGCTCCGGTAACAATGACCGAGATAGGCACGGTCACAACAGGTATCGTCGGTGGGCTAAATGGTGGTGGCGTAATGACAACCGTGATGGATGAACCAACAATAACCGTCACCGTGCCTGCTACAGCAGCATTGTACAGACCGACGGCAGATAAAAGTGAGGACTCCAGCTGTTTGGTAGCAGTTGGCAGAGCTCCGCTTGAAGTCGGTATCGCAAGCAAGGCGCATGCGGCGTTGACTGAACCTGAAGCAACGTTTCCGGCAACTATCAGTTGATCAGCTGGATTGGAAAACGTTATAACATTGCGGTTTTGTGATAGTATTCTGGTCAAAGCAACATCGAGAGCTGCTGAAAGCTTCGCAGTAAGAATGGACGGAGTTGCTATGTCTGCTGCAGTTGTCCCTGTGCTCGCCAGGTTTTGAGCAATTGCCTGCATGATCAGGGTCTGGTTATAGGCGTTGCGTGTTGTGTCGCTGGTAACAAGCGCATCTGACAGCGATTTTGTTGCCGCCTCAACGGACTTGACCAACAGGAGGACCGCCGGACTGGAATTTTCGGCAATATTTGTATCGTACTCGACCCCAGCAGGTAGAAGGGCTTTAAGTTTTGCCAGAACCCCCTTAGTTGGGTCAAGCGTAGGATTTGTCGTATCAAGCGCCACCAGAGTCGTCAGCGGGGTGATGTTTCTGGCTCCGGCAGGTGCAAACATCTGGAGTGCAGGCTTACCAGTCAGTGTATCGGTACCACCTTTAGAGACAACAATATAGCTGTAGGTGGGGAGCGAAGGCAGGGTATAGCTACCATCAGCAAGAGTAGTTGTAGCTATCTCACCGCCATCCTCTACAAATCGAACGCCTGCCTCAACCCTGTCGGCAAAGATTCGTGCACCGCTTACCGGTCCCTGCACCGATTTTCCCGTCTGTACATAATTGGATGAGGAGGAAGATGCTCCGCCACCACAGCCGTTCAGCATCCCCGCCAACACAATCAATGCTGCATAACGAAACAATTTTGATCTAAAAAGCATATCAACCTCCTGTAGTTAGATTCAGATATATGTATGGTCTCATAATATTACTCTAAAAATTTTGATAAAATATAACTTACTCTCATCATAAGTCAATCTATTCCTGACGATAAATATTTTCATCTCACCCCGACTGGAACAGTGCGATACCTCATCCATGCGTCCCTGAGGCGTTCCAGATGCAGCCTGATGTAGCCGGCGTTCAGCCGGTCGCGATTGTAGTATGAACTAGACAATGCCGGTGTCGGCTGGGGATTTATCGCAAGCGCCTGTGTGAGGACATCATTGGTTTTCTGTTCGCCGATTGCCAATGTTGTCTCCTGGGCATACGACCATTCATTGTTGCCGCGCACCTGGATCGGCCCTACCTTCAGGTCCTTTCTCGGCGTCAGAGGAAAAGCGAACTGGATACCGGCCGCCTGCCAATGTTTGCCTTCGGCGGTTGTTGAGTTCTTATAATAGGCAGATACGGCAGTATCGGCGAAAAAACGCTTCAATTCTAGGCTGAATCCGCGGTCCTGCCCCCAGAACCTCCCTCCGACTGCCTCCAGCGACAGATCCAGGGGGGCATAGAGATAGCGGTACGAGCCCAGATACACATCCATTGTGCGACGGGTATCCGGATCGCGGGCCCAGGCCTGTACACCCCTCAGGCGATGTGCGCCTTCAACCGAACTCCAGGTAAGTTCGTTCAACGTCCCGTAGATATTATGGAGTACCAGACCGGCGCCAAGATTGGCCATGAGGCCCGGAGCAAGATTGACTCCCTGGAAGAGCATGGCCCGGTCCATGCGGGCATCAGTTCTGCGGTCACGAAAAAAATTTCCATCATCAAAATTCGCGCTCCAGATCAGGGGGATGTCCCAGCGCGCCTGGAACACGGCACCTTTCCAAAGGTTGGACAGGATTTCCGGCCTGAACGACAGCACGTAGTCAAACACCCCCAATTCGGTACCGACGAACGTCTGCAACCCCGGAGCCAGGATCAGTGATGTATTGGGAAACTGAAAGCCGCTCTCTTGGGGATAATAATAGGTATCCTCAACAATGCCCGTGTCATAGCTGAATGCGATGGAGTCCTTCAGTTTCCGGGAATTTTGCAGCGGCTGTTTCATGAATTCACGCACATCCGCCAGAGGGGCCGAGACAACAGCCACCCGGATGCCTTTGCGAACGATGACAATACGAAGTGCCTCGAACTGCTCTATGGCCTCCTCCGAGATGATACCTGCCACCACTCCCAGAGCATCCAGTTCATTGTGGTTATAGACAGTGTTTTCATATTCAACAACCAGTTCCCGGCTTATGCGCTGCCCCACACGGACGTTGACAAAACCGGCTGCAACAAGGCGCTTCTGCAGCAGGCCAAGATTTGCAGATCTATCAGGAGTGACGGCATTCGTTGAATCAGCAGAGGAAGGTTTGTCAAACAACGGGGAGGGAAGCGAAATAGCGGTAACCGGTGGAGTCGAGGCTGCACGAGAAGATGCGGGCGAAGGATCTGTTTGAGCAGGGAGTACAGCGGGGTCCTCTTGAAGCGAGCCCCGAGGCGCTTCAATCCTGGTATCCGGCAGGATTCCGGACCTTTTTCGAAAATCCAGCGGAAATGTAACGCCCATAGCAATATCGATATTTCCCGGATTATGATTAAGTGCGGATTTAAACGTGGCGGCCAATTGGACGGGTGTTTTCCAGATCTCCGGCGTCACCAGGCGGATACCGGCGTTCGTGTCTCGGGTGTCATGCTCACCCAGCAGTGTCACCCAGTCATGAACCTGGAACTCGACACCGCCAAAGCCCCCCTTCATCCGCTCGGAACTGAATCCGTAGCCGGCTGAAAACCTGAATCGCCAGAGGTCCTCGGAGATGACCACATAACGGGACTGCAGCAGATTGGCGCCACCCCCGACATCCTGGATGCCGGCCGCGATGACTGGCCAGTAGGCATGTCCCCTGGTCAGGGGCGCCGATGTCACCTTGAACGATGCCGACAGGTCCCGCATCCTGCCAGGCGCCTCAGTCAAGCGACCGCCCAGCTCGAAAAAACTGAACAGGCCGAGTGACATGAGGTAGTTTTCCTGACGGTTCTGTTGGTCGTTACGCCACATGTACTCGCGCTGATCAGTGATCATCAGGTGAATACTGCCTTCACTGTTGACATGAGCACTGGGCGTATTGAGGATGCCGGTATACCCCTGTAACGAAAGCATCGGCTCTTTGGCCGGTTCGCCGGCACTGCTTGCAACGGAGTAGAGCACAACCAGTACCACCAGCGACATACCGGAAAACAGCCTCATGAGCACCTCAAGCCAGTTAGTTGATCAGCAGCAACAGAAAACTACGGGAGGTATACCACATTGTGCACTGCATGTAATGAATAAAAATTCATTCAACGTGCACACAGTGAAGCTAATCCGTTCTACGCCCCGACCAGCTGCGATTTGGTAAAGATCGTTCTCAACCAGTAGCCTTCGGCTTCGATATTTTCACGGCCACCCTCTTCACGGTCCACCAGGGTGACGATACCGAGCACCTTGAGTCCTTCTTCTTCGGCTCGACGGACCGCCTTCATGGAAGAGCCGCCGGTGGTGACCACATCCTCGACAATAACCACCCGGGTTCCCGGCGGCAGGTTCTTGCGGCCTTCCAGCCACTGGCCGGTGCCGTGTCCTTTGGGCTCCTTGCGGATGATAAAGGCATGCAGGTTCTGACCGGCCAGGTGGGCGGCGATCGAGGTAGCGGTAGCGATGGGATCGGCTCCCAGGGTAATTCCGCCGACCGCCTCTACCCCTTCCACATCCTTGATGGCCTCATAAAACAGTTTACCGGTCAGAAAGCCGCCGACCGCATGCAGGGTGGTCTGTTTACCGTCGAAGTAGAAATCGCTTTCTCGGCCCGATGCCAGCTTCACCAGTCGTTTTTCGTAGGACAACTCCAGAATGATCTTCTTTAACTGTTCGCGGTCACTCATCTGCTCTGCTCCTCCTCAAAAAGTCCCATCTGCGGCAATTCCGCAGGTTTGGGGAATGCAACCGGGTAATCTCCGGCAAAACAGGCTTTACAGAAATTCGTATTATTGAGCCCGACCGATTTCAGCAGGCCGGCCTCAGACATGTACCCCAATGAATCAGCGGTGATATAGCGGCAGATCTCATCGATGGTGTGAGACGACGAGATCAGCTCCTTGCGGTTGGGGGTGTCGATGCCGTAATAGCAGGGATAGCTGGTAGGGGGGGACGAGATGCGCATATGCACCTCTTTGGCACCGGCATCCCGCACCATCTTGACGATTTTCCGGGAGGTGGTGCCGCGCACGATGGAATCGTCGATAACCACCACGCGCTTGCCCTTGAGAAGCTCCCGCACGGGATTGAGCTTGATCTTGACGCCGAAGTGACGGATTGACTGGGCCGGCTCGATAAAGGTACGGCCAACGTAGTGATTGCGGATCAGCCCCATCTCGAATGGTATGCCCGATTCCTCGGCATACCCCATGGCGGCCGGCACCCCGGAATCGGGCACCGCAATAACGACATCTGCGTCCACCTGGTATTCCCGTGCCAGCTGACGCCCCATCTCTTTGCGGGTCAGGTACACATTTTTGCCGAAAATGGTGGAATCCGGTCGGGCAAAGTAGACAAATTCAAAGATACAGGGGGTCGGAACAACCTTTTTAAAGGGAAACAGCGACTCGATGCCCCCGTCAGTATTGCAGACAATCATTTCACCCGGCTCGATTTCGCGGATGAACTCGGCCTCAATCAGGTCCAGTGCGCAGCTCTCCGAGGCAACCACCCAACCCGAACCCAGTTTCCCCAGGCAGAGCGGTCGAAAACCGTTCGGGTCGCGCACGGCGATCATGCGACTCTCCGTCAGAAACAGGAGACAATAAGCGCCCTTGATCCGGCTCAATGCCTCCACGATGCGATCAACCAGTGAGTTGGTACGGGCCACCGCCAGCAGATGGATGATGATCTCCGTATCCATGGTGGTCTGAAAGATGGATCCGTAGGCTTCCAGCTCGGCCTTGAGCAGCTGGGCATTGACCAGGTTGCCGTTATGGCAGACGGCGATGGAACCGCGGGAGTAATCCACCATGATCGGCTGCACGTTCTTTTCCACCGAAGCCCCGGCTGTAGAATAGCGCACGTGGCCGATGGCGGACCGGCCGGGCAGTTTTTTGAAGACATCCTGATTGCTGAACACGTCGGCCACCAGGCCCATCCGTTTGTGGGCATGCAGGGTCGACCCGTCGGATGAGACAATTCCGCAGCTTTCCTGTCCACGATGCTGCAGGGCATACAAACCGAGATAGGTCAGGTTGGACGCCTCGGGATGATTATAGACACCAAAAACGCCGCATTCTTCTTGGGGACGAGACAGATTCATTGGATAAAACTCCTTGGGCAAGAAAACATCACGTTACACCAGATTCTTTCGCACATACTCGGCCGCATTTTTATACAGTATCAGGCCATCACCCTCTTCCGGCAGCTGTTCGCGCGTCCAGCGGGGATGCTGGGTATAATGGACATAGGCCTCGGGATGCGGCATCAGCCCCATCAATCGCCCGCTAACATCGCAAATGCCTGCAATGGCGTTCTGCGAACCGTTGGGGTTGGCGGGGAATTCCATGGTTGGAGCGGCATAGTCCGGAGCAGAATATTTGAACACCGCCAGGTGCTCACTCTCGATTCGCTCCAAGGTTGCATCCGAGTCGCACAGGAATTTGCCCTCGCCGTGACGCATCGGCAGGTAAATGCCCTTTTCAATGCCCTTGGTAAAGACGCTGGGCGAGGCCGGATCTACCTTCAGGTAGGTCCAGCGGTCCTGAAAGCGTCCGCAGTCGTTGTGGGTCAGGGTAACGGACTGTGCCAGGTAATGGCCGTCAAAGCCGGGCAGCATGCCCATCTTGACCATCAACTGGAAGCCGTTGCATACCCCCAGGATCAGCTTGCCGTCCGTGATGAAGCGGCTGAACTGCTCCACCAGCTTCTCACCACTGCCGGCCACGGTGGCGTGTTTCAGCCGGTTGGCCTGGGCCTTGGCGCTCCCCAGATCATCCCCGTCCAGAAAACCGCCGGTCAGGTTGAGGAAGTGGAAGTCATCCAAACGGATCTCGCCGGAGAGAATCTCTGCAATGTGGGCGATGACCGCCTCGTCGAAGCCCCCCAGACGGCAGGCATGGGCCGCCTCCATCTCGCAGTTGGTGCCGTTGCCGGTGATGACGATTGAACGTGTTTTTTTCATATATGCAGCTTCTCCTTGAGAACCGGATTAGTAGTGTAACCAATTGCCGCGGGTCTGTCCTTTAGAATATTTTCAGCATTGACGCCCTCTGCCCCTCGCCCCTCGAACCAGCCGCAGATCGGTATAACTGATGGATTCCGGCAGCCCCTCTTTCAGCAGCGTCAGGCTGACAGCGCCCAAAGTTTCCAGCCGGGCATCGATCAACGGCAGTTTATCCGCATCAACGAACCGGCGCAGATCGATATCCTGCCCGGCAGCCAGCAGCTCTTCCAGGTGGGAAACAATTGTCAGATCCTTCAGACCGCGCTGGGAAGCGATCTCCGGCAACGACAGTCCCTGCCGGTACAGGGCCAACGTATCGCGCTGGGTATCGCTCAGTTCCAGACGGAGACCGGCACAGTCAGCCCCGGGTGACGTCTGGCGGAGATATTCACCAATTGCGGCCAGGAATTGCCCACCATACTTGCGCAGTTTGTGTTCACCAACACCGGTAATCGCCAGCAGTTCACGTTCATCGCGGGGCCTGCTCTTGGCCATCTCCACCAGCGTGGCATCGGAGAAGACCACAAAGGGTGGAACTCCCGCACTATCAGCGATATGCTTGCGCACGGAGCGCAATTCTTCAAACAGGGCGCGATGGGCACCCTCACCGGCCCCGCTCTTGCGCCGCGACTTTTCTTCCACCTTGGCCACATCACGCGGCAGACCGAGAACAACCTGGGTCTCACCCTTGAGCACCGGACGGGCTGCCGGGGAGAGTCCCAGGGCGCCGAAGCGGGTAAAGTCCTGCACCAGATACCCCAAATGGATCAGCTGGCGGAAAATATTATCCCACTCCACAGAGGAAAGATCCGCGCCGATGCCATAGGTGGACAGTTCGTTGTGGCGCAGATCCAGGATGCGCTGTCCCTTGGCACCACGCAGCACATCGATGACATGCCGGGCGCCAAAACGCTCGCCGACCCGGTAAACACAGGAAAGCGCCTTTTTAGCCAGTTCCGAGGCATCGAAACGTTGGGGAGGATCTGTGCAGATATCGCAGTTGTCGCAATCATAATCGCGCTGATCACCGAAATAGGCCAGCAGTGCCCGGCGGCGGCAGGTCAGTGCCTCGGCATAGGCGACCATGGCGTTCAGTTTCTGCAGTTCGATCCGCACCCGTTCAGGATTGTCGCTGTTCTCGATCAGTGCGCGGGCGGTCATGACATCGCCCATGCCGAACAGCATCAGCGCCTCGGATGGCAAACCGTCCCGCCCTGCCCGGCCGGTTTCCTGATAGTAGCTTTCCACGCTCTTGGGCATGTCATAATGCACGACAAAACGCACATTGGGCTTGTCGATCCCCATGCCAAAGGCCACGGTCGCCACCACGATGCGCAAGTCATCGCGCCGGAAGGCATCCTGCACCCGGCGTCGCTCCTCGTCCGGCAGGCCGGCATGATAGGCGGCAGCGGTGAACCCGGCAGCATTGAGTCGTTCAGCCACCTGTTCGACCCGTTTGCGGCTGAGGGCATAGACGATGCCGGCCTCAGCCCGCCGGCCGCTCAGGAACGAGCCCAGCTGGGCAAACGGTTTGTTCTTGGGCATGACCGTATAGGTGATGTTGGGGCGATCAAATCCGGCGACGTACACCGTCGCGCCCTCGATCCCCAGCTGGCGGATGATGTCCTTGCGGGTCTCCGGGTCAGCCGTGGCGGTCATGGCTACAATCGGCACGGCCGGGAACAACCCTCGCAGCCTGCCGATCTGGACGTAATCGGGGCGGAAATCATGTCCCCACTGGGAGATACAGTGGGCCTCGTCAATGGCAAACAGCGCCAGCGACAATGTGGACAACCGTTCCAGAAACTCCGGCTGCATCAACCGTTCGGGCGCCACATACAGCAGGTCCAACTCACCGTTATCCATCTGCCGCGAAACGCGCCGGGCTTCATCCGAGGTCAGGGATGAATTGAAGCAGGCCGCCCGCACCCCATTGGCCAGCAGGGCATCGACTTGATCCTTCATCAGCGAGATCAGCGGCGAAACGACAATCGCCAGACCCGGGCGATGCAGGGCCGGAATCTGGTAACAGAGCGACTTGCCGCCGCCGGTCGGCATGACCAGAAAGACATCCTCACCGGCTACAACCTGATCAATGACCTCCTGCTGCGGCGAGCGGAATTCGTGAAAGCCGAAAACGGTCCTGAGGGTATGCTGGATGGTGGCGGTCACAGTTGTTTGGCTACAGTTCCCGCAACGTGCACTGCCAGGCTTCTTTGAGTTCAACCAATCCATCCTTGACCACAGCAGCACCGGAGAGTCCGATAATAGTCAGTGTCGGATCTTCCACTACCTCTCCGATCGAGGCAAAGCAGTTGCCGCTCATGATCGCCTCGAACTCGGCACGCTTTTCAGGATGGACCGTAACCAGATGACGGGAGGCCGATTCGGAGAACAGCAGTGTCAGGTCGTTCCGGCCGCCCTGATCACCCTTCCAGAGCACGCGGGCAAGGTCGAGGGTCATGCCGAAACCGCCGGCAAAGGCCGACTCCGCCGCTGCTACGGCCAGGCCGCCGTCGGACAGGTCGTGGCAGGATGCGACTGTTCCGGCCATAACCGCACGGTGGTAGGCCTGGTAGCGACTATAGGCCTTGGTCGTATCCACCTGCGGCACGTTGTTGCCGATGGAACCGCGCAGGGCAAGGTATTCGGAGCCGCCCAGTTCATCGGCGGTCTTGCCCAGCAGGTAGACGATGTCGCCGGGACGCTTGACATCCATTGTGACGGCCTTGCGGGCATCCTCCATCTTGCCGATAACGGAAAACAGCAGGGTCGGCGGGATGGAGATTTTGGTGGTACCGTCATAGAAGTCGTTCTTCATGGAATCCTTGCCGGAAATCAGCGGCAGGTTGTAGACCATGCAGACATCGTACAGCGCCTGGTTGGAGCGCACCAACTGGGCCATCTTGTAGGCGCCGTCGGGGGTCTTCTCCGACTGGACCGGGTCGCACCAGCAGAAGTTGTCCAGTCCGGCCACCAGTTCCAGTGAACCACCCACGGCCACGTAGTTGCGCAGAGCTTCGTCGACGGCGTTGGCGGTCATATGGTAGGTATCGATATCCGAGTAGCGCGGGCAGATGCCGTGGGCCGTTACCACCCCTTCGAAGGATTCCAGGATCGGCCGCACCACGGCTGCATCCGAGGGACCGTCATTGGCCACACCGCTGAAGGGCTTGACCACCGAGCCCCCCTGCACTTCATGGTCGTAACGCCGCACCACCGACTCCTTGGAGCAGATATTCAGGGCGGACAGCAGCTGTTTCAGGTCATCCGTGTAGTTTTCTTTTTGCTCAAGGGTCGGTTCCTCATTCTGCGGAGGGTTCCACTTGGCCGGCAGCTGCATGGGGGGCAGCCCCTCATGCATGAATTCCATCGGCAGCCAGGCCACGGTCCGGTCACCGTAGAGCATGTGAAAGACACCGTTATCGGTGAATTCACCCAGCACCGTAGCCTCCACGCCGAAGCGCACGGCCATGGCCAGAAAGGCATCGATCTGCTCCGGCGGCACGGCCAGGGACATGCGTTCCTGGGCCTCTGAAATCAGGATCTCCCACGGGTTGAGGCCGGGGTATTTGAGCGGCGCCAGGGCCAGGTCCATGCGGCAGCCGCCGCACTCGCCGGCCATTTCGCCGATGGAGGAGGAGAGACCGCCGGCGCCGTTGTCAGTGATGAAGCGATACAGACCCTTGTCGCGAGCACGGATCAGGAAGTCGAACATGCGCTTCTGGGTGATCGGGTCGCCGATCTGAACGGCCGTCACCGGTGAATTCTCGTTGAGTTCCTCGGAGGAGAAGGTGGCGCCGTGGATGCCGTCCTTGCCGATGCGGCCGCCGGTCATGACGATCAGGTCGCCAGGCTTGATGTACTTGTCATGCCCCGGCTGGCCGTTGACGACCGCCGGCATCAGCCCGGCCGTGCCGCAGAAAACCAGCGGCTTGCCGGCAAAACGTTCGTCAAAGACCAGCGAGCCGTTGACCGTCGGGATGCCGCTCTTGTTGCCACCATGCTCGACACCTTCGACCACGCCTTCGTAGATGCGGCGCGGGTGCAGGAGACGCGATGGCAGGGGCTTGGCATAGAACGGATCGGCAAAACAGAACACATCCGTATTGAAGATCAGCTTGGAGCCCTGGCCGGTACCGAACGGATCGCGGTTGACCCCCACAATGCCGGTCAGCGCCCCGCCGTAAGGATCCAGGGCGGAAGGGGAGTTGTGGGTCTCGACCTTGAAGACCAGCGAGTGGCTGTCGTTGAATTTGATGACCCCGGCGTTGTCCTTAAAGACCGACAGGCAGAAGTCCTTGGCACCCAGCTTCTTCCGCACATCCTTGGTGGTGCGCTGGATGAAGGATTTGAACAGGGACTTGATCTCCTGTTTGTTGCCGTTCTCATCCTCGTACTGCACCGTGCCGGCAAAGATCTTGTGCTTGCAGTGTTCAGACCAGGTCTGGGCCAGACACTCCAGCTCAACATCGGTCGGACGGGCACCCAGACCATGCTTCTGACGCTCGGCCAGAACCTTCGCATCACGGTAGTGGGCCTGGATAATCTGCATTTCGTCCAGCGTCAGGGCCAGGACGCCATCCTTGCTGATGCGCATCAACTCCTGGTCGGAAACCTCCAGATCGATCTCCCGCACCTCGGCCTTGGTCGTACCGCTCACCTTGGGTGCCGTTGCCGGGAAACCGCGCTTGGCAACGAACTCCGGGGCCGGCAGGATCGCATAGCGCTGAATCAGGGTATTGCAGAGCAGACCGGTCGCGATTTTTTCCACATCTGCGAGCGAGAGCGCCCCCTTCAGCAGGTACTGCACAGCGTAATAGACACCTTCGCCATCGCCAAAGGAACGACCGGTCAGATAGGCCACCGCTTCACGGGCCGTACGCCCGACATTGTCGGTGACGCCGGGCCGAAAGCCGACCTCCACGGCAAAATCAAAGCCGGCAGCCAGGGGCAGATCGATGCTCCAGGACTGGATGACCGGGTCGCTGAAGGGGCCGCTGGCGGCCTGCTCCAGCTCGCCCTGCGACAGGGCTGCGTCAACGGTATACACGTCGACCGTACGGACCTCATCGACCGGCAGGTGCAGAAAATGTTCGATCTCTCGTTTGATCCGCTCGCCGCGGGCATCACGGACGCCGTCTTTCAGGGCAATCTCTATTCTGTTGGGCATATCACTCAGGTCCTTTATCCATAATCACCGTCCGGATGGGGAACGGTATCTCGATGCCGCTTTCATTGAAGCGGCGCAGTATGTTGGTATTGATCTTGTCGGTTACAACAAACAGCTGGCTGTACTCCTCAACCCAGAAAAACAGACTCATACTGAGGGCAGAATCTCCGAACGAGGCAAAATAGGCCTCCGGTGCCGGATCGCGCAGAACGGCTTCACAATCCAGGGCGGTCGCCACCAGCAGTGCCTTGACCCGCTCCACATCGCTGCCATAGGCCACGCCGATGTTGATGCGCCCCTTGGCGCGGGCATCGGGAAAGGCCTGGTTGATCAGCATGGTGTTGCACAGATCAGAGTTGGGGATAATCAGCAGCTGGTTGTCCAGGGTCTTGATCTTGGTGCTGCGCAGGCCGATGTCGGCCACATCCCCGATCTGTCCCCCCGCCAGCTGGATACGGTCACCGATCCGGAAGGGCTGATCAAGCATCAGGGTGAATCCGGAGATCATATGGGCCAGGGTGTCCTTGGCCGCCAGGCCGATGGCCAGTGAGCCAATCCCCAGGGCGGTGACTACCGATAAGATATCATAATTGAAATGCTTGAGGATGATGATCAGGGCCGTGCCCATCAGGAACAACATGGCCAGTTTTTCCACAAACGGGATCATGTTCCGCGAAATCAGATCCTTGCTGCCTTGCTGGCGGCCGTTCAGGTACCACTGCAGCAATTCGTCCAGGGCGTGAAAGAGCAGATTAAAGAAGATGACCACCAGGGCAACAAACAGGGCGCCGGAGAGTACCAGCACAAGTTTTTCATGCAGCGGCAGCGAGCGGATCGCCAGATAGAGCCCCAGCATGATCAGCAAACGGGAAACGTGCGGTATGATCCTCTGCAGGATACGGTCGTCCAGGTCGGTCGTGGTTGCACGTGCCAACCGCTTGCCCCACTTGTTGAGGATGGCGCTGACCAGTTGAGCCAGCATCCAGAACAGCGACAGGATCAGCAGCGCGGCCAGGATTTCCTTGGCCCAGAACAGCAGGATGCCATCGGTTTCCACTGGTCGAAAAAGGCCTTGCAGGACAGACAAGAGCTTAAGCACGGAACACCCGCTTGAAGATCGTATCCACATGTTTCAGATGGTAATTCAGGTCAAAGGCCTCGCGGATTCTGGCTTCGCCCAGCGCCCCGATCACCTCCTGGTCGGCCAGCAGTTCCGTCTGGAAGTCCGCCCCCTGCTCCCAGACCTTCATGGCGTTGCGCTGCACCAGTCGGTAGGAATCCTCGCGTGACACCCCGGCCTGGGTCAGATCGAGCAGGATCTTCTGGGAGAAGACCAGTCCCTTCATCTGGTTGAGGTTTCTGGTCATATTCTCCGGATAGACCACCAGGTTCTTGATCAGGCCGTTGAGCCGGCGCAGGGAGAAGTCAAGCGCCACCGTGGCATCCGGGGCGATGTAGCGTTCGACCGAGGAGTGGGAAATGTCGCGTTCATGCCACAGTGCCACGTTTTCCAGGGCCGGGATACAGAGTGAGCGGATGTAGCGGGCCTGACCGGTCAGGTTTTCGGACAGGATCGGGTTGCGCTTGTGGGGCATGGCCGACGACCCCTTCTGTCCCTTGCTGAAGAATTCCTCCGCCTCCAGCACCTCGGTGCGCTGCATGTGGCGCACCTCGATGGCGATGCGCTCCATGGACGAGGCGATGATCGCCAGGACACAGAAGTACTCGGCGTGGCGGTCGCGGGGGATGACCTGGGTCGAGACCGGCTCGGGCTTGAGACCCATTTTCGCGCAGACATACTCTTCGACGTAGGGATCAATGTTGGCAAAGGTGCCGACTGCGCCGGAGATGGCGCCGGTGGCGATATTCTCCCGGGCGGCCGCCAGGCGGGTCCGGTTGCGCTGCATCTCGGCATAGAAGGAGGCCAGCTTGAGGCCGAAGGTAACCGGCTCGGCATGGATACCGTGGGAACGGCCGATGCAGACCGTATCCTTATGTTCATAGGCACGTGTTTTGAGCGACTCCAGCACCATGTCCAGATCAGCCAGCAGCTCATCGGCCGCCTGGGTCAACTGTACCGAAAGGCAGGTATCCAGCACGTCGGAGGAGGTCATGCCCTGGTGGATAAAGCGCGCCTCGGGGCCGACGTATTCGGCTACGGAGGTCAGAAAGGCGATCACGTCGTGCTTGACCTCGGCCTCGATGGCATCGATGCGGGCGATATCGAATGCGCCCTTGGCGCGGATGACCGGCACGACCTCTTTGGGGATCACACCCAGCTCGGCCTGGGCCTCGCAGGCCAGGGTCTCGATCTCCAGCCAGATTTGAAAGCGGTTCTTGGCAGCCCATATCTGGGCCATTTCAGGGCGGGAATAGCGTTCGATCATGCAAAAACTCCTTGGTGTAGTATCAGGTTCAAATGAATATCTAGATGGTTATCACACAACTGGCCTTGAACTGGTCACCGATAACGATCGATGGCGCACAAACGTTCTGGTCCCGCAGAAAAGACTCGGTCGTGCGCAGCACATGGTCGGGGTGGTTGTTGACCTCGGACAGGTGGGCCATGACCAGCGCTTCCAAACCGTCATGGGCCAGTTCATGCAGCAGTTCCAGCGATTCCTCGTTGGAGAGATGGCCATGTCGTGACTTGATGCGCTGCTTCAGCTCCCAGGGATAGGGGCCGTTCATCAGCATATCCAGGTCGTGATTCGATTCCAGATTCAGGAAACGGCAGCCGCGCAGCTTTTCCGTGACCAGGCGGGTGACAATCCCCAGATCAGTAGCCGATCCGCAGCGCCCCTCGTGCGTTTCGATCACAAAGCCGACCGGGTCGCAGGCATCGTGGGTAATCGGAAACGGGTCTATCCGGGTACCTCTGAACGCAAAGGCACACCCGGATTCGAACTCGATCACCTGCGTCTTTGACAGGTATTTGTCCGCCTTGCGGCGGACCAGATGACTGACCAGCACGGGAACCTTGAATTTGCGTGAAAAGGAGCCGGCACTGCGGATATGATCGATGTGTTCATGGCTGACCAGGACGGCGTGAACACCGGCCGGATCAACACCAAGGCCCTCCATGCGCAGCAGGGTCTCGCGCAGCGACATGCCCACATCGATCAGGACACGGGTGTCTCCGGTCTCCAGATAAAGGCAATTACCCTTGCTGCCGCTGGCCAGCGAACAGATTTTCACTCGGACTCCAGTATTCTCAGGTTGAAAAGCTTATGCCCCGAAAGGCTTGGAAAAACGCAGGATTGCAGATGATTATGTTTACGCGCTCTGGCGTCAGTGCGGCAAAATCGGAAGCTTTCTTTATACAAGAATAGCGGCAGAGTTTCAAGGCGAAAGAACTGTGAGCGGCTGAAGGTATCTGTAAACAGGAGGTGAGCTTCGGATGGGCGGCTCTTGCACAAGCGGCATCTATTGTGTGCCAGATTTATTTTGTTTCTGCCACAATTTCATCAGACCGAACAGCAGAAGCAGCACGAGGATCGGTACAAAAAAGGCAACCAACGCGATTGCGGAAAATTCACTGATGAAACGGGCCGCCGGATCTCCGGGAATATTGGTTCCCGGCTCTGCTGCGAGAAAATAAATCATGGCAGAGTCACCCGGTTTCAATGAGGTGCAGGGCTGATTTCCGTACCCGTCCCCCCCGCTCCCGCTGTAGTTTTTCCCCTCAACAGCGAAGCTATACGAAAAGGTCATGCTGTTTGCGCAGGCAGTTGTCGTGACGATCGCATTGGCTGCTGTGCCGCCGGTCATCAACCGCACGTACGTCAGCCATTTCACGCTCCCGAAGAGCGTAAAAACCAGCAGCACCGAGATGACATAATAGGAAACGAAATAAACCCGCCGCGATATTGCAGTAATCATGGCTACCTTCCTTTGTATAAATACTATCTATATGCCTATCCACTGGAGCTGGAAAACTAATTATTCCGACAAACGACCCCGGTTAGCAAGGTCCCTCGAGTTCATCCCCGCGGATGGATCTGCTGATGCAGACGTTTCAGCCGTTCACGGGTGACATGGGTGTAAATCTGGGTGGTGGAGAGGTCGGCATGGCCGAGCATGACCTGTACACTACGCAGATCAGCACCGTTTTCCAACAAATGAGTGGCAAAGGAGTGCCGCAGGGTATGGGGCGAAATATTCTTGCTGATGCCGGCCTGATACGCCCGTTTTTTAATGATGTTCCAGAAGGCCTGCCGGCTCATGGCATCACCCAGCCGGGAAAGAAACAGGAACCGGTTCTGCCGGCCGGGATCGAGCCGGTAGCGCACCCCCTCCAGGTAGGCGCTGACTCGCTGGCAGGCCGATTCTCCGATCGGCACCAGCCGTTCCTTGCTGCCCTTGCCCAGAGTCATCAGGTAGCCCGCATCCAGGTTTACCTCGCGCAGCTTGAGCCCGACCAGTTCCGAAACGCGCAGACCGGTGGCATAGAGCAGCTCCAGCATGGCCAGATCACGGATATTTTCTCCGGACGACCCCGCACAGGCGGCCAGCAGGGCATCCACATCCTGCGAGGAAAGAAAATCGGGAAGCTTGTGCAGGGTGCGGGGCGCCTCGATGATCGAGGCGGGATTGACCTCGGCATAGTTCTCGATCATCAGAAACTTGTGGAACATGCGGATGGCGGAGAGGCCGCGCGCCCGACTGCGGGGACCGATCCCCTGATCCTTGAGCCGCCCGAGGAACGCGGCGATATCAGCGGATGTCACACTGGCGGGCGCACTCCGCCCCTGTTGTTCCAGGTAATCGAGATAGCGCGCCAGGTCGCGGCTGTAGGCCTCCCGGGTGTTAGCGGAAAGCCCTTTTTCCACGGCCAGGTAGCTGATGAAGAGGTCAAGGTAGTCGTTCATGGCAGCACATAGATACGTTCTGTCATAGCCTGTCCCGCAGATACAATGCCTCAACCTTATCCCTGGCCCAGGGGGTTCGCCTCAGAAACTTCAGGCTGGACGTGATGCTCGGGTCATGGGTAAAGCATCTGATGTCAATGCATCTCCCCAACTCCTCCCAACCGTAGCGTTCCACCAGATCGGTCACAATCATCTTCAAGGTGACGCCGTGCAGCGGGTCAATAACAGAATTATGAATTATGGATGTTGAATTATGAGTTTTATTCATCCTTCATCCTTGCCTCTTTCACACCCACTCGTCTATGGCCGTTTTCAGCTGTGTGGTTATCTCCGCCAGTTTGTCGTCAGCAACGATTTTATGTCCGAAGATATCCCGCACATAAAACACGTCCGCGACCTGGTCGACCTTGGTGGATATCTTTGAAACGCCGATATAGAGCCCCAGTCGGGTCAGGGTGCTGGTGATCAGATACAGCAGGCCAACCTTGTCGTGGGTGTAGATATCGATTACGGTATAGTCCTCGGAAACCTCGTTGTCGATCTCGACCCGCGTTGCAAAGCGTGGCGCCGGACGGGAAGTCAGCAGGGTCGGGCGCTGACGGCGCGCCACCAGGTCGGTGACCTTGACCTCGCCATGGATGGCCTGGCGCATCTCTGTTTCCACCTTCTGCCAGCGCTGCTCATCCACAATCAACATCCCTTGCGGCGAATTCACCTGCAATACATCCAGCACCTTGCCGTTGCGGCTGGTATTGATCTGGGCCCCCAGAATATTGACGCCGTTGGCCGCCATGACGCCGGTAATCCGGGAGAACAGCCCCGGCATATCCAGGGCACAGATGGTAAACTCGGAATAGCCGCTGGCCGGTTCATGGGTGAGCTGCATCAGGACATCCGTCTCATCCATGCCGATCAGCAGGCGGACATGATCCGCGATGGCCGGCAGGTTGTTGGAGAGCAGCAGGCGGACCGGCATGGCCTTGAGTTCTTCGCGCACACGTGCGGCACTGTATTCGTCCTCAAGCATGGCAGTGACCTTTTTGATGACCGCCTTGACCCGTTCACTGCTGGCCTCCAGATGAAATTCTCCCCGTTCCAGAACATTGAAGGCCTTTTCGTACAGCTCCTGAAACAGGAGCGCCTTCCAGGAGGTCCAGACCTCGGACCCCACTGCCCTGACATCGGAAATCGTCAGGAGCAGCAGCATCTTCAGGTTTTCACTGGTCTCCATCTGGCGGGCAAACTGGACAATCATATGTTCATCATGCAGGTCGCGGCGCTGGGAGATATGTGCAAAAATCAGATGCTGGCGCACCAGAAACTCAAGCCGCTCGCTGTCCTCCCGGGAAAGCCCCATACGCCGGGCAATGGTCGGGATCATGGCAGCCCCCTTCTCGGCGTGACCACCCCCTTCGCCTTTGCCGATGTCATGGAACAGCACCGCCAGAATCAGCAGTTCCGGCTTGCCGACCTGGGCTGCAACCTCGCACGGAAACGGCAGCAGCTCCCTGGATGTGCCGTTGAGCATCTTTTCGGCCTCTTCCACAGCGAAGAGGGTGTGGATGTCAACGGTATAGATGTGGTAGAGATCGTGCTGCACCTTGCAGTAGATATGCTCCAGCTCGGGGATGTAGCAGTTGAGAAATTCCAGGTGGTGCATCAGGCGCAGGGTCTCGGTAACATCCTTTTTAGCCCGCAGGATGTTCATGAACGACTGGTTCACTTCCTTGTTGCGCCGGAATTTGTCGTTCACGAGATGCAGGTTCTTTCTGATCACCCCTTTGACGCGCACATTCAATTGCACGCCATGCTTCTGGGCCAGCTCGAAGATTCTCATCAGTACAGGAGGATTGGATTCCACGACAGATTCATCGGGTATAATCAGCTCACCCTTGAGCACGAAGCAGCCATCGCCGACCGGCCGGCGCACGAAATAGCCGAGGATTCTCAACGCACCTTCATCCCGCCAGATACAGCGCGACATCAGGCTGGAGGCAAAGTGCTCCACCCGGTTGGCATGGCGGTAATAATCCCGCATGAAGTCCTCAACCGCCAGGATCCGCCCCCGATCCTTGTACCCGAAAAAACCGGCCAGATGGACCTGGGCATCAAAGGTAAGCTGGTCGTTCTTGCGGCCGTTGAAATAATGCAGTTCATTGCGGATACGCCACAGGTAATCGAGGGCTGAATTGTAGCTCTCCAGTTCTTCTTCGCTGAGGATGCCCTTGATGATCAGTTCCTTGGCGTCGCTGAACTTGAACTTGACCCGCGCCACCCACATGGCGGTCTGCAGGTCGCGCAGTCCCCCCTCCCCTTCCTTCAGGTTGGGCTCCAGCAGATACACGGTCGAGCCGTACTTCTCCCGACGCGTCTTCATGTCCGACATCTTTTCCTTGATGAACTTGTCGCTGGACTTTGGCAGGATCTGGGTAAAGATGGTCTTGTGCAGGGTGTTGTAGAGTGACCTGCTGCCGCTCAGATAGCGGGCGTCCATCAGGGCGGTCTTGACCGTCCCGTCGGCAGCCGCCATCTCGACACAGTCGGCAATAACCCGCACCGAATAACCGACGTCCAGGCGCATATCCCACAGGAAATAGAGCAGCTTCTGGGCGATGTCCTCAACCCGGGCGGCAGACAAAGTGCCGTCATGCAGGAACATGATATCGATATCGGAATAGGGATTGAGTTCGCCGCGACCATAGCCCCCCACCGCCACCAGGGCGATATGTTCCATCAATGCCCCGCTGCCGTCCAGATCGTAGATAATACAGTGGAGCAGCTTGTTGTTGAGTTCATCGATCATGTCGCAGAGCAGGTGGGTAATTTCGGTCCCCGAGGCCCCACTTGCATGCAGTTTCCTGATCTCATCCCGGTACAGGGCCAGAAAATTCTTGCAGCCCGAGAAATAGAGCGGCCGCTTTTCTTCAAAACCGGCCATGCCCGAATCGCCAATCGCGTTTATGTCATCAGGGAAATAGGGATCGATAAAGAATTGCATGAAGCCTCCGCAGCATATATCCACTCGTCTGTTTGTCGAACAATCTTTATGCTACGAATAAAGGATGCAAGGCAACCGATTTTTTGTGGAAGTCAACGGGGGAATTGGCCGTGGCATGGTACAAACATGTGACCGAAACGTCACACACAACTCTCCCCGCGGGGCGGATGCCCGTTTGAGATGCCGGCAGTCAAGAGAATCAGGATCAGGTTCCGCTGCCAGCCACTCTCAGCAGACACTCAACGCCGCCGGCAATCTCCTCTCCTGCAGCAAGGGTTTCGCGCCAGCCTCCAGGTAATGCCTGAATCCCTAACGAAGCCCCCAGCCAGGCGCCGATCATGGCACCCCGCGCCGCGTTGTCACCGCCGGCCGCTGCCGTGGCGCGCAACGCTGCTCCGAAATCGCCCGCATGGTGCAGGGCGCATTGCAGGGCCGCGGGAAAGCTGCTCATCAGCGGACAGGACTGGCCGAATTTCAGGGTGACTTCCCGCACCGCCAGATCACGACCGGCAACCGCATCAGCGATCTTCCCGGCCAGCACAACCCCTTCGGGTCCCAGCTGCAGGGCGAATTTTGCGGCGCGACTGACGGCATCGTTCAGCGAAGTGCCGTTGAAGAGTTCCCGCAGGATCATGGCGTGCGTCAGGTTATAGGCCACCGCCCGAGGATTGTTCTGGCACACCCGCGTGGCCCGCTCCACAATGCCCGCCAGGTCCGAATCCCGGAAATAGCGGGCCACCAGGGGGGCCAGCCGGGTGATGCTGGCCGGTTGGTCGTCATCGGCACCATCCTGATAGCTGTAGGCCTCATCCGGGTGTGCTGCACAATAGGCTCGGTAATTTGCCACCGTGTCCTTGGCGGCGTGATCGCGATAGCCCGTATATTCGGGCGACTCGATCAACGACACAAAGCGCGAGCCGAAGTCGGTGTCATCAAAACGGTTGCACTCCTGCAGGGAGCGTAGCAGCAGCAGGGCCCCGTCACCGTAGTGGGTCAGCTCTCCCGGCCTTTTGCCGGCATGGTAATGTCCGACGGCCGGCTCCTCGAATCCCCGGGGACCACCGGGAAAGCGCAGTTCCAGTTCCTCAAGGTCATAGATCCAATGGCTGCCTAGACAGAAGGCATCCCCTATGAATTGTCCCCACACGGCACCCTTGATACGGTCTGCTACCGTGGGTTGCAAGATAGTAGAATTGTTTCGATCATTCATGGTACACCTCGTTTCAATTGCGATGGTTTTCAGCATGGTCCATTTGTTATATTGTAATCTCATACGGCAGTAATCACCATCCCCTGTACAATCACGCAGGGGACACTGCACCACACGGAAGCGAACCATGATTTCAGCAGTTGCAGGAACATTTCACTCCGCTGCACTGTCTCATATATGACGACGGCACAGCACGCAGATACTGTCGATGACGCCGCCCTGGCCCAGGCCTGCCGCAATGGTGACCTGGCGGCCTTTGAATGCCTGGTGGAGCGTCACCAGCGGATGATGATCAACGTGGCCTTCCGCATGACCGGCGTCTATGAGGATGCCTGCGATATTGTCCAGGACTCGTTTATTGCCGCTTGGCGCAAGATCGGCGACTACCGCGGCGAAGCAAAATTTTCCACATGGTTGACAGCGATCGTCATCAACCTGTCACGCAATCGCTTGCAGCAGATGCAGCAACGGGAACGGCGCGAGGCCTATTCCCTGAATGCGCCGCTTCCGGGGGGCACTGGTGATAACGTGCCTGACCCGCCGTCCGGGGCGCGATCGGTTCTGGAACAACTTGAAGAGGCAGAGCTGCGACGTTCCCTGCAGCACTGCATTGATGCACTCACCCCCGAATTCCGCGAGGTGCTGGTGTTGCGGGATATGCAGGAGATGTCCTATGAAGAGGTAGGTGGGGCCTTGAAGCTGCGCGAGGGGACCGTGAAATCCCGACTGTTCCGTGCCCGCGATGCAGTAAAAGAGTGCCTGAAGAAAGCGGTGGGGGTCATATGAACAGCCACTCAGAGATACAGAGACGCCTGGCTGCGTACAGTAGCGGGGATTTAGATGCCGGTGAACAGGCTGAAATCGAGGCTCATCTTGCTTCCTGCCTACGCTGCCGGGCCGATCTGGCCGACCTGAAGACCACGCTGAATCTGATCAGAAGCGTCCCCGACGTAGAGGCGCCCAGCTGGATGAAATCGCGCATCATGGCCCATCTGCGGGAAGAACAGACCGCAAAGCGCAGCTGGCTGCAGCGCTTCCGGTTTCCGCTGAACACCGGTTTCCCCGTAAAAGCATTGGCCCTGCTGGTCGTTTGCGTCAGCGGCTATTACCTGTCACGCAGCGTTGATACGGAACTACAGCTGGCCAAACAGCAGCAGCTGCAGGAAATCCCTGTACAGCAGGCGCCTCCAGCTCCAGCACCAGCTCCAGCACCAGCTCCAGCACCAGCTCCAGCACCAGCTCCCACCCAAACGCAGACCGGAAGTAAAAATACGGAGCACCTCGCCCCGCAACAATCGCAAAAGACAACCGCCCCTGCCTCTGCTCCGCAGCCGGCCCCAGGGCCGGAAGTCTCTCCTGCTCCACTGGCGCCTCAAATCCGGTCCGCACCGGCTCCAAAAGGCTATGCCCCGTCACCGCCGGCCCTGAAAGATCAGTATGGCGGCAAGGCCGAGTCGCTGAAGACGGCCCCGGCGGCGGAATCCTCAAACCGTGCCCAGGAGGCGGCACCGGAGATCAAGCTGATGAAAAAGAGCCGCAGCCTGGAGCGCAGCAGTGATGTTGCAGCACCAGCAGCTATGGATCGCGCGTCCGGCGCCCCGGCCGGGCTGGCGCTGACTCCGGTCGTGGTTCGCCTGCAGGTGAACGACCCGGCGACCGCAGCGGCCTTGATCCGAAAAGCCGTGGCCCGCTCAGCAGGGAGTATCACGGAGGAACCGGCACCTGCCGGTCATCACCTCACAATCCGCATTCCTGCTAACCGGCAGGCGGAGCTGCTGGAGCGTCTGCTGGAATTGGGCAGGATCATGGAACGCCCCGCACAGCCACCCGCAGGGACGCAGTTGCTGGAGCTGACGATCCAATGGTAATGGCCCCGGCCGGCAATCCACTAAGGCTGGGCATCGTTGTGATCGGATTCCTGATCCGCAATAAAAGTATTTGTGTACATCTTTGGGGATTGCCGCAAACAGATTAGTGTACTATTATGAGAACCCGTTCTGGATCAATTTTGACCGATCGCAAAGGGATCTGATGCAAAAGCTTGTATTTTCGAACCTGCCGATTCGAGTTCAACTGATTGCACTTGCCATCCTGCTGACGCTGCCGGCCCTGGGAATAATAATCTATTCGGGCATCAAAACGCGTGGTGATGACTACCACAAGGCGGTGGTCGAATCCCAGAGACTGGCCGACAATCTGGCCGAGGAGCAGGAAAACCTTGTTCATGATGCCCAGCAATTGGGTAGCCTACTGGCCGAGTTACCGGATGTGGCCAATCGCAACACGGACAGGGTCCAGTCGATCATCAGCAGCATCCTCAAAAAAAATCCCCATTATAAAAACATACTGATTACTGACGCCGACGGTGCGGTCTGGGCCTCGGGCATGCCTTACACGAAGCCGCAGTCAATGGCTGAGCGGCGCTATTTCAAGAATGCCCGGGCAACCAGGCGCTTTTCGTCGGGCGAGTTCATCGTCGGTTCCATCACGCAACAACCGATCTTCTCCTTGGGATATCCACTTGAGGATCACGGCGTCTTCCGGGGAGTTGTATCAATCAGCCTGGATCTGAATGTGTTGAAATCCATCCTGATGCGCTCCCAGCTGCCAAACGGCTCAAACTACATTCTGGTCGATCACAACGGGATCATTCTCTGCCGCGGCAGTGAGACCGGCCGGAATGTAGGCGAGTCGATACAGCCCGCGGAGCTGACAAAGATGAAAACAGGGCCGGAACGGGCCACCGTTGAATTCGTGCGCTACGACGGCGACCGGCGCGTTACTACCTACCGCAAACTGCACCTGCCGGACGAGCAGTCGCCCTACCTGTACGTACGGGCAGGCATTTCGATCAAGGAAGCCGTTGCCAGGGCAAATCGACGACTCCTGTACAATATCGGCATCATGGTGCCGTTTGTCGTCTCTGCGCTGATCCTCGCCGTCTTCATCGGCAAACGTTCAATCGTGGATCGCGTCACATTGCTGCGGACGGCTTCGCAGCGCATTGCCGGAGGCGACTTGAAGATACGAATCGGCAATCAGGTTGCGGGGGGTGAGTTGGGAGAACTGGGACATGCCTTTGATGAGATGACACGCACCCTGGAAGAAAAGATCGCTGAACTGAACCGCTCGCAACAGCTGGAGCATGAAAAGGCGCTATTGCTGGAAGAAGAGATCTGTGAGCGGCAGGTTGTGCAGGAGGATCTGGCTGAAAAACAACATGCACTCGAATCCCTGAACCGGACCCTTGAAGAGCGTATCGAAGCGGCGGTGGACGATCTGCGGCAGAAGGAACAGACCTTGATCCAGCAGAACCGGATGGCGGCCATGGGTGAAATGATCAACAACATCGCCCACCAGTGGCGCCAGCCGCTTAATCTGCTCAGCCTGATCGTACAGGGGTTGCCTGAGCACAAGGATCTGTCGCAAGCAGAACTGGACCACGAGGTCGAGCGCATCATGGGCATCATCATGCACATGTCCCAGACCATCGACGATTTCCGCTACTTTTTCTGCCAGAACAAAGAAAAGTCCTGTTTTACCGCCAATCAGGCGGTGGCAAAGGCGGTGGAATTCATCAATCCCAGCCTGATCGAAAAGGGCATCAGCATATCGATCATTGAGCAGCCTGACGTTCATATTGTCGGATACAGCAACGAGTACGCACAGGTACTGCTCAACATACTCAGCAATGCCAAGGATGTGCTGACGGAGAGAGCCGTAGCAGAACCATTCATCGAAATCAGCATCTTCAGAGACACCACCTGTTCCGTAGTTACAATCACGGATAATGGCGGCGGAATCAGCCAGGACAACATGCCAAGGATTTTCGATCCATATTTTACGACCAAGGAAACAGTGCAGGGAACCGGTATCGGTTTGCACATGTCAAAAATCATCATCGAGCAGAATATGGGTGGAAGCCTGACCGCCCGGAATGTAGATGACGGCGCCGAGTTCCGCATACAGGTATAAATCTGAGGAAACACGCATTCAACACCCTGCACAACAGAAAATATCAAGATACACCCGCTTTTTTTCAAAACGTAAAGATTCTTTACACTCACTCTAATGTACTGATTTTTAAAATTTATTTAATCTTTTGCTGTCGAGTGGTAAATTTCTTTACATATTCGTTAACATGCTAGTATTACAATTCAATTCAGACTATTTCAATACAGTGTAAAGGATCTTTACACTATTTTTCTTCTCCTCCCCGACGTTTTTCCACCTCCGCCTCTCTTCGACACACCATAACAACCTTGATTATCACATGTTTTTAATGGTGGCACGACTATTGATATAGTCCTCGCTGCGGTATTGCACCGTATATTTTTTATGTAAGGAGGAAAGTATGAAACTGAAGTTGATTATTTTGTTTGCCTGTTTAGCAGCAATGATGTCGGCGACCGCAGCACTGGGGGCCACTTATTTTGTGCGCACCGACGGCCTGGACAGCAACAACGGTCTGGGCAACAACTCCACCGGCGCATTCCGCAGCATCCAGCATGCCGCTGATGTGGCCATTGCCGGTGACGTTGTGGAAATCCAGGAAGGGACTTACTACGAAGCGGTCCAGGTCAACAGCCCGGCCACACCAGCAGCTCGCATCAGCTTTAAAGGGGTTGGCAAGGTAACCCTCGATGGACAGAATGCACTCAACGTCGCCATTTTTACCAACTACACCGCCGGCAATGTTGACTTCAGCAACCTGGAAATCAAAAATTACACCGGTTTTGCCTTCTACTTTTACTCCTACGACAATCACATCGACAATTGTGACATCCACGACAACGAGCAGGCTATAGAAGGATATGGCGCCGGCCTTAACTTCGGCGGCCAGATCTTCACCAACAGCAAGTTCTACAACCACCGCGCCACCAACAGCGGCTATGTGATCAGACCTTACGCAGCAGCAAAGGGACTCACCTTTGACAACTGCGACTTCTTCAACAACAACGGCATCGTGCTCTGGTGGGCCCATACAGAAGGGATCAGCGCCGTCATCCATAGCCGCTTCTACAACAATCCCGGCACGGCCATCGGCGACGGTGACCTGGGTGGCACGGTACGCGTCTACAACTCGGTATTTTACAACAATGGCGCTGCACTCACGACCTGGGATGACCGCTACGGTTCCGTCAAGGACTGGAAAAACAACATTGTTGTCAACAACGGCGTCGGCATTGCAAAAAGCTATGCTGACGGCGGAGTTGTTCTCAACGACTACAACCTGGTATGGAACAACACCATCAACTACGACAACGTCTATGCCTTCCCCGGCGCCCATGATGTAAATGCTGATCCGCAGTTCATCAGCGCAGCTGCCTATGACTTCCACCTGCAGAGCAGTTCCCCGGCTATCGACAGCGGATTGAATCTGGGCGGAGAATTCTACGGGGCGGCGACCGACATAGGCGCCTATGAAGTACGCACCGCCAGCACCCTCTATGTCCGGACCGATGGATCCGACAGCAGCAACGGCCTCAGCAATTCCAGCGCCGGCGCTTTCCGCAGCATCCAGCACGCCGTGGACGTTGCCCTCCCGGGAGATGTAATCTCCATCCAGGGAGGCGTATACAATGAGGCGATAACAGTGCTGAACGGCGGCACCGCCGAGCAGCACATTACCGTCAAGGGAGCCGGCCAGGTGATCCTCGATGGACAGCAGCAGCTCGGCAGCGCCATCGTCACCGGCGACAATGGCCGCTACGTGGATTTCGAGAACCTGGAAATCCGCAATTACATCAGTGTGGCCACCTATTTCCATTCCTACGACAACCGCTTCACCAACTGCGACTTCAACAACAACGTTGCCATCTATGAAGGCTGGGCCGAATATGCCTACCCCTATACCGGCTACGGCCGACAGAGTTTCGTCAACTGCAGATTCCACGACAACAAGGGCCCCGACCACCTGATCCGGGCCTACTTTGCCCGCGGCGTCACCTTTGACGGCTGCGACTTCTACAACAACCAGAATTCCATCGTCATCTGGTGGGCACACAGCCAGGAGATCAACACCATCATCCGCAGCCGCTTCTACAACAACAGCGGTGCTGCCACCGGCACCGGCGACCTGATCGGCACGGTCAACGTCTTTAACTCCGTATTTTACAACAACGGCTCGGCTCTTACCACCTGGGATGACCGACCCGGCTCAATCAAAAACTGGAAAAACAACATCCTCATCAACAACGGCACCGCTATCGCCAAGAGCTCCGCCGACGGCGGCACCGTTATCAACGATTACAATCTGGTCTGGAACAACAGCATCAACTACGACAACGTCTACACCTTCCCGGGTGCCCATGACGTGGCAGTTGACCCGCAGTTCGTCAACGCCACAGCCAATGACTTCACACTCATGCCATTCTCGCCGACGATCGACAAAGGGATCTCGCTCGGCTCGGCTTTCTATGGCGCCGCTCCAGACCTGGGCGCCTTTGAAAAGATGCTCCCTTCCACCAGAAGCGTCCTCAGCGGTACACTGGGCAGCAATGGCTGGTTCACTTCCGATGTGACCGCCACCATCAGCTCCGATATCCCGGCAGCGACAGCACAGATCAAATCCAGCCTGAATGCAGCCCCTGAAAGCACGATTCCCGGCAATTCGGCAACAATCACCGCTTCCCAGGAAGGTTCCAATTCCCTGTCCTTTTACGCCGTTGACACCACCGGCAAGCTGGAAGCTGCCAACACCATCAGCATCAACATCGACAAGAGTGCTCCGGTAACCGTTGCAACCGCCAGCGGCACCATGGGTGATAATGGCAGGTACCGCTCCAATGTAGTGGCAACACTTACGGCAAGCGACAGTACCTCCGGGATCAGCAAAACTGAATACAGCTATAACGGGACGGCCTGGAGCACGTACTCAGCACCGATCACTGTCAGTACGGAAGGCACCACGACTCTCTATTTCCGTTCCACCGACAAGGCCGGCATTACCGAGGCCACCAGGAACCTGACCGTGAGCATTGACAAAACAGCGCCAACGGTCTCCAGCAGCGTACCGGCCAACAACGCCTCTGACGTGTCGACTTCTGCCAGCATCGTCATTACCTTCAGTGAGAACATTGTGGCAGGGAGTGCCTACAGCAGCATCAGCCTGAAAAAGGGGTCCACTTCCGTACCCATGACCAAGAGCATTGCAGGCAACAAGCTGACCATCAGACCGTCAAGTTCGCTGAGCGATGATACCCTTTACACCGTCACCCTTCCGGGGAGCAGCGTAAAGGATACAGCCGGCAACACCAGCGCAGCCTTCACACTCAGATTCACAACCGAAGATTAGGAATACAGCTGACGAACTTCCGGGCGGTGCCGACCGGCACCGCCCTTCCTTCATCCCACCACGTCCCCCCCAATCACAAAAAACGCACCCATCAAAGATTTCCGGGAACTTTTCCCTTGCTGCTCCTGTCAAAGGGTACAACAACACATTCCTCCCCGATAAACGGGATAAGTGCGTTAACGAAATATTTTTTGCAAAAGCAGAAATTATTTCTAACTTACTAAGGAGGTAAAACGTCATGAAAACCATCGCAGCAATCATTGTGGCAGTCGTTTTGAGTGCGGCATCGGTATGGGCAGGGAGCGTCGGGGACGCCGTGGAGGTGCGCATTGTGACCGATGACGGCCGGACCCTGCCGACCTACCCGGTCAAACTGCGCAGCGGCATCAAGAAGGTGTATGCCGAGGCGGTCAAGGGAGACCACTACCGCATCGAGGTGCGCAACAAGCTCAACCGCCGGGTGGGTGTGGTCATCGCCGTAGATGGACGCAACATTGTCAGCGGCAGTAAGTCCTGGCTGAAGAACAATGAACGGATGTACATCCTTGATCCCTACGGATCGGGCGAGTTTTCCGGCTGGCGCTCCTCGAACGACCGCATCAACCGCTTCTACTTCACCGATGTTCCCGACTCCTACGCCGCCGCCTTCGGTGACGAAAGTGCCATGGGGGTAATCTCCGTGGCAGCCTATCCGGAAGTACGCCGCTATGAACCGCCCCCCCGGATACAGTCGCAGTCGCCACCTGCCGGACGCAGGTTTGGCGGAAAAGAGTCCGGCCTCGCCGACCGTTCCGAATCAGTGGCTGGCGCCGCAGCCCCCTCTGCACCGGCACCGGCAGCTGAAATGTCAAAAAATCGTGCAGCCAAAGCGGAAAAAAAGGCTCTGGAAAGCGCCGGCACCGGCTATGGGCAGGAGGAGTATTCACCGGTACAGATCGTGGCCTTTGAACCGGAGGGCCGGGCTGTCGAAACCATCCACTTCAAATATGAATGGCGCAAGACCCTCTGCAAACTGGGGGTGGTACAGTGCGACCAGCCGCCCCGTCATAACCCCAACCGGCTGTGGGATAACGGCGGATATGCCCCGCCACCTCCGGGAAGATCATAGGATTTCAAGCACCCTCGAAACACGACGCCCCGCCTCGGAAATCCGAAGCGGGGCGTCGTGTTTATCTTAGTTAAATGATTGATTCACACTTCGTGATCAAAAATGCTCAGATGCCAGGCGCACCGCAGGACTGGGCGTGAGGCGTAGCAGCGCTACGTTGAACGTCCAGGCCGAAGAGCAACGCCGCAGATGGGCGTTTTTCATCGCGAATATTAAGCGATGACGATGACCAGATCTTCTTTTTCTACTTTCTCACCCTCTTTGAACTTCACATCCACGACCTTGCCATCTGCCTTGGCCTTGATGTTTGTCTCCATCTTCATGGCCTCGGTCACCATCAGTACATCACCAGCCTTGAATTCATCGCCGGCCTTGACATTGACCTTGAGCACCTTGCCCGGCATAGGGGCGCCGATATGGCTGGCGTTGCCTTTGTCGGCCTTGTCGCGCGCCTTTTCGTCGGTCGCTGCAGACTGGTCACGGATCACCACCGAGCGGTTGTTGCCGTTCAACTCGAAATATACGGCCCGTGTGCCGTCGTTCTGGACACGTCCGATGGCATTGAGTTTGATGATCAGGGTCTTGCCCGGCTCGATATCCAGCGAGGTTTCCTGACCCGGCTCCAGGCCGTAGAAAAAGATCGGCGTGGGAATGACCGAGATATCCGAGTACTCCTGGCGATGCTTGTCAAACTCGGGATACACATTGGGATACAGGATGGCCGAAATCAGCGCCTTGTCATCGATCCGGTGACCCAGCTTTTCCTCCAGCTTGAGCTTCTCTTCTTCAAAGTCCACCGGCTCCAGCAACTCTCCCGGGCGGCAGGTAATCGGTTGTTCACCCTTGAGGATGATTCGCTGCAGCTCCTCGGGCCACCCTTGGTAGGGCTGACCGAGCATGCCCTTGAACATGCCGACGACCGATTCCGGGAAGGCCAGATCTTCCTTGCTGGTAAAGACATCCTCCGGTTCCAGGTTGTTTTTGACCAGGAACATGGCCATGTCGCCGACGACCTTGGATGACGGCGTGACCTTGACGATGTCGCCAAACAGCATGTTGACCTTGTGGTACATCTCCTTGCACTCGTCCCAGCGCTCGATCAGGCCCAGTCCGGCTACCTGCGGCTTGTAATTGGAATACTGGCCGCCGGGGATCTCGTGGTGGTAGACCTCGGCCGTGCCGGACTTGAGACCGGATTCAAAGGGGGCGTAGTAATCGCGCACGGTTTCCCAGTAATTGGCCAGTTTCTGCAGGCCGGGGGCATTGAGCAGCGGATCGCGCTCGCTGCCTTCCAGAGAGGCGACTAGGGCGTTCAGGTTGGGCTGGGCGGTCAGGCCTGACAGGGATGAAAGGGCGGCATCGACGATATCCACCCCGGCCTCGGAGGCCTTGAGCAGCATGGCAGAGCCGTTGCTGGAGGTGTCGTGGGAGTGCAGATGCACCGGGATGCCGATATTCTCCTTGAGCGCCTTGACCAGCTTGTAGGCCGCCAGCGGCTTGAGCAGGCCGGCCATATCCTTGATGGCCAGGATGTGGGCACCCATCCGTTCCAGCTCTTTGGCCATATTGATGTAGTATTCCAGCGGGTACTTGTCCCGTTTGGGATCGGTGATGTCACCGGTATAGCAGATGGCCGCTTCGCAGATCTTGCCCGACTTGCGCACCGCTTCCATGGCCACCTTCATGCCGGTAGTCCAGTTGAGCGAGTCGAAGACGCGGAAGATATCGACGCCCGAATTGGCCGCCTCCTCTACAAACATCTCCACCACGTTGTCCGGGTAGTTGGTGTAGCCGACGGCATTGGAACCGCGCAAAAGCATCTGGAACAGGATGTTGGGCACGGCCTCGGACAGTTTGTGCAGGCGTTGCCAGGGATCTTCCCGCAGGAAACGCATGGAGACATCGAAGGTCGCTCCGCCCCAGCATTCCAGGGAGAAGAGATCAGCCCCCAGGTAGGAGGTCGGCTCGGCAATCTTGAGGATATCGTGACTGCGGACGCGGGTGGCCAGGTTGGACTGGTGGGCGTCGCGCATGGTGGTATCGGTGATCAGCAGTTTTTTCTGTTCCAGGATCCACTTGGAGAGCCCTTCGGCCCCCAGCTGCATGAACAGGTCCTTGCTGCCGGCAGGACGCGGCCTGGTGGTATCCACTTCCGGCACGCGGGCCTCGATCAGCTCGGCAGATTTGAGCGGTTTTACAATGCCGGGTGAACCGTTGACAATCACCTCGCCCAGGAAGGAGAGCACCTTGCTGGCGCGGTCCTTCTTTTCCCGGAAGGAGAGCAGTTCCTGATGTTTGTCGATAAAGGATGTATCACACTGCCCTTTGAGAAAGACCGGGTGGGTGACGACGTTTTCCAGAAAACCGATGTTGGTCTTGACACCACGTACACGAAACTCCTGCAGAGCACGGTGCATGATGTTGGATGCATCTGAAAAGTTAAGCCCCCAGGAACTGACCTTGACCAGCAGCGAGTCGTAGTGCGGGGTGATCTTGGCACCGGTGAAGGCGTTGCCGGCATCCAGACGGATGCCGCAACCGGCAGCCGAGCGGTAAGTGGTCAGGGTGCCGAAGTCGGGAGCGAAGTTGTTGGCCGGATCCTCGGTAGTGATGCGGCACTGGATGGCATAGCCGCGCATGTCGATGGCCGATTGGCTGGGGATGTTGATCTCCGGGTCGGACAGCTTGTGGCCGCAGGCAACCAGGATCTGGTTCTGGACCAGGTTGCGGCCGGTGATCATCTCGGTGACGGTGTGCTCCACCTGGATGCGCGGGTTCATTTCGATGAAATAGTGTTTGCCTTCCTGATCCACCAGGAACTCCACCGTGCCGGCGTTGCGGTACTTGACCTGACCGGCGATCTTGAGAGCCGCTGTACACAGCTCCTCACGCTGGGTCTGGGTAAGGGAGAGCGACGGGGCGAACTCGACCACCTTCTGGTGGCGGCGCTGCACGGAACAGTCCCGGTCGAAGAAATGCACCAGGTTGCCGTGGTTGTCGCCCAGCACCTGAACCTCGATATGCTTGGGGTTGGCCAGATAGCGCTCCAGAAAGACCTCGGCGTTGCCGAAGGAGGCCTTGGCCTCGCTGGCTGCAGCCACCAGACCTTCCAGCAGCTCCTTTTTGTTGTTGGCCACCCGCATGCCTCGTCCACCGCCGCCGGCCGAAGCCTTGATGATGATCGGATAGCCATGCTCCTTGGCAAAGATGAGGGCATCCTCTTCCTTCTCGATCGGATCCTCGGTACCGGGCACTACGGTGACGCCGGCGGCGATGGCAGCCTTGCGGCCGGCCACCTTGTCGCCCAGGGCCCGCATCATATCGGCTGACGGCCCTATAAAGGTGATACCGTTAACCCGGCACTCCTCGGCAAATTCCGCGTTCTCGGCCAGAAAACCGTAGCCGGGATGGATGGCATCCACATCCGCTTTCAGAGCCAGGGCAATGATTTCATCGATACCCAGATAGGCATCAATCGGGGCCTTGCCCTTGCCGATATGATAGGCCTCGTCCGCCTTGTAGCGGTGCAGGGAGAGCTTGTCCTCCTCCGAGTAGATTGCAACCGTACCGATACCCAGTTCGGTACAGGCCCGGAAGATGCGGATGGCGATTTCACCGCGATTGGCGGCCATAACCTTACGGAATCTGTGTTTCTGCATTAATAATCCTCCATATGTATATTGAGCGTGACTGTTAGCGTAACCGGCAGTGAAACTTATTTAGCAATACTAAAATAATTCAGCTATTTTAAATAGTTAGATACTCCAAGGAAGCGGCAATAAAACAGATTGATTCGGTTTTGTCAACAATGTTTTTCGTCTTGCCGTAACTGGGCAGTATATGGTAATAATTTGTGATGAATGCGACACTGACTGGAGGGTTGTTTCCCATGGATATCAAGGTAATTCCACTGCCGGTGGAAAAAATGAAGGCCAAGATCAAGGACGAATCGCAGCTCGGTTTCGGCAAGCTGTTCACCGACCGCATGCTGGTTGTCGAGTGGAAAGCCGGTCAGGGATGGTGTGACGCCCGGATCGAGCCATACGGCCCTTTCATGCTTGACCCGTCCTGCACGGTCTTCCATTATGCCCAGGAGATTTTCGAAGGGCTCAAGGCCTATAAATGGGCTGACGGCCGCGTCGCCCTGTTCCGACCAGAGATGAACGCGCTCCGCTTCAACCAGTCAGGCGACCGCATCTGCATGCCGGCAATACCCGAAGAACTGTTTCTCGACGGCATCAACAAACTGGTTGCGCTGGAGCAGGACTGGATTCCGACCGCCGACGGCACATCGCTCTATATCCGTCCGGCCATGATTGCCGTGGAGCCGGTTCTGGGGGTCCATCCCTCGAATCACTATTATTTCTTCGTCATTCTCTCTCCGGTCGGTGCCTATTATGCAGCCGGATTCAATCCCATCAACATCATGGTGGAAGATCATTACGTCCGAGCAGTGCCGGGGGGAACGGGCGAAGCCAAGACCGGCGGCAACTATGCCAGCTCGCTCAAGGCCGGACTTGAAGCCAAGCAAAAGGGATATGACCAGGTGCTCTGGCTGGACGGCCGCGAACGGCGCTATATCGAGGAAGTCGGAGCCATGAACATGTTCTTCGCCTATGGCAAGCACATCGTCACCGCGCCCCTGAGCGGATCGATCCTGTCGGGCGTTACCCGCGACTCGGTATTGAAGCTGGCCCCGACGCTAGGACTTACGGTCGAGGAGCGGCCGATCGACGTAAACGACCTGATGGCGGATATCCGCGCCGGCAAGGTTACCGAGGCATTTGGCAGCGGCACCGCAGCCGTCATCACACCGGTCGGCAAACTCTGTTACAAGGATGATGTACAGCAACTGACCGGCGGCAAGGTGGGTGAGATCACCCAGAAACTGTTCGACACACTGACCGGCATCCAGACCGGAAAGCTGGACGACCGCTTTGGCTGGGTCAAATTTATTGACTAACAAGCACAAGGGCCACCGGGGGGCACACCCCCGGTGGCTTATCCAGTATGGATGCCATGAAAACAACGAAAAAACAGACCTCCAACCAATCAGCACCCAACAAGCTCTGCACTTCATGTCGCCGAACGTGCAAACAGGCGTCCAATGCCGTCGTGGCCAAGTGCCCCCGCTATTATCCCTTCAATCGTACCATGAGCAAGCAACAGGCAGAGTTCACCTGGAAACAGCTGGAACTAATCCTCTGAAAGAGATTCTTAGCGACCTCCCCGCGGTCGATTCGGGACGCTGTACCGGCTGCGGTCGCTGCGTAGCCGCCTGCCCCCAGCGGCTGTTTACGCTCGACCAGACCGGCTTTCGCAAAACCGGCCGGCTTCGTTTCAGTGTACGCTGTACCCGCTGCGGCCTGTGCCTGGAAAACTGTCCGGTCGCCGCCATAACTGAACAGTCTGCCAAGGTCAGTCCCCCATGAATAACTCTCTCAAAAACAGACTGTCCTCACAAAGCGGCGCACCCCGCTGGCTGGTCCGCTTGATGCCGATCATCGACTGGCTGCCGGCATATCAATTCCCTTGGCTCTGGTCCGACCTGGTCGCCGGCCTGACACTGGCTGCCTATGCCGTACCGGTCGCCATGGCATATTCTTCCCTGGCCGGACTGACACCGCAGGCAGGACTGTATTGCTATATATTCAGCGGTATTGCCTATGCGCTGTTTGCGACCTCCCGCCATCTGGCCGTAGGCCCAACCGCCGCCATATCAGTCATGGTGGCCAGTGTCGTGGGCGGGATGGCCGGCGGAGACCTGGCAAACTATGCCGCCATGGCTGCAATAACCGCCGGACTGGTCGCAGCAATCTGTTTGCTGGCCTGGATCATGCGGCTCAGTACGTTCGTCAACTTCATTTCCGAAACCATCCTGCTCGGGTTCAAGGCCGGTGCGGCCCTGAGCATCGCCTCCATGCAGCTTCCCAAACTCTTCGGTGTGACCGGTGGAGGTGATACGTTCTTTGAACATATTATCGCCGTCGTCCAGCATCTGGGAGATGCAAACCCGGTGGTTGTCGCCCTCGGCATCGGATCACTCGTACTTCTTCTCGCTGGTGAGCGCCTCTTCCCGGGACGCCCGGTATCATTGTCCGTCGTTGTCATTTCGATTATTGCCGTATCCGTGTTCGACCTGGGTGGACAGGGTGTCAGAGTCGTTGGCCTGATCCCGGCAGGTCTGCCGTCATTCGGATTACCGACTATTGGCATGCAGCAGATGGAGGGGTTGCTGGAACTGGCTTTTGCCTGTTTTCTGCTCTCCTATGTGGAGAGTATCGCCGCGGCACGGACGTTTGCAGTGAAATACCGTTACAACATCGACCCACATCAGGAACTATTGGGATTGGGTGCTGCGAACATGATGTCAGCGCTTGGCCACGGTTACCCGGTAGGTGGCGGATTATCCCAATCTGCTGTCAATGAAAAGGCCGGCGCGCGTACACCGCTGTCCCTGGTTTTCGCATCAATGGCCCTTGTTCTGGTGCTGTTTTTCCTGACCGGCTTGCTGCGCAACCTGCCGGAAACCGTGCTGGCCGCCATTGTTCTGGTTGCTGTGGCAGGTTTTGTCAAATTTGAGGATTTCAGACAGTTGTGGCACGTCAGCAGACTTGAATTCAATGTTGCTCTGGTAGCATTTGTCGGGGTGCTGCTGCTCGGCATTCTTAAAGGGGTGGCGATTTCGGCCATCGCATCGATCCTCTTTCTGCTGCGCATGATGGCAAAGCCGCACGTAGCTGTGCTGGGGCGGATTCCCGCTTCCATACGATTCAGTGACGCGGACCGCCACACCAGCAATGAACGTTTCCCCGGTCTTTTCCTGTTCCGCGTCGAGGCCCCCCTGCTCTATTTCAATGTAGACAACATCATCACTGCCGTAATGGACGGCATTCTCCGGGAGACCACTCCCGTCAGACTCGCGGTCTGTGATCTTTCAACTTCACCCTATATCGATGCAGCCGGCGCCCGGATGCTGGCCCAGTTGGAGGAGCAACTGGAGCAGGCAGGCATCCAGCTCAGGGTGGCGGAGGCGCATGCTGAAGCCCGGGAGATTCTGCGTGCCACCGGTATAAGCGAGCGTCTGGGTGGTGTCAGCCGCTATACAGCACTTGCTGATATTGTTGAAGATTTCGAACGCGACACCAAACGGGCGGCAACGTTTTCATAGACACGAAGATTCACGACCTTTCAATCGCACACCCCGCCTCACGCCCATTTTTACCCTTGCCTTAACCCAGGCCTCTGTGCTATAAGATAACGCTTTTCATTTCACACGCCCCGATTTTAACCAGCGGTGTCCCACAAGGATTGCAGGGATTTACGGGGCGGAGGACAAACCAAAGGAGAAACACGCATGTCAAGTATCAGCATGAAGGAACTGCTGGAAGCCGGAGTTCATTTCGGTCACCAGACCAAACGTTGGAACCCCAAGATGAAACCCTACATTTTCGGGGCACGTAACGGCATCTACATCATCGACCTGCAGAAAACCGTCCGTTACTTCAAATCCGCCTACAGCTTTGTCAAAGAGACGGCACAGTCCGGCAACACCGTACTGTTCGTCGGCACCAAGAAGCAGGCTCAGGATTCGGTGGCCGAAGAAGCCGTACGCTGCGGCATGCACTACGTCAACCAGCGCTGGCTGGGCGGCATGCTGACCAACTTCGCCACTGTCAAGCAGAGCATCGACCGCCTCAAGCGCCTGGATGCCATGTTCGAAGACGGCACGGTCGACGCCTACACCAAAAAAGAATCCCTCCAGTTCGACAAGGAACGCGCCAAACTGCAGAAAATCCTGGGCGGCATCAAGGCCATGCACAAACTTCCCGGCCTGATGTTCGTCATCGACCCTAAAAACGAAGAGATCGCCGTACAGGAAGCCAACAAACTGGGTATCCCGGTTGTAGCGATCGTCGACACCAACTGCGATCCCGATCCGATCGATCACGTCATCCCCGGCAACGATGATGCCATCAGGGCCATCCGTCTGCTCACCTCGAAAATGGCAGATGCCGTTATCGAAGGTAATCAGGCTCGCAACGCTGTTCAGCAGAAAGAATCCGACCTTGCTGAAGAGTATGCCGGCGAAGCCGCAGAAGAAGTAGCAGCGTAACGTATAAAAGAGCCACAGCGAACATAATTCCAAATTTCAAGAATTCCCGCACTCGGGAACGGAGGATAGAATGGCCGTAACAGCCGCACAGATAAATGAATTGAGAAAATCCACCGGCGCCGGCATGCTCGACTGCAAGAAAGCACTTGAAGAAACCGGTGGCGAATTCGAGAAAGCCGTTGACTTTCTCCGCACCAAGGGACTGGCTGCAGCTGCAAAGAAGGCCGGCCGCGCAGCTACTGAAGGCATGGTTGCCGCATTTGTTTCTGAAGATCTCAAACGTGGCGTACTGCTTGAAATCAACAGCGAAACCGACTTCGTGGCCAAGAATGACACGTTCCAGGCCTTTGTCGCCAACATCGGTCAGCACATCCTGGCTGCTTCGCCGGCAGATGTTGCCGCCCTGCTTGAGCAGCCGTTTACCGGTGATGCATCCAAAACCGTACTGGCCTATCTGAACGCATCGATTTCCATCATCGGCGAGAACATCCAGATTCGCCGTTTCGCAACCTTTACTGTTGATGGCGACGGCTGCATCGGTTCCTATATCCATGCCGGCGGCAAAATCGGCGTACTGGTTCAGGTTGCAAGCCCGGCAGTTTCCGCTGCCAACAAGGAGCAGCTGCAAGGCTTCCTGAAAGACATCGCCATGCATTCAGCCGCCGCAGCCCCGGCTTTTGTCAGCCGAGACCAGGTTCCGACCGACGTGCTTGATCGCGAGAAAGAGGTCTACCGCACCAAGGCAAAGGAATCAGGCAAACCGGATGCCATCATCGAAAAAATCATCGATGGCCAGATCAACAAGTACTATGCCGACATCTGCCTGATCGAACAGGCCTTTGTCAAGGATACTGACAAAACTATCCAGCAGGTTGTCAAGGAATGCGGAAACGCCGTTGGCGGCGCTGTCAGCATAACCCGCTTCGAACGCTTCGTCCTCGGCGAGGGGCTGCAGAAGAAGGAATCGGACTTTGCCGCCGAGGTGGCGGCAGCGGCCGGCCTGTAAAATCGGTAAAGCCGGCCAACATGGCCGGCTTTTTTTTTAGTGCGTTAGAAATCATTTCTGAGGTTTTTCAGAAATGATTTCGTGAACGCACTTATCCTGCGAAGCAGGGTTGGTGATAGACATTATTTCCGTAGTTATATTGCAGAAATAATTTCGAGATCATACTTATCCTGCGCAGCAGGCTTAGTACGTTAGACGAGACGGGAGACACGCAATGAGCAGGCCATCATTCACCAGAGTACTGCTGAAACTGTCCGGCGAATCATTGGCAGGGGATCAGGGCTACGGCATCGACCCACAGACCATTAATGCCATCGCCAAAGAAATCCGCGAGGTCGTAGACAGCGGCGTTCAACTGGCACTGGTCATCGGCGGGGGCAATATCTTCCGCGGCCTGGCCGCCTCATCCAAGGGCATGGACCGGGCCAGCGCCGACTACATGGGCATGCTGGCCACCATGATCAACTCTCTGGCCATGCAGGACGCCCTCGAAAAGGCCGGTGTTGCCACACGCGTACAATCAGCCATTGCCATGGCAGAGGTCGCCGAACCCTATATCCGCCGGCGTGCCATGCGGCACCTGGAAAAAGGGCGGGTAGTCATCTTCGGCGCCGGCACCGGCAATCCTTATTTTACAACGGATACCGCCGCTAGCCTGCGCGCCATGGAGATCAACGCTCAAGTGATCCTCAAAGGGACCAAGGTGGATGGCGTATATTCCGCCGATCCCAAAAAAGATCCGGATGCGGTCAAACTCCCCATGCTCACCTATATTGATGTACTCAAGAAAGGGCTGCAGGTCATGGATGCAACCGCCATCTCGCTCTGCATGGACAATAAACTGCCCATTATAGTGTTTGACCTGACGACTGAAGGAAACATCAAAAAGGTTATCGGTGGTGAAGAAATCGGAACTATCGTACAAGGAGAATAACCATGCCAAAGACTGTACTCGATGACATGAAGACAAATATGGAAAAGACCCTGGGCGTCCTCAAGACGGAATTCCAGAAAATCAGAACCGGGCGCGCATCGACCTCGATCCTGGACAGCATCAAGGTCGATTACTACGGCAACGCCTCCGCAATCAGCCAGGTTGCAACTCTGGCGGTGCCCGAACCACGCACCATTACCATTTCGCCCTGGGAACCCAAAATTATCCCGGCCATTGAAAAGGCCATTCTCAATTCAAATATAGGTCTTACGCCTTCCAACGACGGCCGTATAATCCGCCTGAACCTGCCTCCGCTGACCGAGGAACGCCGCAAGGAGATCGTCAAGGATCTGAAGCGCAAGGCGGAAGACGACAAGGTTGCGTTGCGCAATATCCGCCGTGACGCTATCGACAAACTCAAGAAAATGGAGAAGGACAAATCCATCACCGAGGATGAATTGAAGAAATTTGAAAAAGATGTCCAGGATACGACCAAAAGCTTTGAGCTGAAGGTTGATGAGGCCGTGAGCCACAAGGAAAAAGAGGTTATGGAAGTCTGATGGAGCCGCTTGACCCAGCCAAAATACCGGTCCATCTGGCCATCATCATGGACGGCAACGGACGATGGGCACAGCAGCGCATGCTTAAGAGAATCGTTGGTCACCAGCGTGGCGCCGAGACCGTCAAGATGGTCGTTGAGCAGGCATCACTGATCGGGATCAAGTACCTGACCCTGTTCGCCTTCTCGTCGGAGAACTGGTTGCGGCCTGCCATCGAGGTGCGGGCGCTGATGATGCTGCTCAAGAAATACATCCGCCAGGAGACTGCCCGGATGATGCGCAAGAATATCCGCTACAACGTCATCGGCAACCGCAGTGAACTCCCCGATGACGTCAACCAGACCCTGGAGGAGGCCATCCGGGAAACTGCGGGCAACACCGGCATGACCCTGACCCTGGCCCTTTCCTATGGCGGTCGTCAGGAGTTGAGCCTGGCAGCAGCCCGTTTGACCCGTGATGTGTTGGCCGGCAAGCTTTCGGCAGACGACATTACGATGGATGTCTTCGGTACGTATCTGGATACAGGCGGCCTGCCTGATCCCGACTTCCTGATCCGGACCAGCGGCGAGATGCGCATCAGCAATTTCCTGCTCTGGCAGCTCGCCTATACTGAACTGTATTTCACCGAAACCAACTGGCCTGACTTTACCATCAACGAGTTCAGCAAGGCTCTGGCAGACTTCCAGTCCCGTGAGCGCCGCTTCGGCAAGACCAGCGACCAGCTCAACAGAGGGAATTAACCATTACACGATTGATTACCGCCCTCATCCTCCTGCCGGTCGTCATCCTGTCCATCCTCAAGGGTGGTCCGTTTGTTTTTGCCTGCCTGTTGTCCGTTTTTACCTTTCTCGGAATGCACGAGTTTTATCGTATGGCCCTGCCGGGACGTACCCTTGAGGCGTGGCTGGCAGCAGCCTGCGCCGCTGTCGTGATTTTTGTCCCTTTTCTTGGTGGAGATCGGTTGGCGCTGGCCGGTATCACCGGTCTGTTTCTATCCTTTGCGCTATTGTTCCTCTTCCGCATCCGCGATATTTCCGACGCCGCCCGGGACGTGGCCTATGCCTCTCTGGGTTTTCTGTATATCCCGCTGTTGCTGATGCACCTGGTCATGCTGCATCGAACCACCTACGGCTGGCAATGGCTGCTGGTGATCATGCTGATCGTTATGACCAATGACTCCGCCGCCTACTACACCGGCAGCGCCTTCGGAAAACACAAACTCTACCCCCAGGTCAGCCCCAAAAAGAGCGTTGAAGGGGCCTTGGGAGGCGTTTTGGGAAGTATCGGCGGCACCCTGCTGGCCAAGTTCACATTCTTCCCGCAATTATCGCTGACCGATGCACTGCTGACGGCAATTTTCATCGGCATCCTCGGCCAGACCGGCGACCTGTTCGAATCCCTGCTCAAGCGCAGTTTCGGCGTCAAGGATTCTGGCAACAGCATTCCCGGCCATGGTGGCGTCCTGGACCGACTTGACAGCATCATCTTTGCAGCTCCAGCCATGTACTATTACGTAATCTACGTTTTTTAGTACGATAGAAATTATTTCAGTGTTTTGTAGAAATAATATCGTTAACGTACGTATCCTGTATATAAAGGGTAGAGGGATAGCATTATGAAACGTCTTTCCATTCTCGGATCCACCGGCTCCATTGGTGTCAGCACCCTGGAGATAGTCGCGGCCTACCCCGATCGTTTTTGTGTCACTGCCATGACAGCCGGGAAAAATCTGGAATTGTTCGCACGCCAGATCTGCCAGTTCTCACCCCGCATTGCAGCTGTTGCCTCAGTGGAAGATGTCCCCAGGCTCAAGGAGATGTGCAGCGGCCTGAATGTCGAGATCTATGGTGGCGTGGATGGCCTGATTGCTGCCGCCACTGCCGAAGAAACCGAAATGGTTGTTGCGGCCATCGTTGGCGCTGCCGGTCTGGTTCCGACAGCCGCGGCCATTCGGGCTGGCAAGGACATTGCCCTGGCCAACAAAGAGACCCTGGTCACCGCCGGCCACCTTTTCATGGAGATGGTCGCTCACTACGGTGTCAAACTCTATCCGGTTGACAGCGAACACAGTGCCGTATTCCAGTCCATAGAGGGGCACCGCAGCGAGGACATCAGCAAGATCATCCTGACCGCTTCAGGAGGGCCGTTCCTGAACACCCCGGCCGAACAACTGGTGAATGTCACGGTCCGCGATGCTTTGAACCACCCCAACTGGAGCATGGGCAGAAAAATCACCATCGACTCAGCCACCATGATGAACAAGGGGCTGGAGGTGATCGAGGCGCGCTGGCTATTTGATGCAGCGGTGGAAAAGATCGATGTCAACATCCACCCCCAGAGCATCATCCACTCCATGGTTGAGTACGTTGACGGCTGCGTCATCGCCCAACTGGGTACCCCGGACATGAAGGCCCCCATCGCCTACGCCCTCTCCTACCCGGAACGGGTCGCCACCGGTATCAAGCCGCTGGATCTGACGACTTTTTCAGGTTTGACATTCCATAAGCCGGATCTGGTTAAATTCCGCTGCCTGAGCCTGGCATACCAGGCCATCAATGCCGGTGAAAGTATGCCGGCTGTTATGAACGCCGCCAACGAGATCGCTGTTGAAACCTTTCTGACCGGCGGCATCGGCTTCCTGCAGATCGCCGAAGTTATTGAACGTACCATGGCTGCCCACCAGGCCGGTGATTTGAAGTCCATTGAAGAAGTACTGCTGGCTGACAGCTGGGGCCGGCAGAAAGCACGTGAAATCTGCGGAGGTTTACACAACTGATATGATGGTCATCTATGCAATATTCGTCCTGGGAATCCTGATCTTTGTCCATGAATTCGGGCATTTTATTGTTGCCAAGCTGTTCAATGTCAAAGTGGAGAAGTTCTCCCTCGGTTTCGGCCCCAAGCTTTTCGGAAAACAGATCGGAGAAACGGAATACCTCCTTTCGGCATTTCCGTTGGGCGGCTACGTCAAGATGTTCGGCGAAGGCGGAGTCATCGAAGGCGCGGCGCCGCAGACATCGGATGATACCGAGAAGGCCTATGATCAGGAATCCGGAGAACCTCTTGATGACGTACGGGAGCTGACCGAAGAGGAAAAAGCCCGTTCCTTTGCCCATAAACCGCCCCTGGCCCGCATCGCCATCGTCATGGCCGGCCCGGTTTTCAATCTGGTCTTTGCCTGGTTGATCTTTATCGTCATCTGCATGATCGGCGTGCCAACGGTTACTGCCAGGATCGGAGAGGCGCTCAAAGACAAACCGGCAGCAAAGGCCGGTATCCTCAAGGGCGATCTGGTCACAGCCATCAACGACATAAAGGTTTCTCAGTGGGATGATATCGCCGGGATGATCGGTGCCAGCAAGGGCCAACCGATAAACCTCATGGTGAAACGTGACTCACAGAATCTAAAATTCACCATAACCCCGGAACCGCGAGTCTCGAAAAACCTTTTCGGTGAGAGCATCAATGGATATGCCATAGGTATTGCTGCTGCCGGAGAGGTCGTGACCGAATATTCCAACCCGTTTCAGGCCGTTGTCAAAGGAACGGCTCAGACCTGGAAGGTTATTGACCTGACGATCATGTCACTGGTCAAGATGGTCCAGCGCGTTGTACCGATGGACAGCGTCGGCGGACCGATCATGATCGCCAAGATGGCGGGTGAAACAGCCCAGATGGGTGGTGCAAGCTTTCTGGCATTCATGGCGCTGCTGTCAATCAACCTGGGCGTTCTCAACCTGCTGCCGGTACCGGTGCTGGATGGCGGGCACCTCTTCTTCTTCTTCTGCGAACTGATCTTCCGCCGCCCGGTCAACCAGAAGGTCAGGGAATATGCCCAGCAGATTGGCCTGTTCCTGCTGTTGAGCCTGATGGTGCTGGCGTTCTACAACGATATCGTCAGGTATTTTGTGGGTAAGGTTTAGCTGAAATCACATAGTACCACAACCACGGTTCTTCCCTGAATATGGAAAGGGCGGCTATCATGCCGCCCTTTTATCGTTTCAGTTTGTCTGACAGAGTTATGACGGGAACCTGCGGGCCAGATCGTTGTCGATCACGTAGACACAAACCTCCTTGGCGCTCTGCTTGGTGTAGTGATACTTGGCAGCGCAAAGATTGTTGATCAGAAACGATACATCATCACGGATGCGCTTGTCGTACGTCTTGAAGGCCTCGGTATCGTAATCCTTGATTGCGCGACGGAAGTTGGCGTTATCAAGAAACGGTTCCAGCACCTTGCCCTTCAGATTGTGGACATAGCGTTCATGGAGCGATTGGTAGAGACCCGTTTCAGCGGGGTCTTTCCCTTCCGCCAGGATCTCCTGGGTCAATGTCCGGGAGGCATACTCCTTCTGGGTTTCCCGGCGGAAGTTGTCGCGTTCGCCCGTAGCTATTGACGTTCCGAGCAGCCTCCCCTCAATGGCATACAGGAAATCCTCGCTGATCTCGAGCTTCTCATTGGTAAAGCGACAGACAACTACCGATCCCTTCTCAAAATTGACCGCAAACATGTAGTTGAGCAGGTCCCGGGCAATCTGCTCCTCGTTGTAGTTGTACAAGGACTCCTTAACCTCCTGCAGTACGGAATAGTTGTAGTTTCTCAGCAACGAATCCAGAAATCCTTCCGGCAACATCTCCTTGAGATCCGTTCGCCACTTGTTGAAGTAAGTGTTCAGGCTGGACATGGAGATCAGTTTGTCCTTGCGGGCATAGGCCGCGTAGAACTCGCTGAAAATCCTGATGGAATCACGGCCGGAAAAGCCGGTATCCCCTTCCTTCTCCGATTCATCGATGATCTGTCGCCGCCGTTTGGCGGTCAGACGCTTGCGATCCTCGTCCGTGAGCCAGGCCGGAATATAACCGGTATAAAGCTCCATCTTGAGAAGCTGCAGGTTTTCATCGCAATACTGTCCGTATTTTTCCGGTTCTCCGATCCAGTCCAGCAGCGCATCCGACCTGATTTTCATCCGGGTGGAGATGATCGTTCGGGCAAAATTGTGCAGCACACGGGGGATAAAGCTCTCGTCAATATGCTTGCCGAAGATGTTGCGGTAGATTTCCACCTCGGTGTTCAGGTCCATGACATAGGGGATATTGATGAACTCGATCCGGTCGGTAAAGGACTGAAAACCCTCGATAGTTTTCTCATCCTCCGGGTTCATCAGGGCGAAGAAGAGCGACCTGACGTTTTCCTCCAGATCCTCCACCTTGTGGATCCCCTCGCTGATGATATTGTGCAGTTCCAGCAACCGCCCGGCGTTGTGGGATTTTACGTCCATCAGGGCGTAGATGCCGTTGTTGGTCTTGGCAAAGCTTGAATACAGGTATTTTACCGCATTGCTGTCACCCAGCAGGATATCGATTTTGCGCTGCAACTGTTCGTTGGTCATGATGTTCTGTTTCATCGGCTTATCGCCCGGATTGAAGACGGTGATGCCTTCTCCCAATCGCCGGTTGAAACGGTAGGGGCGGGCATGGATCATGCGATAGATATCCAGGGAGGTGGGAAGCCGATGAATCAGGGCATCGAAAATGGAGCTGCAGACCGTGCAAGGGGACTCGCGGAAGACCCATTCATACTCCTTGTCGGTAAAAAGCTTCCACTTGAACTCGTCATTCTTGAAGAGGACGTCGAAAAAAGTGCGCCGGTCACGCTTGGGGATCAAGAGGAGCGGGTTGTCATGGGATGGACAGGTTATCTCCACGAAATCACCGCTTCGGTTCAGGCTGTTTTTCATCTCGGACAGTTCGGCCTGTCCCAGTTCATATTCATCAAGCAGGTTCGTGAGACGGTCGACAAATGACGACAGCTGGGATTCGTTGATCTGCGCCAAAATCCGGCGATCGAGCCTCCAGACCACCTCGTAGCGGGTGCCCGCATCGCTGTTGGCATACTCCTCGAACTTGAGCAGCAGGTTGTTGAGAAAGGTGCTCTTGCCCGAACCGGGGGGGCCCTCAAAGATATAGATCTTGTTCTGCCGGGCGCTCCCCTTCATGGCGTCCACATGGTTGATAAGACGATTGGCAAAGAGTCGATCGGCAAAAAATGGGCGGTCCGTATCATTGACAAAGAGATTGCGGGTATCGTAATTGACATAATTTATCGATTCCGGGTCATCGGGGTACTCTTCGACCCCCTCTCCCACGTAGCTGCGGATCATATCGTGAAAGGTCTGAAATACATTGCGCACAACCGACGCCGGACGCAGTGCCAGGACATTCAGGAAATCTTCAAACGAGATGATCTGGCTATGCTCCCGTTCGCTGATTTTGCGGTTGAGATGGTATATGGCACTATCGACATTCGACATATGTCACCTTACCCTGATGATCAGGATAGTTTATTGGCCAGATCTATATTCTGTCAGGACCCCGCAGAACCTAACCTGTAACTGACTACAGCGTCTTTTTGGAAAGCACCTTCTCGTTCATTGAATACAACACCCGCTTCCAGGTGATTTCCTCGTCGCCGGGCTCTTCCTGCCGCGCAGGTGCTGACGCGGCGGACACCACCTGTGCCTCGCTCGTTTCCAGATGTACCGGACCACCCCACAGGTACTCGATGCCCATCAGCGTATTGGCAACGTATTCCAGTACCAGCTGCTTCTCCTCGAACTTGTGCATCAGGTAAAGCGAGCCTTCAACCCCCCTGGTCTCATCAACGGTGATAACGGGTGGATGGTAGAGGGAATTCAGCATCATCTGCTGATAATCCGAGACCTTGCGGCTCTTGACATAGTACTGCCAGACCATGCGTTGCCGGTCAAGCCGTTTACCGGCGACAAAAAGCTTGTGCCGGTCAAGGAAATCCTGATCCAGATGGTTTTTCAGGAACAGGTAATCACTCATATTTTCCCGGACCTGGAAGATGAAGTCACGGCCCGTTGCAGCACCGGTATCGAACTGTTTGCGCCTGTCGGTATCCAGCAGCCGCTGGAACGCGAAGGAGTGCCGACCTTTGTCGGCCTGTTCCTCAATATGGCTGAAAAGCCGCATCCCCAGAGCATACGGGTTCATACCGACCCGTGGCATGGAGGTGACACCGGCGTGGACCCGGGCAAAATCCACCTCATGTCCCTTGATGCGGTCATCCTGCAAAAACAGGCGCTCGTGCCAGTAGCTGGCCCACCCCTCGTTCATGATTTTAGTCCGGATCTGCGGCTGAAAGAACAGGGAGGTCTCGCGGACGATCTCCAGGATAGAACGCATCCACACATTCTCATCCCTGGCCAGGAATTCGGAATTATCCAGGATATAGCGGAGCAGATCGCGCTTTTGGGTCGGGTGCGTCTCTCCCGAGCGGGCGAAATGCGCTTCCAGTTCCGGATAGCGCCGCTCAGCCTCATTGAAAAAGGACTTCTCACCCTGTTCACCAAACGCTTTCAAACAATCGTTGTAGCGCCCCACCTCCTTGATGTATTCGCTGACCGAAATCTTTTTCTCCGACTGCAGAAACGTATCGAAATAGTAATCGAGCCGGGAGGAGCACTCAGCTTCAGGGGGGGTGAAGAGATCCGCCAGATCACCATGGAAGTCGACCAGGTTATCGATACCCCGGGCAAATTCAATCACGTAATCCACCCAGCGTCCCTTCTCGGCGCGTAATTTTGCGATTACCCGCTTATCAGAAAGGGCCTGTCCGGTGAAATCATAGTCCCAGGTACGGCGGAAATAGAGGTTGTTCTGGAAAAAATCGATGTGGGCCAGGACGTGATAAAAAATCATCACATTCAGCCAATCCGGATTGTTATCGTTGTAAAAAGAGATCGGCGGCCGCGTGTTGATGACCGTTTCGTAGGGGTTGTGCGGATAGAGTTCGTACTTGCCTTTTTCCCGCAGCACCTCCACATCATGGACCCAGTAGTCATAGAGAGTCGGGATCATTACCTTGGGGGACAGTTCCAGCAGATCACGGTTGGTGACGACGTACTCCAGGCTCTCGTCGGTAAAGGAAAGTCCGGCTGCCCGGGCCCGCTCCTTGCAGCCTTCCATGATGCCTTTTGTATGTTGATTGATCAATTCCATCTGTTGCCTCTTCCCTCCCCTTGAAGGGGGTGGGACCCTGGTGTCACGAGATCAGTTTCTTGATCCCCTCGATCAGCCGCGCTTCATCCGCATCCTCTGCCATAATGTCCATCCTGATCAGATCCGCTTTATCCTTCAATAAACCGGATCCCCTCAGGTAGCGGGCGACCTCGGTCCCGCCGGACTCACCCTGTCCGTGTTCGGCAATCGTAACCCCTACCCGGCTGGCGTATTTCAGAATCTTTTCCAGCTCCGGTATGGATTTCTCGCCACCGGTATCCCAGTCATCGCCGTCGGTGCCGTGAAACACATAGATGCTGTAGTCCCGTGCCAGGTTTTCCTTCTCAACGATCTCGTTGACGAGACGATAGGCACTGGAAACCTGCGTCCCTCCCGCAACCCGTGAGTTGTAGTAGGTGTAGAAATCCGGCACCTCCTTGGCTTCAGTGTCATGCAGGATGAAGCGGGTCTCTGCCTGACCGCCATACTGGTAGAGCAGCCAGCTGTAGATGAGCACATGCTGGGAAACGATCAGGTCGGTAACCTTGCCGGCCATGGAACCGGAATAGTCTCGCAGGAAAAAAAGCATGGCCTGCGGCTCATAATCCTTTTCCCGTGAGAGCACACGGTAAACCTTGTCACGCGGAGCTATCAGGAAGCGGGACGGATCTATATCCGCCACATCGGGAAGGTTCCCCAGGGCGATGTTCGTTTCCACGATCTTGCGCAGGGTCGCCTTTTTGTCCAGCACCTGGCCGAAACCACGGTTCTTGTCGGTCAGATCGTAGGTGTAGCGGGTGAATGAGCGCTTCTTGCCCTTGTCTTTCAGGTTCGGCAGCTGAAATTTTTCTGCCAGGGTCTTGCCCAGGTCATAGGCAGAGGATTCCAGTTCATGATTCTCCCCGCCTCCTTCGCCCGGTCCGCTGCCCGGCTCGCCGCCCTCTTCACGGACCGGCTGTTCACCGATGACCTCTCCCTCTTCCTCATCACCCGTACCACCCGAGGTGCCGCCTTCACCCGGCGGGCGTACCGTCGGATCGTGAAACAGCTTTTCCTCCACCGTGGTCGGCACAACTACAACCTTACCCGCACGACCGCGCCCCGGCTTCACCAGTTTACCCACCTGGATCTTGCGCGGAAAGCCGTCCTCTTCCCGCCGCCGGTCGCGCTCCAGCAGCTCGTCCAGGGATTTTGCCAGACCGGCGGAGTTGAACTGCGGCATAACCGCCTGCCTGAGCACGAGCAGATCACCACCCGCATAGATGCTGCGGCCAAAACGGGCCAGCTCTCCTTTCAGCGGCAGATCATCCGGCGGCAACGCGTGATCATCCGACGCGGTTGCCAGTTCGGCCCGCAAGCGGGCCTCCCGCTCGGGGGGCAGGCCGCGCGCCGTCAGTTCTTCCAGGTATGTCAGCAGGTCGTTTCGCATAAAACCCTTAAAGGCTTTTGCCACAGAGGACACAGAGAAAAATCTATAACCATTATAAAAACCGTTTCTTGGGATACCTCTGTGTACTCTGTGGCTAACAGATTTTAATTTTCATCTTCCTGCGTGCAGAAATACTCAATCGTCTTCTGCGCACAGGTCCGGCAGTAGCCCAGCTTGTTCAGCATAGTCGTGATCATCCGGTCGTACAATTTCTGGTTTTCCTCGTTGGTGCGGTTGGCCAGGGCGCCGATCAGGCTGCCGGCACCGGCAATATCCGACTTGAGGCGCACATCGGTGATCGCCTTGACCAGCTCCAGATTGTCCATGAAGTCATAGTTGGGGTCCATGGAGATCTTCTGGCCGTAAATCTTGCGAATGGAGGTGCGGAACGAATCCCGCTGTTCCTCTGTTTTCAGACCGATCCGCTCCTCCACGCTCTTGACATAGCGCTCGTCAATCTTCAGTGCGCGCAGTTCCCCGTTCTGGGGATCCTTGTATTTCCACATCCGGTCCGGCCCCAGGTTTTCAGCATCGATGCCGATGATCATGTTGACGTAGTTCATCACATCCTTGCGGATGGCATAAGGTTCATCCATATAGGCATTGAACATCTCGGTCATGATCCGCTCGCGGTAGAGCCCCTTGGCGATCTTAAGATCCTCCAGGTACTTGGCCCGGTCATTAGTGTCAACCACGTAGTCGAGCACAACGCGCTCCAAGGTCTTGAAGACATCGAAGGCGAACATGCAGCGCCCTTCATTGGTCTCGGAATTCTCCACCTGCAGCTGGATGGAGCGACCGAGACTGCGATGGCCCAAGCCCTTCTGTCCGAAGCGTTTGGTAATATCCGGATCCTGTCCCAAGGTGTCGATCACCTCGGCCAGCGCCTTGATGCTCTTTTCGCCCGCAACCTCGCCGGCGGCCAGTTTCATGGTCTCGATGGAGGTAAGTTTCTCAGAACGGGGTAGCCTGGTCAGGACAACCCCCACGGATGCCGCATAGTTCAGGTTGGGGTCCTGATGCAGCGCTTCGTTGGTCAGGGTGGTTTTGGATTCACTGCCGATGGCATAGGCGGTAAGCCCCTCCTGGAGCCGGTAATTGGTGTTGTGGGAGACATAGCAGATCCGGCAGCGGTCAACAATCGGCGCCTCCTCCTTTTCGGACAGAAAGCGGTTGAATTCGGAGTTGTTGCTGGTGGCGATGATCAGGGAGTCGATCGGCCATTTGTAGCCGTCGATCTCGATGGCCCGGTTCTGAATAACACCCAGATAGACCTGCACCAGATCCTTCTTGTTCTTGAAGATCTCGTCGGAGAAATGTATACCCCCGCCGGCGACCCGGGCCAGGGCGCCGCGGCGCAGATCGAAACGGTAGGGGTTGTTGGTATCGGAGATATGCAGCAGGCGCTGGATTGATTCCTCGCCCAGCAGGTCGACCGAAGACGAGGTGATCTTGTCCTTGGCCGGATATTTGCCGGTCACGGTGCCCAGGCTTTCACTCATTGGTACCGGAACAACCTCAATGAAGTCGAGCATCCGCTCCAGATCCCCGTCACAGAACTCGCGAATATCGTTCCAGATATAGCCGCTGCAGGCACCCAGGGGACGGTAGTTCTCGTAGAGTTCAGCTATGGCGGCGTCCGCCAGCCCCCCCTGTTCCGCCAGGAAACGGCGGTTTTCCTCTGGGGTGTCGTTCAGGTTCATGGCCAGGATCAGCGGGTCTTCATAGGTTTGGGAATCAATGATATTGATCTTGCCGTAGTGTCCCAGTTGGGCGAGACCGTTAAAGCGGAAGGTATAGCGGCGGTTTTTGGGTTCCGTCAGAAAGGCCCGGTACTGGGTACAGAGTAACTCGACAAAAAAGGTCTTGCCGTTACCCGGCTCACCGACCAGTACAAAGGCCATCTCCTTGCTGGAGCCACCTTCGGCGGCATCCTTTACATAGGAGACGAAGCTGTTGATCTCGTCGTACATGCCGATGGCATGCTTCCGGCTACTGCGGAACACATTGAAATCATAGGTAGTACGCCCATTCACGACAACTTTTTCAAAACCCGATCCGAGAATCATCCTGGCTACAGACTGAAAGGCATTCTCGAAGACCCTTTCACCTTCTTTTACCGCAACAAGATGCTGAACCAACTTCTCATGGGCAGCCATAGCACTCCTCCGTCCGGACATGAATAAACATACTGTATACTTACTTATAATTATTACCTATCAACGGATTTTAGCAAGCCAGATCACGAATAAAAGGAAAATAATACCGGTAATAAGGGCTGTTTTACCTGTGGATGGTGTAAAAAAACCGTGAATGCCTACCAGTGGCATTTTCATGCTGTTGACGCACCGGCATTTTGATGTATAGTGCCTTCCCATGAACATCCTTGTCTTGGACACATCCACCTCGCTGGCCAGCGTGGCCATCACTTCAACAGAGACTGTCATTGCCGAATCGACCTTTACCTGCAACCGGTCTCTATCAGCCCGTCTGGTTCCTGAGATCGAACACCTGCTCGTGTTGGCCGGCCTTGCCATCAGCGATATCGATCTGTTTGCCGCCTCCACCGGTCCCGGGTCCTTTACCGGAGTGCGCTGCGGTGTCGCCACGCTCCAGGGCCTGGCCCTGGCGACAGGCAGACCCTGTGCCGGGTTTTCCTCCCTGGCCATGCTGGCCATGAATTGCGCCCTGGCGACCCACCCGGTCTGCGCCCTGCTGGACGCCCGCAAGAACGAGGTCTACGCGGGACTTTACGATTGTTCCCGTCCCACCCCCTCCTGTCTGATTCCGGACTGCGTTATGCCGATGGAGCAGTTCCTCAATCTGATGTCTGAAACCACCGACAGTCCGGTCATTTTCGCCGGCGAAGGGGCACAGCGCTACCACGAGACCATTCTGGCCCACAGGGGAGTACTGGCCCTGATGGCACCGTTCTCCCACCATACGGGACGTGCCGCACATGGCGCCATGCTGGCTCTGGAAACCTTTCGCAGCGGTAACACGACCGATCCCGCCCACCTTCTTCCAGACTATATCCGTGCATCCGAAGCCGAAATTGCACGCCTCGCCAGAACGGATTCAGTCAAACACAATCAATAATTTCCAAAAAACAGTTGTCCACGAAACACACTAAAAACACGAACTAAAATAGCCCACTAACTCAATTTAATTGCAGTTGTTATTGGTGAATCACTGCTTTTACGGTATTGCAGTAATTTCCGCGATGTTTCGTGTCGTTCGTGGACTCAAATGTTGTTGTTTAGTTAATTATTACTACATCGCCTTGTATCCCCGCCTTTATTTGCTATAATTTCCAAAATCGTGCCCTGCTACGCAGGATAAGTGCGTTAACGAAATTATTTCTGCAAGATGCCGCAGAAACAATTTCTAACTTACTAAACGGAGCGTACCATGAACATTCATGAGTATCAGGCCAAGGAGATTCTCAGCAGTTACGGTATCCCGATCCCCCGCGGACGTGTGGCGCTGACCTCTGACCAAGTCGAGCGCGCTGCCAAGATGATGGGAGGGCGCTGCGTGGTTAAAGCCCAGATCTATGCCGGGGGACGCGGCAAGGCGGGGGGCGTCAAGCTGGTGCATTACCCGGAACAGGCCCAGGAGTACGGCAAGGAGCTCTTCGGCCGTACCCTGGTCACCAACCAGACCGGCCCTGAAGGGCTGAGAGTCCGCCGCATCCTGGTGGAAGAGGCGGTCGAGATCTCCCGCGAGTTCTATCTGTCCATTACCCTGGACCGTGAAAGCTCCCGCTATATCCTGATCGCCTCGGCGGAAGGGGGTATGGATATCGAGGAGGTCGCGCAAAAGAGTCCCGAAAAGATCCACACCCTGCTCATCGACCCTTTGGGCGGCCTTCGCCCCTATCAGGCCCGCAAGATCGCTCTGGAACTCGGCCTTACCGGTACGGTCTGCGAGGACTGCGTCGAACTGATCATGAACCTGTACCGTGTCTGTCAGGAGAAGGACTGCGCCCTGGTGGAGATCAACCCGCTGGTGGTGACCAAGGCCGGATGGTTGATGGCCATGGACGCCAAGATCACCTTTGACGACAACGCGGTCTACCGCCACCGTGAATACCCTGACATGATGGACTATTCCCAGCTCGATCCGCTGGAGATAAACGCCGGTAAATATGATCTGGCTTACATCAAGCTGACCGGCTCCATCGGCTGCCTGGTCAATGGTGCCGGCCTGGCCATGGCCACCCTGGATGTGCTCAAGGAGTGCGGCGGCGAGCCGGCCAACTTCCTGGACGTGGGAGGAGGGGCCACCCGTGAGAAGGTGGCCGAGGCCTTCAGGATCATCCTGCAGGACCATGACGTCAAAGGGATCTTTGTCAACATCTTCGGCGGCATCATGCGCTGCGATGTGATTGCCCTCGGCATTATCGAGGCGGCCAGCGAGGTCCACTGCACCCTGCCGATTGTCGTCCGGATGGACGGAAGCAAGGTAGAAGAGGGTAAAAAGCTCCTGCGAGAATCGCGGCTCAATGTCCAGGTCGGCGACAACCTGGGTGATGCGGCGGCACGGATTGTAAAAATGCTGGGCTAGTCCCCGACAGATCAACCAACGGAGAGAACTCATGTCCATATTACTCAATAAAGATTCGAGGATTCTTGTTCAGGGCATCACCGGCCGCAGCGGCCTTTTTCATACCCAGCAGTGCCGCGAGTACGGCGCCAACATCGTAGCCGGCGTTACTCCGGGCAAGGGGGGCATTCATATCGAAGGCATCCCGGTCTTCAACACGGTCGCAGAGGCGGTCAAATACACCAATGCCAATGTCTCCATGATCTTTGTCCCCCCCCCTTATGCTGCAGACGCAATCCTGGAGGCCGCCGACGCCGGCATTGCGCTGGCGGTCTGCATCACCGAAGGGATCCCGGTCCGCGACATGGTACCGGTCAAGGCGATCCTGAAGAATAGCAAGACGAGGCTTGTCGGACCCAACTGCCCGGGTGTCATTACCCCTGGCGAATGCAAGGTCGGCATCATGCCGGGGCATATCCACAAAAAAGGGAGGATCGGTGTCGTCTCCCGCTCCGGCACCCTGACCTACGAAGCGGTCAAGCAGTTGACCGACATGGGGCTGGGGCAGTCCACCTGTGTCGGCATCGGTGGCGACCCGATCATCGGGATGAACTTCATTGACGTCCTGAATCTTTTCAACCAGGATCCGGACACCGAAGGTGTCTTCATGATCGGCGAGATCGGTGGCGGTGCCGAAGAAGCCGCAGCAGAGTGGATCAAGAAGAACATGCGTAAACCGGTTGCGGCCTTTATCGCCGGTGTCACCGCCCCTCCCGGCAAACGCATGGGACATGCCGGCGCCATCATCACCGGCGGCAAGGGCAAAGCCGAGGACAAGATCCGCACCCTGCAGGAATGCGGCGTGGTTGTCTCCACCAGCCCTACAAGAATGGGTGAAGCCATGCTGGAGGCCTTGAAGGCGGCCGGGAAAGCTGTTCCAAAGGGTGCGGTTAAACCAGCAGCCAAAAAGACCAGTAAATAGTTTCGCCACCAACATCCGGCACAAAGCCTCATCTCCTTCTGTGGGGAGACGGGGCTTTGTTGCCTCTGGCACTCATTTTTGTACTGATTTCAGTCAAATACAAAACTGTTTGATTATGTTTTGTATACAGTTTATTGCTGATAGATACAGAGTTCTGCGCAACGAATTTACCAGGGGTATCCATGTCGGGAAAACACCTCCACATCCGTTGGAACATCATCTTTACTGCGCTGTGCCTGGGATTGGTATTCTGTCTTGCAGATGCATACCTTGATGGTGTGATTTACGCCGAACGGGGATTTTTTCCGCAACTCCTTGATCCTGAGCAGCAGGAACTGGTCTACAGGATCCAAACGTTCCTGTTTATCTGCCTCTTTGCCGGCTATGCCTGGCACCAGACCAACATCCAGGAACGTCTCAAGGTCTCACTGGAAGAGGCCATGGCCGGTTTCAAGGCCGAACGGGCACGTGCCGAAGCGATTCTTGCTGCCATGGGGGATGCGGTCAGCGTTCTGGACACGGATCTGAAGGTCCTCTATCAGAACCAGGCGCACAAGGAACTGATCGGTGATCACGTCGGAGAGTACTGCTACGCGACCTACCATCAGCGTGATACGGCCTGCCCGGATTGTGATCTCACAAAAACGTTTGCCGACGGACTTGTCCGCCATCGCGAAAAAAGTTTCGTAACCGATCACGGGATCTCCTACCGTGAAATATACTCTGCCCCTCTCCGGGACGCCAACGGCACGATCATAGCCGGAATTGAATCCGTGCGGGACATGACCGAACGAAAAGAAGCCGAGCTCCATCTCCACCGACTGCTGGCCGCCGTCGAGACCTCCTTGGACGGCATCGCCATCCTGAACGCAAATGAGGAATACATCTATCTCAATGAGGCCCACGCCGCAGTCTACGGTTACGGGTCACCTGACGAGCTCATCGGGAAGAGCTGGCATGTGCTGTATGATGAACAGGAGCGCACGCGTCTCGAACCCCTCATCCACGAAGGATTTGCCGCGAAAGGCGGATGGCGCGGCGAGGCGACCGGACTGAAAAAGGATGGAAGCGTGTTCCCCCAGGAGATTTCCCTCAGCCTTAACGAAGATGGCGGTCTGATCTGCGTGGTTCGTGACATCTCGAAACGTAAAATGCGCGAAGATGCGATCCGTATCCTCAATGACAATCTCCAACAGCAGACCCTCGACCTCCAGGCCACCAACCGGGAATTGTCGGCCTTCAGCTACTCCCTGTCCCATGATCTCCGCTCTCCGCTGACCCGCATCTACATGGCGGCGCAGACCATTGACGAGATGTATGCGGACGGTTTCGACGATACCGGGAAGAGGCTTATGCATATCATCTGCGCGGGTTGCGAGAGCATGGAAGAGTTCATCAAGGCCATGCTGGTCCTCTTTGGGGTGACACAGAGAGAGATCAGCTGCAGCGACGTTGATCTCTCCGCACTGGCCGATGACATCCTGACCGAGTTTTGTCTACGTCAGTCTGAACGGCAGGTTGAATGCGTGGTCACCCCCGGCCTGGTCGCCTGGTGTGACCCGCACCTGATGCAGATACTCCTGGAGAATCTCCTCGGCAATGCATGGAAATTCACCTCCCGTACAGGGCGCGCCCGCATCGAGTTCGGTGTTGATGAATCCATTGGGGAGCCGGCCTTTTACGTCCGCGACAATGGGGCCGGTTTCAGTATGACGGAGGCGGAGCGTCTGTTCAAACCGTTCCAGCGACTGCATTGCACAAGTGAAATCCCCGGCACCGGCATCGGCCTCGCCACGGTACAACGGATCATCGAACGTCACGGCGGGCGGGTCTGGGGTGAAGGGGTTGTCGATGGAGGTGCCGCGTTCTACTTCACCCTCGGTCGTTCAGAACACTCCGCGCCGAATCAGGCGTAGATTCGAGCGGACTGCACAGCTGATCAAAGAGGCAATCTGGTCAGGCAAGGACCGTTCACCCGCCAACTTCCCGCCATTACACACAAAATATTGCGACCAATTCCGCCCCTTGACACCATATCTTGAGATAAGGCATACTTCTCACCTCACAGTCTCACAGGGAGAAATGCTATCATGGAACCTGCCGTAATCACTGAAGTCCCCCCTTCTGCCCCCTTTGTCCACCTGCATCTCCATACCCAATACTCCCTGCTGGATGGCGCCATCCGCTTCGACGACCTGATCGCCAAGGCCAGGGATCTGAATATGCCGGCAATTGCCATGACCGACCATGGCAATATGTTCGGAGCAGCCGAATTCTATCTCAAGTGCAAAAAGGCCGGCGTCAAGCCGATCATCGGCTGCGAACTGTATCTGGCGCCCGATTCCCGCTTTTCCAAGGACGCCAAGGGCATCTCCGATGCCGCCTATCACCTGATCCTGCTCTGTGAGAACCTGCAGGGGTACAAAAACCTTTCATACCTGACCTCGGCCGGCTACAAGGAGGGCTTCTACTACCGCCCCCGCATCGACCGCGAGCTGCTCTCCGGCCGTTCCGAGGGGCTGATCGCCATGTCGGCCTGCCTCAAGGGGGAGGTGGCCATGCAGTGCGGCCGGGGCCGAATGGAGGATGCTGTTGCCACCGCCCGCTGGTACAGCGAGCTGTTTCCCGGTCGCTACTACATCGAACTGCAGGAAAACACCATCCCGGAGCAGGACATCGTCAACACACGCCTGCAGGAGGTAGCCGCCGAACTGGACCTGCCCCTGGTGGCCACCAACGACTGCCACTACCTGAATCGGGAGGATGCCCGCGCCCACGAGGTGCTGCTCTGCATCCAGACCGGCAAAACCATGAGCGACCCGACCCATATGAGATTCTCGGTCGATGAGTTCTACGTCAAGTCGCCGGAGGAGATGGCAGCCGCTTTCTCCTACGCCCCCGAAGCCATCAGCAATACCCTGGAGATTGCCGAACGCTGCAATCTGGAGCTGGCGGTGGATGGCAAGACCTATTATTTCCCCCACTTCGATCCGCCCGCGGGAAAGAACCACGACGACATGCTGCGTGACCTGGCGACCGAAGGGCTGAAAGAGCGGATGATCACGATCCTGGCCAAGTACCCCGACATGACTCTGGAACAGCAGCAGGGGTACTTTGACCGTCTGGCCATCGAGTTGGACTGCATCCGCGACATGAAATTCCCGGCCTATTTCCTGATCGTGTCGGACTTTATCCGCTGGGCCAAGGACAAGGGTATCCCGGTCGGTCCGGGCAGGGGCTCGGCGGCCGGTTCTCTGGTGGCCTACGCCACCAAGATCACCGATCTGGATCCCCTGCCCTACAACCTGCTGTTCGAGCGTTTCCTCAATCCGGAACGTATCTCCATGCCTGATATTGACGTGGACTTCTGCCAGGACCGCCGTTCCGAAGTGATCCAGTACATGATCGACAAGTACGGCCGCGACCGGGTCTGCCAGATCATAACCTTTGGAACCATGGGCGCCAAGGCGGCCATCCGCGATGTGGGGCGCGCTCTGAACATGGGTTATGGCGATGTGGACCGGATCGCCAAACTGATCCCGGATGACCTCAAGATGACCCTCAACAAGGCCCTGCAGCAGGAACCGCAGCTGAAGGAGTTGTGCAACAGCGACCCGCAGGTCAAGGACCTGCTGGATACCGCCCTCTGTCTGGAGGGATTGACCCGCCACGCCTCGACCCACGCCGCCGCAGTTGTGGTAGCCCCGGATCAGCTGGAGGAGTTTCTGCCGCTCTACAAGGACCAGAAAACCGGTTCGATCAATACCCAGTATTCCATGAAATATGTGGAACTGGTCGGCCTGGTCAAGTTCGACTTCCTGGGGCTCAAGAACCTGACCGTGATCGAGAACGCCGTCCGCCTGGTGCGAGTGGGCAAAGATCCGCTCTTCGACATCACCACCCTGCGTGACGATGACCAGGCCAGCTACGACCTGATCACCGCCGGCAACACGACCGGGGTCTTCCAGCTGGAATCCAGCGGCATGAAGGAGATGCTGGTCAAGCTCAAACCGTCCTGCTTCGAAGACGTGATCGCGGCCTGCGCCCTGTACCGCCCCGGCCCGCTGGGCTGCGGCATGGTGGATGACTTCATCGAGCGCAAGCACGGCCGCCAGAAGGTGGTCTATGACCTGCCACAGCTGGAGGTGATCCTGAAGGACACTTACGGGGTCATCGTCTACCAGGAGCAGGTCATGCAGATCTCCCGCTCCCTGGCCGGCTACTCCCTGGGCCAGGCCGACCTGCTGCGGCGCGCCATGGGTAAAAAAGACGCCAAGGAGATGGATCGCCAGAAAGACACTTTCCTGAAAGGCGCCAAAGAGCTGGGGATCGACACGAAAAAGGCCGAAGCGATCTTCGACCAGATGGCCAAGTTCGCCGAATACGGCTTCAACAAGTCCCACTCGGCCGCCTACGCCCTGATCGCCTATCAGACCGCCTATCTGAAGGCACACTATCCGGTCGAGTTCATGGCCGCCCTGCTGACCTGCGACATGGACAGCACCGACAAGGTTATCAAGAACATCAGCGACTGCCGTGAACAGGGCATCGAGGTACTGCCTCCCGATATCAACGCATCGGGGCTTTCCTTTACAGTGGTGGATAAATCCATGCGTTTCGGCCTGGGAGCCGTCAAGAATGTCGGAACCGGAGCCATCGAAGCCATCCTGGAGGCCCGTTCCGAGGGAGCCTTCAAGGACATCTTCGACTTCTGTGAACGGGTCGACCTGCGGCGGGTCAACAAGCGGGTGGTCGAGTCGCTGATCAAGTGCGGTGCCTTCGATTCAACCAATGCCGTTCGAGCGGCATTGATGGAGGGCCTGGAAGCCGCTACCAGCTATGGACAGAAGATCCAGGAGGAGCGGGCCAGTGCCCAGACCTCCCTGTTCGGAACCGAAGAGACGGTCAGTACCAACGGCTCCAGAGGCATGCGGCTTCCCAATGTTGCCGAGTGGCATGACAAGGAGAAGCTGGCCTATGAAAAGGAGGTCCTCGGCTTCCTGATTACCGGCCATCCCCTTGACCGTTACCTGGACGATATCAAGCGCCTGGCCAGCAGCGAGATCGCCAATCTTGCAGATCAGACCGACGGCAGCGAGGTCCGGATCTGCGGCATTGTCTGCGGCCTCAAGGAGATCACTACCAAAAAAGGGGACCGCATGGGCTTTGTTACGATCGAAGACCTGACCGGCTCCGTCGAAGTCACCGTATTTTCCGATATCTATGCCTCTGCCGTGAACCTGCTGAAATCCGATGACCCGCTCCTGATCATCGGCAAGCTTGAAAAAGGTGAAAAAGGTGCCAAGATCCTGGTCCAGGCCCAGAAGGAGGGGGGCAACGGATGGCAGCAGAAAAATCGCGGTCCGGCGGGAGATATCAAGCTGCTTCAGGATGCGCGTGTCCAGACAACCAAAAAGGTGTTTTTCACCCTGCGGATGGACGACATGCCGACCGAGCGCCTTGGCGGCCTGAAAGGGATTATCGAACGTCATCGCGGCAATGTAGCATCTTTCATCTCGTTCGAGATGCCGTCACGTGGCAAGGCGGTCATGCAGTTGCCCGCAGAAATGTATGTTATGCCGGACGATGATTTAAGGCTGGAAGTCGAGCGGCTGTTCGGTTATAATGCCGCAACTTTTGAGTGAGAGTAAAAATACAAAATCCACCACAGAGACATAGAGACACGGAGAACACCTGTTTAATAGGAATAATTGCGTCAATATCTCCTTGATGTTACAGAAGCTGATTTCGTTAAATTATTCATTACTATTAAATTAATTGTATTTTCTCCGTGTCTCCGTGTCTCCGTGGTGAAGAAAATGAGGTGTCATTATGGCGACTCCGTTTCATCTGGAATTTGAAAAACCGATCGTAGAGCTTGAAAAGAAAATTGAAGAATTAAACGCGCTGGCTCGTCAGGGACTGGATATCGGTGCCGATGTTGCCAAGCTGGAAAATCATGTGGAACAGATGCGGGCCGACATCTTTTCCAACCTCTCACGCTGGCAGACCGCCCAGGTGGCGCGTCACATCAACCGCCCCTTTACCCTGGACTACATCAATCTCATGTTCACGGAGTTCATCGAACTGCATGGAGACCGCAACTACGGTGACGACCACGCCATCGTCGGCGGCCTAGCCCGTTTCAACGACCAGCCGGTCATGGTTATCGGCCACCAGAAGGGGCGCGACACCAAGGAAAAGGTCTTCCGCAACTTCGGCATGCCCAATCCCGAGGGCTACCGCAAGGCTCTGCGCCTGATGCAGATGGCAGAACAGTTCAAACTGCCGGTCATCACCTTTGTCGATACCCCCGGAGCATATCCCGGGATCGGCGCCGAGGAACGCGGTCAGGCCGAAGCCATTGCACGCAACCTGCGGGAGATGGCCAGTCTTGAGACCCCGATCATCGTCTGCATTACCGGCGAGGGGGGCTCGGGCGGAGCGCTGGCGATCGCCGTCGGCGACCGGATCCTGATGCTGGAGCATTCGGTCTACGCCGTGATATCACCCGAAGGGTGCGCAGCCATCCTCTGGTCCGACGGCACCAAGGGCGAGCAGGCCGCCGAAGCGCTCAAACCGACCGCCAGGGACATCATCAAGCTGGGAGTGATCGACGAGATCATCAAGGAACCGATCGGCGGTGCCCATCGCGATCACGCGACCACAGCGCAGAACATGAAAGCAGCCATTGCACGCAATCTGGCGGAGCTGAACAAACTTTCCGGCTCAGAGCTGGTCGAAGGACGTTACAAAAAGTTCAGAGCCATGACGCGCTGCATAGAGTAGTGTCGCTGCGTTACCTAGTTGAGAATGGGGGCCGCATCGGCCCCCATTTTTGTTGAGTACGTTAGAACCTATCCAGTTCATCGGGATACGTCGACAAAGGGAAATAACATGCAAGAACGTCTACAGAAAATAATTTCCGCCGCCGGGATCACCTCACGGCGCGCATCGGAAGAACTGATACTGGCCGGACGGGTTGCCGTCAACGGTACGGTCGTGACCGAACTGGGCAGCAAGGCGGACCCCGCTAAAGACACCGTCACCGTGGATGGCAAGCCGTTGACCATCGCCTCCAGGAAGCTCTACATCCTGCTGTACAAACCGGTCGGGTACATGACCACAATGGATGACCCGGAAGGACGGCCGCTGGTCACCGATCTGCTGAAAGAGATCGGCGAACGGGTCTATCCGGTCGGCCGGCTTGATTACAACACCGAGGGACTGCTGCTGCTGACCAATGACGGCGAGTGGGCCAATCATCTGATGCATCCGCGGCACGAGGTCGAGAAGGAATACCACGTAAGGGTCCGTGGCAAGGTCCACAAAAGCCAGCTTGATCAACTGGCGGGCGGGGTATCTATCGACGAGAGGAAAACCGCCGCGGCCACTGCGCGCATGATCAAGGAGGGGGAGCAGAACGACTGGTTCTCCCTCATCATCCATGAGGGGCGTAACCGCCAGGTGCGGCGCATGTGTGAAGCGGTCAGCCTGTCGGTTGTGCGTTTGAGGAGGGTGCGCTACGGCATGCTGACCTTGGGCACACTCAAGCCGGGAGAATTCCGTTACCTGACCGAGGCAGAGGTCAGCGGACTCCGCGATCCCCACCAGAAACAGGGTACCATCACACCCATAACTCCGGCTGCAGCCGACGCATCAAGCTCTTCGCGTTCGCCACTGCGGCCTGCAGCATCAAAAACGCCTGCGCGGCATAAAACCACAGGCAAGAGAACTTTGTCCCCCAATAAACCCGGGGCACCGAGGAAAGCCTAGCTCCTCGCTACCCCGTATTCACGCTGAGACCATGCAGCTGTTATTTCTTTATCTGGGATTTTTTCAACGATTCCTGAAACATCTCCGGGGTGAAGCCCCTCACCACCACCTCATCCCTGCCTGATCCGATGACAATCACCGGTACGCCGGTGCTGTTGTATTTCCCTGTCAGCTCTTCCATCGCCTGTGCGTCCATTTCCACATCACGATTGATAAACGGAATATTGTTCCTGGTAAAATAGTCCTTGGTTTCCTTGCAGTGGGAACACCAGGCCACCGAATACAGTACTATCATCGGGTATTGTTTTGCTGCCTCGGCCCTGGCCGGGCTGAGTGTACTCTGATGGCCCTGGTCGGCAGCCAGTCCGGATACGGCACACATGCATAGCCCAGCCATCACTGTCAGAATTCTGCATAGCATTGGTGTTTCTCCTTTCACATGAAAAACAGCTCTGTCGCATATAAGACAGGATATAGCGGAGAAACAGCATTTACAAGCATGATTACTGCAGGTTGGATGAAATTAGAAGACGCACAACAAGAGCCTTGAACTCTCTCGCGTCACAACGTATCATCTTTAAATACAATCACAACGGGAGTGGATTATCATGAAAACTCGTATCAATGAACTGCTGGCCTCAGGATCTGCTGGCAAAACGGCCACTCTTAGCGGCTGGGTGCGGTCGTTGCGGAGCTCGAAAGAGATAGCCTTCATAGTCCTGAACGACGGCAGCAATCCATCCGGGATACAGGTAGTGGTTGAACACACCCTGGACAACTTTGATGCCGTCTGCCGCGTCGCTACCGGAGCGGCCCTGCAGATAAAAGGAACGCTGGTCGAATCTCCGGCGGCCGGCCAAAAATGGGAACTTGCGGCTAATACGATTACTGTTATCGGCGATAGCGATGAATCATACCCGTTGCAAAAAAAACGTCATGGTTTCGAATACCTGCGCACAATTGCCCACCTGAGACCTCGCACCAATACCTTCGGCAGCGTCTTCCGCCTGCGCTCGAAACTGGCCCAGGCCATCCACCGTTTTTTTTCAGAAAAACAGTTCCTCTACGTCAACACCCCGATCATCACCTCCAGCGATTGCGAAGGGGCAGGAGAGCTGTTCCGCGTCACCACGCTGGATCCTGCCTCCCCGCCGCTGCTGAATGGTCAGCCTGACTTCAACCAGGACTTTTTCGGCCTGCGCACAGGACTGACCGTCAGCGGACAACTGGAGGGTGAAATGTTCGCCCAGGCCTTTGGGAACATTTATACCTTTGGCCCAACCTTCCGCGCAGAGAATTCCAATACCGCCCGCCATGCCTCAGAGTTCTGGATGATCGAGCCGGAAATGGCCTTTGCCGATCTGGCCGACGACACAGATCTGGCCGAAGAATTCATCAAGTATCTATGCAGCTTTGCACTGGAAGAGTGCACAGAAGACATGACCTTCTTTGACGCTCAGATTGAACATGGCCTGCTTGAGCGCATTCAGCGGGTTGCCACGGCTGATTTCGCCCGCATCGATTATACCGAAGCGATTCATCGTCTTCAGCGATCAAAAACAGCATTCTCCTATCCGGTTGAATGGGGACTGGACCTGCAGACCGAACACGAACGCTACCTGAGCGAGCAGGTCGTGGGCGGGCCGGTATTCATCCTCAATTACCCCAGGGATATCAAGGCATTTTACATGCGCCAGAACCAGGACGGAAAAACCGTGGCTGCCATGGACCTGCTGGTGCCCAAAGTGGGCGAGATTATCGGCGGCAGCCAGCGCGAAGAACGGCTTGATCTTCTGGAAACTCGCATGGTCGAACTGGGGATCGCCACAGAACCGCTCTGGTGGTATCTGGACAGCCGCCGCTGGGGGAGCTGTCCCCATGCGGGCTTCGGCCTGGGCTTCGAACGCCTGGTGATGTACCTGTCCGGCATGGACAACATCCGCGATGTAATCCCGTTCCCACGCACGCCGCGCCACTGCGAGTTCTGATACATGAGTGAGCCAACCAGTCCCCGCTCGCCACTCTTACAGCGGTTCAAGGATTACCAGCCCGGTGATATTTTCACTGTTGCCGCCAAGGTCCACCTGATGTCGGCTTTTGAAGCGTGCAAGGGGAATACGTTGCACAGAGCTGCCTGGAACAAGGACAAGTCAGCCCTGGTTGTAACTTTTGCCGGAGGACACCAGGCAACCCTTATGGCCGAAAGGGTGCAACTCCTGACCAAGTGTACCTGTCAACAGTGGCAGCCGGCACGAAACTGTCCCCATGTGGTAATCGCCTGGGCAATGCTTAAACGAGTGGTGTCTCCGGGCAGCCTGTCTCACATCCGCTTCAACCAGCAGATGCTGCTGGATATGAAGTCCTTCGTTGATCAAGGACACAACACCCCGCATGAGTCCGATACTGATGCCGGTCACAATGAATCGGCAGAGGTCCTGAAGGAGGTGCGCCGGGCCCACAGCGCATATATGGCACAGGAAACAGCCAGGAGCAAGACACCGAAATACCGGTTATTGATAGAACAGAGCGAATACGGCCATGGGATCCGCGGCGCCGTCAAGCGGGGTGAAGAGTCGGTATATGGCTGGACCTCGCACGGCCTGCCGACCGGACTGGCACGCTTTCTGGCGTCTCATTATTCCTACGATTCTACCCCTCGCTATTTCGAGTCATTCCAGCAGATGACAGACGGTTCGTATCCGATTGTATTCCGCAATGCGGAAGGGCTTGAAACAACGCTGAGCTACAAGGGTGACCAGCCCTGTACTGCCGGAATCACCTTCGACATCCGCGGCGACGACATCCACGTATCCCGCTCCTTTGGGGACGGCGCGCCGCTCCCCTCCACCGCAATTGTACATGGCAAGGTGCTGTTTGATGTTACAGCCGGCATCATCGTGCCGGTTGCAAACAGCGATGCCTGGAAAAGTTGGGAGGCGGTTTTTGAAAAACTGGACGGAACGCAGGATGCGTTTGACGATTTCAATGACAATTGGGATGAAGAAGAAATTCCGGAATCAACGACCATCAACCCGGAACTCAGGCGCCTGCACCATTCAGTAGTCGTACCACTGAAGCTCTTTAACAGTGCCGCAATCCGGCTTGTGCCGAAAGCCATTGAAGATTCGAATGCCCATTTCCACTTCCATGTGAATGGCGTTTCCCCTGCAGAACAGGTTACAACGACGCAGACATACCTGGTGGATATCCCGAGCGGCATGGCCGGCACGACCACGTCCCTGGTACTGGTCAGCCGGTATGAACATCAGACCTTTCCCTTTTCACAAAACTCATTCTGGTTGTTCGACCCGTATCGCCGCTCAAACCTCTCAGCTCCCATGAAGACCAAAAAGCGGGTGCGGGCGGTTATCGAGACAGCCTTTGCTCTGCTTGATGAAACAAAAACAACTTCACGCAACGCCATTTTCCGATCAATGACTGCCTCCCCCGATTTCGTGAAACGCATTGTAAAACGGGAGGCCAAGCAGCTTGTTACCTATCTGGGAGAATCATGGGATCAAACGTTGATTATCGCCATGGCTGACGCGGACAGGTGGTATTTTCTGCATGATGACCATCGCAGCAAGGCGCGTCTCATGCGGATACTGTACGACCTGTTCGGGTTGGATGCCTTTGTCAGCGGTAATGCCTCCGTAAAACTGGAGCTGCCGACAGACCGGCTTCTGAAAGAGCTACCGCTCCTGGCGTCCCGCCTTCAATCAGAGGGCTTTGATCTTCGGATCGGCAGCGAACCGCTGACTGCGGCATCATGGGAATTTTCGTTGGACGCCACCTGCAGCAGTCAGAACTGGTTCGAATTGAAACCGGAGATCCGCTGTAACGGCGAGCTGCTGACCGAGGAGGAACTGCGCGGTCTGCAGGACGGCAGCGGCATGCTGCGCCGTGACGGCAGGCTGATGCTGCTGGATGACATCAGCGCCCAGGTATTGGCAATGTTTGCCGGCGTCATGCCTGCGGGCAGGAAAAAGAAAAAAGGGGCGCTGGAACCGGTGCGGGTGCCGCGCCTGCAGATCCTTGACTGGCTGCAGCTCCGCAGTCATGGCGTCCAGATCAGGCTGTGTCCGGACGATGGCAGGATCCTGGAAAGCCTGCTCAATTTTTCGTCCATTCCGGAGCGCCCCCTTCCCCAGGGGCTTCATGCCACGCTGCGCCATTATCAGGTTGATGCCTGGCACTGGCTGGCATTTCTCTACGAACACCGCTTCGGTGCCTGCCTGGCTGATGACATGGGTTTGGGCAAGACCCTGCAGGGAATTACACTGCTGGCCGGGATCATGTCGGGCGAGCTTGCTACGACCGCTGCGCCGGGGACACCGCACTTGGTTGTTGCGCCACCGTCGCTGTTATTCAATTGGGAAGCGGAAATTGCCCGCTTTCTGCCGTCCGCGCGGGTCATGCTTTATGCCGGAAGCGGACGCAGCATGGCCGAATTTGCTGAATACGACGTGATCATCACCAGCTATGGTATTGTCCAGCGCGACTGCGACCTGCTGGCCAAACAATCCTTCAATGTCCTGATCTTCGACGAAACCCAGGTGGTTAAAAATCTGCAGGCAGCCACCACCAACGCTGTCCGCAAGCTGAGAGGCGCGTTTACCCTGGCGCTGACCGGCACTCCGGTGGAAAACCATCTGGGAGAATACTACGCCATCATGGATCTCTGTCTGCCGGGACTGCTGGGGACGCGCGAAGAGTTCAGCCGCAAACTCAACCAGGATGACGCTGCCGGTACGACCCGCCTGATCGGGCGCACCCGTCCCTTTGTACTGCGCCGCACAAAACAGCTGATCGCCAGCGAATTACCGCCCAAGATCGAGATGGACATCCCGCTGGAACTGACGACAAAGCAGAGGGTCTTTTACCAGAGAACAGTTGAAGAGGTACGAGGGCAGGTCAAAGAAGCGTACGAAAGCCATGCACCTGCCCAGGCCCGCATTATTGCCCTCACTGCAATCCTGCGTCTGCGCCAGATCTGTCTTGCTCCGTCCCTGGCTTCACCGGGAGCCAGCAACGCCTCACCAAAACTGGAGTTTTTGGCTGAACAGCTGTCCGAACTGCGGGACGAGGGGCACAGCTCGCTGGTGTTCTCTCAGTTCACCGGCTACCTGAATCTGATCGAGAATGGGCTGCAAGAACAGGGATTCACTTGCCTGCGTCTGGATGGCTCGACACCGGTCCCCCAGCGCAAAAAACTGGTGCAGTCCTTCCAGAATTCCGTCAAACCAACCGTCTTCCTGATCAGCCTCAAGGCCGGCGGCAGGGGACTCAACCTGACCCGCGCAACCTATGTCTACCACATGGACCCCTGGTGGAACCCGGCGGTGGAGAACCAGGCTTCGGACCGCGCCCACCGCATCGGCCAGACTGAACAGGTCACCATCACCCGCCTGATCATGCGCCACACCATCGAGGAAAAGATGATGGCCCTGAAGGAACAGAAAACACAGCTCTACAAGGCGATTCTGGAAGATGGGGCCGGCGGTGGCGGTGCAGGACTGTCGCGGGAAGACTTCGATTTCCTGTTGGGGTGAGTACAAAAACCTCAGGGGTTTTCAAAACCTCGGGGGTTTGAATTGCTGAATTGACGACACCCTGCAATGAGTTTATAGTGGTGGTACATAATGTTACACATGCATGAGGTACCCACATGATCAGAACCAACGTAATGCTTACCCCGCAGCAACATTTAAATCTGAAGCAGATGGCCGCGTCCATGCACCGCACTTTGGGTGAACTGGTACGTGATGCCATCGACACCACCTTCCCGCAGGACAGCATTAATCGACGACGTCACGTTGCTCTGGCGGCCTACCGCGAGGGATTCATCAGCCTGGGAAAACTGGCAGAATCTCTGGGTGTCGATCCATACACCGCCCGTAGCTACCTGCAAGAGCATGGCATACCGCTCATGATCCAGGATGCAATGGATATCACCTCTGACGCCGGCAATGCCTGACATCATCTTTGATACCAATGTTCTCAGCAACTTTTCCCTTGCCGCCCGATTCGATTTGCTGAAACTCCTCTATAACGATTCCGCTTGCTGTGCCGGGGCCGTAGCCACCGAGATACAGCGCGGCATCCAGTGCGGACATGCCGAACTTTCAGCCGTTTCCAGATCCCTTGCCCATGGCTGGCCACGTATCGAGGATCCCGCCTCGACCACCGAACACCAACTGTTTGCAGCCCTTTCCATCTCTCTGGGCGCTGGGGAATCGGCCTGTATTGTCCTGGCCGTCCAGCGCGGTTACGTCTTCGCCTGTGACGACCGGTTGGCCCGCAACGAGGCCGCGCGACTCGGGGTGAAGCTTACCGGCACAGTGGGCATACTCATCAAGGCGATCAGGGTCGAAGCCATCGATTTGAAGGAAGCTAACACAATATTGCGCAGGATGGTCAAGGCGGGTTTTTATGCGCCGGTGAAAAGTATTACGACCACGATGGTTAGAGGATAGCAGCAATTTCATTACACTTTGAATTTACAGTGTGAAAACCGGAGGCAACTCATGCTTACCAGATTAAAAATAACCGGCTTCAAAAACCTCGTCGATGTAGATGTCCGCTTCGGGCCATTTACCTGTATCGCCGGGGTGAACGGGGTTGGCAAATCAAACCTGTTCGACGCGATCATGTTTATGAGCGCCCTGGCGGACAAACCACTTCTGGATGCCGCAAAGTCAGTGCGAGACGAAGATGGTCGGACAGCTGATATACGAAGTCTGTTTCACCGGGTCGGAAATGAGTATGCCAAGGAGATGACCTTTGAAGCGGAGATGATTGTCCCCCTAAAGGGCATTGACGACCTTGGACAAGAGGCGCAAGCCAGCATCACATCACTCCGCTATGTGATAGCCATCGGCTACCGCACCGACAATGGCCACAAACAAGGTGGCCTTGAGCTTCTTCGGGAAGAGTTGACTCACATTAACCGGGGCGATGCATCGAAGCACTTTCTCTTTCCGAGCAAACCGGTATGGCGCGAGAGTGCTGTAACAGGACGGAGAAGCGGTGGGGACTTTATTTCTACGGAAGGTGAAGGAAAAGACAGGGTCATCAAACTTCATCAGGATGGAGGCGGACACGGCCGACCTCGTTCGATACTCGCCGCAAACCTTCCGAGAACAGTCCTTTCAACCGCCAATGCCGCCGAGAATCCGACCGCTCTGATGGCTAAACGAGAGATGCAGTCCTGGCGTTTGCTGCAACTTGAACCAGCTGCCCTGCGCAAGCCAGATGAAATATCCGCCCCTACAAAACTGGGTGAGAATGGATCACATCTCGCATCAACTCTCTACCATTTACCAAAATCGCACTATCATGCCGAACAAGGAGAGGCGGGAACCGATGATAGTACCTCTGCCGTCTATGCTCAAGTAGCCAATCGGTTATCTGATCTAATCGACGATGTGAAGGAGATCTCGGTTGATTATGATGAAAAACGAGAACTTCTGACGGCTATCGTGACAGGGCGCGACGGAACCCCACACTCGGCCCGGTCACTCTCGGATGGCACGCTGCGCTTTCTTGCACTTGCGGTGCTGGAATTGGACACGGAAGCATCCGGACTTATCTGCCTGGAAGAGCCCGAAAACGGTATCCATCCTGAACGCATACCCGCCATGCTGGATCTGCTTCAAGACATCGCCATGGATATGGATGAACGTGTCGGACTGGACAATCCGCTACGACAGGTCATCATCAACACCCATTCGCCATCTGTTGTTGCCCAAATACCTGACGACAGCCTGCTGGTGGCTGAATCCATTGAAATTAACGAATCGGGCAGGCGATTTAAAGCGGTACGCTACTGTCCGCTCCCGGAAACATGGCGACATAAGAAGGCAACCGGTGAGATTGCGGTTGTTTCCAAAGGCAAATTGTTATCGTATTTGAATCCGGTTGCGCCAGAAGTACCGGATTATGGTTATGGCATATCCGAACGAAAGAACAATATTGTCCCCCTGAAACGCCGCGTCATTGACCGCCCGGACCTGCAGCCGTACCTGCCGAATACGTTAGTAGCGGAACCGAAATGAAAACAATCCGCTATACTCTTTTATCAGACGGCAGTTCCGATAGGATGTTGATGCCGATACTTGACTGGCTATTGAGCCAGCACTGCCCGGAACACGCAGTGGAATCCGATTGGGCCGATCTTGGCAGACTCCAGAAACCACCGAAGACATTACCGGACAAAATAGCAGTAACTCTGGATCTCTATCCCTGCGACCTGTTATTCATCCATCGTGACGCGGAAAAAGAAACCTTTGAAACACGTCATGCCGAGATAACCAGGGCGCTTGATGGGCTGGAGACTCCTCCCGCAATCTGCGTGATACCGGTCAGAATGCAGGAAGCATGGCTCCTGTTTGACGAACCTGCAATACGAAGAGCGGCTGGCAACCCAAACGGCAGGAACAACCTGATTCTCCCGGATACAAGATCGGTGGAAAACATTCCCAATCCGAAAGAACTTCTCTTCAGCATTATCCGTGAGTCGAGTGGTCTTCACGGCACCAGACTGAAAAAGCTGAATTCTCATAAGCGCGCTTTTCTCGTATCCCAATCGATTGATGATTTCTCTCCCCTCCGGTCGATAACTGCATTTCAGGCCTTGGAAAATCAGCTAAAAATCGCTCTTGTCGCCAATGGATGGGATTCCGGTTCATAGCCTATGCACATCTACTGCCTCGAAATCCACCTATCCCTGCCGACCCACTCCCTCAAAGAGAAGCGCGGCATCGTCAAAAGCATTCTCGGCCGTTCCAGAAACCGCTTCAACACCGCCTGCGCCGAGGTGGACCGGCAGGATAACCCAACTGTAGCGGTACTGGGATTTGTCACGGTCAGTCCGGATAAAACCATTGCACGAACCGTGCTGGAGCGCATAGAAGACTGGATCTATGAAAACTGGCCTGAGGTGGAGATAACTGCCAGCGACATTTCGGAGGTGTAAGGTGTGAGTGCCGCAACCGCGACCAATCAACACTGTTATTGACACCCCCCCGGTTTCGGGCTATCTTTAAAACTTATTTCAATCACTTACGCGTCATACTGCGCGTACAAAAACTCTCTTTCGTTACTGACAGGATATGCCAGAACCACTCGGTACCAACCAGGATCAAAACACTCAGACGTATTTGAGCAAGCTGGGCGCAAACCTCCTCGATTCTATCGTACGGAGATTTTCAAATCCGCTGACTGCCCGCCGCAACAGGTTTATCCTACTCATCACAACCTCCCTGATCCTGACGTTTCTGGTTCTGCCCAGCCAGCATTTTTCCGCCATTGCCTTCAAAGCCGGGGATATCGCCACCTCTGATATCCGCGCCACCCAGGATTACCTCGTAGAAGACCACGCCCTGACGGAGCAACGCCGCAAAGAAATCGGCAACAACGCTCCGGTAATCTATAATCTGAGTGACCGGGTCCCCACCTACCTTGAAGGGAAACTGGAACAGGCGCTGAATGTTATCCACGCCGACAACAGTGCAAAGAATCAACAGCAACCGGATGCGTGGCGTAAAATCCTGACCCCGCTGCTCGACACAGAACTGAACGACTCCGAGATTCGTGCACTCATCCGTCTAAAATCGGACAAACTGTTTTTGGCGGATGTAAAAAAGGCGCTGGACGAACTTTACCAGCACAAGATCGTTCTGGATGGCAAGGTCTTTCAAACCGACTCCCGGCGCGGCATCGAGATCCTGAACGACGATGGCCGCTACATCGGTTCGGGTGATGCCACTGTCAGCTATACGGAAATCGCCGAGGCCCGCAGGATTGTGGCCAGATGGACCTTTTCCGGCCTGGGTGAGACCAGTGATGCAAAACAGGTATCGTCCCTGATTGCCCGCATACTGCTGCCGAACTTTTTTTTCAATAAAGAAAGCACCGAAGCCCGCAGCAAATCCTCCATGGAAGCGGTTCGACCGGTACTGTTCAAGGTGCAGAAAGGGGAGATGATTGTCAGGATCGGTGAGCGCATCAGCTCCGAACAAGCCCAGAAACTGCGGGCCATCTTCAAGGAAAATAAAAGCGATAACCGTTTTTTCACCGCATTGGGAACCTTCTCGCTGATACTGATACTGTTTTATTTCCCTTATCGATTTGCCTGCAAGAACATCCGCAAGTTCAACCCCAGCAACAAGGACATCCTGATCATATCCCTACTGATAACCGGCAGCTTCTTAGTCTTCAAAACAGCACTCCTGATCAGCCACAACATCGGACCGGTTTTCCCCAATGTTGACGTAAACAATTACTTTTACCTTTTCCCGTTTGCCGCCGGCGCCATGATCGTGCGCGTCTTCATCAACTCCGAGGTATCGCTGGTGTATTGCGCTACCCTGGCTCCGCTGTTGGGCATGATGTTCAACAACAGCATGTTCGTGGTTATCTATGCCCTGTTGGGAAGCATCATCGGTGCCCATGGCATGCGGCAGTGCTCTGACCGCAGCACGATCTACTCAGCCGGACTGAAGATATCGGTGGTCAACCTGGCCCTGGCCCTGGCCTTCCAGACTTTCAGCAATACACTCTTCACCATCCAGACCGTGTATGTCGCTTTTTTTGCCCTGGCAGGAGGCATCATCAGTGCCGGTTTCGTCTCCGGCTTCATTCCGGTAATCGAATCCCTGTTCCAATACACAACCGATATCAAGATGCTGGAACTGGCCAACCTCAACTCCCCGCTGCTGCGGGAACTGATGATCAAGGCTCCCGGCACCTATCACCACAGTGTGGTGGTAGGCAACCTGGTGGAGGCAGCGGCAGAATCCATCAACGCCAACCCGCTCCTGGCCAGGGTTGCGGCCTACTACCATGACATCGGCAAGGCATCCAAACCGCTCTATTTCATAGAAAACCAGGGAGGCGAGGAAAACCGCCACGACAAGCTCACACCGAGCATGAGCGCCCTGATCCTGATATCCCACATCAAGGAGGGTGCCGAACTGGCCCGTGAAAAGCACCTGGGGCAACCGATTATCGATATCATCCGGCAGCATCACGGCACCGGGCTGATCAAGTTTTTCTATGAGCGGGCCAAAAACCAGGCCGAGGCCAACGGACAAACCGTGGAAGAAAAGGATTTCCGCTATCCGGGCCCCAAACCTCAAACCCGCGAGGCCGGGATCGTCATGCTGGCAGACTGTGTGGAAGCTGCTTCGAGAACCCTGATCAACCCCACTCCCGACCGCATCCAGGGCACGGTGCAGAACATCATCAACCGCATCTTCACTGATGGACAACTGGACGAATGCGAACTGACGCTGAAAAATCTCCACGAAATTGCGAGAAGTTTCAATCGCATACTTAACGGCATCTTTCATCATCGCATTGACTATCCCGAACAGGTTCACAAGGGCAGCAACGGATCCAGGAAAACTGAACCCAAACCGGCCGGGGTCGATCAGGCCCCGGCAGGAAACGGAGACGAGCAGTATGCAAATTCTTCTGAACAACCGCCAGAGAAAGCACTCGATCAGGTCCCGTCAACTAAAAAAAGTGGCGGCGAGGATCTTAAGCGCCTTGGAATGTCCTGACGATTCAGAACTGTCCATATCCATAGTTGGTGATCGTTCCATTCGCACTGTCAATCGAGAGTATCTGGCCAAGGACCGCCCCACGAACGTGATCTCGTTTTCCCTTCAGGAAGGAGAATTCGGCGGTCTGACACCAAACCTGCTGGGTGACGTGATCATCTCGGCCGACACATCCGCCCGCGAAGCTGAACTGGGTGGCATGCAGCCCTTTGAAAGGCTCAGCTTTCTGTTGATGCACGGGATACTTCACCTGTGCGGCTACGATCACGAACGCAGCGGGGCAGATGAGGCAGCCCGCATGGTGAAAAAGGAGAAAGAGCTATTCAGGATCCTGAAAAAGGAAGGGTTGCTAAACCCAACCGGTTCATAGATTCGGCCAACTGCGCTATTGAAGGGATCCTTCTCGCCGCGCGTACCGAAAAGCATATGCGCTACCATTTTATCGCGGCAGTGCTGGTCCTGCTGGTGGCGCTGTTTTTACGGGTATCACTGGTCGAATTTGCCCTGCTGGCGCTTTCGATACTGCTCGTATTGTGCGCCGAAATGATCAACACAGCGGTGGAGGCGGTGGTAGACCTGGTGTCGCCGGAATTCCACCCTTTGGCGAAAATAGCCAAGGACACCGCTGCCGGGGCGGTTCTGCTGGCGGCATGCGGCGCAGGCATCACCGGGTATCTGATTCTGGCGAAGTATGTACTGCCGAAATATGGAGAGGTGCTGCACATGCTGGGAACACAATCCGACCTCGGCACCATGGTCTCTATCCTGATCGTCATCATTGTCGTCATCATGATCAAGAGTCTGAGCGGCAAAGGCACACCATTGCACGGTGGATTTCTCAGCGGGCATGCCGCCGTGGCCTTTTCCATCGCCACGGCGGTCTCACTTAACACGGGCGATCCGCTCATTTCGCTGCTGTGTATTGCGATGGCGATTATGGTCAGCCACTCGCGACTGTTGATGAGGATCCATACGACACGAGAGCTGGTACTGGGGTCACTGGTCGGATCCGGCATCACCATCCTTGTTCTGCTGGCGTTCAAAAACATGGGATAACAATAACAGGCTGAAGGCTTTCGTCACAACGCCTTCGGGCTCAACACCCAAGTAGTTGCCTGGAATTATTAGCAAGTTAGAAGTTATCCTGTTTATCAGGGTTACGGAGGATATGAACAGTGGAAGAAGGCGGCAGTAGAAAATCCGGATTTATAGAACTGGTCAGCCGGCTTGTGAACGGTCGTAAAAAAATCACCGCAGATGAAATCCACGATTTTATTGAAGCCACTGAAGAAGAAGGACTGGTCAACGAAGAAGAGAGCGAAATGATCCGCTCGATTTTTTCGCTCGGTACAACGGTCGTGCGCGAGATCATGATTCCCCGCACCGTTATGGCCTGCGTTTCCGTGGAAGCAAACATACGCGAAGTCCTGGATACGATCATCTCCTGCGGCCACTCCCGCATCCCGGTGTATGAACATACCATCGACAACATAATCGGACTGCTCTACGCCAAAGACCTGCTTAAATGCTGGGGGGAACAGGAGGATCACGTTTCAGTGCGTGCCACCATGCGGCCGCCCTACTTCATCCCCGAGACCAAGAATCTGGAGAAACTGCTTCAGGAGTTCAAGCGCAAGCGTGTCCACCTGGCGATCGTCATTGATGAATACGGGGGCACCTCCGGACTGGTCACCATCGAAGACCTGCTGGAACAGATCGTGGGCGACATCCAGGATGAATACGACCGCGAAGAAGCCCTTTTTTCCGTTAACAGTGACGGCTCCATCACTGCCGATGCACACATGCCGGTCGAGGATCTGGAAGAGTACTTCTCAATCCAGATCGAACGGGACAAATTCGACTCTGTCGGCGGCCTGATATTCCATCTGACCGGTAAGATCCCCACGACTGGTGATATCATCGAAGGCGCGGGGCTGCAGTTGACCATTATCGATGCCGATGAACGCCGGATAAAACGGATACACATCGCCCGTAGCGGCGGTTCCGGGGACACACAGCAGGACAACGAATGACCGCACGCTTGACCGCTCTGTTCGATCGAAACGGGCTCCTGGCCATGGCCTCCGGTGCGCTGATCGCCCTTTCCTTCCCGAACAGCGGCCTCTCCTTCCTGGCTTGGATCGCTCTGATTCCGCTTTTGATCGCACTTGAGGGCAGCACCCCACGAACCGCGTTCCGCCTCGGCTTCACCTGCGGTCTGTGTGCCTACGCCGGCATTCTGTACTGGATCAATATCCTCATGACCGTCTACGGGCATCTGCCCTGGGCAGCAAGCATACTGCTCTACCTGATCCTGGTGGCCTGGCTGGCCCTGTTCTACGGATTGACGACTCTGGTGGCACGCTCCGGCGAGCGCGTCGGCATCAAGACAGCCTTCAGCCTGCCGGTCATCTGGGTGGCCGCAGACCTTGTGCGCTCTTTCCTGATGACCGGATCCCCCTGGGCCATGCTGGGACACTCCCAGTACCGAACCCTGCCGTTGATCCAGATAGCCGACATCTGCGGGGTCTTCGGCATAACCCTGCTGATCGTTCTGGCCAATGTGGTCCTGTACCGTGCCATGCGGGCTATTTCAGGCGCCGGAGTCCCCTACCCGGTCAAAAGCGCCCTGCTGCTCCTGATCCTTTTTATTGCAACGCTCTTCTATGGCTTCAGTCGTTTAAACGCCGGAACCGCCAAGAGTGCCGCTCCGCTGAGAGTTGCCGTCGTGCAGGGCAACATCCCCCAGGATGTTAAATGGAGCCCGGCCTTTCAGGACAAGACCATCGCCATCTACGAACGCCTGACCCGCGAAGCGGCAAAAAACGGCCTTGACCTGATTATCTGGCCGGAGAGCGCTGTTCCGTTCTTTTTTCAGGACGAACCTCAGCAGGCCGATCGGATCAGGAACCTGGCCCGGGAACTGTCAACCAGCATGATCATCGGCAGCCCGGCCCACGAACTACGCTACGGCAAGCGTGTATTTCTGAACAGTGCCTTCATGATTTCGCCCAGCGGTGAAACCACCGGCAGAAGCGACAAAATCCACCTGGTTCCCTTCGGGGAATATGTACCTCTTGGTCGCTTTTTCCCGTTCATCAACAAACTCGTTGTCGGGATCGGCGACTTCACACCCGGTGAGCAGGCGGTACCGTTGACGGCAGGCCAGACCCGGATCGGAACACTGATCTGCGCCGAGGCCATCTTCCCGGAACTGGGTCGGCTGTATGTCAACAACGGGGCCCGCATCCTGGCAAACATCACCAATGACGCCTGGTTCGGTCGATCTTCTGCACCCTATCAGCACCTGTCCATCGCCGCTTTCCGGGCCGTGGAAACCCGCACTCCCATGGTGCGGGCCGCCAACACGGGTGTCAGCGCCATCATCGATCAAAACGGGCATATCAGCAGTATGACGAGTCTTTTTACAGAAGGTTATCGCACCGGAGAGGTCATACCCGGTAGCGGCGACTCGATCTACCTGAAAATCGGCGATGCCGGTGCCTGGCTCTGCGTACTGCTGACGGCCGGGATTGCCTTGCTGGGCTGGCTCAAACGAAAGTCTTTTTCCGAATAGCCCCATTAATTTAACCGTCTGACATTACTGAAGGAGTATGACAATGTACCGTGAAGAAAAAGCCCGCCTGAATGACTATGAAGAACGTATCGCCAAACTCCGGGGGTCTCTTTGACGTAGAGACCAAGCGTGAGTCAATCCAGGAAATCGAATCGATCATGGCTGTTCCCGGCTTCTGGGATGACTCCGGAAAGTCCCAGCATATAATCAAAGAGCGCACGGGCCTGGAAAAAATCGTCCAGATGTGGGACGGCCTCAGCAAGCAGCTTGAAGATGTGCGCATCATGATCGAGTTGGGCGAAGAGGCGGGGGACGAGGAAACGCTGGCAGAAGTTGCCCAGATGAATGACCGCCTGCAGCAGGGGGTCGAGGCGGCCGAGTTTCAACGCATGCTCTCCGGCCCGCATGACCGCAATTCCTGTTTTATCACCATAAATCCCGGAGCAGGCGGCACCGAGTCCCAAGACTGGGCCGAGATGATCCTGCGCATGTACCTGCGCTACTGCGAGAAAAAGGGGTGGAAAACCACGATCACCGAATTTCAGGCCGGGGAAGAGGCCGGGCTCAAATCAGCAACCTTCAACGTCAGCGGTGAATACGCCTACGGCTACCTCAAGGCGGAAGCCGGCATTCACCGCCTGGTGCGCATTTCACCCTTTGACAGCAATGCCCGCCGCCACACCTCCTTCGCCTCCATGTACGCCTTCCCGGAGATTGAAGAAGAGGATATCGATATCAAGATCAGTGACACCGATCTTAAGGTGGATACATTCCGCTCCGGCGGCGCCGGCGGCCAGCACGTCAACACCACCGACTCGGCCGTCCGCATTACCCATCTTCCATCCGGCATCATTGTCGCCTGCCAGTCCGAGCGCAGCCAGATATCGAACCGGGCCACCGCCATGAAGGTTCTGCGCTCCAAGCTGTATGAGCGCGAGGTGCAGGATCGCAAGGACAAGGCCAACGAAATTGCTGAAGAGAAGAAGGAGATCGGCTGGGGGAGCCAGATCCGTTCCTATGTACTGCACCCCTACAAGATGGTCAAGGACCTGCGCACCGGAGTCGAAACCGGCAACCCCGATGCCGTCCTGGATGGCAATCTGGAGGATTTTGTGGTGGCCTATCTGATGGGCGTCAGGCGCAACGTCAGTGACGTGGAATAATCTCAAAATGTGCTTTACTCAATTCATACCTTGTGGATATTATCAGCCTATATGAAACGTTACCTACTCACAATTACCCTGTTGCTGCTGGCATATGCGCTGCCGGCCTTTGCCACTAAAACGAACGCCATCACCCGCCTGGGCTTCGCCATCCAGATGGGTGCCTTTGCCGATGTCAAAAACGCGGAGCGCTTTACCGCCAGACTGCAGTCCAAGGGGCTGGATGCCTTCTACTTCCGCAAGGACAACGGTGTCTACGCCGTACGCTTCGGCGACTTTCCCAGCAAGGACAAGGCCCGGGCTGTCGCCAACCGGCTTGTGGCAGACCGCCTGATTGATTCCTACTACATCGCCCCGCCCAATGAGGTTGTATTCTCCAAGCCGCAGGGACCGGGCTGGCAGAAGGCACCGCCGGAAGAGATCAAGTCCCCACCGGAAACAAAACGCCCTGTCAAAAGTAAACCGGCTGAACCCGATGTAAAGCCTCAACACAAGGCGACCGCCAAGGACACCAGGGACATGGGCGCCATTGCAGCCCGAACAGCCGAACGCTTCGTGGGCATCCCCTACCGCTGGGGCGGGGAGAACGTGGTTGACGGCATGGACTGCAGCGGCTTTGTACGGGCGGTCTACAACCTGTGCGGACTCAGCATCCCCCGCACCTCGCGTGATCAGTACAAGGCCGGTGAACCGGTCGTTAAAGAAGACCTGCGGGATGGAGACCTGGTCTTCTTCGGCTCCTCGGAGGAGAACATCAACCACGTCGGAATATATGTTGGCGGCAGCAGGTTTGTTCACGCACCCAAGCGCGGCGAGGAGATTCGCGCAACTTCGGTTGATGAAAGCTATTTCGAGAAACGCTTTGTCGGCGGGCGACGCTATTTTCAGTAAACATTTTGTGTTCCCGCTTGGGGATACGTTTCAGAGGAGATTCAGACCATGGCAATTATCAGACCGTTTCATGCCCTCCGGCCTCCCATCCATCTGGCTCCGCGTGTGGCCTCACTCCCCTATGATGTCATGGATGTGGAAGAGGCCCGTCAGATGGCCTCAGGGAACGCAGACAGCTTCCTGCACGTATCCAGGCCTGAGATAGACCTGCCACCTGCAGTTGATCCGCATGCAGATGAGGTCCACCAGCGCGGCAGGCAGAATCTGGACGCATTCCAGACAAACCGTGTGCTGAACCGGGAGGTTGTCCCCTGTTATTACATCTATCGCCAGCGCATGGGCTCCATCGTACAGACCGGCCTGGTTGCCTGCGCCTCCGTGGACGATTACCAGAGCGGCGTCATCAAAAAACATGAACACACCCGGGCGGACAAGGAAGAGGACCGTGTCAAACATATCGACTGCCTTGACGCCAACGATGAGCCGGTTTTCTACATCTTCCGCAATCAACCGCAGGTTGAGGAGATCCTGGCCAGTGTCATCAATGAGCGCCCCGAGTACGACTTCAGGACCCCGGACGGTGTTTCCCATTCCTTATGGGTACTGGCCGATACTGAATTAATCCAGCATCTGACCGCATTATTCGCCGATATCCCGCGACTGTATGTTGCTGATGGACACCACCGCAGCGCAGCGGCTGCCAGGGTGCGGGATATCCGCAAAGCAACCAACCCGCAGCACACGGGGAATGAGGAATACAATTTTTTCCTGACCGTCATCTTCCCCGAAAGCCAGCTCAACATCATGCCGTATAATCGTGCGGTCCGGGACTTACACGATAACTCCATAGCTGAATTTATCGTCAAAGTCAGGGCGATCTTCGAGGTCACGCCCGCATCCACCCCTGTCATCCCAACAGAGCGGCATCACTTCGGCATGTACCTGGATGGCAGCTGGTATCACCTGCATGCGCGCCAGGACCTCATCAATGAAAAAGACACCGTTGACCGCCTGGATGTCTCGATTCTGCAGAACAACCTGCTGAATCCGCTGCTCGGGATCCACAACCCCCGCACCGACACGCGCATCCACTTTGTGGGCGGCATCCGCGGCAACGACGAGCTGGTCAAGCTGGTCGACTCCGGCGAGTACGCCGTAGCCTTTGCCCTGTTTCCGACCTCCATCCGTGAACTGATCGAACTGGCAGACCAGGACCAGATCATGCCACCCAAATCGACCTGGTTTGAACCCAAGCTGCGCAGCGGCCTGTTCGTACACCTGCTGAGCTAGGCTTCAAAAAGACATCGAATGCACCAACGCCCCGCATTCCTTATTGGAAGCGGGGCGTTTTTTTACGGAACAACACGAATACATGGTCAGTACTTCTCGAAGCCCCGGTAGGGACCATATTTACTGCGCAACTCGGAATAACGTTTTAACGCCTGAACAGAGCTGTCGGGGTCGCGCTTGATAGTATACAACTTGGTCAGCATCAACCAGGCCACACGATTTTCCGGATCGACCGCAACAGCCCTGTTCCAGAGAGCTGCATCATTTCGCCAGTACAGGGTTTGCTTAAAAGCAAGGACCGGCAAGGCCAGCATGATGATGACAACAACACAGCGATATGGGCGCAGACACCGGAGGGGGATCACCTTCTGCAGGTGCATTGCACCGATGACACCGAGTACGGCAAATCCCAGAAGCGGGGTGTAAAGGTAGCGGTCATGTTTCAGGGTAACAAGCGGCACGAACTGCAGCACCGGAACCAGGGCAATGAAAAAGAGCGCGTACCAGAAAGCAAAGGGTCGTGCAGTGCGAAAAAGGCGGACTCCGAGGGCCGCCAGCAACAACAGTGCAGCCAGCGCCGCAGCAAAAGCTGCGTCAGGATGGTGCCTGATGGGTGCCATGTAGTACGGGATGAGTTCGAAGGGCCAGAAGCAGTCTCGAATATAGCCCAGCAGTATCGGCACCATGGTGTAGAACGTTGCCAGGGGGGAGCCGCCGGGGTAGTCGCGTCGGCCACCGCCCGCTTCCTGACTCTGGCTGAGCATGGCCATGACTGCAACGGCAGCGGCAACAGCAATAAACGGAATTTTATCGAGCAGCCGGCGCGAGGTTGAGCGCGGTCCACACCGGTCATAGGTCAGATCGTAGAGCACGATTACCGCGGGGAAAATGACCGCGATGGATTTGCTGAGCAGTGCCGCGGTAATGCTGACCAGCGAGAGCAGATAGCAGCGGGTACGATTGGCCTGTTGCTTCGCATAGGCCTGATAGCCAAGCAAGGCAGTGAGAAAGAAAAACAAGGCCAGCAAACTTTTACGCTGAGATACCCAAGCCACGGATTCAACCTGGACCGGGTGCAGGAGAAAAATCCAGGCCGCTGCGCAAGCCTGCCACTCGCCCAGAGAAAGACGTCGCAGCAGCGTGTAGAACAGGAGGCCGTTTGCCAGGTGGATCAGGACATTTTCCAGGTGATAACCGGCAGGGTGCAGCCCCCACAGAACGTGGTCGATCATATAGGACAGGATATGCAGCGGAGCATAATTGCCAAGATAGTAGTCGCTGAATGCCTGTTTGAGATGGAAGAGAGTGAACCCGTTTATGGTCTCGTTGGTGGTCACGTAGCGCCAGTCATCCCAAGTAGCCAGCAGCTCAAAGGTGCCGCTGACGGCATAGACCGCAATGGTGGCAATGACCAGAAGCAGGGGGGCGAAAAGGCTCTTTACACTAGCGGATGGGCTGGAACCCAGATTTTTGTTTCCTCGTTCAGTCATATTCTCTTTATCTGCATAACGTTGGAGATCTGTGGCCGAACGGTCCATATCGAATCTACGGCTCCTCAAGCGAACTGCGCCATTACCCTTTATACACGAGCACTCCGTAACGTCACGACAAATATTCAGCTACAATCGCTTCGCCCCGCTTCACTTGTCCCATCACCTTCCGACTGATTTTGCGATTATCTTTTCTGATCAGTTCGACCAGACGCATGATACGTTTGGCCTCGGATTGATTGTCGTACCTGGCACTCCATACTACCATTTCAAAAAGCAGAGGAATAAGGTCCAACCCCTTTTCAGTAAGGGAATAGATGTCTTTCCTGCCATCGGTTTTATCTCCTTCACGTTGGAGAATACCTGCCTCAATCAGGTGGCCCAGGCGCGCAGCCAGGATGTTGGTAGAAAAACCCTCTTCCGATCTGAGGAACTCCCCGTAAGTCCGCTTCCCTCTAAAAATAATGTCTCGAAGGATCAGCAGTGCCCAACGGTCACCAACGGCCTCAAGAGCATAGTTAACAGGGCAGTGTGATCGAAGCGTATTTTTTCCCTTTTTCATACCCCCATACTAAATAACTCGCTTGCATTTTGCAAGCAACAATACAATAATGTATCTAACAGGAGGTGGTTATAATGGTAGACATAATTCATCGTATCGGAATCAAGTCCCCTGCAACTCAAGTCTATAACGCCTTAACAACCCTGGAAGGTCTGGGGCACTGGTGGACCGAGGATGTTCAGGGTGATGCCCAGGTCGGAGGAAAGATCGCATTCAGCTTTCGGTCACCGACAGGCGAGCTCCTGGGCGGGATGGTTATGGAAGTGCAAGAGCTGGGCGATAATAAAAACGTTCGCTGGCGCTGCATAGAGGGGCCGGCTGAATGGGTTGGAACGGACATTACCTTCCAACTGTCAGAGCAGGACAACCAGACGATTGTCCTCTTCGGACACAGGAACTGGCGTGAGGCTGTTGAGGCAACATATCACTGCAGCATGAAGTGGGCCACATTCCTTTTGAGCCTGCGTGAATATGTAGAAACAGGCAAAGGGAAGCCTGCACCCCATGATCTGAAGATTGATAACTGGAATTAGCATCCCCCTTCCGGTTATCGGTCAAGCTGTATGCGGACATATTTTCCGGGTGCGCAACATCAAAGCGGCTCTATTTATAATGATCTTAACAAAAAAAAGGCTGCCATCCAATCGATGGCAACCTTTTTTATGGTACAGAAGAGTCCGCTGATTACCCATGTTCAGAGATGGTGCGTGATTTTTGCCGGTCGCGTTGAAATGGGAGCTGTTATACCATTGCAGGCTCTGCAGGACGTGCTTCGTCAGACATCGGTTCCACAACATCCTGTACAGGCTCTTCAAGACTGACCCGCCCCAGTTTCCCCGCCCGCAATTCCCGCAGGAAGGCCTCGGCAGCCCGGTGCATATCGATTGCCCCGCCAGCAACCAGGCATCCCAGGCAGCGACCGATGGCCTCGATCAATGCGGTCGGATTGTCGGGGAACGCTTCCAGTTTGTAGCGTTTCTTGAGCAGTTCGGGATAGCGCCGCATCATGAACTCACCGGCAAAAAAACCGACCGTGGTGCAATCCATGGCATTGGCCCCGATGGCACCGCTGGTGGCCAGGCGATAGGCACCATCCTGGTCGCTCATATCGGGCCACAACACGCCGGGGGTATCGTTCAGTACGACCCCGTTTTTCAGATCGATCACCTGGGTCGTGGTAGTTATGGCCGGCTTATCACCCACCTTGGCCATGCTCCGGCCTGCCAGGGTATTGATCAGGGTTGATTTGCCCACGTTGGGGATACCGACTACCATGACGCGCACCGGAAAACCGGGTTTACCGCGCTTCGGCGCCAGAAGCTGACAGAGCTTGATCAGCTGTTTGGTCTCGGCATGCTGCTTGGCTGACATGGGCAGGGCACGGATACCGGCCTGCTGCTCGAACAGGCGCACCCAGGCCTTGGTGACAACCGGGTCTGCCAGGTCATGCTTGTTGAGCACCTTGATCCAGGGTTTGGTTCGTCGCAGATTCTCAAGCTGGTGGTTGGAGCTGGACTGGGGCAGGCGGGCATCAATTACCTCGATCACCACATCGACCCGCTTGATCAAATCACCAATCTGCTCCAGGGCCTTGCCCATATGTCCGGGATACCATCTGATTGTCATATGTGTATTCTTTCCTTCTGTTGAAATATATGCGGTCATACAGTACCATAAAACTGCCACCTGCGAGACTACTATCTGAACCCGGGTAACAGATTGAGCTGTAAATCTGCTTGAACATCAATGCAGTAGCGGATATTCTTTGAAATGTTCATGTATGTCACCACCACACGACCGACAACCGCAGGGAGGTTTCAGATGCTGGAGCGCGCCGCAGGGATCATCAGGGAGGCAGAGGTCTTCGTCATTACTGCCGGAGCCGGTATGGGCGTTGATTCCGGGCTGCCGGATTTTCGCGGCGACCAGGGCTTCTGGCAGGCCTATCCGTCGTACGCCCGCCTGGGTCTGTCTTTTGTCGATTGCGCCAACCCGCAACATTTCCGGCGTGATCCCGCCTTCGGCTGGGGCTTCTACGGGCACCGCACCAACCTGTACCGCAGCACGGTCCCCCATGAGGGTTTCCATATTATCCGGCGCTGGATCGAACGCAACCAGGCTGACTACTTCGTGGTAACCTCCAACGTGGACGGCCAATTCCAGAAGGCCGGCTACGCCGATGACCGGATCGTGGAGGTGCACGGTTCCATTCACCACCTGCAGTGCCAGACCCCCTGCAGCCACTCCATCTGGCCCAATGATGAGATCATCCCGGTGGATGAAACCAGAATGCGTGCCAGTCACACCCCCCGCTGCCCTGCCTGCGGAGAGGTCTGCCGCCCCAATATCCTCATGTTCGGTGACTGGTCCTGGCTGCCGGACCGCACCCGCATCCAGGAGCACCGTTTCGACAGTTTCCTGGCTGAAAACGCCAGCCGACGTATGGCAGTCATCGAAATGGGCGCCGGCAGCGCCATCCCCACCATTCGGGCCACTTCGGAGCGCATCGGCTGGAACCTGGAGCATGCCACGGTCATCCGCATCAATCCCCGTGAGCCGGACATAAAAGCGCCCCACATTTCGATGCCATGCGGGGCGCTGGAGGGGCTGCAGAAGATTGATGCACTATTGTAGCTGACGACACAACAGCGCTGTTTTCTGTACATTTTGTCAGAAACTGAAGCGATTCACCATCCTGGTCAGCTTTTCGACCTGCCCTTCAAGATTTTTCGCAGCTACCAGGGACTCGGCCGCTCCTTCGGCATTATTGTCCGTAACCATACTGATCTGCACGGCTGTCTTGCTGATCTGCTCCAGGCCGGTCGTCTGCTCATGGATATTGGCGGAGATATCATCGGCAAACACGCTGAGGGCATGGGCTCCCTGTACGGCGCCCTCCAGTTGCCGATCGATTTCCTGCGAGAGCAGTACCCCGTTTTTGGAAAGGGATGCGGATGATTTGGTGAGGGCACTGGTCTTGTTAGCGGCGTCGGCCGACCGGACCGCCAGATTGTGGATCTCGTCGGTCATGCCCTTGAATTCATTGCCGGCCCCCTCGACATGGGCTGCTTCGATGGCGGCATTGACCCCCAGCAGGTTGGAAAAGCGGGCAATGCTCATCAGATTGGCAATCAGATCACCGAACTCCTCCTGTTGATCAGGATTCATCTTTTTCTCGAATTCCTTCATGGCATGCGCCGTATCGGAACATTGCCGTGAAAGCTTACGGATCTCCTGGGCCACAACCCCAAATCCCCCGGCCGAGATGCGCATCCTGACGGCCTTTTCCACGGCACCGGCGGCCAGTGATCCGGTTTCCTTGGCTATGCCGTCTATCTCGTTGGCAATCGATGTTGTTTTATCGGCCGCACCGCTGATATCACCCATGGAGGCCACCATGCGGTTCATGGATTCCTTGGCCTGCAGGATGGCATCACTGGCCAGTTTGGCATTGCCATGGGCCACTGTTGTGCTTTTGGCACTATGGCTGGCACTTTCCGACAGCGCGGCCAGGCTCATGGAGGCTTCGTTCAGCTGTACGCTCTGATCCTCGGCGCCCTTGGTGACCACCGAGCTGATGCGGGTGATCTGTTTGCCGACCTCCGAGACCAGCCCGACCGTCTCCGACACCTGTGAGATGGATTCATGCAGCGAACCGGCCGTGGCATTCATCGCCTTGCGGATGGCGGCATGCTCTCCCCGGTATCTGCCGTTCATCCTGGCTTTCAGGTCATAGTGGGCCAGCCGTTCAAGCACTGCACCGGCCTCATTGATAGGGGCGATGACTGCGTCCAGCGCCGTATTCATACCGCCGATCAACTCTTTCCAGATCCCTTCGTAATCCCAATCATTGCCGCGGGTCTTGAGCTTGCCCTGGCTGATGCTGCTGATCAGGTGCTCGGTCTCGCCATGCATGCCGTACAGGATCGCCAGCAGCGTATTGATATTCTGCTTTATCTTATGGTATTCGCCCTGGTAATCGTCAATCACGAAGGGCGGAAGCTTGCCATGGGCGATTTCATCCAGGGCATTCCCGGCCAGCCGCATCGGGGAAACCAGGGCATCTATCATGTTATTGATCAGAAGGACGGTTTCGGCATCTTTCCCTTTCAACCCACCGGCATCACCCCGGGAGTCAAGCTGTCCGGCAACCATCGCATCGGATAACTGCTTAACCACGTCATACACAGCTGAGCTCATGAGTGCCCCCCATTATTTCTTGTACCGTCGTCACTGCCACAGCAATAGCGGCCTGAACCTCTCGGGTCATATGTTCCCTGGTGCGATTGAAACAGCGCCCCTCGATTCCGACCAGGGTAATATGTTTCGGCATTTCCTGCGGATACAGCAGGGTGCCGATTTCTATGGTCTCGCGCAATCCCAGGCCGTGGGCCGAGATCTCGGTGCTGCTGCGTGGCAGCGCATCCCAGGGAAGCATATGGACCGTGCCCGGATCAGCTCCGAACTGGACGGCATCGACAACGATCATATCCGTTTCGCCCTGCAGCAGCGGCAGCAGATCTATCCCTCCGACACCGCAGAACTCCAGCCGGGCATCGCAGCCGGCCAGCCGGTTGTATACCTCGAAGCCGACCGCATCATCGGCGATCAACTCGTTGCCGATGCAGATGATTATTGTACGGCGGTCTGCAGACGGCACTCGGCACCTGTGGAGACAAACGTCGACTTGACCGGCCTGCAGAACAGACCATTGACGATGCCGTCGAAATAGGAATGGAACAGATGACAGAGCGCCCCGCCCGGCTTTATCTTCCGTGCAGTGCACATATCCCTGATGATGCAGGACTTGAACAACAGACCTTCGTCATCCAGGGTAAAGTCAAATCCGGCATGCATCTGTTCCTTCAAGGCCGCCACAATATCCTGCAGTGTCGGGTCTGTCAGGTGGATCGGGAGTTTACTGGCGGTATCACGCCCGGCGATCCTGCCGACCGGCGCCGTGTTGCCACCCATGATATTGTCTATGGTGCTGGCAAAGGCATCCAGCAGGAAGGCAACTTCCACTGTCGCCTTCTGGTAATCTTCCGGCGAGAGGTCGAGCACATACGGGGAGTCTGTCGTGTTCATAGGAACTTACCCATCCTTTGGCAGAATTCGGCATCGCGGTAAAAGTTTTTAACGGCATGGTAATCCGTGTGAGTGATGGCGTTGGAAGGACAGATATAGGCGCAGGAAAGACAGGCGATACAGTCTTCGGCATGCGTGACCAGGCAGAGCCGCTTTTCCGCATCCAGCTCGAAAACCTTGGTCGGGCAGATATCGATACACAGTTCGCAGCCCCGACAGGATTGCTCGTGAACAGTTATCTCCAGTGACATGGCGCTTACCTCCGGTTAGCGGCAGTTATTGCTTGCTTAATACTGCCGCTTAGTTTTTTCTCGTAATCGACTTGACGGTGCCACCGCCACGGGTAATGTTTATTTCCAGCGGCATGCGGCCGACGGCATGGGTGGCGCAGGAAAGACAGGGGTCATAGCAGCGGATGCTGAACTCGACCGCGTTCAACAGGGCCGTGTCATCCGGACGTCCGATGACATGCGATTGTGCCGCCTGCTCGATGGAACGGTTGATGATGGCATAGTTCTGTTGGGTAGCCACAATCAGGTTGGCGGCACGGATGATCCCCTTTTCGTCAATCTCGTAGTCATGGATCAGCGTCCCCCGGGGCGCCTCCACATGCCCGACCCCCCGGCCTCCCTTGAATGTGACCGGCACGCGGGTCTCGCCCCAGACCGCCGGATCGTTGAGGATTTCGTCGGCACGCTCGATGGCCCAGATGGCCTCGACCAGCTTGGCATAGGTCTGGAACACGGTCAAATGGCAGGGACTGCCGCCCAGCTTCGCGAATTCCGCATACTCGGCATCCGCCAGCTCCGTGCCGTAGCGCCCTACGGCGTTCATGCGGGCCATGGGACCGACCCGATATTCATGCAGGCCATCCAGCTTGAAGTGGACCTTTTTCATGTATGACCATTCCACCACTGACTCCACCAGGTACTTGTCGTACTCTTCCACCCCGAATTCAACCATGGTGACACCGGTCTCGTCAATCGCCCGCAGCCTGCCCTCGATCAGGGAAACCCGGTCACCACGGACAGTACCCAGGCCCCAGGACGGCACGACCCACTCATTGAGCATGGCGGGATGCTGGTCAAGCGCCTTCAACAGCAGCCCCTTGACCGCAGGCAGAACCGTAGGCAGCAGTGTGCGGGCCTCATCGATCCATTCCTGGATGATCCTCTTTTTTTCCTGATCAAGCACAAAGGTGATACCGCCGGCCACGGAGGTCACCGGATGGGTACCCCGGCCGCCGACCATCTCATTGATCTTCTGTCCGATAGTCCGAAGCCGCAGGGCGATTTTGGCCAGTTCCGGATTGGCCTGGACGATACCAACCACATTCCTGACGGCCGGGTCCGCATCCAGCCCCAGCACCAGGTCCGGTCCCTGCAGTACAAAGATTGAGAGACTATGGGAGTGGATCAGGTGCCCCATGTACATCAGCTCCCGCAGCAGCATAGCCGCTGGCGGGGCCTTGACCCCGGCGGCGTGGTCCAGGGCATTGGAGGCGGCGATATGGTGGGCGGTCGGGCAGACCCCGCAGATACGGGCAGTGATATGGGGCATGCGGTCGGCTTCCATGCCGATCAGGATCTTTTCGAAACCACGCAGCTCGTTGACTATCAGCCCGGCGTTATCAAGGGTGCCGTCGTCATTCAGGTTGATGAACACCTTGGCGTGCCCTTCGATCCTGGTCACCGGGTCTATTTTGATGGTTTTATTCATGCCACCCCTCCTGCTTCATAATCCGCGTTTTCATCCTCAATCCACTTCCGGATATGGAAGGTCGGCTTGCTGCCGATCATCGCGGTGGCCATGGTGTAGGAGTAGTGGGACTTGGAACCCCGCTCCAGCGCAGTGACAATGGTATCACGATCGATCTTGGTCAAGCGGGACATGCGATCGGCGATTTCAGTCCGGATGTCCCGGTTCGGTTCAGTCAGGATCTGCATGGTCGCTCCGGCACAGCCGGTACAGGGCACCCCGTTTGCCGGACAGGGGGCCAGACAACGGTCGATAGTAACCGAGCCCATGCAGGTGTAGCCCTGGCTAAGAAAACATTGGTCCGCATTCGGAAAACCGTCGGAGTTGGATTTTATCCGGCTGACATCGGTTTTTTCCATCTGTCGCTTGCATTTTGCACAGACCGTACGGCGGTTAACCTCCGGCTGACGGCCTTCAACCAGCGCGGACAGGGCTTCAAAGACAAAGCCCGGGTGCGGCGGGCAACCCGGCAGATACAGGTCAACGTCAATCACGGTATCAAGGGGGGATACAACCGACTCCAGTGGTGAGACCTCCCGACTGGGCGGGTTGGCCGAGGTGGTGGTCTTGTTTTCAAGATACACCGCCCGCCCGATCTCCGCCGGGGTATGGATATTCCCGGCCCCGGCCGGTCCGCCAAAAACGGCGCATGAACCCCAGGCGATGACGATGTCGCAGGACTTGCGCATCTCCAGAGCGGCATGACGGTCATGCTCGTTGCGAATGGCACCCGACACCAGCCCGACCGTGGCATGCGGATAGTCCTTGATATCGGTCAGAACCGGGCAGCGTTGGATCTTGACCGCCTGCAGGACATTGAGGATCTTTTCGTGCAGATCGACAATTGCGATATGGCAGCCGGAGCAGTCGCTCAGCCACTCGGTGTTGATAGTGACCTCACTCATGACGCCCTCCTGACAATCAGTTTTTTGTAACAGGCATTTTCACCGGCATGGACAATCTCCAGTGTCGATTCCCTCCCCATGATGTTCTGCAGGGCGCCGGCAAAAAAACCGTACATCATGTTGCAGAGTGAGCCCTTCTGGGTGTGGCCGAAGCGGAACAGAGACTGGCGGATCATGCAGTCCCGGAAGACCAGCATGACCTGCGTGCCGTCCTCCAGTTCCTGGAATGCAGATTCCTGATCATGGGGTTGGAAAGTCTCGAACAGCCAGAGATAGTCGTTCTTCTCCAGGACCTCCCTGGTCGAGTTCAACGCCTGCTGGATATCGGAGGTATGCGGGATTCCTTCGGAAAGCTTTTTGCCGAGATTGACTCCGGCCAGATAGGAAATACTGTTGGCTGACTCACCGATGGCCTGTTCGGTGCCGGATGCGATCGCGCCCAGAAACACCATGGCGTCCTGCAGTGCAAGTCTCTGATTGCTTGTCTCCATTGACAACTCCTTACCCTGATAACGTACTACATGAGATGTTCAAGATTTAGAAGCACTACCAAGCGCTGATTAATATCGATAATGCCCTCGATCCACGGCTGTGCGACCGCCTCCAGCGGAGGCTGGATATCGGTGCGTTTAATGCGCACGACATCGGAAATCTCGTCGATGATGAATCCGGTCAGGTCTCCCTTGTAATCCATCACTGCGATGCAGCTCATACTTTCATCGGAAATTTCAGGCACATCGAAGCGATGGCGCAGGGATATGATGGGAACAATGGAACCGCGCAGATTGATGACCCCTTTGACATAGGGTGGAGAATTGGCTGTCCTGGTAATATCAGCCATACTGATGATCTCTCTGACCCGCATGACATCAACGCCGTACTCTTCGCCATTCAAAATAAAGGTTACCAACTGTATGTCCGCGTTTGCAGATAATGCGACCACGTGCCCCTCCATCTGTATGGCTAAAAAAGAAGTATTATAAAATACAGATTAATTTTTTGGTTGTATACGATTTTTTGTACGTTTGAATTAAAATCAAGAAATCATGTGTTCCGTTCGACAGATTACTACAGAAAGTCAATATTGCAATAAACAGCAACGTTGGAGCCCGCATACTAACTTTTGCACTATTCCCAAGCGCTGCATATTTTGTTCTGGAGCAGATCTAAGATGTCTTTGTGGTGGCGCCGGACACAAAAGCGCCCCACATGTCGATGCCATGTGAGGCGCTGGAGGTGCCAATGAAGATTGATTTATTATCTGTAGACAGCTGACAAGCTGCCATGCTGAACAATCGCAGCAGGACTCAAGATCCGGTGGGGCGTTACGGCCATCCTGCCGCCAGGCCCCACCGTCGCATTACTGCTGATACCCGGCTCTGTTAAGCTGCATTACCGGCTGCAGCACCTGACTTCCAGCACGTGCGACCTTCTGTTTTACTGCTATTTTCTTTTGTGTTGTCAATGGGCGATACTTTTTGCCCAACAGATTCCAATACACGGTAAATGCAGCTCCTATGGCAAACAACATGGCTCCTCCCAATTCAACAACCAGCTGTAACATGCTTGCATCTCTCATATGTATCTCCTTGTTTATCGTTTTTGGATATATTCATGCTTGATATCTGACAGATTAGTTGTTCGTACTGCCCAACTCCTTCCTGTCCCGGCATGGATAATAAAAAAGCCGGGACCGAATATCTGGGATATTTCGGCAACCCGGCTGTCTGCGTGAGACCCTGTAGGCTTTCCGCCCCACCCTCGCGGATGGTTAAGTATTATCGTTACCACCAGGGGATGCCCTTGACCGGTCATGCGTCAATCCACACCCCATGTTGTGTTCTCAATTCAGTAAAATCAACACCTGCATTTGTTGCAACTGCCCTGCCAACCTCCTTTCCCGGCGCATGCCATCCACAACCAGATGCTCTCATCATTGGCACCGCCGAATATTTGGCTACAAAAAAAGCCGGGTTGCCGAATATCTGAGATATTTCGGCAACCCGGCTGTCTGCGTGAGACCCTGTAGGCTTTCCGCCCCACCCTCGCAGGTGGTTAAGTAGTATCGCTTATCTTTTCCGCAACTGATGATGTACCAGCGTTAGTACTGTATACGGCATCCTGATCGCCGTGTCAAAATAAATTATCTCAATGAATACAATCACATGTAGTATTTCTATGGCGCCTCTGCTGAAAACAGCATCAAAAACCGTCAGCGCGCCATGGCATCATCCATGACCTTATAGGCACAAAATTCACCACACATGGTGCAGGCGCCGTGATCGGAGAGCGGCGAACTGTCGCGCACCGAGCGGGCCTTTTCCGGGTCCAGCGACAGAGCGTACTGCCCTTCCCAGTCAAGTTTCTTGCGGCATTTCGCCATGGCAATATCCTTGTCCATGGCGCCCTTGACACCCTTGGCGATATCACCGGCATGGGCGGCGATGCGTGAGGCGATCACGCCGTCGCGCACATCCTGTACATCGGGCAGACGCAGGTGTTCGCTGGGGGTGACGTAACAGAGGAAATCGGCCCCGGCGGCGGCGGCGATGGCTCCGCCAATGGCACAGGTGATATGATCATAGCCGGGAGCGATGTCGGTCACCAGCGGGCCCAGGACATAGAACGGGGCACCGTGGCAGAGCCGCTTCTGCAGCTGGATGTTGGTCTGGATCTGGTGAAGCGGCACATGTCCCGGTCCTTCGATCATGACCTGCACCCCGGCATCCTGTGCCCGCTGGGTCAATTCACCCAGTATGATCAGTTCATGGATCTGGGCGCGGTCCGTGGCATCGGCCAGGCAGCCGGGGCGGAAACCGTCCCCCAGCGACAGGGTCATGTCATATTCTTTGGTAATCTCCAGCAATTTGTCAAAGTGCTCGAAGAGCGGGTTTTCCTGATTGTTGTAGCGCATCCACTCGATGGTAAAGGCCCCGCCGCGGGAGACAACGTCCATCAGGCGACCCTCGTTCTTCATCCGCTCCACCGTGGAACGGGTCACACCGCAATGGACCGTGATGAAATCCACTCCGTCCTCGGCATGCTTGACAATCCCGGCAAAGATATCGTCCACGGTCATATCAACGATGGCCTTCTTCTTGACCCGCACCGCATCCAGGGCTGCCTGGTAGAGCGGTACGCTGCCGATGCAGGCGCTGGTTTCGGCGATGATGGCCCTCCTGATCTCATCCACCGGACCGCCGGTGGAAAGGTCCATGATGGCATCCGCCCCGTATTTTACTGCAACGCGGGCCTTTTCCAGTTCCTTCTGCATGTCCGTGTCGTCGGAGGAGGAACCGATATTGGCATTGATCTTGGTGCGCAACCCGGTCCCGACCGGGAGCGGTATGCCGTTTAAGTGCTTGATGTTGTGACAGATAACGATGTTACCCGCAGCCAGCCCATCGCGGATAAACTCCGGGGAGACCCCCTCGGCGAGAGCTGCAAGTTGCATCTGCTCGGTTATGAGACCTCTGCGGGCATATTCCAACTGTGTCATGTGTGTGATCCTCGTAGTCAGGTAGATTACATGTATCCGAAGTCCAACGGTTTATAATTTTTCCCGGGCAGCCAGGTAGTGATTCACCGGACTATGCCCTTTTCCAAGCGGACGGGCCAGCCTGATGGCGGTCGTGATGTACTCCTTGGATTTTTCCACGGCAGCCCGGAGCGGCTCACCCTGGGCCAGAAATGCGGCAATGGCCGAGGCGTAGGTGCAGCCGGTACCGTGGGTGTTACTGGTAAACAGCCGTTCGGCCGAGAAATAGTGGCATTCGCTGCCGTCAAACAGGACATCGATGGAATTCTGGCCGGTCAAATGCCCCCCCTTGATGAGCACATTGGCGGCACCCATCCCCTGCAGCTCGCGGGCGGCCGCCTCCATTTCGGCTTCCGTACGGATCGAACTCCCCAGCAGTCGTTCTGCTTCGGGAACATTGGGGGTCAACAGATAGGCCTGGGGCAGAAGCTGCCGGGTGAAGATATGGATTGCATCGCGGTCCATCAGCGTTGCCCCACCCTTGGCTATCATAACCGGATCGATCACCAGCGGTATCAGGACCTTCCGTTCGGACAGATTTTCCGCCAGCGCCGAAATAATGGCCGGGGTATGCAGCATACCGGTCTTGATCACATCCACCGGAATATCGGACAGGACTGTATCCAGCTGATCAATGACAAACGATGGAGGCAAACCATGGATCGAAGAGACACCACGGGTGTTCTGGGCTGTCAGGGCAGTAATGACACTGGCGGCATAGCTGCCCAGCAGGGTAATTGTCTTGATATCGGCCTGGATTCCGGCTCCGCCGCCCGAATCACTGCCGGCAATCGTCAACACCGAACCACGCGGGAAAGGACGGTTGCGGTTAAACAGCAGCTTCAGTTCCAACGCGGCTATATCCGGATGAGGACTGGACAGGACTGAAGAGATAACCGCCAGGGCGTCGGCGCCGGCGTCGATGACCCTGCAGGCGTTACTGGTCGTAATGCCGCCAATGGCAACCACCGGAATCTTGATGCGATCACGAATTTCGGCCAGACCGGCTGTACCGGCAATATGGGAGACATTCTTGCTGTCGGTCGGGTACATGGCACCGAATCCGATATAGTCCGCTCCATCCTGTTCGGCCTGTAACGCCTCTTCCAGGTTATGGGTCGACTTGCCAATAATCCGGCCCGCTCCGAGCAGTTCCCGGGCGCCCTTGACACTGCCGTCGTCCTGCCCCAGATGCACGCCATCCGCATCCAGTTCGACAGCCAGCCGCACATCATCGTTGACGATGAAGGCAACACCGAAACTACGGCAGAGCAGTTTCAGCTCTTCGCCCTCTTCCCGGCGGACATCATGCCCCTTGCCTTTGGCCCGATACTGCAGAGTCGTAACACCTCCGCGCAGCGCCGTCCGGACCCTGTCCACCAGGTTATCACCCTGGTCGGTAATCAGGTACACCCCGGCGATCGGCGACGGCTGGGGTGTTGACTTGTTAACGACAAGTCTGAATGGTCTGCTGGTACTTTCGTTCATTTCCAGATGTACTCCAGAATCCGTTTCGTAATAAAAACAGCCGCACTGACAAAAACATCAGGCGGCTGGATACCTATCAATACAATCCCGCGAGCCGCTTTCCTACGCCGGTGCAAACCGGATCAGGTTCAAAGGGTCTGATTCCGCTGAATCATCTCAGTTCTGACGAACTCCCCCAGGGCCTTACATGGTCTGTAGCGTACTGGAATTTGCCCCTACTGTCAATGTCAATGAAACCTGACGCGGTTCAAACGGCGCCCTTTCGCTTTACAGTGGTCCAGAGACATGCTAAAAAATGTATTTCCACAGCGTATCCATCCACCTCTGCACACACTTTGATACAGGAGCATACCCGCTTTGTACGACAGCCGCCCCACATTTGCCGAGATTGACCTGAAGGCTCTTCACCACAATTTCAAAGTGATCCGCTCGTCTATCCCCCGCGGAACGGAGATCCTGGCAGTGGTCAAGGCCGATGCCTATGGACATGGCTTTATGGATATCAGTCGGGAACTGGAGCTTATGGGAGTAAACGCCTTTGGTGTCGCATTTCTGGCCGAGGGCATCCAGCTGCGCAAAAGCGGCATCGACAAACCTGTTCTGCTGCTGGGAGGTGTCTATCCCGGCCAGGAGCGCAAATGTATCGGCTACAACCTGTCCACGGTCATCTTCACCCTGGAGCAGGCTCAGGCCCTGAATCTGGCGGCCGGGAAACTATTCCGCAAGGCCCAGGTGCACCTCAAAATCGACACCGGCATGGGGCGTCTGGGCATCCAGTATACCGATGTTCCGGCCTTCATGCAGGAGCTCAGAAAGCTGCCCAACATTGCACTGGAAGGGATCATCTCCCATTTTGCCAGCGCCGATGAGCTCGATGAGCAGGGACGGCACTTCACCCGGCTGCAGGCCGAGCGCTTTGAATGGGTCATCGCTGAAACCCGCAAGGCCGGATTTGCTCCCCGCTACATCCACATCGCCAACAGCGCCGGCGCCCTGTTGCGGAACATCCCCGGCTGCAACCTGGTCCGCCCCGGCATCGCCCTGTATGGCGCTATCCCTTCGGCCGACTTTCAGGGCAAGCTCGACCTGCACCCGGTCATGCGCCTGAAAAGCCGCATCGCCATGCTCAAATGGGTTGAACCCGGCACCACTATCAGCTACGCCCGCCGCTTCACCGCCATCAACCGGACCCTGATCGCCAGTGTCCCGGTCGGCTATGCCGATGGATATTGCCGGGCGCTGACCAACAAGGGGGTCGTGCTCGTCAGGGGGCAGCGGGCACAGGTAACCGGCACGGTCTGCATGGACTGGATCATGCTGGACGTTACCGCTGTAACAGCTGTCGCTGTCGGGGATGAAGTCACCCTGATCGGCAGCGACACGTCAGGTGACTGCATCCATGCCGAAGAACTGGCAGCAGCTGCCGGCACCATCCCTTACGAAATCTTTTGCGGCATCAGCAAGCGGGTGCCGCGCGTGTACCTGAAGTAAGTCACCCCCCTCCACATCACCACGAGAGAGCCATGATCAAATTGACACAGCTGGTAAAAGCGGCCGGTTGAGCCGCGAAACTGGGCCCGGCGGGCCTGGCGAAAGCCCTGGACGGGCTTTGGGAAGATCGCGATGCAAACCTGCTTGTAGGACCGGAAACAGCTGATGATGCCGGGGTCTACAGGATTTCGCCGGAGTGCGCCCTGGTGGAGACAGCCGACGTCATCACCCCCCTGGTCGATGATCCCTATACCTTCGGACGGATTGCCGCCGCCAATGCCATCTCCGATGTGTATGCAATGGGTGCCCGTCCGGTAACCGCCATGAACCTGGTCTTTTTCCCGGCCTGCGCACTGCCGGGTGAGGTCCTGCGGGAAATCCTGGCCGGTGGACAGAGCGTCCTGAAGGAAGCGGGGGTCTGCCTGGTGGGTGGCCATACGGTGGAGGATGATGAATTAAAATACGGCCTGGCATTAACCGGATTAATCCATCCCGATCGCATCATCCGCAATTCAACCGCCCGACCGGGAGACCATCTGATACTGACCAAACCGCTGGGCACCGGCATTCTCTCAACCGCCATCAAGGGAGAGATGGCCTCTGCCGAGATTACCTCCGAAGCGGTGCGCTGGATGACAACCCTCAATCGCACTGCCGCGGAGCTGATGGCCGAGTGCCAAGCCAGTGCCGCCACCGATGTAACCGGCTTCGGCCTGATCGGCCACAGCTGTGAGATGGCCCGCGGCGCCGGAGTTACGATCAGACTGCAGGTCAATGACATACAGCTCATGGGTGGCGTTTCGGATCTGGCCAACGATGGCATGCTGCCGGCCGGCTGCTACCGCAACCGGGATCACTACCTGCCGTTCATAACCGGCAGCCGCCTGGCAGATAACGCCCTGCTGCCACTGTTCGACCCCCAGACCTCCGGCGGCCTGCTGATCGCCCTGGCGCCTGAGAATGCAGATTGTTTCATGGCCTCTGCGGCCGAACGAGGCATCTACGCCTGCAGGATCGGCTCTGTCGTGCCATTTTCAACTCACCACATCCACGTAACGTGATGACCATGTACGCACTCGCCATCGACCTCGGCACCACCACCCTGGCTGCCTCCCTGATTGATCTCAGCAGTGGACAGCGCCTGGCCATGACCGGCAGCATGAACCCCCAGCGCAGCTTCGGCACCGACGTTGTCTCGCGCCTGGATGCAGCGGTCCACTCCGAAGAGGCATTGCACGAAATGTCTCACCTGATTCGCGCCGAACTGTGGCACTTGGCTGGCGAGTTGTGTGAATCAACCGCAATCCCCTGGCAGAAGGTCCGCCAGATCGCCATTGCCGGCAACCCGGCCATGCAGCATATTCTGCTGGAGCTCCCGGTCCGCTCACTGGCGTACCCTCCCTACCGCCCCTGCCACACCGAAGGCACACACCTGACTGCCGCAGAACTGGGATGGGAAGTCTCTGCTCCAGTCTATCTGTTTCCCATGCCGGGCGGTTTTGTGGGAGGCGATACCGTTGCCTTTCTCTTCGGCCAACTGGATCCCGGCCTCCGGCCCGCTGAACCTGTCCTTTACCTGGATATGGGCACCAACGGCGAGATGGCGCTCCTATCGGGCAATACACTCTGGTCCACCTCCGCCGCAGCCGGCCCGGCCTTCGAGGGGGGCAACCTGTCCTGCGGGATGGCGGCTCTACCGGGGGCAATCAGTTCTGTGGAGATTCAGGATGAGCGGCTAAGGCTGCAGGTGATCGGCACAGTTACTCCGGCCGGCATCTGCGGCTCGGCAGCCATTGAAACCGTGACGACACTGCTGGAACACGAAATCATCGAAGCCGGAGGACGCCTGAAGGACAGCAGGGAAATCACCTCGAACCTGGCTAACCGGGTCATTGTCCTTAACAGTGAAAATGCATTCGTACTGCACCGCGATTCCCGCACGCTGATCTACCTCAGTCAGACTGACATTCGACAGATCCAGCTGGCCAAAAGCGCCATCCGGGCCGGCATGGAGGTGCTAGCAGACAAAGCGCGTATACAGCTCCAGGCCTTGAAACATGTGGTTCTGACCGGTTCTTTCGGTGCGGTTTTGCGGCCAGAATGGCTTAAATCAATTGGAATTTTTGATAAAAGCATGGTACACATTACGCATTTCACGCCAGAAGGTGCTCTGTACGGGGCGGAAAAGGCCCTGGCCGTCGGCGATAATTTTGCCGCAGTAGAGGCGACTGCCGGCCGTTTCAGAGTCGTACCTCTTTCCGGCACGCCGCTCTTCGAAGAACTCTTCATGCGGCATATAGACTTCCCCCACTGACAACATCCATAAACCTTCTACCTACATACGCGACAAGGAGCAAGAACAATGGCAAAAATCACCAGGGCGCTGATCAGCGTTTCTGACAAGAGCGGAGTTGTTGAATTTTCTAAAGAACTGGCCGGCTACGGCGTAGAGATCCTCTCCACCGGCGGCACCGCAAAACTGCTGCGGGATGCCGGTCTGATTGTCAAGGATGTCTCAGAATTCACCGGCTTCCCCGAGATGCTCGACGGCCGGGTAAAGACACTGCACCCCAAGGTGCATGGCGGCCTGCTGGGCATGCGGTCCAATCCGGAACATGTCGCCAAGATGAAGGAACACGGTATTGAAAACATCGATATGGTCATCGTCAACCTGTACCCCTTTGAGTCCACCGTTGCCAAGGAGGGCTGTCACCTCGAGGACGCCATCGAAAATATCGATATCGGCGGACCGACCATGCTGCGCTCGGCTGCCAAGAACTATCCCGATGTCACCGTACTGGTGGATTCGGCAGACTACGCCACGGTGCTTGATGAGATGAAAGCCACCGGCGGTTCGGTTTCCGCCCAGACCAATTTCGGTCTGGCGGTCAAGGTATTCCAGCATACCGCCGCTTATGACGGTGCCATCTCCAATTACCTGGGGGCCCGTCTGGGCGACGGCGTTGCCGACTACCCCGCCACCTTCACGATTCAGGTAAAAAAGGCTCAGGACCTGCGCTACGGCGAAAATCCCCAGCAATCGGCAGCCTTCTACGTAGAAAAGAACGTTGCCGAGCCCTGTGTTTCGACCGCGGTCCAACTGCAGGGCAAGGAGCTCTCCTTTAACAACATCATCGATCTGGATGCAGCCATAGAGACCGTCAAGGAATTCGAGCAGTCGGCAGCGGTCATCATCAAGCACACCAATCCCTGCGGCGTGGCCCTGGCCGATTCCCCCCTGAGCGCCTACCTCAAGGCGCGCGAATGCGACCCGGTCTCGGCCTTTGGGGGCATTGTCGGTTTCAATCGCACAGTGGATGCCGACACCGCCAAAGAGCTGACCTCCACCTTCCTGGAAGCGGTTATCGCTCCCGGCTACAGTGAAGAGGCCCTGGACATTTTCACCGCCAAAAAGAACGTGCGCGTCATGCAGGTGCCGCTCCTGGCCAACTACACCGCCAGCGGCTACGACCTGAAAAAAGTCACCGGCGGATTACTGGTTCAGGGTCGCGATCTGGGCATGGTCCGGGCGATTGATTGCAAGGTTGTCACCGAACGCACCCCCACCGCCTCTGAATATGAAGCCCTGGACTTTGCCTGGCGGGTCTGCAAGCACGTCAAATCGAATGCCATCGTATTCACCAGCCGCGACCAGACCGTCGGGATCGGTGCCGGCCAGATGTCACGGGTTGACTCTTCACGAATCGCAGTTCAGAAGTCGCTCCTGCCCATCAAGGGCACCGTCCTGGCATCGGATGCATTCTTCCCCTTCCGGGACGGTGTAGATGCCGCCGCCGAAGCCGGTGTAACAGCCATCATCCAGCCGGGCGGCAGTGTCCGCGATGAAGAGGTTATCAAGGCCGCCAACGAGCTTGGCATTGCCATGGTCTTCACCGGCATGCGCCATTTCAGACACTAGGAGCGTCCATTTTCCGCGATCTCGGCGTCAGATTTCACGATTATCTTGTGCGGCGTACCAAAGGGTACGCCTCCGCGAAATCGCTCATCTTCCTTGACATCGCGAAAACTGAACACTCCTTAACAGACTCTAATTTTTCAACCATGAGGTGCGGATATGAAAGTTCTGGTAATCGGCGGCGGCGGCCGCGAACATGCCCTGGCATGGAAAATCGCCCAGTCACCACTCGTAACGAAGCTGTACTGTGCTCCGGGCAATCCGGGCACGGCGACTCTTGCTGAAAACCTGCCGATTGCTGTTGATCAGTTGGACAAATTGCTAGCGTTTGCCTATGAAAACAAGATCGACCTGACTGTCGTCGGTCCGGAACAGCCACTTTCGCTGGGGATTGTCGACCTGTTCGAGAGCCACGGACTCAAGGTTTTCGGCCCGTCACAAAAAGCCGCATTTATTGAGGGAAGCAAGGCGTTCTCAAAGGATCTGATGCAGAAGTACAATGTTCCAACTGCTGCCTATGGCGTGTTTACAGATCTGCTCGAAGCAGAAGCCTTTATCAACCGCACCGGAGCACCGATCGTGGTCAAGGCTGACGGTCTGGCGGCCGGCAAGGGGGTCATCATCGCGCAGACATGTGACGAGGCGGTTAGCGCCGTTCGAGACATGCTCAGCGGCAACGCCTTCGGCAGCGCCGGTTCGAGGGTTGTGATCGAAGAGTTTTTGACCGGGGAAGAGGCCTCGTTTCTGGTCATCACCGATGGAAAAAGGATCATCCCGCTGGCAAGCGCCCAGGACCATAAGGCGGTCTTCGATAATGATCTGGGGCCCAACACGGGCGGCATGGGGGCCTATTCTCCCGCACCTGTCGTAACGCCGGATATCCATGAAAAAGCCATGCAGCAGGTCATCCGCCCGACCGTGGACGGCATGGCAGCAGAGGGCCGACCCTACATGGGTGTGCTCTATGCCGGGCTGATGATCAAGGATGGTCAGGTCAAGACACTGGAGTTCAATGCCCGCTTCGGGGACCCGGAGTGCCAGCCGTTGCTGATGAGGATGAAATCGGATATTGTGCCGGTGCTCACAGCGGTTGCAAACGGTGACTTGACCGGAATCGACATCGAGTGGCATGACAGAGCCGCCGTCTGTGTCGTCATGGCAGCGGAAGGGTATCCCGGCGACTACCGTAAAGGTGACGTTATCGCCGGCCTGGACGCTGCAGCGCAGATCGAAGACGTCTACGTGTTTCACGCCGGCACAGCACAAAAGGATGGCAGCTGTGTTACAAATGGCGGCCGGGTGCTGGGTGTGACGGCTTTGGGCGATTCGGTTCAGGACTCCATAACTACCGCCTACCGGGCCGTTGATTGCATCAACTGGAACGGCGTGCAGTTTCGCAGGGATATCGGGAAAAAAGCGCTAGGACGTATATAATTCATTTGTTTCTACGGAGTTGTTCCATGAGCACGTTGCCACTGGTTCTGATTATTATGGGAAGTGATACCGACCTGCCGGTCATGCAGGAAGCCGCTGATGTTCTGACAAAATTCGGTGTTCCCTGGGAGATGCGCATTTCGTCCGCCCACCGCTCGCCGGCCCGGACCATGGCTCTGGCTTCCGAAGCGGCCGGCCGGGGAATTAAAATCATTATCGCGGGTGCCGGAATGGCTGCCCACCTGGCCGGGGTTGTGGCTGCCAAGACGATCCTGCCGGTCATTGGAGTCCCGATGCCGGGGGGCGCGCTGAACGGAATCGATGCACTCTATTCCACCGTGCAAATGCCCGGCGGCATACCGGTGGCGACCATGGCTATCGGCAAGGCAGGTGCAAAAAATGCCGGTATCTTTGCCGTTCAGATGCTTGCCCTGGGTGATACCGTCCTGACTGACGCGCTGGCGGAGTACCGTTGTGAGATGGATACGGAATGCGCCCTCAAGGATGCCGCAATTCAGCCCGCAAGATAGTGTATACACTTTCTGCTTGACACTTGATGTTTTTTCATAGTATCTGAATAAAAAAATTTACCCAGGAGGGTGTAGAAATGAAAAACGCTTTTGTTGCATTGTTGGCCGTTGTTGCTTTTGCCGGGACCGCTTTTGCCGGTGACATCATTGAAATGAAGAAAGACGTAAAGTTCAATCACAAGGCTCACCAGACAGCCGTGGGTGACTGCAAGAAATGTCACGAAAAAGGCCCCGGCAAGATCGAAGGCTTCGGCAAGGACTTGGCTCACAAGGCTGGCTGTAAAGACTGCCATGTGGCTGGTAAAAAAGGGCCGACATCCTGCAAGGACTGCCACAAGAAATAAGCTATTTTACAATTTAATTGCGTGAATTCGGGGCAGCAATGGAAACATTGCTGCCCTTTTTCGTTGTGCAGATTAAAAAAATGGTACCTCTTTTATCTGAATTGAACTATAGTTACAGGATGTATTACGTGGTTGAGCGCAATTCCATCACACTCACTTGGAGATACCATTGGCAACCAACGAACGCAGCTTTGTTCAATTAGTCTGGGATTTTTTCTGTTCTCTCAAACTCACAATGTTCCTGCTTATCTCCCTGGCACTTACCTCGATTATCGGTACGATCCTGCCTCAAGGACAACTTCCCCCTGAGTACGTTGCCCAGATCAGTGCTATGAAGCTTGAGATTTACTCAAAACTCGGCTTCTTTGATATGTACCACTCCTGGTGGTTCATTACATTGCTGTACGTATTCAGCCTCAACCTGATATCCTGTTCCATCAAACGACTGCCTCATGTGTTCAAATTCATCAGCGAACCAATGCTGGTGATGGCCGAATCCATGAAAAATTCTTTCTCGCAGAAAAAGGAAATCACCTTTTCGGCCACAACCGATAAGGCAAAGGAACTTCTCACCGAGTTTCTCAGCAATGAATTCAGCCCTCCGGTCGTCACCGAGCACAACGGCGAATTACACCTATTTTCACAGAAAAGCGTCTGGAGCCGTTTGGGGGTCTATGTCGTCCACCTGAGCATTCTGGTGATCTTTATCGGCGCCATTCTCGGCTCACTTTTAGGCTTCAAGGGTTTTGTTAATATCCAGGAAGGTGAAAGCATCTCCAAAGTAACCATCAGTTCAGGAAAAGAAATTGACCTGGGTTATGCGCTCCGGCTTGAGCAATTCACCGTGGAACGCTACAATACCGGTGCCCCTAAAGAGTTTAAGAGCATCCTGACCGTCCTGGAAAACGGAAAACCGGTTCCTGACTACACAAACGTCAAGGTTATCGTTAACGACCCCCTGACATTCAAGAAGATTACATTCTACCAGTCCAGTTATGGCCAGGCCAATGAAGGCAGTGAACACTTTTTTTCCATGAAGCCGCGTACGGGCGGTGCAGCTGAAAAGTTTGCAGTCGCCGTGGGCAAACAGATTACGTTAAAGGATGGCACCAGCTTTAAACTGCTGGAAGTTGCAGAGGAAGTCCGTCAGTTCATGCCCGAGTTCTCCGGACCGGCGGCTCGCGTGGAGGTCAGCTTCAAAGGCAAGGCACCCCAAACCTTTATCGTGCTCAAAAATTACCCTGAAATGAATGCCCAGCGCGGTGATGACATCATCTTCGGCTATGAGGGCACCAATGCCCGCATGTATACCGGCCTTCAGTTCGCCAAGGACCCGGGGGTCGAGATTGTCTGGCTGGGGTGTACCCTGATGGTTATCGGTCTGTTCATAGCCTTCTTCATGTCGCACAAGCGGGTCTGGATCGTTGTGACAAAAGGACATGCCCGCATGTACGGTAATGCCAGCAAAAATCATGCAGCTTTCGGGATGCAATTTGATGATCTGGCCGAAAAGTTATCCAACCTGAAGTTCTAGCGGAGGTTTCGACGATATGACCAGCTCCCTGTTATTTAACGTAACAACCATTGCCTATATGGCGTCCATGGTCGCCTTTTTTGCATTCCTTGCCAGCAGGAACAAGGCTGTCGGCATGGCCGGAAGCCTGATCGCCTATGCCGGACTTGCCATACAAACCATTGCCATTGGCCTGCGCTGGAAAGAATCCTACGATATGGGCGTAGGTCACGCACCGCTGTCAAACCTCTACGAATCGGTTGTTTTTTTCTCGTGGACCATCATCCTGATCTACATGTTCATCGACCTTAAATACAAATACCGCATCATCGGCGCATTTGTTGTGCCCTTTGCCCTGCTGGGCATGGCCTGGGCCCAGCTCGGCATGAAGAACGGCATCGAGCCTCTGGTGCCGGCACTGCAAAGCAACTGGCTGCTGTATCACGTCATCACCTGCTTCCTGGGTTATGCCGCCTTTGCCGTAGCCTGCGGCATTTCGATCATGTATCTGCTCAAGGCCAGGCATGAAGAAGATACTTCATCCGAACCTGCCGGCGGTTTGATGTCCATGTTTCCCCCCACCAGGGTATTGGACGATCTCAACTACCGCTCCATCATGATCGGTTTTCCGCTCCTGACCCTAGGGATCATCACCGGTGCCGCCTGGGCAAACTACGCCTGGGGCACGTACTGGAGCTGGGACCCCAAAGAGACCTGGTCGCTGATCGTCTGGTTTGTGTATGCAGCATTCCTGCACGCCCGTTTCACCAGAGGCTGGGTAGGAAAACGTGCCGCCTGGCTCTCCGTGATCGGATTTGCAGCCACAATTTTCTGCTACCTGGGCGTAAACCTGTTTCTCTCCGGCCTCCACAGTTACGGTGGCGGCGGTAAGTAACAGGATCACACCACGCCCTGCGGCTTAGCCCGTAAAAAGCCTCCTTTATCGTGACGCCTGGACGCACGCGCTAAGGGAGGTTTTTCTTATACAACGCCGGTTACTTTCCCGCACAATGGTTTTCTCGGTAGCCAATATGCCAACCTTTTCATTTATCATTCCGGTCAAACCCGGCGGCTACGTAGCGGCATTGGAGCCGTTGCGGCAACTTGCGGAAACCGGCTCACGCTTCGAAGTACTGATTGCCGAAGGCAGTTCACCGAGTCGGCAGCGCAATGCTTCGGCACAGCAGGCCCAGGGGGAGATACTTTTTTTTCTCGACGACGACTCCCTGGTGGCGCCTGATTGCCTTGATGCCTGCGCAGCCGTTATGTCGGACGCGTCCGTGGCTGTTGTCGGCGGACCATCGCTCACTCCTCCGGACGATTCTCCGCTGCAGCAACTCTTCGGCCTGGCCCTATCATCCCTCTTCGGAGCGGGCGGCATGCGCAACCGCTATCGCATGGTCGGCGGAATCCGCGAGACAACCGACAAAGAGCTGATCCTCTGCAATCTGGCACTGCGGCGCACCGTTTTTATTGAGTCGGGAGGCCTGGATGAGCGGCTGTATCCCAACGAAGAAAACGAGCTACTGGACCGGATACAATCCTCCGGTCATAAACTGCTGCATGCACCTAACTTGGCCATCCATCGCAGCCAGCGCAGATCACTACGGCTGTTTATCCGCCAGATGTTCTCCTATGGGCGCGGCCGGGCTCAGCAGACGCTGATCACGGGCTCAGGCCCTTTGATCGGATTTGTCCCCCTGTTTTTTTTGCTATACCTCGCTATGCTGCCCTTTGTGCTTTCCAGCCCGCTGCTTGTTATCCCATTGTGCCTCTATGCGATGCTGGATTTCTTCTTCACGATCGCCGCAATCACTTCAACAGGTTCTATCACAGCCGGCGTGCTGCTGTTCCTGTTCCCCCTGATGCACCTTTCCAATGGTTACGGGCTCCTTTACGGCTTGATCCGCGGCAAACAGGGAATCTCCGCAACCAGCACAGAGCCGGTGATTCGCGTCCGCAGAATAAAGGAATTCGGGCAGCGTGAGTGGTAATTAGTATGTCCAGATCAACAGAAATCTGCTAAGGTGCGCAGGCATAATTCTATTATTAGTGTTTTAATCCGGAGAGTTTCGTGGACTTTAGTATCGTTGTACCTATCTATAACGAGGAAGACAACATTGCAGCGCTGTACCAGGCAATTACATCGGCGCTGGACGGAAACGACAGTGACTATGAGATCATCCTGGTGGATGACGGCTCCATCGATGGGTCGTTCACGGCACTCAAGAACATTGCCGCCCAGGATACACGCGTCAAGGTCATCCGCTTCCGTCGAAATTTCGGGCAGACCGCTGCCATGTCCGCCGGTTTCGACGCCGCTGCCGGCGGCATCATCATCCCCATGGATGGCGACCTCCAGAATGATCCGGCCGACATTCCGCGCCTGATCGAAAAACTCAACGAGGGCTTTGATGTGGTTTCCGGCTGGCGCAACGACCGCAAAGACACCTTCGTCACCAGGAAAATCCCCTCAATCCTTGCCAACGCCCTGATCTCGGCAATGACCGGTGTCCATCTCCACGATTACGGCTGCACCCTCAAGGCCTATCGCCGCGAGGTCCTGGACGGCATCAACCTGTACGGTGAGATGCACCGCTTTGTTCCGGCCCTGGCATCCCAGGTAGGCGCCAAAGTCGCGGAGCTGCCCGTCAACCACCGTCCCCGACTGCATGGCACCAGTAAATACGGCATTTCCCGCACGCTCCGGGTTATCCTTGACCTGATGACCGTCAAGTTCCTGCTGACCTATTCCACCAAACCGATTCAACTATTCGGCAAGTGGGGGGTCTACACGCTCCTGGCAGGCTGCGGGACCGGCACCATGACCATTTACATGAAGATCTTCGAGCACTTCAGCATGAACCGCAACCCGCTGCTGATCCTGACCGCCTTCCTGCTGTTCATGGGAATCCAGTTTATCGTTCTGGGCCTGCTGGGCGAGCTGAATGCCCGCACCTATTACGAGGCCCAGGGCAAACCGATCTACGTTGTCAGGGACAGGATCAATCTTGGCTGAGACAAAACTGAAGATCCTCGTGCTGGCCCCTACCCCCTACTTTGCAGACCGGGGTTGTCACGTCAGGATATACGAGGAAGCACGGGCGCTTCGCAAACAGGGGCACGACGTCCGCATCGTCACCTATCACCTCGGACGGGACATGCCTGACATCCCGACCATCCGCATCCCCCGCATACCTTGGTATTCACGACTGGAGGCCGGCCCCTCCCTGCACAAGCTCTACCTTGACGCACTGCTGTTCTACAAAGCGGCTCTGCTCATTCCGGATTTCAAACCGGACCTGATACATGCCCACCTGCACGAAGGTGCCTTCATCGGCTATTTCCTCAAAAAGCTGTCCGGAGTTCCGCTTCTACTCGATTACCAGGGAAGCCTGACCGGCGAATGCATCGACCACGGGTTTTTTCGTGCTACATCTTTTACAGCGCGTATTTTCGGGCGTATCGAGCGTGCAATCAATAACTGTGCTGATACGATCATCACCAGTTCCAGCGCCGGAAGAAACGAGCTTATCACGACCTGGGAAATTCCGGACCAGCGCGTCACGGCACTGATAGATGGTGTCGATACCGATATTTTTCATCCTCGCCCACAGCACGAAGGGCGTACGATGCTTGGAATCCCTCCCGACAGCACTGTCGTTGCCTATCTGGGAATTCTGAGCAAATATCAGGGCACAGACCTGCTGCTTGATTGCATAGAAATCCTGCAAACCAAAGGCATCAAGGTATTTTTCCTGATTATGGGTTTTCCCGACGAACGGTATAGAAAGGCAGCAGAGACACGTGGCCTTTCCGGCATGCTTCAATTCACCGGAAAGGTTGATTACAAGGTAGCGCCCGTGCTGCTCTCTGCGGCCGATATTGCCGTAACCCCCAAACTATCGCCCACTGAAGCAAACGGCAAGATATACAACTACATGGCCTGCGGACTGCCGGTAGTTGCCTTTGAGACACCGGTCAACCGCGAAGTGCTCGGAGACACGGGCATCTACGCCAGTTACGGTGATGCCCGTGACCTGGCAGACAAAATTGCCGGTCTAGTCTCCGACAGCGAATCCAGGAAACATTTCTCTGAAAAGGTTCGGGACAAGGCCGTCCATGAACACTCATGGCACTCCCGTGGAGAATTGTTGTTAATAGTCTATCAATCCATGCTCTTGCATCAGACAGGTCCCGCACAAGATACTCAAGCAGTGTCGAATGCTTTGGGGAAAAGACAATAATTTATGGCCTGATCACATAAAAGCATTGACATCAGCGCACGGCTCTGGTATTTAAGAAAACTCACTGAGCGGGAATAACTCAGTGGTAGAGTGCGACCTTGCCAAGGTCGAAGTCGCGGGTTCGAATCCCGTTTCCCGCTCCACTAAATATCCAACCATTTACTATGGTTAGCGCTTAATTTGCCCCGGCTTTCGCATGTTCTTTCGCATGCGGTCGGGGCATTGCTGTTCATGCCGCCGGATTGAAAATCATCCCCGAAGTACCCTTGAATGGTCTTCCAGTCTTTTTCCAGCCCTAACGTTCTGTAAATTGCCGTTTCTTTCCTTCATGATCAACGGCCACATACGTAAAAGATGCCTCGGTGACCATGAAGGCTGCATCTTCTTTGGGAATGTTTTGTTTTCGCAGCAGCGGTGTCGCCCACACCTCCAGCCTGATGGTGATGGATGTGTTCCCGGTCCTGACGACCTTGCCGTAACAACAGACAACATCACCTACCTTAACCGGCTTAATAAATTTCATAGCATCCACAGCAACAGTTACAGCTCGTCCGCCAGTCGTTTCTATCGCAATCATGCCGCCGGCGATATCCATCTGCGACATGATCCAACCACCGAAAATATCGCCGTTCATGTTGGTGTCACTTGGCCTTGGAGAGGTACGGAGAAGTAATTCGCCGTCCGGGTGGTTATTTTGATTGGTCACGAACGCCTCCTGCTTTGCATTTTAAATATCAGAGCCTCCTTGTATTGGTGGGCCCATTTTCTATTAGTGAGATTCTGATCCTTTTTTTGGAGCAATTCACGTGGTTCCGTAAGCAGCATATCCTGATTGGAGATTGGTGCCGGTGCCGAAAGTGCCTCAACGTCCTTTCCTTTCAGTGAGTTCATGCCCTGTATGTACGACTTTATTGAAATTGCGGAGCAGCTTATATGTTATCCCCCAAAGTGGCTGTCCTTTGTCGTCAACAACCCTCACTGCGGGAAATTTTCTTAGTCGGTTCCGGAACATGATCTCTACACGTGAAATCCTAGCCGGGTTTATGAGCTCTAGAGCGGTAACCCAGAAGGCATCAGCAACTTCTCTCTTATCCGGACGCAGAAACGGGTGATTTTCAACTGCGTAGACAAAACAGGAAATAACGATCTTCAATCCTGCGGGTGCAAGGTCATCGAGCCTCCCTAAAAATTGCGTTGTGGACAGATCCAATCCAATCTCTTCGTTTGTCTCGCGCTCGGCAGTATGTTGCGGGCTCTCGTCACGTGTTTCAGATCTGCCTCCCGGCAACCCGATCTGACCAGACCAGTAATCGTTTATATTGATTGATCGCTCAATCAACAGAATACTCAGTCCGGACGGCTGATCTTTCAGAATCAAGGCGACAGAAGCGTGTGCCCGGCCACCCGGTTCAATTATTCGAACCGGGTGGTTGTTGAGAGCATTTTTTATCTGTTTAATGGGTTCCATGTCAGACGGTCCATCATGTGCCTGTGCAATCCGCTAGAACAAGTTTTGCGAAAATCCGGTATTGTTACTTCTTGATCATTTCAATTTCCAGGGTGATTGTTATTTCTTCGCCGACAGCAACCCCACCTGTTTCCAGGGCCTTGTTCCAGACCAGGCCGAAATCCTTGCGATTAATCTTTGTGGTGGCCGTTGCACCTTTCCGGATAGCGCCCCACGGGTCTTTGCTTTCTTTCGAAGGCCCTTCAACATCGAGAACGACTTGTTTGGTTATACCGTGAAGTGTCAAGTCGCCCGTGACTTTCAGCTTGTCTTTGCCGGCCTTGGCAACTTTCTTCGATACGAAGGTCATTGTTGGGTATTTTGCCACATCGAAAAAGTCGGCACTGCGCAGATGCTCGTCTCGCTTCTGGACATTGGTGTTGATCGAGTTGGTATCGATGCTGACTTCTACCTTGGACTTGGTGATGTCCTTGTCGTTGATCTCCACGATTCCGGTGTGCTTCTCGAAGTTGCCCTTCACGTTCGACACCATCAGGTGCCTGACCTTGAAGCCCACATTGGAGTGGTCGGGGTCGATAGTCCAGGTTGTGGCGAATGCAAAGGCCGGAATGGCCAGGGCGATAATGGTGGTGATGGATGCGATAATTCTTTTCATGGTAATTCTCCTTTGCTTAGTATTGGTTTGATGTTGAACTATGTGCCCAAAAAAATGCTGCTGCTTTACGACACTCCTTTCATGCCCAGTTTTTTACACAATTGACCAAGTAACTCCTGCTCGTTCTCGTCCAGCGATGCCATTTCCGTAACGATTTCAGCTTCGACATCGGCAAATACCTTGGCAATCAGCGCTGTCCCGGCTGCAGTAAGGTGAATGGTCAAATAACGTCGGTCCTCATTGTCGCGTTCTCTTTTTACCAGATTCTGTTTTTCCAGATTGTCGATCACCAGGGTGATGTTGCCGGTACTCTTGAGAATCTTTGAGGCGATGTCGCGTTGGCACAATGGCCCTTTATGGTAGAGCGCTTCCAGTACGCCAAACTGGCTGATGGTGAGTTTTGGCGTTGCCAATACACGATGTACCCTGCTGGTGACCGATTCAGCCGCCCGCATCAGTTTGGTGTAGGTATTCAGGGCGCGATATGTTGATTTTTGTGTGAGCTTCATTGCTAACCTTTTTGGACGCCAGAATAATCGATCGATATCAAATAGCTTAATATCAAATTATATTTTAAAGCCGACACTGTCAACAGTTTTTTGTTCGAGTTGCGGCCTTCCTCACAAAAGTCACCGTATCGGTCAAACAGGTGAAACGTGGACGATATCATGGTCCAGCTGGAAGCGATTCATAACGAGAGAAAGCCCGAGCGCTATTTGTCAGCTGTAATGACGACGAGTTTTTGCTGCCACAGCCTTGCCGTTGTAATTTGCCCCAGTTTCTTGCATTCCGGATCAATTATCGACCGGCAACCAACTGAGTTCCTGCAACGGCCTCCCTTCCTTGTAGTACAGGGAGGGGGTCAGGAGTACGAAGAATATGTGGACATCGCGACAACCAAAATGGTTGAGCAGGTCATGCATTGTTGCCGCAATAGTGTCATGTTTTTCCTGACCCCGGGGGAACATGTATATCTCCAGCGAACGGGGCGTTGCTTATTTCATCCCTCAGGCGGTCTCACAAACCCCGGCCACCTCACCCCTCCGCCTTATGCCATCATCGCAGATTCTGTTGTGCCGGCGATTATAGATTCGCCGGCTGTCCCGTTGATGAAATAACACTGCTCCATAACCGACCACTTGGATCAATCTTCTTCCTGGTGCTGGATGCGAGCGAAATCGGTACATGCACAAATTGATGATTCCAAAACCCGACAACCATATTAGTTCGTCCCGCCATCCCGGCATGAGCAGCATTGTGCCCAAGTGATAAACAGAATGTTGCATCATGCGGATTCGCCGGCTGGCTTCGAATTGTATAGCTCGGGTCGATGTATTTCAGGGTCATCTCGAGACCGTTCTCTGCAAAATGCGCATTGATTTTCTCTTTGAGGAACAGGCCGATATCGGTAAGCTTCGTATTCCCTGAAGCATCAACTTGACCTGATGCCGTCATCAGTTCTTGTCCGGCGCCTTCCGCAACCACAATTACCGCATGGCCGCGTTGCCGGATTCTTTTCTCAAGATCAGCGAGCAATCCGGATAGTGTGAACGGCGATTCCGGAATCAGGCAATAATTTACCTGGCAATCGGCCATTGCTGTATAAGCGGCAATGAAACCGGAATCCCGGCCCATCAACTTTACAAGGCCGATACCGTTGCGGGCTCCGAGCGCTTCGGTATGGGCAGCATACGTCGATCTTCGGGCTTCGGAAACTGCCGTTTCAAAGCCGAATGTTGTTTGCAGGTAGGAAATGTCATTGTCGATAGTTTTCGGAATTCCGATGACGCTGATTGATATTCCTTGCCGAGCTATTTCCTCTGATATTTTAGCCGCACCTTTCAGTGTTCCGTCTCCCCCAATGGTAAACAGAATACCAATCCCAAGCTCTGTGAGCGTTGAAACCATCGCTGCCGGATCTTGATGCCCTCGGGATGAACCGAGAATCGTGCCACCTGACTCTCCAATGCGGCTGACAAGCTCCGTGGTCAGCTTGAGAGGTTTATGGCCGTAACTGGATACGAGACCTTCATAGCCATAGCGGAAACCATAAATATTCTGAACGCCGTAATGGTGATAAAGGCTCATCACTATGGCGCGGATAACGTCATTCGTTCCCGGACAGAGACCACCGCAGGTGACAATACCGCAAGCGATCGAGGAGGGATCAAAGAAGATATTCCGGCGCGGACCCGCAACCTCAAATGATAACGGCGCTAGATTACTGGCGATGCGCTGTTGGATTTCATCAAAACTTGAATGATAGAGAAGACGCTCATAGCCATCACAGAAGCACTGACTCGGCATCGGTGACGGATGCAGGTTTTCCCCAAGGCACTGGACTTCAAAGTCTTTCGAGGTTAAGTTTTTGTTCGACATACATGTCCTTGTTGAGTGGTGTCGTTATTGTCTGGATCTAATTGCTGAAACCATAGATGGACGTCCTCAGCGAATAAGAGCATGTCCCATTTTCATCCCTGCTACAAAAAGCTATTTGGCAGGATGACCTCTGGCTTCATGTTAAAGGTAAAACTTGCAAGAATCCATTTATCGCCATTTCGATAGGACAAAAAGCTAGCGAATAAAGGTCCTTTTTCATAATCAAAGCTCAAATATGCCATCTGGGACGTCTTTGATATTTCTCTTATCTTTATCACCTGATAACCAAGATAAGCTCCATACATTGTCTCGACTTGCTTGAAAGTATTCGCTTGGCTCAGTGCTTCAAGACTAGTTTCAAATGCACTTCCCTTAATCCAGGCCTTAACTGCCGCTTCAGGCCCTTTTGCCTTGTATTCATTAAGCCCAGTCAGAACAATACTTGGCAAAGTATTATCAGCCATTGCCAAAATAGGGGCCGATACAACTGTAATCATGAATAGAACAAATGTGTACCTTAAGGTTTTATGTATCCTTTGATTGCGATGCTTCATTTGTTCCTCCTTTTTGGTATTCTGGGGACACCTTACTTATCTCGCTTGAACTTAATACCTGATAAAACTCTATGTGACATGCTAACCGATTTTCCGGCCAACATCCCACCGTCTTTCCTGAAACATTTGCATTCAAACTATGCGGGCATCTGAAAGAGGAGTCGGTTTAAGGATTTTCATCAAGGCGGACTATAGTACTGTTTACATGGCGTGTCAAAAGAGATCAGGCGGGGGGAACGCTGGGCCAGCGACGTGGGGTGTGGGGGGATCGGTCAAACAAGGCAGTATTGTCCGACTCTTCGGCGACAGCAGAGAATACCGGTCATGAAACAGAGCCGGCGACTACGACAGGGGCAGCGCTTTCCCGCCTATGCGCCAGCAGCCTGAGCGCTGCAATCTGCAGCAGGATAGATACCCCCAGACCAAGCAGGATCAGATCAAAGGGATTTCCTCCGGGTACGGCTACACCCATATGCGACAACAGCGCCGCCAGGGCGAACCCCGACATGCCCGAACCCAGGGACTGGGTCGCCGACACCAGGGCATAGGCGATGGTGCGCTGGGATCCGCGGCAGATCCGGAAGGATTGGGCCGTGGTTGTCAGGCCGAGGATTGCCGTGATCAATCCCAGAACCAGCGATGCGATAAAACCTGCCGCCAGCGGCGATATCGGGAACAGAATACGGGCCGGAAAGACAAACAGCGCCACGCTAAAACCAATGTGACACAGCAGAAACACCCGCTGCGGCCCAAAACGGTCTATCAGACGCCCCATGAATTTGAACCCGGCCAGCGAGCCCAGCATGCTGCCCACCGTCAGATCAATTCCAATTTACCGTTCCGTAAGGCAAGGGTTTGTTATGATCGCTGATCCAGGTTGCGATGTCGATCAGGGGCTTTTCCCGGTGAAGATCGCGCAGCAGCATATGATACCCCTGCCCGTAGAACGCTTTCCTGGTTGTCACAGGCATCTTTTCGAGCATCTGCAGCATAGGTTCTTTGGGAATCACCTGATCGTTTTTGCCGTATTGGACCAGGGTTGGTATCCGCAGTTTCCCGGCCTGTTCCAATGCCGCGTCCATCAGATTGGTAAGACCGTACATGGCGTCAACACGGGTGCCTTTGATAACCTGTGGATCAACGTGCAACGCTCTGCGCATCTCCAGATTGTCGGAAGGAATCAAGTCCAGCCCGCTTCCGGTCAGCTCCAGCCAGGGGAGCGTGTGCGAGGTAACCGCAAGCAGCCATCGTTGATACCATGGCATGGTTGCCCGTCCCCACACCGCAGGGGCAACCAGTATGACACCATCTATCGGGGGTGGATTGTTCCCGGCCAGAGTTACGATTGCGACAGCGCCCCCCATACTCTCGCCCAGTATGTAGAGCGGGATGTCCGGATGGCGTTTGCGAATCTCTTTAACGAAGCTGGAGAGGTCGTTTTTGTATGCATCGACACCAGACCACAACCCCCTCCCGGGAGCAGCGCCGAATCCTCGCTGGTCATAGGCGTACCAGGCAATGCCGTAGCGGATCAGGTAGCTTCCGGGAAAGGCAAAGGAATAGCTGTAGTCATTGAATCCGTGCACACCGACAATAACAGCCGTAACCGGCTTATCCGTCGGCAGCCAGGATCGTACCGGCAGCAGGGCCCCATCCCCGGTGACAAAAAATCCGTTCTCAATTTTGGGTGCAACGACCAGTTGCCCTGGATAATTTACCAGTGGAGTGCATGCAGATACGAGCAGCAGGGTAACCACCACAATCGCTGTCTTCAATATCAAACGAATGTTATTCATGCCTGGGTCCACGATCTTCACGGTTTCACCTGATTCGGTGTCGCAACTATTCAACTCGCCAGCTTCGGCTATTTCAACAACCTGCTGCGAGTTCCTAATGATATTGGTACGCCCATAATGTCTCTTATGCTACAATTTAGCCAGGAGGACAACGTCATGTCAACAGAAGCTGAATTTGCCATGCTGCTGTTGCGACTCCTGATAGACAGGCCGAAGGAACTGCAAAAGGTTATGGATTACCTGCAAAAGGAAGTGCTTGCACGGAAGACAGCTCTGGAGGCCGGGGTCACAGGATTCGCAACACGCGAAGAGATAATGAACGAATTTATGGAACGGTACGGCTTGATTGTGGATTTTACCGACAACAACCCGGATATGAGACCCGATCAGATTCTTGCAGATGAGCTCTCAAAACGACTGCCCGGGTTGCCTTCAGGTGCAAGGTTTAAGATCGGATAAGACCACAACAGATTACTACTGGGTTGCTGCTTTTCTCAAAGGTCAACGTGTGTCAGCCGGATTTAAAGGTTCATCGACCCTGTGCGGTATCCGGACAAATCCACGGCAACATAGGTGAAGCCCGCATCCTTTACAATTTTATCCACCTGCTCGCGCAGCGCCCCGATTGCCAGGACAAACTCGTCCGGCCCCAGCTCCAGTCGGGCAACCTTGTCATGATAGCGAACCCGCAAGATGCGGAACCCGATTCCCCGGAGCGCTTCTTCAGCCTGCCCTACCCGCCTGACACGCTCCGGCGTAATGGAGGTGCCATAGGGAAAGCGGCTGGACAGGCAGGCAAAGGCCGGCTTGTCCCAGCTGGGCAGCCCAAGAAACTGCGACAGGCCCCTGATATCCTCCTTGGTAAAGCCCGCTGCCTCCAGCGGACTGAGCACCCCGATTTCCTGCGCCGCCTGGCGACCGGGACGGTGATCGCTGCGATCATCCAGATTGGTCCCGTCCAGCACATGCAGCAACCCTTCCTCATCGGCAACATTCCTCAGCTTGGCGAACAACTCCTTCTTGCAGTAGTAGCAGCGGTTGCGAGGGTTATCCTTGAACTCGGGGATATCCAATTCTTCCGAAACGATCTCCCGGTGACGGCCACCGATACGGGTTGCCAGCTCACGGGCTTCCTGCAATTCACGTTGCGGATAGGTCTCGGACGTGGCGGTGACCGCCAGGGCCTTCTCACCGAGAACAGCCGCAGCCACGGCAAACAGGAGCGTTGAGTCAACACCACCGGAAAAGGCGACAACACAGCTTCCGAGTTCTGCTAGCATCCGCCGCAGATTCTCATATTTTTTTGTGAGGGCATCATCCAGTTTCACCGTCATATCCCGGTCCCCTCATCTGAAGACAAGCTGTTTACGGGCCGTGTGCCCCGTTTGAAGATCAGGATACTGACCCCTTCTGCAGTGCGATCGAATTCAAATGATAACGTATTCTCGTATGCCAGCTGCGCCACCGCTTCAAGTTGTACCAATTCCCGCAGAGTGAACAGCACGCGGTTACCCTTTGCAAGGTAGTCGATGAAGCTGGTTGACACATCGAACTCAAGCGGGCCCCATTCACCGGTCAGGTCAACCACGCTCACCCCGATGCCGCTGATGGAGGCTTCACTCAGACTGATGCGGCGGGTTTGGTAACCACCTGCAGCCGGCAGTTCCTGACCGGATCCAGTCAGCGCTGTCATCCGGGGTTCCAGGGGCGCCGCCGCGATCACCATGCCGGCAGCCACGGTGGCATTGGTGAAGCGGTCAATCAGGATAAAGCTGCCCGTATCCCGGTTCTGTTTGTACGTATCGAATGAGATCGGACGGTCAAGCTCCAGGCGGACCACGCCGATTTCGTTCAGACCGAGCGTCGTCACCTGTTTCTGTTCCAGGGTATTGACGTCCACCGCATACTGCACGGTGGTGACCCGTCCGGGGGTCACGGCCGTAGCGGTCTTGACCAGATAGATCTGTCCCGGCTGCAGCGGCTCGTCGTGCATCCAGACCAGGTGCGCCTCCGGGTGCCGGGCATGGATCGGCGGGGCATCAGGGACAGTCAGCATGTCCCCCCGGCTGACATCGATTTCGTCCGCCAGCGTCAGGGTCACCGATTGGCCAGCGGTCGCTTCCGGCAGGTCGCCGTTCATGGTGACGATCCTGGCCACGCGGCTGGTGCGTCCGGATGCAGCGACCCGCAGCTCGTCTCCCGGACGAACCGTACCGGCAGCGATGACACCGCAGAAACCGCGGAAGTCGAGATTGGGGCGGTTCACCCACTGGACCGGCATGCGGAAGGGCTGCGCCCGCTTGTCCCCTTCCACCTGGAAGGTCTCCAGGAAGTTCAGCAGAGTCGGCCCGGTGTACCAGGGAGTGTTGGGACTGGCTTCGATCATGTTGTCGCCGTTCAGCGCCGAAAGGGGAATGGCGGTTATGGAGGCAAACCCCAGCGGTGCGGCAAACTGCTCGTAGTCGCTACGGATTGCTTCGAAGGTATCAGCGTCAAACCCGACCAGGTCCATCTTGTTGATCGCCAGTACCACGTGCCGGATGCCGACCAGCGAGACCAGAAAACTGTGGCGCCGGGTTTGGGTCAGAAGCCCCTTGCGGGCATCCACCAGGATTACCGCCACCTGGGCGGTGGAGGCGCCGGTGACCATGTTGCGGGTATACTGCTCGTGGCCGGGGGTATCGGCGACGATGAACTTGCGCAGATCGGTGGAGAAAAAGCGGTAGGCCACGTCGATGGTGATGCCCTGCTCCCGCTCCGCCTGCAGCCCGTCCAGCAGCAGGGCATAGTCGATGGCGCCGCCCTGGGTGCCGACCTTTTTGCTGTCCGCTTCCAACGCTGCCAACTGGTCCTCGAAGACCATCTTGGAATCCCACAGCAGGCGCCCGATCAGGGTACTTTTGCCGTCATCGACGCTGCCGCAGGTGATGAAGCGCAGTAGTGATTTTTCTTCCTGGCTCTTGAGATAGGCAAGGATATCGTTTTCTATAAGATCAGATTGATGTGCCATTAGAAGTACCCCTCTTGTTTCTTCTTCTCCATGGAACCGGCCGAGTCGTGGTCGATCAGGCGGCCCTGGCGTTCCGAGGTGCGGGTCAGCAGCATCTCCTGGATGATCTGAGGCAGGGTGGTCGCCTCCGACTCGACAGCGCCGGTCAGGGGGTAGCAGCCCAGGGTGCGGAAGCGTACCGATTTGTGCTGGATGGTTTCCCCCGGCCTGAGATCCAGGCGCTCGTCATCCACCATGATCAGCATGCCGTCCCGCTCCACGACCGGCCGGACCGCGGCATAGTAAAGCGGCACGATCGGAATCTGCTCCAGGTGGATGTACTGCCACACATCCAGCTCGGTCCAGTTGGAGATCGGAAAGACACGGATGCTTTCTCCCGGCTTGATGCGGGTGTTGTACAGGTTCCAGAGCTCCGGGCGCTGGTCCTTGGGGTCCCAGCGATGACTGGCGCTGCGGAAGGAAAAAATGCGCTCCTTGGCCCGGGATTTTTCCTCGTCCCGCCGGGCACCGCCAAAGGCCGCATCGAACTTATAGCGGTTCAGCGCCTGCTTCAGTCCCTCGGTTTTCATGATATCGGTATAGAGCGCCCCGTGGGTAAAGGGTGAAACCCCCTGCCGGACCCCCTCCTCATTGACATGCACGATCAGGTCGAGGCCGCATTCGGCGGCCATCCGGTCGCGGAATTGAATCATCTCGCGGAACTTCCAGGTGGTATCCACATGCAGCAGCGAAAACGGCGGCGGGGCCGGATAAAAGGCCTTGCGGGCCAGGTGCAGCATGACCGCCGAATCCTTGCCGATGGAGTAAAGCATGACCGGGTTGCTGAATTCGGACACCACCTCGCGGAGGATGTGGATGCTTTCAGCTTCCAGCTGCTGCAGATGGGTAAGATTTTTGTTCATATTTTCTCCTTAGTACTCTGCGGATGCGGATTTTGCGTCAGAGCAAGGCTGTCGAGACAGTGGGCGGAGACGTAGCAGCGCTACGTCGCACAACCGCTGTCGAAGACTTACGCAGCTCTGGCACAAAAGCCACATCCGTGTTATTCGATCCAGCCGCCGCCAAGAACCCGCTCTCCGTCATACAGTACAGCGGCCTGGCCCGGTGTAACTGCGGTCTGGGCATGGTCAAAGCGCACCTCAAAACGGTTGTCGGCAACCAGTTTGACACTGCAGGGGGTGGCGGTTTGACGATAGCGTATCTTGCAGGTGGCACGGAACTCCGGGATTTCCGGCTGCACGCCCCAGGTTGCGTTTCCGGCGGTCAGGGTTTGTTGAAACAGTTCTTCACGCTCCCCCACCACCACCCGATTGAGTTCAGAGTCCAGGGCAACCACATGCAGCGGATGTTTCCAGGCAATCCCCAACCCCTTCCGCTGTCCGACCGTGTAACGGTGCAATCCGGAGTGGCAACCGACAACAGCCCCATCACCCGTCACGATCTCGCCGGCATTCTGAGCAACGCCGTGACTCTCGAGAAACCGCACATAATCGTTATCGGGTATAAAGCAGATCTCCTGGCTTTCGTGTTTCTGCGCCACGGGGAGCTTGTATTCTTCAGCCAGATTCCTGACTGCCGGCTTTTCCAGCTGGCCTACCGGAAACACAACCTGCTGCAGTTGTGCCTGCGTCAGGGTAAAGAGAAAATAGGACTGGTCCTTGGCCGGGTCGTGGCCGGTCAGAAGCCATTTCCGACCGTCAGCATCCTCTTCGGTCCGGGCATAGTGGCCGGTTGCCAGCTGGTCTGCACCCATTTCTTTCGCACGCTTCAACAGCAGGTCAAATTTGATCAGGTCGTTGCAGCGGATGCAGGGATTGGGGGTGCGGCCGGCCGCATATTCGGTGATAAAGTAATCGATCACCAGTTGCTTGAACTCCGCCCGCATATCGATGACTTCAAACGGGATACCCAGCTTCTTGGCCACCCGGCCGGCATCGATGACATCGTCCAGCGAACAGCAGGTTTTGATACGGCAGCCCGCTTCGCGTGGTATCGGGTCATAGAGCTGCAGTGACACCCCGCTGACCCGGTAGCCCTGCTCTTTCAGCAGGGCCGCGCTGACGGAGGAATCGACCCCGCCGCTCATGGCTATCACAACATGCTTATTGTCCATGCGCAGTTCTAATGTTCATTTGCGGTGCAGACCGCATTCTTTCTGTTCCGCGCTCTCCCACCACCATCTGCCTTCCCTGACGTGGTCCCAGGGACCGATCGCCCGGGTGCAGGGGGCGCAGCCGATGGAACGGTAGCCCTGATCATACAGGCGGTTCTTCGGCAAGTGGTGTTCTTCCGTGTAGTCGACAACCTGCTTTTCACTCCAGGTCAGCAGCGGGTTGATCTTGAGAATGCCGCCATTGGCACGGTCCAGCTCGATGGCGGCCAGGTCAGAGCGGGTGACACTCTGGTCGCGGCGCATGCCGGTAACCCAGCCTTTCAAATCCTTCAGCGCCCGGGACAACGGCTCAACCTTGCGGATAGCGCAGCACTGGTGGCGCTTCTCCAACGACTCGCGGAAGGAGAACAGACCCTCGGCCCGTTCCAGCTTCTCAATCTCACCGTGCTTTGGGAAATACCAGTCGATCTTCAAGCGGTAGCGTTCCACCAGGGCTTCGGCCACCTCATAGGTTTCCTCATTCAGCCGGCCGGTATCCAGGGCGAAAACCCCCAACTGGAGCCCGGCCGCATGGGCGATGTCGATAATGGCCACATCCTCCAGAGAGAAGGAGCAGGCCAGGGAAACCGGGCCATTGGCGGCTTCAATGCCGGCCCGCAGGATTTCTGCGGGGGTAGCGTTCTCTGACAATTCGGGAATTATTGTACTCATACTCACTCTCTTTACTGAAACGTGGATTTTTTTGTTCTGGCAAGGCTGTCGAGGGATTGCGCGGAGACGTAGCAGCGCTACGTCGCACAATTTAGCTTGCGAAATTGGACCGCGAAGGCGCCCCGTAAGGGGGCGGCCATCAGGCCGAGTCACAAGCGATCCTGAAGACTTACGCAGCCAGGGCGAAAAAAGACCGTTTCATATCTGGTAATCTTCCACAAATACTCTGACCTGCCTCGGCCTCACATACACCTGTTCGCCCTGCTGCAGCCCAAGATTCTGGAAGTTGTCCCTCGTCAGTTCCGCATCGATCAGCTCGCCGTTCTCTTCAATAACGAGCGTGATCCGCACTGCCGGGCCCAGTTTCTGGATATGCCGGATCTCGGCCTTGAGGGCAGTTGAATCCTGCGGGCTGCGGTCGATCTCGATATCATGCGAACGGACGTATGACACGGCATTTTCGTTGGCATCCTGCTGACCGCCGCCCGACTGGTGCAGGCGGCCATGAAACAGATTGACGTTACCCAGAAAATTCAGCACAAACGCCGTTGCCGGGTGCTCGTAGACCTGGTCGGGGGTGCCGGACTGCTCAACCTTGCCCTTGTTCATAACGACAATGCGGTCCGCCACTTCCAGGGCTTCTTCCTGGTCATGGGTAACGAAGACACTGGTAACGTGGATTTCATCATGCAGCCTGCGCAGCCAGCGGCGCAATTCGGCCCGCACCTGGGCATCCAGGGCACCGAAGGGCTCATCCAGCAGCAGCACCTGGGGTTCCACCGCCAGGGCGCGTGCCAAGGCAATGCGCTGTCGCTGGCCGCCCGAGAGCTGCGCCGGGTAGCGGTTGGCCATGTTCTCCAGTTGGACCAGGCTGAGAAGTTTCATAACCTTCTCTTTAATGTCCCCCTTGGATGGGCGGGTCTGCTTGGGGCGGACATTCAGGCCGAAGGCCACGTTATCAAAGACAGTCATGTGCTTGAAGAGGGCGTAGTGCTGAAAGACAAAACCGACGCGGCGCTCGCGCACATGGCTCTGGGTGGTATCCTCACCGTTGAACAGGACCCTGCCGCTGTCAGGCGTTTCCAGCCCGGCAATAATCCTGAGCAAAGAGGTCTTGCCGCAGCCGGAGGGGCCCAGCAGCGCCACCAGCTCACCGGAAGGGATCGTGAGGCTGACATCGCCCAGCGCGGTAAAGGTTCCGAATGTCTTTTTTATGTTTTCTATCTCGATACTCATCGGGTCACCTGTTTGAGTTAATTCTTTGCAAGTTGCTGCCTGACTTTCCACTCGGCGATTGACTTGACCACCAGGGTGATCAGGGCCAGGAAAGCCAGCAGCGAGGCCACGGCAAAGGCGGCGGTGTAGTTGTATTCATTGTAGAGGATCTCCACGTGCAAGGGAACGGTGTTGGTCATACCGCGGATATGGCCGGAAACAACCGACACGGCGCCGAACTCGCCCATGGCTCGCGCATTACAGAGGATCACGCCGTAAATGATGCCCCATTTGATATTGGGCAGGGTGACCCGCAGAAAGGTCTGCAGACCGCTGGCGCCCAGCACCAGGGCCGCTTCCTCTTCCTCCTTGCCCTGGGACTCCATCAGGGGGATCAGCTCGCGGGCAACAAAGGGGAAGGTGACAAAGATAGTTGCCAGAATGATGCCCGGCACGGCGAAGACAATCTTGATATCGTGAGCCTGCAGCCAGGGGCCGATCCATCCCTGCAGACCGAAGATCAGGACATAGATCAGGCCGGAGATAACCGGCGAAACCGAGAATGGCAGGTCGATCAGGGTGATCAGCAGATTCCTGCCCGGAAAACTGAACTTGGCGATGGACCAGGCCGCTGTCACGCCGAAGAAGAGGTTGAGCGGCACCGTCACAGCGGCGGTTATCAGTGTCAACCGGATGGAGGACAAGGTATCCGGCTCCCTGAGGGCCTCCAGGTAGACAGAGAGACCCTTTTCAAAGGCCTGGCTGAAAACGGCGGCCAGCGGCAGCAGCAGGAACAGGGTCAGAAACACCAGGGCAATCGCGATCAGGGCCCAGCGCACCACAGCCGGTTCGGTCTGAGCCCGTCCGGTCGTGCTTTTTGCTGAGTATGTTTTGGTTGGTGCGGACATAATAACCTCTAAAATATTTCTCACCACGAAGCCACGAAGATCACGAAGTAAAACAGAAACCAAATTAATCGTTAAATAAAACGTCCTTGCAGTTCTTCGTGTCCTCGCTTAAAGGCGCCTACTTCTGGTCGTGTCCTTCGTGGTAAATGCCGTTGTTATGTTTCTATTCCGCGTACCTTCTGCTCCATTTCTGCAGGAGGTTGACAACCAGCAGCATCAAAAATGACGTCAGCAGCATGACACAGGCTATGGCCGTGGCACCCTGATAGTCGAACTGTTCCAGCTTGGTGATGATCAACAGCGGTGTGATCTCCGAAACCATCGGCATGTTGCCGGCAATGAAGATAATCGAACCGTACTCACCGACGCCCCGGGCAAACGACATGGCGAAACCGGTCAGAATGGACGGCAGCAGCATGGGAAAGATGACCCGCTGCAGAGTCTGCCAGCGGCTGGCCCCCAGACAGACGGCAGCTTCTTCCAGTTCCACTTCGATCTCTTCAATCACCGGTTGAACAGTGCGCACGACAAAGGGGAGACCGATGAAGGTCATGGCCAGTACGATGCCGAGCGGCGTAAAGGCCACCTTGATGCCGAGCGGCTCCAGATAACGCCCCACCCAGCCGTTGGGGGAGTAGATCGTGGCCAGGGTAATACCGGCGACTGCGGTTGGCAGGGCAAAGGGAAGATCGACCAGCGCATCCACGATCCGCCGGCCGGGAAAACGGTAACGGACCAGCACCCAGGCCACCAGGACACCGAAGATCGAATTAATAATCGCAGCGATTACGGCTGCGCCGAAGGTGACCTTGTAGGAGGCCAGCACCCGCGGTGCGGTGACGGTGCTGATGAACTCGCCCCAGGTCAGTCCGGCTGTTCTGAAAACCAGAGCCGACAGCGGGATCAGGACAATCACGCTCAGATAGAAGACGGTGAAGCCCAGAGTCAGCCCGAAACCCGGCAGAACGTTGTTGCGGCGCTTGAATAGTTTCATGGGGATGTCCCGTTATTGAGATTGCTTTGTTCGGAGAGAGGATACCCTATAACATGAATGGAAAGGAATATTGATTTTCGGTTCATGCGCTTCCTCTCTCTCGGGATAATGCACAACCTGCAGCGGGCAGATGAATGCGGGGCAGCTTGATCCGCCCCGGTTCCCGGTTATTTTGCTTGTGCGTAGATCTGGTCGAATGTGCCGCCATCGGCAAAGTGTGTTTTCTGGGCCTTCTGCCAGCCGCCAAAATCCTTGTCAATGGTGTACAGTTTCTTGATTTTGGCCAGCCTGGTCGGGATCTTGGCGTTGATCGGCCGGTAGTAGTGCTTGGCGGCGATCCGCTGCCCTTCGTCAGTATAGAGGTATTTCAGGTACTCTTCGGCTACTTTGCGGGATCCGTGCCGGTCCACGACCTTGTCGATAACGGTAACCGGCGGTTCAGCCAGGATGCTCTCCGGCGGGGTTACCACTTCAAACTTGTTCGGTCCCAGTTCGTTGATCGCCAGGAAGGCTTCGTTTTCCCAGGCCAGCAATACATCGCCCAGGCCGCGCTGCACGAAGGTGTTGGTGGAGCCGCGGGCACCGGAATCCAGCACCGGCACATTCTTGAAGAGCCTGGCAACAAATTCCTTGGCTCTGGCTTCGTTGCCACCCTTTTGATTCAGGGCATAGGCCCAGGCTGCCAGGTAGTTCCAGCGAGCACCGCCGGAGGTCTTGGGGTTGGGGGTAATGACCGCGACACCCGGTTTTACCAGATCGTCCCAGTTTTTGATCCCTTTGGGGTTGCCCTTGCGCACCAGGAAAACGATGGTCGAGGTGTAGGGCGCACTGTTGTGGGGCAGTTCTTTCTGCCAGCCGGGCTTGATCAGCCCCTTAGCGGCAATGGCATCGATGTCGTAGCCCAGCGCCAGGGTAACGACATCAGCCTCAAGTCCGTCGATGACCGAGCGGGCCTGTTTGCCGGAACCGCCGTGAGACTGCCTGATAGTGACCTTGTCACCGGTTTTCTTCTGCCACTGCTGGGCAAAGGCTTTATTGAAATCTGAATACAGTTCGCGGGTCGGGTCGTAGGAAACATTCAGCAGGGTGATATCGGAGGCAAAAGCGGCAGCAGCAGTCAGGGTCAGTGCTAATGCTGCCAGGGCTGTCGTGATTTTATTGAGTTTCATATTTTCCCCTGTTTTATTCTATAGGCTTAATAGATATTACTACCAAAAAAAAGTTTATTCAGGTTACTCTTCGACCTTTTCCAACTCAAGGACATAATGACCTTCGTCCGTCTGCTTCAGGCCGATCAGCCTGTGGCCATCGGCCTTGAGGCTGCGGGGAACATTTTTCACCGGTTCGCCGTCATCCAGCAGAATCTGAAGAACCGTGCCGTTATCAACATCTTCCAGCGCCAGCTTGGCTTTGACAAAATTCGTGGGACAACTGACACCACGCAGATCAATTACCTGCATGAGCACCCTCCTTTACCACTTGAGCTCCTACCTGGGTCGCAATAATCTGTGGTGCAATGGTCTCGGCGACAGCATTCTCGGGAAACTGTGTGCGCAGATGATCCAGAAGTGCCTGCGGCCCCTCCTTGATTATCGTGTCGCCCAGCCGGATGCGCCCCAGGCCTTCAGCCTTCTGCTTGTACCATTCCAGCACGGAAGTGATGAAGGCAACGACCCGGTCTTCCGGCAGGAAGGTAGCGAACAGCGTCCCCACCAGGGGATTGCGGCCCCACTTGCCGCCGATGCGTACGGTATAGCCGCGTTTGGCCTCGCTCCAGGCGCCGGTGGGGCAGACCTTGACGCAGTCGCCGCACCAGATGCAGGGATCGTGGCTGAACAGCGGCTTGGTGTCCTCACCCATGACAATCGCCTTGGGCACACAGCTCTTGGCGCACAGACCGCAGCTGATGCAGGCATCGCTGTCGAGTTTCGGGTAGATCGCACCCTGAAAGCCGATATCATTGGTGGCGGATTTGGGGCAGTCAAAGGGGCAGCCGGCAAAGGCTACCTTGAACTTGTGGTGGCCGGTGGGTGTACCGAACAGCTTCTCATCGACTTCCAGGGCCGATTTCTGGGTATCCACCAGGCCATTGGGGTTGTATTCGCAGCCGCCGCAGGCCACCGGCACGCGTACCCGTGCACCGCAGGAAGCTACCTTCTGGGTGGCTTCGCCCAGCCCCTCAACAACGGCATCGAAATCCTTGAAATTGATATTGATCAGCTCGATGGATTGGCGCACAGACAGATGCACGAACTCGCCCCCGAATTTTTCGGCGACTTCGGCGATCCGTTTCAGCCTCGGAATTGACATCCGGCCGCCCGGGACTCTCAACCGGACGGTAAAAAGATCCTTGCCGCGCTCCTTGATGAAGCCGCCGGCCTTGAGGTTGTTCAGATCGATCTTGGTCTGCTTTGCATCGGACATCGCTTTAACTCCAGGTTAGTGTGATTTGAATCATGCCAAAACAAATAAAAGCTGTCAAGATTTATTTTTATAACGTCTACAGATTTACTATACTATCATCTCTATCTGCTCCAGCTGAACACTTCCTGATTTGATTGCATAGGACTTGATATCCGCTGCGGCTGCATCGGCAAGCGAGATGATCACACAGGAAACATCCGGTGTCAGCGCCAGCCGGATATCCTCTTCCGATGGACGGGCCGGAGATTCCGGGTGGGAATGATAGATCGCCAGCATTGACAGGCCCTTGGCCCGCAAATCCTTGATGACTGCAAACTGTTCCCTGGGTTCCATCATGAAATGTTCATTACTTGCATCGGTATTGACCATGCGGTAGATGGACGAAACCGTATCGCCGTTGCCGCCCAATATGCCGCATACCTCCAACGGGAAACCTTCCCTGGCATGGGCTATCAGATCGTCATGAATTGCTTTCGGGATTTTCAACATAGCGTATTACCCCTTAAGGTCACAGACGGTCATGGCATCCAGTTCATCCCTGACCTTTGTAATGGTCGGACTGTCGCCGCAGACCGGACAGGCGCTCTTGCGCTTGAGCGGCACCTCGCGGAACTTCATCCGCAGGGCGCTGTAGGTCAGCAGGCGATCGGTCAGTAGATCACCCTTGCCCAGCAGGAACTTGATCGCCTCGGTGGCCTGGATCGTGCCGATGACACCCGGCAGGACGCCGATCACACCGGCCTGGGAGCAGGTCGGAATGGCGTCCTTGGGGGGCGGTTCCGGAAAGATGCAGCGATAGCAGGCCGATTCACGCGGCTTGATCGTGATGGTCTGGCCGTCGAACTGCAGGATGCCGCCATGGGAATAGGGTTTGCCGGCCAGGACACAGGCATCGTTGATCAGGAATTTGGCCGCGAAGTTGTCGGTACCGTCGATGATGAAGTCGTAGTCGGCGATGATGCCGTTAATATTTGCAGCCGACACCCATTCCTTGTAGGTCTTGACCATAACGTCCGGGTTGATGGCCTCCATCTTCTCCCGGGCCGATTCCACCTTGGGTTTGCCGATATCAGGGGTGAAGTGGATCACCTGGCGCTGCAGATTGGAAAGATCGACATCGTCGGCATCGGCTATGCCGATGATGCCGACCCCGGCAGCGGCCAGGTAGAGGGCAATCGGCGCACCGAGGCCGCCGGCGCCAATGATCAGCACCCGGCCGTCAAACAGCTTCTGCTGCCCCTTGCCGCCCACCTCTTTCAGGATGATGTGGCGCGAATAGCGTTCGATCTGGGATTCAGTCAGCATAATAACTTCCCCCGCCCATGAAATAGAGAAATTCAATTATATCTCCGGCATTGACCGGCGTAGTCTCGTAGGCCGTTCGGTCCAGGATGTCACCGTTCAGCTCAACGGTGACATACAGACGCTGCGAAACATCCAGCTCCTCCAGCAGAGAATCGACCGTGCGATCGGAATTTTCAGCTATGGCGGTTTCTTTTCCATTAACGGTTATGTTCATCCCCATACTCCTTCATCCATCCTATGTATTTATCATCCCAGGCCGGGCAACGCAAGGCTGTCGCCGCCCTTTACCAGTGTGTTCGCTACATCACTGCTGCTGATTTTTGTGCCGTTGAGTGTTACGTCCGAGCTCTCTGCGGAAAGGATCTTCAACAGGACGTCCAGGGAAACAAACGTTCGACAGCCGATGTTCAATTTCTCTTCCCGTCCGTTTACCGTTACCGTCAGCATAAAAATATCTCCAATTTTGTTATCGCGTTATCCTGTGTATCCGCTCAAATTGCTTCCAGCGCCTGTGTAAAGTCTTCGATAATATCTCGGCAGTCTTCAATGCCGACCGACACCCGGATCAAGTCCTCCGTGACACCCATCAGGGCCTTTTCCTCCGCATTATAGTCGGCACAGATGGTGCTGGCGGGATGAATGACCAGGGTCTTGGCATCGCCGATGTTGGCCAGGTTCCTGGCCAGCTTGAGTCCGTTGATAACCTTGAAAGCTGAAGCCTTGTCGCCGGTGCCGAACGTCAGCAGACCGCCATAGCGCCCGCCGTAGAGCCTGCTAGCGACCGCATGGTGCGGTGAATCCTCCAGGCCGGGATAGCTGACCCAGGCCACCTTGGGGTGTTGTTTTAGAAAACGCGCCAGCTCCAGGGCGCTGGAGCAATGCCGCTCCATGCGCAGCGCCAGGGTCTGGATGCCTTCGGTCAGGAGAAAGGAGTTGAAGGGAGCGGCGCAGGCGCCCACATCCTTGTGTACCAGTTTGCGGGCCCGGGCGGTAAAGGCAAAGGCGCGGTACTTTTTGTGAAACTGTTCGAAATGGGGGAACCTGGGGCTGTTCCAGTTAAAGACGCCCCGGTCGATGATGGCTCCGCCGATGGTTGTGCCGGTGCCGTTGATATACTTGCTGGTGGAATAGGCCAGGATATCGGCTTCGAGCTGCACCCCGCTGGCCAGACAGGGTGTCGAGACAGTCGAATCCACCATGATCGGAATCCCGGCCTCATGGGCGATCCGGGCAAGTGCCGGCACATCCGGCACATCCAGCTTGGGGTTGCCGATCGTTTCGACAAACAGCAGGCGGGTGCGTTCGTTAATCGCACTCCTGAAACCGTACAGATCAAGCGGATCGACAAAGCGCGCCGTGATGCCGTAGTTGGAGAGGGTATCGCGGAAAAGGGAGAAGGTCCCGCCGAACAGGGACGAGGATGACAGGATTTCATCACCGCTGCGCAGAATTGTCAGCACCGCCGTGGTGATGGCCGCCATACCGGATGCGGTGGCGATTGCCGTCCCGCCGCCCTCCAGAATAGCCAATCGACGCTCCAGCGCCTCGGTGGTCGGATTGCCCAGACGGGTATAAACCTGCCCCACCGCCCGTCCGCGAAAAACGTCCTCCAGGTCTTCGGCACTGTTATAGGCAAACGAGCTGGACTGGACAATCGGAACCGATGTCGCGCCGGCCGGTCCGGGTTCCAGACCGCCATGCACCAGCAGTGAATCAAAGCGAAGCGATTTTTCCATTGCATCATCTCCTGAGGACACAAAACCATCCAGAACCAGACAGGCAGCATGACCGCCACCTGACAACATGATGGCCGGTTGCGGCTGTTTCGCAGGGCCATGTCCGTTACCACACCTGATACACATTAAATCTATTGTTTTCGTGTGGAATTCAAAATATCAAATCCACACAACTTATGTCAATAAATATTTTATTTATCTATCGATTTAGTAGTTAATAAACAAGGAGCCCAATTTCAGAGGCCGCAGTGACGTGCAGACATGTGCAGAGCAAGAAACATCCGCCGCAGATTTTGCACTGAATCAGCAACAGCACGTCCATTAGACAAATTAGATACACAACAATACCGAGCAGTTACAGACACTGTTTTATTTGGCACGCTCCGTGGAATATAGAGGCCTAACACATCCCAAAGGAGGTAGTACCCATGAAAGCACGGAAATTCGTAGTCGCAGCAACCGCAGCCCTCGTCGCACTGTCCCTCAGCGTAACGGCCTTCGCAGCCACCAAGAGCCAGAGCGGCACCCGCACCCAGATCAAATCCGGCACCTGCGTCAAGTAACCCGCGAAACTGAACGTCAATCACACTAACATCACAACTAAAAAGGAGCATTACCATGAAAAAACTCGTCATCGTCGCATCGGCCGCCCTCGTAGCACTGTCCCTTTCCGTATCCGCTTTTGCAGCAACCAAAACCCAGAGCCAGACCGGTATCCGTACCCAGATCAAATCCGGTACCTGCGTAAAGTAGAACTGCTCAACGCTGAAAAGCCACCTTTCCCGGAAGGGATAGGTGGCTTTTTTGGATGTGGATGTCTGCAATATCAAAATCAGCAGTACAGGAGTTGCACATCATACCTGAACGTCTTCCGGTCAGCTTTCCTCCCTGACCAGCAGACCAAGCTCTTTCAATCGATACTGCAATGTCCGCAGTGAAATCCCAAGGGCGTCGGCGGTCTGACGCCGATTGCCTTTATATTGCTGGAGTGTCTTCAGGATGGTTTCTTTCTCGCGATGTTTGAGAAGCCCTGCACGCGCTTCAAGCGGGGGATTCTGAACCAGCAGCTCCGCTGGAAGCTCACTGGCGGTAATCTCCCCCCGGGCAAGAATGACGCCCCGTTCGATGATGTTCTGCAGCTCCCTTACATTACCGGGCCAGGTGTGCCTTTGCAGAAGCAGCATGGCCTCAGCTGCAATGCCGATGGGACGACGGGCTCCCGCGGCAGCGGAAAACCGGGCACAGAAGTGCCGAACGAGGTGCGGGATGGCATCCGGGCGCTCGCGCAGAGGCGGCAGGGTAATCGGAAACACGTTCAAGCGGTAAAACAGATCCTCACGAAAGCGCTTCTCCACAACCTCCCGGGCCAGATCCCGATTGGTGGCTGCAATCACCCGCACATCCGCCTTGATCTGCAGCGATCCCCCCAAACGCTCGAATGTCCGCTCCTGCAGGACACGCAACAGCTTGGCCTGCAGCAGATGCGGCATTTCACCGATCTCGTCCAGGAAGATGGTCCCGCCCTGGGCCAGCTCGAACTTCCCCCGCCGAGCCTGAGCAGCTCCGGTGAAGGCGCCCCGTTCGTGACCGAACAGCTCGCTTTCCAGGAGATTTTCCGGAATGGCGGCACAGTTGAGTGGCACAAACGGTCCAGTCTTTCGCGGACTTGCCAGATGTACCATGCGGGCGATCAGTTCCTTGCCGGTGCCGCTTTCGCCATGCAGCAGGACGGTTGCCGGTGTTCGGGCCACGTCCTGGACCAGCTTTCTGACCGATTCCATTGCCTGCCCGGCAAAGATCAGCTCTTCGGGCGGCAGGCCGGCCTGCTCTGTCTCCTGCAAGGAAACCGACATGCGTTCGAGCTCCACCTGCTCCATTGCCCGGCCGACAGTTTCAAGCAGGCTGGCCGGGTCCTTGAGCGGCTTGGAGAGAAAGTCAAAGGCCCCCTCCTTGATGGCGGCCACCGCTTCTTCCACCCGGCCGAAGGCGGTTATGAAGATGAAAAGCGGCGCAACCGGTTCGACACGTGTTATCCGAAACAGCTCCAATCCGCTCCTGACCGGCATCTTCAGGTCGCACAGCACCAGATCGAAACGTTCACGCTGGATGCGGCGCAGCCCCTCGCCACCGTCGGATGCCGTTGCAACGGTGTATCCGGCACTGTCGAGAATGGTGGTCAGCAGTTCGCGAAAGACCGCGTCGTCTTCTACTATCAGTATGGTTGCAGACATAGATTCCTTTCCTGCCGCTATCCCGCCAGCGGCAAGGTCACGGTGAAGGCCGTTCCGCTTCCGACTGCACTTTCAACGGTCAGGCTTCCGCCATGCTCCTGTGCCACCTTGCGGCAGAGCGCGAGTCCAAGCCCCGTTCCCTTGGCCTTGCTGGTCCAGAATGGTTCAAAGATGCGGGAGATGCTTTCCGGTGGGATGCCGATGCCGGTGTCGCGTACAATAATAACAGCCCGGTTTCGTGTCTTGTCCAGCTCTACCCGCAACTCACCACCGTCCGGCATGGCCTGCAGCCCATTCTTCAACAGATTGAGCAGCATCTGATGTATCCGGTCGGAATCTGCCATAACCTGTGCCGTTGTCTGCGGGGTGTACACGACCTGTATTTTTCCCGAATCCGCCTCCATCTGTATCATCGTCACGCAATCCCGCACCAGCTCTTCGAGATCGGTCGGATGCCGTTCCTGCCGGTCTTCGCGGGCAAAGACAAGCAGATCATTTACCAGTGCCTCCATCCTGAGAGACTGGGCAACAATTTTCGTCGCATGCAGACGCGCCTGCTCCAGGTCATCGGCAGATTCCACCAACTGGGCAAAACCTTTGATGCCGGCCAAGGGATTGCGGATCTCATGGGCCATGACCGCTCCCATCTCCCCAAGACGTGCAAATTCCTCCCGGCGCTGCATATCTCTGCGATGCCGCTCTTCCCGGCGTACCATCCAGAGCACCAGCACCGTCAAACCCCACAGGGCTGCGGTAAGTGCCGCTACGACCGAAACGCCGGTATTGGCCCGGCGAATGACCTGATCAGCCCGATAGGTGTGCAGAGCCAGCACCAGCAGGTATTCTTCGTGGTCGGGATGAACCCTGGTACGCAGGATATAGACCTCTTCACCGGTGCCCAGCCGCTCCCGCTGTTCAGAGATGCCGTCAGGAAGCCGGTTTTGACCTGCCCGGGGGATAGTCTGGCCCACAAGTGCGGAGTTGGTATGAAAGCGGACTGTGCCTGTTCGGTCAACCAGGGCAAAGTAGGCGATGTCAGGGGTAGTATAGCGCGCAAGTGAGCGGAATGAGGCATCGGCAACAGCCAGTTGCTCGATCGCCGCAGACATGGAGAGACCAGCCCCGCGCAGGCTTTCGGCGGCAAGCTGTGGGGCCGCCTGCAAGGCGGACCAGGCAAACCACACCACCAGCAGGGTAAAGCAGCACGTGATGCCTGCAACCAGGCGCGTAGTCTTACCCATCTTCAGAATGAGTACAAAACCGCAAGTCCGCCGCCATACTCAGGGCTGTTATCGGCAATGCCGCGGGAGCCGTACAGGTCCAGAGCGGTTGAATCGGTTATCGACCAGAATATTCTGGCCCGCGCTTCCAGCAGATTGCCGGAGTAGCTGGACGGCGCTGTGGCACCCTTTACGAGCAGCATCGGTTCAACGCTTTCAAACAACTGGTAGCCGACCCCGGCCGTATAACTGAAATAGTTTTTCAAACCGAATCCGTCTGCCTTGCCCTGCCAGGTAAAGAGCCCTTCCCCGGTCAGGTGGAGGTTGCCGAACCACTTGGTTGCCTCCAGCCCGGCGCCGGCATCGAACTCGCCCGTACCCAGGCCATCCGAGCTGTTGGCGGTCGGAAACTTCACGAACAGCGTTGGGCGCAGCTGGGGGGCATTGTCACCCTCTGCAAGGGCGATGACCCCCAGCCGCATGATGATGTCGCCCAGTCCGGAGACGGAAGCATCAGACGTGCCCGCTGTTGTCGAGGTCGAGGTCGAGGTCACGGTCTGTTGCCGGTTGCCGCCGGGACCGCCCCGGCTGGTTGTAAACGCCGTCGTGGTACTCTGGTTGGTACTGAACAGGCTGGTTGTTACATTTGAGCTGCTTTGATAGATATAGGGGACCTCTATGCCGATATCTAACCAGTCATTCGGGGACCAGGTTGCAATCAGCGGCATATATACGCTGCGGGTCGTTGTAGCGGTCCCGTAGTCGCCCGAGGCAAATTCCGCACCCAGGCTGACGGATACTGTTTTCGGCTTATCCGGTGTAGTGCTGAGCGCATATGCCGGTTTTGAACATCCCACTGCAATAAAAAACAGCCACGCTGCATACGTTATTACACAATTCCTTTTCACCGTCTCCCCCCTCTCATGCCACTGCCACGGCTGCCAGACCCTGTGCGAGGGCCGCTGCCATTAAATTGCCGGTTTCCGTGCTGGTTTCCTGCCCCGCCGCCGGACCAGAGCGGCTTACCCGTTTCAGTTCGAAGCGTGACCGTTTCTCCGCTGCTCCGGTTTTCAACCCGTTGGGCAAAAACATAGAGCGCCCCGTCCTTGCCCTGGGCAAGGGACCCGGTGATGCTGACATCCTGGTTTTTCACGATGGTAATGCTCTGCTTTTCCCAGTACGCCCATGGTCCCAGCACAACCGTCACCGTGCCCTGGGGGGCGGCAACGGTCATTACCGTATGCTGTTCCTGTCCCTTGCGTTCCGGCGGCGTTATAACCGTAGCTTGTATGGTCGTAATGGTGTTGACATCAAAGCCTGCGGCCACATCGAGACCGCTGGCTGCATCTGTTGATGCGCTGCCCCAGAAAGCGGACGCATCCTGATGCCAGAAGATCAGGCATGCCAACAGCACTATGAAAAGCGAAGTATTCATCGGACCCATCCTTGTGTCACTGACCCGGCAGCACAACATGCCTGCCGGGTCGGACAGCACTGCTACTGGACTGTTGTTGTCGGCGTTGTGGTGGTTGTGGCCAGGCCGGAACCGTCTTGCAGCCCGTTGCCGTGGCCGGGGCGCGTGGTTGAACCGTTGGCGGTCGTTCCAGTAGTCAGAAAGGTACCGTCGCGACGTTGCGAACCGGCGGGCCGGGTGGCTGAAGACATCCCGCCAGCACTCTGTGTGCTTGTGCAGGTGCCGTTGCGCTGTCCGGTTCCGGCCCCGTTTCCAGCCCCCTTGCCGCGACCTGCCGCAAACACGTCCCCTGCTGCCAATGCGGCGATAATCCCGGCAACTGCTGCTGTTGTAATGATGCGCGTTTTCATGATGTTGTTCCTCCTGTCAGATGACTGATTCTATCCAGGATATATCAGAAAACATGCCAACCGCTTAACAGCTCAATATAACAGGCTTTTATTATTTCAGATCTACAGTGAGGTCAACGAATGCGTGCAGAATTTGCACGTGTCAGGTACGGGACTGCACCTGTTGCAGGTTCAACGATGACGGCTTATCCGACATCTGCAGTAGTCTTCAGTCACGAAAGCTGGAACGGAACACATCGTGCTCACGGCAGCGTCACGCAAAAAGACGTCCCGGAACCAGCCGAGCTCCTGACAAAGACCGTGCCGCCATGGGCCGTTACCAGCTCGTGCACGATTGCCAGACCAATCCCCAGTCCACCTTTTTTCCCCTTGTAGAACCGTTCGAATATATGCGGCAGATCTTCATCCGCTATGCCGCAGCCGTTGTCGGCAATCTCCAGGCAGGTCCGCTCGCCATCCGATGAAGCGATAACAGTAATTCGTCCGCCGGAAGCAATTGCCTTGATGCTGTTGGTGAGCAGGTTGATGATAATCTGGCTAAGACGATCGGGATCGGCGTATACGGAGAGTGTGTCCGGACAGTCCACCAGCAGCACGGCGCGTTTGTCGGCGCAGATCCGCTCGAAGCGGCCGGCAATCGCGCTCAGATAAGGCTTCAGCACGATGTTGTGCCTTTGCAGGTCCAGGGTGCTTGCTTCAGCCCGGGATAATTCATCCACCCCATTCAGAATAGCGGTCAGGCGCAGTGTCTCATCGTGCAGAGACCGGAGCGCAGTCGGGTTTGTCGGCAGCACGTTGTCCAGCATCCCTTCCAGTTCGCCGGAGATGATGGCCAGCGGGGTGCGCAACTCATGGGCGGCGTTGGAGAGCAGCCGGCGACGCAGCTTTTCCTGCGCCTCCAGGTTGTGTGCCATGCTGTTGAAACTCGCTGACAGGCGGCCAATCTCGTCATGCCCACTCGCATCGACACGGCGCGACAGATTCCCGCCCGCAATGTCGTCGGACGCGTCAACCAGCTCAAGGATCGGACGGGCAAGCCGGCGGGAAGCGAGTATACCCGCAAGGATCGAGACCAGACCCAGCACCGTGACCGAGACCAGCAGGACCCGGTTTGAAGAACGGACGAAGTAATCCTCCTTCACCTGGTCAAGCAGACGGGCCTGTATGTACCCGATCTCTTCTCCACGCAGATACAGGGGATACTGAACGAGTGCACCCTGCAGCGCACCCTGTTCATATCCGGTCGCATCCAGCACCCGCTTTCTCATCAGCGGCGTCACGGCCGAAACCGCCTGTCCGGAAGTGATGATTGTCCGGCCGGCCGCATCGAACAGAGCGACCTCAACCCCCACCTGCAGCGCCCAGGCCAGGTCCGTGACCAGCTTGTCCCGCTGCCAGCCGCCATTCTGTTCATAGCCCCCCTCCAGCAGGGCAACCACGCGTTGGACCCGGTCCTGGGATTCCCCGTCCAGATACCTGGCAAAATCACGCATGATCAGGCCGCGCAGCACAAAGGCGGACGAAAGCGCAATGGCAGAAATCAAGATGAACAGCAGCAGGAATTTGCAGCGCAGACTACAGCGCATCCCGTTCTCCGGCAAACAGATAGCCAACACCATAGACCGTTTTAAGGTACTCGGGGTTGCGGGGGTCGTTTTCAATCTTCTGGCGCAGATTCTTGATGTGGGCGTCGATGCTGCGGTCATACCCTTCGAATTGATATCCGAGGGCCCGGGACACAAGCTCGTCGCGGGTAAAGGTACGACCGGGGGATGAAGCCATGGTGAGGAGCAGTTTGAACTCGGTGGGGGTAACTGAAACGGGGAGACCATCCCTGCTGATCTGGTGTCGAAGGGAATTGAGCACCAGCGCACCGCTATTGAATGAAGCAATCTTGTCCGTCGTTGAAGTGCCGCGCTCATAGCGCTTCAATACGGCCTTCAGGCGGCAGACCAGCTCGCGCGGACTGGCCGGTTTGACCATGTAGTCATCAGCCCCGAGGGCAAAACCGGCAATGCGCTCCTCCTCGGAGGACCTGGCGGTCAGCATGATGACCGGGAAATCGCCTAGTTCTTTAAGGGTCTGGCACAGCTCTTCACCATCACCGTCGGGCAGGCCCAGATCGAGGATCACCGCCAGCGGGAGTTCCGCTGCGGCCTTGTCCATCGCTTCGCGCACGGTCGCGGCATGTACCGTCCTGAAATCGGCCCCTTCCAGATAGGCCTTCACAATTCGAGCAAGTTTGGTGTCGTCTTCAACAATCAGGACGGGTGGCAGCACGTGAACCTCTTTGCAGCGGATCAGTATATTGAACGAATGCGTCCCGAGCGTTTATCAATCATAACCTTGTCAATGACCTTGCCGCTCTTATCCACAATTTCAGCGGTGAAGCCCCAGCGATTCTCTGTCACCCCGGAAACCGCGTATGCCGGCCCGGTGAAATAATTCTGCAGGAGCACCCGGGCTTCCTGCGAGGTATGTACCGGCTGGCGGGCGCCATACCAGTCTCCACGGCGCTTGCCGCAGCGGCCGCGCATTTCCGGGCTGCACGAGCCATCCCCCTTTTTACACCAGTCAGGACCGCTCTCACAATCCATTTTCCGGTCATGGGTCCGGCAGTTCCCGGCTGTGTCCGCATGCACTTCCGCCGGTGCTGCCGGTGCGGCCGCGGCAGGCCGGGCAACGGCAGCCAGCAGGCACAACAGGATTGGAAACAGATATCTCATCGCACGTGCTCCGGTAGGCAGGGTGGCTTCAGGCAGTATGCTCCCGGGCCACCCGGCCGGTTACTTCTGCCCGCAGGGACCCTTGTTGCAGCCGCCCATGTTTTTGCCGCAATCGCCCATGGCCTTCTTGTCGCAGCCGCCCATCATCTGAGCGCACTCGCCGTCACATTTGTCAGTCGGCAGACCACTCTGGGCCCTGATGCCCTGGATTCTGGACTGGATGGCCTTGATGTCCGCCTGCAGTGCAGCGATTTTGGCCGTGTCCGGGGTGCCTTTCAGGTTTTCGCGTTGCGCCTCAAAACGCTTGAGCATCATCTCCTGACGCAAGTCGATGGTATCAGCCTGGAATTTGCGAAAGGGATCAGAGCTGGCTCCGGACTGGGCGCAATTGCTGCATCCGCCGCCCATTCCCCCCATGTTGCCGGCATCTGCCATGCTGAATACAGATACCGCCAGTCCAAGTGCAACCATTACTGCCACTATTTTTATCATTTTTGCTACCTCCCTTTGGATGTGTGCCGTGCTGTCTGTACCATAACTGAATGCTGCGAAGATGGTATGAAGGAATTATGAACAATTGTGAAGAGTTCTTGTAAGGGTCTGAAAGCGGTCACTTTCGTACTTCCGGGGCAATGTGAATGATTGACTCCAGCTCCTTGATCTCCGCCCCGCTCAGCGTGACAGGCTGCATGCGGGCCCACGGCCTGATCTCCCGGGGGTTTTTCAGCCAGGTGTTCAGGTTCGGGGCGCTCCAGGCCGCGCCATGTTTGAAGCTCTTCGGATAATAGATCGAAAACAGCCCGGACAGATTGGGGCCGATGCTTCCCGTACCGACGCTGCCGAGGCGGGCACTCAGTATGCGATGACAGCTGCCGCACCTGGTTGAGAAGATATCCGCGCGCTGTGTGGCGGAAGCGGAGAAATGCACCTTCACCGGCACGGCTTCAGACGCAACACGCCCCTGCGACCCGGCATACAGGGCATTCACCAGCATTGTCACCTGTTCTTCCGCCAGGGCAAAGTCCGGCATATTAGCCACCGGACGCCGGATGGCGTGCGTCAGTTCCGGGGCTGTCCTCCGGGCGGCCGATTCGTCAAGGCTCGTTGCCAGGGCATTGCCGCGACCGGCACTGGCATGGCAGCGCCGGCAGGCAAGCTGATCCAGCAAACCCTCTCCCGCTTTCAACTGCCGCGCATCGCCAAGGGTGTAGCGGACATATTTCCCGGCACGCAGGCCGGCATGGGCAATATTCCTGCGCTCCGAGGCCGGATTGCCGCGATGGCAGTCGCCGCAGCGGCCGCGCTCCGCATAGTGGGCGGGATGGCACGCCAGGCAGAGCTGCGGCGGCTGACCACCCCCGCCCCACGCCGGTGCGGCTGCCGCAAGCAGCAACGCTGTTAAAACAGCAGCGACCAATTGGCCCCCCTGAAAAACAGCGCCACGACCGTCAGCAGCACGATAGTGCCCGCCAGTATCAGCGTAGAGAGCGTCACTGTCCGCAGTTCACGGGGAAACCAGCCGGCCCGGTGGATACGCCCCCCGACCGGCAGCCAGGGGAGCAGCACAAACAGGCATCCCAGCAGCAGGACCGGATAGATCATGAAACGCGACCAGCTGACCAGCTCCTGGATCCAGAGCAGAAACCAGGCCGACTTGGCCGGATTGGGGGTGACAGCGGGATTGGCCTGTTCCTGAAGCGGCGCCGGGATCAGCGCCGCCAGCGCAAGCAACAGCAGTGTCAGCGTGCAGATCGAGCGCTTGATCAGCCTGAAGAAATGGGGGGAGCTTTTGACGAATCCGTTTTTCATAGATACGGCAGGACCCCCTTGTTTTTTCTGACCCGGTAGAAATGCAGCAGCGACAGGGCCAGCAGCCCCAGCGGGATGATGGCGATATGCAGGGCATAAAAACGGAGCAGCGACAGCCCCTGCCCGACGCCGTCCGGCACCAGCAGCGAGCGCACGAGCGACCCGAGCGGCAGCGTGGCCAGCAGTTCCATCCCGGTCTGGGTCGCCCAGAACGCCAACTGGTCAAACGGGAGCAGGTATCCGGTATAGGCCTCGAAGAGTGCCAGGAACAGCAGCAGGCAGCCGATCACCCAGTTGAGCTGCCGCGGCCGCTGATAGGCGCCGGTCAGGATCACCCGCAGGGTGTGCAGCAGCACCAGCACGAGCAGGGTGTGGGATGTCAGGCGGTGCAGGCTGCGCAGGTAGCGCCCGCCCCAGACCGACCCTTCGAGAAACAGTATTGAATTGTAGGCCCGCTCCGGTGTCGGCTGATAATAGACCAGCAGCAGCAGGCCGCTGACCAGCATGACCAGGAAGGCGCTGAAGGCCAGCCCCCCCAGGCAGAAGGTGTAACTGAAGCGCAGGTTCTTCTCCGGCACGACCCGGGGAAAGAGATGCTTGAGGAAATCGGAGATCATGACAACAGATATACACTTTTTTGAATAAATTGGTAACTCAGAAATCCAGCGGACTTTTCGGTTCTTTTACAGTCCTGACCGGGACGCAGTGAGTGTAGATCATGGCGGTCTTCATACTAAAAAGAGCTGTTTACGTTCTGACCCGTCCCCGATAGTCACATGTTTGACGCAGAAATCATCATGAAATTTCTATCCTGAAGCCGATACCTTTACTTGAAAAGGCACCGCAGGATTACCCCACTTCAAACAGAGAAACAGGCAAAATATCAATCGGTGAACACGTGATGGTTCTTCGCATGGGATATGGAAAAGACTTTAGAACATGGAAAGTAAGAGGAAGTGTAGGCCAAGAAGGATGGTTCATAGAGGAAAATGACAGCATCAAATTCAAGAATAACGGAAATTGAAATCAATAATGATAACGACAGGCGATAACCACAATCTCTGCTTCTTCCACTTGGTAGACAAGCCGATGTTCCCGGTCAATGCGGCGCGACCAGCAGCCAGCAAGCTGAAAACGAAGTGGTTCCGGTTTTCCTGTGCCCTCAAAAGGGGTTCTCCGAATTTCTTCAAGAAGCGCCAAGACCCGTTCTGCCTGGCGTTTATCAGTCTTTAGCCAATAGCGCAGGTCGTCAAGAGCAGTCGGAGTGAAAGTGACGTTCATAACCCAAGAGCATCCATGGGGGTACGCTTGCCGGACCGTGCCTCTTTAAGTGATTGCAGTAATCGAGAAGCATTAGCCGGACTGGAAAGTAAATATTCGCTCTCCATAATGGACTCATAGTCTTCCAGACTTACAAGTACCACGCTTTCACCCTTTCGACGCGTGATCAGGATCGGTTCGTGGTTGTTGCAAGCATCGTCCATGACGTTTTTAAGATCGTGACGTGCTTCGCTGTATGAAATAGCCTGCATAACGACCTCCATAATGACAAGATGTTGTACAATAACATGTGGATATTAATCTTGCAAGAGCAACAAACCGAATTCCCAACTTGCAGCTCGCCCGGATCGCCCGGAAAACTGGAGAGACTGGTCATCCTTATGACGTTACCCCTCCGTTACCTCAATAACGCCATCCCTTTCTTTCACCGCTAAACGCATGAGCGGCTTGTCTGCCGGCCCCTTCAGCACCCTCCCCTGGCGGTCGAAAAGGCTGCCGTGGCAGGGGCACGAAAGTTCACCCTCCGTAACAGTCACCGTACAGCCCAGATGGGTACAGACCAGGCTCAAGGCATACCAGCCCTTATTATCCCGGAGCAGGGCAATCCGCTCGCTGCGAAAGACCAGTGCACCGTTGACCGGTACATCCGCCGCAGCAGCGCTGGCCAGGACCCGGCGTTTCCCGGCGCTGCGCGGGGTGAGATAGCGCACCAGCATGCCGCCCGACACGAGCAGCAGGCTCAGGGTCGTGATGAATGTTCGACGCGATTGAGGAAGGTTTTCCATTTTTGTATGTACGCCTTTGTATAGGCCGGGCTTTTGCTACTCATGCGCAGGTAGCGTCCGGCATCCATGAAACTTCCGTTGCTGACCCGCTGTCCTTTCTGAAGCCAGAATGATGCCAGCCCCAGGCCGTTCTTTTCCAGATTGTAGATGCGCCGGGCGTCCGGTTCCAGCAGGAAGCGGGTCGGATTGTCGTGACACCCCTCGCAGGTCACGCTGCCGCGCTGAACTGTGTGCGGGAAATAGGCCCGCCACTCGGCTGCCAGCAGGGTATTCTCCGGGCCGCTGTTTCTGGCGCTCATGATATCCGTATAATAGGCGATGAACATCGGCCTGACCGGGCTGATCCTCCCGGCGGCATTGATCCCCAGCGGCGGTGCATCCTGCTTTTTCAGGTAGGCGCTGCGCAGGTATTCTGCACTCGGTCCCTGCGTCAGGTCAAACTCCTCCTTCAGGCGCGGGTCGCGGAAGCGCAGGAAAAAGCTGCCGTACTCCTGGGGTGCCCAGGCCGAATGGCAGGCATAGCACTCCAGCCGCTGCATATGGGCGGAAATGCGGTGTTCCACCGGTTTACGACTCGGCGTGTGGCAATCAAGACACCGTTTTGACGAGCGTTGCCCACTGATCAGACTTGCCATGGAGTGGCAGGCACCACAGGTCATACCGGCCCGGTAATGCACGTCAGGCGCCATCTTCAGGAAGGTCTCGCCATTCACCTCGATGCCGCGCTGGTAGCGCATGTTATCCTCGCGGGGAGCCCGTCCGGAATAATCCCAGCCGGTATAATATCCTCTATGACACTTCTGACAAGCCGCCACAGTCGGCTTTGATGGCTGCACCCCGTCATGGCAGTCCCGACAGCTGCTTACGTGGCAGGAATCACAATTTTTGTACCAGAACTCCGAATCGACCCGGGCATAGCTCCGTTGCACGAACTGTTTTTCCCCGGTGCGATGGGCCATCGGGGACACAAAGATCCGGTCGTAGTCATTATGGCATACCGCACAGCCGTCCGGAACCTTTCCGGCATCCGTGTGATGACAGGAGACACAGACAAGTCCGCCATGTTCTGCCTCTGCCCCGGAACTAAGGGAGAGACAAAAGACGGCGATGAAGAGCATCATCAAGTGCACGTTGATTGAGTCCTTTCCGATAGATCGGGTCTGAGGCCTTCGAGTGGCAGGGGAGACAGAGGTTGACAGCCAGTGTCCGTTTTACTTCGCTGCCGTTCAGTGGGCGGGCGTTTTCGCGGGTGATGGCGGAATGGGCGTTAACCTTCCCGTTTTCCATGGTCAGGAAACCATCCAGTGGCTTGCTGTCGGAACGCTCGCAGATCAGAGTAGCCTTGATACTGTTCCCTTCAACAACATGCTGGCCGAAACCGAGGAAGGCCGGGTTGCCGTGGCATTCGACGCATCCGAGGGCCTTTTTCCCGGTGTTGTGCGAATAGAACGGGGCAAAACGGAGCTGCTGCCTGCCCTTGAATTGTGAGATGTATTCCGTTTTGGAGTGTGAACCATCCTGCTCAGCCACGGTGACAAAGGTCTGGCAACCGGGCGTCACCGGCGAGATCCGTCCCCGCTGGTTGAGTGCCAGCGGGAAGGGGTACAGCATGCGGTAATCCTCCGTCTCGCTGAAGGCGCCCGGCGTTTCCTGGCCCTTGATGAAGTCCATGCCGCTGCGGGCCTTGTCATAGCGGGTGTGGCAGCCATAGCACTGTACCGAAGTATGCGAATGGCAGCTGTAGCATTCCAGGCGCTGATGCCCGCTGACCGTATGCTCGGGGGTGCCGGTGATGACCTTGCTGCGGTGCAGTTTGCCGCTGCGCTTGCCTTGCAGCCAGATCGTGCCGTCCTGATAGAACACGTTGGAATAGCTGCGCCCCTTGGATGTCTGGATCATGCGCATACCATTGCGCACAGGTATTTTGTAGTTTCGGGATTCACGCAGCGGTTCCTCGTTTTCGCGGGAAACCGTGCGAAAGCGCGGCAGTTCGCCGGCGCTGCCGTGGCAGTCTTCGCAGGCCACCTCGGTCTGCAGATACATGCTGCGGTAGGCGAAGCCGTCTCCCATCACATCCCGTGATGTGTGGCAGTCAATGCACTCCAGGCCGGCTGCAAAGTGGACATCAGGTGCAATATGGGTCAGGGTGCGGGCTCCGCTGGTCATCACCGGCCCCGCTTCGCCACTGCTGGTCGGCACCAGGGCATTGTTGCCATCGTACAGCCCCTGGTAGGAGTAGGCGATACGGCCGCTGCGGTTGTGGCAGCGGGCACAGACCTGCGTATCCGGCAGCGCTGTCATGGCGTGAGAAGCGGAATGACCGGCCTTGCCCTGCATGGTTGTGTCGCGGCCCGCGTAGGTGGCGGTATCGTTCCAGGGGAAATGGCAGGCGGCACAGCCTGAGGCATGGGCAGCGGCGTAGGATTCCCCATTGGCGATGCCCACATGGCAGCGGGAGCAGAACTTGCGGTACAGCTCGCCGGACAGGTTGTCCAACTCTGCCACCGACAGGGTTTCAACCGGCAGGCCGGAGGCGTCAAAGGCCTTGCCGCCAACCGTTGTGTAGTTCCTGTTGTCCTCACCTTCCCAGGTCAGCTGGATGTTGCGGATCATGCCGGCATTGGTCTGCATGATCGTGGACCGGACCCGTTCCAGCTGATAGCGGTGACAACGGCCGCAGGCCTCCTCCCAGCCGTCCGGGGCAGAGGGATTGGCGGGGCCGCGCAGGCCGGCATGGGCCCTGTCTTTGTCACGGGCCAGCGGATCACCGCCATGGCAGTCGACGCAGCCGCCGTGGGACTTTGAGACATGCTCGATGCCGGCGTGGCACGACGCGCACAGCTCTTCCCTGCCACGCTCGGCACACGCGCTCATCATCAGCAGCAGTCCACAAAAAAACAGGACCGCCACCATCCGGCCGGCCCTGTTCATGTGAGATGATACCAAGCGGTTATGCATCAACGGTCACGTAGCGTAATCAGACTTTAAGCCGGAACTGATCCACAATACCCTGCAGTTCCGATGCCAGGCCGGCCAGCCGCCCGGCGGCAGCGGCGGTCATCTGCGAACTTCCGGCGGTCTCCTGAACGATCTCGGTGATCCGCTGCATATTGCCGCTGATCTCGTTGGTCGTGGCGGTCTGCTCCTCGGCGGCTGTGGCGATCTGGTTGATCTGTCCGGTCACCTCGCTCACCTGAGACAGGATTTCCTCCAGGGCACGTCCGGAGCGGGCCGCATCGTTCGTCCCGCGCTCCACCTCAAGGACCCCCTCTTCCATGGCTGACACCGCATTCCTCGTCTCGCCCTGGATCGACTTGATCATACCGCCGATCTCTTTGGTCGCCCGGGTAGTGCGTTCGGCCAGGGCCCGCACTTCGTCGGCAACCACGGCAAAACCGCGCCCCTGCTCGCCGGCCCGGGCCGCTTCGATGGCTGCATTCAAGGCCAGCAGGTTGGTCTGGTCGGCGATATCCTCGATCGTGCCGATGATCTGGCCGATCTGATCGGAGCGCGCCCCCAGGCTCTCCACGGTGCGGGCACTGTCCTGTACCTTGCCGGAAATCCGGGACATGCCGTCTACTGTCTGCTGGACGATCTCAGCGCCATTGCTGGCGGTGCTGTATGCCCGGTTGGCGCTTTCCACCGCCATGCTGCAGTTGCTGGCGATATCATTAGAGGTTGCAGCCATCTCTTCTCCGGCAGTGGCGACCGTCACCGCCTGGGCAGCGACATGTTCCGAACCGTCGGCAATCTGTTCGGCGTTGGCGCGCAGTTCACCGGCTGCCGACGTAAGCTCAACCGAGCAGGCACTGATCCGTTCCATTGCCGACTGCAGTGTGTTGGCAATCTGGTTGAAACTTTCCCCGATGACCCCCAATTCATCGCGGGATGCGATTGTCGCGCGCACGGTCAGATTGCCTGAGGCCAGTTGCGAAGCGGTATCCTTGAGCAGCAGCGACGAGCGGCCGATGGCGCCGGCAATGATAAAACCGGCCGCCAATCCGCAGACCAGTGCCCCCAGGATCGACCCGATGATGATGGTGCGAAACAGGGTATACTGCTGCTGGCTTTTTGCAAAGGCGTCCCTGGCAACCTCGACTTCATGCTGCATGAGAGCTTCCATGGATTTGTTGGCTTTCTGGATGGAAGGGTTGATCACATCGAAAGTGATGCGGTACGTCTCCCGGAAATCTCCGGCCAGAACAGCTTTTATGGCCGGCTCCAGACCTTCCTTGATGTACACGAGACGATCCTTTTGAAATGCTTCCGCCAGATCACGGGAGGACTTGTCCTGCAGGCGAGCACTGTATTCACTCCAGAGCTGGTCTATCTCGGCGATATACTTCAAGGTCTGATCGGTATGCATGCTGGTGGGGTGTGCATGCAGGGAGCTGAATTCGTTCTTGGCATCATGCTGCAGGGAGAGCAGCATCTGAATGCGGTTGGCGCGCATCAAACCGTCAATCTTGGTCAGCAGCCCGGAATTTTTCATGTTGACCTGATACACATTTTCCAGGGCCTGATTGCTCTGCCGGAAGCCGGCCAGGCCGATGACGCCAACGATCACCATCAGCACCAGCAAGAACAATGTAATGCCCAACAATTTGGCTTTAATGCTGACACTCATGTACCACCTCCGCAATAATTCCAGCTCCGTAATCAGGCATACTACCACAGCCCCGGCTATTGACAATTAGCTATCTTCTTTTGAAAACAAAAAAAGACATGCCGTTGCCGGCATGTCTCGTAGTAATTGAGCGAACCTGCCACTAGCAGCCGGAAACTTCCTTCTTGCCCTTGGCAGCAGGCTTGGCTTCCTCTTTCTTCTTGGCATCCTTCTTTTTGTCTTTCTTGGCATCCTTCTTGGCATCTTTCATCTCAGCCTTCTCAGCAGCCGTTTTTTCGGCGACTTTCTCATCGGCTGCAACGGCAATCATCGAAAAGCTCAGAGTCATCATTGATGCTACCATCAGCGCTACGATTCTTTTCATGTCTATTCTCCTTTATTTGTTTGCCGACAATCCGGCTTAATCACAATATGCTGTTATTAGCATATTCGGCTTAAATGTCCAGTTTTCTTTATTCGATTCCCGTCAGATCCATGCACAGCAAAGACAGCGGGACCGGGTTGACTGTCATCAGTCATAAATGAGCGTATCAGGACCTTTCTTGGGATGGCACCTGTCGCAGTGATGGTCGATGCCGAATGCGGTCTTCCCGTTATGGCATTTGCCGCAGAGTTTACCCTGCTGGATGGCCTTCATGGTTATGACCGTTGCCCCTTTTTCCTTTTTCGGGAACATCTCCCTGTTGTGGCACTCTTCGCACTTGAAGCCTCGCTTCAGATGCTTGTCCCCATGAAATATGGCCACGTCCGAAGCCTTGTCTCCCTTATAGATGATGTCCTGCATGGATGCCCCGTACGCAAGCCCGCACACCAACACAGGTAACGCCGCCAATAACCGGATTGATTTCAGTCCCATGATCCCTCCTTCAATGCTTTTTTTCTGCAACGATATAGGCCGACTCTGTCGGTTCATCAGGGCTAGGAGATATAGTACACCATCGGCTTTGTTCCCATCTCTTCCTTGTATCTAAAGACATTCGGCTTTGAAATCAGTTTTGTAATCAGCGCGTTGGGGTCGTTGATGTCACCGAAGTAGGTGGCACTGCCGAGACAGGTGGTCGTACAGCGGGTCAGTTGCCCCTTTTCCACGCGATGGATGCAGAAGTGGCATTTGCGGGCATTGCCGATCGGCGAGTGCCAGTGGCTCTTGCGCTTGAACGTGCCACCGTACTCGCCGGAGTTCTCCACCTCGTAGGTCTTGTCGTGAAAATCACCAGTGTAGTAATGCCCTGAATCGGCCGAACGGGCTCCGTAGGGACAGGCTACAATGCAGTAACGGCAGCCGATGCATTTTTTGTAGTCAATCATGACCAGGCCGTCGTCCCGTTTATAGGTGGCCGTGACCGGACAGACCGGGGTGCAGGTCGGCGAATCGCAGTGAAAGCAGGGACGCGGCAGAAAACGCATGCCGGTATTGGGGAATTCGCCGATTTCCTCTTCCTTGACAGGTCGATAGTGAATATCGGGCGGGGTCAGGTTTTCGGACATGCATCCGGTGGTGCAGGCGTGGCAGCCGATGCATTTCTTAAGATCGATCGCCATCGCCCACCGGCGCTCATTTCGCGGTTTTTTCAGGGCGCGCTGCAGGTCCGCATGCATGATTTCCAGAATATCTTTACCATCGAACTGTTCCATGGTCAGTGGTCCTCCTTGATGTTCCGCGCCTCGAAAACGCCTGAGCGTTCGAAAATAATATACAGCACCATCACGAGCGAAGCGGACGCCACAACAACAAGATTCTCGTAGATTGACGGTACATAGTGCACAACCTCCGGCATGTCATAGACCCTGAAAAGCGGAATCTTGAACGCGCCGACAACCAGGTCGTTACGGGCCTTCAGCTGGGTTCCCATGATAAACAGTCCCACAAAGATCAGCCAGTTGGCGCTCTGGCCCATCTTGAGCAGGATGTAGGGAATAATGATGACGACCACGATCCCGAACAGCACACTGTTGATCAATGTCAGCGAGAACACCTCGGACCCCTCCAGATGCGCCGAGAGGCCGATCATGGTCCGCCAGAACGTGATCAGCAGCGCCAGTCCCAATCCGACCTTGAGCAAGGTCACAAAAGGATGGAGATGGTAATTTTCGTCCAGATTTTTCTGTTTGACCGTAATGGCGGCTATGATCGTTGTCAGCGAGCAGCCGGTCAGAAAGGCGATGAACAGGAAGTAGATCGGCATCAGTGCGCTGTAGTAGTAGACACGCGAACTGACTGATCCGAGCAGGCTTCCCAGGGTGCTGTGGGTGAAGATTGCGATAAAGAACGCCCCCCACATGACCCGGTTGGAATGCCTGTTGGTCTGGATATTTACGTATTCCCATGTGATTGCGATCACATAGCAGGTGTACCAGATCGCCATCCAGAACATGGGAGACTTTGGGTTTGGCGACAGCAGGAAGTAGTACATCCGCTCGATATGCCCCATCTCGGTTGCCAGGGAGAAGAAGGCCGCCACCGCCGTGATGATGCCGACAAAGATGATCCGTGATGCGAACGGCCGGTACTGTTTCTCAAAGAACACATGGCCGAAGAAATTGACAAAGGTGCAGCCGGTGCTGAGCAGTGCAAAATAGATATAGGTGGATATCTGCATCCCCCAGGGCACCAGATTGGAGGTGTTGATGGTATGGGCATGCCCCTGGATGAAGATGGCTGCGATGGCGTAGAATCCGATCGCCAGGCCGAACAGGGAGGAGTACAGTGTCAGGCCGGCCCTCCCTTTGACTACATCAGACGCTGTGGTGAGAAGTTGTTGCTTTTCAGGAATGAGAACTCCGAATAGTCGCATATCAGGCCCCCTTCACAATCTTGACAAAAATTCCGCGCATGGCAGTGCCCCCCATGATCGGGTCGATGACATATTTCGTAATCAGGTCGTCATCCGCGATCCCCTGATTGTTGGCCCGGGTCATCCCTTTGGAATGAACGCCGAAACCATGGTACATGTAAACGGCATCATCGCGCATACGCTGGGTCAGCTTGATCTTGATCCTGCCGGGTGTCGTAACCCCGTCCTGATTGACGAGCGAGACATATTCCCCGTCTTTCAATCCCAGTTCTTTCCCTTTTTTTGCATTGATCCAGAGTGCGTTTTCCTTCTGCAGATCGGTCAGCATGAAGTTGTTGGTTGTCCGGGAAAAGGTGTGCAGCGGCGAACGTCCGAACAGCAGCCGGAAGTGATTGGCCGGCGGCTGGGGGTGCCGGGTGTATTTCGGCACGGGGTCAAAACCCTTCTCTTCCAGCTGCTTGGAATACAGCTCGATCTTGCCGGAAGGGGTCCCGAATTCCGGTTGACTTGCATCGGTGATGTAGGGGGCCGACGTGTCTGTCTTGACGATGACACCTTTTTTCTTCAGTTCGGCAAAATCGATGCCGCCGGCCTCACAACGCCTGGTCAGGTATTCCTCGCCATCCTTCCAGGGGAAGTAGGCTGACAGTCCGAGCTTGCCGGCCAGCTCCTTGGTCATCCACCAGGATGGCTTGGACTCCCAGAGCGGCTCAATCGTCGGCTGTCGCAGTGATATCTCCAGTTCCTTGAACTTGCCGATATTGAGATTGTCGTAGCGCTCCATATAGGTACACTCCGGCAGGACAACATCGGCCCAGGCAATGATATCGGCCGGCAGCACATCGACGGCAACCACAAGCTCGAGGTTCTGGAGGGCCTTGATGGTCTCCTGCTTGTCCGGCAGGGTCTTCATCAGGTTGCAGCCGTAAATGAACCACCCCTTGATCGGGTGCGGTTTGCCGGTGATGGAGGCATGCTTGATGGAGGTTGTCGTCTGCAGTGCGGCAAACGGATAGGCCGCATCCAGCTTGGGTACATCCGCGTGGGGTGGATAGTCGGGCAGGCCGGGATATTCGGGTACGCCGCCCTTGGCAGGAAAGAAATAGCCCCCCTCGCGCCCCCAGGTGCCAAGCAGGGCGTTGAGTATGGCAATGGCGCGACTGCGCTGGGTATCGTCACCATACCAGACCGAGTAACGTCCGGCGCCGACACAGACATGCGGGGCGTTCCTGCCCATCTCGCGGGCTACTTTGACGATGGTGTCACGCGGAATGGTGGTCTCGATCTCGGCCCATTCCGGGGTATACTGCTGCACGGCCGCCCGCAGCTCGTCCAATCCGGAGGCGTACTTTTCGATATACGCCTTGTCATACAGCCCCTCTTCGATGATGATCCTGATCCAGGCCAGGAGCAGCGCCATATCGCTGGCAGGCTTGATCGGCAGCCAGCGGTCGGCCTTGGAGGCAATATTGGAGAGACGCGGATCGACCACGGTCAATCGTGCGCCATCTGCCAGGCCGCTCATGATGTCCTGCACCTGGCTGTTATGGGCATTTTCCCCCAGGTGAGAGCCGATCAGGACGATGTATTTGCTCTTGCTGAAATCGTAGTATTCGGGCGAACCGACGTCTGATCCGTAGGTCAGGTAAAAGCCCATATCACGGGGGCCGCGACACTGGGCAAACGATGGAGCCGTATAATTATTGCAGCCATAGGCCTTGAGCAGGTGCTTCCAGAAGGCTCCGCCGGTTCCGTGTGAAAACAGCGCCATGGATTCGGCACCATGTTTTTGTTTGATACCGTTCATCTTTTCGGCGATCAGACCAAGCGCCTCGTCCCAGGTGGCCCGCTTCCAGACCGGTTCGCCCCGTTTGCCCGTATTGATCATCGGGTATTTGAGACGGTCCGGATCATACAACGCGCCCAGTGCAGCATTGCCCCGGCCGCACAGACGGCCGCGGCCGCGCAGGCTCAGGGGGTTTCCGTCCACCTTGACAACCTTGTTATTCTCCACCTTGGCGATCAGACCGCAGTTCCAGAAACAGAGTTCGCAGAATGTGGCAATCTGCTTCATATCTTTCTGACCGGCCTCTTCGGCCCAGGAGAGAAATTTTTCAGGCATGGAAGCAGCAACCGTCAATCCCGCTGTTGCTGCGCCTGAAACCTTGAAAAATGTCCTGCGAGAGAATTTTGGCGACACGCGTTACCTCCTGACTTGACGTGGCATAACAGACTTCACTGATAAAGCGGATTGAGACCGGGATCTATGCAATTCCCTGGAAACAGGTAAAGGGGCGCAATGAATCACGCCCCTTTACGTTCTACTCGTTTTCCTGCTGCTGCTTGAGCAACTTTTCAAAATACAACTCCGGATTGGTAAGCCTGTCCACTTCCTTGGAGCTGTATCCCAGCTCTTTAAAATTGAGCACACCATTGAGCGCATGGCAGTTGGCACAATTAAGCGCCTTGTTCTTGGGCGTTACCTGGTGGTTGCTGCCGAAATAGATCGTCTGCCACCCCGGAACCGGTTCATACTCCTTGATGCCAAGGATCCTGGCAGCCGACGCAACACCCGCCAGCGAGTCGCCGTTTGAAATCGGCGGGGCAAAGTCCATGGACAACAGCTGGCCGTTCAGTTTGTTGAAATAGGCCTTGCCCTGGAACACCTTGAAGGGATAGATCTTGCTTTTCCCGTCCGTCCTGCTCCCCTTGGGGCCGATGAACTGCGGCGTATTGCTGACCGTCAGGTTGTACCAGGCATACACCGGGGTAGTTTCATTGACTTCCCGCTTGAGGGTTGACGGCTCGTAAAAACCGTTGGATTGCTTTTCCCATTTGGTGAAGTCCTTGGAAAATGCTCCGCCGGTCTTCGGGATATGGCAGGTCTGACAGGCGATTGTTGCGGTGTGCCTGTTATAATCGGCATCAGCATGCGGCTTGGCACTGTGACATTCACCGACACAGGTCATGTAGATGCCGTCATGGGCCCAGTTGTTGGGATCGCGACCGGTGGGGAATTTGTGGTTTTTCACCTGATGGCAGTCAACACAGATGATGCCCTTGGAGACATGGACCTCGGCCTCCTTGGCCATGGAGAAGCCCCGTTTGATCATGGCGCCGCCGCCGGCAGATTCATGGCAGACCATGCAGTTCTTGATGCCCGGTTTGCCGATATAGGCGGCGGCCTCGGTGCTGCGGTCCTGGGTCATGACAACCTTGCCGTCCTTGTCCTTGACCGCCTTCCGTTTACTGTAATCATACTTGGAGGAATGGCAGATCAGGCAGTCGATAGCCTGTTCCGCCTGGGGCCCGCTACTGCCGACATCACTGGTATGATCGCCCGGGTGGCAGGTATTGCAACCGGTAAACTTGGTTTTGCCGAGCGCATTCGGCGGCACCTCCTTCAGGTTGTTGACGATATCGTTACCATTGCACATGGTGTAGATACGGTCCTTCATGCCATGTTCTTCGTTGGGATTTATGTTGTCGACATGGTCCACCTTCGAGGCATGTTTCCAGTGCACGGTACCGAGAATTTCCTTGGCTTTGCCGGGGTGGCAGGTTTCGCAGGTCTTCGGCCCCTGGTAGCCATTCTTGAGAATATGATCTTTTCCCGGATGCTCCTTGGCCTGAACAACAGTTGCCAGCAGTGTACACCCCAGCAGGATTGCAGTTACTTTACCAGTCATCTTTCAATTCCTTTCGACAAAAGCTGAATTCACACCGCACCATGGCATGTAGTCAATAGCCATGCAACGCTTATTCCAATTATATGAATTTTCATATAACCGTCCATATAACCGGATTTCAAGACTGCAGACAAAAAAAATACGCGTGCTGCACCTCGCCATATAGCCAGACACGGCACGCGTATTAACGTCACCAGTTAGTCTTTTGAAATCTTGTAGCTGCCATTCTTGTCAAAATCCACCTTGGCATTGATGAATTTCACATTGGTATAACCAAGACCTTTGAGGGTGTTATAGGCCACTTCGGCGATCACACCGGTATTGCAGTAGAACACAACCAGCTTGTCCTTGGGAATCTCGGCCAGACGGTCCTTGATCTCTTCGGCCGGGATCAGCTTGGCGGTCTTGAGCATACCGGCTTTGGCCTCGCCGGCGCTGCGGGCGTCGATGATCATGACATTGGCCGGAAGCTGCGCCGCATACTTTTTAAACTCGTCCAGCGCGATCTCGCCGGGACGCGGTTTGGGTGTATAGCTGACCTTGGTGACGAGCTTGCCGGTGACAACCTCATACCGGGCTGACTGCCATGCTTCGAATCCGCCTGAAAGCAGCTTGACATTGCTGAAACCGGCTTTGAGCAGCTCTTTGGCAACGGTAACCGCCTGCACACCCCCCTTGTCGTCATAGACAACAATCGGCGCCTTCTTCAGCTTCTGATCGAGTTTTTTCACGAGTGGCGCTGCGTTGTGATGGGCAGGGAAAGAAACCGCCCCCTTGACGGAACCCTTGGCGGCTTCTTTGGCGGGACGCACATCCAGCACCACCAGGGGAATATCCTTGTCCAGCCAGGCTTCCTTAAGGAACTGGGCCGACAACACCCCATAGTTCTTCTGGGACCAGGCCGGCATGCCATCCTTGTAGACCTTGATATTGGTATAGCCGAGCTTCTTGGCTTTATCGGCCGAACCGGGGCTCATGTTGCAGGATGGACCGGCGCAGTAAAAGATTATCAGGGCGTTCTTGTCCTTTGGCAGCAGTTTCTCGGCCAGCTTGTCAAACGCCGGATAGGGAAGATTGACGGCTGTCGGGATGTAACCTTCCTGAAAGCGTGGCAGCGGGCGCGAATCAAAGAGGAAATAGTTCCCTTTTTCAGGCCCCAGGGCGACAAACTTCTCGATTTCGGCAGTTTTTATCAGCATTTCTTCCGAAACCTGGACCGGCGGCTTTTCAATCAACCGCACAGCTGTCTTGACGCCGTCCTTTTCCGTGAACTCAACCTTGATTTCATGCCCTTTTTTTATCAGGTTGTCTTTTATGAACTCGCCGTCACCGGTTTTGCCCGCACCGTTAACAACCTTGATCTCGTCCTCATCAAACTTGAACAGTTCAACGGCATCATCGATCTTTACCTGAATGGTCTTGGCCTTGAACGATACCAGATCAAAATGGCCGCGTACCGCACCCGGCTCGGCCTTGTGGCAGTTGGTGCAGATCTTGGCGATCGTCGGCCTGGCTGCCGGCGCCGGATCAGCTGCAAACGACGCAGCAGCACCTGCTGCACAGGCAATCATTGTAAGGACAATGGTTTTGTTGATCATGAAGTCTCCTCCTGTCTGATATTCGATCTAGCAACCAGCCGTTTTCTTGAACATCTTGCTCGTATTCTTGTTGTCGACCTTATCATACTTGCAGCGGATTTCATCACCGTCAACAATACGCTTGTCATTGAACTTATCGAGGGTCAGTTCATCATTGACTGTAATCGCCACTTCCTCTCCGCTTTTAGTGTCTTTCAGGAGCACGTTGGCGGATTTGCCATCAGCAGCCATCTCGATTTTCGAAATGGTGCCCACCATCTTCACTTCCTCTGCGCTGGCATTCGTAACAAACGCAAATGTTGAAATGACCATCACTGCAACCAGCAATACGACTGAAGTTATCTTTTTCATACCCGACTCCTTTACTACGGTTAATTACCTGATAGTGTCTGTCAGACAAGTCTGCCAGATTTTTTTCACTGTGCAAGCTGCACAGATATGACGGCCCGGGCGGAACCCACACGCCCGGGCCGCAAACAGCCTAGAACTTCACTTCAAAGGTAGCATAGACATCGTGGGCAGTCTTCATGGGTGCCAGCATCATCAAGTCGGTTGACTGGATTTCGGAGATCTTCTTGGGAGCCCCAACCCAATTGTTGCTGCCGGTATATTCGAAGTCATAATACTGGTAGCCGAGCTTGAAGAAGGCCTTGCTCAGGTACGACGAGATCGGCTTGAGGTTGAGTTCCTGAATGATGTAGGGCTCATACACATTGCCGCGGGTACCGACTTTGCTGGTCCACATGTCATCCGCAGCCGGGGCGAATGTGATCCAGTTTTTCGAACCATGGTTAAACTCGAATCCGATTTTGGTTTTGGATGGCAAATCATAACGGACACCGGCGTAGACGGCCCAACCGGTCCGGTCGGCCCGGTTGCTATCCTGTGCGAAGAATTCGCCGGTCATCAGCCCCTGGAACCCGGCATTATCAGAAACATTGCCGCCCGGATGGGCAACACTCAAACCGAAGTCAGTGAAGAAATTGAGGTTACCTGGACCAACCTTCTTGAGGGTGCTCATGGCACCCATCCCGTACCAGTCGATGCTGCCGAGATTGGTCGCCGGGGCGGTATTGCCAAAGATGGTGTTGTTCATGGCAGGGAAATCGAAAATATTGAAACCGCGATTCCACTGCAGCCATACACGCAGGGGATCGGTATCCACCGGGATGATGGCAATCCCGAGCATATCCGTATCTTTGATGCTGTTGGAGGCGGTTTTGATGCCGCTGTCAAAACCACGGCCGTAACAGACCTTGGCATAGGCACCCGGCAGCATGTCGATATCCGGCGCATACCCGACCGTCATACCGTCAAAGGCATAGTCAACCAGCAGGGCGGGTGTACCGCCATTGCCGGGACGCTCGTTGTTCAGACGCAGATTGCTGGGTGCGCCATTGGTGGCGGGACGACGGCCGACCGAGAACCATAACGGCTGATCGAGGATATTGCTCCAGGTCGCAAAGGCCCGGTCCACATTCAGCAGGCTGTCGGATGGCACGTGACTGAGGGTACCGTCGAACACGCCGACGCGATCAGCGAAGTAACCGCCCATGGTAGTGGAATCGCTTTGTGATCCGAATGATTTGTACATATCAAGCTTGGCATGAACGGTAATATCCTGGGTGGCCTTGGCGGTCAGGTCGATACCGAACTTGTTGGTGTACAGGGTTTCGTTTTTGGGTTTGTAGGCTGGCATCTGTGCGAGATTGGGAGAGCCCGCTCCAAGAAAGGACTGCAGAAGTGCCGTATTTGCCAGCAACGCGGCCTTTTCCGGAGTCGTGCCCAGATTGTTCACCAATTGTGTAATCATGCCCTGATACGCGGCCTGGCCAGCTGCGAGATTGCCGCCGCCCAGCTTTGTGATAACTGCCGTCATGACCCCTTTATTCGAAAGCGTATTCAAGATGGCGCTTTGCTGCGCCGTCAGCCCTTTGGCAGCAAGCGCGGCATCAACACTGCCGTAGGTAGTCATGTAGTTTGATATAACTGAATCAAGACCGCCGTTAGTCATAAAATTGAACATGGCTTGCGGCATGTAATTATTTAAAATCATGCCAAATTGATCCCGTGTAAACAGCGTCCCTGATTTGCCCGCCATCATGTAACTCAGAGCTGAAGGGTTTCCGGAAACACCCGCTACTGTTGGGTCGTTCAGAAAATTGCCCACCATCGTACCCATTGTCCCGATTGCATTCGAATACGGCACTGTTTCACCATGCAGCGAATCCAGACGGAAGCGGTATTCACCACCGATAGTCAGCCATTTGCCGATGGATTTGTCCTCTACCTTCTTTACCGAGCTTTTGAGGTCCGCTATTTCCTTGGACAGCTTGTCGATCCTCTTTTGCAGGTCGTCATCAGCCGCATGTGCCGCCATTGGAAGGGACATCCCTGCGACCAGTGTTGTCAATACAAGCTTCATTACCGACTTCTTCATTGATTCCTCCTTTGTGAGTGGTGCCCCATCATCTGGAGCGGTGTCAGTGGTATCACGGACCTACGTATATGTTGTTTCAGGCATTCACCTCCTTACATGGCAGGTAATCCTTTGATACTATTGCGGTTACATTCATAAAACACACCATTTAAGTAGTCTACTATCCATGTATTCAAATTATTGCATGCAATAGGAGTGCCGCATATATAGCGGAAACGGTATTGCATTATGCAATGCGCCATATGATGCAGTGTTTAACTCTGTCGTTATTGGCAGATTGCTTTGAGTAAATAGTGGGTATGAATTAAATAGAACAGCCGTGGGAAGGATTCGCGGCCAAATAACGGAACATTGAACGCCAGTAAGATTTGTCAGAAGCCATATCACCGGAGTAACTCGGCTTCTGACAGGAAGACATTTGTTATATGACGGACTGCTGCCACCTTCTCAGTAGCGGGCAGTCATGTTACGGCACGTTGCGTACTTGAATCTGCTCCTGTACCAAGCTTTTGAATCTCACGTATCTTTACCGGATGGTGTCTTGTCCTGCCCGTTTTTTTTGGTGCCCCGGTCCCCGAGGTCACAAGAGTCGGACATTCAGGTTTGAATACCCAGCTTGGGCAGGATGACCTTCTGCAGTAAAATCCAGATTACAACAACGGCGACCATGATCAGAATATCTTTCATGTTAGTACCTCACGACACGTCAATTTTGTTCAAGAAACTCGACTATTACCTTTGCTACCGGGTCAATGACCGTGTAATGCATTTCAACACCGTGGCGCTTGCCCTCGATGATTCCGCGTGCCTTCAGCATCGCGAGATGCTGGGAAATAACGGCTTGCGGCAAACCGAGGCAGCCCCAGATATCCTTGACGCATTGTGGCTGTTTCACCAATCCGGCAACAATTTTCAACCGCAAGGGATGACCGAGTGTTTTCAGGACCAGCGCAGATGTCTCATACACGCTCATGGCTATCTCACAATCTGAAAACCGTTTCGATACCAGCCCACGATGCCGTCGCTCATATGATAAACAACGCCATAGCCCATTTTGGACAGGTAGCGGGCGGCGGGCAGCGAGCGCGAACCGACCGCGCAATAGACAATGACAGGCCGATTTTTAGGAATTTCACCGATTCGCCGCTCTACCTCGTTAACCGGAATCAGCACGGCTCCGGGGATACGGCCCTGACTGAATTCCTGCGGGGTGCGTACATCCAGCAGGAAGGCATTCCTGTTTTTATCCAGGATGACTTTGGCCTCTCGGGCCGTTATGTTTCGGGTTTCAGCCGCTGTTGCAGATGAGCAGGCCATCAGCAGCAACAAGAGTATCCATAGGATTCTGTTCACGTGTCATACCGTCCTTTGTCAGTTTCCTTCACAGCTTCCACAATCATTTACAGCAGCTGGAGCCGGGAAAGCGAGGCACACCCAGTTTTGCCAGGATGTTGAACATCGGGCAGAACTGGGTAAATCCGGACTGGAACAGGTTCAGTCCGACAAAGCCGGTGAACCAGAGCCAGTTGGGGCTGTGAAAGTGTGCCAGCAGCAGTGAGATCATAATGAATGACCCGGCCACGATGCGTACGATGCGTTCGATATAAAATTCTTCTTTCATGTTCCTGCCTCCTCGTTACGATTCAGATGAAGTCTGTATGTGTGGTTCACCGACATGATGCCGTTCCTTCCAGTTTTGGACCAGGTAATACAATATGGGAATGGTTACCCGTGACAGGGTCGTCGAGGCGATCTCGCCGAACATCATGGCCAGGGCCAGCCCCTGGAAGATCGGGTCAAAGACGATTACAAAGCTCCCTACCACCACCGCAGCCGCGGTCAGCAGCATGGGGCGGAAGCGGACGGCGCCGGCCTCGATGATGGCCTCATCCAGGGCCATCCCTTCGCGGCGCTTCATCTCGGCAAAGTCGATCAGGATGATGGAGTTACGCACGATGATCCCGGCCAGGGCGATGAAACCGATCATGGAGGTAGCGGTGAAGAAGGCACCGAACAGGGCGTGCCCCGGCAGGATGCCGATCAGGGTCAGCGGAATAGGGGCCATGATCACCAGCGGCGTGGTGAAGTCCCGGAACCAGGCCACTACCAGGATGTAGATCAGCACCATGACGGCACCGAAGGCGATCCCCAGGTCGCGGAAGACCTCGTAGGTGATGTGCCACTCACCGTCCCACTTCATGCCCAGCTTTTCCTCGCTCCAGGGCTGCCGGGATGCCAACACCTCGATCTTTGAGCCGTCCGGGTTCGACAGGGCGGCGATCTCTTTCTGCATCTTGAGGATGGCGTACACCGGCGCCTCGATCTGGCCGGCCACATCGCCGATCACATACACCACGTTCTTCAGGTTCTTGCGGTAGAGGGTCTTCTCCGCGTTGCCGGTCGTTGTCCGCACCAGCTGGGAGAGCGGCACGCTCCCCTTCTGGCCGGGAACGTAGATCGCCGAGAGATCCGCTATTGAGCTGCGCTCCCCGGCAGGCAGGCGCAGGTTGATGTAGACCGGTTCCTTTTCCTTGGGCAGGTGCAGTAATCCGCTGTTCTCCCCTCCCAGAGCCATGGCCAGGGTCCGGGCAACGTCATCCACGGCAATGCCGGAGAGGGCCGCCTTTTCCCGATCAACGCCAAATGTCACCTTCCGCTGATCATCTTCGCGGTACATATCCACATCCACCACGCCGGCAGTCTTGACCAGAATGTCCCTGACCTTGCGGGCGGTGCCGGCGCGAGCAGCATCATCCGGTCCGTAGATCTCAGCCACCAGAGTGGCCAGCACCGGCGGACCGGGCGGAATCTCGGCCACCTTGACCCGGGCTCCGTACTTGTCGGCAATGGCCTTGACCAGCGGCCGGATGCGCTTGGCGATAGCATGGGACTGATCCTTGCGCTGATCCTTTGGCAGCAGGTTGACCTGGATATCGGCCAGATTCGAGCCTTTGCGCAGGTAGTAATGCCGCACCAGGCCGTTGAAGTTGAAGGGGGCGCTGGTGCCGATATACAGCTGGAAATCGGTCACCTCCGGCACACCCCGCAGGGCGTCGCCCATCTCGCGGGAGATGCGGGCGGTCTGCTCCAGCGGCGTGCCGTCCGGCGCATCGATGATCACCTGCAGCTCGTTCTTGTTGTCGAAGGGGAGCATCTTGACCGTCACGGCCTTGAACAGGACCAGGGAGCAGGAGAGCAGCAGCAGGACTACCACCGCACCCAGGAAACCGTAGCGCAGCCCCTTCTCGTGGATCAGCCGCCCCATCCAGTGGCGGTAAAATGCTGTTAACCTGGAATCTTCGGGTGCTGCGCCGGAGTCGTGATGTGACTCTCCCTTCATGAAGCGGAAGGCGAAATAGGGGGTCACGATGAAGGCGATCAGCATGGAGAAGAGCATGGCCATGCTGGCGCCGACCGGGATCGGCCGCATGTAGGGGCCCATCAGGCCGCCCACGAAGCCCATGGGCAGGATCGAGGCGATCACGGCAAAGGTGGCCAGCATCGTCGGGTTGCCGATCTCATCGACCGCCTTGATGGCCGCATCCAGCGGCTTCATGACCGTAGTCGTGAAGTAGCGGTGGATGTTCTCGACCACCACGATGGCGTCGTCCACCAGGATGCCGATGGAGAAGATCAAGGCAAAGAGGGTGATGCGGTTGAGGGTGTAGCCGATCAGATAGAAGATCAGCATGGTCAGTGCCAGGGTGACCGGGATGGCGATGGCCGCCACCGCACCGGCCCGCCACCCCATGAAGACTGCGATCAGGATCGTGACGGAGATGGCCGCCAGGAACATGTGGAACAGCAGTTCGTTGTTCTTCTCTTTGGCGGTTTCGCCGTAGTTGCGGGTGATCGTGACCTGCACATCGGAGGGGATCAGCTTGCCCTTGAGTGCCTCGACCTTTCGGGCCAGATCCTCGGCCACCCAGGTGGCGTTGGCGCCCTTGCGCTTGGCCACGGAGATCGTTACCGCTGCATAATCCTGTCCCGGTGTGCCGGTCAGATTCTTGTGGGCAGCAGCCGGTCCCATGCCCATAAAGACATAGTCCTGCGGTTCCTGCAGGCCGTCCCGGACCTGGGCCACATCACTGAGATAGACCGGCTTGCCGCCGAAGACACCGACCACCGTGCGTTTGACCGCCTCTGCGCTCTCCAGGAAGCCGCCGGTTTCAACGATTGTTTCTTTATTGGCGCCGGAGAATGCGCCGGATGAGAGTGTGGCGTTGCCCTTCTGCAGGGCACCCGCCACCTGCAGGGGCGACAGGCCGTAACCGGCCAGGCGCGGGGCGTCCAGCGTCACCCGCAGCTGGCGAGGCAGGCCGCCCTTGATCTCGACCTCGGCGCTGTTCTCGCTCTTTTTCAGTTCATCGGCCACTTCCCGGGCCAGGGTCCGCAGGGTGCCGTGATCATAGCGCTCCGACCAGAGCGTCAGGGCCATGATCGGCACGTCGTCGATGGATTTCGGCACCACCAGCGGCTCACCGGCTCCCGGCGGCAGTACGCCGCGGTTGCTCATGACCTTGTTGTAGAGTTTGACCAGCGACTCCTCCATCGGCTGTCCCACCAGGAAGCGCACGGTGATGATGCCCAGGCCGGGGCGGCTCATGGAGTAGAGGTACTCGACCCCCTTGATCTCCCACAGCTTGGACTCGAAGGGCTTGACCACCCGTTCCTGCACCTCCAGTGGCGAAGATCCGGGCATGGGCAGGTAGATATCCACCATGGGAACCACGATCTGCGGTTCCTCCTCGCGGGGGGTCATCTTGATGGCAAACAGGCCCAGCAGCAGCGAGGCGCCGACGATCAGCGGGGTCAGTTTCGAGTTGATGAAGGCGCGGGCTATTTTTCCGGCGAAGCCGAGATGTTGCATAGTGTTAAACCTCTTTAGTCACTGTTCATATATCAACAAGGTCAAAAAATCTTGCTCCCGATTGTGATTATTCCATCTTAGACCCTTCGCTGATCTTCTCAACGCCACTGACAACAACCCGCTCACCATCGGACAGGCCGGAGAGAATCTCCACCTTGTCGCCGAAGTTTTTACCGACCTTGACCAGACGCATGCGGACGATGCTGTTCTTGTCCACGACCCAGACAAAGCTTAATGCGCCGCGTTCAACCAGTGCTGCTTTCCTGACCCGCATGCCGTTTGTGCTGGTGCCCAGCGCTATGGCACCACGCCCGAACGTTCCGGACGCAAGTCCCTTCTGACTCAGGTTGACCTTGGCAATGAAGGTGCGGCTGTTCGGATCGGCAACCGGGACGATCTCTGCAATTTTCAGGTTCAGGGTGGTAACACCGGAATCGAGGGTCACCTGCACTGGCGAACCAGGTTTAACCTTACCGGACAAGGATTCCGGCACAGCCAGCTCCAGCTGGTAGTTGCCCTCATCCTCTATCGTCATCAGCGGCTGACCGGGAAAGACCGTGGCTCCCGGATCAACCTGCTTTGCGGAGATGATGCCAGAGATAGGGGCAATAATGCGGGTGTATCCCGACATGGCAGCCGCTGCCCGGGATCCTTCCCGTGATTGATTGAGGCGCGCCTCGGCCCTGGCCACCCCCTGGGAAGCAAGTTCCTGCTCGGACTGTTTCACATCAAATTCCTGGCGGGTGACGGCCTGCTCCTTGAACAGCTTCTGATACCGTTCAAAGGTTGTATCGGCCAGCTTTTTGCGGGAGCGGGCCTCTTCAAGCCCGCGCTGCGCCTCGTCCACGCCGGAAACGGCGGCAGCTGCCTGGGCCTGGTTCTCCTGGGCATCCAGCTGTGCCAGCAACTGCCCCTTGCGGACCCGATCGCCTTCACGCACCTTGAGGCTGCTGACCGTGCCGGGAACACGGGTTGAGACGACGGCACTACTGCGGGACCGCACCGTGCCGACCAATTCAACCGATTCGGGCAGAGCAGCGCTTGAAACTGTTTCCAGAAGCAGACCTTTGACCACCGGAGCAGGAACGTCGGTTTTTTTGGCGTTGTCGCCATGCTGGCCGCCGCAGCCGCCCAAAGCAAGCAGGACGGCCACTGCGGGGATCACGCTGCGAAGCCTGTAGGTAATGGTACTCATGTCGCTCCTGTATATCATTTGGTCATCTCCTTGAGAAAAATTCCGGCACTGAAATAGACATAGCCGCGTGCCAGGGCCAGGTTTGCCTCTGAATCCACCAGATCTGCCCTGGTCTGGTTCAGCGCTGTCTGCGCGTCGAGAACCTCGACCATGGTGGCCAGCGAATTTTCAAATCGTTGGGTCAGAAGACGTACGGTCTCTTCGGCATCCTGCTGGGTGTTGACGGCAACTTCGAGGCGCTTGGCCATCTCTTCGCTGCGCAGATAGCTCTCCCTGACCCGCAGGCCGGATTCGCGCGTGGCATGCTGCAGCAGCTCGGCTGCGGCGGATTTTTCTGCGACCGCCTTGTCCCGCTCGCGACAGCGCTTGAATCCGTCAAACAGCTGCCAGGTCAGGGCAACGCCCGCATTCCAGGAATCGTTGTCCGTCCTGAAGGGTGTGTCCCGGGAATTCATCTGATAGGTGGCAAAGGCGCCGACAGTTGGCAGATAGCTGCTGCGGGCAAGCCACAGGGCAGCATCCGCCTTTTCATACTCCGTCTGCGACAGTTTCAGTTCAATTCTGCTGTCGAGCGACAGTGCAACCAACTCCTCAGGTGTCTGGAGCAGCGGAGGGGCTGCAATCTTTGCATCAACCAGTTCGATGCTGTCGCTCTCCTTGAGCCCTATGACGTTGGCAAGCTCCATCCGGGCTATGGTGAGATTGTTGCGGGCGCTGATCAGCTGCTGTTCGTTCATGGAAAGGTTCGTGCGGGCCCGTAACTCGTCTGATTTCAGGCCGACGCCGGCCTGATTGCGGACCGTCGCCAGCCGCATGTGCTCCCGCACCTCGCTGACGGCCTGTTCAGCGGCACGGAGGCGGGCCTGGGCCTTCTGGATATCCAGGTACAGCCTGAACACCCTGAACGCTGTTTCCTGTTTCGAACCTTCGTAGCGCGTGTCCTGGATGTGAGATTCCTTGACAGCCATCTCCCGGGCCGGTGGGATGGACGGGTTGTAGATCGGCTGCCTGACCGTGAGAGCGGTCCTGAAATCGTGCTGGGTGCCGGGATTGTTGAGGTTATTGATCTGGAAGTCGTTCTGGCTGAAGCGTCCTTCATCCAGCTTCATCATGAAGGTCTGCGTCGGGGAATTGGAGATCGTGAAGCTCTCATCAAAGGAGATGGAGGGATAGTAGCGGGAGGTTACGATGGCGATACTCTGCCGGGCAGATTCTGCCGTAAATCCGGCGGCCCGCACCCGGTTGTTTTTTTCGACCGCCATGCCGATGGCATCCTTGAGGCCCAGCCGGAAGGTTTCCGCCCCCGCCGTAGCGGCACAAACCGCAATCATACACAGTGCAAGAATAGACCTGATCATACGCACTCCTCGGTGTCAAATATAGTGAAAATTATATATGTTATAATTTATATGTCAATAAAAAAACTGATGCTGAATTCTGACGCAGTAACGGGCTACTTTCTTAATACTACCCAGCGACTGCCGGTTAGGTTTATGCATTTGTCACTTAAAAGTCCCCCCTCCCCTTGCGGGAGGGGGTTAGGGGGTGGGGGAATTTGCCATATTTGATGCTGACGGCAGCTTCACCCACCCCTCAATCCCCTCCCGTCAAGGGAGGGGAGGCTTAATGCAAAGACCAAACCGGACACTGCTGAATACTATCAGCAAACCAGCTAACTACGAGATTCAGCAGATCAACCAGGTAGCGGGATGCAGGCATTGGAACATGGTTGCCGGCAACAAGACTACCGCTTCGAAGTCAGTTTTTTGGGCCTGGCTGAGAAAAACAGTAGAAAATGTCCGGAGAGAAGGGTAACATTTATAAATTTCAAAATGCTCCGGCAAGTACGTGCCCCTTTACACTCCCCGCGAAACTCGCAGGTGAGTGAAGCCATTTCAAAATAGCGAGGTTGAAGAGATGACAGTGAAACATTTTGGACCGACAAAATTTGATGCAGCACTGGTACCGGAGATCGCCCGGAAATGGGGCACGCCGCTCTACCTGCATGATCAGGCATTCATCGAGCGCAGCTGCGATCAGCTCTTGAGCATGCCGAACCCGTTCGGCCTGCATGTGCGCTACGCCATGAAGGCCAACTCGGACCGCACGGTACTGCGCGTAGTGACCAACAAGGGTCTTGACCTGGACTGTTCTTCGCTGGATGAAGCGGCCCGGGCCCACATTGCAGGGATTCCCTACACCCGCATGATGCTGACGACCCAGGAAGTCCCGAGCGGCGAAGAGCGTAAAGAGCTGGAGGAGATGATCCGTGCCGGCCTGAAATACAATGTCTGCTCTCTGACACAGTTCCGCCTGATTGCAGGCTTTGCCAAGGAAACCGGCATAGAGCTGTCCATCAGGGTCCATCCCGGCTCGGCCGGCGGCGGCGAAAGCCAGACCCGTGATACCGGCAGCGAATACTCCTGCTTCGGCGTGCACCTCAATGATGTGCCCGCGGTGAAAGCCCTGGCCGACGAGATGGGGCTGCACTTTACCCAGGTGCATGTGCATATCGGATCGGGCGGCGACCCGGAGAAGTGGCGCGAGAATATCGATCGCGAGCTCGGTTTTGTCAGGGATCTCTTTCCGGATGCCGTACGGGTCAGCTTTGGCGGCGGCCTCAAGGTGGCCAGGATGCCGGGTGAAAAACAGGCGGATATTGCCTCCCTGGGAGCCTATGCCGCCCAGCGAGTGAAGGAGTTTAAAGAGGCCACCGGCCGCGAACTGAAGATGGAGATCGAACCGGGGACGTTCGTGGTTGCCAATTCCGGCCACATCATTACCCGGATCATTGATAAGAAGCTGACCAACGAGCTGAATTTCCTGATCGTTGACGGCGGCATGGAGCTGCTGACCAGGCCGCTGCTCTACGGCTCCGAGCACCCGATCACGATCGTGCGCCAGGACGGCACGCTGCTCTCCAGCGAATACGACAACATTCCGGCAGCCGGGACCAAGCCGTTCGGCATTGTCGGCAGATGCTGCGAAAGCGGCGATTCGGTGCGCCTGGACAATGACGGCAACATTGTGCCGGTGATGATTGCTGAACCGGAGATCGGCGATTACGTGGTGATCGGCGGGACCGGCGCCTATTCCGAGAGCATGTCGCCGGAGAATTACAACTCGCACCGCAAGCCGCCGGCAGTCATGAAGACACGCAGCTCGGAATTTGTCCTGATCAGGAAGAAACAGACCCTGGAACAGATCTTCCAGAATGAGCTGGATGTAGAACTGTAATAGAGAATCCGGCACAACGGCCGGGACCATCTGAATAACCAGACATCAGAAAAGCCAGGGATACCCTCCCTGGCTTTTCTGGTTTTCATTTCGTACGGGCGGCGATCGCTGCCGCCATCCTCCCCAGCGCTTCTGTCAGCAAGGACCTGCTGCAGCCGAAATTGAGCCTGACAAATCCGGGTGCACCGAATTCCGCGCCATCTGACAGCCCTACCCCGGCCTGCTCGAAAAACTGGCCGGGATTTTCAATGCCGCTGGCACGGGTGTCGATCCAGGCCAGGTAGGTGGCCTCCACGTGGGTGGTTGCCAGTCCGGGGATGCTCCCGATCGCCTCCGCCACCAGGTCACGGTTCCCTCTCAGATAGGTCAGCAGCGCCTGCCGCCACACTTCACCGTAACAATAGGCCGCCTCGGCAGCCGTATATCCGAGCAGGTTGACGTGCGGCACGATCCGTCCGGCCGCCTTGATGAAACTTTTTCGCAGCAGCGGGTCACTGATCACCGCAAAGGAACAGCCCAGCCCGGGGATGTTGTAGGTCTTGCTGGGGGCCAGCAGCGTAATCGTGCGGCGGGCGATGTCCGGCGACAGGGTGGCAATCGGGATATGGGCTGTCTCCTCGTCCAGGATCAGACCGGCGTGGATATCGTCCGAACCGATGATCAGGTCGTGACGTTCGGCCACCCCGGCAAACTGCTCCAGTTCCTGCTGTGACCAGGCACGGCCGACCGGGTTATGGGGACTGCACAGCAGCAGTAGCCTGGTGCGCGGCGTGATGGCCCGTTCCAGGGCTTCCAGGTCCGCCACCCAGCGCCCCTCGTCCAGCTTCAGCGGCACCTCGACCGTGGTACGCTGCGACAGGGTCGGGGCCGACAAAAACGGCGGATAGACCGGTGTGAAGGTGACGACCTCGTCACCCGCTTCACCAACAGCCCGGCAGAGCACATTCAGCCCGCAGACCAACCCCGGCAGCCAGACCAGCCATGTGGGCTGCACCTGCCAGCCGAAATCCCGACCCAGGTGCTCCAGCACCGCATCCACCAACCCTTGAGGCGGATGGGTGTAGCCGAAGACCCCCTGTTCGATCCGTTCGTGCAAGGCGGAGATGACCGCCGGCGGAGAACGGAAATCCATGTCCGCCACCCAGAGCGGGATGATGTCGCGCCCCCGGTACTTGTCCCATTTTTCGCTGCTGGTGCCACTGCGGTCGATGACCGTGTCAAAATCGAATTCAGTGCCGGTCATGTCTACTCGCTCTTTGCCAGGCTGATGCCGCTGTCGTCAATCAAGCCCCTGCCGATGGTGAACCCCTGGGCCAGGAGCGCCCCGGTGGCAAAATAGTTGCGGGAGCCGGGATCGTAGGAAAAGGTCCGGACCTTGGCAGCATCGGGCAGCCCCTTGTCGTTCAGTACGGATTCATCGGCCTTGACGTCGACAATCTCGCCGATGAACTGGGTATGCAGCCCGATCTCGACCGTCTGCAGCAGTCGGCATTCCAGTATCAGGGGGAACTCGGCCACATAGGGGGCATCCACCAGCTCGCTTCTGACCGGAGTCAGACCGGTCACGGCAAACTTGTCCACATCCCGCCCCGAGACGATCCCGACATAATCCGCCTCGCGGACATGGGTCTCGGAGGGAATGTTGACGGTAAAGGCCCGGCGGGCCACGATAGCATCATAGGTATAGGTCGCTTTGCGCAGGGACACGGCCACACAGGTCGGCGACGAGCAGCAGATGCCGCCCCAGGCGATGGTCATGATATTGGCTTTGCCCTTAGCATCGTAGGTCCCCACCAGCCAGGTGGGTGTCGGTTGTGCCAGGGTCTTGGCACCCAGTGATATTTTCATGTCAATGATCTCCCTCTGTTTTTGTGTTTCTTCATCAGTCTTCATGGGTCCGCTTTCAATGCACTACCGTCAGTTTCCCCGCATCCTACCCTGAAGAAGTGGTGAGGGGATATAGTATGCCGTCTGGCAGCGAAAAACAATTTCAAACAAAGTCTGTTCGCACGGCACAGAAATGGCCGAAGGGAATCCCCCCCGGCCATGGGTTTTCTGCAGCGAACTGGAGCATTCACGACAGCAGATGTTCACCGGCGGCACTTATGCCGGGCCGGAGCGGCTGTCATGCCCGCTGTTTTTCATTCCCCAGCGGACGACAGTCCTCTGTTCGAGGCCGGTGAAGACCAGGTTCTCCACGGCGATGCCGATCACGATCACGGTGATCAGGCCGGCAAAGACCGCCGGTATTTCCAGCTGGTTCTTGTTTTCGTAGATGAACCAGCCGATGCCGCCGCTGCCCGAACTGACACCGAAGACCAGTTCCGCTGCAATCAGGGTGCGCCATGCAAAGGCCCAGCCGTTGCGCAGCCCGGTCAGCAGCGAAGGAAAGGCGGCCGGTATCAGGATGGTGGCTACGTAACGGATGCCGATCAGGCCGTAGTTGCGGCCGACCATGCGGATGGTCGGGTTGATCCCGGCAAACCCGGCGTGGGCACTCAGGGCCACCGGCCAGAGCACGGCATGCACCAGCACAAACATGATGCTGCCCGTGCCGAGCCCGAACCAGAGCAGTGCCAGCGGCAGCAGTGCGATGGCCGGCAGGGGATTGAACATGGCAGTGCACAGGTCCAGCAGATCTGCGCCGAGGCGACTGCCAACGGCTGCCATTGCCAGCACCAGTGCCAGCAGCACACCGATGCCGTATCCGACGATCAGGGTCTTGAGGGATACCAGAATACGGGCAGGCAGCGTTCCGTTGACCAGTGCCTCGGCCAGCGCCTTGAGCGTAGCGCTGAAGGTCGGAAGCATGAGCGGGTTGGCCAGGTGCCCGGCGTACCACTCCCACAGGATGCACATCAGCACCAGCAGCACCGTTCGTCGCAGCCAGGCCTGATCCCAAATGTGTCCCAGAGTGATGCCCTGCCTGGCGAATGCGGTTACAACTGCGGTATCAGCAGTGATGCCTGCTGTTTCAATAGTGGTTGCTGCGGCGCTTTCTTTCGTCATGATCGTGCCTCAAATCGTATATTCCGGAGCAGAGCGGAACAGGATCCGCTGGATCCGTTCCGTCAGTTCCGGGTTGTTTGCAGCGGCCGAATTAACCCGGTCCGCTTCCAGAATCTCTTCCACCCGGCCCGGATGGGGCGACATCACCACGATCCTGTCCCCCAGCAGCAGCGCCTCTTCAATGGAATGGGTGACAAACAGCATGGTGAAGCGGGACTCACCCCACAACTCCAGCAGTTCATCCTGCATCCGTCTGCGCGACAGGGCGTCCAGAGCGGCAAAGGGCTCGTCCATCAGGATGATATCCGGCTTCATGGCCAGGCAGCGGGCGATGGCCACCCGCTGCTTCATGCCGCCCGACAGGGTATGGGGATAGGAGTCGGCGAATTTCTGCAGATGCACCGTGCGGATGGTCTCGTCAGCACGCTCAAATGCTTCCCTTTTGGGCAGGCTGCGGCTGGCGATCAGACCAAAGGCCACGTTCTCACGCACGCTCTTCCAGGGGAGCAGTTGGTCAAATTCCTGAAAGACCATCACCCGGTCCGGTCCCGGCCCTTCGACCAGCCTGCTGTTCAGGGTAATGCTCCCTGCGCTCGGCTTCAGATACCCGCCGACCGCTTTCAGCAGGGTCGACTTGCCGCAGCCGGAGGGCCCCAGCAGCACCATCCGCTCACCGCGAGCCACCTGGAACGTGACGCCTTCGGTTGCCGTCACTGTATGGTTTTGCGCCCGGTAGCGCAGCGTGACGCCGCTGACATCAAGCAGTGATTCTGCCGCTGCAGTCGCCATGATCAGCTCCCCTTCTTGCCGTGGACAGCGGGAAAAAACAGCTCCCGCCAATCCTTCGGCCGGGTCTTGATCGTACCGGTCTGGTGCATGAAATCGGCGAACTTGGCGATATTGGTCGGGGTCGTCGAATACCCCAGCTTCGGGTTGTTGAGCTGGGAAAGCAGGTCTGCCGGGGATTCCTTGCTACCGCTATTCTTGATGTAGATCTCGGCCGCGGCCTTATGGTTCTTTTTGATGAAGTCATCGGCCTCTTCAATGGCGGCCAGGACCGCCCTGTTGATTTTTGGATTGGCTTCGTAAAAGACCTTGGTGGTGGAGATGACGTTGAAGGTGTGCGGTCCGCCCAGGACATCGTAGGAGTTGAGTACCGTCCGGACATTCCTGCTATCAAGCTCCTGGAACATGAAGGGGGGGCTGGTCAGGTGGGCATTGATCTCGGACCTGCCGGACAGGAGCGCGGCCATGGCATCCGGGTGTTTCATGGTGACGGTCAACTTGTCCAGTTTGGCATAGTTTTCAAACCCAAAGGCCTTGGCCGCCGCCATCTGCAGGACGATGGCCTGGATCGAGACCTTGACCGCCGGCAGGGCGATACGGTCCTTGTCGCCGAAATCACGGATCGATTTCACGTTCGGATTATTGGTATTGAGGAAGAGCGGCGATGTATCAAGGGCTGCCAGCCCCTTGACGGCCCCGTTGCTCTTGGCCCACAGGAGGATCAGGGGGGCAACGCCGCTGGAGACGTAATCGACGCTGCCGGACAGCAGGGCGTCGTTGGTGGCGCTGCCGCCCCCCAGGGTAGCCCAGGTCACCTTGATATCCCCCAGGCCGGCTGCCCGGGCATGCTTCTCGATCAAATGCTGCTCCTCAGCGACGATCAGCGGCAGATAGCCCAGGCCGTACTGTTTGGCGATGCGCACCTCCCTGACCTCGGCTGAGGCTGCGAAGGGAATGGTAACGAGGATGGCGAGCAGGAGTGAGAAAATACGAATCGGGTGGAAGGTGGTACGTTTCATTGTGTATGTCTCCTTTGAATTTACGTTTAAATCAGTAATGTCCGGCCAGGTAATGGTCCCCCCTCCCCTTGCGGGAGGGGGTTAGGGGGTGGGGGAATTTGCCATGTTTACCTCCGCAGCAATTTCACCCACCCCTCAATCCCCTCCCGTCAAGGGAGGGGAAGGGATCCATGCTCTACCGCCAGACGGTCCAGATGCAGATGGAAGGGGTGCAATCGTTCTTCATGCTCCTTGCGGAGCAGATAGGTCTCATCGCGTACCTGCAGCACCTCTATCAACCAGACCGCCGCCAGGTCGGCATCGCCCAGGGCGTTGCGCACCTCGCGGTAATATGCGCTGAATAGCGGCCCGGAGACATGGGCCTTGTACGTCCGCCCCGTTATGACCAGCACCTGGCCATCACGACCGCTGAGGGTGATGGAGACCGGCCGCTCGAACCAGATGCTGCGCAGCAGGTTGCGGTGGCTGGAGGAGGTTTCCAGCAGTTCCAGGTGCACCAGCCTCCCCTGCCCATCCTGCCTGAGGAAGGGACTCGGCACGCTGTGGGGCGCGCCCGCTTCATCCAGGGTGGCGATGCTGGCATGTGTTGCCGTATCTGCCAGCAGTGTGGCGACCAATGTGCGTAATTCGTTGGACATGGTTCATTCCTCCCAGAGCGGTAACAGCCGTGACAGATCGGTGTCGGGATGATTGCCGCAGTTCCTGTAGCTGTCGTGGTCGATGGGCAGGCGGTATTTGACCCGCAGGGCGTGCAGCCCCCGCGCCAGCCGGATGTAATAATCCAGCGAGGCGTTTTTGAAGCTCCCCAGCGGGGTGTCGGGGCGCGGCGACCAGACGATGAAGACCGTGCTGACCCCCTGTTGCGCCAGGCCCTCGGCTTCGGCCAGCGTCCGTGCCAGCGCTTCATCCTCGCTGCGGAAACCGTGCGGCCCGGCCAGCTCGATGCCGGCCACCAGTCCGGTGTTCACCCGGCCCGGGCCGAATACATCCACCGCATCAATCAGACGTTTTTTCCACTCTCTGTAGCCGATCCATTCCGCCTTACCGGGGCAGAGACGGTTAAACTGCTCCTCGTCCAGCACTTCGATGTCGGAGGTATAACTGGTCAGCCCGGTCTGGGCGTAGAGCCTTTTCAGCTGATCTTTTTCAAAGGCGGTGCCGATCATCTGGCTGGGGAATTTGTGGGTACGGAAGTTCCGGCCGACCTCTTTCAGGATGGCGATGTAGTAATCCACTTCGTCATCGAAGGGCCGTGCGCCGCCAACCATGGAACCGGCGGTCAGGAACACGGTTGAAAAGCGCCCCTGCTCTTTCAACGCTTCGCCGACCACCTCCCCCACTTCGACCGGATCCAGCCTGGCCGGGATCTTGAGTTCCTTGCCACCTTTTTTCAGCTGGGAGACGATATCGCAGAAGGCGCAGCCCTTGCCGTTGTTCCAGAAGGTGCAGTAACGATAGGGAAAGATATTCAGCCGCTGGGGGCGGGCACTGACGATGTTCTTCATCGGCACCCCGGAACTGCTGGTCCTGGCATAAAAAGCCGGTGCCGGCCAATAGTCGACCGGTTCCACCGGCAGGCCTCCGTCAAACAGCCAGGGCTCCCCTTCCAGCAGGTCCACCACGTAGGGGCCTTCTTCCAGGGCGGTCGGGGTAGTGATGATCGAGCTTCCGTCCCGCAGCAGCAGCGACTCGGGACGGGCAGCGATCCGGCCGTCGCGGGCTCCGAAGATATGGGTGCCAGTAGTCTGGTGCAGCCGTTCATCCAGCAGTCCGACCGCCGCATCGCTATAAAACGCACCGCGCCGCTGTACGTCGGTCTTGAGGATAATCAGGCGGGGCACATCCGGATAGCGCTGTGCCACTAAATCCAGGTCTGATACGTGGGCTTTTCGGGCCAGAGCGAGTGTCATTGTCAGTCTCCTATAAACCTGTCCGGGCTAGAGACGGAGCCAGCGGTACTCCGGTCACCAGCGGCAGATTTTTGTCCCTGGACCAGCCGATCCAGGAGCTGTCGTAGTTATGCAGTTTATCCAGCGGTCAGCCGGCCAGATAGAGGGTAAACAGGGCCTGGGTTGAGCGCACGCCGGACTGGCAGTAGAAATACTGCTCTTTGCTGCGCTCGTAGCCGAGATTGTGCAGCACACGCTGGAGATCTGCGGCGGTCAGCCACTCGGCCTGGTTCTCCTTTTTCTTGAATACCGTCCAGTTGCTGTGAACGCTGCCGGGAATGCGGCCGGCGCGATAGGCACCTTTTTTCAGTTCCTCGCCGGTAAACTCCTTGAGATCGCGATTGTCCCAGATCTGCGCCGCAGCACTGTTCTGGGCGGCAATCACCTCAGGCGTATCCACCCGGAGCGCGGGCAGCGCGACCCTGGCGACGAACGTGCCAGTACGGACGGGTGCTGCATGCGCCAACAGATCGACCGGATAGCCGGCATCCTTCCAGGCCTTGATGCCGCCATCCAGCACCCGCACATCCCCTTTGCCGTAGTAGCTGAAGGCCCACCAGAGGCGGGTGGCATCATACCTGGTGTCATAAACCACCACCTGCGAATCCCGGTTGATGCCCAGTCTCTGGGTCAGCTTGGAGAAGCCGGCGGCATCGATGATATTGCCGCTGATACCGTGCTGTGTTTCCGGGGGGGCCTCTATGGCCGGCCGGTCCACCTGCAGTGATCCGGGGATATGCCCCAGGTGGTACTCGACGCTGTTCTCGGCTGCCAGGACCACCAGCCTGGGGTCTTTGGCATCGATCAGACGCTTGAGTTCCTGCACGCTGATCAGGGCCTGCCCGCGCGGATAGCCTTTATAGCCGCTGCCTTCGGCAAAGGCGTTGACGGTCAGCAGGCTCATCAGGGTCAACAGCGTCAGAATAATACGGATCGGTTGTGTGTTCATGATTGGCTCCTGTGTTGGGTGTGGAATAAAAAAAGAGGCCAGGCATGGACGGGGCATATCTATCCCGTTCCAAGCCTGGCCTCCAGTTTTTCTGGTCAGCCCGTTTTAGGTAACCTAGCAAACCATAAACAGCATGTCAACTTATTTATATATTATCTACAAGTTTTATATACATTAAAGACTGATTCAGGCGTTACAGCCCTGCCCTGATGTCCTCAGCCTTCATACAACAGCATCTATCAGGTAGCAATCCGGTCTTCCCGGATACTGAAGTCCGGGCAGCCGCCACCAGGTGTAACAGCCAGGATCTGCACCTCGTCAACCAGCCCGTTTTCGGGACCGATGCTGCACCATGCGATCACGGCATCAACAGCGCTTTCCTCGCCTTCAAGGCAGGCTTCTACGGAGCCGTCAGTGACGTTGCGCACCCAGCCGGTGACGCCGTGATGCCTGGCAACCCACTGGGTATGCATACGGTAAGAAACCCCCTGAACAATACCTTTAACCAGAATCTGTTTGCGTATCGACATGCGACATTCCTTGGTTATTGATGGATTGAAACCCAACATACTTCTACTCATGATACGGATACGACAGGAACAACGGCAGGGACAGCCCGGTTGGCTTGCGGGTCTTCAGAGAAAAGGAACTAGCTGACGCTGATCCTGTCACCCGCGCCCGTCAGCCGCTCAGGCAGCAACCGGTCGCGATCCACCAACTGGGGGAACAGGTACCGCCACACGCCGACGACCAGCAGGGTGCCGACGCCACCCAGCACGGCCGCAGGAACGACCCCGAACCAGGCGGCGGTCAGACCGGATTCGAACTCGCCCAGCTGGTTGGAGGCCCCGATGAAGACGGCATTGACGGCACTTACCCGCCCCCGCATCTCATCGGGCGTATCCAGCTGCACCAGGGATGAGCGGATGACCACACTCAGCATGTCGGCCCCGCCCAGGATGATCAGGGCCAGAAACGACAACAGCATGGAGGTCGACAGGGCAAAGACGACCGTGGCGGCACCGAACAGGGCCACGGCATTGAACATCTTCCGGCCGACCTTCTTCTTGAGGGGAAAACGTGCCAGGTACAGGGAGGCCAGGAAGGCGCCCACCGCCGGGGCGGAGCGCAGCAGGCCGAGCCCGCGGGGAGAGGCGAACAGGATGTCGCGGGCATAGATCGGCAGCAGGGCTGTGGCGCCTCCCAGCAGCACGGCAAACAGGTCGAAGGAGATGGCCCCCAGCAGGACCGGCCGGCTGCGGATAAAGGCGATTCCGGCAAACAGCCGCTCCAGGCTGATCGGCTCCCGGGAGCGGGCCATGTGCCTGATCCGCAGGCAGGAGATCACCACCGCCGAAAGCAGGAAGAGCGCTGCGCCGATGCCGTACACCACGGCAGGTCCGGCCATGTAGATAAACCCGCCCAGCATCGGCCCGACAATGATGGAGGCCTGCGCCACCGAGGCGTTCACCGCCATGGCCCGAGGCAGTTCCTCCGGTTCGACCAGCGACGGCACCATGGTCTGCATGGTGGTAAATTCAAAGGCCCGGCCGCAGCCCAACAGAAAGATGAAGGTAAAGATGACCTCCCGGCTGATCCAATTGCCGAGGGTCGCACTCAGCAGCACCAGCAGGGCCGTTGCCTCGGTCAGCTGCGCCAGGGAAACGATCCGGCGGCGGTCATAGCGATCGGCCGTGTGCCCCACCACCAGCACCAGCAGCGCTGACGGGATAAACTGCACCAGTCCCACCAGTCCCAGGTCGAGCGGCCGGCCGGTCAGCGCGTAGATCTGCCATCCGACAGCCACCGCCACCATCTGGTAGGCGATGATGCCGGCACTGCGCGCCATCAGCAGCCAGAGGAAGGAGCCGCGGTGCGTGCCGGTCTGCGGTTGTGTAACGTCTGATTTCATCGGCACCGGTATGTTGGATTTAATGGTGAGGATGCAGAACAATTCAATAGACAGCGGTCAGTCAAGGCGCCCCCCGCCGCGATTTGAACGGTCATCATGGTATTCCCTGATCACAAAACAGATGACAACATCAATGAGAAATGCTGCACCAACGGTGAGCTCCAGCTTGAGGAAGATGTCCGGACTCCAGGGCGCAAACCACAGCTGGACAACGCCAATCACAACTGCAGCAACAAACAGGACTGATCCAAGAAAAATACCCGTTTTCATACCTGCCCCGCCATCGGCTGAACGACAACCGCCGTCCCGTAACAAAGCACTTCGGTAACACCGGCCATAACTTCAGTGGCATCATATCTCACAGCAATGATGGCATTTGCTCCATGACTTTCCGCCTGGGTACACATGATCTGAAAGGCGTCTTTCCGGGTCTGTTCACACAGATTTGTATAGATGGAAATGTTACCGCCAAAAATCGTCTGCATCCCTCCCAAAAACGAACCAACGATTGACCTTGACCTGACAACAATACCGCGGACCACACCGATGTTGCGGACTATTTCATATTTTGGCAGTTCAAAAGCCGTAGTAACCATTTGCACGTTCATCAATGGCCTCCTTATCTAATATCGAGCAGTTCCACTTCAAATATAAGAGTAGCGTAACGCGGGACGGAACCGACAATACCATCATCACCATAGGCAAGATTTGACGGGCACTCCAGTTCTGCCTTTCCGCCGACCTTCATCATCTGCAACCCCTCGGTCCAGCATTTGATGACGTTTTTCAGCTGAAAATCAACCGGCCCTCCGCTTTTATAGGAACTGTCAAATTCGCGGCCGTTCAATAATGTGCCCCGGTAATTGACCCGTACCGTGTCGTCAGGGCGAGGAACAGATCCGGAACCTTCCCGGAGCGGGGTGTATTTCATCCCGGATTTTGTTGTTATTGTCTCTTTCGCCACCGGCTTAACAGGGTCAGCGGCAAACGAGGTCGCGGCAAGCAGGCAGATCATGGTTGAAATAACGAGTCTGTGCATATTAATTTCCTTTTCTTTCGCCCGGACGGGCTTAATCAGTGTAGCGGTTATAGCTCACGTTCGGATAATCCAGTTTTTCGGCGGGGACCGGCGTTTTGATCTCGTCCGGATACCCGATACTGATGATTGCGGCAACCTTGATCTGCTCCGAAAGACCCAGATGCCCCTGAATGAATGATTCTGCTGAGACACTTTCGCTGTGCGGCCGGCTCCGTATCTGTATCCAGCAGCTCCCCAGCCCCAATGACTGTGCCTCCATCTGAATCAGCAGTGCGGCTATGGCACAGTCCTCGATCCAGACATCCGACCTGGTGATGTCGGCACAGACAACAATCCCCAGCGGCGCCTGGCGCAGAAACGCTGAACCGTGTGTCTTGGCCGTCGAAAGCGTTGCCAGCAGTTCAGGATCATCCACCACGATGAATTTCCACGGTTTGTTGTTGCGTGAAGACGGTGCGCGCAGCGCCGCCTCCAGCAGCAGGTCGAGCGTTGGCCGGTCAACCGGCTGGCTGGTATATTTCCGGATACTGCGGCGTCCGCGTAACAGGTCAATCATAGATAGAAACCTCATTCTTACAAAGTGATTATTACGGACAATCCCCCAGCCGCTTGGCCTTGACCTTCATATTCATGGTCTGCCCCTGGCTCTGCATCTTCATGGTCGAATCGTAGGCATCACCCTTGTACACCGTCTCGCCGCTGAAAGTCCCGGCATTCTTTCCGGTACACTTCATCTTCCAGGTGACTTTGTTGCCGGTCTGTTTCAGATCGGTAACGGTACAGTTTTTGTCAGTAGAGATGGTTTTCTTCTGATCCTTGACATCTTCCTTGGTGTAGCAGTGCTTTACCTTGGTGGGCGCCATTTTCACCGGCATGCCGGGCATGTCCATAACGGTGATCAGTTCCCAGTAACCTTCACGCATGGTGTCGGCGGCAAAGCTGGTAGATGAAAGGAACAGGGCGGACAGAATGACAATGATACTTTTTTTCATGGCTCATCTCCTTTGTGGTTTGTTGTTCTGTCTCGGGTGGTGAAAAATCACTTGTCGGCATCTGTCAGAAGAAAAACAGTCCCAGCATTCCCGTGAGGACCATAACGATACCTGCGAGTATACGGAAAGCGGCATTATAATCATTTTTTTCTTCAGTAGAGAACGTACTCAGCAATCTGGACAACCCTCTGTTTTCAACCCTGAAAGGCAACCTGCGCCAACCACCGATGACGAGAATGACACCAACGCAGATCAATAGTACGAAAAAGGCTACGGGTGGATTATCATTCGGATTGGCAGCTCTCATACGTATCACCAATGTTGCCGGCACAGTTTTTTCAAATCGGTGACAAAACAGGAACGCTCCCCATTTGAATGGGAAGTTTCGCTATGTATCGCTTGCTAATATCTGATCAGGTCAATTTTGGTCAGCAGCGACTGATTCGAAACACGTGGTGCATTCACCATATTCCAGGCAACATACTGCTCAGCGTACGTACTGTCTGCAGACATGCCGTCCACGGGCAGGATGACCTGCATTCCCCGGAAGGCAGCCCCGCTGGCCGTGTACAATACGGCCCCGTGTGCTGCCGTTCCCGTTACCATAACGGTTTTTATACCTTTTTCCTTAAGGATTTTTTCCAGATCTGTCCCTAGGAATTTATCGGGCCCCGATGTCACCACCGGTTCTTTGCCGAGCGGCATCAACTCCCTGGCAATGTCGGCAACAGCAGCGCCGGCAGAGAGGCTGTATACCACGTAAACACCATGAGCGCGTGCCTCCGCAAGAAGTTTTTGCACTTTGGGAATGGAGGCAATACAACGGGGGCGTTTGTCGGCATTGCAGGTCTGTTTGTTAAAATCGAGCAGCAGGAGGGCTGTCACTTTCGGGTCGATTGTCACTGATTTCAATTCCGGCGCAGTGGGCGTCTTCACGGAGTTCCATTCATCAATGATATTCTGTGCTGCCGCGGGGTAACAAAAAAGTACCATTGCACAAAAACAGCAAATTAAAAGTACACCGTGCCGACATAAAGCATTTTGTATCCTTTTCATCTTCCTCTCCTTTCCAATCGGCAGCGCGAGTGCAGGCGGCTTTCAACGGTCAAATCCGGAATCAACGGAACGACGCGCCTTGAGTCGTACCGTGCAACGTATAAATATCGTAATACTCTTCCTTCTTTTTGTACGAATTCAGGATGTCACGGGCGGTTGAGTTGGCTGTTCGTTCCATCTCGCTGCAACTGTGCATCGGACGAAGACCTGAAAGTACGGTTTCGATTTCCTGCGCCGCTTTTATAGCAAAATCCTTGTGCCCGTCTTCATGGTTCTGGAGGGCCTTCGTATAGCTCTGCCAACGCTCCCTCAACTCCGGGCTCCCTTTGGCGGCGTTTTTCCATCGGGGCATGATGAACGTAACTTTTGCGGAAGTGCTGACATTATGCAGGCGACATCCCCCGGCAACCTGTTTCAATCCGAATCTGCAGCTTACTACCCACTTCGTGCGGGCATCTCCCTTGATTTGACCCTTGGCTCCGGGGCCGGCTTTATCCATCTGTGTTCTCAGGTCATGCGAACTAACTCCCGAAACAGGGTAGAACGTGTGCTTGATGGAAACTGACGGCTTGGCATGGGCAAAACCGGCCAAGCAGCAGAATAATACCAGCGCAATGAATAAACTTTCAATCCCTGTTCGGAGGCGGGAAATAGTATTGAACAAAAGCTCACCATCCTCTTCTGTAACCTAATCGAATTGACCGACCGGGTTGTCAACCCGGCCTGCCGTGCCGCTTGGCGCCTCTAAATTGTCATCATGCGATACTGCACAAAGAATTCATCCAGCTCCCTGATCCATCCCGCCTTGGTGCTTTCATCCGCAAAACTGGCCTGAAAACTGTTGCGGGCCAATTGGTAAGCCTCTTGCGCCCCTAGCTCAGGCTGTGCTGCAAAGGTTGCGGTGTAATTTTGGTTCAGGTAGCCACCGAAATAGGCCGGATCGTCGGAATTGATGGTTGCTGCAATGCCGGCTGCCAGCAGCTTGGCGATGTTGTGAGCGGAAAGGCTCGGGAACACGCACAGCTTAACATTGGAAAGGGGGCATACGGTCAATGGTACCTGTTGCTGGGCCAGCCGTGTAACCAGGGTGAGATCATCCAGGCAGTGCACGCCATGGTCGATCCGTTCCGCATTCAGAAGATCAAGGGCATGGATGATGTATTCGGCTGAACCCTCTTCACCGGCATGAGCCACCAGGCGCAGCCCCAGTTCCCGGCAGCGTGCAAAGACCCGGGCAAATTTCTCCGGCGGGTTTCCGCGCTCACCGCTGTCAAGGCCGACCCCAATGAACTTATCGCGGAACGGCAGGGCTTCCGCCAGGGTCATAAAAGCGTCCTCTTCACTCAGGTGGCGCAGAAAGCAGAGTATCAGGGAGGCGCTCAGTCCCAGTTCTTCACGGCCGCGACGGATTGCGCGATCCAGTCCGCTGATCACGGTTTCAAATTGAATCCCTCTGGTTGTATGTGTCTGCGGATCAAAGAAAATTTCTGCATGTCGTACATTCTCGGCTTTGGCACGCTTCAGGTAGGCCCAGGTCATGTCGAAGAAGTCCGCTTCTGTCTGCAGCACGCCGGCTCCGGCATAGTAAATGTCCAGAAAGCTCTGCAGGTTTGTAAAGGCATAGGCCGCCCGCAGTTCATCTATGGTCTGGTAAGGGAGTTGAATCCGGTTCCTGGTTGCCAGTTCGAAAATCAGTTCCGGCTCCAGTGATCCTTCGATGTGAATATGCAGCTCTGCTTTCGGCATGCGGCAGAGGATATCCTGCAGCTCTTTACGTGGAATAGAGTCGAAATTCATAGTGACGTCACTCCTGATTTCATTGAAATCGCGACGGGGTGCCTAAAATCTCTGGATTAGCGACTAACGGTTAAGGGTTGTGCAGAGCCGCGTCGTTTGCGGCATCCGACACCACACCCATGTTATTCGACGATTATTGCAGGCTATGAGTCAGATGGCTCTTTGCGCCGTATATTCTCTGGAATGAACCAGAAAAAGAATAGTGTTTCAAAGACCATTCTCAACTTTTGACCAACTGAAAATTCTGCGTAGTTTTCCTCATCAGTAACTTGGCGTTCAAGTAGATCGGTAATGATTTCCCTTGCTCTGTTTGCATCCGCAGGAGAAACCATAATGGTTTTTTTATTGAAGAGATCAATTTGCGGGCCGACTTGCATAGACCCGAAGTGATCGTTGTGAATGAAGTAATTGATGCTTTCGGTATCAAAGACACCGCGAATCATCGAAAGCTCAAACTCATCATTGGGAGAATAAATTTTTATCATTTTTTTTCACTTACAACGGTCTGAGTGTCTGTTTTGCTGGATTCAGCCTTTGCCTCATTATTGATAGTGATCCCACCATAAATCCAAAACGCAATCTCCAGTATGAAACCAAGTAGCGGCATCCAATAATAACCGGCTAGCATTCCGACACAGAGTAGCAATAGTACCAATGCATGAAATGCACTTTTAGTTTTCTTTGAGTTTTCCATAGAATTAATTCCGTAACTCGAAAATCACCGGAATCCGGTCATCTACCCATCAAAGCTTCAATTCAATGTTTTCATCACGTACAACATTTACATATCTCACTGATTTTGAAAGGAGCTGAATACCGGATAACTTCCCATGTGACCTGTTGACCGGTTTTCCGGCCAACATCCCGCCGTCTTCTCCTGAACATTTACATTGAACAAATCGAGGCATCTGCAAGAGGAGTCTGTTTAAGGATTTTCATCAAGGCGGACTATAGTACTGTTTATATGGAGTGTCAAAGGAGATCAGGCGGGGGAAGCTAGTCAAACAACGAGGCCAGAAGAATTATCTTCTAGCTCTTGTTGTTCAGTCATTCAATAGCAAATAAAATGCATCGTTCTCACATTTATATATCTGCCGCTACCGTCAAAATGTTTTCGCAGGCATCCGTACATTACGCCTGAGCCATCTGGTAGATGGCAGCTACCGCATGGCTGCGGTAATAATGGCTGATGCGCCGTAATCCGTGAGGATTTAACAGCGTATCAAGTTCCTCGTGGGTCAGGGTTTTGGAGCACTCGCCACACGAGAAATAGTCAGCACAGGCTGTGTCACATCTCTCCTGCGGATTGGGACAGCGCACCTCCATCAGCAGGTACCCGCCAGGCTTCAGGTTTGCTACGGCGTTATCCAGGTAGACATGCCGCTCTGCGCTGTTCATGATGATGTTGAAGACGTAGGTTGACAGCACCAGATCCACGTTCAGCTTGCTCTGGGGCAGCTCATTGGTGGCCAGCAGGCGCTCGACATGCATCAGGGCCGGACAATTGCGCAGCTTTTCGACCTGATCCGGAAGATCTGCGGCATAGACACTAAAGCCTTCCTGCGCCAGATAGACCGCGTTACGCATGGTGCCGGTTCCGTAATCAAGGACGTCCATGGCCTGCTGCTTTTTGAAAAAACGGCTGTAACGCCGGACACTTTCTGCTACTGCAACCATAGCAACCCCCTTCTACATATATTACCTATTCTTTTTATAGATTATGTATAGTCACACTAAATCTGTCAAGTAAAATTCGCTACAGCGTTTATCTGAATCGTTACGGCAGGTTTCATTCGTTATATCAATTGGACAGCGCTGTCGAATTAGATTAGGGTAGCGACCATGGGCACATAGCTTAGCTGGTAGAGCAGCCGACTCTTAATCGGCAGGTCGTTGGTTCGATCCCAACTGTGCCCACCATTTCCACTCCTCATCTCCCGCTGCATCAATCACATGAGCGCCATCACCCCCCACGGACGTCTTCATTAAATAGCCGCCCCATCTGTCACCAGGCCGTTTTCCAGTGCATACAGCCGGTCTGCCCATTCTTGTGCCCATATCCTCAGCTGCTTCTGGGACAATGGCCTGGGCTGCTGCTTGACCGTCAACCTGCTCGCTTCATCCACAATCTGGTTTGCCAGCCGCCGGTAAAAGTAGGATTGGTTCGATAAGGGCGACGCCTCTATAACCGTCTTGCCGTAAAGCTCGCACTGACGAACCATCAGCGATCGGGGTATCCTGCCCAGGGTATGGGTGCCGGTATGCTGGGCAAAGTCGGAAATGAACGACTCTTCGAATGAGCTGAGGATGCCGTTGGGCAGCAGACCGCCAAAGGGTACCGGTACATGATTGTCGGCAAAGCGTTCCAACTGCTCAACAATCGAGTTGACGGCCGTAAGTGACATGAAATCGGCCGTAGTAACAGCAAAGACCCGGTGCAGGTCAACCTTTTCACATAAGGTTTGCAGTACCGCGCTGGTCTGGTCTCCCGAAATATCGTAGAGCACAAAATCAGGATTCAGCGCCGATATCAAGTCATGCTTCAGGAGCAGATCAAGCCCCTGCCCCGCCCAGGATGCGCCCTGTTCACCCTGCGGTCGGCCCAGTTCAATGCAGTAGATATCCTTGAAACCGCGGCGTACAACCGAATCGAAGGTTATGGGATTGCATTTTTCCTGCTGCTCCCAGACCGAAGGGATCGGAAAGCCGCCGTTGAGGATGGCGCAGGAGTCACCTTTCTGGCTGAAGCCGATCTGCAGGATGCGGAATCCGGACTCAACGAGGGCGGCGCTGATATTGGAAATAAGGGTCGATGTGCCGACACCACCCTTGCCGAAAAATGCCAAATGATCTGCCATGATGCCCTCTTGCTGACAATTCCCACCACTGATACACAGTAATAAAAAAGGCCGGAGACTATTTTTCAATAGTCTCCGGCCTCCGGTTTTCCGGTCAGCACGGTTTGTTAACTCACTATTTCAATTACATTAAATACCGCAGCCGTCAATATGTCCCGCCCTGTTCAGGCGAATCTTCTCACTCTTGTCTACTTGTATGACCCGGCCATCCTGGACCACCAGGGAAACTGTCCCGAAACGGATCGATGCCAGCGCTTCCCGCACCAATCGTTCCAGCTCCCGGCTCCAGATGTCGGAACTGGGGGATGACATCAGATCCCTTCGAATAGTGCCGTGGAAAGATAGCGCTCGGCTCCGTCAGGCAGTATCACTACAATCGTCTTGCCGGCAAATTCATCCAGCTTGGCAAGTCGGACTGCAGCGGCTACTGCGGCTCCGCAGGAGATGCCCACCAGCAGCCCCTCTTCCTTGGCCAGACGCTTGGCAAACTCAAGGGCTTCATCGCTGGAGACCTGCTCGACCCGGTCCACTATGGAGAGGTCGAGGGTGTCGGGGATAAAGCCGGCGCCGATGCCCTGGATCTTGTGCGGGGCCGGTTTGATCTCCTGACCGGCCAGCTTCTGGCTGATGACCGGGCTTTCTTTCGGTTCGACCGCGACCGAGATGATCTTTTTGCCCTTGGTGTTCTTGATGTAGCGCGAGATGCCGGTGATGGTGCCGCCGGTTCCGACGCCGGACACCAGGACATCGATCCCGCCGTCGGTGTCATTCCAGATCTCGGGACCGGTGGTCTTTTCATGGATTTCCGGGTTGGCCGGGTTCTTGAACTGCTGCGGCAGGAAGTATTTCTCCGGTTCGGCGGCGGCGATCTCTTCAGCCCGGTTGATGGCGCCCTTCATACCTTCGGCGCCGGGGGTCAGGATCAGGTTGGCACCCAGGGCGGCCAGCACACGACGACGCTCGATGCTCATGGTCTCGGGCATGGTCAGGGTCAGCTTGTAGCCGCGGGCGGCAGCCACGTACGCCAGGGCGATGCCGGTGTTGCCGGAGGTCGGCTCGATGATCTCGACACCCGCTTTGAGCACCCCACGCTTCTCGGCATCCCAGATCATGTTGGCCCCGATGCGGCATTTGACCGAATAGGCCGGGTTGCGGGCCTCGATTTTGGCTAGGACGGTGGCCTTGGCGCCATCGGTAATGTGGTTGAGTTTGATAAGCGGGGTATTGCCGATGGACTGGGAATTGTCTGCGTAGATTTTGCTCATGTTATTCTCCTTTCGATAGGCCGCAGTATTTTCTATAGAACTAGTAGACATGTGTGGCAAAAAAATTAAATGCTGTAATCTACCACTTTTTCGCGCTTGCTTCGCTCAACTTCACTTCGTTCAACCATATCTGCCAATGTAAGACCGTCGAGTACATTTGAAAGTGCAACGTTAACATCTGCCATGGTTAACCGGATTCCACAGGTCACTTCATCCTGGCATTCTTCGCAGTGGGCATAATTGGTTGTGCTCAGGCATTGTACCGGGGCAAGGTCACCTTCCAGAATCCGAACAACAGCACCGATTGTTATCCTGTTGGGAGGCAGCGCCAGAGAATACCCGCCCCCTTTTCCCACCCTGCTGAGCAGAATGCCGCCTTTTCGCAGCGACAGGAGAATGAACTCCAGGAACTTTTTCGGTATGTTCTCATCCCGGGCAAGATCGGAAATCAGGATCGGTTGACCGCTTGGCTGACCTGCCAGATGTATGAGAGCCTTAAAGGCATATATAGTTTTCTTGGATAGCATATCTATTAAAAATATAGATAAAGCAAATTATTAAACCTGTCAAGATTTTTTTTCCAGGTACATGTCGGCGTTGTTTCACAATGACCCTGGGTAACACCATCGTACGCTCAGCAGCGAAACAACTCCTGTCTTTTAAAACTGAACGGCAATTACGCGGTTCCTGCCGGTCGCTTTTGCCCGGTACAGGCATTCATCTGCCTTGCCAAGTATAACATCCATCGACATTTCATCGATCAGACTGGTATTCTCGATGGTAATGGCGCCAAAACTTACCGTTACATCAACAGCTCCCTCTTGAACCATGACTGGTGTGGCGGCGATAAGTTTTCTGAAGCGTTCGGCAACAATCAGGCAGCCGGCCGGAGGGGTCTCGGGCAGGACAATCACAAATTCCTCACCGCCATAACGTGCCACCCAGTCGTTTTCATTGCGGATTGACCGGTTGATTCGGGTGACAAACTCCCGCAGGACCTGATCACCGGCCTGATGACCATAGCGATCATTGACAGCCTTGAAATGGTCAATGTCACACATGATGATCGATAGCGGGTGGCCATATCGCCAGCTTCTCTGGATCTCTTTGGACAGCTGCCGGTCAAGATAACCGCGATTGTAGGCACCGGTCAGTTGATCATGCAGGGCCAGCTGTTTCAAGGATGTTTCAAGATCAAGGAAGCGACGGGCCGCCTTCAATCGTGCTGCCAGTTCGACCGTATGGACCGGCTTGACCAGATACTCGTCTGCCCCGGCATCAAGACCGGCAACCAGCTCGTCCTTTTTATCCAGTGATGTCAGCAGAATAATAAATACATAATGTTCCGAGGGCATGCTGCGCATGGCGCGGCAGAATTCGATACCGTCCATTTCAGGCATGACCCAGTCTGTAATAATGATCGAAAAATGTTCCTTCTGGCAAAGTTCAAACGCCGCGCGCCCATTACCCGCAAGCACCACACTGTACCCGAGAAGCTCAAGAGCGTCTTTGAGGATGGTTTGAGCAAAGAGATCGTCTTCGACCACGAGAATTTTCATATTGAATGGGTTCACACGTACCTTTCAATTGAGCCAACGGATGCCGACCACCTTTGGCATCAATGCAGCTACATTTGTCATAGAGACAACACAACGCTATCTAGCATCCAAGCCTTCGATTCACAACAAAATAGTATACTCGTACAGACAATAATTAAACAGACTGTAATTTCCTGTTCCAGGTGCTATACTTTAATCAGCTGGAAGAGGTACAAATCGATTCACAAGGAGGCTTGCATTATATGGAAGACACTCCGCCTGGCCTGTTACTCAAATAAAATGCAACACACATCCGATTGACGTAATGGATCGGATACATGCCTGAAAAGGAATCAAAGACTCAATAAAATAGAAGCCCACCGAAATTTTGGTGGGCTTTTCATTTTTCACTTCCGCGCATCAGCAATCAAACCTCCTGACAGCTCAGGCCTGTTATCGAACATCCCGGTCTATCGACTGATGGGCCTTTCTGCCATGAACACGCTCATAGGCCTTGCAAAAGGGGCAGATGCTTGCCTCAACGTTCTTGACTATAGCAAAGGCTAATCCCTGCTGGCTTTGCCGGGCGTGGCGACAAACCGGGCACAATTCGCAAATCCGGGCCAGTGAACGATCCAATGATGTGACAATCCGCTTGTTCATGATTGCATCCTTTTTCCACCCCGCTTACCTTGCACGGGAACGGTACCAACTATGCTGCTAAAACCATTCGGGTCATATCTCAATATCACCCTCGCGCTTTACCATTGACGACAGACGCGTTTTGTTATAAAAATACCGCTTGCGAATGTTTAGCCGTTGTGGCTCAGGGGTAGAGCAGCTCACTCGTAATGAGCAGGTCGTCGGTTCGATTCCGACCAACGGCTCCATAAAACAGTTAGTTACGCAAGCAGTACAACTCATTATTATCATAAAATTACACCGAATTACACACAAAAAAAGCCGGTGAACCTCAGGAGGGCGAGACTCACCGGCAATGGGCACCACGGCCCGCAATTACCACGTATATCGTAAATTCACAAACGCTCCCGCTGCCAGCTCACCGCCAACCGTGCCAGCTCCACCAGCAGCTCCGATGTTGACCCCGCCGATCCGCAGTACATCCTGGCTAACATACATCAGCGCAGCGTCCCCTTTGGTAGTCACCCCGGCCATGGCACCGATTGAGGTCTTACCGCCAAACCCGAATAATGGGCGCGGTTCCTCTTTGGTGATGATCTCGGTTTTGCCGGTCTCAATGTTGGTGACAGCCGCGATGGTGTAACCGCCTTCACTCGGTTTTACTTTTCCATGTCCGACCAGCTCCAGCTTCGGATCAGATAGGATGATCTCCGGTATGTTCATCTTCTTGACGGCGGTCTCTTTATCGTACGCCTGCAGCTTGACCGGTGGCGTGGTATGCGTGGGCGCGTTTGCCATGCCTTTGGCCGGTTCTGTGCCGGTCCAGATACCCGTGACAGGTGCATGATAGAAAAACGTCTTATAGACGAATAGGCACCCGGCCAGCACCAGAATGCCCAGGCCGATATACATGGCGGTGCGCTTGCCTTTTTCAGGGATTACCGGCAGATTGATTTGCATCAGGCGACCCTTTCGTCTCTATCGTGGTGGTGGTGGCGGTGCTGGACGATGTTCCCTTTTCCTTGTAGGCGGTGATCCCCTTGCCGATGAACGAACCGGTTACCAGGGTGCCCACAATGATCTCCACGAAGGTCTCAAACGAAGGCGGGACCACCGGCAGGGATAATGACATTTTGAACAACGGACCTATCACCACGGCCACGACAAGCAGCATTACAGTCGTCAGGAACAGGAACAACATTACCCTGTTGTTTGATGGCTCCCCGTTCTCCGACATCTGGCGCCTGATAAATTCGGTAAATTTCATACTCCCTCCTGTCTGCAGATATCCAAAATGTTATTGTAACGCCGTTCGCAGTCGGCCCAATGCTCCCGGCCGTACTTGGTATGCTCCAGCTTGAAATGCTGCACATCCTGGTGAATGATCGGGCGCTTGGTGTCGATCTCGTTGAAATAGGCGGCGATGCCCTCCCCTTCGGATCCGTACTGGTTGACGTAATCAGCCACACACAGGATGGCGGCGGTCTCTACCATGATAATGCCGCGGGCGATATTAAACTCCATGGCCTTGTTGATGCAATAGGATAGCTGGGCCTGGTCGTACTGCTCAATTATGCTGGCATGGGCAATCAGGCGGGCTGCGAATGGTTTGACATCAACAGTTTGATTAACGATTTTTTTAATTTCGCCATCGTTGAAGCCGCAATCCACCAAACAGTTGATGGCCTGGCCGTTGTGCTTTGTGTCGAACTGGCATAGGCCGAACGACCAGCCGCTGCGCCCGCTGGCACCGTCCGGGTCGGAGAAGCGCAGGGCGGCGCTCTTGTTGCCGCTCAGTTCGTTTTGGAGGATGACCAGGTAGAACAGTTCGTTGATGGTTTTCATTCATTCTTCTCCTTGCAATACCTGCAGGTAAAGTCAGAGTAGGTACATTTCGCGCCGGTTATCGGGCAATAGCGTTCTGTTTTCATTTGGGTGCCTTTCGGATCACGATGCCGTTCTGATCCAGATAGGTGTGACGGGCCTCGATATCCTTAAGCCGCTGTTCGTGGTTCTGGACCTTCTCATCCATGCGGGCAACAACAACATCGTTTTTACCCAGCAGAGTCTCCACATTGCTGAGTTTCGCCAGGATCAGGGAGCACATGCCGCCCACGATCAGGATGGCAATCGACATAAGCACCGAACCGACCTTGAACCAACCGGATTGCTTACTCAGTTCCTTGTCCATTTCATCCATCCGTTTCTCATGTTCCTTGCAGTCCTTATCCTCCTGCCTGCGATCCTCTACCCGCTCATGCTCGTATCCGTTTGGCACCTGTCACCTCCCTATTTAAAACATGACCAGATTTTTGTATTTATTCCCCACCGACCACCCAGCCTTTTGCCGTTAATCCCACTATTGCTGAAGTACTTAAAGCGGTGCGGCCTGGATTGCTGGGCCAAAAGAAATAAGCATTAGTTACTTGACCGCTCATGCTGTTCAAGTTAATACACCACGCATCGATGACACCCGCAGGGACAGATGGGTTAGTTGCCAGTAAGACACTTCGTAGGTTGTTACAACCATAGATCGAAGCATAAGCCAGGCCTGTATTGAACAATCCGAGGTATGACAGGTTAGGCGCACTGCTTAGGCCCATAACATTGGTTACATTTTGTCCTTGATCGCAACTGAATCTAGTCAATGCGGATGCCGGTGATACGGTTACATAATTGTGTCGGTGAGCCACGCTGCCAAAAGAATGATTTCTGGAATCTGTATATGCGCCGGTACTGGTATATGTATCATCAGCAGAGCCATCCCCCCAATGCCACGTTATAGTAGCCGCGCCATTCACATCAACCCGCATAATTGCACCAGAGCCATCGGTTTCAAAAACAATCTTGGTTGCCGAATATGTCCTCACTGTATTTGATGCAGCAGAAGCAGCACCTGTGCCTATTGAGTTTGTGGCGGTTACAGTAAATGTATAGTCGGTATCGTTTGTTAAATCAGAAATAACAATCGGGGACGAAGTCCCTGATACCGCTATACCAGAAGGGCTGGGGGTTACTGTGTAACTGGTGATGGGACTACCGCCGTTTGCAGGTTCAGTAAAATCAATAATAACTGAACCACCGCCAGCGTTACCCGCCATAAGTATAGTAGGAGCAGACGGAGCGGTTACGGATGCTACTGTGGAATTTCTGGTTACTGACCATCCTCGCCCTGTTAGAGTTGTGGCATGTGCCTCCCCCGTAGATGTTGGCCCTGAATTTGTGCCGCCAACATTTATTGTGCCGTTTGTCCTTGCATTAGCAACCAGTTGCCCCAGTAGGTTATCTACCGCAACAGCACCCATCAAATTGTTATTCACATTGAGATTTGTTAGCTGGACACATCCGGTCACATCTATAGAGGTCAGTTCATTGTCGCTCAAATCAATCAGCCCGCTATTACCGAGATTTTGCAAAGCACCCCTGAAATCAGCAGATGTATAATGATTTCCTGCTGCCAATATCTCTATGTTGCGGGTAATACTGGTCGAGGGTACTCTAAACATTCCCGTTTGGTTGTCATTCCATATCCAAAACTCACTGACAACCGGCCACTGAGTACAATCAGCGAACATATTCTGGTACGACATCTGCCCATTATTGGGAATACAAATATGCCACTGGTTCATGCCAACCGATCCCCAGTTTATTGTAGGAAATCTATTGCTTGCACCTCGCAAATCCTGGAGATTTGGAGATGTAGATAAATCGAGAGCCAATAGATCACACTGTTCGAAACACGCTCTTATCAGTTGCGGAGTATTGGTCAATATTGCGACCTGCAGATTGGTACAAAGATAACATTCGATGGTGTGCAGTTTTGTGCAATTACTAAAATCTAGTGATATGAGATTTACGTTATTACCAGCCAAAAAATATAACAGTGAGGAAGAAACCTCAGAAATTCCGGTCACAGCCGTAACATTCTGCTGTGCCAACATCGTAAATTCAGTCGATCCGCCGTCACCAGCATCGTAACCTATGTTTATTCCTGTTACTGCACTCCAGGGAGTAACAAGCAGGGTGTTTACTCGGCTTGCCGCAGAGCCATAGTTTTTTGACGGGGTTGCAGATGTTGATGTAGTTCCGTCTGCAAAAGTCCACAGAATTACAGGAGTCCCTATAACGGTTATAATCGGGGCAAATGTTGATCCCTCTGAAGTGAACGTCATTGATCCTGATGGTGTCACAGCATTTGATGCAGCTGACGCTGCACCTGTACCGTGTGAGTTTGTAGCGGTTACTGTGAATGTGTAAGGGGTGCCATTGGTCAATCCAAATACGGTCAATGGGCTTGCCACACCTGTGGCGATAAAATTACCTGGGCTTGACGTGACAGTGTAATGATCGATAGTTGCGCCACCGTTATCTGCTGGGGGAGTGAATGGGACCTGTGCTGAACCAGTGCCAAGTATAGCAGTACCGATTGTTGGGGCTGCAGGTACAGTAATTGGTGTGCAGGGTATTGTGGGTTGTGACGCTGGACCTGTACCTATGGCGTTGGTCGCAGTGACCGTGAATGTGTAGGCCGTGCCATTGGTCAGACCTGTAACGACATGGCTCAATCCGGTAGACCCGGCATTGGAATCGACTCCACCGGCAGGGCTGGAGATTACCGTGTAGCCGGTGATCGCGCTGCCGCCGTTAGAGGCCGGAGCAGAAAACGACACTACAGCGCTACAGTTACCAGCTGTGGCCACAACAAAAACAGGCTGAGTGGGGACCGTTGCGGCTCCGTTCGCCATAGAATCAAGGACATACTGAGCGATATCCGCGGGAGTGGTTTTCGTTGCCAGGGTATTGCCGACACGGCCAATAGGAATGCAGTCAGTATCCTGTAACGCCCCTATATTGGTAACGGCTGGATCATTGAGTCTAGGCATAGGTCATCTCCTGATTATTGTCGAAAAGCATGGGGGTATTGTCTGAGAATCCCAGGCTGCTGGTGGATGAAAGATTGAACCCTCTGACGGTAAAGGCCGGAGTGATCACAACCTGCCGCACAAAGCTGGCAGCGTAGGGCGGGGTCAGATTGCCGGGGGTTATGACGGTTGTACGGCGGGTGACGACTATGGCGCTCACTGGACCACCCCCGGCGGGGTCAGGATGCCCCCCTGCAGTTCCGGCTGGTGGATGCCCTGAGGGTTGGTAATCCTGATCCCCCACACATGCCCTACGCTCGGATACACAGCCAGCAGGGCGGTGTTTGCGGAAACGAAATCAGTTTCGATCTCACCTTCCAGCGGGTTGGGGATCGAGCAGGTAAATGTAGTGATCAATTTGCCGGACAAATCTCGGACACAGCCGACAGCCGTGCAGCCGGTCAGGTTGGCCGGTGTCCCGGTATCCAGGTCGATCAGAGATACCGTGTCGCGGTAGGGGTAACCGGGTGTGATCAGTAATACGCACTGATGCATGATGTTGCCGTATATGTTGGACATGGTTGCTCCTTACCAGGTTGTCAGGGCGGTTCGTTTCCACGTATTGGTTGCGGTGCAAACATAGATATAATCAGCGGTGTATCTGATTTCGCCCAACACGCCGGCGGCTGTTGCAGATGCAGGAGGTGTGTTCAGAGCGCCCACTCTAAAAGCGAATGCCGCTATGATTGATTGTGTTGCGTCGACAAGCATATTTCCGACAGTAATTGTTGACGTATTTCTGTCGATTTCAAAAAGCAGTCCCTGTCTATCTTCAGTCGGCAGGAAGTTATCGTCGTTGACGATAAAGGATCCACCACTATTCAAAGCAATTGAGGCAGAATCATTTATCATCGTAGCGCCCAAGATGCCGGATACCCCATAAAACAACGGAAGCCACGCCGTATTTGCCGCGTTACGCTGTTTCAGCACCGGATTCGTCAGCGAGGTATCCACCCAGAACTGGAAGGCATAGGGTGTTGCGGGGGGTGTTGTGCCACTGTTATTGCTGGCCAGCGCCTGCAGTGCGGCGTTAACCGCGGCGCGAAAATCTGGGCCGCCGGGGGCGTCTGCATGGGTTATTTCAAAATCTACTTGGCTCATGACGGTCTCTCCTTACGGTATTGTGTCTACGTTGATGGACAGGCTGTGAACGGTCACTGCATCCGGAAACTGGCTGATCGCTTCAATGCTGAATGCCGCCCGCCAGAAGGTATAATCTCCGGCGAACAACGGCTGCTTGAAGGTCGGTGTGCTGTTATCCTGGGATGTGTAAATGAATGCCTGGACGTTGGATTTGCCCGAGGGGTTATCCAGGTCCAGCACGGCATCCAGATCGGTAATATCGTCAAAATTAATGGTATTCGACAGCCAATCGCATTGCGCGGTTACCCGTGCGGTTGTAAGTGCGCCAAAGTTGATGGCGGTACCGACCAGGTATTCGGCATTACTTCCGCCCGAGACGACCAGCTCGCCGGCGGCGATGTTGAAGTTTGTTCGTGTGCCGCCCCAGGTTGGGTCCTCCTGAATCAGGGCGTGCGGCGTCAGGCCGACGATGCAGGGAACGCTGGTGATTACTACGCTATCAGCGACAGCGGATTCTTTCGGCGGATTGCATGCGTCCATCGCCTTGATAAAGTACGTGCCGGGCTGGGCAATGCTCAGGTTGGCGTAGTTGGCGGCGGTGCGGGTCAGTTCGCTGGCACCGTACCAGCTGGCACCGGTCGTCAGTGGGCTGTGCTTGATCAGATAACCGGATACGTCCAGATCCGCGATACGCGACCAGTCGAAGCGAATGCCGCCGGTGGCCACCGGTGTGGCGTAAAAGTCGGTTACATTGGATGGTGGCGCGGTTTTGCCGAAGATGTAGGTGCGATACGGGACCAACCCTGCCAGGGACTGAGATTCACCGGCGAGGTTAACGACAGCTACAACGAAATTCCAATACGCTCCATCCACTGGTACAACCCATTCAAACGAATCGGCGCTGATCGGATTGTTACTGATCTTCTGCGGGGCGGATCCATCCTGCCAGGCCCATACCTCAACGGAGGGGAAAGCAAAGCGATTGAGAACCGGTGTCCAGTAGATCGTGGCGATGGACTCGACCAACCCGCTGCCGTATTTGCGCATGTACTCATCGACCGTCAGACCCACGATGCTTTCAAATGGTGGCGCGAATGTTCGTAACGGGTCTGTGTAGTCAAGCACACCTACAACAGGGATATCGTAATCCACGTTGTAGATACCTGCCACGTACTCCACCGCGCTGATTTTCGCTTTCAAGTCGCTGTCGCGGGAGATGTTGGAAACGCGGAAGGGTTTGGCAGTCTTCAGTATCTCCCCAACGGTGAAGACATCGAACTGCTGCGGGGCGCTGCTGAACGCCGGGGAGACGGTCAGCACGGTAGCATCTCCGGCTGCGTTGGTGATGTCGCGTTCCACCAGGCTATCATCTGCCATGCGTACCAGTATGGCGTACTGTGTTGCGGGCTGGAGAGTGATGGTCTGGTCAACGGTTATTGCCGTAGTGGTTGCCGATACGATCCGCCCACCGTAGCCCCATTGCGGCACGTCATGCTGTACCAGGATCACGTCACCAACGGTGCAGGCGATGGCGTCAATGTCCGCGCCAAAGTCGATGATCCGGCCGATGTGTTGATTATAGGCCAGCTTCCGCATGGCGTTGCGCCAGGCCATGGACGGCTTGGTAATCCCGAACAGCGATAGATTGACCTTGCTGGTGACGGTGGTCATCTCGGCATTGATAACGGTCAACTTGTCGCGCTGGTAGTTATTCTCCTGATTGATGAAATCGACCTCAATCTCAGCGGCGCGGTCCTCCATGGGCAGGAACGTTTCTTTGAATGAATCCTGATCGATGTTGCCCAGGCTAAACAGCTGGACCGGATCGGCGGGCTTGTCGATGGTGACTGATAGACGGATACCATTCCAGACCGGCGCGGCATAGGCAACTGTGCAGATACGTAGAACCGCTTCCCACAGGCTCATCTCGCTATCAAATCCGCCGTTGAACTCGATACGCTTTTCGGTGCCGCCGTTGCCGTCCGGCAGGAGCTCGTCGCAGTAATCCGCCCATTCCTTGAATTTGACATGATCGATGCGGGCGGGGTTTATGCCGTCGTAACGGTAAACGGGTGCTGAGTTATCGCTTATGGTTATCGAGTCAATTTCAAAGGCGTTGTCGTTGTCGTAACCAAAATAAAAGGATAGGCCGGTGATGGTGCTGCCGTTCCACGTATGACCAGAGCCTGAAGTAGCTGACATGTCCCATACGACATCTACGAAATCACCTGTCCATGTAGGCTGTGCAATACTCAACGTGAAAATATCAGCGTGGTCTGCTGTACTGGCGTAACACCATCCGCTCCACGTAGATCCTGCAGTACGTTTCATGCGTACCGTTATTTTGAAATAACTGGCTCCAATAAAATTGATTTCGCTTTTTATGATGCCAGCGTTAACGCCTGTTGGGGTCACGGTTATTGAATTCGTATTGATGCTTAACGTCGTGTTTGCAAGCGCAGTCCAGCCTTCAGCAACGCCATTGAACCCCCATGACATCGGGGTTGTCGATAATACGGGCTGAGTCAGCACGTCATAACATATCCATGCAGGATTGGTGCTGTATTGGTTGGTCCATGCGCTCCCGTCCCAGACACGCACAATGGCGCATTCAGCAATGCAGGAGAAGCGCAGAGACCCTGAAAGCTGATTAGTGGCAAGTGCACGTAATCCGACTAGTACCTGCCGGGGATAGGTAAACGCCTGGCCGGTTACCTCTTTGACGCTGGCCATGTATAATTCACCTAAATGGCGTGTTGTGGTGAAGTCTGCGGTGAGGCGCTCCACCTTGATATCGTAATAGTCTTTATCAGGAGTATTGCCGACACAAGTGATGCGAATAGGGTTTGCTTGTGCCCCGGTAACAACACCATAATCATGAAAACTTGTAACTATGCTTTCATTGCCTCCAATCCAGTGCCACCACTCCGTTTTGTATCCTGATAGCGGAGAAAACAGTCTGAAAATTTCGCCTTCGTAATGGGCGCTATAATCATTTGACCCTTCTGTTGTTTCGTGCCAGACCTTAGAAACTCCGTCAGGATAGACCCAGTAACCGGAACTCCAGTGGTTATCCGCTGTCAGGCCATGCTGGTATGGTGTCTTTGAAATGACTGTCCATACTGTATCGGTATGTTTTTTTATGGAGATCCTATACTGCACCGTCAGAGATGTTATCCCGCCCTGATCGTTGTAATATCCAAGGCCACGCGGGAGCTGCAGTAATATCTCCAGGCTGTCGAAGTCATTACCCTGTGTGGTGTAGATTACCGGAGTGCTGAATGTTACAAGTCGAGAGGTGCTGTATTCAACTGTCGCGTCCTTGAAATCAGATAATACAGGTTGGTTGACATATCCAAGTCTGATGTCCGGCGCCTGGACTCCGGAAAAGTTGGCAACTGGCTGGTCATTGATTTGGTAGTCAGTCAGGGATTTATAAGGACCAAGGCCCAGGTTTATAATGGCATTGACGTAGCTGCTGGCCCCGGAATAATCCACATGTGCAACGATGATGTTGCCGTACAGTTTGTTTTTGCCATACCAGCGGGGGAGCACGGTGCCTTGCTGCTGTGTGGATTGTGGCGACCATCCATATGATGGGGAGTTGGTGACATTATCCCCGTATGTCTGCAATCCTCCCCCGCCTGGTGTATTCGGAGCAAACGCCATGTTGACGATCAATCCGCCCACCATGGTGATAGCTGCGCCAATGATTGAGGCAGCGGCCATGCTCCCACCGAAATACGCCCCTGCAATTATGGGGGCGACGTACCATGCGACAACAGCGATGATGACCATGGCAATTAGGCGGCCAATCATTTTGCCATCATTGCCACCCTGTAGCACCGGAACGGCCGTGACCATATCGCCACCCCGCGGGATGGTCTCCAGATCGGTAACTGTGCGGCCATTGATCGACAGGGCAAAATCAACCGTTGCTGGCAGGAACAGAGTCTGCATCTCTGCCAGCGTCAGGCCGGATTCAATCTGTCGGGTATCCCGGCCGGTACGTTCAAATGCGTTATGTATGGTGACCAGCGTTACCCGTTCCATCGATAGTACCCCGCGACCTTGCGCTGCCATTGTAGTGAGTCGATCCGTTCCCGAGATACGCGGGTGCCCTTGGTGATGTGCAGAAATTCGTACTGAGTGACCATGTACCCGATGTGAGAGACGAAGGGCGGGCGCAACATGAAGCCGACAAAATCACCAGGCCGCGGGACGTCCACTCGAGTAAAACCCTTTTCCTCTGTTTCCTCTACCAGCAGGGCGATGCGCTCCGGTTCTTCCGCCCATGCTGAATCAGGGATGATCTGACCATTGCGGCGCGCCAGCTCGATGCAGATGCCGTAGCAGTCAAAGCGCTCCGGCCCACGTCCGCCCCATTCGAATTCTTTTCCCAGCAGGTCGATGTAATTCATGCGAGCCTCAATGATCCGGAAGCAAGGCCACGGTATCCGCCAAAGCGGGGAGCGTTGGCATGGGCGATACAATCTTCAAGCGTCCGCTTGCACGTTGTCAGTATCCCGGCATAGGCACACTCGGCACCCTTGTACTGCCAGTTGCAATGCGCGGCGATGTAACGATGTAGAGGGAAGCGCCGGCGCAACGGATTGGATGCACCCAGGCTGATCTCTGCCCATTGTGACGTGCAGGATGCGCTGATGATGTCGAAGTCCATGGTCAGTTCGGCATAGTTCTCAGACAGCAGGCCTGCGTTGACGATGTAGAGCGTGACCGGATTTCCGACACCGCCGCTGTATTTCTCGAACTCAACCTGCAGAAAGCGGGTGACGTTGGAGATTGATATTTTCAGCGAGGGGATTTCGCCTTTGCTGCTTTCCTTTGGCAGTTCGATATTGATAGGGCAGGCAATGTATTCCCGCGTCTGGAACGTGATGTCTTCGTTGTTGGCAACAAGACGAAACATAGGCCCGCCCACGCCGGTCAGGTCGAGGTCAAGCATGATCAGCCAGGGGGAATCCTGCCCGAACTGGTTCTTTGCCTGCCTGAGTGCGAGAGGAAGTGTTTTCACGCTGTCTCCAGGGTGAATTCAACGGGGTAGAGAAAGCCGGAGCCGGTCTTGATCGGGTCTGTTTTCGGCCGGGAGGTAAAACGGACCTGGTGAACGGTCGAATCGACAGGATCCGTCCAGTTGAAGATTGACCAGCCGCCGACCTGTAAATCAAAGGCTTTGAGTAGTGACCAGTCCGCTGGCGGCAAGATCATTTTTACCGGTCCGAACTTGAACCGTTGGCGCGTGTTGCGCGGGCGAGTCTGGTTGTATCCGCCCTCTGATTTGGTTGTAATGGTGTCGTCAATCGGCTCTCTTGGTACGGCCTGAGCGGTGACGCTGAGTGTCGGGAAATCTGCCATTACGCGCCCCCTCTCATGGCCCATCTAAAGGAGGGGTCCGTGTCCATGGCTTCGAGGAAGATGGTCTTGACCCAGCTGGTGCCGTCAAACTTCATGCCGCCGTCTTTGGCCTTCTGCTGCTGGCCGGTGGCGTTGATGATCTCGACCTTCAGGTTGACGTTGCCGCCCATGGCATTGTTGGGTGTGATGCCGCCCGATGCGCCTGGTGTGAATATCTCGGGACCGCGCTCACCGACCAGGTAGGATTGACCACCTGTTACGGGTCCGCCGTTTGCACGAGCTCCTGATATGTTCGGCGGATTGTTTGCCATCTCCATCGTGTTGGAATCATATCCACCGAGATAGCTGGTAACGGCGCCGCTTACCATACCGAAGAGGCCGGACACCGCCTGTTTCATCTGGATTCGCACGAGGTCGCTTATGATTGAGTTGGCCAGGTCCTTGAAATTGAGCTTGCCGGTCGTTACGAAGTTGGTCAGGGCCTGTTCCATCTGCTGCATGGTATTCACGGCCATGTCGCTGAACTGGTCCCCGAGGTTCTTTACTTCGTCGGCATAGTCCTGAATCCCGCTTTTCATCCCTTCCCATGGTGATGATCTGCGGAGGTCTTCCTGTTCCATCAACACCTCTTGATATGCATCGGACATGGCCTGTGCAGCTTTTTCGGTCGCGGCCTGCTGGTCCTGCAATTCAAGCTGGTATAGCTCTGACATCTGCCTGAAGACTGCAGCCTGCTCCTGCAATTCAAGCTGGTACAGTTGAGACATGAGGTTTTCAGGTTCTACGATAGCGGCTTTAACAGCGGCAACGGCTGCGGGCGCCGGAGTAAATGTTTTCCCCTTAGGCGGCTTTGCTCCCAGCGGGTCACTGCGGTCATCGAATGCAATGCCAGCTAGCAGGGCTTTGTTTGTATTCTTGGCATGCTCCACGATCTTGCCGGCAGCATCGCCGATGGTCTTTTCTCCGTTGGTCCATCCTTTGGCCAGCTCGGCCATGGCGCCCTTGACGTCACCTGTGGCAAGCTTGCCGATTGCCAGCACAACGCCTTCAGTTACGTCAACGAATGCTACCAACGAGGCCATGGTCCCCTTGATGGCGATGTACGCAGCCGAATCAAGGCCCAGTAGAATCGAAGAGAATGCCCAGGTAACGCCCCGGAAGAAATTGACGATAGATGGCCACCCGTCGCGCAGGTACGTTGCGAAGTTGGTCAGGATCGGCATTACATTGTCGGCAATAACACGCTTGATACCTTCGCCCATCAACCGCGTCTCGTTGTTGAACTCCAGCATGGCAACCTGGTAGCGCTTCACAGCATCTTGCGTGTCGGTGCCGATCCCGAGTCCATACTCGTCAAGCCGCTGTTTGGAGTTTTGCAGCTCCTGCTGGTTCACCCTGAGATAGTTATTGATCTGTTCATAGCCACCGATACCCATGGCAACGGCTGCGGAGTTGCGGTCCCATCCGGGCGTGAATTCATCCAGTTTGTTCTTGGCATTCTGAACGATGGTGGCGTTGTCCAGAATCTTGCCGTTCAGGTCTTTGTATGCGACACCGAGCCGGTCAAGCTCTGACGTATCCCCGTGTACCTTGGTGTCAACATTCCCGGCAACTGCGGTGATATCCAGTTTGTTGATTCCAAGCCGCGACAGGGCATCTTTCAGGGCATTGGCGTCTTGTGCTGCAATGTTCAGTTCCCGCTGAAGTTCAATGACTTCCTTGTTGGTTGCAATCAGCGTGTCAATGTTCTTACTCTTGTAGCTCTCTCCGGTAATCAGCCCTTTCATGAAGCCGGCGGCATGGTAGGCAGCGATTCCTACACCTACGGCAGTTGCAGCTACCGCCCCCAGCGCGATACCGACTGCTGCAATAGCAACCCGCGTGGCTACGAACTCTTCAACACGGTCAGTGGTGTCCTGCATCTGCGCGGCGGCTTCGGGACCGATAGCATCCTTGAACTTGGCCCCGGCAACGTCCATGCCTTTCGACAGTTCTTTCACGCCTTCCAGCGAAGCGTTAGCGGCTGCGGTGATGTCGCCAATTGAATCAGAGGAAACCTGAGCGGCCTTGGTTATCTCTACGCCTGATTTGTTTATCTCTGCGCCCATGGCTTTAGACTGCGACTGCACCTGAGCGGCGTCCTTGGAGAAGTTCTTTTGGAAGTCGTTAACAGCTGCAGACGATCCGATCATGTTGGCATGCGTCACAGCCTTAACGTCAGCCATGGCATTGACTACGCCGGAGACGTTGGCTGTAACGTTTATGTTCAGGTTTGCGAGTGCCATATTATTTTGACCTCATAACCTTTTCGAGTTCGGTCTGGAACTTCTCAATAGCCCTGCCCTGGGACATATCAAACGCGGGACGCATGAAGGGTTTTGCTGTCATCTTGCTTGTTCCGTATTCCAGCAGGACCGCATACCACTTGATCCCGCCCTTCTTGGAGTCAGCAACCTGGATGGTTGACCGCGCCCATGATTCTCTTGACCTTGCAAACGCTTCGATACTGGCCTTGAGCGCCCCGGTTTTAACTGGTGCGTGACGGGAGACTTCCTGAAGTATTTCGTTCCCAGCTATCTGAGTGATGCGCTCCAGCTCCTTGCCGCTGATCTTTCGGCAGAGGTCTTGAATATCGGTGTCGAGTTGGTCAAGACCTTCCACTGTTTGCATCCGTTGCCCCTATAGTCCGAACACTTGTGAATCGATCAGGCTGTACGTTTCTTCCGGTGTCAGTTCTTTTTCCGGCTCATTCAGGAAGTTCATAAAGCTGGCTACGGTCTTTGGTGCGCCTTCGTTCTTGAAGTGGGCGGCGTCAGTGAGCTGCATTAATTGGCCGTGTCGCAATTCGCTGCGGTACTCCCCGAACGGTTCGATTGCAGCGTACGCCTGCCATCCGTTCCACTGAGCAGCGGTCAAGCTGTTGATCAGCTCGTCTGGGTCTCTGATTCCGAGATGCAGGCAGAGTCGATAGGCAAAGAGTCTGTCGGGCCTGCATCGGAGTTTTTTATCTCGTCACCTGCAACGCCGTTCAGGCGCTTTGCAACTGCGGCGATTTTGAGTGTTGCGACGTAAGAAGCGCGGGAAAGCTCCGCAACGTCACTGTCGGTAAAAACTCTGTTGCCGGACTCATCAACCACAGCGCATGCAATCAGCGCCGGGGTGAACTTGGACATGTCAATGTTTCCGGCTGCGTCCTGGTATGATTTGTCGGTCCACAACCGGATGTAATCGGATGCCCCCATTTCAGAGACGATGAACGTCACACCGTTAACCTCGACGGGTTCGGTTTTGAGTGCCAGTGCTGCGAGTAGTGCTGATTTCATGGTTGCCCTCTGGAGTTATAAAATACGGCGCGAGTCGCCCCGCGCCGACTTGATTACGATACGGTTACTGATCCTGAACGTCTCAACTCGATGGAGCCGGATACAACTCCGTTGATTGCGGCCTCTCCGATGTCGGGGAATTTTTTGACAGATGCGCTGAACGTCCTGACCGGAGTCGCCCCGGATGGGTACGTGACCTTGAACGACTTGAGCGCCTGAGAGTTGAACGCGGCCAGCATTGCGGCCTGTCCGACGTCACTATCAAGGCAGAAGTTATCCAATGCGATGGTGCCGGGGTCAGCAAGGCCGGTCTTGAATTCCTTGGCTGTGCTGTCCAGGTCCGTGACGTCGATATCATCGGAGGTTGAGCCGGAAGGTTTGATGGTCTTGATGTTGCCGACCTTGATCCATGCCGACGGCGTGGCGGTGGCGGTGCCGATGGTGATGGTCCTACCCACGGTGTTGATCTGTACGGTAAACGTGTCGTTGGTTGCCCCGGTTGCCTTGTTCATAACAACGGCGGTCTGACCGTTCAGCAGTGCAGCGTCAGCTCCGGCGAAGTTCGCAAAGGTGACAACATCGCCGTTTGCAACTCCTGAATGACCTGTCATGGCGAGGATAGTCGGGAATCCGACTGTTACAGCTGTGAGTGTGGCGGGTGTGCCGGTTGATCCGGCGATGTGCAGGGTGGTGCCCTGTGCCTGAATGGCTGCTGAGGACATGCCCATGAGGACATGCAACGGAAAGAGAAATACGGCCCTGAAAAACGAGGTGATTTTTTCGTACATGGTGTTGCTCCTTTCGCAGCTGTCATCACGACGCGGCGGTGTTTATTTGTGTCAGTCTGTTGATCTCTTATGGTTAGCGTGTCGCTCGTCACAACGTGCGTTGATGGTTGCAATCGCCAGTGCGTTGGCTTCGGCCTGTGTCTGGTGACGATCGATCTTGTCCCAAAGCGTTTTGAATTGCCGCTCCACCTCATCTTTCATACTGGCAAATCCTGTGCTGAGTAGGTATCCGATTATTCCCAGCATGAGCAGTATCAAGCCCGCGATACCTGCCCACATAATGGCTCCTGCACTTGGCATGAGTGGCCTCCGTTAACTCCAAATTGAGAAATCAGATGATATGCGGTAAAGCTGTGTATCCTGTTCGTACAGTTCCCGGCTGGCAAGATGCACACTCTGCGGGAATGCGGTTTTCATTGCTCTTCGGGCGGTGCCACCCTTGCCGCCGATGGCCTTACATGCGCCATAGGTCGTGTGGTAAATGTCAACCTGTATCCGGGCATTGCTGAGGCTGTTGCCGTTTACATCTCCGTCCAGGTCGTTATCGGTTATGTCCGAAACCACGGAAAACACGATGTACGGTTTAGCCACCGGATCAGGCGCTACAAGTGGATAACATCGACCTGATACAAGTGCGCCGAGTGTTGCCTGTATAGTAGCAGTGCTCATCCTTCGTTCAATCCTTCAGACGCCATGATGATCAGCTCCCGGTGCCGCAATTCAGGATCAATAACCGATTGCAGGTTGTAAAATTTTCCTTCAAAAATGATTCTGTCCGCTGGCTTTACATCCGCCAAATACCGCATGGTGATGCGGGTTGATGTTTCCGCGTTGACCGTCTGAGCGTTGACCAGCTCCCGCCCCTGGAGCGGTTCGACTGAGGCCCATTGATTCGATATGTTCGCCCATGCCTCCACCGGCCCGCCAAAGTTATCTGTCGTCAAGGATTTGCGTTGTACGGTGATGAAATGTCGCAGTCTACCCGCTTTCATAGACGTACTTCCCATCGTTCAGGGTCAAGCAGTGAATCCACCACCGTCTGCAGGTCGATCACCCCGCCCTGCCCGATTACTATCGATTCCCTGTTTTCGTAGAGCGTTGCGATATTCAGCAGCATCCATGCTCGGATACATTGCGGCACGGCTTCCCCGGCGTTTATCGGCTCCCAGTTATCGGTAACGGTTGGGAGCGTTCCGGCTGCTCCAGTGAGAATGCAGGCGTATGCTGCCCCCTGGTATGTGACGCGCTGATCGATGGCATACACTGCTAATGCATCGAAAGCCGGGAAAGCATAGCCGGCAACAAACTGGATACGAACAGCGCCCGGGTAATCAAGCGATACGGGCCATGTCTGCCCGTATGCAGGGACAATTCGCCCTGGTGTAGTGTTGGTATCCACCGTGTAGAGAGACGGGCTTAGAGTGGTCAGCACGTTCGATTCATTCAGATACCTGATTGACGACACCGACTGCAGCGGCGGCAATGGTATTTCGATTACAGCAAATGGGTTGCGAGGTGAAGGCCATGGAAATGCATCCAGTGACAATTCCCATGCCTGAGGTATCAGCGCCCGTCTCAATGCAGTCTCGGCCTTTGCAGTCACGGCGGAGATATACACGTCAACCAGAGAATTTTCTGCTGTCAGATCAGCCCGCATATGATCACCGACATCGATGACGGTCAGTGGCTTTTCTGTAGGCGCTGTTATCAGTTTCAGAGTCATGTCACTGCCTTGTCAATTCACCGGACGCACAGCCGGTGAAGTTGGTAAATGGTGTCGAGTTGTTGACGATCCGCTGTGTTGTCGCATTGGCCGCCATGGTCTGCCTTGCCCCTGCCCTGGTTGCGGTACTCATCAACCGGTAACTGCAGGCCGTGGGGGTGTAGGCGCTCCAGGCGATATCGTCGCGCATGTCCTTGGTGACGGATACGACGGTGAGCGCCTGATTCTTTTTGCCGTCGGGGGCGAAGCCCATGATTTTAGTCCCTGTCAAATCCCTGGGAAGTTCGGGCTTTGCGGCAAAAGCGGCGGCGGCAATGAGCATGATTGCTGCAATGATCAGCTTTTTCATGGTGTAGCCCTCACATATTCTGCTAACCCGGCATCAACCTTGATTTTAGCCTCTACCGCATCAACACCGCACACCTGCCCTTCCTGCCAATTAAGCGACACGTCAGGTCCTGCCGAAGTTGTTTTCATGCGGATTTTGATAAGAGCGGCCACCGTTTCCGGCTCAATCTCCGGGGCGGTTTCTTCTGTCGTTTCCGGCTCAATCGCCGGGGCGGTTTTCACTCTTGCCATGTCAACCTCCCTTACGATGCCGCGTAAATGCCGACGCCCTCAAGAGCAGTGACTATGGCATTGATGCGGGTATTTGTAGCATTAACAGCGGCAATAACTTCGGCTTCTGCATCAAGTTCGCCTGTTGTGTAATTAACCTTTAGAGCGGTTAAGTGGGTTGCTTGAGTGCCGCTATTCGGGGTGATCTTTGCTCCGGTCAGTATCCGCAGTTCCCCGCCGATTACCTTACGGGCTCCGCCCTGCTCATCGTAATTTTTTGTATTATTTGACATCGATATAACCTCCGGGGCGGCTGTTCACCGCCCCTTTGAAAGTGGATTATGCGGCTGCGGGGCTTGTTGCGAATGAAGCTGCCAAAAGCTGAGTCGTAACTTCCGGTTTAACTTTTCCGTTGTATTGGACTGCGACAACGCCCAGAATTTCGGAATTGGCAACACCAAGCGTCAGCATCGCTTCAAGATATCGGCTGGTTGCAGGATCAGGTTGATAAATATCAACCACGATAGCCGATGAGGTCAGGGCGGCGGTTGTAGCAGTGACGGTATGAGTAGCACCTCCCGCAAGCTTTGTGCCGCCTGTTGCGTTGGTCGTATTGCCGTTAATATCGGCGGCGATAGTGCCTGTGTTCAGAATCGTACCGAGGCTGAAGATAAACATGCAGCCTTCATATCCGGCCATATCGAGAATGGCTGACTTGCGGGCCGTCTGCGCTGCGGCAAAATAGCCGAGTAACTGTGTGACTTTTACGTTTTTGCTGAGATTCATAGTTATTCTCCCTTGCCCCGGCTCTTCACCGGGGCTTAAATTGGTTGATTAAGGTGCTGCGACAGTACCTGTTTTGATACGGGTGAATGCTTCCGAAAGAACCGGCATGCCGTCAAACTCGGTATCAAACAGGAATCCGACCTGACGAGTCGCGGCAAACAGTTCATTCAAACGCTTAATGCGCAGAGAAAGAGACTGTGCAGTCCAGTACCAGGAGAAATCGCCAAACATACCGACGTACTGCCCGCTGGTGAACGTGTTGGGCACGTATTCCGACATATACAACTTAGAGCCTTTGAGCTGATCCATTTCGCCGATCTTGTCGGTCATCTCGAACAGGTAGTTACCGTCACCGTCCTTGACTTTGGCGAGCTTAGCAACAGCGGTCCGGTTGAACAGCCAGCAGGCGGTTCGCATGTACTGCGCTTTCTGGTTGTATTTGATATTGACAATATCGTCGCCGGTGAAGTCGTTGTTGAAGGTCAGAGTGAGATCTCGGTCAGTGTCGATACCCTTTGCAGACGCCACGAACAGGCCCAGAGGCTCCTGATTGCCTGTGCCGAGCAGATACTTGTTTTCTTTCAGGACGCTATACTTGTAGGCGGCGCGGTCCATGACGATTGCTTCCGGATTCATACCGTCGGCACGGAGCATGGCGTCACTGATCTTGATGAGCTTCGAGGAAGGGTGCGGCTTGAATTCACGCTTGCCAAAAGAAAGCGAGGTGTCTTCAGGGGCGGTTTTGATTTCCGTAATCATCTGGAAATCATCAACATCATTTTCCAGGGTGGGGAAACCAAGACCGTTTGCGTTGGTCGTGGTGTGGGCGGTTGCCAACTGCTCAAGGAATGTTAGGTTTTTGACCTTCGCGATGAGCTGCGGCACGAACTCCTGCGGGGCATTGAGAAAACCGCCGCCTGTGTCGCTGCCGGTGACAAGAGCGCGTTGCTCTTCTGCTGACAGGTTGCCGGTACGTAGCAGGTTTCTGAAAGCGGCGCTGCGGGCTTCAGCTTCGGGGGTGGTGGGCTTGTTGCGTGTTTCGTCAGCGGCTTCGAGCGCGGCGGCTGCGTTTGCGCGTTCTTCACTCTGTAATGTGGTCTCACGGTCGATGCTTGCGCGGAGATTACCGGCTTCCTGCATGTAGGCATCAACCTGTTTCCCTTCATCTTCTGTCAGTGCCCGCTTTTCGGCATCGGCCTTATCTACCAGCGCGCGGCCTTCTGTTACTGCTCTGTTTCTCTTTTCCAGCATTTCACGTAATTTGACACTCATGGTGTTGACTCCTTCGGGGCTGTCGTCACGACGCTCCTTTTTTGGGTTTATAAAACGGCTTCGAGTTCCAATCGACGGCGGCGTATTTCGTTATTGTTAACAGGCGGGGTTTCTGCCGCCTGGACTTTCTCAAGCGATCGCATTGCACAACCAGTGTCAGGATATGCGGGGTATGTGACAGGCGAAACATCCCAGAGCTGATCTATTTTGCTGATCGTGCGCGTCCAATTACCGCTGCCGTCCGGATCTCGCGCCCATTCGTCGCCATCTTCGGCAACCGTGAAGCCAAAGGACATTTCTTTTATGTCGCCGCGCCTCATCGACACCTGCAGGTCACGGCTGCACATGGTATCAGGAGGATCTATCTCTATTGCAAGCCCTGTGGCGTCCTCCTGAAGCCTGAGGGTCCCGGCAGACGTGCGGCCAAGGATGTTATCAGGATTATGGTTGAACAGCGCCCGGACGTCAGATCTCTTGATTGCTTCGGTAAACGCTCCCGGCTGGATAACTTCGCGGAAACAACCAGCAAGTAAAACAGACGGGGAATCAAATACTGCGGCATGACCGCGCATCATCGGCGTTTCGCCTTCGCCCATACCGTCCATGCGGAGTTCAATGGATACCGCGCGGCGTTCTTTATCGGGGATTGTCGGCTTGTTCATTTTTTCACGTCCTTTCCCGCGCCTGGTGCGAGCGGTTTTTGTCCTGCCATTTTTGCGGGCATCATGCCAGATTGGAGATACAATTGTTTACCCTCTTCGGTACCTGTGGGGTTCTCTCCCTCATATGCACGAACCTCATCAGGGGTCATCGACGCCATATTAACTCGGGCCTGCAAGTAGGTTCCGCGTGTTGCTGCGTCAGCCCTCATCAGTGAATCAAGATCAAAGTCAACTTCTACGCTCCCTATTTCTGAAGGGAAGAGAATGTCGCGCTCCATCGCACTTTCCCACCGAATCACAATCGGCAACATCGTATGGACTTTGAACGACATAAAGAACTGTTCAGCACTGGCAAAAGTCGCGGCCTTGTCACCGGCACCGATAAGAATCAGCGGGACGTTGAAAAAACGAGCGATATCTTCAACCTGGAATTTACGTGTTTCGAGGAATTGCGATTCATCGGCGGTCATTCCTATTTTTTCAATCGTCATGCCGCCTTCAAGGATCATGGTTTTACCTGCATTACCAGACCCTGCATATTCACCGTTCGACCTCAACTGTGCTTTCAGGCGGTCAAAGGCGTCATCTTTAAAAGCCGTAGGATGTTTGACCACCATAGGGATTTGTGCGCCGTTGCTGAACATCTTCGCGCCATGCTCTTCAGCGGCCATTGCAAGCCCGACGGTTTCTCTCATAACGCGCTTAATAACACCGATGCCGACAATCCCATTTGTGGAATAACCCTTTACGTGGAGAACTTCCGCCTGGCTCAATATCTCGGTCTCACCATATGGAGAGAGATATTCGTACCAGAGCACAGACCCCGCAGGAGGCGGAGGTGAATTGTCGTAGATGTAGTGTTTGGTGCCTGCAGATGTGACAATAAACGGCCACACATAGTCAGGGTGCATCGGTATCCATTCGTTTTTTTGCTTGCCCGGGTTGAACACATTTCGAGCGTATCCATTGCCGCGCCCCAGCCTATGGCCTTCCAGCATTTCAAAGAATTCAAAAGACGACTGCCAGCGATTCGCTCTGTTATGAATCTGCTTGTAGCAACGATGATCGCGTAAAATATCTTTGCCACCATCTGGTCTAATGCTCTTGATATGTTTTGGCAGCATAGCAAGAGTCTGTGAAAGGATTGTGATACAGGCAAAGACAGCGGATGTTCTCATTGCGGTATCAGCGGTCACGTTCTGCCCAGATGCAGTCTGACGCGTGCCGAAAAAATCAGAGACAGCAGGGTCCCCAGCCGAAATATTGATTGAAGAGCGAACCTCGAACATGCGAGAAAGCGCCCCCATTACGCGGCCACCCGCCTGAACATAGGCAGAACCACAGGAGCGATAAACAGTGAACCGATGATGATAAACATTGCGGGGGGATAAACGAGGTACAGCCCGTATCCAAGCATAGAAATGCCGGATACGAGCTGGACGTCTTGCAGATCTATCTGGGAGAGAAACTTTTTCATTGCGCTCCATCGTCACGACGGTGCTTGTTTTTAACTAGGTTACTGTTTTTTTACACAATGTCAAATGTTTTTTACTCAGTGAGTAGAAATCTTACACAAACCGTATGCGTGTTTCAACTTCCTCTGCAACCTCGATAATGCCAGCGGCCATGACTGATGCAACGATTCCGTCAATCCTTCCCGTTGACCTGGACTTGTCAAGCTTCTTATTTTCTGCAGGATCTTCAACCGCCACGGCGTTGGCTGCGCACCATGTCAACACGGGGTTGCCATCGTGCTTGATTTTATCGTCAAGCAGCTTCTCAAACTCCTTCACGGCCGGTCCCATGGACTGGAAACCCTGTCCGAACTCTACCATTTCAGGTAATTCAGCGCCTATTCTGTCCACCTCTTTGACGAAGTTTGCCATGTTCCAGCGGTCGAAGGCCGTCTTCTGGACGTCATAACCCGCGCAAATCTTCATCATGTCGGTAATGACGAACTCGTATTCGATGGTTTTACGGTCGATTGTGGTCAGATATCCGGCCTTTTGCCATGCGATATACGGAACCCTGTCCTGATCTTCCTTTTGCTTCAGGCCTATTCCCGGTATCCAGAACCAGACTTTCAGCCTCCAGTATGGATCTGAATTCCCTGGCTCGAACAACAGAGCAAATGCGGTCAGGTCACGCACTGCCGACAGGTCAAGGCCTCCCCAGCATCTACGGCCGACTAGCAATCGCTCGTCAAAGTCTTTATCCTGGCATGCAAACCATGCGTCACTTCCGATCCACGGGTTATCCGCTTCCGTCCACTGGCAGAAGCACAACCGCTTGACGGTGGCCATCTTCGAAGGCATGCCGAGTGCTTCCTTGACCTGGCTGCGGATGTAATCGTAACCGGGAATACCCGCATCAAGCGACGGGTTGACCTTCGGCCACAGAGTTTCGTCGGTCAAATACCGATCATCCACCAGATCCGCTTCATCCAGCGCGCAGATGTAAGCAAAAAACTCATCATTTTCCAGCTGGCCAGAGCTGACCATGACGCCCATGTCGTGATATTCCCAGCAGACGGTGGTCTTATCGTGCCCTGAATTGGTGATCATGACGGACAGCGGCTGCCGGCGGAACTTGAAGCCGGCGCGTAGCATCTCAATCACGGTGCCGTCTCGGTGTTCGTGGATCTCATCCAGCAGGGCCATGTGTGGCCGGGGACCTGACTGCCCTTTCTTCTCTGAGGATATGACGCGAAAGAATGAGCCCTTGTCCAGATATGCCAGGTTCCATCGTTGGGCGCCGGTGCCAGATGGTGTGAGTCTGGACTGCAGCTCCGGTGACTGATCGTAGAAAGCAATCGCATCGCGGAACAGAACCATAGCCTGGTCTTTGTACGTGGCGGCCGCGTAGATTTCAGCGCGGGGCTCGTTGTCGGCAACAAGGCCTTTCAGTCCGATGCCGGCGCATAATGGAGACTTACCCGATCCCTTCGGAGTCTCGATATAGACGACACGGAAGCGCCGGCAGTCGTCAGATATCCGTTTCCATCCGAAAATATTACCCACTATGAACGTCTGCCAGGGTAAGAGGTTGAACGGGACGCCCTCGAACTGGCCACCGTTCAGGCATAGGCACTCTTCGAAGAAAGCAATAGCCTCTGCTGCTTCGTTTTTATCGAAATAAAACCCACGTTCCCCGGCGTGTATCAGGTCATTCAGGTGACGTTTGCACGCGTCCCGGACGTGGGGCCCTGCGATGATGAGGCCGTCAACGACCTGCTGAGCGTAATCCGTGCACCGGTCGCTCATTTAAAAAACCTCTCTTTGCCTTCGGGTTTCTTTTCTTTCTTTCCGGACCCGCTGACCTTCGTCCGGCTGGCCGGCGTCAGTCCGAATTCAACCAGGAACTTGTGGGCTGTTAGCTTTGCCTTGTTGCTGATGCCCACCCATGGAGATTGGATTACGTTCCCGTTGGTGGTTTTGATAACATGGCCATGCCTCCGGATCATGTACTCAGCTTTGACATGATCGCCCCACGCCTGGCAGTACATGGCGAACGCTGACCGGTCGTGTTCAGTGATCAATCCCATCTCATCAAGAAGCGGAGACATGCGGTCCCATTCCTCCCGGGCGTGTTTCGACAGATGGTGAGGCGCTGAAGGTATTTCTATTTCCGGTTTCGGTTCATCATGAAGCGTCCGGCCTGGTCGGTTGGTTCCCTGTACCAGTTTTAATGCTGTCGGTATAGTAGGTCTGCCCATTGGTTTTGACCCCCTTTTGTTGTTTTGGTTTTGCGCAAGCGAAGGTTCAGGCTCGGTCTGGAAAGGAAACGCTCCAGAGATTTGACCCGCCCCCTATCGCTTCCACTCGTCATATGTGAAGTTCACTTTGTACCAGGATATCCATGCTGCTAAACGCATCAGCTGTGTTGAGATCCATATCCTGATACGGTACTCCTTGCACCTTCTAACCCTGACCGTGATTGTTATGGATTTAGCCGCTTCTTTCATCGACATATCTGTCTGTGGTTTCATCGTCATGCCCCTTTATTCCAATGATGTCTCGAATCAACAGGAAGCCCGTCAAGGCCACAATCTGCTTTTACCCTACCATTACCCTGCCTGTTTCCAAAAGCTCCATCCTCGCGGGCGGTTTTGCGGTCGTGGCACGTCTTACAGAGCGACTGCCAATTGGTCTTATCCCAAAACAAAACCATGTCGCCTTTGTGTGGCTTGATATGGTCAACGATGGTTGCAGCAGTCAGCCTGTTGATCTTGTAGCAATCCAAGCACAAGGGGTTTTCTCTCAGGAAGACGATCCGAGCTTTCTGCCATTCCGATGTGTAGTGTCGTTGATGTGATGTTAATCGTTTCTGCATAAAATTACCCCTGTTACAGCCTGTTACAAAACTTGTTACCTATGATTTCAATAACTTGCGCTGTTTTGTTACATGCCTTGTAACACCATTTTTATTTTTAATTTCAGCCACTTACGCTAATAAATAAATAAAAGTTACAATAAATATTATTATTATTATACATGTACGCGCACGCACATACGCGCATACGCACGCACACATACGCACACATATAGTTTCTTTTTCAGCAGTTGTAACGTAACACGTAACATGGTTGATGTTGTTGATGTTTTACCGTTACAAGGGGTTACGATGTTACGTAACAAATAAGATTTTGCATCGTTACGCATGTTTGTGAACATGATGTGCGCACTGTTAAAATTAAGGTTGTTAAGGTTAAAATTAAGGTTATCGTTAAGATTGCAGTTAAGATTTGACACGATTCGCCTCACGATATTTATTAGCCGTTCTCTGTAATTTGAAGTAGCACGCATCAAGTGGGTTAATAATTCCCCTGGATACCACGTTAGAAATTGCGCACACCAGTACGTCTATTGCCTCATCATCGGCCGCCTTTTGCGACTCATGCACCATGGCCGTGGCAAACTCATTCACCTCGTCAAAGAGCTTGTCAGCACGCGCCTCTGGTGTGGTATCGATGCTGAATTCCTTATGAAAGATATCGATGTGATGTAGCAGGTCTGGAAATTCCATTTATAACTCCCGCAGCAGCGGACTGATGAGGCCCGCCGCTGTGCTTACTGTTATAATCATCTTGGCTCTATGGCCTGTCGGCCAATGCTTCGCGCGCAATCAGTTGCAGCAGAGATATGGAAATTTCAGGGTCACACTCGTCGCAATCCTCAATTTTCTGTAGTGCCTCACGGTAATGATCCAGTTCCGCTTTCATCTTACGGCCATCTTCATAATATCGGCCAGAGGTTGCCTGAGCCTCTTCTGTCTGGCACCAAGGACACCCCCTGCGGTCTATATCCACCTCATGCAAATCACATTTAGTCATCATTTTTCACCCCCAGAGCCAAACGGGCTATATCTTGCATCTTGGTAGCTTGCAAATAGACATGCCCCGGTTCTATAGTTCCTTGTGATATTTGCCTTAGTGCTTTTTCCAGTTTCACAATCTTTTGTTCCTGCCTTAACATCGTCGCATGGCAATCGGCTATTTCAGCTAGATACATCTTTCGACAATTGTGTATCTGGCCCTCCATTATGCTCTGCCCGCAGTGTTTGCACTGGGCATACTGGTAGTTTTCACTCATAATTTCTCCTTATTGGTGCTTCACATCCGCAAACAGGACAATATGATTTTCTCCCCCATTGAGTGCGCCGGTCTTCTGGCTTCCCCCTCCATCCACATTGGCATGATGCGTAATCATCCATGTTTGACCCCCTATGCCTTCGGCAGTGCTCCGCACGCGCCAAGATGATTCTAACCAAACGTCGGACCCGACAAGCGGGTCAACTCAAGCCGTTATACTTCCCTCAACATCGTCATAGGTACCATCACGCCCCTGGACAGCCCACCACTGAACCGTGTGGCTTCTTGTTTGAATGCTCCAGGCAATCGCGCAAGGATACGACTCCAGTTATTTGCCCACGGCGTTTTCTCCAGCATCTTGGCAACACCTGAATGCTTGTTTGCAATGACGAACCCGCCCATAACATGCTTGATGCCATGCCGTGCCAGTATGTCCTTCTCAGGACAGGTACCGATTATATTGTCACTCTCCAGCAGCAGCTCTGACACGCTGAGGTTATGCCCTGGACCGACCATAATCAGTGATTCCAGTATCGCACTGAGACACGTCCGCTCGTCGCTCTGATCATCCGTAATAACGTGCCCTTCCCAGTCCTGACGACCTACAAACTCCCGCGCCTGTTCGATGGTGACGATATTCGAAGAGCACAGGGAATAAGCACAAGCCAGCAACGAACCATACTGATCACCGCAGCGCCTGGAGCCCATCATTGCCGTCACTGCCCGTTGGAATATCTCTGAATTTTTGTTTATGGTCGGAATCTGCATGATCGACCTGGAACGAATACCGCGCAGGTACTCTGGTGTGAAATGCTCCGTATAGAATGGAACGATTACCCCGTCAAACTGCTCTTTTGAGCCGTTGACCAGACTGAGCACTGACACCCGGGAGAGGTCTGCTTTCTGACTCATATTCACGTTGATTGACGCCACACCAATGCATGACCTCGGCTGATATGAGTTGACCCCACCACCACCTGACTTCGCCTTGTAGATCTTCGAATCTTCATTGCTTGACGCAGGCCTTGCAAACTCCAAGATTGCCTGAATCCTTGCCGCGGCGTTGCGGTCCTCTGCTTCGAACTCATCGAAGAACACCGAGAACGCATCATTCTTCAGAACGTTCCTCAATCCGGCTTCAGTTGTTGATCCGAGCATGCCCTTGATATGAGGTCCGGCCACCGCTTTGATCACATTGTGAATGATCCAACTCTTGCCGGATCCGGACGGACCGGTCAGCCACATGTGAGGGCGCCACTTGAGTGCACCGCATACGATAGCAGCGACACACCAGCCAGCCAGCAGCCGCCCGTTGATTGGCTTTTCCCATGACAGCATATCGCAAAGCTGAATCAGCTTGTTTGCTTCACTGGCCTGGACCGGCTTTGTCTCTTCGTCTGATATGGAGATTGCCCGCTCGTAAATGAAATGCGACTTGAACGAATTGAGAGGAACGCGCTTGCCATCCACCACAAGCGTATCTCCCAGATGCAATACGGACCTTGATTTATCTTCCCATGCGCCCAGGCCGCGCACCCTGCTGCTGTCGTAGATACCGACACCGTGACTGGTCTGTATCAGCATGTTCTTTGCCGCCGATTCGTTGTATGAGGTCTTTGCCGGAAAATGAGATTCCCACCAGACCAGAGGGGCCAGCGTCAAGAGGTGTGCCAGAGTATGCTTATCCGCGGTCAATGACTTGACCTGGCCATTGCCATTTGACAAATAAAAATACTCTCCATGGTCATATCCCAGCAGCTGGAACGGTGCCGAATTCAGCGGATGTTCCGTGTATTGATCATGATCGATCTCAGCCGGCATATAATCATCATCAACCGGTGGCGGCTCGTACTCTGCCATCGGCGGGGGGAATATCTGACGCTTGACAGCTGCAGCACCCTCGAGAACATGAAGGTCATTGAAGTCTGTCGGATGGGTGGATATGTCGGTAAAGGCAGGAAACTGCACTGCGGCCTTTATCGCCTTCGCGGCCTCACTGGCTTTGATCCTGCCAGTGTTGATCCTCTTGCCGCCGTTCAGCTCGCAGGGCACCTCATGGTATATCACCGTGCCATCGGGCTTGAATTCCTTCGCCCACTGGTCATCATCCCCGGCAATGATCAACGTCCAGTTGGGACGCTTCGAGCGGGTAGCCTCTGCAACAGCCTTCAAGTTGCCAGCGACAAATGCCACCAGCACAGCATGGCCAGTTGCTTCATGGATACTGGCGCCAGTCGCGTACCCCTCGGTAATGATCAAGGTATCATCGACCGGCTTACCGATCAGGTGCACCGCCCCGGTATAATCAACTCCGGTCTTGAATACCTTGGAGCCGTCCGGCTTGATGAACTGAATGCCCTGCAGCTCATTTTTCAACGTCTTGATAGGGACTAGCAAAGCATCACCCATCATTTTCAGGCCGTAGGCCTTGACCTGCTTCTTGACCAGGTACGGGTGGTCATCCGTGGCCGGCACCGCATTGGCCCAGATGGTTTTACACTTCGAAATGCACTCTTCAGCCGCCTGCTTGCGGTCTTCAACCTGCTTGCGCCTGAGGTCATTCTGTCGTTTGGCATAGGCGGCTTTCTCTTCTGGGGTGAATTCGGTCGCCGTTTTATTGCACCACTTGATAGCGCCGTTGCTGTCGCCCACCCATCGCCCGAACGACCCCGCCTGAATGCCGTTCTCAATGGGATACAGGATATACCAGTTCTTTTTATTCTGAGGCTGATCAGACGGCCCTGCATAACGGTGAATCTTGCCGTCATCGGTTAGTGTGTCCGGGGGATCTATCCCGGCATCTCGCATGGCGTTTATCATGCGGCCACCACCCTACGCGTGAACCAACGCCGCAAACAATACGATCTGACGACTGAAATCACCGTAAAATACAGCCCGATCATGATGTTGTCTCGGAACGCTACGTGAATACCGAACAGAGGGAATATTGCCAACTGCGAGGCCAGGGCTACGAAATACCCGATCAAAACATTGATAATGCTTTCGATGAAGCTATGGCGCCGTGTCTGTTTCATATCTCTACCCTCGCAGCCGTCAACCCATCCTGAATAGCCTTGACCGCAACACGCCCTGATGGTGATGTGATTTTTTCATATAATTGCATGGTTGAGACTCCTGGAATAATTTATGGAATAATTACAGCAACGGATTACACACGCCCAACGCTTCATCTACATTTCGAACTACACCAGCCCGCCCGCCATCCTTACGCACCGCATTGATGAAATTGGCCTGCTCGGGTGTCGGTTTGCCGGTAGCGGTCTTGACCTCCATGGCCAGAAATACCGCCACGTGCCTGCCCACCATCTCAGGTGTGATCGTGACCCTTCGCCAGCCGATCAAGTCGGAAGACCCGACGCAAAGACCGAACTGTACGCGCCGGCCGTTGACAATATGGAACTGCCCGCCCTCCTGTTTGACTACCTGACCGAGTACGCCGTTGCCGGTATTGTTGCGGAATACCTTTGCGCCGGCCTGACTCGCTGCCAGCATGATCTGGGTTTGTATGTTTTTTTCACTCATGCCGCCTCCCTTTCCAGCAGCGGCACTTGTAGCCATCCGTCTTCAATCTCCATGAACGGCGCAGTTGCCACCGGCTCAAGTCCTGTCCATTTCTGCGGCCAGGTATTGGCATTGATCAGACTTTCTATTGCTTGCTGTTCTTCGGGGTTGATCAAGAAATATTCTGGATCACCACAGGCTCTTGCACCGACGTTTACCGCCTCCTGAATATCAAGAACCTGCTGCATTCCCCACCGGCGTGCTTCCATGGTGAGCGGACCCATACGGTTCTGATTCTTACTAAGTACCCCGGCCTTTGTCTTTTCGCCCGTCGGTTTGCGTAGTCTGTTGTGTGGCTTTTTAAGTTCAGCGTACAAAGGGCGCAACCCCATTAAAGGCTGAAGATATGCCCACCGTTCATTTGTCAGTAAGGTTTCAAGGGCCATGTCACGAGCTGCAAGATTACATCCGACACAACCTGTCCGTGCGTTGATTTCCTCAGCCTCTTCGCCGCCGTAAGAGTCTGCAACGCGCTCGGTCGGAAAACCGCCTTGTGGAGCCCACTGACGCAACCATTTCCAGACGAAGCACACGCGCCAGTGCAGAAGTGGCGCCAGCGTATCCGCTACATGTTCAGGGGTAGTTTCCTGAAACCATCCTTGCCCGCATTCAGCGCCATTCTTTCCGCACGAAAGGGATATACGGGCGTCACGTTGTGCCGATTCCCCCAGGCGCACACCGGTCAACATAAGAAACTTCTGGTCGTGTTTCTCGCGGAGTTCTGCAAGCGCGGCCATCATCGGCTCGATCTTGATTTGCGAGGTGCACCAGCGGAACGTGTTAGAAGGGGGAGGGACGCCGCGGCCAAACATATAAACAAAAAATCTATCTTCCATTTTCGGAAGCACAACGTGACATTCGCAACCCAATTCCTTCAACCGATCCATGACGGCCATGGCTGAATTTTGAAGGGGTGGCAACTCCATACGTGTGTCTGCATAAAGTATAGTCAACGATTTAGGTGCCGGGATATTGCCGTTTGCTATTAACTGAGGTATGAGGGTGGCGACGGCTGAAGAATCTTTGCCTCCACTATATGCGATTACCCAGTGGTCATAGAGAGGGCCAAACAGGTTCATTGAATCGGTAGTGATTTGAATCGCCTCGGTCATTGTTTGACGAATTCCGTCAAATAAAGTCGGTTGTGCTTTTATAATTTCAGTGTCAGTTATATTGAGCCCAATATTCATTATCCCCTCCCATGATTAAGTGATGGTGCGCCGTGCCCGCTACGGCCCTGCTTTGCTCTGTACCGATGGTAGGCCCAACCAGGCGCATATCCGCGCTTATCAGCCAGCCGCTGGAAATCCTCCAGGGTCTTGCACTGCCCCTCTTCGCGCTTGCGGAACATCTTGGCGCGGTCGGCCTCGATCTCTGCCAGGCGCTTGGTGTCGAGCTCCTGCAGCTCCCCGTCAGCCGTCTCAATCTCTCTGGCTGTGACCTCATACACATAGCCGCAAAACGGGCACTTCGGAGCGGGTGCGTGCACGGCATAGCACTGCTCGCACTGCTTGATTTTCAAATCTTCATCGTCCTGTTTCTTGCTCTTTGCTACCTGCTTGGAGCCTTCAAGCGACCATTCCCGATCTTCCTCCGGCATGCCGTGCCGCATGACATTACCGACATGATCCAAAATGATTGCATGCTCTTTGCCGGGATACATCCGCAGCGCCCGCCCTACCTGTTGCAGGTACAGCCCCATTGAAGCGGTCGGCCTGAGAAGGATCGCCGCGCCCACTATCGGAATATCAGTGCCCTCACTTATTACGTCGCAGCTGGTCAGCACGTTCAGCCGGCCGTTCCCCAGGTCTGCAATCCGTGCCTTGCGGTCGGTATCGTGCATCGTGCCGTCGATACTTGCCGCCCGATATCCCGCCGCCCTAAACTGTTCAGCTACATGCTCGGCATGAGCTACCGAAGCACAGAACGCTATGGCCGGGACACCGTTGCAGAGATTGCCGTAATGCTTCACGGCACAGCCGGTGATTACCGGCTTATCCATCGCGGCGGCGGCATCAGCCGTAACGAACTCGCCGTATTTCTTCCGCAGGTTCGACAGGTCGGCACCGACGGGCGGGGCGTAAATCTTCGGTCTGGCCAGATAACCCTGCTCGATCAACCATGAGACTGTCGGGCCATTGACCATCGAATCGAAGAACCCGCCCGCAGATCGGCCTAGACCTTTGCCGTCCAACCGGCAGGGTGTAGCTGTAACGCCCAGGATGTTGGCCTGCGGGAATTTGCTGAAAATCTTTGACCAGGATGATGCCCCAGCATGGTGGCACTCATCTGAAATGATAAGCTGTGGCGGGTGGATTTTATCCAGGCGCCTGACGAGCGTCTGCACGCTGGCCACCTGGATATTATCCCATGAGGGAGTGAACCCCGGCGCGATAATGCCGTGATCCACCCCGATCTCGTTAAGTGAAGCAGAAGTTTGCCGAATGAGCTCCTGACGGTGCACCAGGATCAACACTCGGTTATTGCGCTTGCTGGCCCCCTCGGTGATGTATGAAAATACCACCGTCTTGCCGCCGCCTGTCGGGAGCTGGTACAGCACGTTGCGGTCGCCAGCCCTGAAACGGGCGCGTAATCCGTCAACGCCTTGTTGCTGGTATGGTCGGAGGGACAGGATCATTGCGGTCCCCCGAACAGGACGAGTCGGGCATACACGCTAACTTCAATTTTCAACTTTGCAGCAGCGATCTTGATATGTTTCAGTTCAAGGTCAGATACCCGCAGCGATAGAACGTTGTAGCGCGGGTTTTCTTTCATGCGTCCCATGGCTACGCTCCTATCATTTCCGCTTTGGCTTCACCGTTCAGCCAGTACGAGCAGCCAGCACCAGACTTCGCCAGATTCGGCACCAAATCCTTGGCATCGATCGTCATTGAAACCAGCGCCGGGAGGCCTGTCGCCTTGACAGTCTTGAACAGCCCATTGCGCCCGCCCTTGTCCAGGATATCGGCCGCATCGATCACCAACGCCTGAGACTTATCCAGCAGGGCCATGCCGATCTGGAGAATTACCCGGACGCGGAACTTTGCGGACTCGGACAACAGTAGGTAGATGGTCCCGCCATAGGTAGGGAGGAAATCAGGCTCCAGCGCCACTGTCCGCCAGCCGGCCGCTGTGGTGAACTTCTCCAGGGAGGTATTGAACGACTTCAGCGCCCGTGCGAGAACGTCGCAGCGGATACCCTCGGGGGCAATCTTCGCGTACAGTTCGGTATTATTGCAGATAGCCGTGTGCAGCCGGTCGGCTTCGAGCTTGGCCTTGAATGCCTTCAGCCGCTTCTCTGCCACCGCCAGGGTGGTGCGACAGTCGTCAACGGAAACATCGGACTTGCCAGCAACCGGCTTGGCCAGCTCCTGCTCGGCAAGGGAGGATTCCCCCAGCAGACGCAGCGCATCCGTAATAGCCCGCTCGTTCGCCTTCTCAGCTTCGCGGATATTGGCCTGAATGCCAGATACCGCCGTCATGTGCTTTGATATGGCGTCGTTGACGCTATCGAGCTTTGATTGAATCTCAGTGATTGCGGCTTGCCGCTTCGTTATTTCATCTTCAGACAGCACAGCAGCGACTGCCAGTTTATTGCCTGCTACCTGCAGCATGGTCTCGCAGTGCGGGCATGCCATACCGGCCGCCTGTTTTGCCGATGGTAGCTCGTTCAACTCTTTCTGAATGGCGTCCCGCTTCTCCGACATGCCCTTGATGAAGCCTTGCGCCTCATCGATCTGCGCTTGCATGGCAGGGTCAACTGTCGCAGCCTTGGCAGCGGTAACAGCGGCTTGACGTTCAGGTACCAGCGCGGCCAGTGCTTCGAGATCTGCCCGCTTGGAATCGTCAACGGCATCGGAAGCAATGGCAGATTCCAGCGCGTCTCTGGCATCGGTAACGAACGCGGCCAGTGTAGATTCGGACTGCCCCATCAGCTCGTTGTCGTATCCCTCGGGAATCCAGCTCTCTCCCTTCCTGCTGCCGTACTGTTCGCCAGCTACTTGCTGCCACTGGCCTTTCAGTCGGGCGCCCTTCTCTTTGATCTGTGCCGCTGCACCATCCCAACCCTGTTTTTCTATCAGGTCCCAAAGCTGGTCAATAACAGTAGCGGCAAGGTTCATGCTGGCCAGCTGCTTATCGAGGTCTTCCCGTGTCGGTGTGGCGCGCAGGTATTCGGTCAGAACCTTCACGCGCTCTTTGTCGTCCAGGTTGACGATTGATTGCAGGCCCGCGGCAAAGTGTGAAGCATACGGCGCGGTCCCTTCCGTTTTGACCTTCGCAGACGGCCATGTGATATTTGTATTGCCGTCAGCGCTGGACAGCTCAACGCTCCCGTTCGCAGTACCGGACCGGACCAACATGCCGGCCTGTGTTTTTTTAACACCGTAGATCGGGATCGGTTCTCCGGTCAGAGCTGCTGCCAGCGCCTGGCTTGCCGATGTCTTCCCGGCCTCATTCGGGCCAGCCAGTAGACAGATTTTGTCGATGTTGAGGCTGGCCGAAGCCAGCCCCCTGAAGTTGGTTATGGTGACGTTCATGCGGTCACCTCGGCTTTGAATGACGAGCACTCGGAAACATCCTTGCCGACATGCTCGATCGTGCATCCGTCAAAGGCGGATTTAGAAAAGGAAGGGCAGTCATCGTTCAGGCAAACTGAGGCTGCGACGACGGGTATTCTGTGGGGCTCATCCTTAAAACAGATGCAGTCGATTTCGTTCTGCTCGGTAAAGCAGATATCAGAGTGTTTGCATTCGTTCCAGGTCTTGCAGATGCCGGCGCGGCGGATGGATTCCTGCTCCTGCTCCTGCAAAGCAATTCCATACTGACAGTCGCAATACCCGTTGTTTTCGCCGTCCTCTATAATCTCCCCGGCGTTCCCGCAAATGCCGCATGTGGCTATTTCCTGCACAGCCTGCTTGCACTCCCACACCATTTCATACTGCTTGCAGCCGTTGCCCTCGGTGGCGTCGTGATAGTGGCATCCCTCATTGCCACAGATAGTAATATCCGGTTCATCCGGATTGTGCTCGATCTGCAAGAGCTCACCCTCAATGACCGGTGATGGTGCAGCTGCTTCCTCTTTGCGTTCCTCGGCTGCGTCTCTCCGGTCCTGCTCTCCTTCGAAGTCCAGCCACTCTTGACGTTCTTCATCTGACAGCTTACGTTGACCGATCGTGACGTCACTGTCTGTTCTGACGGTGTAAACCATGCCTGCTGCGTAATCGAATACCAGATCGCATTCAACCTGGCGGTCTTCTTTGCGGGTGGATATCTTGCGAGCCAGCAGCCGACTATCAGCCACACATTTATTCAGCTTAGCTGTGAAGTCGGAAAGAACCTCTTTCTTTTGAGCTTCAATTTCAGATTGCTCGGTTGTTACGTTGGCCAGCTCCTGGCTATATGTGGCGACCTCATCAATGGTCAGGTCGCAGGACAGAGTTTTCCATAGGGTGTGCTTTGACATTTATATTTTCCTCTCGTAATTGGTTGAGTTAGAACAGATCGCCCATATCTTCAGACGGTTCGGTTTCGGCGACGGCCGTCTCGTCGGCAGGGTGTGGCGGTTCTTCCTGATTTGTGCCGGGAGGATCAGGGAAATCGTCTTCTGTGACGTGTGCGGTTGTGGTTACCGGTCCCGGCTCCTGCGCCTTAGCATCCGCCTCATCAGCAAGCCGGTCCTCTTCGACTTCGGCGGCTGTACGGCGCTGTTTACCAGGGGAGGGCTTGCCGCGTTCACGGGTAGGAGCTTGCACCGTTTCAGTGACCTCACCGGTTCCAGCGTCAATGACTTCTCCGTCCTCAATCAGCGGTTCAACGAGGGCGGGTGTTTCTTTTGTGGCTGCGGGGCTGGTCTTTTCGGGGGTCACCGTTGTGGCGGCAACCAGGGCAGGTGCTTCTTTTCTTTCGGGAGTGATATTGATGGGAGACACATCTTCCATCTCTTCACGCGTCTGCATGCCCATGGTGATATTCGGCGCATATATCTTTGCGAAATAAGATGCAGCTCGGTAACGAAACATCAGGTCTGGCATGGTTTTCCACTTGCTGCCCTGCTTGCCAAGCCAGCCCTCGCCCTCAACCATCTGATACGTAATCCACGGACCCTGACAAAGTTTGCCGGTTTTCTTCATCGTTGCCACGGCACGGACCTTGAAGCTTTTTGCGTGCGGATCGTCGCCAACGACTTCGAAATCAAGAGGGTCAACAAATATCCCTGAATCATTCACCAGGGCGATGATCAGTTTCGCCTCCATGCTCGGTTTGCCCTGGATGATTACAAGCGACTGGAGCATTGCAAACGGGCTGATACCCATACGGTCTGCCATCTCAATGGCGATGAAACAATTTTCAGGCTTCCCCTTGTAGGCAACTGGCACCAAATCAGAAGACGCAAAAAGCTTTGACGCCCTCCAAATCTGATCAAATGCAGCGGGGTTATAAAGGGCAGGCTTGCCGTTATCTATCTTGGCAACTGCGGTGGTCTCCTGTACTGCTGGCATATTTTCAGTGCTCATTATTTATCCTTTCGTTAATTCGCAGAATGAGGTCCCGAATGCGGGACAGTATTTAGGTGTGCACATCATTGATGACTGGTTGCATGGGAACGCCAGTTCAAGATCACCCTGCGGCCTTTTATCCGTAACGCTGTCGTCAAACAGTGCCATGTCGGACTTAATCCGGTGAATCGTACCCATGGCGTTACGCTCGCACGGGGCTACACCGTAGGACGTCAGAATTGGCGGCGTCTGGTGTTTGGTCTTTCCCATCCGGGGGATGTACCTCATCCCGACACCTGATAGGTCCGTTATCCCGTTCGACCTGACAAGCAGGGAATACCCGCCCAGCTGGCCTTGATATGGCCGGACTACCGCGCCGGTTTTCGTATCCTCAAGGAATCTGTCAACATCGATCAAATCAGGGTGCCCGGTCAGAATCCACCCATCCCCGCAGTTGGCCGACAGGCCGAACTCCCCGCCAATCTCCACCGCTGGCTCACCGTTGCTGAGGGTCAGCGGCATGCGGGGTGTATATACCGCCGTCATTCTCTGTACCTGCAACTGTGCTGTGTTGAGATTCGGAGTCGTATCGTCCCAGACAGCCCCTTTTGACAGTTCGTCAACCATATCCACAATTGCCAATTCGACTGCAGCATTGATGTTGATGGTGTCCCCTCGCCAAAGGGCTTTATTGAGTTCTGCTGTAGCGGCATGCACCGCCGTTCCCACGGATGAACCAACGGAGGGCGGCAACTCTCTGAACTCGTAACCAAGTTTCTGGAATTTGCGCTTGTACTGCTTGGCTACGGCGCGGCGGGTACAGTCGCTGTATCCCGGCAGCATGGAGGCTCGGATGTTCATTGTCCAAACTCCACAAACTGGCCTGCATCATCCAGCGTGTACCAGACTTCTGCTTTGAGCTTTCCGTCACTGCCATCACCGCAACCTGTTTCAGCGCAGCGCATCTCCCCTCGCTCGTCTTCTTTATTCCACCAAGTCAGGGCGATACATCCGTACTTGCCAGCCTGTGCTTTACTGGAAAGGCCGGTACATACGGCGGCTGATCTGTCGCCGGTAGCCGATGATGCTGATCTGTCGCCGGTAGCCGATGATGCTGATCTGTAGCCGGTAGCCGATGATGCTGAGCTGTCGCCGGTAGCCGATGATGCTGATCTGTCGCCGGTAGCCGATGATGCTGAGCTGTAGCCGGTAGCCGATGATGCTGAGCTGTAGCCGGTAGCCGATGATGCTGAGCTGTCGCCGGTAGCCGATGATGCTGATCTGTAGCCGGTAGCCGATGATGCTGATCTGTCGCCGGTAGCCGATGATGCTGATCTGTAGCCGGTAGCCGATGATGCTGATCTGTAGCCGGTAGCCGATGATGCTGATCTGTCGCCGGTAGCCGATGATGCTGAGCTGTCGCCGGTAGCCGATGATGCTGATCTGTCGCCGGTAGCCGATGATGCTGAGCTGTCTGCAACAATGTGGTTCGACGTGGATGTTTCGTACTTGCGGGAAAACATAAATTTGAGACTTGCGCCGATGAAGTCGGGCAACGAGAGTGAGGCACCTATCTTGATTTCCGTGCAGGCAACCTTGCTATCATCTGCATGCTTGTCGGTTTGTCCTGATCCCTCGACCTGGTGGAAAACGCTTTCCCCTGGAGAGTAGTAGCTGAATACGTCCAGTGGATTTTTGCAGAAGTGGAAACCGGAGTTGCAGGCCGAAGCCGAACCTTCATGCTTGAATGTTTCGCCTTCCTTGAACTGGAAGCCTCGGCACTTCATATCCCGGTCAAACCCCTTGAAGCCGGTAATCACGGGTGTAGACTCTTCATTTTTCTTGATCTTTTTCGCCATTCTCATTATCCTTTCACTGCTAGTGTTTTGGATTAGCCCTGTTCCTGCAGGGCTTTTTCATTCAAGCAAGAGTCGCATATTCCGTGCGATACTCCCGATGTGCCCCTTCCGTCCTTCTGCCCGTATTCCTTGTTGCAGTACATACACACAACGGTGATCACCGACTGCCATCCGGCCGGTATCATTTCAGCCCCCTCGCCCTTTTCTCCATCTCGGCGTTAAATTCATACGTCCACCGTGCGAGTTCCGATGTTGAACCGGTCAGAATTTGTTCACATGTGACAGTCGGCAAGACGTGGCGATGGTTGATATTGTGCGCGATCCTCCATCCGATGGCTGAGAAGAGGGCGATCACCGCCAACACGCTTGCAATGGTTTTTACCGCCTCACTCTTGTCGATTCGTTCCGGTTCGATTCGTTCCGGTTCAAATCTGTTCAAATCCCTGCTGAAGATGTTCATTTGTGATTCCCTCCCGTTAGTTTTCTGTTCAGCTCGTTTCTAGTCTCCTGCAGTCTTGCGGCAAAACTCCCCGGACGTACGTTGACAACTTCTACCTGCTTTCCGGCGATCATTTGCCGTAGTAACTTGTTTTGCTCAACCAACAGGGCTGCTATGTCGTCTAGGGTGGCCATGGCTTAAATTCCTTGATTCTGTTTCACATCTTGTGAGTTAAATGCACCAGTGTTGACGAAAAAAAAGGACGGAGGTGAATCTAAAGCAGTCATTATCTTTGCAATGTTTTCAGTATTTGGCCGGACCTCCCCCCTTTCCCACAACGATACCTGTTGTGATGTTAATCCGAGCATTTCAGCAAGTTGAGCTTGAGTCAATCCCCTGGACTCACGAGCTAAAACAATTCTGCTTGGATCGAAATGTATTGCCATGCCTATCCCCTTTCCTGAATTAGTGTTTGCGACGTTGACAACTTACTAACATGAGCCAAATGCAACAGTCAATAAAAAATTGAGACAAAATAAAAAAATATGATATTCTTTTGTAAACCACATGAACCGGGAGGATATATGTTAACCGTACTGCAAGAATTCATTACCAAAAGTTTGCAGGAAGGCAAGACATACAGGACTATCGAAAAGGAATGCGGGGTGGATCATAGCAATCTATCGCGCTATCACACCAAAGGCACTACTCCGGATTCAAAGAACCTTGTAATGCTGGCTAAATATTACGGGGTTGAATTCCACGAACTGCTGGAGCAATCAAATAACAAGCGGGCCAATGACATACCATATAAAAATCCCCGGCAAATGCTTGCAGGGGATCTTTTTGCTTCTTTGCCTGAAAATATCCAGGAAGAGTTGATAGGAATTATGATTGAGCGGAAACAGAGGCTCGCCACTCGGTCAGAATAGAGCTCGTGTTTTCGGCATGGCTTTTCCCGATCCTGAATGAAATACGATTGAGTAGTTCGTCATGGTCACATGGTTTAATAATATAATCATCGGCACCAAATTTAAAACCGGCAACGATATCTTTTGCCGAGCTGAGACATGTTTTGACGATGATTGGAGTATCGCGAGTTCTTTTGTTTTCTCGTAACTGTCGGCACACTTCATGCCCGTCAACTCCAGGCATCATGACATCGAGCAGAATTAAATCAGGTTGTGAGAATATTGCACGATTGAAACCGGTTTCACCATCTTCAGCAACCAGTACTTTGTATCCGGCTGAGGTTAGAACATGGCTCATTACATCTAGTTCCCGGTAATCATCATCGATAATTAGAATAGTTTTCATACATCCTCCACGGTTTTTGATGGTCGCTGAGAACAGTAAATAGTTTTTGTTCTTAATGAACAATTAAATTAATGGCCAGTAGCGACAGAATACGCGCATCGGATTTGTGGGGCTGTTTGTGGGTACAAGAAAAACGATAAATTAGCGGGGAAGTATTGGAAAGAAATAATTACAGTTTAGCGTGCTCGGTTGTAATCAGGTGAATGATGCAGGCGGACATGTCCATTCCCAATTTCTCCGACAACTGTTTTAACATTTCTTTCTGATGTTCGGTCATGCGGATTTTTACACTTTCTGTCTTATATTTCGACATTTCACGGCAACATACAATAAATGGAGGAGTTATGAAAAGGATTTTATTGATTTTTCTGATGCAGCTTATATGCGGGTGTGGCGGTGGTAGTGGTAGTGCTCCCGAAACACCTCCTGCTACATCTCAAAATGTAAACCTATCCGGGGCATACGCTTTACAGAGTTACACTTTCCCCCTCCCAAATCCGAATACGGTAATAAACAACAGGCTTCCCGGCGGGAGCTTGACAATAAATCAATCTACATGGTCAGTTATTTATCCGGCCTCCCCTCTGGATGTTACATACAGTGGAACATACTCACTTGTTTACGCAGATACGACTTCAGGCACCTTCACGGTAAACTCATTCTTTGGCCCTATATCAGGTGCTTTTACACTTTTAGGAAATACTTTCCTCGTTAGATATACGTCCGTCCCTGCCACACTTGGAATAACTGGAGAATGGGACACCTATACCAAAATCAATTGAGGTAACACCATGAGCTACCGCAAGCATCCTACAAAAGGTGACGGCCATTGGTACATAGTTGTTGAAGGTGATTTTGTCAACAAGAAGGGTAAACCAATCCGCCAGAAGTATGTCAAGTTCCAGGGCACTGAGGCCGAAGTTCAGGCCGCCGATGCTGAATTGAACAACAGGCCGGCCGACCTACAATACCCGACCCTGTTAAGCATCATCCCCCGCTTCCTGGCTGCGTATCAGAACAACACACAGCCGAAGTCATATCGTGCCATGGAGACATCACTGACACATATTCTGCCGTATTACGGTGAAATGCGAATACCGCTGATATCCAGCCATCACCATGAAGAGTACAAGAGCATGCGGCTGGCGTCCACATACCTCCCCGGCAAACCATGGCAACAACTGGCAGACGATACCGAAGAGGAAACCGCAAAGCGTAGGGCAATCAGCAAACTCACCATCAATCGTGAACTTGCCAGCCTGAAAGCCCTTCTGACGTATGCAGAAGAACAAAAGATAACTGTCAACTCCCGGCCCCTCATCTTTGGGAAGCGCCAGTGTACTAAAAAAGCCATCGTACCGCTGGCCCCGAGTCAACTGGTATCGCTGGTCAACGTGCTGGACGGACCACAAGCCATATCAATTGAGTTAATGTTGTATACCGGCATGAGGTTGAATGAAGCCACATATATGAGGTGTGAGAACATTCACCTGGATAACAATACAATGTATGTGATCGGCAAGGGTGGAGCAATGCAGCTTGTCCCAATCCCCGCGCCGATGGTGCCACGGCTCAAAGCAGTTAAAGGAGATCGTGCCACCGGCTGGCTGTCCGTAAACCCCATAACAAAAGAACCTTATGGAGATATCACGAAGCGGCTGAATACCCTTTGCAAGAAAGCCAAGATCACCAAAACAATTGGGCACCACACCCTGCGGCATAGTTGCGCCACGGCTTTAATTCTTGCCGGTGTAGAGCTCCCAAAGGTGCAGTCCATACTCCGGCATGAAAGCATTGATACTACCATGCTGTATGTTCATATTGCCGCTTCGTTTGGGTATTCAAAGGAGGGATTGATAGCGCGGGCGCTGTTTGGATTGGACAGTAACGAAGAGTCATCGAATAAAGCCGGTGTAATTAGTGTAACTGAAATGTCACTAAAGGGGCCTGTTTATGCGGATTCACAGTCTAAGCTTTCTCACTCGTAATGAGCAGGTCGTCGGTTCGATTCCGACCAACGGCTCCACGTTTTTCAGCAGATCAATATTCCTGCACCACATGAAACCTGTATTTGACACAGTATTTGATCTGTGCTGACACAGGTTTTTCCATGCCTGTAAATTTACTTCAACCGCAACAATTGCTGTTTCTATCGATCAACGGCCTGACAAATACGTCCGGCAGGGAAAATCCCTGGCGGCCCGGCATCTGCTGAAGCTATCACACTGCCTGCAGCTCTTCAACAAGCTTTCGATGCCATTTAATACGTAGAGACAACAATCATCATCGGAGCAGAACACACTACAGCTGTTGCCCTTTATATTTCTCAGCATCAATGCTATGTGTTCTTGGCAGTTTTTATCAACGCCGCAATAACAAGATTTGCAGGGTACCCCATGCTGTTCAGATTGTTGCTGATACTTATACTGACCCTTGCGGCCACAACCGCCCAGGCAGATGATACTGTTTCTGCGGATGAAGATCCGGCATCAGAGCAAACCGATGTGTACTACAACGCCATGATCCGAAGCATTGATCTCGATAAAACCAGGTGGAAACCATTCAGCAGATCCATGGATAGCGGACCCTGGTTTTATGACACACAGAGTATCGGACGGAATGGCCAGAAGGTGGCCGTCATGGTAACGGTATTCCCTCACCCCCAAAAGACGGAGATGTATAGTTCCGTCTACAGTGACCACTCAAAAATCAGAAAAATCGTCTTCGAAACAGACATCAACTGCACGGCACATACCTACCGGCAGCCCCGGATACACGTCTACGGCTATTACAAGGATCTCCTGGCCGAACATTCAAACAACAACTCCAGGTTTTCAGCGATCAAAAAAGGGACCACGACAGATACCCTCCAGGGCCTTGTCTGTGGAACGGGTCACAAGAAAAAACGCTGAACAGCCCCGCATGCCCTTTAACAGACAGCGTGACAGGTTAATATGGTGCGGCACCATTTTCATCAGTGAATTTTTTTTCGATCTGCTGTATACTTACAACTATAACAATGTTCTCTGCATCTCATGGTATACAACTGCCCTCATAAACAGGATTAGTACGTGCACGATATCATTTCTGACGTACTAAAAAGGAAGTTTCCATGTCCCTGATTTTAGAAGCAATCCTTATGTCGATGGGAATGATCGTTATATTCTTTCTTGCCTTTCTGGTGCTGTATATTCTTGCGCTGACCCTGGCTCCCATCGAGCGGGGGCTTTCTAATTATATCTGGACACACACCACGCCACCACCACCCAAAATCCCGCTTCCAACCGGCTCGTTCAGGGATTTCAGCAAAAAATACTGATTCACAGAAGAAGCAACAAACATCAAGAGGCTGTTTCCGTCAGGGAACAGCCTCTTGATGTTTGCTCATGTGTCGGATCGGCAATCAGAAACCGAACAGACCCCGCAGACGGTCTCCCACTCCGCTTTTGGATTTTTCAGAACCTGACCCCGCCTCATCTTCAACAGCCCGCGAATCGCTGGAATCTTCGTCCTGCGACTTGGATGGCTGTCTTTTTTTGGATGAAGACCGGCTTTTCCCACCACTGTCATCATCACCTGCCAGCAATGACGTCATGCCGGTTGATTTGAGGCGAACCTTGACCGACCACTGGGGATTCCATGCCTGTTTGGGATCCTTGGGCTTGGGCGGATGCACCAGGTTCAGCTCTTCACCATAGGCGATGAACTGCAGCATGGCACCCTGGGTATTCTTGAAGACAGGAGGTACGGTGCAGGTTGTCCGGGAGGCATCCATCACCACCTTTTCCTTGATAAAACGCTTCACATCAGCGGGGGTCAAATAATCCTGCAGCGCAAAACCGATCTCGGGCACCTCACTGGCTGACCAGAAGATGGAGTCGCCGGATTGCTGGTCATGCCCCATGGCAGTGGCAAAATATCCGATTGCCGTTGGAATCGCCTGCCAGTCCACCTTTGTGCCGCCGGACGGGGTTGCCTGGAGCGCTGAAAACTCTACCGGTTCCATGAAGTCACGTTTCTTGTCAAGGGCAAACGAGATCTCCGGCAGATAATTTCCTTTGACGACATGGTTGCCGATCAGCGAACTGTCCTTGGGTACATCGCTTCGATCATCACTGTTGGGCCATTCTCCATAGGTCCAGCCTTTATGGGCCGAGGGCGGGACCTGGTGCGCCGGCGATCTGCCGGCAAAGGACTTGCCGAATTCAGCGGGACTCATCTTAGCCGTATCGATCACCCGGGGCTGACCTTTGCCGATGGCCTCACCGCACCCCCAGTAAATCAGCATGCGCGCCTTCGGTTTTTCATACCGCTCCGGACGCTCTCTTTCACCCGGCAGATGCTCCCGTTTTTCCACCTGGGGAGTTACCAGCGGCAGAGACTCGCCCATATTCTGTCCGGGGGGGATGACGTGGGCAGCCTGCGGCTTGCCGGCCGCCAGTTGTGGCGATTCAAGCTGCAGAAGTAACTCGCGACGCGGACCAAATGCGCTTTTCCCGCCAAACAGATAGGCCATTCCGGACATCTGCCCGGACATCCCGGGCATGCTCTGGCTGGTCGTGGCAACACTCATCCAGTAATGGGGATAGGGCTTGATTTTCTCGGCGGCATGAGCGGATACCGACAAGAGCAACAACATACTGCATGGGATCACAAGATTCACCACCCTGAAACCTGCCATAATGCCTCCTTCTCCACTGGTTTTTAAAAGCTTGACGACAAATACTGGTTATTAGGATTCAATACCCATCAATTTCGAAGAATTATACCTGGGTTTGCTGCATTATCAAACGCAATTTTGTCTGCACGACACTGGTGACAAGCTGCATGGAGTAATGGTATAGTCACACCCTTGCATCATGCAACCTCGGTAGCCGGGAGACATGCTGACCATGGATTTCATAACCTTCACTCCACTGAACCCGACGGATATCGAAACACTGCTTCCGTTGGCGCACCAGATCTGGCATGCCCATTACCCCGGTATTATCAGCGTTGAACAGATAAACTACATGCTCGAACGTGGGTACACCCGCGAGATCATCCTTGATGAGATAGAGCATCAGGACATTTCCTGGATGGTCATCCGGGATGGCATGACGATGATCGGCTTTATCTCTGTCGGCCCGTACGGTGACGGCATTATGAAACTGCACAAGCTCTACCTGCTCCCCGAATACCACGGCCGGGGCATCGGCACTCGTGCGCTGGCCGAGGTTGAACGGATTGCAAAACAACGCAATACCGCTACACTTGTGCTCAATGTGAACAGACATAACCAAAAGGCCATCAGCGCCTATGAACGTGCAGGGTGGCATGTCGCGGACGAAGTCACCGTCGATATCGGCAGCGGCTTTCACATGAATGATTACGTTATGGCTAAACAATTGACATAAGGAGAATGAATCATGCTGAACCTGAAAGATCCCACTCTTTTGAAACAGCTGTGCTACATCAACGGCCAATGGCTGACAGCAGACCACGGGGCAACCATTGATGTTGCAAATCCGGCAACCGGAGACACCCTGGGGACGATACCCAGAATGGGCGCAGAGGAAACACGCCGGGCCATACAGGCTGCGGAGGCCGCCCTGCCCGCCTGGCGGGCAAAAACAGCCAAGGAGCGCGCCACCATCCTGCGGCGCTGGTTCGACCTGATGCTGGCCAACCAGGAGGACCTGGCGATCATCATGACAGCTGAACAGGGCAAGCCGCTGGCTGAATCCCGGGGTGAGATCGCCTATGCCGCCTCGTTTATCGAATGGTTTGCCGAAGAGGCCAAGCGGGTCTATGGCGACACAATCCCCGGCCATACCGCGGACAAGCGCATCGTGGTTTTGAAGGAACCGATCGGCGTCTGTGCCGCCATCACACCCTGGAACTTTCCGGCCGCCATGATCACCCGCAAAGCCGGTCCGGCACTGGCGGCCGGCTGCACCATGGTGGTCAAGCCGGCCACCGCCACACCGTTTTCCGCACTGGCATTGGCCGAACTGGGCGAACGGGCCGGCATCCCGGCCGGTGTATTCAGCGTCGTCACCGGATCAGCAGCCGCCATCGGGGGTGAGATGACCGCCAATCCGATCGTGCGCAAGCTGACCTTTACCGGCTCGACCGAGATCGGCAAGGAATTGATGGCCCAGTGTGCCGCCACGGTCAAGAAGGTCTCGCTGGAACTGGGCGGCAACGCCCCCTTCATCGTCTTTGATGATGCCGACCTGGATGCTGCGGTGGAGGGCGCCATTGCGTCCAAATACCGCAATACCGGTCAGACCTGTGTCTGCACCAATCGCATGCTTGTCCAGGATGGCGTCTACGATGCCTTCGCCGGGAAACTAGCCGCAGCCGTCGCCAGGATGCAGGTCGGCAATGGATTGCTGGGTGATTTCCAGCAGGGCCCGCTGATCGATATGGCCGCAGTGGAAAAGGTGGAGGAGCATATCGCCGATGCCGTGGCCAAGGGAGCGCGCATCGTGCTTGGCGGCAGGCGTCACGAACTGGGCGGCAGCTTCTTTCAGCCGACCATCCTGGCGGATGTGACCCCGGAGATGCTGGTTGCGCGCGAAGAAACCTTTGGCCCGCTGGCGCCGCTGTTCAGATTCCACAGCGATGACGAGGCCATCCGCATGGCCAATGACACCGAATTCGGCCTGGCATCCTATTTCTACACGCGCAACATCAACCGTGTCTGGAAGGTGGCGGAAGCCCTGGAATACGGCATGGTCGGCATCAACACCGGTCTGGTTTCAACGGAACTGGCGCCTTTCGGCGGTGTCAAGGAATCCGGCATCGGCCGGGAGGGCTCGAAATACGGCATCGAAGAGTTCCTTGTGGTCAAATATCTCTGCATCGGCGGAATACAATGATCACACAAGGATGGCTATGACGACTCAGCCCGACATACCCGCCAAGCCGCGCGTCCTGATCGTCGAAGATGACCCGGTGTCGCAGAACCTGCTGAAATCAGCCCTGAAGAAGGAGGGCTACGGCTTCGCCGTTGCACATAACGGGCAGGAAGCGATCGATCTTTACAGCCAGGAATTTTTTTCGATCATCATAACCGATTGGCTGATGCCGGAAATGGATGGGCTCGAGTTGTGCCGACTGATCCGGAGCATGAATATCGATCGGTACATCTACATCCTCATGCTGTCCGGTCAGAACTCCAAGGCACACCTGGTCAAAGGGCTCGAATCCGGCGCTGACGAGTACATCTTTAAACCGATTCATCATTCGGAACTGAGGGTGCGTCTGGCAGGCGCCTGCAGGATTCTGAATCTGGAGTCGTCCCTGAAACGGAGCATGGCCGAGATCCATGAGCTTTCGGTTCGTGATCGCCTCACGGGGAGCTTCAACCGTGTCTACATGGATCACCAGCTGGCACAGGAGATCACGAGGGCCGCTCGATATCACCACCCGTTATCTGTTCTCATGTGTGACCTCGACCACTTCAAAATCATCAATGACACCCACGGCCACCTGGCCGGTGATGATGTTCTCAAATCCTGTGTAGCGAACCTGACCGCCACATTCCGCCAGGGGGTCGATTGGATAGCCCGCTATGGCGGTGAGGAATTCGTCATCGTCCTGCCGGAAACAGATCAACCCGGCGCACTGCTGGTGGCTGAACGGATGCGGGAGCGGATTGCCGCCACGCCGGTAAATTTTGGTGGTTGCGACATTGAAGTTACGGCAAGTTTTGGAACCGTAACACTGATTCCAACCCATAAAGAAAACACCCGTGTCACGGAACAGGTGCTGAACATAGCCGACACATGCCTGTACCAGGCGAAGAATGCCGGCAGAAACCGTGTGGTTTCTGCTGAAATGTAAGCTGGGGCCAGTATCAGAGCAATGAGCAGACACCCTCTTTATCCTGTACAGGGAACAGGGTCAAAGGATACTCTCCACTGATGTTTTCTCTTTTCGGCATACGCCGCAGGATGGCTTTTGCTTTCAGCGTGTTCCTGGTGATCGTCTCCATCGCCAGCGTCTGGGCTATCATGACAGCCGTCACAAGCATGTCCCGCGAAAACATAACCCGCCAGCAGACCTCAATGATCACGATGCTCGCCAGCAGCATCGACGACAAGCTCGGTCTCTACCTCAGCGCCCTGAGCGACCTTTCAACCACCCTTAAACCTGATCATTTCAGCAACCCTGCCCGTGCCCAGGCCTTTCTCGAAGATCGAAAAGTCATCCAAGGCCTCTTTAACAACGGCATCTACCTCTTCGACTCCCGACAGAATATTCTGGCCGAATCACCGCACGTTAACGTGAGACAAAACCCCAGAGTCGAGGAACTGGTACCCTTTTTGAAAAAAATCGCCGAATACGGCATGCCGGACATTTCAGACCTGTATTACTCTCCCCGCTCCCAGGGCGCGGCCATCCTGATGGCAGCTCCGATCTATGACCATAACAACCGTTTGCTGGGCTACCTGGCAGGCAGCCTCAACTTGGTGAATGATTATTTCATAGAAGAGGTCATGACCCACAAAATCGGCACAAAGGGCTACCTGTACCTGTTCAACACCAACCGCACCATGGTCGTCCACCCGGACAAATCCCGCATCATGAAGCAGGACGTCCCCCGGGGGGTGAACATACTTTTTGACAGGGCCAGTGAAGGATTTGAGGGGAGCGGCGAGACCGTCAATTCACGCGGCATAGCCCAGATTGCATCATTCAAGCGCTTGAAGATGACCAACTGGATCCTGGCCTCCACCTACCCGATTGACGAAGCCTACGAACCGATCAGACACTTCTTCTGGCATCATCTGCTGCCGGGAGCAGTCCTGCTGACACTGCTATCTCTGCTGCTGGTCTGGACGCTTTCCAGCAGGGTCACCGCCAAGCTGAACACCTTTACCGAACAGATCGGCCATATCCGTAAGCACCCAGAGGAGCTGCACGAAATCCAGATCACCAGTAATGACGAGGTCGGCGTGCTGGCCGATGCGTTCAACAAACTGATCAAGAGCCTCGACGCAAAAGAGACGATGCTGCATGAAGTCGAAGACCGCCTGACGCGCGCCCTGCAGGGTAGTAACGACGGCATCTGGGATTGGGATATGGCAGCGGGGCGGGTGTTCTATTCTCCGCATTATATCGACCTGCTCGGCTATACCCAGGAGGAATTTGAACCGACAATTGACTCCTGGGCCATGCTCATCCATCAACAGGACATTGACCGGGTCTGGGACCTGTTCCGGCAGCATTTCGAGAGTGAAACCGCCTTTTTCACGAGTGAACACCGCATTCTATGCAAAAGCGGCGACTATCGCTGGTTCCTGGCGCGCGGCCTGGCCTGGCGGGGTCCGGGCAACACCGTCGTACGCATGGCCGGTTCGCTTTCCGATATCAGTGACCGCAAGCTGATAGAGGATGAACTGGTCGCCGCCAAAGTGGCCTCAGACAGTGCCAACCGGGCAAAAAGCGAATTCCTGGCCACCATGAGCCATGAGATTCGCACCCCGATGAACGGCATCGTCGGCATGGGAGAACTGCTGGCAGGAACCGGACTCTCCCCTGAACAGCGCGACTACCTGAAAAACATCACGGTCTCGGCCGACAATCTGCTGGCCATCATCAATGACATTCTTGATTTTTCCAAGATCGAAGCCGGCAGGCTGGATCTTGAATGCATTCCGTTCGGGCTGCGGAGCACGTTCGGCCAAACCGCACGTGTTCTGGGGGTCAAGGCCGCTGAAAAGGGGGTCGAACTTCTGCTGGACATCGCCCCAGACGTCCCGGACCAGCTTACGGGCGACCCGCTCAGGCTGCGCCAGATCATCACCAATCTGGCCGGCAACGCCATCAAGTTCACCGAACGGGGTGAGGTGGTTATCAGCATCTGCTCGGATGCTCCTCACGATAACGCAATCCGCCTCAACTGTACGGTCCGCGACACCGGCATCGGCATTTCACCCGACCAGCTGGAATACATATTCACCCCCTTCACCCAGGCCGACAGCTCCACCACCCGCAGGTTTGGCGGCACCGGACTGGGGCTTTCCATCACCCGCAGACTGGTCGACCTGATGAATGGTGATCTCACCGTCGAAAGTACACCCGGCATTGGCAGCACCTTTCGGGTTTCCATCACCTGCGGTCTGCAACCTGAACTTCATCCGGAGCAGCACATGGCCCGGGAGCTTCTCGGCCGCAAAGCGTTTGTGGTGGATGACAATGCCGTCAACCGTTCCATTCTGGATGGTTTCTGCAGGATGTGGGGCATTGAATGCCGCTCTGCCGCCTGCGGCGTCACGGCATATGATGCCTTGCTGGCGGCCAGCCGGCAGGGGTGGACACCTGACGTGATCCTGATGGATATCCACATGCCAGGTCTGGATGGCTGGGAAACATCTGCCCGCATTCGAGCCATACCGGCCTTATCCGAATGCCGCATCATCGTCATGTCACACACTGCGTCTCCGCAGGATTCGGGACTGCGTCAATCGCTCCGGATCGATGGCTGCCTGTTGAAACCACTTATTCAGGAGGAACTCTACGAAGCCATCCGCCTGGCACTCAATGCCCCTGCAGCGGAGGCAGCCCCGCCAGTGTCACCAGGAGCGGTTGACTTGACGCCGGATCAACGGCTTTCGATCCTGGTTGCGGAGGATGCTCCCATCAACCAGAAACTGATTGAGCGGGTACTCGAAAAACAGGGCCACACGGTTACCATCGCCAATAACGGTGAAGAGGCGTTGCAGCTATGGCGGCACGCTGCCTTTGACCTGATCTTCATGGACATCGAGATGCCGGTTATGGATGGACTCACGGCTACAGCGGCCATCCGTGCCCTCGAACGGGAGCTGGGAGGGCATATCCCGATCGCCGCCATAACCGCCCACGCCCTTCAGGGGGATGAGGCAAAATGTCTGGCGGCCGGCATGGACGACTACATATCGAAACCGTTTAAGAGCCGCGAGGTGCGCGACGTTGTTGCCCGGCTGACCCCCCATGCTGAAAAGCATTCCTCCGGGTAAGGGATAACGGCATGCCACGCAGATTGTTGACTATGTTGCAGCGTGCAGCCAGGCAGACACAAATCTATTATTGACAATATTGGTGTATAACTGATATTCATATTCTCACGGTTTACACACAAAAAAGTAAACATACCTGCACTACTTATCTAGAGCGACCGAGGGACTGGCCCTGTGACGTCGCGGCAACCGGCCTGAAAAGGCAAGGTGCCAATTCCAGCGGGATCATCTGATCCCGGCAGATAAGGAAGGATGGAGCAATCCCCTTCCGACCCCGGATGGGGATTTCCATTTTTATCCTGCGCGACAGGATCAGGAGGTATGACATGCATATTTCAACACTGGCGGTTCAGGTAGGTCTTGAGTGGGATACCCGCACAGGCTCGGTAGCGGTTCCGGTCTACCAGACCGCCACCTTCAGGCACCCCGGCCTGGGACAAAGCACCGGCTTTGATTACAGCCGTTCCGGCAACCCTACCCGACAGACCCTGGAGGACGGCATCGCCCGCCTGGATGGCGCTGCCCGGGGTTTTGCATACTCCTCCGGCATGGCGGCCATCGCCAACCTGCTGCTGCTGTTCAAATCCGGTGACCATCTGATTGTCACCGAAGACCTGTACGGCGGCACCTGTCGCCTGTTCGACAAGATCTTCAGCCAGTATGGCCTGAGCTTCACCTATGTGGATACCAGCGACACCCCGGCTGTCCAGGCCGCCGTCACACCAGCCACCAAAGCCATCTTTGTTGAGACCCTCACCAATCCGCTCTTGAAATTCGCCGACCTGCCCGCCCTGTCAGCTCTCTGTCGCGAGCACGACCTGCTGCTGATTGCCGACAATACCTTTCTGACCCCCTACCTGCTGCGCCCGCTTGACCTGGGTGTCGACATCGCGGTCTACAGCGCCACCAAGTACCTGGCCGGCCACAACGACACCGTCGCCGGCCTGGTGACGGTCAAGGATCCGGGGCTGGCCGATCAGGTCTACTTCCATCAGAACGCCGTCGGAGCGGTGCTGGGGCCGCAGGATGCCTGGCTGACGATCCGCGGCATGAAAACCCTGGGCATCCGCCTCGACCGCCAGCAGGCAAATGCCCTCAAAATCGCCCTGTGGCTGAAAACCCATCCCCTGATAAACAAGGTTTTTTACCCCGGCCTGGAAGAGCACCCGGATCACGAGCTCATCCAGCGCGATGCCAGAGGCTTTGGCGCCATGATTGCCTTTGAGGTAACCAGTCACGCCCTGGTCGAACAGCTGCTGCTGAAGACGCAGCTGATCTCCTTCGCCGAGAGCCTGGGGGGGGTGGAGAGCCTGATCACCTTCCCCGAGCTGCAGACCCATGCCGATATCCCGCCCGAACTGCGCGCCCGGCTCGGCATCAACAACGTGCTGCTGCGCCTGTCGGTCGGCATCGAAGACGCCGATGACCTGATAGAAGATCTGCGCCACGCTCTGGAAGCATAGAAAGGAACATCATGAAACTTGCAACCAAACTGATCCACGGCGGCCCGAACGTCGACCCCCAGACCGGGGCACTGGGCGTACCGATCTACCAGATATCCACCTACCAGCAGACCTCGGTCGATCACTTCCGCAAATACGACTACGCCCGGGGGGACAACCCGACCCGCGAGGCGCTGGAGGACACCATCGCCGTACTGGAAGGGGGCTGCCGCTGCCTGGCCTTTGCCTCGGGCATGGCGGCCATCTCCACCACCCTGATGATCTTCTCCCCCGGCGACCACCTGGTGGTCTGCGACGATGTCTACGGCGGCGCCTACCGGGTGCTCTCCACGATCTTCAGCCGCATGGGGATCAGCTCCACCTTCGTGGACGCCACGAGTCTTCCGGCCATCGAGGCGGCGATCAGGCCGGAGACCAAGGGCATCTATCTGGAAACCCCCTCCAATCCCCTGCTGAAGGTCACCGATCTGCGCGGTGCGGTCGAGATCGCCCGACGGCACGGCATCATCACCCTGGTGGACAACACCTTCATGACCCCCTACCTGCAGCGTCCGCTGGAACTGGGCTGCGATATCGTCCTGCACAGCGGCACCAAGTTCCTCAATGGCCACAGCGATGTCATCTGCGGCTTTGCCGTGGTCAAGGATGCGGAACTGGGCCAGCGCATCCGCTATATCCAGAACGCCTTCGGCACCGGCCTGGGGCCGCAGGATGCCTTCCTGACCCTGCGCGGCGTCAAGACCCTCAAGGTCAGGATGGACCAGAGCCAGCAGAACACCATGAAAATAGCCTCCTGGCTGAAGTCGCACGGGCGGGTCACGGCCGTCCACTACCCCGGCCTGCCGGAGCATCCCGGCTATGCCGTCCATGCGAGTCAGGCCGATGGTCCGGGTGCGGTCTTCTCCTTTGAACTGGACTCGTTCGAGACCACCAAGCGATTGCTGGAGGGGTCCAAGCTGGCCGCCTTCGCCGTCAGCCTGGGAGGCGTGGAAAGCATCATCTCCTACCCGGCTCGCATGTCCCACGCCTCGGTCCCGGCTGAGGAGCGGCAGCGCAAAGGGATCACGGACACCCTGGTGCGGCTTTCGGTCGGGTTGGAGGATCCGGACGATCTGATCGCCGACCTCCAGCAGGCCATGGGCTGAAGCGCATGAAGATCGCTGTTGCCATGAGCGGCGGAGTGGACTCTTCGGTTACGGCCGCCCTGCTGAAACAGCAGGGACACCAGGTCATCGGCATCACCATGCGCCTGTTCACCCCCCACCTGACCGGCAGCGGATCCGCAGCCCACGATGCCGGGGTGGTTGCCGCGCAGCTGGGCATCCCCCACCATTGCGTGGATTTCGCGCCCGAATTCCGCGACCTGATCATCAATGATTTCATCAGGGAGTATGGCTGCGGCCGGACCCCCAACCCCTGTATACGCTGCAACCGTTTCATCAAGTTCGGACTGCTGCTGGATAAAGCACGGGAACTGGGAGCTGAGTTTCTGGCGACCGGACATTATGTCAGGAAGACGATTGACCCCGACGGCAGCTGTCACCTCTGCACGGCACGCAACAGCCATAAGGACCAGTCCTACTTCCTGTATACCCTCACACAGGAGCGGCTCGCCCGGCTGCTCTTCCCACTGGGCGAGATTGAATCCAAGGATGAGGTGCGCCGACTGGCCAGGGAATTCGGACTGCCCGTAGCGGAGAAGAGCGACAGCCAGGAGGTCTGCTTCATTCCGGATGATGATTACGTTGCATTTCTGGAGGGGAGCGGCGCATTGACCGGCACGCCCGGCGAAATCGTGCACCGGGATGGCCAGGTACTCGGTACACACCAAGGCACCCACCGCTACACGATCGGACAACGCAAAGGATTGGGCATCGCCTGGAGCGAACCGCTGTATGTCGTGGCACTTGATACGGGGAACAATCGGGTCGTGGTGGGTGAACAGCAGCATGTCTTTGCTGCCGGCCTGCTGGCAGGGGATGTAACCTGGATACAGCCGCCGCCGGCACAGGAATTCGGAAGTACCTGCAAGATCCGCTACCGACACCACCCGGTTGACTGCCGGGTGCTGATGCGGGCGAACGGCGACTGCGAAGTGCGCTTCCAGGAGCCGCAGAAGTCAATTACCCCCGGACAGTCAGTCGTCTTTTACCGGGATAACGAAGTCCTGGGGGGCGGCAGAATCCTCTCGGCACGTGTATAATACCAATTCCATATCAAGGCCCTATCTGCGTTGGCTCGTCTTCGGCTGCTCAACGTACTGTTATGTACGCCTCGCAGCCTCAATCCTCGCCGCCTTGATATCATCCTTGATCTGAAATTGGAATAAATCTTACGCCGGAGCGGATTTGGGATTACGGAGCTTGAATTCCAGATACTGGGCTGCCTTTTTCAGTTTTTCGCTTTTTGCGGCTGTTTCGCTGAATGTTACCAGCGACTGCATGACCCGCACCTCCGCTTCCTGATATTCAAACCCCCGGCCTTCAATAATCTTCCGCAAATACCCCAGAATCGCCTTTTGTTCATCCACATTTTCAAAACGTTCAGGTGCCGCCACAAACAGGATATAACGGGCCGTCTCACGAATGGCAGCATCCAGATCAGGTTCGGCGAGGAACATCTCCATGACCGCCGCAATACTTCCCTTTTCGGCATAGTTGAGATTCTTGTTCTCAACGTAATACTGCAGGTAGGCCAGGGCCGATGCCTGATTTTCCGTCCCTCCCAGCGTAAACAGCAGCACATGGGACACCTGCAGCTTGAGCGTTTCATCCGCGTCAGGCAACAGGAAGCAGTGCAGCATGAGGGCAATCTTCTCGCGAGCTGTCGCGCTCAGCGATTCATTCTCCAGCTTGCCCTTGATCTGTTCGAACAGTTCGCGCTTATTGGCATACTCGCCATACCTGATCCTGATGATCAAGGCGCGCACCTCGGTATCGTCGGTCAGTTCCCACAATTCATCAACCGCTGCGATAATCCTTTGGCAGATCCCCCTGAGCTTCGCCTCCTTGGACAGTTCGTCCTGGTTCCAGTAATCCGGATAGGTATCGAAGACCGTATCAACCTCCTCCGGGTGCCGGGCCTTCTCCATGACAAAAGCGAAATAGGTCAGTATCTTGGTTTGATAGTTCTTGTCACCGCCATTCAACGGTCGCAGCAGATCTTCCAGAAAGGTGGGAGTGAGACCCGAGGTACCGCTACAGAGATAACGATACACCCCTTCCGCCTTCTCGATCTGTTTTTCAACATACTTTTTTCGCAGGATCTCTCCCAGATTGGTCGACTGAACCTTCTTGAAAAAGACGCTCAACAGGGTCGATGCGTAATGTTTCATATTATTGTCGGCGTCATCGGACAGAATGATGTCCAGGCAGGCGTCGAAGATCTTGACCTGTTCCAGTTCATCGACGGACGCATCGATATACTCTTCCAGGATGGCGATGATCTCGGCCATATTGGCCCGGTTGCGACTGCTCAGCAGGGTCATGAAGGTATCACGCAGACTGACGGCATCGACAATTCCAAACAGAAACCGTACGGCGGAGTTGCGGCGGGCGCCGCCTTTGCTATCGGCTGATTTGAGAAGCTTGAGGATACTCTCGGCCGGATCCGATACCCAACCCGGCACAAGCGTTTCCATCATTATTTCGGCTTTTCTGCGCAGACGCTTATCCAGGTCGCTGATAAAGTACTTGGCAACCTCTATCTTGAATTCCCGACTGGCGGACGAGCTGGCAATGACCTCCAGAGCAGCCGTCTTGTCCTTGGAAGAGAGCTGGGCAAGATCCCGTTTAGCCTTGGAAGAGTCATTGATTTTAATGTAAAAATTTACTATGTCTTTAACGGATACTTCTGCATCGAAGTTCATCGCCCATGCCTTTCATAACGTAGTACGATCCTGAAACCAAGGTTTTAGTAAGTTAGAAATTATTTTCTGCGTTTTTTGACAAGAAAATAATTTAGTTAACTTACTTATCCTGTTTATAAGGGTTCGGGGAGTATATCTGCAAGTGATGACAAGCGCAACATCCAGATTAATGATACGGGAAAGGAGTCTGGCCATGAACATATGCATCACCCTGTGCACCCTGCTGCTGATTGCAGCAGGGGCAACACCAGCCCAGTGCAAAAGTGTGACCTTTTATACGGATGGAGCTATTGTCGAAACGGGAGCCAGTGCATCCAAGGGCATCCTCGAAATTCCTCTGCCAGCGGGCATGATCGACGGTTCGTTACAGATCAAGCCCGGCAGCGGCAGCGTTATCGAGCGGGTCGACATTGTGCCGCCCCCGGCAGCTACCGGCAAAGCCGCGAAAGAGCTGGATGCACTGCTCGAACAGAAGAACCGGCTGGGAGACCGGCTGCGGGCCCTGACCACCCGCGAAGCAATCTTCACGTCAGCCGCGAAAACCCAGAGCGGCAAGGCGCCGCGCAAGACCAAGACGAACCCTGAGCCGATGCAGTCGATCCGCCAGGGAACCGAATTCGCCATTGCACAGCTGGAGGCGGTCTACACGGCACGCAGGAAGACTGAGCAGGAAATCAAACGGCTGGACAACAAAATAGCAGCAGCAAAAAACAGTGGTCGCGGCTCTGAAGCCATCGCCCGGATTGTGATATCACCGCCTCGTGGAAACGTTATTGTTCGGTATGCCGTTAACTCGCACGCCTGGACACCACGCTATGACATCTATCTGAACGGCAGCGGCAGCGCCCAGGTGAACCTGTCCGGGCTGTTCCCGGGGGCTTTTGGCGGGTATCTGCTCCAGGCTGCGCCGGCGGCCCTGGCTGAAAGCAGCACTGCCCGTGTATATCCTCTGCAGCCCAGCACGCTGACCGGTTTGGTGAAATACCATCTGACTGCAACTGAAGAGCAATACGGGGCTGGAGTTGTGCCTTCGTATTCATTCGAGCTGAAAAATCCTGAACCGGTTCATCTGCCGGCCGGATCAGCCAACATCTACCGCAAGGGAGAATATGTAGGCAATGTACGCTTTGAAGGGCTCTCGTCGGGACGGACGAGAAAGCTAAGTCTGGGAAGGTAGTCACCCCGCCTGGAAACAGAAGCGGCCGGCAAGGGAATCCCCCGCCGGCCGCCCGCTACAGCTGGGAACAGAGCTTATTTCAGCAGCAATTCAATCTTGGCGGTTTTGCGTGTTTCCGTCAGAAAGTCTTGAACAGCGCCACCGGTCTTCTGATTCTTCAGGTACTCCTCAATGCGCGGCTGGGCCTCCTTGAAATCGACCTTCTCGGCAGCTTTCTTCTCCGTCAGCTTGATGATGTGATAGCCGAACTGGGTCTCGACCACATCACTGATCTCACCCGGCTTAAGCGCAAAAGCAGCCTTCTCGAAAGCAGGCACCATCTGCCCCTTGCCGAAGAAACCCAGGTCGCCCCCCTGCTGGCTGCTTGGGCAGGTGGAATTCCCCTTGGCAAGTGTTGCAAAATCAGCCCCCGCTGCCAGCTCCTTGCGCAACTTTTCAGCCTTTTCCCGGGCCGTTTTCTTTTCGTCAGCTGTCGCCTTGGGATCTACCCCCATCAGGATATGACTGGCCTTGACTGACTCACTTCTGCTGAATTTATCAGGATTTTCGTCATAGAACTTTTTGGCATCCGCTTCCGAAACGATCACCTTGGGCATGATCGTTTTTTCCACAAAATTTGAAATCATCAGATCCCGGCGGGTATATTCACGCAGATCCTTTTCATCCATTTCCAGGTCCTTGATCGCCTTGGCAAAATCCTGCTCATTGGCAAAGCGGGCCTTACCCTGGGCAAGCTTGGCTTCGATCTGTTTGTCGAGGTCCTTGACCTCCAGCTTCTGGCTTGCCTGGAACAGCAGTTCTGCTGAAATCAACTGTTGAACAGCCTGCTTGTCCATCTCCTTCTGCTGGTCAGGCGTTATCTGCGCACCACGCTGTCCGGCCATCATGACCTTGCTGGCCCGTTTCAGCTCAAGCGCAGTGATGACAGTTCCGTTCACTCGGGCAACAGGCTCCTGCCCAGCAGAAACACCTGCAGATTTTATTGCTACACCCTTCGTTTCAGTCTCAGCAGCATTGGAAACTGCCCCGCAGCACAGGAATACTGCCAGCAGCAACCCTGTTGCGCGCAGTGTTTGGCGTGATACATGCATCGTAACGATCTCCTTTTGAGTTTTTTCGATTCATAGCACATTTCATACAGCATGAAAAGGTAAACATACTTTTGACTTTTCATCTGGATTCAGTTACATTTGCAGCGCTTTCAGGGCAATATACCGCCATATGGCTTGCGGCCCAAGTCAATCCGTTTCCAGCTCCAAGGAGGAAAACCATCCCATGAAAAAGGTTCTAGTCGTAGACGACAGCCTTTCCGTAGCCCGTCAGCTCGAAAAGATTATCGCAGATTCCGGTGATTTCACCAGTGTCGGCCATGCCAAGAACGGTGCCGAGGCCATCAAGATGAACCACACGGAAAATCCGGACATTATCTGTATGGACATGAACATGCCCGGCATGGATGGCCTGACGGCCCTGCGTAGCCTGGTAGTGCTTGATAAAGACGTCAAAGTGGTGATGGTGACCTCCCTTGGCGGTGTCGGTGACAAGTTTACCGAGGCGCTCAAGCTGGGTGCAAAAAATGTCATTTCCAAGCCTTTTGAGGCAGACAACGTTCTGCAGATTCTGCGGGAACTGTAGCCAGCCAACAGATTGTTTCTACGCCGTTTGGCGGAAAAACAACCTGACAATCTCTCGATCACTGTTTATCCGCATCCATCCAATACAACAAGGGGATCTGATATGGCCGTCAAATTTTTCGGGCAATTTCTTGTGGAAAAAAACCTCGTTTCCCGGGATGCCCTTCTAAAAGCAATAGAACTTCAGGATCAGAAAAACCTCAAAATGGGTGAAATGGCAATCAGCATGGGCTTTGTCACCCAGGCTGATATCGAGCGGGCTCACAACGCCCAGATGTCAAAGGACATGAAGCTCGGTGATCTGCTGGTTGAAATGGGGATCCTGACGCAGGACCAGCTCAACGATGTCATTACCCGCCAGAAGAGCACCCACCTCTATATTGGTGAAGCACTGGTACTGGTCGGCGCAATCAGCAGCGAAAAACTCCAGCAGTACCTGGAAGAATTCAAGGTTGATCAGGCCCTGTATGTTTCCGACCGGATCGAATTACCTGCGGGCATTGCCAACAACCTCGTCTGGGAGATGGCCGCCGACCTGACCTATAAGATGATCACCCGCATGCTGGACCTGCAATTTCGTCCCGGCAAATGCCAGAAAGTTTCGACCATTGACAGCAACTTCATGATGGCAGCCATGGATCTTTCCGGCGATGTGGAAGCCCGTTACATTATCTCGGTTTCCGAGTCAGTGCAAAAGAGTGTCGCCAAGGCCATCCTGCGTGAGACATCCGTCGACACCGAACCGGCTGAGGTCCTCGAAGATACCGTTATGGAATTTGTCAATGTCGTCTGCGGCAACATCGCTGCAAAGGCATCGCAGACAGGATTAACTATCTCCATAAACCCGCCGGTTACAATCCATCCTCCTGCATCAGGGCTACCGGTTCCTTTCGGCCACACAGGACTCTGTTTTCCGATCCATGTAGGGGAAGACAACAAAATGGAGTTGATCTTACTTATTAGACTGTAATTAATTAAAATTAACAACACGTATAAAGCCTGCCTGATAATATCGGGCAGGCTTTTATATTTACATATGGTATTGCATTCCTCGGACATTCTCGATAAATTCACTTTCGTTGAGCATTGTCAGAGAAGGATGCCATGAAAACAGCCCCAACCATCGCCAAAATAACCCGTCCAAAACTATCGGGCATCGCCCCGCGTGAGCGTCTGTTTGCGCAGCTTGACCGCTGCAAAATAACGCCGGTGCTCTGGATTACTGCGCCCGGCGGCTCCGGCAAGACAACCCTGGCGGGGAGTTATCTGGATACACGCTCACTACCGTCGCTCTGGTACCAGCTGGACCAGGGGGATGGCGATCTGGCCGGATTCTTCCACTACTTGGGACTTGCCGCTAAAAAGGCTGCGCCGCGTTTCAGGAAACCGCTGCCGCACCTGACCCCCGAATACCTGCTGGGTATCCCCATCTTTACCCGTCGTTTCTTTGAAACCCTCTTCCAGCGCCTGCCCGATAATGCCATTATGGTTTTCGATGACTACCAGGAAGTCCCTGACAACACCGGCTTTCACGACATGTTTGCCCACGCCATGGAAACCATACCTGAAGGCATACGGGTGATCGTCCTCAGCCGCACGTCGCCTCCACCCCGGATGGCTCGAATGCAAGCCAATAGAAAATTGGCTGAACTGGGCTGGGACGATATCCGCTTTACCCCGGAAGAGTCAGTCGAGCTTCTGACGCAACATGGGCACACCATACCTTCAGATGCTGTTTTGAAAGAGCTGTACCGGCGCACCTCCGGTTGGGCTGCGGGGCTGGTGCTGCTAACGGCCCAGAACAATCTGACCGACCCGATTCCGGAAACCCCTGGCAACCTCGGCAGTCGTGAGGTCTTCTCCTACTTTGCCAGCGAAATATTCGAACGAAGCACCTCCGATACCCAGAATCTGCTGCTGCGCACCTCGTTTCTGGACAAGGTCGATCCGGCTATCGCCGTACTGTTGACCGGAATCTCCTCGGCAGGCGCCATCCTGGAGAAACTGCATCGCGACCACTACTTTACCCAGCGCTACGAGCTCGGCTACCAGTATCACCCGCTGTTCCGGGAGTTCCTGCGTGCCCGCGCCGGGGAGCTGTTTCCACCAGCTCGGATCATTGAAATTCAACAGCAGGCAGCAGCCCTGTTTGAGGAATCCGGCGCATACGTGACCGCCGCGGGGCTGTACCTCCAGGCCGGTGACTGGGAGAATCTGGGGAGACTGGCACTCGGGCATGCGCCGCTCCTGGCCAGCCAGGGGAGATGGCAAACGCTCTATAGCTGGCTGTCGCTCATCCCGGAGGAGGTTATCGAATCCGCTCCCTGGCTCGCTTACTGGCTCGGCGTCTCCCGGCTTCCCTACAGCCCGGCAAACGCCCGGGTATCCTTTGAACTTTCCTACCAGGCGTTCAGGAAAAGCGGCGACGTTGTGGGGATGCTGCTCTCCTGTTCCAGCGCCATCGACAGCATCGCCCATAACTGGGATGATTACCGGCCGCTGGACAGCTGGATCAGCCGCATCGAAGAGCTGCCCGTTCCGGCACAGGAGACCCTGCCGCCGGATATGGCAGCCAGGATCGCCCTGAGCCTGGCCACGGCACTGGCAATCCGCCAGCCGTACCGCGTCGTCGATGTCGCCGCCGGCATGGAACGCTCCCTGGCGCTCACACGCGCCAGCAACGATCTTAATCTGCAGTTCCAGGGGCTACTGCTCGCCCAGAACTACTACAGCTGGATGGGAGACATGGCCACATGCCGCGGCCTGGTCAATGAGGCCGCGCGCCTCGCCCACATGCCGGCCGTATCCCCGTTCTTCCGGCTCTCCTCGATGTGGCTCGGTACGGCGGCGATTATTATGAACTCCGCCTCCTTCGACAAGGCGCTGCAGACCCTGGAAGAAGGTCTGGCCATTACACGGGATACCGGCATCCACGTCCTGGACTACATGTTTGCCGCCCTGATTGTAACTGTCCATCTGTACAAGGGAGAGATGGAACAGGCACGCAGCGCCATTGATACATGCCAGGCCATGCTCGATCCGTCGCGCCCCCACTCCTATACCCTCTACCACTGTGAAATGAGCTGGTATCATCTGCTGCTGGGACAAACGGACCAGGCGGTCAGCCATGCCGCCTCGGCGGTGCGCATCTCCACGGAGGCCGGATACCTGTTTACCGAGATACTCTCCCGCACCATAGAGGCCCACGCCCTGCTCGCCAGTGGCGATGTTCAAAAGTCGCGGGCAGCCCTTGACCATACCGAAAAACTCATGGCCGCCACCGGAAGCAGCAGCATGCGCTTCCATTGGCTGCTGATCGCCACCCACCACGCCTTTGAACAGGGCGACGACCGAAAGGGACTCGATTTACTGAGAGAAGCGATGACACTCGGCTGCACGTGCGGCTTCCGCACCGTCAACATGTGGTGGCATCCCGGCGTCATGAGCAGACTGTGCGCCCGGGCCCTGGAGGCGGGCATCGAAGTCGGGTACACCCGCGAGATGATCAGGAATCACCGCCTGCTGCCGCCCGATTCCGCGACATCCCTTGAATCCTGGCCCTGGCCGATGAAGCTGCACACACTGGGCAGTTTTGAACTTCTGATAGACGGAAAGCCGGTTGATTTTTCCGGCAAACGCAAACTATCGGAGCTTTTGAAAGCGCTGGTCTCATTCGGCGGAACAGCTGTCGGCAAGGATCAGATTCTGGATCTGCTCTGGCCCGAAGCAGATGGTGATGACGCCCATAACTCATTCAAGATGACCATCTTGCGTCTACGAAAGCTATTGCCCGATGACGCCATCCGCTTTGAAGAAAACACCTACACCTTGAACCGCCGGCTGGTATGGGCTGATCTGTGGGACTTTGACCAACTGTACACTGCCGCTGTCACGTTGTGGGACAAAGCCCGTAAAGCGGAATGCATGGCTGCCGAGGCCATCACGATGACCGATAAGGCACTGGCATTATATCAGGGGCACTTTCTTTCCGGCGACACGTCCCATGCCTGGACTGTTTCGCAGCGAGAGCGGCTACGGACAAGACTCCAGAGGTTGATAGTAATTACAGGTACGCACCTTGAGGAAAATGGAGCATGGGACTCTGCCGCGGACGTGTACCGGCAAGGCCTTGAAGCGGACCCCTTGCATGAGGAATTCTATCAGCGGCTTATGATCTGTCACCAAGAACTGGGCCAGCGAACCGAGGCACTGGTGGTATATGAACGCTGCCGGGCCGAGCTGTCGGTACATCTCAAAATACATCCATCCCCCAAAACCGAAATGTTATACGCCAAATTTCGTATTTAAAATCCCATTCCCCGCAAAAGCACACGCCAACGCACCACATATCCCGCTACGTCATCAATAATGCCACCTCATTTTTCTGTGTCCCTGTTACCCGGTTTGTTACCTCCCCCTGCGGTAACATTCCCACCCATACCATAGAAATTTCCCCATAACAGCACCGGGACATGCAAACAAGCGCGTGTTTCATTCCCGGAGGAAAGGAAACTGCCATGTACAGTTGCAGCGATAGCTATGTCATCCGGGTCTACCGGAGGGAGGAGACCGACACGAACCGGCTGGTCGGGCTGGTGGAGACGGTGGCGAACGAGGAACAGAAACCGTTCGCAACCATTGAGGAACTCTGGAAGATCCTGGGCACGGTGCATAAACCCCGTAAGAGCCGGCAAGTGACATCCAAGCGCCACATCCGGGAAAACCATCAATAACACTCACGACAGAATGAATCACCATCACTCGGGAGGAACAAATGGATATGAATTTTGCTGCATGCCTTCGAGGTATGCTTATCCCAGACAGAAAGAGTACGGAGGTAGGAAATGAAACTAATTATCTTGGCATGTCGGAACAGACTATTGGATTTCCTTTTACTGATCATGTTGACGCTGCTTCTGCCGCCCCATACGGCCTCTGCCGACACTGCCGGGCGGCAGGTAGCCAGTGGGCCGTATTCGATCTCCCTGCGTGGTGGCGCCGAAAACAACTCGGAAGCGCTTGGTGCTGACGGGAGGTTTGATTACCTCAATCCACTTCTCAACATCCATCTGTTTGGCACCTTCGATCTGCTCAATGGCGGCCGAGGTGAAGGTGCTATCGACAACAACCGCTATGGAGGGGGGCTGGCCCTGTCCCATACCTATGCGCGGATGGCGAACCTCTTCCTGGGGGCTTCCTATATCAGCGAGATGGGAAAGGACTTCGGTCAGGCCTATCTGGGAGGCAAGCTGAAGGTCAGTGATTTTGCCATCCTCTCGGCCTCATACGGGTTCGGATTTGACCGCCAAAAGGAGATTCATAAGGTTGCCAATACCTATCTCGTTGCCGAGGCTGTTGACTGGTTGAAGGTAGGGACAACTCTGGTTGACCAACAGGGGTGGAAGGCGAATGCTTCCTACTACCTGACGGATCCGGGGCGACAGAATATCTCCGGGCTTGAAGGGGAACTTTCGTACCCTGTCCTTGACAATCTGACCATGGGGGTCAACGGAAGTGTTGATTTAACCAACAGGTCGAATCTGGAGCAGAGCTGGCGCTCCTTCTTCTTCGTCACCTATGCTTTCGGGCATCAAAAGGGAAGTCCTATCGATGTGGCCCTCGACAAGAACAGCCCGGTTTCATATCCGAACATCATCAAACAGGTCCTGGTAAAGAACTTATCAACGCCCACTCCGCCCAGTACTCCGCTAACTATTGCCCAGGACCGCTCATCATCAAACGGCTGCAGTTCACAACCGGTGAACTTTACGGCCAGAGGAGGGGTAGCTCCGTATACCTGGAGTACGACCGATACCCATAATGCGATCGTACCGACAAGCAGCACCACCGCACGATGGATTGACAGCTCTGATTCTTACTGTAGTGCCTATTTGTCAACTTTGACGGTTACGGTCAGGGACAGTGTCGGTGGGGTTGCGACAGCAACAATAAACCTGACCGGAGGCGCGTAAGTCACATAAGGGTTCGGAAGTTTCCAAAATACCATTTACCTTGCCTCAGCCGAACACTTCGTAGGAGCGGCATCCTGCCGCGATTGCTGCAATGGCCGACAATGTTGAATATTGCAGCAATCGCGTTTTGGAAAACGCTCCTACGGTGAAAACGGTATATCAATAAATTCCAAGCACCTTATAAATGGGAAAAAGCGGGACAGATTTTTCACAACTCCTTGGAAAATGAATCTGTCCCGTTTTATTCCTATCAGCAACTCTTTCAGAATTAGCCCAGGAGGCTCGCCATGCAGCCCATAAGACTGACCAGATTTACCACAGTTGCTATCCTCTCTCTTTTTGCCGCTTTTCCTGCAAACATCCTTGCCGCCCCCGTGAATACCTACGGTGACCTCAAAGTGACTGGCCTGCTTGACACCACCGGCGGCATCAAGTTCTCTGACGGAAGTACTTTGAATACCTCGAGTTTAGATGGCCTGCTGTTCAACGTCGGCCTTGTTGTCGATAACTCCGGCAGCAATACCGGGACTATCAATTCAGGCGCCATCAAGTTTGGTTCCGACCTGGGTGGCGTGGGGATCGGTTCGCAGCAAACCCTTGGTAACAATAAATACGGACTCGACTTTTTTACCGGCGGTACATCACGCCTCTCGATCCTGAATAACGGCTATGTGGGTATTGGGACGCGCTCTCCGGATTCCGCTTTTATGGTAACTACGGCTAATTCCTCGCCGGTACGAATCGGTGATACGGGGTGCTTGCCCGGCGGAGCTTTTGCCGGTATCGGACTGTTTGGGGGCATGTCGGACTGCACTAACTACGCAATCCTTGGTGATAACCGCGAACAGAAAAACCTGTTTATCAACCGCCCGGCCGGTGGCGACATCAACTTCCGCATGAACAACAGCAACCAGATGGTTCTGGATCACTTTGGCGGATTGATGCTCGATGCGAACAACACCAACGACGGGGTGCTCAATCACAGCGCCACGACCGGAGCCGGCCTCGCGTTCGGCAGCAACAGTGGTGAAGGCATCGCGTCCAAACGCACCGCGGGGGGCAACCAGTGGGGACTCGATTTCTATACGTTCAGCCACCCCCGGCTCTCCATAACCTCTGGCGGCAATGTCGGCATCGGAACAACAATTCCTGCCGCAAGGCTTGATGTGAGCGGCACAGCGGCCGGTATCAGGGGCGAGACATCCTCGGCAGGAGATTCTGCCGGACAGTTCATAAACTCCGGCGGCGGTAGAGCGCTCAGCGCCACGGTCAGCGGCGTCGAAACAGCCATGGTTGATTCCACCGGCATACACGCCGGAGCGGGCATGACCGGCACACCGATCGCCTATGGTTCGTTTGACGCGACCGGCACAACGCTGAAAGGCAGTTCAAACCTGAGGTGTTCCCTGACAGGGGATACCTATTACTGCACTATCAGCGGGGAGAGCTATTCGTCTTCGAATTTTGTGTCAATCGCCACGGTTTCCAACGGCACTCCCCATTTCTGCAGTACGGGTTGGGATAAAGGCCCGTCGTTGCAAGTTCGTGTCTACAGCCTGCCCAGCGGTACCCAAGTGCAGTTGCCGTTCCATCTGGTGATTTACAAACCGTAACGGACTTTTACTGAACGGGAGATAACCCATGAAACCAATAAAACCGGCTTTACCTACCACAGCTGCTATTATCTCGATCTCGCTCCTGGCCATCTTTCCCGCAACCATCCACGCAGCGCCTAACGCAGCCCGTGTAGCCGGTGATCTGTTGGTTGACGGTTTGGTTTTCAGCGGTGATACCAACAATACCGTTATAACCAAACCATCAGACTTTTCATTGCCTTGGACCATTTCCGGCCAGTACATCTATTACATGGGTGGCAATGTCGGTATTGGCAAGATAGATCCTGATTCTGCGTTAACGGTAACTTCTGCTAATTCCTCGCCGGTACGCATCGGCGATACCGGTTGCTTACCCGGAGTCGCTTTTGCCGGGATCGGTCTGTTTGGCCCCATGACCAACTGTAGCAACTACGCCATCCTTGGTGACAACAGAGTACCGCAAAACCTGTTTATAAATCGGCCTGCCGGTGGCGACATCAACTTCCGCATGAACAATGGCAATCAGATGGTTTTGGATCACTTTGGCGGATTGATGCTCGATGCGAACAACACCAACGACGGGGTGCTCAATCACAGCGCCACAACCGGAGCCGGCCTCGCGTTTGGCCTCAACAGTGGCGAAGGCATCGCATCCAAACGCACTGCGAGCGGCAATCAGTGGGGCCTTGATTTCTACACGCTCAGCCAACCCCGGCTTTCGATAACCGCTGGCGGCAATGTGGGCATCGGCACCTTGACGCCTTCCGAGCAACTTGAACTCACCGGTAACCTGAAGCTTCCGGCGACCTCCATCACTGCCGGACAGATTCGCCAGGGAGACTTCACCCTTCTGCATTCATTCGGTAACAACAACTTCTTTGCCGGAAGAAATGCCGGGAACCTGACCATGAGCGGAAACGAAAACTCGGCAGTCGGCTCGTACGCCCTGAATTCCAACACCACAGGGCGCTACAACACGGCCAACGGAGCATTTACACTCTATTTTAACACCGTCGGAGAAAGCAACACAGCCAACGGAGAGGGAGCGCTCTATTCCAACATCTCCGGAAGCGACAACACGGCCAGCGGAGCATTTGCACTCACTTCCAACACCACCGGAAACTGGAATACGGCCAACGGAATGCAAGCGCTCTATTCCAACACCACCGGATACTACAATACCGCCAACGGGTACTCTGCGCTTTATTATAACACCACAGGAAACTGGAATACCGCCAACGGAGTGGGAGTGCTCAATTCCAACACCACAGGAAACAGCAACACGGCCAACGGAATGGGAGCGCTCAGTTACAACACCACCGGAGGCAACAATACGGCCAACGGAACGCAAGCGCTTTATTCCAACACCACCGGAAACTACAACACGGCCAACGGGAACTCTGCGCTTTATTCCAACACAACCGGAAGCCTCAATACGGCCAACGGAAAGAATGCGCTGTTTAACAACACAACCGGTGGATACAATACGGCCATCGGTGACGATACCGGATTGATCTTAACTACCGGCAGCTACAACACCTTCGTGGGATCATCGTCAGGTACCGGTGTAAACAATATTAGCAATGCTACCGCTATCGGATTTAGCGCGATCGTCGATGCAGACAATCACGTTCGCATCGGCAACGCAGCGGTAACACAGATCGGCGGGCAGGTGGCCTGGACGAACCTGTCGGACATCCGCATGAAGAAGGATGTAACCGACGTGACCCACGGCCTGGACTTTATCAAGCAGCTCCGACCGGTGGAATACCGCATGAAACAGGGCAATGACAGGAAGGACTTCGGCTTCATCGCCCAGGATATCGAGGCACTGTTGGGGACCGAGTACAATGTGCTGGGTATCGGTGGTGATGCGGATCGGACCCTGTCGCTGCGCTACACCGACTTCATCGCCCCGCTGGTCAAGGCGGTGCAGGAGCAGCAGGAGGTGATCAGTAATCAGCAGACGAGCATCGACCGGCTGAATGCGAGGCTGGAGCGGTTGGAGGCGCTTTTACAGGCGAAGTAATTCCGAGTTGACTGGATCAAATATCACCATGATTGCAAAAGTGAATAGTTCACGTCTGACCTGATTGGTCGGACAATGCAACGCCAGACCAGGAACATCAAGCGATTGAGAGCGCGTCACGGCTGATACGCGCACCCTCACGACTGATGTGGCGCTGCGGTGTAATGATTGCTTACATCAGGTTCTCGTAGCAAAATTTCATTCACCCCGCATCAACCAATTTGCCCGACAACCGTCGCGGCAGTTTTTTTGTTTTTAATGTGAGATTTATTGCATTTTTGCAGCGATATGGATAAATTTGCCCTCTGTTGAACAGTGACGGGGAACACTGACAAATTCAAGCAGGATGCCATGAAAACATCCACTTCCATCGCCAAGATAACCCGGCCCAAACTGACCGGCATTGCCCCGCGGGAGCGCCTGTTTGCAGAGCTGGATGTCTTTCAATCCAGCCCGGTGCTCTGGATCACCGCCCCCGGCGGCTCCGGCAAGACCACTCTGGTGGGGAGTTATCTGGATGCCCGCTCACTGCCATCGCTCTGGTACCAGCTGGACCAGGGGGATGGCGACCTGGCCGGGTTCTTCCACTACCTGGGGCTGGCGGCAAAAAAGACCGCACTGCGCTTCAAGAAACCGCTGCTGCACCTGACCCCCGAATACCTGCTGGGCATCCCGGTCTTTACCCGACGCTATTTCGAAACCCTTTTCCAGCGCCTTCCCCATAATGCCGTATTGGTATTCGATAACTACCAGGACGTGCCGGATGGCACCGGATTCCCAGAGATGCTGTCTCATGCCCTTGAAGCTGTTCCGGACGGAATCAGGATAATTATTCTAAGCCGGACCGGACCGCCGCCGGCTCTTGCCCGCCTGCGGGCCAACCGCTGCCTGGCGGAACTGGGATGGGATGACATCCGCTTTACCCCGGAAGAGTCCGCAGTACTTCTGAGACAACATGGGCATGCCATTCCCGCTGACCCGATTCTGGAGGAGCTGTACCGTCGTACCTCGGGCTGGGCCGCCGGTCTGGTGCTGCTGACGGCTCAAAACAATCTGACAAATCCGATACCGGAAACTCCGGCCAACCTCAGCAGCCGTGAGGTATTCGCCTACTTTGCCAGCGAGATCTTCGACCGTAGCGCCCCGGAAATCCAGGATCTGCTGCTGCGCACCTCATTTCTGGACATGATCGAACCCGCCATTGCCGTGCAATTGACCAGCAGCGGCGCCGCCGGGAGCATCCTGGAGAATCTGCACCGCAATCATTTCTTTACCCAGCGCTACGAGAACAGATACCAGTATCACCCGCTCTTTCGCGAGTTTCTGGTGTCGCGCGCCGCTTCAGTCTTTCCGGAACCCGAACTGGCACTCATCAGGAATCAGACCGCACGGGTTCTGGAGGATTCCGGCCAGATAGAGGAGGCGGTCGGCCTCTATTGTGAAGCCTCCGATTGGCAGAATGTGGGGCGGATGATCATTGCCCATGCGCAGACAATGATCATGCAGGGAAGGAATAAAACCGTCGAACAGTGGATACATGCCGTCCCGGCTGAACTGAGAGCAGGTAATCCATGGATGTTTTTCTGGCTCGGAGCGTGCCGGGTTTACATCTCTCCAGCGGAGGCGACGCCGCTTCTGGAACAGGCATACCAACTGTTCGCACGTGCGGGTGACACGATCGGCTGCCTGCTTTCCTGCTCACAGATCATAGACAGCACGGTCTTTTGCTGGGATGACTATACGCCACTCGTCACATGGATTCCAATCATGGAACCCCTTCTGGATGGCAGCAGGGAACTGCTTCCTGAAGAGATCCTTACCCCGGCAGCCATAAGCTTCTTCTCGTCAATCCTGTTCTGTCACCCCTTCCGACAGGATCTGGAGCAACGCTTTGAGCAGACACTCGCGCTTGTTCGTTCATCCCGAAATCCTGCCGTCAAAATACATGGCTTCAACACCCTGGCAATCTACTGCTTCTGGCATGGAGACATGAACAGACTCCGGGCCCTGGCCCATGAATTGGCGCTTCTCAGGGATGTAGCGGATCAGCTGCCCCTCATGCAGCTCATGTCGCTCTGGATCCAGGCCCTGATCGCACTGTTCGCGGAAACCGAGCCGAGCAGTGCCCTGCGCCTGGTCGATCAGGCGATCACGGTTGGCGAAGCTTCCGGTGTCCATCCATGGGACTCCATTTTGTTCTCATCAGGTATGTACAGCGCCCTGGTCGCTTCCGACAAAACCAAGGCTCAGGAGTTTCTGGAAAAACTCCGGTCAACACTGAGGCCTGAGCAGCGCAACCCCAATGCCAACTTTCATTACCTTACGGCGTGGTTGCAGCTCATCACGGGAAACCACGCTCAAGCGGCGCTGCATGGGCAAACGGCGCTGCGCATAGCCGACGACACCGGCTACTATTTCTGCATTATTCTCTGCCAGCTGGAGATGGTCTGGATCGAAGCAGCCAGAGGCAATTTCACCCAGGCGGCAGAGCGGCTGCAGCTGGTGAAGCAGATGGTTGACAAGACCGTGAGCCCGGCATTCAGGTTCAGCTGTCTGCTGGCGGAAGCCCACATTGCCTTCAACAGCAGCGGTCCATCACACGGACTCGCGTATCTGAGGGACGCTTTGGCTATTGGCAGAGCACATGAATACCGCATCCTGATCTGGTGGTGGCAACCGGACGTCATGGCCCGACTCTGCTCCCAGGCGCTCGAACATGGCATAGAGACTGAGTATGTCCGCACATTGGTTGCGCGACATCACCTGCCCCCCCCGGAGGATCATCTTGCTGTCGAAACCTGGCCCTGGCCGGTCAAGATCAATTCTTTGGGGCGCTTTGAACTGTTCCTGGATGAAAAGCTGGTCGATTTCTCCGGTAAAAGAAAACTCCTCGAAATGCTCAAGGCGCTCGTTGCCCTTGGTGGAACCGCGATCCGGCAGCTACAGATAACCAACCTGCTCTGGCCCGATGCCGATGGCGATGATGCCAACAACTCCTTCAAGATGACCCTCTCCCGCGTGCGGAAGCTGCTTCCCGACGAGGCGATCCTGTTCCAGGATGGTGCGCTGACCCTCAATCGCCGCCTGTTGTGGGCGGATGTGTGGGCCTTTGAGCAGCTGTGCAACGAGGCTTCGGCACAATGGCTCAAGAGCCGTGAAACGGGAAAAAGCAGCCAGGAGACCAGGCGTGCCATGGACCTGACCCACAAGGCGCTCGGCCTGTATGCCGGACCATTCCTCCCCGGAGACGTTGATCAGCCTTGGAGCGTCTCACTACGGGAACGGCTCAGGACCAAACTCCTCCGCCTGACCCTGATCGCTGGGCAGCATCATGAAGAAAAAGGGAAATGGAACTCTGCCGTCGGCTTGTACCGGCAAGGGCTTGACGTAGACCCTTTGCAGGAAGAGTTCTACCAACGGTTGATGGTCTGCCATCACCAGCTGGGGCAGCGTACCGAGGCACTAGCCGTGTACGAACGCTGCCGGGCCGAGCTTTCAGTCCATCTCAAGATCAAGCCGGCCCCAGGAACGGAAGAGTTGTACGCCTCATTACTGCGATAATATCCGCATACAAACCCCCATCACTTGCAGACTCCATGTAATTCCCACGCAGACCAGCCTGTATCAACATTTTGCGCTGATCTCCCCGTACACAAATAATTCTTCCCCTGTTACCTGTTTGTTACCCACTCTGTTGTAAAGTTCCAATCCATACGCACAGATCTGCCCCCGGTGCATCTCAGTCCACTACGTGCCCCGGAGAAAGGAAACTGCCATGTACACATGCAGCGACAGCTATGTCATCCGGGTCTACCGGAGGGAAGAGAGCGACACGAGTCAGATGGTCGGACTGGTGGAGACCGTGGGAAATGAAGAACAGAAACCGTTCGCAACCATCGAGGAGCTCTGGAAGATCCTGAGCGTGGAACATACGTCTCGGAAGATCCGGCCTTCGACTAACAAACGACGCATCCGGGAAAACCTGAAATAAAACGCACGACAGGAGGATTCACCATGATACCCACCATCGGAAAACGGCTTGCGCTGCTGCTTCTGTCCCTCTGTCTGCCCTTTGTGTCGTTTGCGGCGGGACCGGCTGCCGGACCGCAGATTGCGGCAGGTGATTACCACACCGTACTGATTGACAGTGACAGCAGCGTCTGGACATGGGGAAATAACATGTCCTGCCAGTTGGGAAACAACAGCTCAAGTAACAGCACCACCCCGGTGCAGGTACTCAGCAGATTCGGAACCGGCCGTCTGACAACTATCATATCCGTTGCAGCGGGCAGTCTGCATACCGTGGCACTGTCCTCTGACGGCTATGTTTTTGCGTGGGGAGAGAGCACCTTTGGCCAGCTGGGAACCGGCAATTACAACGGCAGCGCCATACCTGCAGTGGTCATGGACAGCAGCGGTACCGGCTATCTCAGCAAGGTAACAGCCATCGCCGCCGGCAGGGAGCATACCTTGGTCCTGAAAAGTGACGGCACTGTATGGGCCTGGGGGAAAAACGACCAAGGTCAATTGGGACTGGATCCGGCAGCAACCGCTTCGAGCAACCTTCCGGTTCAGGTTGCCGGCCTTACCAACATAACCGCCATTGCAGGCGCGGGGACTCACTCTCTGGCACTGAAATGCGACGGCACCGTATGGGCCTGGGGAGGCAACGGAAGCGGTCAGTTGGGAGATAACAGTCTGACAGCCCGTTACACCCCGGCCCACGTCAAGGGAAGCGGCGGTAGCGGTGTGCTTTCCGGTGTGATCAAGCTTGCCGCCGGACGAGGTCATTCCCTGGCCCTGCTGGACGACGGCACCGTTTGGGCCTGGGGGAAAAATTACAATGGCCAACTGGGCAACAGCACGGGTCAGGACGCCCTGATCCCCGTGAAGGTTTCCGACCTTGGATTCGTGACATCCGTATCCGCGGGTGAAAATCAATCTTTTGCCGTTGTCGGCACTATCAGGTATGGATGGGGAGCTAACGAAAATGGCCAACTCGGCGATGGCACCACTTCCGACCGCCTTGCTCCCTCCGCTATTTCCGGTCTCGATGGCGCTGTTGCCGTTGTCTCCGGCAGGTATCATTCCGCAGCCATGACAGCCGACGGCAAGGTCTGGACCTGGGGGCGCAATAATTTCGGACAACTGGGAGACGGTACCTCCACAAACCGCCTTGCCCCGGCCATGGTAACCGGGCGCACCGTCGGGAAGATCACCGCAATTGCCGCCGGGGAAACCCATTCCCTGGCAACGGAAAGCAATGGCAACGTCTGGAGTTGGGGGGGCAACCTGAGCGGGCAGCTCGGCAGCGGCGACTACCTCGACGGTCTCTCGCCCGCCAGGACCGCTGCCGGAGTCGGCATAGCCAACGTCACCTCTCCGACCGCCGGTCGCATCAGTTCGCTGGCACTCTCCAGCAAAGGGACCGTCTACAGCTGGGGCGGCAACTCCCAGGGTCAGCTGGGGATCGGCAGCACCACCGGCAGCAATACCCCCGCTTACGTCTGGCTGGGGCTGCTCCCCTTTTCGGGTGTCAAGTCGGTAGCCGCCACCGGCGATTTCTCCCTGGCGCTCCAGGCTGACGGCTCGGTCTGGGCCTGGGGCGATAAAACGTTCGACCAATTGGGGCGGGGGGATGGCTCCACCGCGGACATCCTGTCGCCGGTTCAATCCTGGAGCGGGCAGCTGGACGGGGTAACCGCCATCGCCGCCGGCAGATACCACGCCCTGGCACTGCTCAGCAACGGCACCATCCGGAGTTGGGGCTATAACGCTCTGGGACAGCTGGGGGATGGCACGACCAGCAACTCCACAAGCGCTCCACTACTGGTCAAGGAAGGAACGGACATCATATCGGGCACACTGGGTAATGTAGCCGCCGTTGCCGCCGGCAACAATCATTCCCTGGCCCTGCTGAGCAGCGGTGTTGTCATGAGCTGGGGTTACAACGGTTACGGACAATTAGGCAACAACGACTCCAGCCACCAAAGCCAGAAACGGGCCGCACTGGTCGTATCGAGCACCGGCACCGGTTTCCTCGGCAGGGTGCTCGCCATCGCGGCCGGAGCAAACCACTCCCTGGCCCTGCTGGACGACAACAGCGTCTGGGCGTGGGGGAACAACACCTACGGTCAACTGGGGAATGGCACAACCACCAATAGCGACGTACCGGTACAAGTAACAACAGGACCCGGAGGATTTTTTAGTGGTCTCTACGGCGTGGTCGCCATTGCTGCCGGCGCCGACCACAGCATGGCACTGTTGTATAACGGCGCGGTTCTGACCTGGGGATATAACAATAAAGGCCAGCTGGGTGATGGCACAAAGAACAACAACAGCTATGCTGCCACGGCACCTCAAATATCCAGCCCCAGCGCACCCACCGTCAGCTTCACCTCAACTCCACCCCAGAAAACGGCATCCGATTACCTGCCTTTCACCTTCGTGTCCAGCCAGCTGAACTCCACCTTCACCTGCTTCTTTGATGGAGATGAAGGCTGGCCTTGCAGCAGTCCGATGCAATACAACCCCGGCGCCGGTAACCACACCTTCGGCGTCACGGCGACCAACAGCGCTGGCGTAACCGGCCCGGTCACCAGCTATACCTGGGACGTGGACCTGTGCGGATTTAAAATCGGAACCGTCTGTTACGCAAACATTGGCGACGCCTATGCGGCCGTGGCTGACAGCGGCACGATCAAGGTCAGGTCAAACGCCATCACCAGCCCGGCCAGCTTCAGCCGGGCCGACAATGTCACCTTCACCCTGCAAGGCGGCTACGAGAGTACGTTCACAACGCCCAACCTGGCCCCCTCGGCCTTTCCCGGCCTGACCATCAGCACGGGGAAGGTGATCGCGCGAAACCTGGTTATCAGATAACGGAACGGCAGAGGCCCGGAAGGAGCAGGTATGACACGGAATATTTCCCAAAGAAAACGACTGATCTCACAGCTGCGGCTTCTGATTTCCTGCCTGGCCCTTACCCTGCCGCTCTGCTTTGCCGGCCGGGCGCAGGGCGAAACCATCCTCTCCGGCATCATCTCAGCAGATTACACCCTGAGATTGATCAACAGCCCCTTCCACGCCACCGGGGATGTCACCGTCGCCAGCGGCGCAACGCTCACCATCGAACCGGGGGTAACCATTACTTTTGACGGCGGTACGAGCATGCTGGTCAATGGGACGCTCTTGGCCCAGGGGACAATCGACTCACCGATCACCTTCACCGCCAGCGCGGCCTCGCCCGTGGCCGGTTCCTGGGGCAACCTCATCGTCCAGGATGGCGGCAACGCTACCCTGGAACACTGCACAATCAGGTATGCCGGGAGCCGGTCTGGCTATAATTATGGCGCGATCCTCAAGGGGGGGGGCGGCACTCTGACCGTCACCGCCTCCAGCATCGACACCTTTTACACCAACGGCATCGTCCTGAACAATGCCAGCGGCACCGTAACCATCTCCAACACGTTGATCGACGGCAAGAACAACTATTACGGGAATCATGGCATATTAGCCACCGGCTTATCCAGCGCCGCCAACATCACCATCAGCGGCAATACCATCACAAATGCGTACACCAACGGCATCCTGCTGCAAAACAGCGCCGCTCCGCATATCAACGGCAACACCTTCAGCAACAACGCCGGATACGGCATCCTGGTCAACTCGGGCGCCGCTCCGGTACTGGATGCCGCCAACCAGTTCTCCGCCCCCGCCAGTGGTTGGGAAATGGGTTTTGACGCCCCGTCATCGGGGATCGCCCATACCTATGACAACGCGCTGACGGCCCCGGTCGTCATTACGGGGGGGACCATCGCCAGCCCGAACAGCGTCACCTGGAGCAGCAGCAGAACCTATCTTGTCGGCGGGACGGTGACGGTCAACAGCGGCGCCTCACTGACGATTGCCCCCGGCAGCATCGTCAAGCTGGGTGGGGGCGTCTCCTTCCAGGTGAACGGCTCGTTTGCCGCCGGATCGGACAGCGGCGCCCGGAGCTATTTCACCGGTTTCAAGGACACTACCATCGGCGCCGCCGTCAAAGGGGTCTCCGGAGCCCCGGCGGCGGGAGAGTGGGGCAACATCGCCGTCAATAACAATGGCAGCGCCACCATTGCCAACTGCGACATCAGGTACGCGGGCAGCGCCAGCGGCTACAGTTACGGGGCCATTATCAAGTCCGGCGCCGGGGGGCTGACGCTGAACCATTCGACGATTTACTCCGCCTACACGTACGGCGTCAGGCTCCAGGACACCACCGGTACGGTCTCCATCGATGGCAACACCATCCAGGCTGTCGGCTATTATGGGAATTATGACCTGGTCCTGACCAACGTCGGCAGCGGTACCACCATCTCCGGCAACACCATCACCGGCGCCAACACCACCGGCATCTTCGTCAGCGGTGCCACAAGCATGCCCCAGATCGTCAGGAACACCATCACCGGCAACGCAGTCGGAATCTCCGCCGCTTCCGCGGCCAATCCGGTCATCGGCGGCGCATCCGGCAAGGGCAACAACCTGTACAACAACAGCACCTGGTCGGTGCAGAACGCGACCGCCACATCACCCCCGCTGATCAATGCCCAGTTCAACTACTGGGGCAGCGCAGCCGGCCCCTACCACGCCACCACCAACACCGGCGGCAACCAGAGCAGCAAGGTCACGGACAACGTGGACTATGCCAACTTGTCATCTCCACCCTCCGGCTCCATCTCCATCAACAACGGCGCGGCCTATACCACCCAGGCCGACGTGATCATCGATTTTTCATGCAGCGACACCAGCGGCTGCGAACGGATCGCCCTCAGCAACGACAACCTGACCTTCAAGGAGCTGGATTTCATCCCCAGCAGCGGCTGGATCATCAACGAGGCGCAGGGGAGCACCACCGTATCGGTGAAATTCCGCTACGGCAGCGGCTTCTGGTCGCCGGTCTACCAGGCCGCCATCACCCTGGATTCGATCCCTCCCGCACCGCCGGTCGTGACCGGAAGCACCCTTAACCAGCTCCAGGGGCTGGTCTGGAACTGGACACCGGGTGGTGGCGGCAACGGCGCCTTCCGCTACCGCATGACCGGTGACGCCAGCTGGACCGAGACAAGCGCCACCACGTTCGCCCCGACCGGCGACCTGAGCGCGGGCAGATATAACCTGGACGTCCAGGAGCGTGACGCTGCCGGCAACTGGTCCGCCAGCGGCAGCAGTCTCGTCGAGCTGAAGGGGGACAACTGGTTGAGCACCACCGTCAACGGCTATGGCAACATCCAGGGGACCAGCGTCAAGGGACAGAACTACAGCAGTGACAACGGCCCCAACACGGCATCCTTCGCCCTCAACGACCAGATCACCCTAGCGGCCACCCCGGCCACTGATTTCACCTTTGCCGGCTGGTCCGGCGATTGTACGGCCGCCAGCGGCCCCTGCACCCTGTACATGGTCGCCGACCGGAACGTCACGGCCCGCTTCACCACGGCCAAGAGCGCCTTGCTGCTCGCCCCGGCCATGAGCGCCCACGCATCCCTGGGCGCGGCCTACACCGCCGCACTCCTCGACAGCAACGTCACCATCATGGGGCGCGACATGACCTTCGGGGAGACCCTGCTGATGGATAAATACGTCACCGTGACCCTGCTGGGGGGCTATGACGCATCCTTCACCACGGCCTCCGGTGTATCGACGGTGGTGGGAAAGGTAACGGTCAGAGCCGGGAGGCTCAATGCGGCGGGGCTGGTACTGCGATAACGGAAGCAACTGATATTCAGGGTAAGGAGTTGGATATGAAAACACCACGCAACACGACAACCCTATTCCTGCTGATACTGACACTGCTGGCCACCTTGACCTCCACGGCGCAGGCGGCAAGCAGCGGCATCATCGCCATTGCCGCTGGCTACGACTACAATATGGCGGTAAAGAGCAACGGTACGGTGATCACCTGGGGGGCACCCTCTTTCACCCTGCAATCAAAGATACCCTCCGGTCTGAGCGGGGTGGTTTCGGTCAAGGTGGGCACCGCACACTCCCTGGCCCTGAAGAGTGACGGCAGCGTGGTGGCCTGGGGGAACAACAACTTCGGCCAGTCCTCGGTACCGTCAGGCCTGGGCGGGGTAACGGCCATCGCCGCATTTTACAATCACTCCATGGTGCTGAAGAGCGACGGTTCGGTGATTGATTGGGGCAGTTACACCTCTTCCGGCACCATTACGGTACCGGCGGCCGCCCTGTCCGATGTGATTGCCATCGCCGCCGGCCTGGACCACTCCCTGGCGTTAAAGAGCAACGGCACGGTGGTGGCCTGGGGAGATGGTACGGCCAGCGGCGGCCTGAATGCCGTACCGGCCGGATTGAGCGGGGTGGTGGCCATTGCCGCCGGCGCTAATTTTTCCCTGGCCTTGAAAGGGGATGGCACCGTGACCGCCTGGGGGGTAAGTACCGGCGCCGGGGGTCAGAACGCGGTGCCGGCCGGACTGAGCGGTGTGGTGGCTATCTCGGCCAATGAGACACATTCCCTCGCTTTGAAAAGCGATGGCACGGTAGTGGCCTGGGGGGGCAATAGTTCCGGCCAGACTTCGGTGCCCCAGGGGCTTGCCGGTGTGGTGGCCGTGGCTGCCGGCCACATTCACTCGCTGGCGCTGAAGAGCGACGGCACCATCGTGGCCTGGGGAAGTAGCAGCGCTGGACAGTCCTCGCCAGCACCGGTGGCCCAATCGGGCATCACCACAATCGCCACCGGTGGAAACCATTTTATGGCATTGAAAGGGGACGGCAGCGTGACCACCTGGGGATCGGACCAGACCATCCCCGATACGATGCCGGCCGAGGCCCAGTCCGGGGTCAAGGCCATTTCCGCGGGCGACGACCATAGGCTGGCCCTGAAGAGCAACGGCACGGTGGTGGCCTGGGGGGGCAATAGTTTCGGCCAGACCTCGGTGCCACAGAATCTGGCCGGGGTAGTAGCCGTGGCCGCCGGTGGCAGCTACTCACTGGCTCTGAAGAGCGACGGCTCGGTGGTGCACTGGGGGCAAACCGGCACGAACCTGAATGTCATCCCCGCCGGCGCCCAGTCCCAGGTGACGGCCATCTCCGCCGGGTATGATCATGCTCTGGCCCTGCGCCTCGACGGTTCGGTGGTGGCCTGGGGGGATAACAGCAACGGCCAGGCCACTGTGCCGGACAGCGCGAAGGCGGGCGTCACGGCTATCGCCGCCGGCTCCTTCTTTTCCCTGGCCCTGAAGAGCGACCACACGGTGGTGGCCTGGGAGGATAACACACTAGCGGTGACAGCGGTGCCGCAGGGGCTCGGCGATGTCATCGCCATCGCCGCCGGTGAATATCACGCCCTGGCCCTGAAAAGCGACGGCACGGTAGTGGCCTGGGGGGATAACACTATTGGGCAGACCGATATCCCCCAGGGGTTGAGCGGCGTGGTGGCCATTGCCGCCGGCGGTTACAGTTCCATGGCACTCAAGGGGGACGGCACCCTGGTGATCTGGGGATACACCAGCGGCGCTCCCGGCGTGCTTCCCACCGGGTACAAGGGGGTCAGCACCGGAGGCCTTTATTCCCTGGCGATTAAGGACGACGGTACGGTGGCGGCCTGGGGACAGAACGGTACCTACAATCTGACCACCCTGCCGACCGGGGCCCAGAGCGGGGTTAAGGCCCTGGCCGCCAGCAGCACCCACGCCCTGGCGCTCAAGAGCGACGGTACGCCGGTTGCCTGGGGCGCCGCCGGTTACAACACCGTTCCCGCCGACGCCCAGTCCGGTGTCAAGGCGGTGGCTGCCAGCAAATACATCTTCCTGTTCCTGAAGAGTGACGGCACCGTGTCAGTACAGGGCAACCTGGTACAGTTGATCTCGACCTATAACAGCGGGGTTAAGGCGATCGCCACCGGCCAGGTGCACGGCATGCTCCTGTATCAGGATGGTTCCGTGTTTGCCTGGGGGTTGAGCGCAGCCGACGGCCAGGCCACGGTGCCGGAAGGCGCTACAAGCGGGGTTACGGCCATCGCCGCCGGCGACAAGTATTCCCTGGCCCTGAAGAGCGACGGCTCGGTGGTGGCCTGGGGACTGAACACCGGGACCGGCGGCCAGAATGCGGTGCCGGCAGGGCTGAGCGGCGTGATGGCCATCGCCGCCGGTGCGTCCCACTCCCTGGCGCTGAAAAGCAACGGTACCGTGGTGGCCTGGGGACTCAACACCGGGACCGGCGGCCAGAATGCGGTGCCGGCGGGGCTCACCGGTGTCGTGGCCATCTCGGCCAGCGGCAACAACTCCATGGCAGTGAAGAGCGACGGCACCATCGTCGCCTGGGGGGACAGCACCTATGGCCAGACCACGGTGCCCCAGGCAGTGCAGCACACCGTGACCATCACCAACAACACCGCCATACCTATCATCTCTGGCGCTACCGCCCGTCATGCCTATCACGGCGACTATATCCTGCTCGGCTTCCAAGGACCGCTGCTCCCCAACGTCAGTGGCTGCGGCGGGGCGCTCTCCACCGATGGCACCGTCTACAAAACCGGGCCGATCACCGCCGACTGCACCATCACCCTCACCCTGGCGCCGCCAACGATCCTCCCGGGCACCGGCCTGTATGAGGCCGGCTTCATCGCCAACTGGAGCTCCGTACCGAACGCCAGCGGCTATTACCTGGATGTGGCCACAGATTTCGGCTTCAGCAGCATACTCCCCGGTTACAACAACCTGGACGTGGGCAATGTCACCAGCTACGAGGTCAGCAGCCTCTCCCCGCTTGTCACCTACTGGTATCGCGGCCGCGCCCGCAGCGCCACGGAGACCAGCGCCAACTCCGTCCGCATGGCCGCATCCACGGCACCGGCCCCGCCCGGCATACCGACCGCTTCGGCGGCGACGGCGATCTCCCAGACCGGCTTCACGGTCAACTGGACCACGGTCGCCAATGCGGATGACTACCTGCTCTATGTGGCGACCGACAGCGGTTTCACCCAACTGCTCGTCAACTACAACGGAGTCACGGTGAACGACGTCAGTGCGCAGGTGACGGGGCTGACCGCTGGCATAACCTACTGGTACCGGCTGCGGGCCCATAATGCCGGCGGCTACAGCACTTATTCCAATGCACTGAGCGTCACCACCGTGCCGCCGGCGCCGGCCGCCAATCCGGCCACCAACAAGAGCGGCAGCGGCTTCACCGCCAGCTGGAACGCGGCCCCCGGCGCGGATGAATACCGCCTGGACGTCTCCATCAGCAGCAACTTCAGCAGTTATCTGCCCGAATACCAGAACCTGACCGTGGGCAATGTTACCTCGTATCCGGTGGGCATCAGCACCAGGAACCCCAGCGAGATTTACTACTACCGGGTCCGGGCAAAAAACACCAACGGCTTCAGCCCCAGCTCCAACACCGTCACGGCCGGCCCGGTGGTAACGATCACCGCTATCAACGGCAGCGGCCGCGGTTCGGTGTACAGCAGCCAGACCGGGATCGCCTGTATCACGGGCTCAAGCGCCGACTGCAGCGCCACCTTCGGTTTCAACGCCACCCTCAGCCTGACCGCAACGCCGGATTGGAAATCGCTCTTCGGCGCCTGGGGTGGCGACTGCGCCGGCAGCGCCAATCCCTGCTCGCTGACACCCCTGGCCGGAGACAGGAATGTCTCGCTGGCCTTTAATCCCAATTACCAGGCCATCCTGGCCGGCGCGCCGGCCACCGGCTACGCCACATTGCAGTCGGCCTACAACGCCACGGTGAACGGATCCACCATCCTGGCCCATACCTATATCTTCCAGGAGGATCTGCTGTTCACCACCAACAGCGGCAGCATTACCCTGGACGGCGGCAAGGACCCCAATGACACCACCTATCAGGCCACAAGCGGCTTTACGACGGTGCATGGGATGCTCATTGTCAGGGCGGGGAAGGTGAATGTCAGGAATGTCAGGTTACGGTAGTCACAATGAACAGGTCAGGTTTCCAATGGCCGCAACGGAAGTGCGAGGCATCTCATGGCATCCCTATCACGAGTATTGTACGTGGACGATGATTCATTCCTGGTAATGATCATGCAGAAATTCCTTCAGTCCCCCGACTGCGACGTTCATATCGCCGGTTCCGGTGAAGAGGGGTTGACGGCCTATGCCGAGCATGGTCCGTTCGACCTGGTGATCACCGACTACCAGATGCCCGGCATGAATGGCGTAGATTTTCTGCGTGCCCTGAAATCCGCATATCAGGAGACGTTCTGCGTTCTGACCACCGGCAGGATCGATCTCAATCTGCATGAAACCGCCGTTGATGAGGGCGTCTGCCGGCTATGCATTTACAAGCCGTTCAATCCCCATGTGTTCAAGAACATCCTGCATGAAATCAAAGCGGTGGGAATGGCCTCCGCTGTAAACGGAGAAACCCTTCTCATACAATCAGCTTGAACAAACGTGAAAGGAGCAGGTCATGAACAAAAAATGGTTTCATAAAGCGGTAACTCTGATGAAAACGGCAGTATGCGGTGCGGTGATGATGGCCGGAGTATCGGCAACAGCGGCAATGGCCGCGGAGCCGATCACCGACAGGGAGTTGACCTCCGTCAGCTGGATCACGCCCAAGGGAGAACCGCTGGAGCTCAACAGATTCGGCGGCTGGATCAACGCCGTGGCCATCTCGCCCGACGGTAAACAGGTGATCGCCGACACCGACAAGACCCTGCATTACTTCGACCTCTCACTCAAGCAGGCGGCCCCGCCCGTCGAGGGTTTTCGCGGCATGACGGACAAGGCCATGATCAGCCCGGACGCCAGGCGGGCCTTTCTGGTTTCCTGGGCAACCTCGCTTACCACCGTGAAAGGCAAGAAACAGATGACGGCCGCCGGTGAGCTTGCGGCAACCGACATTGCCACCCTTAAGAAGACCAAACTGATGACGTTCAAGAAAGAGGTCGAGTCATTCGCGGTTAGCGCTGACTGCAAACGGGTGGCGCTCGGCTACGGCGATGGCACGTTCCAGATTGTGGACGCCGCATCCGGCAAGTCCCTGCTCGGCCCGATTCAAGCCTACAAGGGGATCGCCATCGAGGGCAACACCATCGCCAATGTAACCGCCATCGCCTTCAGCCCGGACGGCAAGCGGCTGGCCCTGGGGGATGTGAACGGCCTGCTCCGCTTCCATGACGCGAAAACCGGTAAAGCGCTGGGCGCACCGGTGCCAGGGCACACCTCCCTGATCGAGGCCATGGCCTTCAGTCCCGACGGCACACAGATCGTCTCCGCCACCCAGGACAAGGGGCTGTTCCTGCTGGACAGCGCCAGCGGCGCGGTCATCGGCGACCGGCTCGACACCGGCAACAAGGTCACGGCCCTGGCCTTCAGCCCGGATGGTAAACGGATCGTGACCGGCCACTTCCAGGGCAATGTGCGGGTGTGGGATTTTGTACCGGTTAATTAATATACCTCCAAAGGGAGATTCTCCATGAAACCACTCATCTTCTGTCTCGCCATGCTGCTGGCCACCACGCTGGCCCATGCCACGGAGCTGGCCGTCACCATCAACGGCACGCAGGTCCGGCTGCAAGCCACCGCCTTGAATCGCGAGATCACGGTCAGGGACAGACAGGCGGGGGACCGTCAGAGCGCCGTCGGCTGTTCGCTGCTCTACCACTCCCTGCTGGCCGCGGGTGACATCGAGACGGCCAGCCAGCTCACCAGCGATCCGGCAAAAACCAGGGAGATGTGGACGGGCTACCGGGAGCGGCTCGGTGAAGCGGAGTTCAGGAAGACCATGGAGGAATATTTCACCACCAGAACCGTGATCCAGGCGGAGCTCGTCCACGGGAGCACGCACATGCTGATCGTGCAGCCGCCGGATGAACCGGCCGGCGCCCAGATGTACCGGAAAGAGAAGGATCGTTTCGTGCGGCTGGAAGGGATGGGGTCCGATGAGGCCAAGACCCTGGGGAAGGTCTTCGGCATGATCCGCAGCGGCGCGGTAAAACTACAGTAGCAGACACAAGGGGGCGTACATGAAGACAACACGACACGTGGCAACTCTATTCCTGCTGGTGCTTTGGCTGCTGACCGGCCTGTCCGGCGCCGCCCATGCCGCCAACCTGCTGACCATCACCAAGACAGGAGACGGCACCGGCACGGTGCGCAGCCAGACCGCAGGGATCGATTGCGGCAGCGACTGCAGCGAATCCTACCCCGGAATCGCCAATGTAACCCTGACCGCCATACCGGACCCCGGCTCCTACTTCACCGGCTGGAGCGGCGGCTGCGTCAGCCAGGCCCTGACCTGCAAAGTACCGGTAAACGCCGACACGGCCGTGACGGCCACCTTCAGCATCACTCCGCTGACCATCAAGAACTGGGTCAAGAGCTTCAACATGAACCTGGACGCCGGCAATGCCATCCTGCAAACCAGGGACAGCGGCTATGTCCTGGCGGGCAATCTCAATGCCCAGTTTCTCCCACCCGGACATTTCGGGGTCATGAAACTGGATAGTGACGGCACCGTAGTCTGGAAAAAATACTACGAGGGGACCGCCTCATCCGAGGCCACTACCATCCGGGAGGACGCCAGTGGCAATTTTATCGTGGGAGGGAGAACGCTCTCCTACAACGACGCCTATGCCCCGGAGTTTCTCCGAATCTCTTCTGACGGCACCCTGCTGGACGCCAAGTATCTGGCCACCAGAACCGTCTGGAATCCGGACGCAATCGGTTACGGCGGCACGGTCAACAGCCTGGACCTGAACCAGAACAATGGCGTGATTCTGGCCGGTTCTGTGCAGTATCCCGAATCGGGCAACTACAATCCGCACCTCTGGATTGGCGAGATGACCTTCGATCCTCCCCATTTAAGGGAGGAACTGCGCTGGCAGAAGGCCATCGGCGGCAGCGGCAGCGACACCGCCAACGCCGTGCGCGTCACCACAGACAGCGGCTATGTCGTGGCAGGCGAGACCACATCCTTTGGCGCTGGAGGATCTGACGCCTGGGTTCTGAAGCTGGACAACGCGGGGAGCATCGTCTGGCAGAAGACGTACGGCAACTGCGGCGATGACAGAGCCAGTGACATCCTGCAGACCGCCGACGGTGGCTTTGTGGTGGCCGGTTCCATGGGAATGCCGGCCATCGGTGCCTGGGTGGCCAGACTGGACAGCACGGGCACCATTCTCTGGCAAAACATCTACGGCAGCGGTGCGGCCCGGTCGATCCAGCAGACCGGCGATGGCGGCTATATCGTGGCCGGTTATACCACCGATGCCGCCACCGGCAATGATGCCTGGTTGATGAAACTGAACGCCGACGGCTCCATCGCCTGGCAACGCAGCTACGGCAGCAGCACCAACGATGAGGCCCGTTCAGTCCAGCCCACCGCCGACGGCGGCTACATCATGACCGGCAGATATACCACCTCGGGCGACGTCCTGGTGCTGAAGACCGACAGCTACGGCGCAGTCTACGGCTGCGGCCTCGGCTTCAGCAGGTCCCTGCCGGGCACGCCGGTCGTGGCAACCGCTTTAGCAAACGTTCCGGCGCCGGAAGCGGTCGTCATCAACGATAAGCCCGGCAATACGCTTGACACCCCCGATGGCTATGTCATCGGCGACATGGTCAAGGTCGAAGATATCCTCGTGCTGGGCAGCAGCGGCACCCTCTGCAGCGGTGCCGGTCCGGCCCTGTCGGTGACGCCGATGGCGCTGTCCACGCCATCGTCACAGTGGTACAACATGGGCACCTTCAAGCTCTATTCAACGACCACGCAGATCGTGACCATCGCCAACAACGGCAACCAGCCGCTGAACATGACAACATTCGCCAAAAGCGGTTACAGCGCCTATTTTACCGTCAGTCCCGGCGGCGGCTCCCGGCCATGCAATGGTTTTCCCAAGACAATAGCGGCCGGCGATTACTGCACGGCATCCGTTACCTACTACCCAAACTATGCGACCGGCGATCATTATGTGGATATCGCCGTGGCGTCCAACGATCCGAACAGGCCCAGCTTCACCATGCGCTATACTGCCACCTGCGCCCTGCCGGTCCTCCAGGCGACAACCATGATCTCGTTCGGGCTTTACATGGTTCAACAGCCCTCCTCCCCGCGGCCCCTGACCCTGAAAAACGGCAACACCACCACTGGCGACCTCCAGATGGGCGCGGTATCCATCACCGGCACCCATCCCGATGAGTTTTCCCTGACAGCCAACAACTGCCCAGCCACACTGACCCCTCAGGCCACTTGCACTCTTGAACTCACCTTTACCCCCAAGGGGATCGGGATGCGCTCCGCGACCCTGAATGTTGCCTCAAGCGATCCGCTCTCACCGACCAAAATCGCCCTGAACGGCATCGGCGGCTATCTTTTGACTGTGATCAACCTTGATCCGTCCGGTGGAAGGGTGACCGACACCGTGGTCGAGGGTGGCCCCAATATCGACTGCGGCACCACCTGCACCTACCTGCTCGGAGATGTCCAGACCATCGACCTGAATGCCGCCCCCTTTGCCGGGTTCCAGTTCACCGGCTGGTCAGGCGAGGGGTGCAGCGGCACCGGCGCCTGCTCAGTGACCATGAACCAGAATCGCACCGTGACCGCGGGCTTTATCGGCGATCACATCCTGACCATTCAGCTCAACCCTCTCGGTACCGGCACCGGCTCTTTCCTGGCCAAAACCACCAATGTCAATGCACTGTTCAATACCAACCAGCAGTTTCCGGTGCTCAGCCTCTCCACGGTGCTTCTGCAGGGCATACCCGATGAGTTTTCGCTCTTCACCGGCTGGGACGGCGCCGTCTGCAGCGGCAGCGGGGACTGCCAGTTCAGCATGGCCGGTGATTACACGGTAACCGCCACCTTCGACTTCGACGCGGCCCACAGGATCTACAACCCGGACCGGGACATCTATTACAGCTCCCTGCAGACCGCCTATGACGAGGCGCTGGACGGCAACCGCATCCAGGTATGGGGGGTGGATTATTCCGGAGGCCTTGCCTGCGGGATGCATAAAAATGTGATCGTCAAGGGTGGCTATAATCAGGGGTATTCAGGAAACAGCGGGTTCTCCGTCATAAAGGGGCCACTGTCCATCAGCCAGGGAGCCATGGTGGCGGAGCGACTGATTGTCAGGCAACCTTGAGCATTTACGGAGGGTTTTGTTATGCGATTATCCATAAAAACTATCACGTTCACCTTTATCGTCGCGGAGAGCAGCTGCAATCAGAAAGATGACGACTGTAACGGTATAGTGGACGATGCCGTGCCAAACAACAGCCCGGGTTGCATGGTGTTTTACCGGGATCGGGACGGAGATAAGTATTACGACCCCGACACTAGTGTTTGCGCCTGCGCACCTCCGGAAGGCTACGTCTCCCCGGATGATATAGGGGTTAATGGACCGGATTGTAATGACTCGAATGCCGATATAAATCACGGTGCAGCTTATATGTACACACCTATTCCGGGAAGTTCCCCCGCTAACTGGGACTGGAATTGTGATGGCCAGGTCACAAAAGAGGAGGATATCGCCGCAGACCAAGTATTTTTTAGTTGTAGTTCCTGGGAGTGTTGGTGTGAAGTTAGGGAATACTATCCTGGTGGCTCCATGATCCCTAGGAATGTGGAAGGGGCCTGGGCGACAGCCCCGAACTGTGGGGTTTCCGCCACTTATAACATATATCCCCCTAAAAGTGAGAGTAGTAATTGGATTGAGGGGAGGGATTGGGCTGGGCTTAATGGGCACCCTACTTGTCTTCCCTCCTCGACCATAATAAGAACCCAAAGGTGTAAATAGAGAAGCGTGGATGGATTGCTGAAAAGGCGTGGATAAAGGGACAGGCTGCTTATTGATGCCCCGCAAAAAAGCGGGCAAACAGGATACAGAATATCTGGCAGCTCGTTCTTAGTGTGTAAATGTGGTTCACTTCTGACCTGATTGGTCGGGTACCGCAGCAGCCATATCAGGAACATCAAGCGATTGAGAGCGCGTCCCGCTGATACGCGTACCCTCACGACTGATCTGGCGCTGCGGCGTTTTTTTGGGGATCGGAAAAGAGAGAGATCAACGAAGGATATGCGCCGCTTCTGCGGAGTATTCACCAGTATCATCATACACAATCAACGGCGGCTCCACCGTCAGACCGCCACGGCTCGACTTGGCCAACTCAACCAGGAACATCTTGGCCTCTGCTCCCACGCTGCCGTGTACCATGCGCAACCGGAGCAGGGCTAGCTTCAATCCTGCCGCGGTGGCAATAAATTCGGCCAGACGTGAGGGGTGGTAGATGAAACAGATCCGGCCGCCCGGCTTTACCAGATACTTGGCTGCCGCCAGAAAATCCGCCAATCCGGCGGTGGTTTCATGGCGAGCCGCATCACGACCGGCGTGGGGACTGGTTTTACCGCTGCCGGGGGAGCGGAAAGGGGGGTTGGAGACAACCATGTCAAAGCTTGATACATGATATCTCTTGCGGAGATGGATTACATCTTCAGCATGTACGGTGACCCTCCCGGCTAGTTCATTATGCCGGATATTCCGCTCAACTAGCGTTGCCATCCCGGGGTTGTTCTCAACCGCCACCAGCTCAGCCGCCGGATTGAGCCGGGCCAGCAGCAGCGAAATGATTCCGCTGCCTGCTCCCAGATCAACAATACTGCTCACCGGTTTCAATTCCGGGCAAAAGCGTGCCAGAAGAAGGGCGTCCAGCGAATACCGGTAGCCCAGCCGCGGCTGAAACAGCTGAATGTCAAACTGCCTGAGATGTTCTAGCGTGACCAACGCGCAATCACCCTTCACGCACCTGTTTTTTTCTGTGGGTCAACCATTCACGCACCAACATGCCGGCAAACAGTGCAAAGGAATTCAGTGTCAGAAATTTGCCGATCTTGAACGGGAGCGGATCAAACAGAAACTCAACCGTGTGTTTTCCGGGGGTCAGATAGATACCCCTCAGGACATGATTGACCGGATAGATTTCGGTCTGCTTCCCATCCACAAACGCTTTCCATCCCTGATAATATTTTTCACCCAGCACCAGCAGGCTGTTGATGCTGGTTGATGCGACAAGAGAAATTGCGTTCCCTTTATATGTATTGACGATAACATTGCCGCTGAATCCTGTGGGGACATTTCCTGCTGCAGCGAGCTGAATCGGAGGAGCAGATTCAACCAGCGCAGTCTGCCTTGGATTAAAACCCGGCGATTGAAGCACCTGGGGTGCAGGGAACCTGTCATCAAGTACGACAACTGATGGCACCAGCCACGCCTTGGGCAGGACCGACCTGTTTTCCAGGACAACATCCCGCCCATCAGGCGACTGGAATACCGGCTGGTATTTTTTATCCAACTGGCCTTGATCCTTGAGGTACTGCTCCGAGGAAAACACCAGGTATTTAACATTAAGCATGTCTGTCATGGATGAATTCAAGCCGAAATTATCAAGAAATTCCTGCCAACGGCGCTGTTGAACCGGGTTCGAGGTAAACAAGGCCGGAACCTTGTTGACGGAAAAAAGCATGGGATCGGTACCATTCATCGGAAGCACGCGGAATTGATCTCCGGCTTTGGAGACAAACTCCACCACCGGTGGCTTTACTCCGCGTAAATGTTCCGGAAGCTTGATCGTGAAAAGGAACTTGTCATTGATTCGCCCGACATCGACCAGAAACAGTATCAGCAGGGCACAGAGCGCAAATTTGACCGGAATCCAGCGCCGTCCGATCGCGACCAGCACCACGGCACAGCCGGCTGCCAGGGCGGCTGCTGTTCCTGTTTCGGTTACCAGGTTAATCCAGCGCTGGGTGATCAGCTGGGGACCCTGCTCGAAACGATTAGGTTCAAAGATAAGTGGCGACAACAGCTCCATCCAGCCCCGTTGTCCAAGCAGCTCAGTACAGAGCATCACAAGCAGGAACAGCGGCAGCGCCAGTATGCCGACAAGATAGCGCCGGAAGGCCGTTGTAGCTCGCACGACTTCATCCGCCAGCAGGTCCATGCCCCGCGCTGCCAGCACCCCCAACCCCAGGAGCGGTATGAACATGATCATCTTCGGCACCCTGAAACGGTTTATGCCGGGGAAATAATCGTACAGAAGATTATAGAAGGGCGTGTACTTGCCCATTGAAAACAGCAAGCCACCGACAATCGCTGCTAACGCCAGCCATGTGTAGCGGTCCCGGCGGAAAATCAGCGCCAGCGGCAGCAGCAGCCAGGGGAGCAGTCCCATGTAGCTGGCGGTCTGGGTAAATACCATCCTGCCCCAGTAATAGGCTGGGACATTGGTGGGATTTTCACCCCCCTCCTGCCGGGAAAGGCCGAAGAAGCCGGGGATCACCAGTGCCCCCAGCTCTTCGGGCGGCAGCGACCAGGACATGGCCTCTTCGCGGGCAAGCCCCCCCTTGCCCTGGTTGGCACCGCTCTTGACACCGCGGTTGGAATGGGTCGACCAGTTTGCCAAGGGGGCCAGTGACATGGCCACGGTTGACAGAAAAAAGAGCAGCACGACCAGGTTGCACAGCAGCAGACGCGGCAGGGAGGAAGGCAGACCTTCCGCGCGCTCGGAGAAGGCAATACCGGCCGTCCTGCCGATACCGTACACAGCGAGGGCCAGGCAGGTGTAATAGGCGATCTGCCAGTGTCCTCCGCAAAACTGGAAGGTCAGGATAACGCTGGTGGCCATGAACCAGATCAGACGGCGGGTCTGAAAGCCCTTTTCGATGGCATAGAACACCCAGGGCGCAAAACAGATCGTTGCTATCTTAATCACGTGGCCGGCGTTGATCAGGGAGGCTGTTTCAGGCGCCAGCACAAAGACCAATGCGGCAAACAACGCCGCCGTACGGCTTGTGCCGATCAGGCGACAGCCGGAATACACGCCGGCAGCGCCGAACAGAAGATGCAGCACAATAAACCAGGCCACGCTGGCAGGGGCCGGCAGCAGCATGAACAGCAGCGGGCGATACAGATGCAGCAGCTGACCGGCGACGCCGCCCCCCTCATCAGTGATACCGCTGTTGATGTAGATATCCCAACCGGGTGCCAGCTGGAGCGAGCTGATAAATTCCGCAAAACCGCCTCGGTGCAGACTGTCAACCCACCAGTAGAATTCATTGATTATGTCCGGCGCCCGGATGATCCGGTCCGTGAACAGAATCCGCGAAAACATGGCCAGCAGGATCAGCACCAGCAGAGCGATTACAGCACCCGTTTTTCTTCGTTCAGTCATACACGTCCCCGTTACTCGAGATGCAACTGCAGCGGTTTTCTGGCCACCAGATAGGTCTCCGATGCCAGCTTATGTGCGTTGGGATGTTCATTCAGCAGCAAATCCAGCGGCCTCACCAGGAGGCTGATCAGGTTCCAGACCGCCAACAGCGGCAGGGCAATGATGGTCGGCAGCAGGTAACGCAGGAATTTGGAGGTCAGGTTGAAGATCGTATAGATCGGCCCGACACACACCCCTGATTCGCTGATCTCGAAGCCGTTCGTGCTGAAGAGGTGCTGGTGGCCGGTCAGGGTAAAGTTATGGTAGTGGTGGGGGTAGCCATGATAGGCCTGCAGAAACGGGGTGGCCACAAAGGCCTCGCCTCCGGGCCGCAGGACCCGCGCCATCTCCTGCACCGCTTTGAAGGGATTGCTGAGGTGTTCCAGGACCGCTTCACAAAAGATGGAATCGACACTGTTGTCGGCGTACGGCAGCTGGTGGGCATCCGCCACCACCTCCACATGTGGAAAGGGGCCGACATTCAGGTTCACCAGCATGGGATGACTGCGCCCCGGACCGCCTCCGATCGACAGGCAGAGCGCCTCGGGCGGCTGCTGGCCGAAGATCCGCTCCACGGCGGCAATCGACGAGCGTTTCCGATAATCGGGGATCAGCATCTTTTGGACCCTGTTCAACAGGACGTCCAAAGAGAAGCGCTCCGGCTGTGCGCTGTACTCTGCATTCATCTTGTCCGAAGCCGTCAGGTAGTCGGCAAAGGCCTCCGGATCAGGCTGCATGATCGGAACCCGGCCATGCAGCAGCGGGTACGAGCGGGAACCGTCAACGGTTGTCAGCCACTGCTGTCCCGCATCCACCACCAGACGCTGGAAGGTCACCGGGCACACCAGGCGACCCTCGTCAATCTGTCTAACAACATCCATCATCGTGATTCTCCATCATTCACGGCGCTGTGCGCCCGGTAAAATCCATCCAGTTTTCCGGCAAACGTGTGCCAGGCGAAGCGTGTGAGCAGATACGTCCGGCCGGCCGCGCCAAGCTCCCGTCGTCGCCCGGCATCCTGCAGAAGCGCCACCGTTTCCGCGGCCATCGCCCCCCACTCATCCGGGTCGCAGAGAATTCCGGAGGTGCCTGCCTGAACATACTCAGCCAACTGCCCCACCCGGTCAGCCACCAACGGACATCCGGCCATCAGCAGCTCGGTCGCTTTGGCCGGGCATTTACAGCGGTTGACCAGCGTATCCGCAAAGGGATAGATGGCCACATCAGCGGCAGCCAGATAGTCAGGCAGGTCACCAGGCTCCACCCAGCCGGCCAGGATCAGGTTGTCACTGAAACCACCCGTCCGGGCGGCAGCCAGCAGCTGCGCCTCTTCGTTGTGGCGCCCACGTCCCACTATCAGAAAGCGGACCTGCGGCACCCTGCGGCAGATTTCGGAGAATACAGCAGCCAGCTTCATCTGGTCAAATTCGAAAAACCGGGTATACAGCAGCACCACAGGAACCGTTGTGTCAATTCCCAAGCGGCTGCGGACGACCAGGCCGTTGCCGAGCGGTTGTTCACGTACGCAGTTGGGCAGATACAGCATGCGATCTGCCGGAATCTCCATGTCTCCGGCCATGCTCTCCAGCCCCCGACTGGCCACCGTAAGACCTGCTGACCGCCGCATCAGCCATTTTTCCTGATAGGCGTAAAAACGCTTCTCCAGCGAAGAATAGCCATGAAGCTCATTCATCCCGCCGGCTCCCTCCCAGTCATCCGTGTCCAGCAGCAACGGCGGCAATCGTAACCCCGCTTTCTTCAGCAGAATCAAAGCCATCGCAGCCAGTCCGCCATAGCCTTTGGGCTTGAACAGATGGATCAGGTCGGGCTTTTCGGCCAGGGCACGCCGCAGCAGCCGCCACGCCAGAACAGGTGCCGCCAGTATCTTGTTGCGCGGGCCCAGGGTGATATTGTGAAGCGTCACACCCTGTACCGTTTCGCTCCTGCCCGAATCCTCCGGGTTGGTGTAGGGGGGGGCAATGATCATTATGCGATGCCCCCTGTTCTGCAGTTCCACGGCCAGCGGCAGCATGCGGGCGATAACAGTCCCCTTGGGGCGGATACCGAAGGGCGCCAGAAAAACAATCTTCATGGCCGTGAACCTGCGCCGGGTCCGGTCGCTGCCAGTTCCTCATACAAGGCGGCGAACTCCGCTGCCCTCTGCCGCATATCGAAATACTCTTCCACATGTTTTTTTCCGGCGCTGCCGATCTGCTGCCGCAATTGCGGATCATCCAGCAGTTGCCCGATTCGCGCCGTCAGTTGCTCAACATCACCGGGTGTCACCAGAAAGCCGTTTCGGCCGTCGCTAATGATCTCATCCATCCCGACAATCCGGTTGGCAATCACCGGCACCCCGCACGACATCGCTTCCAGCACCGAGATGCTCATGCATTCGTTCAGCGAACTGTGCACCAGGATGGTTGCCTCGCGAAACACCCGGTTGGCGTCTGCGGTCGGGCCGGGAAAAAAGACCCGGCCCTGCATCCCACGGTCGGCAACGGAACGCTGCAGCCGTGCAACAAAACCATGGGCCGACAGGCCAACCGTGCCATACAGATGAAGGGATACATCACTCCGCCCGAGCCGGCTGAAGGCCTCCACCAGCAGGTCCTGCCCCTTGTTCCGGTTGATGCTGCCGAGCATGACTATTTTAAAACCTGCGGGTACCGGTTCCGGCAGAGTCACGGTCGGAAGGCGAATAGCGTTGAGAATGGTCCTTCTCTGCCTGGCCGGCAAATCTGCATAATGCGCCGCACAGTTCTCTGCGCAGAAAAGCACACAATCCGCCAGAACAAAGGCTTTTTTTAATAGCCAGCCACAACGGCCCATTTTCTCATGCAGATGAAATACCACCTTTGCACCGAACAGTTTGGCTACCAACACCGAAAATGCCAGTTTGACGCTATTCACATGAACAATGTCAGCAACCGAGATCAGCCGCATCAACTGCAGATTAAGCAGAAACCTGTTGAGCCGCCAGACAAAAGGATATCGCCGCCCCACCACTGCTACAGAAATTCCGGCGGCCCGCAGATCATCGACATAAACCCCATCATAAGCAAACAACACCGTCGGCTGGACCCTGTTGCGATCAAGCGAACGGATCAGACTGGCCATAACTGCCGGCACACCGCTGCGCCTGGAATCGTGCAGCAGGAATAAAATCCGTATTGGCACAGAGCTACTCACTAATTATCCTTCCGACCTATTCCATGTTTTTTTGCTTCTCAGCCTATTACATAGGGACAACGAAACAGTGCCAGCAGGTAGTAGAACAGAGAATACAGCTTGATCCTGAGTTGCTGAGACTGCATCGCCTGCAAGAAATACCATCTGCATTCTGCATACTCGTGCAGATACTTTCTGGCTATTCCGATTTTGTAAGCCAATACACATTCAGCTTCACGCCGGTCTTCGGCATCGAGACGTGACTTGTACCTATCAATCAGGGCCTGTTCCTGCTCAATGTAACGATCTGAATAGCACGAAATGCCCTCACTGTTTGCCCAATAGGCCCCCAACGGCTCGCTAATAAAATAAAATTTCTCTGTCACGACAGACAAACGCAGCCAAAGGTCATAATCTTCAACCGGCACCAGAGCATGAATCTCGTCAAAGCCGCCGCACTGTTTCAGAAGATCCCTTCGAACGCAGACACTGGAAGTGATCAGCGCATTACCTTTAATCATCAAATCAACAAAGGCTGGTGATTTCAACTGTCGACTCTTCTTAATCCGCTTATGTCGACCGCTGGGTGAGTAAACATGGCAAGAATGGTATACAACGTCATACTCCAAGGTCATTGTAAAGATACAAGCCAGCTTTTCGGGATACCACCAATCGTCTGCGTCGAGGAAGCAGATCCATTCACCAACAGCAGCCTGAATACCCTGATTGCGTGGTCTGGCCGGCCCTCCAGAATTAGGTCCCCATAAATGTCTGAGATGCAACTTTCCAGCAAAATCAGCCACCACAGCCGCAGTTCCATCAGTCGAACCATCATCGCAAATCAGCACCTCAAATTCATGAAAACTCTGGTAAGTCAGCGATTTCAACGCCCGCCGGAGATCATCAGCCCGATTGAATGTTGGAATGACCACCGAAAAGATCGGAGCTGGTACCATCACGACGCAATCCCTTCAGGTCGAGATTCAAGTCCCATATCCTGCAGAGCCGTGCCGAGGCGCTTTTGCCAGGTATGATCCCGCAGGCATCGCTCGTAACCGGCCCGCCGGATCCGTTCCCGTTCCCTGTCATGGCTGAGATAGTAGCGGATTTTATCGACCATATCGGCCGGATCGGTGTAGCAGACGATCTCCTCGCCGATCCTGTAGAACTCTTCCAGCTCCTCCATCTGCTCGACCATATAAAAGCCGCCGCTCATGGGCACCTCGAAATCGCGCAGCCGCACCTGGAGGACCCGTTCCCCGGTCTGGTGGGTACCGCCGCAGGAAGAAAAACCGAGATTGATCCTGGAGCGGCTGTACATCCGGATCATCTCTTCGTCGCTGAGCAGTCCGCCGATAATCTGCGACGGCAGGGTCGTACCGGAGACGGTCTGCATCACCCCCACCACCTTGCCGTTCAACAGCCGCTGCAGCCTGCGTCCGGCGATTTCCCACCCTTCGCGGGACAACAATTTCCTGCCGATTCTCAATATTTCACGACCCCGGTCGCTGACTGCGGCGGAATGCTTCTCCCAGCCATAACCCCAGACCCGCACATCGATCCCCTGGTCCAGCAGATAACGGATGTAGCCGGGACGTTCACCATAGGCCTGGCCGACAAAGGTGACATCGAACTCAAGAGGGAGATCGGCCGGCCGGTAGATGAAGGGATTGGCGGCCTCCTGGCAGTAAATCGGCTGGGCGCCCAGCGCCCGGTAATCGGGCAAGCGGAATTTCTCCGGCACCAGGCACCAGTCATAATGGGGTGCTATCCCGGCCACCAGCTGCAGCTGGTAGGAGCCGTTGCAGTACCAGTTGACCGTGGTGATCCCCATGGCTCGAATTTCATCGATGACTTCAGGAAGGACGCAGGCGTCATAAAAATAGCTAAAAAACAGCTCGATCGGCTTGACTGCGTGGGCCGCCCTGATCTGCCGCAGCAGTTCGGCCGTCACCAGCGGTCGGTTGCGGGCGATAAACTCCTGCTGGCTCGGAATGGTGGGATCCACGTTGCGGAAGGTCTCGCGCAGGTCATAGTCAAATTCCACAACGTCGTGCCCCAGGTCGACCAATGGCAGATAGAGATTGTTCCGCCAGAGATTGGAGGAAAAGACCGGGTTGGGACTGGTTTCAGAGGCATAGAAAATACGCATTCAATTTTTCCTTGATTCGTATTACTCATGGTTAAATACGCGCTGACATGGGCAATCTAAATAAATGAGAAAATACAAAAATCAATCTATTTTAGTAGCTACGAAATTTGTAGTTCTAAATTGCTCATATATTTCTACATATGAATCGATAGGGAAGAGATAGCCGGAAGGTGTTATTCTTGATATTTTCATCCCTGTTTTTTTGAAAAAATAGTAAAAATCTTGAAAAAAAGTACCAGTATCAATGTTGCATCCGCCAAATTCAAACGTAATAATGTCAATTGCCTTTTTCTTAAACATATCACTTGCGCCTGCTAAAACATCCAGTTCATGACCTTCAACATCTATCTTTAACAAGTTAATTCTATTGATATTGTTTTTGTAACAATAATTATCAATTGTATCGATGTTAATAATTTCATTTTGTACAAAATCAATATCGAAGTGATCTAAACGTCGTTTAGTTAAAGAAGCCAGGCCCGACATTTTTTCGTCGTAATAAAGTTTGCCTTCCCCCTCTAACTTGCCTAATGCAACGTTATTCAGCTTGATCTCAGCACTAGTTGCAATGCTATTCATTAAAGCCGAAAAAGTAGATTTACCGGGCTCAAAACAATGAACATTTATATTGTCACTGCCAACGTTGGATATTATCAAACGCAAATATTGACCTGTATTTGATCCGACATCAAATATGCAGTACGGTGGCTGAGTTTTTTTTAACAGCATGTCAAAAACGCCTTTTTCACCACTTAATTCAGCGTGAGTTCCCGACCCTATTCCCATAAAAAACTGAGCATAATTAGAAATTTTTTGTAGAACTTGCTGTGAAGCCTTATTTCCAGTTGCCTGGAATAACAATTTCAATAGAGTAGACATCAAATCTCCTAACACTTTGGGTTACATTAATTTCAGCAACGTAGAAAACAAATCATTTTTTGAATTTATCATATCCTCACTTTGAAGAAACGCAGCCAATGCTTGGCGGTTTTCTGAACCAGAAGCATCCGCAGCCATACACCTGTTGTTTGACCAGCTCAGGCTCTGCATGACTAAGAAGCGTCCCATCATCCGGAACAAGTGCAAATTCCACTAACGATAGATCACTAAAAAACTCCATCACCTGCTCATAGGCATATATCCTGTGAGTATTAAACATGACCCTTGGACAACCAACTGGCACAACGAACAGCATATTTCCGCCCGGCGCTAATACCCTGTTCAACTCGGCAACCGCCTTCAGGTCGCCATCAGGATCCAGCGGATCACCGTAGCGTCCCAGCCCGACGTGTTCCACAACATGCATACAGGAGAGGGATGGGATGCTACAGTCCGCAAAGGGTAGTGCCATCAGATTTGCCGACTGAGACTGCAGATTGCTCAGGTTTAAGTCAGCTGGGCGATAATCGAAAAATGACACCGGCACAAAAGCGGAAACCATGCTGCAGAAAACCAGTGAGGACGAAATATCCACATGCAGATCAGGCTTGATCTCCGCAACGACGCGTGCCGCCCAGGCAGGGTGATATATGTAGTGACGATCGAATTCAGTGGATGAGGTCCGGTCCCTTAGGCTCGGCTGCAGGCTCCATAGCGGCAGGTCAAAGCGTGGCGAAGCCTGCCGTGTCAGCCAGGAAAAGCGGAGCAGGTCGTTCACATACCAGAACATTGCCGGGACCAGTCGCGCGGACCGGTACAGCGAATGTGCGAACGGAATCTTCTCGAAAAATCTCTTTACTACCGGATTCATCATCATATCACTTTCACTGAGATGTCTGGATCGAGATAAGTCGCTTGTTTGTCACGACAACAGCTACCAAATAGACAAGCGACGACACACAGAGCGCCAGGGCAACCCCCGGCAGGCCCTGCCATCTGGCCAGAAAATAGGCCAGGGGCAGAAACGAGGCGGCCTGTAACCCTTTGGGCCAAAGGTAGATCCGGGGCTGGTTGCGGGAGATGCCGCGTAGCGCAAAGATCTGGCCGATATTGAAAATGGCAATACCGCTCACCGTCAGCCAGAGCAGCTCATGGTAGGCAGCATAGCGCGCAGACGTCAGAAGCCGCACGATCGGTTCCCCCAGCAGAACTGCGCCCACGACGGTTGTCAATGACAACAGCACGGAGACAAGAAGGGTCTTGCGGATCAACCCTTCGCTCTCGTCTATCTGGACTGCAGTGGTCATGGTTCCGGCCCGCTCGAAAATGATCGGCACCATCAGCTGGTTGATCATGGCAAACAGCAGGTTGATCGGGGCGGCGGCAATCTGGTAGATGGCGGCGTAAATCCCCACTTCGCGAGCACCGAAGACCCCCTGGATCACCCAGCGGTCCGCATACATGCTGATCGCTGCGAAACCGGCAAAACCAACGAACGAAGCGGCATATCCGGTAAACTCCGACAGGCATTTCCGGTTACCCTCCGGGTCAGAAGCTGTCGGTAGCCACCACCGGGCAATCTCGGCGTTCTTACGGGCATAGAGCGCCTGCGAAAAGGTTACCAGAACCGTCCCCAGCACATATCCCAACAGGGCACAGCAACCGCTGGATCCGAGCAGATACACCAATAGCATCGCCAACCCGGTTCGCAGCCAGACATCGATTCCCTGATGCAGTGCCACCACGCGGCGCTGGCGGATAGCACTCTGCAAGGAGATGTACGACACATTGATACCGGCCGCAACAGAATACAAGGTGGCCGTCAGACCGATCAAGGCCCATTTCAGACCCAGCCAGGGCCAGAGAACCAGACCAACCACCACGGCCAACAGGGTAAGTGACACCGCCAGGAGGAGGTGACATTTTTTCAATACCCCGAAGTAAACCGCCAACTGGCCCCGTTCACGATATACGGTGAAAAATCTGGCAACCACATTGGCCAGCGGGCCATACAGGTACATGTTGAACAGACCGGCAACCGTCAATCCCAGGGCCAGTTCACCATATCCGTTTGGACCAAGAACTGTTGTCAGCACCTTGATGCCGATAAAACTCCCGACAAAGGCGATCCCCTGCCCTGCCAGTACCCAGCCCGTTTCGCCGCGAAGATTCCAGATCTTTTGCAGAAGAGGACGATATGCCGAGGCGATAAGGCGCACGGCCTATTTAACTCCACTCTCAGGGTGCCGATAGCAAACCTTACACATCACATATGGAACATTCATGCGGTACAGCCGCCTTCGACGTTCGTTCCGGCATCCGCTTCTGCAGACAGATCCGCACAGCGAATCGTGTCACTTTGGACCCCCAGGCCAAGTAAACGCGATCTGATCTGGCCGGCCCGCTTGAGAGATGTGATCACAATCCACGGCTGGCCAGCCACAGAGGCCTGCGACACCGGCAGGACCTCTCTGCCCATGAATCGGCTGCCGGGACAGGCATCATCCATAACCGCTGCCAGCTCAAGACCGGATTCCTGCAGCGACAACCAGGCTATTTCAGCGACCTCATCCACCCCGCAGAAGGCAACCTGCGTAACTCCTCGTTCGGCAAGCGTACGGAAAAGAGTCAGATAATCCTGACGGGTGACCGTATATAGACTGGTGAAATAGTTCACATGCTGGTAGGCGAGGCGTGCTTTTTCGGCCATGCCGGTGGGTGTTAGAAGATAGGCATAACGGTTCTGAGGATAGTTTTTGATGCGGATGTAACCCTTGGTGACAAAATTTTTCAGATAGGAATTTACAAGCCCCAAGGCCAGCCCCAAGCGTTTTGCCAGTTCACGTTGTGATACAGGCTGCTCGTCGGACACTTCGGAAAGCAGCTGAAAAGCCTTGAGTTCATCAGGTGCACCATTACTAATGTTGTTCATTATTTGAACATAACGCAAGTCCCAATGCAAATCAAGGTAAAAACTGACTCCATTACCCTGATGGGAGCGTGTACAGATACATGCCTCGGCATCGCAATATTCTTGACATGCAGTGACCAACGGGTTAAGAGATATCAATCAGTAAATCAATGTGTTGCATCTTCCATTGTACGTTGCGGTGATGGGATGTAGCATTCCTCGACGGGTCAAGTATTTATGCCTCCAAAAAAACGTGTCGGCGATGTGATGCTTGATCAAGGGCTCATCACGGATGAGCAACTCCAGATCGCCCTGGTAGAACAAAAAAAATCCGGCGAACTCCTTGGATCCGTGCTCTTCAGTCTGGGGTTCGTCAGCCAGAAAGACCTTTTCAAGGTACTGTCACTATCCGAAACGACTTCGGACGAATCAACGCATGGTGAAACCCGCCCAACTACCAGCATGCCTCAGGAAATGGAGTACCTGGTAAAACAGAGCAGTTCCCTCTTTCAACGGGAAGGTACTCTGGGCAAAAAAGAACTGGATTCCGCCTATTCCCCTCTCGTTAATCTCGTAGAAAAGATCCTTATTGACGGAATCCGTCGCAACGCCACGGACATTCACATCAATCCGGATATGAAGGGCATCCGCGTCCGCTACCGGATTGACGGGATACTTCAACACAGCATGTTCCTCCCCTTTGAACTGCTTAACCCGATTGTTTCGCGCTTCAAGATCATGGGGCAGATGAATATAGCAGAGTCCCGCCTGCCTCAGGATGGCTCCGCCGAGTTTTTCTACAAGAAACGCAAACTGGATCTGCGCATCTCAACCTTTCCGGTTGTCGGCGGTGAAAACGTCGTCGTGCGCGTCCTGGATAAAGCCCAGATCAAGGTTGGACTGGAAAACCTGGGATTTTTCGATGATGATATCGAGAAGCTGAACAATTCACTTCAGCTCCCCTTCGGCATGATCCTCGTTACCGGGCCGACCGGTTCCGGCAAAACAACCACACTCTATTCGTGTCTCAGCATGATCAACACCGTCAGCAGGAACATCATCACGCTCGAGGACCCGGTCGAATACCAGCTCCCGCTGGCGCGACAATGTCAGATCAATGTCAAGGCCGGCCTGACCTTTGCCAGTGGTTTACGCTCGATTTTGCGACAGGACCCTGATGTTATTCTGGTCGGTGAGATGCGTGATGCCGAAACCGCCGAACTGGCCATCAGGGCCGCACTTACCGGGCACTTGGTGTTCAGCACGATTCACACCAACGATGCCATATCCAGTATTGCCCGCCTGATGGACATCGGCATCGATCCGTTCCTGATCTCCTCGACCCTCGACTCCATCATTGCGCAACGGCTGATACGGACGCTCTGCGAGGAATGTAAGGAAGAGGTGCCGCCGTTCAGTCCCCAATACAAAAAACTGGGGATTTCACCGGGCGAGCAAAAACTGTACAAGTCAAAAGGCTGTCCGGTCTGCGATGAATCCGGTTTCAAGGGTCGTTCAGTTATCTACGAAATCCTCAAGGTTACACCGACCATCCGTGAAATGATAAACGAAAAGGCCAACCTTGAAGATATCCGCAGACGGGCAACCGAAGAAGGATTCACCCCGATGCGAGAAGTGGCCATCGAAAAGATCCGCTCCGGAATTACAACGTATGATGAAGTCAGCCATGCCACCCGGCTGGAGATTTAATGGGCGCTTACAGTTACCGTGCCATAGATGAGCAATCAAACATTCGCCAGGGTAGGATTTCTGCCGGGAGTGTTGATGATGTTGAACGCATCCTCTCGAGCCGGGGCATGACCCTGATCGAAGCGGAAAACACGTCATTTATCAATTTCGGCAATCTGTTCGGCGTAAAATTGAGTCAAAAGGATCTGCTGGATTTCACCTATATGCTCAAACTGGTCGTCAATTCCGGAATTCCGATCCTGACAGGGATTCATGACCTGATGAAGGGGCATTCCAACAAAAAGATAACCTATACAGCCAATGCAATCTACCAGGGTCTTGACTCAGGTCTTTCACTGTCTCAGGTCATGGATTCACAGCCGCAGATTTTCCCCCCCTACTATGTCCAGATGGTCATGGCAGGAGAGGCCTCCGGCACCCTGGATAACAGCCTCGATTTCCTGATGAAGTATTTGAACTGGCAGATCGAATTCGGAAAAACCGTCCGCAACGCACTGTCCTATCCGATCACCATCCTGACCATCATGGGCGGTTTGATGGTCATTATCTTCACCGTGGTTTTTCCCAAAATGCTTAAACTCCTAACCGGCCTGGGCGCGGACATGCCTCTGCCCACCAAAATCATGGTGGCAACGTCCGGTTTTCTAAGAAGCTACATCCTGGTGATTGCTGTTGGCGTTGCCATACTCATTGCAGCCTACCAGTTTTTCAAACGCACCCCCCACGGGCTCAGGTTTATAGACCACATGACATTGCGCCTTCCGGTAGTCGGAAACCTTGTGCGCAAGATAAACCTTTCACGCTATTTTAAAATCATCGCCACGCTGCATGCCGCTGGTCTGAATGTTGAGCGGACCTTCACCATCGGAGCCGAAGTCGTCGGAAATACGGTGCTGTCTGAAAAACTGCACACCATCCCTGTAGCTCTGGTCACCGGCGACAGTATCTCTGATGCCATGCGACGCACCGGCTATATCCAGGACCTGGTGGTAGACATGGTCGGCATTGCCGAAAAGACCGGCAAACTGGACGATGCGTTAAACCGCGCCAGCGACATCCTTGACAAAGAGGTTCCAGAAACCATCAAAAAGCTGGTCGCTCTGATCGAACCGCTGACCATGGTTCTTCTGGGCGGGCTAGTGCTTTTGCTCCTGCTTTCGGTCTTTCTCCCGATCTACAAAGTGGTCGGCAACCTAAAGGTGCGATAACGATGAAACGCGGCTTTACACTGATTGAGGTTCTTGTTACCATGGCCATCATTTCGATCCTGGCCGGTATGCTGGTGCCTACAGTCTGGAAATTCTGGGAGAACCAGGACGTACAGACGACAAAAGAGCGGCTGAATGCTCTCAAACTGGCTATGGTTGGGGATAAGAATCTGATCCAGAACGGTATCAGGACCAGTTACGGTTTTGTCGGTGATAATGGAGAACTGCCCTTTGCCAACAGCTCTTCATCCTCCAGCCTGGCTTTTCTTGTGAATCGTCCGACAAGCGACTACCCTCACTGGAACGGCCCTTACATGGGCGGAATTGACCAGGCTGTTTACAGAAAGGATGCTTGGGGTAACTCAATAGATTACAGGGCATGCATGAGTGCTGATAATCGTTACTTATCCGGAGCACTGAGAAGCGGCGGTTTGGATGGAATTCTTAACGCAGCATACAATCCTTGCGAACCAAGCAGTTCTGCAAATTTCTGCCTTGGCGATGACATCTGCGTGCCACTTGATCTCAAGGAAGTTGCACCGACCGATAAGGTCAAAGGAAATGTTACAATTACATTCGTTACACCACCGGTGGTAATAACTTCATACAATTTTTTTGTTGAAGATATTGATGGGTTAATAACATTAACTTCGAATTGTATAAATTTAAGTACATCACCCCCTTCCTCGGTTTTCAGTTTATATAGCGCCAAAGGATTTAGGTTGCCAATCGGTAATGCCCGTATTTACGGCAAACGCCATCAAGTTGCTGACTGTGCCGATCCAACTCCAACAGAATCTCCAAAGTATAATTTGTTCATCAGTGATAGCCTTTCTACAATGCCGTACAACTTGAATCTCACTTATTAATTCAGGACACCATGGCTGATCTCTTCCTCGACATACGTGACCGACACATCCGCGCCATCGCAACCGAAAACGAGGTCATACGTTTTCAAAAGGCCTATCTGCTGAAACATGCGGAATCCAGCAGGCACGACAGGCAGGACGATCAATCTGCGGACACGGCAGTTCTGCTTGAAGACGAACTGACAGAAATACTCTCCCTGATTCGCACCGATGCGGGTATCAGCCTGGATCAGGCCCACCTGATCCTGCCTTTTGCTGATATTCAGTTTACCACACATGTTCTTCCGCGGATGCCGCAGCAGGAAGCGCTCAAACTTCTGACCCGCAAGACCGCCACAGGGCCTGACAATGAATCTCCCCAGATTAACCTGGTCCCTATGTCCGTTGATCAGAACAACCAGACATGGCTGGCCGAATACGTAACAATTGACACCCTCAGGGCATACAAAAAAATATTCAGCACTTCACATCTTAAACTGAAAACGGTCACCACCGCGATCGATGCCACACTGCATGCGGCTGCATCCATCCGAGAGTCGATTTTCAATGCCCACGCCATCTTTGAAGTCAACACGCATTCGATAGAAGTATATTACATCTCGGCCTCCAGTCTGCTGTTCCACGAGACCCAGGAAATAAATGAAACCGATTATAATACCGGGCCCGACGCAGAACGGAACCTGAAGCGCCGCATGTTTACCATCCTTGATCTGCTGTACCGCATCAATTCCCAATACCTTAGCGCCAACCCCATGACCCCCCTTCAAAAGGTATGGCTATGCGGAACGGATACGTCTATCCCGGAACTGGCTGCAACCCTGCAGGACGCCATGGATGTCGAAACAGCCCTGTTGTTACCCGCCGGACTGACAGATAGCCAGACTGAAGAATGCCCGTTCACTGCACTTAAAGGGCTGCAGCAGGCCTACTATGGCGATGTGCTCGTCAACTTCATGCATCCCGACCTGTTGCGCCGCTTCCCGCTGCGAAAAAAATCAGGGATGCTGATCTATATTGCCATGTCCCTGCTGGCAGTCGGCATAGTTATCACAACCGAGTTTCGGCATAGCCGGCTTCATAAGCAGGCTGTCACGGCAAAAAAGGCACTTGCCGCTCAGAAGGCATCTCAGGCAACATCATCGATCTTTGCCAAAAATCTTGACCTGCTCAGGAAGCTTTCGGGCAGTCAGATCATGTTCTACCCGATTTTCAGAGAACTGGCCATGAGCCTGCCTGATGGCGTTTACCTTGACTCATTCAACTATGTGAGCAAGAGCAACAAAGATTCGATTGACATAAGTGCCTCGTTCCTCCAATCCAGTGACCTTGGCACACAGAAAACCCTGACAAGGCTTATGGATGTAATGAATCGATCACCATACCTGAACCACTATCGTGAGCCTTCAATTATATCAACCACCAGTGAAAAGAAAAAAGTAATGACCGTCAAATTCACCTGCGAGGTAACACCGCTTGACTCGGCAAAATAAGCTCATCATCCTTGCGACCTATCTTCTGATACTTGCCGTAGCCCTGCCGCTGTACCGGCTCAAGAGAAACGCTGCAGACAAGCGTCTGCGGGCCGAAATCAGCACCAGTCAAGCTGAGATCTCAAGAATTAGGGCGGCGGCCCAGGAGATGGATAAACTTCGCAGATTATTCCCCACAGATGCACACACTGCTTCATTCATCGAGGATCTTTATACAGCGGCCAAGCAATCAAAACTGACATCGCATGAGGCAAGTTCAGCAAATCCGACTTCACGAACGACAACTCGAGGGACAACTCAACCCGAAGAACTGAGCAGTTTTCGATTCTTGATCACAGTCAAAGGAAGTTATCGCTCCATTGCAGAGTATATTCGCAGAGTCCAGAACATTGAGCGATTCAAGAGAGTTACCGATATAAAACTAGTTCCTGACAAACAGGGTGTTTCGGGGAGTCTCTCCCTGGAACTTTTTTCTTTGAAAGGTCAGAATGCGCGCTAATCCTTGCATAGTCGGGTGCATACAACTGCTGGTTCTCAGCGTAGCTGGTACGAATCAGTCTGCTTCAGCTGCCGCACAGTCACCTGCGACAGTTGGTCATGGAAGCTCGATCCAATGGAAATCCATTGCGGAAGATTCAGCTTCCTGGCAACGAGAACCATTCAAGAGTCCTGAGGGCACGAGACAACAGGCATCAGGCCCGTCAGCCGCCAAGCAAGACTCACCAGACCTTGCACTGCAGGGAATAATGAAGGTCAACAAGCACTATTACGCCATCATCAATGGCAGGACAGTTAAACCAGGTGACCACATTGACGGCTGGACCATCGCTGGGATCAGCCGCTATCGAGTGACCATCCGCCGTGAAAAAGAGAAGCAGATCTTCGATATCCACCAGGGCAGAATTGATCGAGGTAACAGATGAATATACGCACATGGACCATACTTGTTCTTTCACTTTCCACGGCTGGCTGCGTCAATCCCGCCGTAAGCACTATCCGTGACACTAAGGTTGCCCCTTCTTATTTTGCAGCTAATCTGCCAGAAAAGGTCGAACCCCAGAGAAAAGAACCGGATGCGTATAAGAAGACTGATCCAGGGCGGACTTATTCGCTCACCCTGAAAAATGCTGATATTAAGGACGTGCTGATGCTGCTCTCCAAAGAGAGCGGGGTACCGATCGTTGCTGAACGCGGGATCAGCGGCCTTGTCAAGATAGAGGTTCAGAACAGGAAACTGGGTGAACTGCTCTATGCGGTTCTCAAGCCGCTCGGTTACACCGCCACGGTAGAGAACGGCATCATCCTGGTTGGCAGACCGCAACTTTCCACACGGATCTTCCGGGTCAACTACATCAAGGATAAACGCAACTCCACCAGCAACACGAACGTCTCCGGTTTTTCTGCCAGCGGCAGTTCAGGTAGCGTTACGGTGTCAACTGAAGGTAAATCCGATTTCTGGGGAGCTTTGGAAGGCTCTCTGGAAATGCTGGTGTTCGGCACAAGTGGCTTGGGCAAACGTGAGGGCGGGGGGTATATCCGCGGTGAAGCCGAGAAAAAGCTCGTAGGTGAACATACGATGAGTAGTTCAGCCCAAACAGCTGGAAGCTCAAGCTCCCAAGGCGGGTATGACCGGCAGTCGTCTGCTGGGTTGACCGCCCGATCCACCACCCAGACAACAGAAGTTGATGACCCAATGCTGCAGAACGCACAAATCAGCCAGAATCAACTCAAACAGCTGGTTGTCAACGAAACAGCCGGCATCATTATGGTCACTGATTTCACAGAAAACCTGGACAAAATAGCAACGTTCCTGACCGATGTCGAAGAAGGCAGCAAGCGGCAGGTATTGATTCAGGCACATATAATGGAGGTCAGCCTTAAAGACTCATTCTCGCTCGGAATTGACTGGAAAAGTGTCATAGACAAGGCGACAAATTCCACACTAACTCAAGTCCTTATACCTGGCAGTTCGACTGTTGCGGCGGCGGCCAGCAGCAGTACATTCAAGTTTTCTGCAACGGGCAGCGACTTTTCTGCGTTTATCGAAGCAATGAAAGAACAGGGCAATATAAACATGCTCTCAAGCCCGAAAATCAGTGCCCTCAACAACCAAAAAGCGGTCATCAAGCTCACCACAAAAGAGGTCTCGTGGGTTTCAACAAAAACAACCCAGAACAACGCCATCGGTGGTCAGGACACGTTCACCACAATTCCACAAGTTGATGAAGTCGGTATTTTCCTTGATGTGACTCCGCAGATCGGCCAGGACGGGTCTATTACCATGCAAATCCATCCCAGTGTTTCGGAGATCAAGGAGGTGTCAACCTCGCCCGACAAGACAAGCACCAAGCCGGTAATCAGCGTTCGAGAAATTGACACCATGGTGGATGCGCGCGCGGGGGAAACCATCGTCATAGCCGGGTTGATATCTGACCGCTTGGCTGAAACCAAGCGCAGCGTTCCACTTCTGGGAGACATTCCCTATCTCGGCATGCTCTTTTCCTACAGCAAGCAGGAACGGGCAAAAAGTGAGTTGGTCATTATGATGACCCCTTATATATTGAATATTAAAACCGTTGATGAAATCAGGACTGAACATGAGAAACGGATGCGTGACATGGGTGGGTCATTTCATCTGATCAATAATCTGGGCAGTCTGGTAACGGAAAAGTCCTCACGCGACTGGATCATGAAAACAAACAAGGCACTTATTCCGATTGGTGCTCAACCCTTTGAGCAACCAGCAGATGAAAACAGTTCGCCGGCACCAACCAAACCGTAAAGAAACAAACAGTTAGATTAAACAGAACTATCGACGTACCCTCAATCGAAAAAGAGGCCTCACAACCCTCTTTATAAATTCTCACCCGTGGTCGTCAAAACCAGTTTGCCATGCTTGACACCTTTGACTCCGATCAACTCATTGGCGATTTTTTTGATGGTTCGAACATTGCCACGAATAATCAGCACCTCCAGACAGTTGTGGGCATCAAGATGAACATGCACAGTAGATATAATCTGTTCATGATGTGAATGCTGGTGCTCAGTCAGCTTGTCGGCCAGATCCCGGACATGATGGTTGTAGACCAACGTTACAGTACCAATCGCCTGCTGCCCCTCGGATCCCAGCCGTTCTTCCACCAATGATGCACGGATAAGATCGCGGATTGCCTCCGATCGGTTCATGTAGCTTTTTTGTTCTATCAGTGTATCAAAATTTTCCAGCAGCTTTTCGTCAAGCGATATGCCGAATCTCACGGTATTTCCCATTGCCTTTGCCCCCAGCATATAAATGTGGTAACACCAATACAGCACTGCTTATAGACGATTCTGCCCTGAATTGAAACTGCTTTGTAATGTTGACTGCACCTCATAAAAATTATATCAACCGGAGTATCTCTGATGCTTGTACGAGCCATCATCTGGATGAATCTTGCACTGCTGTTTTATACCTGGGCCGTTTTCAGCGGAAGGAAGCAGGGACTGCATACCCGTCACCTTGTTATCTTCGGCATCGGATTATTGTGCGATTATCTCGGCACGACTGAGATGAACCACTTTGCTAACACATTCGGCAAAGCGCCCCAGTGGCACAATATCACCGGAATCGCATCCCTGGCAGGAATGGCCTTCCATTTTATATTGGCCCTGGTAGCCTCTCTCTCGGGGAAGGCTGAGGTGGCAAACAGGGTCTTTCACCGTGTAAGCCTGACTATCTATACCTGCTGGTTAATTGCTTTTGCCAGTGGGGCCATCTCCGGCATGCTGCGCTTTCAGCGATAGCTTTACAACCTTCCCGATACCTGCTTATCCAATTGCTATTTACTAATTTAGCTTCAGTGCGAGTAGCATAAATCACGCTTGACACCTAATTACAATTATTAGATAACAATGGTGTTACGATATTTTTTTTCGTGCCTCACACTGAGGAGAATTCCCGATGCATATGGCAGACGCGCTCTTATCTCCTACTGTTGGCGGGACCATGTGGGCAGCCTCAGCAGGTACAATTGCCTACTGCTCCAGCAAGGTACGCAAAGAACTGGATAGCAGCAAGGTCCCGCTGATGGGTGTTCTGGGCGCCTTCATCTTTGCGGCCCAGATGTTCAACTTCTCCATTCCGCTAACCGGTTCAAGCGGGCATTTTGGCGGAAGTCTACTGTTATCGATCCTGCTCGGTCCCTATGCGGCCTTTCTCTGTATTTCCTCAGTATTACTTGTGCAGGCACTGTTTTTTGCCGATGGAGGTTTACTGGCACTGGGATGCAACATCTTCAACCTCGGTTTTTTTCCGGCATTCATCGCTTACCCCTTTATTTACAAATCAATAATCGGCAAGCATGCAAATGCTACAAAGATATCCACTGCCTCTGTGGTCGCCGCCATTGTTGGACTGCAGATGGGTGCCTTTGCTGTTGTGCTGGAAACAGTCTCTTCGGAAATATCATCGCTTCCTTTTTCAACCTTTGTACTCATGATGCAGCCGATCCACTTGGCGATTGGAGTTGTCGAAGGCCTGATTACAGCCACGGTAATTTCATTTGTCTACAAAGCCCGACCGGATATTTTGCAACGTGCCTTGGATGCACGTCCGATAAGTTGCCAACCCGTTCGCAATCTCATACCGGCATTCTTGATGGTGGCCCTGATAGTGTGTGGATTTGCTCCCCGGCTCGCTTCCAATAACCCGGATGGCCTGGAATGGTCGATAGCGAAAGTAACCGGACAAGAGAAACTGAAGGGACCAGAACGGGGACTGCATGGCACGCTCAAAACCCTGCAGGAAAAGACCGCCTTCCTGCCGGATTATTCGATCAAGAAACCGTCTGAAGCAAAGACGGTAGAATCAAAAGCAGCAGCAACTCATGAAAAATATCCTGTTAATCAGAACAATCCTGTAGGAAGCAGCATGGCAGGGCTTTTCGGTGGAATTTTAACATTTGGATTTGCATTTTTGACAGGATTTTTCCTGAAACGCAGGTTCCATTCTGCATAAATAATTGCCAAGGACCTCTCATGGCTTCAATTCACAGTGCGGTACTGGATCTCAAACGTCTGGACCGGCTGGCATGCGGAAATTCGAAAATCCACCATTTGGATGCCCGCGCCAAGGTTCTTGTAACAGTGGTATTCATCTTCTGTGTTGTATCCTACAACCGATACGAGCTTTCCGCCTTGTTCCCCTTCTTCATTTTTCCCGTTGTAATGATCACCCTGGCCGGCATTCCTCCGTTATTCATCCTGAAAAAGGTCACCCTGCTCTGCCCGTTCGTTTTGGCTGTTGGGATATTTAACCCGGTTTTCGACCGGGAGATACTCCTGCAACTCGGGCCATTGAGTATCTCTGGCGGCTGGATATCATGTGCCTCCATCCTGATCAGATCCATGTTGACCATTGGCGCAGCCTTTATCCTGGTGGGTGTAACCGGCTTCACCTCAGCCTGTCACGCCATGGAACGACTCGGCATGCCGCAGGTTTTTGCCGTACAACTTTTGTTTCTCTATCGTTATATCTTTGTACTGGCCGAAGAAGGTAACAGAACATCACGGGCGCGGGAACTGCGCTCCTGCGGCAAAAAAGGACTGGGCATCCGCAGCTTCGGTTCCCTGATCGGTCACCTGCTGCTCCGAACCTGGCAACGGGCAGAGCGGATCCACATGTCAATGCTGAGCCGCGGATTTACAGGGATATTCCATAGTCAGCGTCAGTCTCGCCTCGGAATGGCCGAACTCCGCTTTGTTCTCGGCTGGTCCACTCTCTTGATCTTCCTGCGCCTGCAAAACACCTCTCAGATTTTCGGTCAGCTGATCACAGGCATGATTCCATGAGTCATCACATCGTGGAAGCCAGAAATCTGTGTCATAGCTATCCCGATGGCACCTCGGCACTCGCTGGCATATCGTTCCGCATCACCCATGGTGAGTCAGTGGCTGTCATCGGTGCCAACGGTGCCGGGAAATCAACCCTGCTGCTGCACCTCAACGGCTGCTTGTGCGCAACAAGTGGCGAGGTTCGGATCGGAGACACCCTACTCACCCCCGGGACGTTGCCCGACATTCGCCGCACAGTCGGCATGGTATTTCAGGATCCGGACGACCAGCTCTTCATGCCGACTGTCTTCGAAGATGTCGCCTTTGGCCCCTGTAATCTTGGTCTGTCAGGTTTGGATGTTGAACAGCGTGTCTCGGACGCCCTGGCACAGGTCGGCGCCTGCCATCTGCGGGACAAACCTCCATACAATCTTTCCGGGGGCGAAAAGAAGCGGGTTGCCATCGCAACCGTGCTCTCCATGGCCCCCGACATACTGGTGATGGACGAGCCGACCAGCGGCCTGGATCCTTTTGCCCGCAGACAGCTAATCGGCCTGATCAAAGATTTTCGTCATACCCGTATCATCACCAGCCATGATCTAGATATGGTCTATGAAGTATGTGAACGCACCATCATCCTGAACCGGGGGAAAGTAGCTGCTGACGGGCCAACCAGAGATGTGTTCATGAATGGAGAGTTATTGAAAGAGTGCCGACTGGAAAAACCACTTTCACTGCAGGGTTGTCCTGAATGTTCCAAAATAGGATTCTAGTTCGGCTTTGACAGGACAGATTATCATGAATCTATTATCCATTTTCACAACTGCCTTGTCCGTTTTTTTCGCCCTTATTCTGTTGGGTGGACTGTACGTCCTCAGGAACATGTTCATCCCGACGAGAGGCAAACGGATCAAGAGCTATCCCAAGCCGACCCGAGCCCTGCTCGTGTTGGATATTCAGGAGAGCAGCGGCAACATGCAGAGTGCATCCTGTCCGCTTCCGGTAAACACGCCCTTCGGGAAGATGGTTCAAGCAGTCAACCGTCTGATCGACTCCTTCGACCATTCGGGCCAGGAAGTGGCCTATGTCCGTCAGGTCTTTACCAACTCCCTCGTCACGCGACTTCACGGGGGTCGCATACTCGCCGGCAGGCTGGAGCCGCGCATCTGCCGTTGGGTTAACGTAGTCAACAAAAACGACTTTGCCAAGAACCGGACGGATGCCTTTTCGAACAAAAAGCTGGAGCAGTTTCTGATTGATCGTCAGGTGGACGAGATCTTTCTGGTCGGTCTGGATGCAGCCTTTTGTGTCTACTACACAGCCTTGGGAGCACTGAACCGGGGCTACCAGGTTACCGTTGTTTCAGATGCTGTTATGACGGGGAGGGATATGGGCCGGGTGCTGAAACGTTATCATGACAAGGGGATCTGCATTTTGAACAGTCAGGAGGCAGTTCTGGCGATTAACGGTTCAACATGCAATTCACTGGATCATTTGTGATTCGAGTGCTGACGGTCAATCTCCGCGAACGAAATCCGCGATATTTCAGCAATAATATCATCAAGAAATTCGAAATTGGGACCTTGGGACATGACGCACAGTAAATATGGGTGTTGAGGATAGTAGATTATGCCGCAGTCATGCAATTGAACGGTGCCGTCATTCACATCTGACTTCTCACCAAATTTGTGAGAAACGGAAATATTTGGGGGAACACCGGCTACAAGTCCTGTTCTGAACTCCGATTTAGACAGAATGTCTAATGCCCACTCTGACGATTCCCTGCTCAGATATGAAGAATTGTAGAGTATCCTGAAGAAAGACTCATAGGTCTGGACAGAGAGAAAGTTATCATCTTTGATCACCCGCGGATTTTGTATTCTCAGGTTGGAATATACCTTGTCAAACTGGGCAGGATCAACCACCCTGGTAAGAAAGGTGAAGGCGTTGTTGTCTGAATACACAATCATTCTGTAGATCAAGTCTCTGATGGTGTACTCATTTCCCGGCACCAACGTCTTGGAGGGTTTGATATTCTGATTGATGTTGTAGTCATTTGCCAGATCGAATTTCACGCTTCGGTCAAGCAGGCCTGCCTCTTTTTCCGCCTGTTTCAGAAGTGCAATCATAAGAGGAACTTTACGAAGACTTGCCGGAGTAAACTTTTCCGTATCCCCGATACTGAACCACAGACCGTCATTCAGTTCCCGAAAATAGACACTCACTTTTTTTGACCATCGTTTATCTATTCCGGAATTCAAATACGTTTCGATTTTATTTTTAAATGGGACAAGTTCCGGGGCACGTATCATATCATCTGCAATATCACAAGCCAGCAACGGGTTGATATGGCGTATCTGGCCCTCATGCTTTTCGACATAACCGGCAACGTTACTGTTCCTATTAAACTTGAGCATTACGTCATGTGTCGTAAAACCTATAACTCCCCCCAAGATAAGGATTAAAATGTACGTAGCCAGCTTATTCAATTTCATATAGTCTCTTTCCAGGCGATGTTCCAAATCAAATATTTTGAACAAAAAGCCCCGACCGCGTAAGCAGTCAGGGCTCTTGTGCTTCTGAGGTGCCTAAATCTAAGGTATCGGCGCAATCGTAGGATGACGATCCAGTTCCTGCCCCTTGGCATGCCCCTTTACTGTACGCATCAGTTCTTTTACCTCTTCAGGCATATCCTTGCCTTCCTTCATGGCAGCCTTCATCTGACCTGCCAGATAGGAGTGATTGATAAAGATATCCAGAACCGACAGCATGAACTCCTGTTTCCAGGGAGTCAGTTCATGCAGATGCTGAAATTTATGCATGTAAAATTTCTGCGACGCCTTGCCCAGTTCCTGCCCCAACTGTTCCAAGGTCATGTTTTTCGGCTTTATGACCGGCTCTACCAGATTGTATTTGCTGTAGTCCTTGGTAGCTACATACTCTTCCAGTTGCGGATACAGTTCCGCATAAGGCCAGGGTGCAATAGCAAGAAAGAATGCCATGTCCGGGTTGTAATGCTTTGCCAGCTCAACGGTCTGAGCAATCGATTCCGGGGTATCATCCGGGAGGCCGAGAACAAGAGACGTTTCCGAGACAATATCAGCCGCATTGATCAGATCAATGGCCTGCTTGGACTGGGCTACCTGGGTATCCTTCTTGAACAGGTCCAGCGTTTCCTGGGATCCTGCTTCAACACCGACATAAATATGTTCGATACCGGCCTTTTTATATTTCCACATGATATCTGCATCGCGCAGGATATCGTCAACGCGGGTCTCCATCAGCAATTTTACCGGGACCTGTCGTTCAATCATCAAATCAAGAATCTTGTCCCAGCGCTCACGATCAAACGTTGGCAATTCATCGGAAAGCATGGCGACTTGGACACCGTAGGTTTTTCCCAGCATTTCAATTTCATCCACAACATTTTCCGCAGAACGGGCTCGCCACGACTGGGCCCAGAACAACTGTTGCGAACAGAATGAGCACTGCGATTTGCATCCGCGGGATGTAGATATGATTGCCAGCCGCGCATTCTTCTTGGCCCGGTAGGTATAGATGGGCCATTCAACCAAATCCCAAGCGGTTGGCAAACCGTCCAGATCATGAATATAGGCGGCTTTTGGCGTAACAACGACACCACCATCCCGCCAAAAAGCGAGTCCATTGACTGAAGAGGGGTCACCTCCGGCATTCAGGCAGTTTAAAAGTTCAACCAGCGTCACCTCCCCTTCCCCTCTGACGATATAATCCATTACATCGTGCTCTTCCTTGAGGATCTCATCATAACAGAAGGCAGCGTGAACATTGCCCAGAACAGTAACGACAGAAGGATTTATCTCTTTGGCAAAATTGCAGAGCTTGAGAGCTTCCACTATGGAAGCGGTATAGGCGGTCGTGGCGACAACATCAGGCTTGAACTCTTCGATGCGTTTCTTGATGTCCGGCCACTTGTGCCAGAGCGACATGGCATCATAATAGTCCACCTCATACCCGGCAGCGCGCAATGAACCAGCCATATAGACAAATCCAACATTAAGCCACGTACCAGCGGATTCAACAACACCAGAATGATAGGGCGGGGTAATTAAGGCAACACGTTTTATGGTCATAGAAATCCTCTATATGCTTTGGTGCAGACACGTTCAAACAAGAGTGATTTTATCTTATTATTTCTTTTTTGTCTGCAATTTTCTTACCCATAGTGTTAGTGAAAGACCTTGCCCCACACCCAAAGATAACCAAGCGCATAGGCGGAAAAGAGAACAACATGTTTGACAACCAACGCCTTGCGGCGTTGACGCTCCGCATCCTCGCCATACCAGTTATCTACATATGTAAAGGTGCGCCCGGCACCGGTTGCCATTATGACCACTGCCGCAACAACACTGCCCCAGAAGAAGAGGTGTTCCAGATGATTCAACACGTTAACGACAGTAGGGGTATTCAGGTGGGCATTGTGAAGCACAGCAATAGTGACAATCGTCGCCAGCCAGATTCCGGCGGCAAAGTCGTGAATAAAACCATTTAGTACTATCAGCGTTTTCTTCAACAGCGATCTCCGGAAAAGTCAAATTGCAGCGCCTGGCAGGGACGGCATCTTGCTGAATGCTAGAAAAAAATTATTTGGCCTCGCTATTCGCAGCAGAACAGAACTAATTAATGCTCGACCCTGAAACCGGAATGAAAATTCGATGAAACGAACGGAATCCCCCAATAGCTGAGGATCATCAGTCCCACAGCGACAAGCGAATAGATTGCCAAGCGCCGGTTCCTCCACCCCATGGTAATGCGAAGGTGCAGATAGATGCCATACACCAGCCAGGAGACCAGTGACCAAACCTCGACCGGGTCCCAATTCCAGTAACTCCCCTTGACCTGGTTTGACCAGAGTGCGCCGGAGACCATCATCAGGCTCAGAAACACGAACCCTCCGCTGATAAAACGGTAACTGAGTTCATCAAGTCGCTGAAGACTTGGGAATCTCTCATACACACCACCGGCCTTTTTTTCTTTGAGCAGAAAAAGAAATCCGAGGGCCGCTGCAAACAGAACGCAGCTAAAGCCGGTCGTTGCAGCAAAGATATGCGTCCAGAGCCAGGTACTCTGCAGTGCTGGTGGCAAGGTGCTGCCAATATCCTTCATCAGGGTGCCGGACCAACCAAGTAGAACAAAACAGACCGGCATTACCAGCACACCGGCTGGCTCAAGCTTTCGAGCCGCGCATTGTGACATCAAAAAAACAAAAACAGCGATCAGCACTCCCGATGCAAGGGATTCAGATACCGCAATAAACGGCGGCACGCCACCGGCAAGCCAGCGTACAGCAACAGCGCCGATATTTCCGCAGAAGCCGACCACAACAAAGGAAAGGGCACAATTGAACAAGGCTTCCTTGCGAGCCAACAGGCCGAAAATATAACAGAATGCAGCAATGCCGTAACAGGCAACCGCGGTCCAGAATAACGTCATTTCATACTGTAGCATTGCTTTTCCCTCTTGATTCTTAGTACACAAAGAGCCTATAAAGTAGACTGTATTTCACATACTAACCTGGGAATGTTCTTCGTCCCGCTCTAAAACAGGCTAGTGACTATAAACAGAAAAGTCGCTTTTGTCTATTAGAAGAGCGGTACCAATCCCGTCGTTCAGCTATTTGTAACACGACCATTCAACCGAGCCAAGCCAATGCCCAACAACTAGGCACTCCGCACAATGTTTGTGCACAACCTTTTAAACTATGCATTTGTTCACAACAAACAACCTGTTAATTGTTAGCTTCTTACGTCTTTTGTTGCGACTTCAAATGGTGTGAAAATTGCAATTGCCTGATCATTCACTCCCGATACCAATACCACCAGGACCTCGAACAGGAGCAACCTTATGACCGACTGCGCAGCTACAAGCCACCGTCTGACTGAAGAAATCCTTTCCATAATAGATGCAGGAGTTGACGGAGACCTTAGCGACGATAAATTTAACGACTACTGTATGCAGTTATTTGCCCTTCACTATGAGACCAACAAGATCTTCCGTGAGTTCTGCGACATAAAAAAGGTAAAACCGGGCACTATCAGCCGTTGGCAGGACGTTCCAATGGTCTACAATGATGTCTTCAAGACCCACCTGGTTGCATCGTTTCCTCTGGAACAATCCGTCATGGCCTGCCTGACTGGCGGTACGACCAGCTTGACCCAGCGCGGACGTATCTTCCGTGATGAAGACGGCAAACGCTTGGTCTTTGCGGCCAACAAAAAAATGACGGCTTCATACCTCTTTCCCGATTTTGAAGAGGGCAAGCGCTGCCGGATCCTGATTCTGGCGCCAAGTCCGCAACTGGCCCCCTCCATGGGCATGGCTATAGGCATGGACCAGACCCGCACCCACTTCGGCACCGAAGACAGCATCTTCCTGCTTGGTAAAACAGGCATAGACGTAAAAAATCTGCTCAAGGCCTTGCGCGAGTCTGAACAAAGCGGAGTTCCGGTAGCATTAATCGGCGCAACGGCTGCATACGTTTACTTCTTCCAATCCTGTCGCAAAAAGAAGATGATGTTTAAACTCCCTCCTGGAAGCCGTATCTGTGACGGGGGCGGTTACCGTGGCCGCTTCGGTGTTGTAACCCGGGATGACTATTACGCCATGGTAAAAGAGATTCTGGATATCCCCGAGTCCCACTGTGTAAACGTGCTGGGCGAAGCAGAAACCGCCACCAACCTGTTCGATAACACCTTGCGGCGCTATGTCAAGGGGTTACCGCCCCGGGAGCGCACCCGCCCGGTCCCCCCCTGGTCACGGGTACTGGCTATGAACATCGACGATCTGAGTCCGTTGCCGGACGGCGAAGTCGGCCTGATGGCTCACTGGGATCTGGCCAACGTTCCGACTGTTCTTGCAGTCATCACCGATAACCTGGGTTACACGACCGACAATGGCACCGGATGTGAAATAGTTGGCAGAGCCAAGATTGAGAATGGCAAGGTTTCACCACTACCGGATGAAGACCGCACCATGGGTCCGATGGGAGACTCAACCATTTTCCGGATGCTTGAGGCATATTCTAATTTTTCCATCGACCTCAAGATGCGCTTTGCCAAGGACCCCAAGACGCAAGACCCGAGCATCCGGGAAGAGATCGAGGCACGGCCCGGATCTGTTGCCTCCTGCCCGCAGGTAGTCGACGAAATCCTCGTATCCCAGGCCAGTCAGGAGGCTGCAGACGAACGTGATAAGTCATTGAACACATTCAAGGATCAAACCGACCGTCCACTGGAGTGGTATGTAAAGGAGGCAGAGAAACAGACGCTGGTTGATCATCCTGCGGGATTGAAATCGGAGAAATCCAGTGAAAAAAAGGGGCATTGAACAGCTTTTGTTTTGCACCCTGAATCAGTAACATACTATGGTTTCCCACTTTACAATGAAACCGTTCTATAGTATACACTTTCTATATATGTGATTTCCTAATTAAAATATCAGGAGGGGCTGAGCAGATGATGCGAAGTAATCGTGGTTTTACTCTTATTGAGGTGGTGGTTGTTGCTGGTATTATTGCCATACTGGCTGGTGTTTTAGTACCGATGATTTTCAATCAAATTGACGAGTCGAAAATTACTCGGGCAACGGCTGATGTGAAAACGTTGTCTACTTCGGTGCAGCGTTTTCGTCAGGATATAGGCTTCTGGCCATCATACGATGTGCATAATGCTGTTGCTAGCACTTGGTATGATGTATTGCATACTGATGGCACTATAGTTGACTTAGATTCAAGCTTTTCATCTGCAACGCCTGGTTATTTTTCTGACCATCTTTCATCTGCCGCTCAGCAGACTGCTATATATGGACCTGGAGGTGCTTTTGAAAAAAGGTGGAAAGGCCCTTATTTAACGACATTTACTGCTGATCCTTGGGGTAATGCCTATGTTATGAGCGTCTTTCTTGATGATAAAGCGAAAAATGTTTTTATTCTCTCTGCAGGACCGAATGGCGTTTTTGAAACAAAGGCCACAGATAACAAGCCTCAAGGAGATGACATCGGTATAACACTCGGCGCTGATGCAAATAAATAGAGTCGGCAACTAAATAGTTTATCGAAAGACAACCCAAACACCAATGGGTTGTCTTTTTGTTTTAGAGGCATAATTACTCGTTTTTGATCGACGACGACATACATTAACTCATCCGCCAGGTTGCACCTTTTTCAAAATCACCATCAAACTCTTACTGATCCGCTTTAATCTACGAATTCAATTTTCGAAGAGAATTGTTTCAATAGAACACCACTTAATGCCAGAGGCAGGGCCTATGGAAAGTATAGAAGGGCCAAAAGAAGCAATAATTCTTGCCGGAGGCATGGGTGTTCGACTAAAAAGCTTAAGCGGCGACCGTCCTAAACCGATGATGCCGGTGTGCGGCAGACCATTTCTTGCCTACCTTCTCCAGAAAATGCAGACTGCCGGGATTCAACGAGTCATTCTGGCGGTAGGGTACCAGCATGAGATCATCAGTTCATATTTCGGAAACGATTTTGATGGAATGTCACTCCATTACTGTGTTGAAACGACTCCATTGGGTACCGGCGGAGCCCTGGCAAAAGCCTCCCGCCTCACCAGAGATGAAAACCTGTTGGTTATGAACGGTGATAGCTACTATGACGTTGATATCGGCGACATTTTTAAGTACCATGTCACGATGAGCGGCGATATAACTATTGCATTAAAACACCTAGAAGACTGTAGCAGGTTCGGGACTGTCACAGTGCATAATGAACGGATTGTGGCCTTCAGGGAAAAAGGGCTCTCCGGCAGCGGCTATATCAACAGCGGAGTTTATATCGTCAACCGTCAAATTGCCGAGGATTTGCCGACTGGCAGGCAGTTTTCTTTCGAAACTGATGTGCTGGAAAAAATAGTCGCGACACGCATGGCCCTGCCATACTTCAATGACGGCTATTTCATTGATATCGGCACTCCGGATGACTACCTGAGAGCCCAAAGGGAGTTACCAGGTTTGATTGGAACTGCACGGTGATTATATCGAGAACGCCGCACAGAATATCCTTTTTCGGAGGAGGAACCGATTACCCATCCTATTTCCGTGAGCATGGCGGGACTGTATTAGGAGTTTGTGTCGATAAATACAGCTATATAACCTGTCGGCACCTCCCCCCCTTTTTCGAACACACCCACCGCATTGTCTACTCAAAAATTGAAATGGTGAAAGCTATTGACGAGATCCAACACCCGTCGGTACGTGAAACGTTGCGCTTTCTGAATGTGGCTCGCGGAGTCGAAATTCACCACGATGGCGATATCCCGGCCCGGTCCGGCATGGGTTCGAGTTCCGCATTCACCGTCGGGTTGCTCAACAGCATGATGGCTCTCCAGGGGCAGATGCTCACCAGGAAAGACCTTGCACGGCAGGCCATCCATATAGAACAGAACCTGATAAAAGAAAATGTCGGCTCCCAGGATCAGACTTTTGCCGCCCATGGCGGGTTCAACCGGATAGATTTCCTGCCCAATGGTGAGACCGCCGTAACGCCGGTCATCATGAAACCGGAACGCTTGGCATGCCTTGAAAGTTCCCTGATGCTGGTCTTCGCCGGACTCTCACGTAACGCTTCGGATATAGCAGAAGAACAGATCCGAAACACACCAAAGAACCTGGACAAACTGGCAACAATGAAATCCGTGGTAGACAGAGCCTACAAAGTTCTAACCACTGAGACCTGTGATATCCGTGAATTTGCAGAACTGCTTAATGAAAACTGGCAGCTGAAACGGACTTTATCGACAGCCGTCTCGAACGAGATTATTGATGATATTTACGACCGGGCAATGCACAACGGGGCTTTGGGCGGAAAACTTCTCGGAGCCGGAGGGGGTGGATTTATGCTGTTCTTCGTCCCCGAATCAAAACGGGCCGTTCTGTCCAAGGCACTCGCTGGATACCTGCAGATCCCTTTCAAGTTTGAGTTTGAAGGGTCGAAAATAATTGTGTATGAACCTGATCACCAGTACCACCCGTAGTATTCATCTGCCCCCATGTCGCACTGTCGACCCGGCAATCAATCCAATCAAGTTTCGAAGAGAGCTGTTGTGAAAATATCGGTGGTTTTTTCATTCTTCAATGAAGAGGATGTGCTCGAAGAGCTGGTTTCACGGGTACGACACGTATTTTTGGATGATCTCAAGGAGCGCATCCATGATTTTGAGTTGATCTTCGTGAACGATCGCTCCACCGATGGCTCTCTGGCTCTTTTGCTCCGCCTGGCTCAAGACAGCGACGATATCCGGATCATCAACATGTCCCGCAACTTTGGCATCTCACCTTGTGTTTTTGCCGGGTTTGGATATACCTCAGGTGATGCAGTGATCTACATGGATGCCGACCTGCAGGACCCGCCGGAACTTATTCCGCAGATGGTTAACCTCTGGCTCGACAATCAGGATATCGATGTAATTCACACCAAACGGACGTCCCGTGCGGGTGAATCAAGAATCAAACTTCTGATCACCGCTATAGGCTATTCTATTCTTCATAAAGTCTCGAGTGTCAAGCTACAACCTGAAGTTGGTGACTTCAAGCTGCTTTCCCGCAGGGTGGTGAAGCAGCTGGTGCGCTTTCGGGAGAATAAACCGTTTACCAGGGGTCTGGTCAACTGGGTCGGGTTCAACCAGACAACGATAACGTACCACCGGGAGAAACGTTTCGCAGGGGAGACAAAGTTCCCTGTCTTCAGTTGGGGAGTAATCAGCAATTTTCTTGACTCCGCCCTGATTTCCTTCTCGGATGCCCCTCTGAAGCTATCGCTGCTGCTCGGTTTTCTAGTCTCCTTCGGTGCCTTTGGCTATCTCGTGATCATCTTTTTCATGAAATTCATGCACTGGTCAATACCCGGCTGGTCTGCGATCATGGCGACCATGCTTCTTCTGGGTGGTATCCAGCTGTTCACCCTTGGCATGCTCGGGCTGTACATCAACGCCATCTTCATCGAGGCGAAGAACCGACCTAACCATATCATCGAATCGACCTTCGGTTTTGACACCCACTCACCAACCAAGGAAACTGATCAATGACCCGCATACTGATAACCGGCGGAGCCGGATACCTGGGTTCCATCCTGGCGGAACTCCTGTTGGACCGTTCCTATGCTGTAGTGGTGCTCGACAACCTGATGTATGGGGAACAGAACCTTTTTCACCTGTGTGCCAACCCCAGCTTCGACTTCGTTTATGGTGACGCCCGTGATGAATCTCTGGTCAGAAAGTTGGCGTCGCGGTGCGACATTATTATTCCACTTGCTGCGATCGTCGGTGCTGCGGCCTGCGACCGTGATCCACTTCTGACAACATCGGTCAATCTTGATGCAATCAGAATGATTAACCGCCTGCGCAGCCCCGAACAGTTGCTTATTTATCCCACAACCAATAGCGGCTACGGCACAAAAACGGGCGATACATTCTGTACCGAAGAAACCCCGCTGGAGCCGATCTCCCTTTACGGTCGTACCAAAACCGAAGCTGAAGCGGATGTCCTTTCCTCGACCAATACCATTACCCTCCGGCTGGCAACCGTTTTCGGCATGTCGCCTCGGATGCGCATGGACCTGCTGGTAAACCACTTTGTATATGCGGCGCTGACTGACGGCTACCTTGTTATTTTCGAGAAAGATTTTAAGCGAAATTACGTCCACATACGCGATGTAGCAGACTGCTTCATTCACTGCATTGAAAATTCAGCGAAGATGACCGGGCGTACCTACAATGTGGGACTGGATGGCGCTAACCTCTCCAAGGAAGAACTTGCCCTGAAAATTAAAGAGCGGCTGCCCGGATTTTACATCCATTTTGCCGAAGTCGGGAGCGACCCGGACAAAAGAAACTATATCGTTTCGAACCAACGCCTGCGAGAGGCAGGTTTCGTTGCCCGACGTTCGCTGGATGACGGCATCCGGGAATTGCTCAAGGGATTTGCTCTGTTTGGGCGTAACCAGCGCAAGAATATTTAATTCGAATCACAATCTAATGCAGCACAGGTAAACGTGGCTATGTCTGTTGAAATATCGGAGCTGGTTGCAAAAGCTCACTGGGTTTGGCGTGAGACTCTGCGTATGCACCGGTTAGCGCCCGAGACCCGGGTCGCATCCTCTCTGTCAGCAGTGGATATTTTTACCGCGCTTTATTACGGCAGCTTGCTTGAGCATAAGGGCACTGATCCGCGTTGGGAGGGACGTGACCGGTTGATCGTCAGCAAGGGACATGGCTCGATCTGTCTTTTTCCGATCCTGGCTGATCGCGGATATTTCGACCCGTTAGAGCTGGAGCGGATTTGCCAGACAGGCTCTTTTCTCGGCGGTATCCCGGACACGTTCATTCCCGGTTACGAGACCATTAACGGCTCGTTGGGCCATGGCATCTCTGTAGCCTGCGGCATGGCGCTGGGGCTGAAGATCAAGGGATCGGCCAGCCATATTTTCGTAGTAGCCGGCGATGGTGAACTCTGTGAAGGTTCCATGTGGGAGGGGATCATGTTCGCCGCCCATCACCGCCTGGACAACTTGACCCTGATTATCGACAACAACCAACTCTGCATGCTGGACCGCTGCGAGAACGTCATGACTGTCGAGCCTTTCGAACAGCGTTTTCAGGCCTTCGGCTGGCTGACAGAGCGAACCGACGGACACAACATGGCAGCGCTGCATTCCGCTTTGTCTGTACTGAAACACCGCGGTTCCAATGGGCACCCGGCTGTGTTGATTGCCGATACGGTCAAGGGAAAGGGCATCCCTGAACTGGAAAGCGACCCCTTGTGCCACATCAGAACCCTTTCCCCTGCAGAGATCGATCAAGCCACCGGAAGAATCCCATGAGCACTCATAAAACCATGACCATGCGCGACGCCTTCATCGGTACGCTCTGTGATCGAATGGCAACAGACAGCTCAATCTTTTTCCTTACAGCTGATCTGGGCGCCCCGGCTCTGGACCGGATTCGAGCCGAGTTTCCCGACCGCTTCATTAACGTCGGCATTGCTGAGCAGAATCTGATCAACGTAGCCGCCGGACTGGCACTGGAAGGATTTACTGTCTACACCTATGCAATCGCCTCTTTCATCGCCATGCGGGCCTATGAGCAGGTCAGAGTCAACTTGGCGATTTCTTCGCAGATTCGTCCGGTCAATGTCACAATGCTCGGACTGGGGGGCGGCGTCAGCTATCAGGTATCAGGGCCGACCCATCACTGCCTGGAGGATCTTGCCATAATGAGGCTTCTGCCCAACATAGCGGTCTACTGTCCGGCAGACTGGGTGACAGCGGCGGCTTTGGTCGATCAAACTCTTGCCAGCAACGGTCCCAAATATATTCGCTTCGACGGCAAGGCGCTTCCGGCTCTTTATGCCGATCAGACAGCTGTGGATCTGAAGAAAGGCTTTTCCCCTCTAGTCGCTGGTACAGATATCTGCCTGCTCAGTACCGGTTATATGACCCACTGTGCCCTTAAGGTTGCCAGTAAACGGAGCGGCGTAGCAGTGGTCGACATTTTCACACTCAAACCGTGTGATGAACCGGCCCTGGCGACAGTTCTGGCCTCTTACAAACAGGTCATCAGCATGGAGGAGGCTTTTATCAACAACGGTGGTCTGGACAGCCTGGCTGCCAAGGTGATCCGTGAGCATAACCTGCCGTGCAGATTGCAGCCGGTCGGTGTCAATGATCGTTACGTCTTTGATTTGGGGAACCGCGATCATCTTCACGCTATCAGCAATATGGACGAATCCGCTGTGATCGCTCTGATCGACCGTGTGAGGAGCACATAAATGGCTTCTGTTGATATTGTTCTGATAAACCCCGGTGACCGTAAACAGGTTTACCAGGGGTTGGGGGGGGAACTGGCAGCCATCGAACCACCTTACTGGGTGGCAGTTCTGGCTGCCTATCTGCTTCAGGAGGGGTCGAGTGTGGCGATCATCGACGCTTGCGCCGAAAACATCTCCCCCGACGAGACGGCACTCAGGGCAGCCGCGCTACAGCCGCTGCTTTCCTGCGTTGTAGTCTACGGTTCACACCCCTCGGCCTCAACCCAGAACATGACAGTGGCCGGTGCCATCTGCCGCGCACTGAAAACACAGTGGTCTGGACGAGTAGCCCTGGGAGGCCTGCACCCATCAGCACTCCCCGAGCGGACGATGAGAGAGGAGGCAGTCGATTTTGTCATCGAAGGTGAAGGACCGGATACGCTCAAGGAACTACTCGGAGAGCTGAAGTCCACAACCCCGGTTTTTTCCAGAGTTCGAGGCCTCTGGTACTACGAAGGGGATACGCTGCATTCGACACCACGACCGCCCCTGATCAGCGACCTGAACAGTTACCTTCCGGTGGCAGCCTGGGATCTGCTGCCAATGGAACTCTACCGCGCTCACAACTGGCACTGTTTCGATGACATCGGGCAGCGCTCCCCCTATGGTGCTGTTTATACCAGCCTCGGATGCCCCTTCGACTGTGTCTTTTGCTGCATCAACGCCCCCTTCGGCAAACCGGGAATCCGCTACCGCTCCCCCGAACGGGTGGTGGAAGAGATTGTCCTGCTGGCCTCTACCTATGGAGTCAGAAATTTGAAAATTGTCGATGAGCTGTTCGTTCTCAATGAACAACACTACATGGCAATCGTGGAAGGTATTATTGAGCGCGCCTTAGACCTGAACATCTGGGCTTATGCCAGGGTAGACACCATCAAAACGGCCAATCTGGCACGCATGAAGCAGGCTGGTATCAACTGGCTGGCCCTTGGAATCGAGTCGGCCAATCCTGATGTGCGTCAAGGCGCCGATAAACGAATGCAAACCAGTGACATTAAAGAAGTGGTGCGTTCCATCCAGGAGCACGGTATCAAGATCATCGGAAACTTCATATTCGGACTGCCGGACGACACTCTGGAGACCATGGAGGAGACTCTGCAGCTAGCCATGGAGATCAACTGCGAATTCATTAATTTTTACTGCGCCATGGCCTACCCCGGTTCACGACTTTATGAAATGTCAATTCAAAACGGTTGGAAACTTCCGACAGAGTGGCGCGACTTTTCCCAGCACGGCTACTCCATGCAGCCCCTCCCGACCCGCACCCTTTCCGCCCGGGATGTGGTCCGTTTCAGGGATGATGCCTTCCACCGCTATTTTGCCAATCCGGCCTATCTGGATATGATCGAGCGGACCTTTGGCCGTTCTGTGCGAGAACACCTGTTGAAAATGAGTTCTACACGCTTGCAACGAAAACTCCTAGGAAACTGAGGCCATGACGCAATACAGGATACCATTCGGTACCATAACTATAACCGATACAGCTTGCCGTCTGATCAACGAGTCTCTGGAAAGCAGACGCATCTCTTGCGGAAAACTGGTGCGGGAATTCGAAGATCGATTTGCCGCATTACTCGGCGTCAAGGAGGCGGTTGCTGTCAGTAGCGGCACCGATGCAGATATTCTGGCTCTGGCACTGCTCCACGACTTTGGAGCAGAACGGGGTGACGAAGTGATCGTTCCCGCTCTCTCTTTCGTGGCCACCGGGAATGCCGTCGTCCATGCCGGATTTACGCCAGTCTTCGTTGATATAGAACGGACAACGCTCAATATTGATCCTGCACAGATCGAAGCAGCCGTCACCTCACGAACCAGAGCCATCATGCCGGTACACCTGATGGGAAAACCCGCCGAAATGGACACTATCAATGCCATTGCCAAAAAGCACGGCCTGGTGGTGGTGGAGGATGCTGCCGAGGCACACGGGGCACTCTATAAGGGGAGACCGGCCGGCACTCTGGCCGACCTGGCCGCCTTCAGCACCTATGTGGCCCACATTATCACCACCGGCGAAGGAGGCGTCATTACGACTAACAGCGAAGAGTTCGGTGATATCCTCCGCTCGCTTCGCTCTCACGGGCGGAACTGCACCTGCAAACACTGCACCCTCAATGCCGGTGAAACTTTCTGCGCCAAACGTTTCCGCGGCGACGGCGGCGAGGATATCCGCTTCACCTTTGATCGCATCGGCTACTCCTGCAAGATGAACGAAATGGAAGCTGCCATCGGCATCGGTGCCATGGAAATCTATGGCGAGATTCTCCGGAAACGACACGAGAACCTGACCTATGTACTAGATCGCTTCGGACGTTTTGCGCCATGGCTTTCCACTATCAGGGAGGAAAGTCACGAAAAGATCGGCCCACACGCCATCCCGATTATTATCAGCGAGGGGGCACCATTTACCCGGGCAGCACTGACCAAGCATCTGGAAACCAACGGGATCGAGACCCGCACCCTGTTCGCCTCAATGCCTACCCAATGTCCCGGTTTCGCCCATCTCGGCTATAAATCTGGCCAGTTTCCCAATGCCGAATATATCGGTCTTTACGGCATCCATGTTGGGGTGCATCAGGATGTAGGGATTAGTGAAATGGAGTATCTTCTTGAAACGCTGCACACATTTATCGAGCCATTTCAGTAACAGATTTTTTTATCGAGTAGTATCATACGATTATCATCATAGCAGCTTCCTACACATGAGTGTTCAAGCACATGTCCTACCCTAAACTGAATGGTATTTTTACCAAGAAGGTTCTCTTCACACTTGCCTTAGGGTTGCTGTTCCTGCATCTGATGGCATTTCCGCGCGCTCCGTTCGACACGACACATGACTCATCGAGCGCTGCAACATTTGAATATTATGCAGCAAAAAAAGTTCAATTCGGAACCGAGGTTTTTCAAAACATCGGACCACTCGGGTATGTGCTGTATTCTGATGACTTCATCGGGCTGCTGCATTGGGAAAAAATACTACTTAAAAACCTCAGCCGAATGGGACTCGTAATTCTGGCAGGCTGGCTGATGACCCGCCTAACATCACCGGTGACTAAAATCTGCTGGTTCGCAGGGTTTTTCATTTTTTATTCTTTCGGCGATGCATCAAATAGAGACTATCTGGATTTGCACGATAATCTGGCATACCTGACGATCTATCTTCAGGGGATATGGCTGCTACAAAATCGCGATGACCGGCTGTTCCGGGCTTTGAGCATGGCAGGCTGGTTTTTCCTTGCATTTCTCAGTTTGAATAAAAATACGTTTTTCATATTCGCATGCGGAATTGTCGTGGTAATAACCGCCCAGAATCTGTATCGCCGCAAGCCGTTTCGCGCCATCCAGGGACTAGTTGTTTTCAGTGCATCACTTGCTGTTGTCTGGATCCTTGCAAGTCAGCTTATTAAGAATTTACCGAGCTTTATCTATGGTGTTTTTGCCTTTTCCAGTGGGTATAATGAAGCGCTGGCCCTGAATACGCCACTTCCCCCTCTGGTACTCGGATTGGGCATCTTGTTGCTGTTCAGTGTCAGAATCATCGGCGGTTGGTGGTACACAAAAGCGGAATTCGGCAAAGCGGCAATTGAATCATTATTTCTTTTCATCGTATGGAAACATGGCTTTGTGCGTTCAGATGAACACATGCTTATTTTTTTCTATGCCGCGTTGCTGCTCGTTGTTCCGGTATTTTATTTCAATACTGACCGGATTATTGTTTCGCCAACGAATGATTCTTCGCCGAGAATACGGTTAAAGATCGGCAGTTGTCTGGCTGTCTATGCACTCTGTCTGATTTCGTTTCCTGCCATCATCCACAATTGCCATTACAAGCCAATCCGCCTCTGGAACCATCTGAGCCACAATGTCTCGTGGCTTGTTTCGCCATTGGCGAAAACAAAAGAAATGGAACGTCAGCTAGCTGAAGCACAATCAGCAAACATGCTTCCAGCAACAAGAGACTTAGTTGGACAGTCAACAATTGACTTCTTCGGCTTCGAGCCAGGATACCTGTTGCTTAATAAGCTTAACTACCTGCAGCGCCCCATGCCAATCACCTTTGCTGCTGTAAATACCTATTTACAGGAAGCTAACGAACATTTTTATCTCGACCCAGCTAAAGCGCCCGAGTTTGTTCTTTTGCAGTCAGGCGGTATTGATAACCGTCTTTTCATCCAGGATGACGCGTTGGCAAAGCGTGCTCTGTTAGAGAATTACCGACCAATTCTGCTTGAGAACGGACTCCTGCTTTTCCGGCAGCGGCAAAAGCCCACCAACATGCCAGCGCATTTTAATATCATCGCAGGCAAACAGACACTCAATTTCGGTCAGTCGATACCGCTGGGAGACTTGAACAAACAAGCGCTATGGCTTGAAGTCTCGATAGAGCATACGCTTGTGGGCAAGCTATTGGCATTTTTCTACAAACCTCCGCCTTGTTATATCAACCTGCAATTCGAAGGAGAACAACAGATACATTCCTACAAATTTGTCACAACAATGGGCGACTGCGGATTCATGCTGAACCCGTATCTTGAGAACAATTCTGACATACTGAATTTTTTAGATCTGCGAAAAAGCATTGAGGATATGGTGAGAGTGTCTAGTCTTTCTTTCGAATGCGATAAGCGGGACAGGGTGTTTTTCAAAGACAGAATTCAGGTGACCTTGCGATTGCTAGAGAGACAAACTCAATGACATCAGTTCATTGCGAAGCTTAACTTTTCGACCGGTTCACTTGAATGTATCGAACGACAAAAACTGACATGACAACTTGGTAAGGTCGGAGGCGAGATGAAAAACACTTGCGTATGCTTCATAATACCCCCATCACCATTTTTAAGTGACGAACGAGTCTTTATGAGTTTAGGGGTACTCAAAGTTGCGGCCGCAATTGAAGCAATATATCCGGTTGATGTTCTAGACCTTTCAGGGGTTGCAAATTTTGAAGAGGTTGTTGATGAGTACCTCTGTCTTAAACAAACTTCCGTTATTGGAATTACCGTCACGACCCCACAGCTTCCGGCAACGGTTTCAATTATCAAGAGAATTCGACAACACAGCCAGCCAGTCAGAATAATTCTAGGCGGACCTCACATAACACTCGTACATGCAGCGTTTGCCAAAGAGCAAAAGAAAGGGGTACATGGTCGAGCCACAAGAACCTTGCGGGAATTGGAAGAGTTATCCGATGTTCTTGTTGCTGGAGACGGAGAAAAATCTATTTTTCTGGCTCTTGAGTCAAATCCCCCAAAGCTGATCAATGCGGACAATCCGGACAGTCCCCTTTTTTTACGGAGCAATGAATTGAATGAGATGCCCTGGCCTGCCAGACACCTCATTGATGTTGACAGTTATCACTACTCCATAGATGGAGAACGTGCGTTGAGCATCGTCTCTCAACTGGGCTGCCCGTTCGGATGTGGTTTTTGCGGGGGGCGTTACTCTCCATCTCTTCGCCGCATGCGAAGTCGTACAAAGGAGAGTGTATTGGCTGAAATGGAACATCTTTATGTCACCTATGGGATCAAAGGCTTCATGTTTTATGATGATGAACTCAACGTCAATCACAACCTCTTTACAGGTCTTCTGACAGGAATTTGCGAGCTTCAAACTCGCCTGGGTGTAGAATTCCGCTTGCGTGGATTTGTGAAGTCCCAGCTGTTTAACGATGAACAGGCAAAATTAATGTACCAGGCGGGTTTTCGCTGGCTACTGACTGGATTTGAATCAGCATCGCCAGAGATTCTGGCAAATATGAACAAGAGGACAACAGTGGAAAAAAACACCACGTGTGTCGAAATTGCAAGATCAAACGGACTTAAGGTTAAAGCCCTTATGTCGTTAGGGCATCCGGGCGAAACTCATGCAACAGCACAAATGTCCCGGGATTGGTTGCTTGAAGTTAAACCCGATGATTTTGACATCACGTTGATTACGATCTATCCAGGCACTCCATACTATGATGACGCAGTTCCACATCCACTTTTGGATGATGTGTGGGTGTATTCCTATAATGGGGCCAATTTGTATAGCAAGGACATTGATTATCGACTGGTTTCTGACTACTATAAGGGAAATCCAGATATCGGCTATGAGTCGTTTGTATATACTGATGGCTTGCTGCCGGACGAAATTGTCAAGTTGAGAAATGATATTGACCACGAAATCAGAGAAAAACTGAAAATCCCTTACCCAACCAGCATGCCAGCCACACGCTATGAACATAGCATGGGACAAATCAATCTCCCCGGATCAATTTTAAGATTTACTCATTGATAAAGTTGCCCGACATAACACATTGTCATAGAAAAGGAATGCTACATCTATAAAACAAAATTCAATTACACGATATTATTAAAGATCGAAAAAGAGATTATCAATATTCCTATGAATGGGATTGACAGTGTTCCTTTACTGCAACCATAATACGCTATGAATCAAACGTGGATCAGATTCCTGCCGACTATTATCAGAGAAAGAATTGCAGGTCGTCACTCCTTACAGAACGTCATATGCAACACCGCGTGGCTCTTTGCCGACAACATCCTCAAGATGGTTGTCGGACTGCTGGTCGGCATTTGGGTCACCCGCTACCTCGGACCGGAACGATTCGGACTGCTCAGTTACGCGATCGCGTTAGTTACCCTTTTTTCATCAATCGCCCTGCTTGGGCTGGATGGAATTGTCGTGAGGAATCTGCTACAAAATCCCTCCCGACGGGATGAAATTCTCGGCAGCGCTTTTGTACTGAAGCTTCTTGGTGGTCTGACTTCAGCTGTTCTGGCTTTGGCGGCAATCACTGTTCTTAGGCCAGCTGACAGCCAGACACTGCTGTTGGTGGGCATCACCTCACTTGGTCTGATATTCCAAGCATTCGGAACCATTGATCTCTGGTTCCAATCACAGGTAAAATCAAAGTTTTGCGTGTACGCAAGAATAACATCTTGCCTTCTCATTTCTGCAGTAAAGATACCGCTTGTCATCTTTCATGCGCCATTGACGGCATTTGCCTGGGCCGGAACAGCAGATGTTTTACTAGGGTCGATAGGTCTGATACTAGCTTATCGTTACAGCTCTCTCCACATCAAGGAGTGGCGAACAACTGTTCCAATGGCAACTGAACTGTTTCGGGAAAGCTGGCCTCTCATGCTCACCGATATCGTCATTTTTGCCTATATGCGCATAGACAAAATAATTATCGGTGAAATAGCCGGCGACAGAGAACTCGGTATATATGCCATTGCAGCCATGCTTGCCGAAGCTTTTTATTTTATCCCCATGGCGGTCGCCACATCCATTTTCCCGGCAGTTGTGGAGGCCAGAGAGCTGGGTGATGTTTTTTTTCATGACCGCCTGCAAAAATATTATAATCTTATGGCGCTCCTCGCGTATGCCGTGGCTATACCGGTGACTTTACTTGCAGGGTGGTTGGTCCCGTTCATATATGGCGAACCATTCGCCAAAGCCGGACCAATGTTGATCGGCTTGGTCTGGGCCGGGCTGTTCTATAACCTGACTATTGTCAGAGGGCAATATTTGACCGCGATGAACTGGACCCGACTTCACTTCGTCATGGATTTTCTGGGATGTGCTGCCAACATCTCCCTGAATCTTGTTCTGATTCCACGTTTTGGCGGTATGGGTGCGGTAATTGCATCTGTCGTTTCCTATTGGCTTGCCGCACATGGCCTCTGTTTTCTGTACAGACCTCTTTTCCGGACAGGTATTATGATGACCAGAGCTATTTTCTACCCGAAGATATGGTAATCGAGACAACTGCAATTCAAATCACCGCAAGATTTATTAGATGAATTCTATCGAGCGGGTTCCGGAGCGGACCAAGAAAATCATGCATCTGATCCAAAAATCGATTCTCATGTTATTGGCTTTTGCCAGAAAACATCTACTGCCGGTGTTTTTCCCTCCCCCCACCCCACTTCTGGAATATGCACCCGATGGTTGGGACACTTTTCTTGGCGAGGATGCAGCCCAAGGATGGAACAACTCAGCCGCGGCAACCGAGGAGAGTGATAAATGGGCAGCGTTTTGTGCCGCCGTCCATGGCACCGGGCCCCTTGGTTTTTGCCATGAATATACCGATCTGACGGTCACCCACAATCTTTCATTTCACAATGTCCATATTACCTTTGGATACGTTCTTGCTCTAGCGGCCAATCAGAAGACAACCACATCTGTTCTGGATTATGGCGGCGGACTTGGCCATTACTACCATATAGGCAAAGCACTGCTTCCTGATCTGGATCTCAGCTACCATTGCTGGGAAGTCCCAAGGATGGCAGAAGCAGGTAAACAGCTGACCCCCGAAGTTCATTGGCATACCGACAACACATGTCTGAAAAATGCCTACGACCTTGTCATAATCAGTGGCTCACTCCAGTATGTGGAGCATTGGCAGGAATTCTTGCGTGAGATATCGAGAGCGGTCGCCATTGGCACGTATCTTTATCTGACCAGAGTGCCGGTCATCGAAGAGTCGGAATCGTTTGTCGCTGTGCAAAAGGCTTTCAACACCCGATTGTTGCACATACAATTCAACAAAAACGAATTGCTACAGGTTGTTGAGCAGGCAGGGTTTCAAACTATCCGGGAGTTTGTCATTGGAGACCGTCCTTTCATAAAAAATGCCCCGGAACAGTGTGAATTACGTGGCTGGCTCTTTCGAAAAACAACCTGATTTTTCACGGAATCAAGCTTGCAGAGTATTCAAATCCGGCTTTGGAGCCCCTGTCCACATGAAGAATTGCAAAGTAATAGCCACCTGTTTCATTGGGAGAAAAAGAGTCATAAATAACACCATGATTGTCGGTTATCCACCTCTGATGGCTATCCACTCGCAGAATTTTCCTACAGAGGAAGCAGTTCTTGATTTACTCAAACTTAACATAGAACAGGAACGAAATGTCGATCCGGGGGTCCCATGCGACACAATCATCGTCAATAGCGATACCGGATGGCAAAAAGGTAACGACTACCTCGATTCGATCAACAACACCGCAACACTCACGGGTATCTTCAGGGTACTGCACCGGCCGAACATCGGAGTATCTTTAGGGGCATACAATGATGCATATCAGAAATATAAGGACGAATATGAGTTCTGGATTTTCACAGAGGACGATATTCTGATTAACACCTTCAACTATTTCAGATTGGCAATCGATTATTTTACTTTGAAAAACGATACCGGATTTGTTGCGTTCATTGGATTGTCAATGGAAGGATGCAGCGGAGAAACAGGAGAGCACCTGAGACATGCCCATAATGCAGCCGGAATTACGCATGTCCGAATATTAAACGAGTTGAACATCAAGCACGGAAAGCTGCCATATCCTAGTAAAACTGAGGAACAAACTTATCAGGACGTTATTCTTCAGGGAGAAGTCGCATTTACAAATGAAATCCAAGAACTTGGCTATGCGTTAAGAACAATGGAATCCGATGTTCCTCTTTACTGGTTTGCTTACGATTATATGAGAGGCATCAGAGTCGCGGCGAAACCCTCTTTCCTCAACTTGACAACATGGAGAATAAGGAGACTTTATTCCGCGTTGCGCTCAAAACTGCTCCTCACTTAGACTTATTGCCTTAATTATGTTTAAGTCCAGTCGCAAAATGTAGAGAAGCGAATGGCATTACAGACTTTGGATGCTGCCCCTGTGTAGTTTGTATGACTAACAGCAGGTTATCGTTGCATAACCAGCACTGCGATTTAAATATAATAAAATGGTGCTTTATTGAAAGGTCCTATCTATGCTTGCTGACAAACTTCATACGAGAAATTTTTCTCTCGTTTGTTTTGGAAACGAGGAAAACTACGGCCTCCTTTTTGTTGGTGGCGAGCTTTTACTCTTCGGGCAGGAAATCCGCTTCTTCGATGCTCAGATGGCGGATATCGCTGATGCAATTGTCGCCTGGCAGCCGGACTTCCTGTTTTTTTCCCCTTTGACCAGCTATTTTCCCCTGGCCATAAATCTAACCAGAGAGATAAAAGCACGACTGCCGGATGTTATTGCCGTTTTTGGCGGACACCATGCCAGTTCAGCACCTGATATTGTTGACCTGCCAGAAATTGACGTTGTTGTTGTCGGGCCGGTACGAGGCTCTATTGATAAAATACTGGCCGGTGAAAAAGGGCTGATCAGGACAAAACTTACCACCCCTGATGATTTACCCATGCCGGCACGAAAAGAGTATTACCGCGACATCCCCAGACTGGCATCCCGTTACCGAAAATTCATGCTTTCCATGCTTGGCTGCCCATGGAACTGCTCCTACTGCAGCTCGTCCACCGGGCATCTGCATGACATCTATGGGCGAGAAGCTCATAAGCACTACTATCTTTCCAGGCGCCCGATTCCAGTTCTTATTGAAGAAGCAAAGGAAATTTTAAGGCTTGGCAAGACTGAAGAAATTGAATGGGTGGATGATGATATTTTCTGCGGGACTGACATTGAAACGTGGCTGCCGGAGTTTGTAGATGCGTGGCAAAAGGAAATTGGCGTACCGATGTATGTTTCATCTACGTCCGCCCTGACATTGAAAGCTTCTGATCAGGCCCTGAAAACCCTGAAAAAAGTCGTTAACTGCATCGGCATCGGTGTCCAGGCAATCCGGCCGGAGTCATTGAAAATTCTGAACAGACCCTGGGACAGCGAAGAAAACATGAAGAGGGCTTATGACCGCCTGGTTTCTTTTGGCTATGCGGTAAACCTTCAGGCTATTGTCGGCCTGCCTGTACCCGATCCGGTCGAAGACGCCCTGGAAACGGTTAAGGGGTTGCAACGGATTGGTCCGGGAAGTATCTGTTCCGTCTACCCGCTACAGGTTTATCCGGGAACAAAAATGGAAAAATACTGCACTGACAACAACTGGCATTTGAATGATACTGCGTTAGGTGACACCAACACCGGTATTCCGGCCATAGCATTTCCTCCTGCTGTGACACAAAGACTTAGAAATATCTGTAAGCTTGCAACTTTTTTTGTTAAATATAATATTGACGAACGATGGATGCGGGCATTACTCGATATCGATTTATCTGATAGCACCTCTCAAGCGATCTCCATGGAACGTTATTATGAATGTGTGGTTGACAGACTGGGCGAAACAGGGAAAGAGATATTTAGTGATATTCAACGCGGCATGAAGTTGGTACATTAACCGGCCATACAGCACTCAATATACATTCAAGAAATGAGATCAACGTGAAAAATGATGCCAGAGATATGTCATTAATGGACATGGGTACCGATAATATAGTTCTGTTTCATCCGCACATTTCCGAATCTGCTATCGAGATGGTTCTTCAGACTATGCACACACGCTGGATTGGTCAAGGGCCGAAGGTAGACGAGTTCGAAAACCACTTCGGCGCGCGGTTCGGAAACGGCAGAGCAGCTGTTGCTGTCGGTTCCGGGACTGATGCCTTGCACTTATCCTATATCCTTGCGGGAATCCAGCCCGGTGATGAAGTAATCACACCAGTTTTTACCTGTGCGGCGACCAATATTCCGCTTTTGTATGAAAGAGCCGAGATAAAATTTGCCGATGTCCAGCCGGGGACATTAAACATGGATCCCGGACACGTCAAACAATTAATCACCGACAAAACCAAGGCAATAATCTGTGTGCATTACGGCGGTCTGCCGTGCGATCTGGACGAACTGGCCGGAATTGCTGCTGAAAGAGGTATACCGATTATTGAGGACGCGGCCCACGCCTTAGGTGGGACATATCGCGGCAAAACAATAGGAACAATTTCAGAATTCACCATGTTCTCTTTTCAGGCCATCAAACAGATGACCACTGGAGACGGAGGGATGCTGCTTCTGAGTGATGCCGGCCTGCTGGAGAAGGCGCGCCGTGTTCGATGGTTCGGCATTGACCGTACCGCCAAGCAGATGGGGAACTGGGACAACGACATCACTGAAATCGGCTATAAATACCAGATGACTGATATTGCCGCCGCCATGGGACTTGCAGCATTGGCTGAGTTCGACCAGGTATTGGCGTTACGTCAAAGTCTATTCAAAAGGTATTGTGAAAACCTGCGCGGGGTTTCGGGAATACAGATTGTCGGAGATGGATTCACTGATCGAGAGCATGCTGCCTGGATATTTACCATCCTTGTTGAAAATAGGCGAGAGTTGCAGACAAAACTTCGCTCGAAGGGTATTGAATCAAATCAGGTCCATTACCGCAACGACCGTTACACCGTCTTTGGGGGCAGACGCAATAACCTTCCGAATATGGACTTTGTCGAGGACAAATATCTTGTTTTGCCGCTGCATACAAAAATCAATTTTGATCATGTCGATAAAATATGCGACGTTATCCGATCCGGCTGGTAGGGTCACAGAATTCACTCCAATATAATCCGAAGGATTCCGATTGAGTTCACAGCCATTTTTTACCATCGGTGTACCCACCTACAACCGTCATGGACTGTTGCGGAAAACCCTCGAATCTATCCTCGCCCAGAGTTTCACTGATTTTGAAGTGATTGTCGGCAATGACTATACTTCTGAGGTCCTGACCGGCGAAACGCTCGGAATAACGGACCCGCGCATTTCTTTTATTAACCATCCGGTCAACCTGAGGGAAGTTGGCAACATGAACTCCTTACTGGCGGCCGCACGTGGACGCTATTTCACCTGGCTGTTCGACGATGACCTCCATGAGCCCGACTTTCTGCTTGCAGCTCACACAACGCTTCATGAGACAGACTTTCCTCCTGCCCTCTATACTTCTTACCGGGTTATTGATGATGCCGACGTAACTCTCGATCCAAAGCCGGCCACCGGCAAAGTAACAATCCTGAATGGCGCCGAATTTCTTGATGCCTATTTCACGGGACAACTTAAATTGATCTCCACCTGCGGGATGTTCGATACGGCTGTTCTTACCAGTAGCGTAGGGGGAGTCGAAGAGTTGTGTGACTCTGCCATCGGGCTTTATTGCGAATACCTCTTTCTGGTGAGGTGCGGGGCATTTGATAGAATTGTATATCGGGACATTCCTTTAGTAGTATTCCGGGCACATTCCGATTCCTGGGGAGAAACCAACACGGATCTGGAAAAATACCTTGAGGCCGGGGTAAATCTTCTTCACCGGTGCGGGGATACGTTGCGGCGCATTGCACAATGCAACAACATTGCTGCAATCCTCATCGGACTCTGCAAAATACATCTGGTCTCTTTCGCGGCTAAATTAGTATTGCATGAGATCGGTGCAGGGAATAAGGGGATCAGCGCCAGATATCGCGCCATACAACGAATTAGCAGAGAAGCTGCATCCAGCCGCAAAATTTGTATCATTGAATCAGGGGCCTGGAATTTTCAATGTACCATGGCATTTCTGAAAATCCAGATACACTGCTACCGGTTTATTTTAGGTAAATTCAGAGTACAACCATAAACTATGTCAGACACTATCAACATCCTGCTGGCTACCTACAATGGCGGAAAATACCTGCGTGAGCAGCTGGACTCTATTATCGGGCAGAACTATTGCGACTGGCGTTTGCTCATCAGGGATGATTGTTCCCGTGATGAGACTCCCGCCATCATCAACGAATACCGCTCAAAATTCCCGGACAAAATCACCCTGCTGGACAATAGTGAGCAGAACGTCGGGGTAGTCAGAAACTTTTCACTGTTGCTCGACCATGCCACTGCTGACTACATCATGTTTTGCGACCAGGACGATATCTGGCTGCCGCACAAGATTGCCGTAACTTTTGCTAAAATGCGTGAACGGGAAAAGAGCGGCAGCTGTGAGGTGCCTCTTCTGGTCTTCACGGATCTGGCTGTTGTCGATGAGGACGGCAGCACCATGCGCGCCGACTCGGTCTGGGAATATCAGCAGCTGGACCCCGCTAATGTCAGCAATCTGAACAGACTTCTGCTCCAGAATATCCCTACCGGCTGTACTGTCATGATAAATAGAGCGCTTCGCGAGAAGGCCTCTCCAATTCCGGCAGACGCTGCCATGCACGATTGGTGGCTTAGCCTTGTCGCCGCCGTATTCGGCAAAAACGTGTATCTGCCGGAGACGACGGTACTCTATCGCCAACACGGCTTGAATGTCTGCGGCGTAGAGCGGTGGAGTCTGTATAAGGATTTCATAAACTTCCTCTCGCCGGCATTCAGGAAAGAACTTTTACTCAGTCGTGAAAAAAAATTGACCACCTACAGAAAACAGGCGTGGGTATTTTTGCAGAGGTACTCGGCAGAACTGCCGACGGAGGTGCGTACGATGATTCATACCTTCGCTATGCTGGATAGTTACAGCAAGATACGACAGAAATATTATATCCTGAAATATCGCTTTTTTTACAGTAACGGATTCGTCACTGCCGCAATGGTACTGTTCAGATGGTAATCTCCATCGTCACACCTTCATACAATCAGGGTTCATTTTTGGCGCAGACCATTGAGAGCGTCATCAGTCAAGAAGGTTTGTTCTCCATCGATTATATCATCATGGATGGAAACTCAACAGATGATTCCGTTGCCGTAATTCAGCGTTATCAGAAACTTCTTGAGTCAGACGAGTGGCCGGTAAAATGCCATGGGATCACGCTTCGCTGGTGCAGCCAACAGGACAACGGGCAGGCAGATGCCATCAAGAAAGGTTTTCTGCAGGCGCGGGGATCAGTAATGGCCTGGCTCAACTCGGATGACTGCTATCTTCCGGGAGTGTTGCAGGCCGTAAGCGACTTCTTTCACACTAATCGGCACGTTTCACTGGTCTACGGAGACGCCAGCTACTGTGATGCCAATGGAGAGCATTTAGGTCGATATCCAGCTGATGCCTTCGATTTCAAACGACTGGCCTACTTCAATTTCATTCCCCAGCCATCGACATTTTTTCGCAAAGATGTCTATGATTTTGTCGGCGGACTGGATGATTCACTGCATTTCGCAATGGACTATGACCTGAGCATCAGGATCTGCAAACAGTTTGGCTGCCTATATCTGCCACGTTTACTCTCCTGTTACCGTTTGCATGATGCCACCAAAACCGAGCGGAATGATGGTCTCCAGGACAATCACGAAGAGGGGCTTCGGGTTGCCATGAAGCATTTTTCCTGGGCGCCGTTCAATATGGTGTACGGCTGCTGTCGGCAACAGCTCTCTGCCACTCTGTCACATTCACGCATTCTGCTTATTGCCACTTCATTGTTCTATGCTCTCCTGCGTTCGATCTGGCTGAATCGAGGTATTGACAGCCGGGACTTCCAGCTTTTGAACCGGGATAATTTTCGTAAACTCTTCAAAGAGCGGCGAGAGATTCTGCTTGGTTGAACTGTACTCATCCCAAGGAACGTACGATGAAACTTTTTCATACCTACGATAGCCCATCATTACTGTCACGTCTGGTCATGGCTGCCGGTGATCTACTGTCAAAGATGCTGATTCCACTGCAACCGACACCTCAATTACCACTCCATGCTGAGCTGACTAAAAAAATCATCCTGCTGCGTCTGGATGGAATCGGAGATAATGTATGCTCATGGCCCGCTCTCCAACTGCTGCGGGAGCATTTTCCCGGCTGCTGGATTGCTCTTGCAGCAGGTCCATGGACAACGCCTCTTTACCGTGAATGCCCTTGGATTAACGAAATCATACCATGGGATTCCGGTCTGTTTGGCCTGTTTCGCGGCAAAGGACTTCGGGGATTGAAAACGGATCTTCACTTGACGGGCAACCTACGACAACAAGGCTTTGACATCGGAATAGATTTGCGTGGCGACCTGCTCTCCATTTTTCTGCTCTGGCTCATTGCTCCACCCACCCGCATTGCTCAAGCTTCGCGCGGAGGCTTACGGTTGCTGACTGATCCAATCAATATCTCCCTTGTTCATGAGACGGAACGAACCCTTTCTGTCGCCCAGGCGACTGCGGGTGTGCCTGAAATCAAGTTTTCCAGAGTTAAGGACTGGCCTCGCCCGCTAGCGAGCGTACAAGTCATGAGTCACTTGCGGACCGCCGGCATTGACATGGATCGTCCGATAGCGGCACTTTGCCCGGGAGCGCTCTGGCAATGGAAACAGTGGCCACGCGAGCGTTTTCGGGAACTTGCTCAAAGGGTCCGGCAGGAACTTGGGTTTCAGGTACTCTGGATCATTGAAGATGCAATGCAGGAAGAAAGCAGTGAGGGAATTTTTTCATTTGCAGGCGAACTGGATAACGTAGCTGCTGCTTTAAGTTTCTGCCACCTGGCTGTCTGCAGCGACAGCGGGCTGCTCCATCTGGCAGTTGCCGCCGGCTGCAATACCGTGCAGCTGTTCGGACCAGGTGACGCTAAACGCTTCGCTCACACCGGCGAAGGGCTGATCCTGCACCATGACAGCTCTTGCAGCGACTACCCCTGCGTACAGCGTGGAACCTGCCATAACCGAGTCGCCGGCTGGTGTATGGAGAAAATCACTGTCGATGAGGTTTTTACTTCGTGCCAGAGGCTTTCAAAACAACAGAAGCTTCCAATAGATTGACTGCCGGATGTAGCATAAGCGCTTAACAATGGGAAAAAGAGGACATAATGAAAAATGTTTCTGCTGTAATTGCTGAACGCCGGCTTTCAGCGAAAAATGGACAAAAGTAATTCAATGGCATTCCTATCTCTCATACCCCTTTTAGCGTGGGGGCTTTTCTACGGGTTTCTACGAAAAAAAGGTTCTGACAGACGAGTCAGCTTTCTTATGTCTTCAGTAGCATGGGGTATCTCGGTGACATTTCTCACCGAGTTATTGAGCATTTTCAATGCATTCAACGTTTCCAACTTGGCGTATGGCTGGGCAATACTCACCTGTGTTGCCGGTTTTATGTTTTTCAGTTCATGTTCCATTTCCACAGCAAAACCACTTGCAATCCATACCACTGTCGAAAAATTCATCATAGTCGTCATCTGCATGATATTGGCATGCACCTTTGCCATAGCAGTAGTATCACCGCCCAACAACTACGACTCCCTGACGTATCATATGACACGTATCATGTTCTGGATTCAGCAGGGTTCTGTCGCGCACTTCCAAACGAGCAACCTTGCTCAGATCGAACTGTGTCCTTGGGCAGAGTTTGCAATTGCAAATTTTCAGTTGTTATGTGGAGGAGATCTCCTGGCAAATCTGGTTCAGTGGTTCAGCATGACAGGATGCATAATCGGTATAATGTACCTTGCCGAACTGCTTGGTTCGCCTTTGCGTGGTCAACTGCTTTCCGGAGTCATCACTGCTACCATTCCCATGGCAATCCTTCAATCCACCAGTACCCAGAATGATCTTGTTGTGTCGTTCTGGCTGGTCTGCTTCGTTATTTTCGGGCTTAAATCAACACAGGACAAATCATTTTACTGGTGCACACTCATGTCCTGTAGTCTGGGGTTGGCAATTTTAACCAAACCCTCTGCCAATCTCTATGCATTCCCTTTTGCAATTTGGTTCCTGTACCTGCACATCAGACTTTCATGGCGCGCTGCAGTGCTGAAATCCGTCATGCTGGCAGTAATTGTACTCTCTATAAACATGGGACATTACCAGCGTAATTACGCATTGTTTCATAATCCCATGCAATCAGGTACGGCGCCGTATCACTTGAGTAATTTAAGGCCATCCACAATTGTATCCAACATTTCAAGAAACCTGTTCCTCCATATTTTGACCCCTTCATTCGCTGTTAATGATTTCCTGAAGAGTTCCCTGAAGTCATTCCATACCTTACTTGGAATTGACATGAATGACGCCGGTACCACGTGGCCGGATACAGATATTGAGACACTTAGCCGTCTTGCCCCCTCTGATGACACTTCAGGAAACCCGGTGCACTTATTCATATTCATAGCAACTGCGTTATTACTTTACAAAAGCAAGGGACCGCTCACCCTTTATACGGTACAAATTATAGCCGGTTTTATCCTTTTCTGTATTGTGTTGCGGTGGTCCCCATGGGCTACTCGCCTCCATTTGCCGCTATTCATACTCTTCTCACCAGTTGCCGGCATAATCATCACAAGTCTTACACAAAAGTGGATCTGTAGCACCGTAGTCCTGGTTTTTGCAATTTCATCCCTCCCTCAGGTTTTATTCAATCTATCCCGACCAATGCTCTCTCTCACGTGTATCCCCCAATATCCCCCATCTATTTTTTATCAACCACGTCAGACCCTTTATTTAAACAGAGATCCGCATTTCAGCCGGGAGATGTTTTCGGCAGCAGCCCTGATATCTTTGGCAAAATACAAAAACATAGCTTTGATTTCGAATGGAAATTCGCGGGTCTACCCTTTATGGATGCTGACTCGCGAGGGCGGGCTTAGTGGACCTCGCATCGAGCACATTGATGTACAAAATATTTCAAGGACTATCACGCGCCCAACATTTAATGCAGACATTGTCGTCGTATTTACGGATGACGGGAATGTTACCCTAAAAAAAACCGAGAATAATTTATGATTTTCACACCCACTATATCCATCATCATGCCCTGTTACCAGCAGGCGAGATACCTGGAGGAAGCAGTTCGTTCCGTTCTCGAACAGATCGAAGTCGAGGTTGAATTGATCGTCATGGACCCGGGCTCTACTGATGGCTCACGCGAACTGCTTCTCAGGCTGAAAGATGAATTTGCAGATACACTTGTACTATGTTTCGCTCCTGACAACGGGCAATCTGACGCCATTAACCGTGGCATGTCGATGGCACGTGGAACCGTCCTCGCTTGGCTCAATTCCGATGACCGCTTGCGACCCGGTACACTGAAAGAAGCGGCTGCATATCTCAACTCCTCCAAACCACGATGGATGTATGGGCGCTGTGGCATCATCAATGAACTGGGGATACAAATTTTCAGGCCGATCGTGGCATATAAAAACTGGCGCGGCCGGACCTTCTCCATCTACAAGCTTCTCACCGAGCCATTTATCCCACAGATGGCGGTTTTGTGGAATCGCGCTCTGTGGGACATGGTTGGCGGAGTCGATGTTGATCGGGATATGGATATGGACTACGATCTGTTTCTGCATTTTGCCCGGATAACCGCACCGGAAATTACTAAGACTTATTTTGCAGATTCCCGGGTACACCCTGAAGCAAAAAGCAGTACCCGAACTTTTGATGGCATCAAGGCCGTTGCCGTTACGGCGCAACATCATGCGGCAGATCTGGGGATACGCGGAAAGCTTGCGGTTTTACTGCATAAGGTTTACGGTTTCCGCACGAAACTAATCTACGGTTTATTAAAGTAAGCGGACAAAGATGCGCTTGAGAACCGACCATGCTTAAAGTACTCTTCACTACCCCTCCCCTCACCCGTGAAAGGCGCTATGGCTCACTCGCCGGAGGCGGCAGTTCTTCTCCGTCACTTGGCATCCTCACACTTGCTGCTGTGGCACGTCACCATGGTTTTGACTGCGCTGTCATCGATGCATCGGCACTTGAATTAACTGAGCAGGAACTTCTGCAGCGCATCGCGCTACTCAAACCTGATGTCATCGGTATTTCCTCGACAACATTGGCAATCGGCAACGCCAGCGATATTGCTACTGCGGTTAAACGCCTCTTTCCTGACACACGTATAATTGCCGGCGGGCCGCACATAACCGCCGCCCCCCTGGAAACAATGACCCGCTTTCCGTCACTGGATATCGCTGTCGTCGGGGAGGGTGAAGCAACTATTGCAGAGCTGCTGGCAGTGCTACAGGACGGTGCTGACCTTGCAACGGTTCAAGGCATTATCTATCGTAACAGCAACAACCTCTGTGATACCGGCCGGCGCCCCATGATCGCCAATCTCGACGCCCTCCCCTTTCCAGCCTGGGATCTTCTTGAAGAATTTCCGCAGCGTTATCTGCCAGCGCCATTCAAGGTACGCAACCTACCGGCTGCGACGCTTGTTACATCCCGTGGCTGTCCCAATACCTGCATATTCTGTGACAGATCGGTCTTCGGTTCAAGCTGTCACGCCTACAGTGCCGAATATATCGTAAGAGAAATGACTGAACTGTACCAGCGCTATGGAATTAAGGAGTTCAGCTTCGAAGACGATACATTTATAACATTCAAAAAACGCTTGGTGGAGTTGTGCAGGCGCCTTATTTCATTGAAGCTTGATATTTCCTGGACATGTCTGGGACGGGTTAGCCATGTAACGGCAGATAATTTGAAATTAATGCGCGCTGCCGGCTGCTGGCAGATCAGTTACGGCATTGAAAGCGGATCTCAGGGAATTCTCGATCTGGTCAACAAGGGGATTACACTGAATCAAGTGCGCAACGCCGTTGCCCTCTGCCAGGATGCCGGAATCAAGACAAAAGGTTTTTTCATCATCGGTCATCCGGGAGAAACGAGGGAAACCCTGCGTAGCACGCTGGATTTCGCTCTCAAGCTTCCTTTGAACGACATCAGCGTATCACTTATGACGCCATTTCCCGGTTCAGAGATCTATGATCGGGCCAGTGAATTTGGTACATTCGACGCCAACTGGGAAAATATGAATCTGCTTAACGCCGTCTTTGTGCCGAAGGGACTAACCAGAGAAGATTTGGAACTCGCCCAGAAAGTGCTGTTAAAGCGCTTTTACCTGAGGTTTCGCATAATTGTTGATTACGCCCTGAGACTCATACAAAGACCATCTCTGGCACACGGGTTCTGGAACGGGTTCAAATCTTTATACCGAAACATGACGGCTTAAGCGTGCTCTGGCATTACTTTTTTAGCTGTGCTACTATCGCGCCGCCATGAAGATACTTGTCCTGATACCTGCTTTTAACGAAGCGTCCGGAATTTCAGCAGTTATAGCTGACATCCGCCGTGTCGTTCCTGACTATGATATTCTTGTGGTGGATGATGGCTCGACCGACTCGACTGCGGCGCTGGCAAAAGCTGCCAGTGCAGTGGTAACATCTCATGCCTTTAATATGGGCTATGGGGTTGCCATTCAGACCGGCTACAAATTTGCCTACGCCAACAGCTACGATGCCATTGTCCAAATTGATGGCGATGGTCAGCACGATCCGGCCTGCATTCCAACTCTGCTCCAGCCGGTACTAGCCGGAGAAGCTGATTTCGCGATCGGTTCGCGCTTTCAAGGAGGAGGAAGCTACGAACCGAACTGGGTTCGTAGCCTCGGCATGATTCTATTTAAAAATCTCGTTTCCTGGCGAACCGGGCAACGGATTACCGATTCAACTTCCGGCTACCAGGCGTTCAATCGTGATGTCATCCGCTTCTTTACCAGTGAGGCGTTTCCGAACGACTATCCTGACGCCGACGTGTTGATCACATTGCATCGAGCCGGTTTCACAATTACGGAGGTACCGGTGCGCATGTTCAATAATGCCGCCGGGACATCCATGCATAGCGGTATCAGACCGCTCTATTACGTATTCAAAATGATCCTTTCCATTTCGGTTACCTTGCTGCGGCGCAAACAATCCTACCGGAGGATGTAAATGCCTTTACGCCAACAGATATTTGCCCTTATCATCTGCGTAGTTGTGTTTGCCACCACTATCGACATGGTGCGAAGACGCCTACTCCGGGAAGAGTATTCCGTCCTCTGGCTTGCCACCAGCGTTATCATGTTCGCCCTTGTTATCAAATACGACTGGCTCGAAGCGGTGACCCATTTTATAGGTGCCGGTTTGCCCACAACAACGCTGTTTATGGGCTCCATTATTTTTCTTATGCTACTATCCGTGCAGTTTTCCATAAAAATTTCAAAACTGACTGACCAGATTAAAAATCTTGTACAGGAAAATGCCCTGCTCAAAACCGAAGTTGAAAGATCTCTGAAGGAGCATACAGGCAGCAATACGTCCCTTGATAACATACCGCACATTTAGAGTAATAATACCCATGCCTGAAATCGCCATGAAAAATTCAAGACTGCTGGGAAATCCACTTTTGCATATTATGGTCATTGCAGTCATCGCTCTGGGAATATACTCCAACACCTTTCAAACGCCGTTTCTTTTTGATGATGAAAGTTCTATTCAGCTCAACAACTCTGTTCATGGACTAAGCAATTTTATTAACGGCGGGTACTCCTTTCTGCCTAATCGAGTCATAGGCTACCTAACTTTTGCTATTAACTATCATTTTAGCGGGTTAAATGTTGTCGGTTACCACATTGTTAACATCGTAATACACACCCTCTGCTCTCTTCTTGTCTACAGTCTGGTACGCGTTACGCTCAGGACTCCACAGTTAAAAAACACATCAATTGAACCACATATCAACAAGTTTGCATTCGTAATTGCTTTGCTTTTCGTCAGTCACCCCATTCAGACTCAGGCTGTCACATACATTGTTCAGCGCTTGACTTCACTGGCTGCAATGTTCTACCTAGCAGCCCTTGTTTGCTATGTCCAATGGCGATTGGTCAGAGTAGAAACCGATTCCTTTCTGAAAGGATTCACCTCGCCGTGGTATGCATTGTCATTTATGGTTGCTGTTTTAGCTATGAAAACCAAAGAAATAGCCTTTACTCTGCCGGTAATTATTCTGCTGTATGAATGCTCATTCTTTGGCCGGCCGGGACGCAAACTGCTTGCTCAAATGACCCCGCTGTTTCTAACCATGGCAATCATCCCGTATACCGTATTTGTCACGATCCGCTCAACGGTCACAACCGGCGGTTCAATGCTGTCGGATGTAAATTCCCCGGCGTATGGTGTAGTAGAGATTACTCGCTGGGAATATCTCTTCACCCAGTTCAGTGTAATACTAACGTACCTTCGTCTCCTTATACTCCCCGTCAACCAGAACCTGGATTATGATTATCCAATCAATCATACATTGTTTGAGCCAAGGACATTCCTTTCTCTGCTGGCACTTCTTTCACTCTTCATGCTGGCAATTTATTTATTCGTAAAGGCAAACCATAAAAGTAAGCAACACGAAATTAAGGAAGATGCACCTCGTCATATGGCTTTGCAAACACGCCCTTTATATCTCTTGGCAGCTTTCGGCATTTTTTGGTTCTTTATCACCTTATCGATTGAATCCACCATAATCTCCCTTCGTGACGTGATCTTTGAACATCGCCTCTATCTCCCGTCGTTCGGTTTCTTTATTTCTGCGGTTTCATTCGGCACTTTGGGTGTATTAAAGCTTGAGCAATATTATAATAACATTCGAAAAGTCACCATGCTGCTTGTAGCAGGAATCATTATCACCCTATCCGGTGCGACCTACGCAAGGAATAACGTCTGGCGGAATTGGGTATCAATCTGGAGCGATACTGTTTCCAAAAGTCCCAACAAGGTGCGCGCTCATAATGTGCTTGGAATTGGATATTATTATAGCTTTAAATTTGACGAAGCACTGCGGGAGTATCAGGAGGCTGTAAGGCTGGAACCTGATTTTATTGAGGCGTACTACAACATGGGACTGGTCCTTAGGGAAAAGAAACAATACGCCGAATCACTGAACATGTTTCTCAAAGCTCTCAGCTTAAGCGCATTCAATGCTATTCAGTTTGCATCTATATATAATGAAGTTGGGATAAACTACGCTGAATTGGGGGAACTTGATCAGGCCGTCAATGCGTTTGCATTCTCTGTGGAATATAACCCGGACTCTTCCGAATTCAGGAACAATTATGCATTTGCTCTCATGACAAACGGAAAACTTGAGGACGCCTTAAAGGAATTTCAGAAGGTACTGAGTATGAACCCCGGAAACAATTATGCTGCACAAGCAATAAAAGATATCGAATCACAAAAACAGGCGGGGTGGACAAAGAAGACTACACGCCACCATCCATCCGACAGAAAATAGCCGTTTTTTAATTATCCGATGAGTTGACTTCTTCGTACGCCACTTCTCTCTATTTTCCACTTTTCATAGGCGATCTTCATTCCCTTGCGCACCGGCAACTGGTTCATCAGTGACAGGATATGTGCGTAAGGAAATCCGGAAAGAGGCACTTTGAACATATGGCGTAACACTCTCGGTAGACTCAATATTTCCAGTGAACTTTCATAAAAAGCTTCTTCGCGTGCTTCCGGCGTCATGGCAGGATCAGGATGTTCAAACAGCGCGTAGGCTCCGGAATAATATTCCCAACCAAGATCCTTGTAGAGGTATGGCTCATATTGACGTCGCAGTTCCGTATTGGGATAGGGAACAATCAGGGAAGGGTGCATACTGACCCCCAGGCGATCGGCAAGTTCAACGGAACGTTTAAAGTCGTCCATTGAATCTTCGCGACTGCCGAGCATATAAAAAAGCGACACATCAATTCCATGATCACGCAATGTGCGTACCGCACGCTCGCGGTCAACCCCCACCTTTCCGTTAGCTTTGTACGATGTAAGCGCTTCGTCAGAAATAGCATCCCAACCGACCCAGACCGTCAACATACCACTCTCGCGCGCGGCGTTCAGCATCCGTGATCCGGCGGGAGTCAACACCGGACGGAGGCTACCGAAACCCATCCATTTTTTACCACTCCCTTTGAGAGCCGTGAACATGTCAATAGCGCGCTGTTCAAAGCCCTGCCACCAGATATTTTCATCACCATTGATATACATCTTCTCCGGTATAGCAGCAACATCACGCACCACATGGTCAATTGGTCGAAAACGTATGTCCGCCCCCATAAACGGCTTAACCGAGCAGAAGGTACAATTGTACGGGCAACCCCGCGAGGTATTGACAATACGGAACTGATGGCCATGCTTGAGCATCCCGTAGAGTGGAGTCGGCAGATCATTCAACTGGAGTTGTTCACCATGGTAAAACTGCTTCAGGGCTCCAGCCTTAAAGTCTTTGAGCACATGAGGCCAGGCCGTTTCTGCCTCGCCAATGACAACGGCATCACCATGTTGAATTGATTCTTCTGGTAGTGACGACGCATGAATGCCGCCATACACCACTTTCGTGCCACGCGCCCGCAATTTTTCCGCAATACGATATCCTGGCACAGAGGTCGGCGTCAGCAGGCTGATTGCCGCCAGATCACACTCAAGAGTATCAAACACATCCGGCGTGGCGCTGGCGCTGTACAATTCAATTTCAATTGTGGGGTCTTCCCGACGGGTAAGAGCTGCAAGATATTCGAGGATTGGGGGTGCAACCGGAGTCCAGCCAAACGGCAGTGGCGGGAAGATTATGGCAAGTTTCAAATGCAAATCCTTAATATTATTTAGTCAGTCTAGAATTTTATTTCTACGTTCTTGTATAATTTATTTAAAATGCCTGATATGTCAGGCTGAGGATCGCTGTAAGTTTTGCCATCTGTTTTTGATTCAACCTTTGATACCATCACAACCGCATAACTGCCATCCGGATTTACCAGAAATTTGATCCCGACTCCCCGCAATGAAACATCACTGAAATCTGGAGATTTATTTTTGAGCCAACCGGTAAAATCAACATACACTTTCCCGTTCGTTGAACGGGTCTCTTTCCACTCTCTTTTTGAAAAATAACGGTAACTGTCAGCAGCCTCTCCAAAGGTTTTCGATGGATAATGGGGTAACTTTACACCTTTTATTGCCTTTGCAAGTCCAATATCCCCGGTTGACGGATCAACCGCTTTTCCAGGAATCACGCTGCCATGAAACTGCAAACCTCCCGTCGGCTCTTTTGATAACGCGCACAGGGGGAAACAGACCAGCATAATTACAACTATCAAAACACTATTTTTCACGTATTCCCTCCAACATTAACATCAATTAATACGGTAAGACTGTGTTGAGTCCCGCTCTCCCACTAAATCAAGATAACAAATATACATGATTTGCGTAACCAACAAAATCAATCAAACAAGAAAATCTATTTGTATCAGTCATGGAATAAACAGAGGTGGCCCCAATGCTGGCCGCCAAGGTATAACAGTGCAAAAGTCACCTGTCTTACCAAAAGTGCCCGTCGCGATGCGCCATCCATCGACCAGTTGATAAGAGTATCAACATGGTGGTAATAACGCTTCCGGTTAATCACTAAAAAAGTCAGCACCAGTAGAAATGAACTCGAAAAAAACAGATATTCCAAAGCATCAAATAACCATATTAAAGAGATAAAATAGTATTCTAATACATCCACCATTGTTATACCGGCGATGCACACCACCCAGCAAAAAACCTCTTCCCGTTGAAAAAAAGCCTTGGCAGTGTTTAAGACACTATCGTTCTCAGGACTCTCTGCCTCAGACTGTAAATATATATCATCTTTGTTTATAACAGTAGGGGTATTTGAAGAAGCATGTATGTCAACCTGCCATTCATGGTATGCCTTGCTCAGGGCGTGCTTCATCGGAAGCTGCATCATCATCGAGTAGATATGAGTTGCGGGGAAGCCCTTGGCAGATATTTTGCTGATCCGGTTGGTGATCCGTTCGAATTTGAACAACTCATCAGCAAGGCGATGATATTCTTCTTCCCTGCGTAACGTGGTCATTTCGGGTGAAGGGTGATCAAAAACGGCATTTACTCCGGTGAATGATTCCCACCCCAAGCCGGGAATCAGGTATTCCCGGTATTCATCATACAGCTCAGTACCCGGCAGCGGAGTGAGCAATACCGGATGAATACCGACCTGCAGGCGTTCCGACAGCTCCAATGTCCTCTTGAAACTGTCGATTGAATCCTGCCGGCCACCAAGAACAACAAACAGGGTAACATCGATCCCTGCATCCTGCATCTGCTTTACTGCCGCAACTCTGTCGCCTCCCTGCTTGCCTGAGGCCTTGAAAACACCAAGTTGATTTTCGTCGTTCTCCCATCCGACCCATACCGAGAACAGGCCACTCCTGCTGGCAGCCGCAAGCATTTTTGCCCCTTGCTCACTTTGAATAGACTTGAGATCGCCAAATCCGTACCACTTGCGATTGCTCCCCTGCCCCAAGGCATTAAACAGATCAATGCTGCGCTGCAGGTCGCCGCCCCAGATATTGTCATCGCCATTGAACCAGAGTTTACCGGCACATGCCCCGACTTCCGCCACTACTTCATCAATCGGTCGGTAACGGATAGTGTCACCAAAAAAAGTGCGAACCGAACAGAAGGTGCAGCGGTAAGGGCACCCTCGCATAGTGAAAAACGCCCGGAATTGATAGTTGCCTTTCAACTTGCCATCGATAGGTCTTGGAAGATTAATCAGCGGCAAACGCTCACCATGATACAGCCTTGCCAAAGTGCCTCTCTGAGCATCGCCCAGGACCTGACCCCACACAGATTCAGCTTCGCCGACAATAACCGCATCGGCATGCAGCGCAGCTTCTTCAGGCAAGGCAGACGGGTGAATACCCCCCAGAATGACCTTCTTGCCGATACGTCGGCACTCGTCAGCAAAGCGATAGGCCCACGGGGCTGTTGCCGTCATGACACTGATTGCGACTGTATCGGCGGAAATATCAGGTGGAGAAATTTCAACCTGATTGGCATCAAAAAGCTGGACATCCACCCCTGGCACTTCCCGCAGCGTCAGAGCGGCAAGATACTCCAGAATCGGCGGAACAAGCGGAACGCGGCCGGAAAAAGGGAACTGCGGCGAGAGTATGGCAAGTTTCATTCGAACTCCCCCTGAGTCCTCTTAATGCTCAATCCTGAAACCACTGTGGAATGTCTCCACCGAAAACGGAATGCCCCAGTAGCTGACGATCATAGCAAACAAAGCCAGAAGTGCGTACCAAGCCAACTTCCTTCCGCGCCAACCGAAAGTAATTCTCAGGTGGAGATAAATGCCGTAGGTCAGCCAGGAGACCAATGACCAAACCTCAACCGGATCCCAGTTCCAGTATGTCCCTTTAACCTGATTTGCCCAAAAACAGCCGGAAACCATCATAAAACTGTAAAGTATAAAGCCGCCGGCTACAAAACGATACGACATCATATCCATCGACTGCAGATCGGGCAGTTTGTCATAAAAACCGCCTGATTTTTTCTCCTTAAGCAGATAAAGCAGCCCTAGACCGGCTGCGATTAAAACCGCGGCAAATCCAGTTGAGGCACCGACAATATGCACCCATATCCAACCGCTTTGCAATGCAGGAGGAAGAGTGGCAGCGACCACTTTCATAAGTGTGCCGGCCCACCCCATCAGAACAAATGCAACCGGCATCACCAGCACACCCAATGGACGCACCTTTTTCGTACTGAACTGAAATATCAGAAATATCAGTACCGTCATGAAAACACCAAGAATCAACGATTCCGAGATGGAAATAAAAGGACTAATGCCGGTTGACGACCAGCGCAGCACAATCACTGCCACATGGGGAAGGAAGCCGGCCAGAGCGCTGAATAAACCAATGCTGAACAGCTTGTCCTGCTTGGCAATCATACCAAAGATGTAGCTGAAAGCGCTGATGCCGTATAGGCTGACAGAAACCCAAAATATTGTAAGCTCAGAATTCATGTTTACTCCTTATTCGAATATTGTTCACAATAGTACATCGACCTAATGAAATCAAGCTGATCGTAATTTCAACAAGGCACGTATATTCAAGCTATACCACGATGCGCTTTGACACATATAAAAGCCAGAATATCTCCTGTCGTTCAAGTCAAGCTCGGCATTCCCAAAATATGAAATGGAGCGGTGTAACGTCAATACTGAGGAAAAACCTCTGGTTCGCCGACTCGCCCCAATAAAGTGGCAGAGTGTCGTACGTTACTCTGTCATCAGGGAGCCTACTTTGCCCTTCTTATGAATCCGCCATCCACAGCCTGCAGAAGTATGTTCGATCTGGTATTCAGTGCTCCATATTTGTCAGTTACCATAGTCTGCTCATCAACAAGGCAGTCACCAAAATTATATTCTGAAACATTCACAGACACCGGTTTTCCCTGTTTGTCCCGAACAATACCCTCAACAAAGGCATAGTGGGAACGAGATGCAAAAACAGCAATATCCCCCGCTTTCACATTTTCCGGCGACACGGGCACCCAGGAAACGTCTCCCCCGGACCGATCAACTTGGGATTTTTTCAGTACGTAATCGGTGCAGAATCCCCCTTTTTTCAGCCAACATTTTACATCACCCACCGTACAACCTGCCCGGTACGTCACCTCATTAATCGTTCTGTTGCTGCAAAACGGCAGTTCTTCAGCGCTGGTGGAGCACACTGCACTACAGAAAAAAAATGTCAGGATGTACCAAAACTTTGCTACTCGCCTCATAATGACTCCACCTGCCAGATCAGTCGTGCTCCATCCTTGACCCCATAGGCCACCGTCTTTCCATCCGTGGCAAATTCCACATCAAACACCTGCTCATAAGCGGGATGCTGACGAATAACTTTACCGGTTTTTGTAGCAACCACAACAAAGCGCCTGCCGTCTTTCCGCGCCCGATACACGAGAAATTTGCCGTTCGGACTAAACTTAGGAGAGACTACCCGGTCAAATTCCGGTCCCTCAACTCCATTTACCACGACAAACCAGCCATTGCCCCGGCGCGCCGCATAGGCATAGACATCACCGTTTCTGTCATAGACAAGGTTACTGGCCTCATCATAGACTTTCGTCTCTTTACCGACATCAAAAAAGAACTGCCGGAAAAACACCTGGTTATTAACCGCGATGAGAGAACCTGCCCCCTTCTGATCTGGTCGTACGACAGGCGTTTCAACAGGAATACCAGCCTTGGGAAGTACTTCCTCCCGATTGTTAAAAACCATGACGCGAGTGCCATTCCGTTCTGCGACATAGGTCAGAGTTATTCCATCTTGACCGAAAGCGAGGTTATTTATAACAGAATACTCCGGCCCGCACTGCACATCATTCGGCCGGTCAAACCGGAACGAGACAACATACTGTTTGTCGCCACGTGAACAGATTGCAGCAACTCGAGATCCGTCCGGGTTCAATGTCATCCGGAATGCACTAGTACTGATAACTGTCTGCTGCGCAAAGGACAAATCGCTGAGCACAAGCCGCCCTCTCCTGTTATATGCATCCGCGTTATCAAGATAGGCAATTGTGCGGGAATCTGAACTGAATTGGTGATCCATGAGGCGGGTATGCGTGCCGCCATTCGCTGTGGTGTCCACTACCAGGTACCATTTTTCGCCAGAGAGCGCCTGATAGGCAAGATGGCTGCCGTCGGGGCTGAAGAGGGGTGATTTTACCGCGCTGTACGACATGCCTTCCTTGCCGTCAATGACCATATGCCATGCGCCGTCTGCGAGCGCACCATAGGCGATGCGACGACCATTGGGACTGAGTACTATGTTGCCTACAGCGTCATACAGTTTCCCGGGACGGCCGTTATAAACAACGTATTCCTTACCGTTTTTTTCGGCACTGTATGCCACTCCGCCGCCATTCTTACTGAAAAGTGGTTTAAACGACGGCGCCTGTGGTTCATGAAGCCCCATGCCAAGCGAGGGAAGTACCTGTTGTTGCACCGCATCATCAACGATTGTAGCGAGAAGGGTCGTCTTGACTGCTGCCTGATCAGAGGAATCCGACTGACGAGTCCCGGTTGAATTGCACCCCGTTATCACCAGCATAATGGCCGAAATCGCCCAAACCATAGCAATGCAATATTTCACAAATTTCCCCGTTCCCCTGTGTCCAGCTCAAAACTTAAGCCACATATTATCACAGATTTGAGTATCCCATTGTGCGAGGAGTCATGTCAACAGAGACACCTCCAACTCAAACATCTTGCTGTTGAATATTTTAAATCGAGAATAGCGCCTTTAAAAAAGCAGTGGATTTCTGGCTATAAGCCACTTCTCTTATCAATAAACTGTTCGGCTGTTACGGATAAATAGTGCCAGTACAAGTATTTGCCAGAGCTGCGCTGAGTAATTACAGCGGCCTGCACGATGGTCCTGGAGCATTCCCGAAATTCTATGCCGATCAATACCGAGACTATCACAGGCATCCATCATTATTCTGGTTAGTTCCGCAACCCTCTCGCCCAGAAATAATGTGCCGAGCGGTGGATGAAATCCCTTTTTCGGAGCAAAGGCAACATCCCTGTATGTTTCATTTGAGAGCGACTTGCGCATGATGTATTTAGTCACACCATGACGGATCTTAAACTGAGACGGGAGAGAAAAAGCAAATTCCAGCATCCGTCGTTGCAGGAATGGGGCTCGAATCTCCAGAGAGTAATTCATGGAGGCGCGGTCCATTTTTTCAACTACCCCCGGTAAGAACAGACGAAAATAAGAGTGGCACATCATGGTAACCGGGTCAGGTTGGTCACCGCCGAGTTGAGATGAGACAAATGTCGAAAAAACATCCGATTCTCGCTGACCGAGAAGTGCCGCTACTTCTGTTGGTGAAAATATGCAAAGCCAACGGGCAAAAGCCGTTGAGTCCCTTTGGCCAAATCCGTTTGAGAGGCGCTGCAACTTCATGGCAAGAGAATAAGGTTGTTCCGATCCTGTAAGGAGATGCTGTCCGAGTTCACAAAGCGGTTTAAGGAAAAATGAAAACCTGTTCAAGATTGGCCAGAACTTGAGAATACTGAACGTTGGGTAACCGCCGAAAAGTTCGTCTGCCCCGTCACCTGTAATAGCCACTCTGGTTTTATCGGCAACCGCTCTGCATAACCGCAGGCTTGGGAGGAGACTAGGGTCGCCAAATGGTTCATCCAAAATATCACTGAGTGTTTCAAGTTCTTCCTCAAGTGATTTGCCATCAAAATTCAGTATCTCGTGCTTAAGCCCTGCTGATCGTGCCACAAACGCGGCAGATTTCGACTCATCATAGCCCACTGACTTAAAACCCATGGTGTAAGCGGTCACACCATCTCGTTCTGGAAGACAACCAAGTTCCCGCGCAAGCGTTGTGGAGTCAATACCGGACGATAGGAGAAGAGATACGGGACTATCGGCAATCAGCGTTTCCTGTAGTGTTGATCGCAGTACAGAGCGGTATTCATCAAGCAGTTCACTCTCTGTATGATTGTCTTGGCGTATGGGGACGGCAGATGGGGACCAGAACTCTTTAATAATTAAAGTGCGCCCATCATAGATCATATAACTGCCAGGAGGTAGCTTGAAGGTGTTGCGGTAGATGCAGTGTGGTGCAGGAATAACGCGGAAATTGAGAAAAAGCTCCAATGCTATACGATCAATGTGTCGGTCAAACCATGGCAATGATGCAAGCGCTTTCAATGTAGATGCGAAGGCAAAATAAGTGTTGTCTTTCGTTATATTGTAATAAAGCGGTTTTTGCCCGGCCGGGTCTCTGGCTAGGACAACGAGGCCATTACGTCGGTCAACGATGGCAAAGGCAAACATGCCGTCTATACGCTTGAGTAAACCTTCGATACCCCAGACACGGTATCCTTGAAGCACCACCTCTGTGTCGCTGTGGGTTCGAAAAATAACACCTTTAACTTTCAGCTCATTCCGAAGATTCAGATGGTTGTAAATTTCGCCATTAAAGACCAGTACCGCTTCGTTCTCGACAGACATTGGTTGCGCACCACCTTCACGATCTATGATGGCAAGTCGCGTATGACCAAGAGTACAGCGAAAACCGGGGGTTATTACGTCGAATATACCCAGATCGTCCGGCCCCCTCTTGCGCTGCAAATCATTCATGGACGAGACTAGCGAATGCAGCGCCTCATCACCATGATAGACTATACCGCAGATACCGCACATTTATTTTTTCCGTTTGCCAGATAAGGAGGGTTTGTGAAAAGTACTTGTGATTGTCGTTGCAACAAATCCCAACGCAATGATGATAAGTGCCGTCATCAAAAACAGAAGAGCAATTACCCCAGAGAGCAGGGAAACATCATAGCGATGAAGATGTACAGCTGGGAGGATAATGGCCCCGAACAAACCCGAGCAAACGAGCGGAAAAAGACTTAGCAGAAGAAATATTTTGATCGGATTGAATCTGAGGATGGCATGGGTGATGATCTGAAGTGAGCGCAAAGTATCGCGGTAATAATTGACATTACTTTTGCCGATTCGCGCCTCATATCTGATCGGGGCAAACTTTATGGTGGCGTCAGTAAGCAGCATTGCGAGGGTGATGCTTGTTGTAAAAGAAAATCCTCCACAAAGGTTATCAAAAAAAGTCAATGAAAGTTCCCGGGGGAATACCCTTAAACCAGAATTCACATCAGGTACTTTTGTCCCAGTGGCGAACTCTACAAGAAAAAGCTGCAGACGGCGCCCCACGTACTTGAAGGGGCCGCCATGAAAATGAGTGCCGCTGCGTTGACCGACTACCATGTCAAACTCCGATGCAAACGGCAGGAGCAGTTGTAAATCTTCGGGAAAATAACTTCCATCGGCATCAATTATAGCAATGGTGCCGTATTTGGCACGAGTTATCCCCGTCTTCAACGAATTGCCATATCCTCTGTTGATCGGATGCGTAATAACACTAGCTCCGGCAGCAGCAGCAACGGCAGCGGTATCGTCTGTGGAACAATCAGAGACAACAATCACTTCCCACTGCGTAGAACTATGCTCCAACATTGTGGTCGCCCGTCTGACGATGTCTCCTATTGAAGCTTCTTCATTGTAAGCCGGAATAATCAGGCTTAATTCTGATAGAAGTTCATAGTCTGTCTGAGAGGACGAAGCAGCTTTATTGATAGGAGAGATGAGCACGTATTCTTCCAATATCTGAAGTTTTGAGTATAAGACATTCAAATCCGCAGCATATTATTTTGGATATTTTTAAACAAAGTTTATGTGGTGCTAACAATAACCACGTTCGACAGCGCCACATTTCAAGCCAGAAACCATAATCAGTGCACCTATCCATATCGGTATCCAACTGCACGTTACTAGATAAACATTGTAATGATAATATTTATCAAGATCCAGCCACGATATGATGTCGGATGAAAGCAAGATGGAAGTTAACCCTAGGATTTTGTAAGTCCAGTATGCTGACTTGATTTTCATCATCCATAACGCAGGAAATATTAATATAACATAATAATGCCACCAAACGATGGGAGATAAAGCAAGCGTCGCTGATGCAGCTAGTGTAATACATAAATTTATGTTTTGAAGTAGTTCCATAACAGTATTTTTGATATTCACTCTTATTGCCAATAAAAGACTGACCATTAAGAGTAAACATATTATAGTTTCTGAAGAATTTATACCAATATCCAGTTTGGTAGCAACAAAAGAAGAAATAGAAAAGTTTCCGAGGAACAAGCTCGTACAAAGTTTATTGCTTCCAAGTGCAAGATATTCCAACCAATCGTTCCAAACACTTGAAGACTTAAAATAGAAACATGGAATTAAAAACAAAATCAACATGAAACTCATTGTTACAATTGCAGACATCACAACTGTACGTTTATTGCAATTAACAATTACGCATGCTGCAATAGCTAATGCAACCAGTAAAAAATTAGGTTTCAATAAAACGAATAGCCCCATACCACAAAAAAAAGCCGTACAATTATAAATGTCCAATGGCTTGCTGGATGCTTTTTTTCCAGCAACGAATGAACAAATAACTATCACAAGCAATTGGAAAATATTTACATTTCCAAGCCTAGTATCAGATATAAGCGGTTTAAAAAATGATACTATAAGTATGAAAATAACAAGCGATGGGATATCTAGTCTTTCATACTTGTATAAGGCATAGATTACAGCAATAAATAAAATCAATTTGATCGCCAAAAAACAATTAAAGGCAACCAAATAATCGTCTGGCATTAAAGCATACACAGTATAAATAAGCGGAGTCATGGTCATATCTAACCCATAATTGAATAGACCATGACATATTGAATTAGTTTTTTGCAGTTGCTTTACATTAGATACAATAGCATATTGGTCTAATAAATTGCCGTAAGCATCTATATCTGGGTAAGGACTTGACAAAGTACCATTACTCAATTTCATGGCCTTGCCTATCCCCCAGTAGTTATAAAAATCTATAGCCACCGAAGACTTGTATGCTTCAAAGGCCAAATTTATTCCACACCCCACCAACATAATTGTAAGAACTAAAATTACCAACTTTCTCATATATATTTCCACGGAACCTGTTATTACCAATCTTACATAACCCCTTAATCTTGAATTTCGAAGGTAACTACGCTTGTCCTTGTGTATAATAATTGTTCGCCGCATCATATTCACTTTCAGTATTGACACTCCAAATATTGGATTTATCAATGCATCCAGCAATAATATTTTCCACTGCAATCATGGCTGTTAACATTGAATGGTCTGTGTTGTTGTAGCGATGCATCCCGTTACGGCCAACCAGAAAAAGATTGGTAAACTGGTCAGTATATTTTTGAATGTCTTCAAACCTTTCATAACTGCCAAAATACGCAGGATAGGCTTTTGGCATTCTCAATACCGTTGAATCGAGAACATATTCCTGATCGATAAAGCCAATGCTGACTAGCTCATTTATGGCAAAATCCGTAAAATGAGCATCCTCCATTGACCAGAGGCCGTCCCCTTCGCTACAAAAGTATTCCAGACCAATCCAGACAGTATCTGGATCTTTCACCATATAAGGGCTCCAATTATTGAAAATCTGTATTCTGCCAAGCTTTACTTTACGTTCTTGTATGTAAATCCAGTTATCCGGAATCAGATCGTTGATAGTCTTCAGATTCGTATCGTTAATTATATTAAGTTTTTTTATCAACAAACCGACAGTTATGAAATCTCTGTAAATGAGCCCTTTAGCAACTGCTTTGACAGGCTCAGGAACACTATCACCCATGGCAGAAATAAGAGTTTTCACAGGCATCGAAGAGAACACGTAGTCGGCTTCATACCTGGTCACCTGCCTGCTGATTTCATCATGAACCAATATAGCGGATATCTTGTCAGCGATAGATTCTATTCCGATAACTCTGGAATTAAGGACAATCTTACCGCCGTTATCCTGAATAACATCTGCAACAGCTTCCCACAGTTGCCCCGGCCCCAACTTAGGATAATAAAACAACTCAATCAGACTTGTTTCAATGTTTTTCTGATTTATATCTTTCTGAGACGTGAAAAGTTTTCTAAACGCATTCAGGAGAGTTTTTGCTACCGAGAGACCTCGTATTCTTTGAATCCCCCATTCTGGTTTAATTTTTTCGCAGGGAACTCCCCAAACTTTTTCAGTGTAGTCCTTGAAAAAAGTAAGGTAAAGCTGTCTGCCAAAACGATTTATGAAGAAATCTTCCAAAGATCTTTCCAAACGAGAAGGTAGTAGCAAAACTTTCAGATAACTCAAGCCGATCTGCAACGCCCGAACTAGACCAAGATTTATTAGAGTTTCAATTGAAAGGCTTATAGGATAGTCAAAAAACTTCCGTAAAAAATAGATTCGTGATAATCGGCTTCGCACCAGCATTACACGATCAGTCTCTTCAGGATTCGGGGCGGGAATTGACTTTGTTCGCTTTGATCTAAGAGAACGGTGCCTGCATGAAGTAGCAAGAGGGATGGTTCGGTCAAGCAGCTTGTAATCTTTTGCTGGCTCACCTTGAAGCGGGAAGATGTTGAGCCACCATTCCATTACTCGAATGGATTTAGAAAAGAACCGATGGCCTCCGATATCAATACGATTTCCTTTATAGACAACGGTCTTTGATATCCCGCCAATATCACCGGTCATTTCAAAAACTATCGGGGAAATGTCCGTATTATCTAACAGCTCATATGCAGCGGTTAGACCCGCAGGACCAGCTCCAATTATTATGGCAGTTTTAGACACACATTAGCCCCAGTACATCGATAACAACACCTCATGCTCCAACCCTTCGATGCAGAACAGTACATTGTAACAATTTGTCATGACACGTGGGAGCACTTGTAGAACTCTTTGAATCGGTAAATCAGCATGTACGTTATAAATCTAAGGCTTTTATAAGGCTACAGTAACGTGATCTACATTACAATGCCTGCAATTGAAAAACTATCTTAACTGAAGTGCAGTGCGAAAATTAATAGCATCTTGAGCAGTTCCTCTGATGACTGTGACCAGATCAGCCGAGAGTTTCCCTGACTTCAAACTATCTAATATTTTGACAATTTCTGTTTCAGCTAAAATCTTGGGTTCAACTACGAGTATTGATTTTTCTGATGGTGGGCTGAAGCGCGAAAAGGGCATGATATATACTCTGCCGTATTCAAAAATTCCTAAATAACCTTCAGGAATGGGTCGCATCCCTTTACGGCCGGTCAGATTTTTGCTAACTTCATTCCAGGCGTTGTCCGGCACAATATGGAATACGCGCCGAATAATACCCATTTCCATTGCACGCTCAGTCGCTTTGATTTCCTTCGTTTCCTTGGATTCCGTCGCATTCAGGTAGCGCGAGAAGGTAACAAGCGTCCGCCCCTTAACGCCCGACTTCTGCCATATCTGTTCAAGCTCTGCGGTCGAAACAGCAAATTCAACCCGTGAGGGAGAAACAAAGACCCTGCGACTGGGGCCATAGTACTGGGTAAAGGCAATAACAGCCAAAAATATAAAAGACGTGCAGCTGTAAAGTATTATCTGGCGAGACGGCATCAGAACACTCTTGTGATGGCAGAAGAATCAATGACTGTGCGGTACAGCTCAATGGGAACCTGAAAACCGGCAGAAACCGGAAAAAGATAGCATCCCCAGACCACAATTACGAATAAGAATGCAGCCGATACTTCTAATTCACGATGGTAACGGCTCGCCAAGACGGTGACTGCCTGAGCCACCATCATATAAGCAAACGGCAGAAGCACAAGTGCAGAATAACTGTTAAAGGAACGTTTGCTAACAAAGAATAAACCATAACAGGCAACAAATAAAAGTGGCACCAAGGCGTGGCGCAGGTTGCGCTTTGCAATGGCATACCAGGAGGCAAAGATTGCGGCGGGAAGGACCAGAATCCTGACGAGCGGACTATTAATCTGCAGTGCGAACCTGCCATATTGACCATCCTGTGAAAGCTGGTGGCCAAAGGAGGATGGCTTAATGAACCACTCCCATGGCTTACCGCCTTGCTGCAGGATATCCGCATTTATAAAAGTATAAATATTGTGAATGCGTATTGAATCGGCTTTGAGCAGCAGAAACTCAGCTAACGTGTGACCGCGGGCGAACCAGAGAAAATGTACGATTAAATATAGTGCCAATGGCAGTAGAACTAATGAAACAAAAAATTCAATACAAAGAGACACCGTATTTGACTTAGATTGTCTCACCGCATAATAAAAACCGTAGCCTGCAACCAGCGGAATAGCGAACATAAAGTACGCTTTGGACGCAATTGTTAAACCCAAAGCTACTCCAGGCAATAGTAGTGTACGATGATTATTTTCGCTGTAATCAAGCATTAGATACAGATACAACAGAAAAAAGAATATTACCGGAATCTCCATAGTACCTGCACGACTGAAATGTATATGAAAGGGGTCAAAGGCGAGCATTGATGCAGCCAGCAGAGAAATGGTGTGCCTGCCATATATTTGCTGTGCAATCAGATACACCAGTATGATGGACAATAAACTAAAAACGATGTTATCAATGCGCCACCCGACGGGATTATCACCAAACAATCTTATATCGAGAACATAGATAATACTTTTAAGATAGGGATATCTCCAGTTGCCAACACCGTTTTCAAAGTAGGCCTTAGCTGAAGGAATGTCGATGACTTCGTCACCAATCATTGCATGTTGATCAAACACCCCCCAGAGACGCAACACCGCCGCAAAAACAAATACAACAATAAAGATCTTGGTGCTGACATGCATATCTTTCATCAGATTATGGCCCTGTTAATTTTGTATGAGGCTCTATACACCCTGGCAGAATCTGCTATTTTCTGGAACGCTGAACCCTGCCGTACATTGTAATTATCAATCCAGCCAGACCGATACAGAGGCTGGTCAGCACCACCGGTTTCCCCGGATTGTAGCGAACATTCATGGCAACCCAGTAGCGCACTTCGCGCGCACTCAGCGCATACTCGCCAAAAGGGAGCTTGCTGCCGATAGTGACAGTCCCTTCCGCCAGTCTGGGTAGTTTCTTCTGCATAGCGATAGAGGAAGAGATGTTCTGGAATCCGGATGCCGGAGCGTGTCCGCCACCAGCCGGCATCTCCATTCCCTGCATTCCTGAAAGATGAGCCGCCGCTGCAGATTGTTTGTCTAAACCACCGGACATTCCGTTGTGAGAAGCGGCACCTCCCGCAACCAAAACCGACGCAGGCCAAACCTGGAACCTGACCTTACCCGACCGGTCATTCTTATCGTCAGAGAAGAATTCCGCCTGCAAGCCAAAAAGTGCCTTACCTTGTTCTGACGGAAACTCAATGCGGTCCGGACCGGCATTGGTGCCGGTAGAATAAATATACGAGTTATTTTGCTGTTTAAAACTCTGTAACGGATAATGGGCACCGTAGATTTCCTTACCCTGTGCACTATCCAGAATCAACAGCAGTGAATACCCTTCCCGGTCGCGAAAATACTCGACACCATTGTTGTCAACCTTGTGGTTGATATAGATTTTATCCCTTTTACTCGGCTTCCCGGGTCTATCAAAAGAAAGATCATACGCGATATTTTTTTCTTCTCCATCGACCTTGAATCCCCGATACACCTTCAGCAGGGTAGTAGTACCTTTCAATCGCGGAAAAGAGAAATAAAGTCCATGACGAACACTGTCATATGACTGTTTGACATTATTTGAAATTGTTTCGCCTTCTGTTATTCGTAAAAGTCCGTCAAAATAAAAAAGGCTGTCAAAGACTATCGCCAGGAACATAACTACAAAGCTGAGATGGAACAGAATCATTCCAAAAGTAATAACAGTGATTCGCCTCCGCCAGATTCTGCCAAAAAAACAACAAGCCGTATTGCATGCCAGCAGCACGAGCAAACCATTAAACCAGAGTGAATCATAAATAAAGCGATGAGCCTGTTCAGTGCTGAATAGAATACCACCGCACAGACAACTTATCAGAATCGAAATCAGCAATCCCATCGCCAAACGGGATGAAGCCATAAAGTCATAGACTAGAAGTGCGAGCCTGTTAGCCGGATGATAATAGGGCTCAACCGGAAAGTGCTCACTTTCGCCACTTTTCCCCTGAGTATCGTCATCACATGCCATTATAACCTCTCAATCTTCCAGATCAGACTATTGCCATCCTTTACACCGTAGCCGATGGAATTGCCTTCTGTTTTGATCGTAACAGGAAAAACCATTTCATATCCTTGATGTCGACGATGTTTTTTACCATTCATATCGTAGGTAACAACCATGCGCTTATTACCTTCACGAGCCCGATAGACCAGTTTAGAACCATCTGGAGTAAAGACAGGCTCAAGAGCGGCATCAAAAGCCGGACCATTAACACCATCGACAACAACACAGAACTTTTCATCAATATTGGCTACGAACGCCACACTTCCAGATCGACTGAATGCGGGGTCTTTTACGAAACCGTATTTTTTTTCCTGAGATAGTTTCTGGCCGGTCTGGTGAAAAACATAAAAGCGACTGTACCTGTCGTGTGACTCAAGTAATATTCCGGCACCGCGTCCATCCGGACGGATAATAGGTGGTGCGGATATTCCCAGATCAGCGGGGAGAATCTCTTCTCTACCGTTCACGACAAGAAACTTGCTGGTGCCTTTATCTGCAACAAAAGCTAATGACTCGCCATCTGCCCCAAAAGACAAATCTTGTATCTTTTCATAATTGGATGATTTTACGATTTTATCAGGTGAACCGACAGGAAAGGTCACAGCCCTTTGTGCGGCGCCATCATTCACCACAGCAGCGATACGATCTTTTTTATTATTCATGAGAATGACAGCATCAAGGCACGTTTTCGCAGTCTTTTTCCCGGTCATGATATCATACAGGACTAGATAGCCATCGTTAGCGCCATTGGCTCTTACATGATACACAAGTTGCCCGGAATCGCTGCTGAACAAAAATTCTGACGATACGATTTCCTGAACACCGTCGATCGGCTTTCCGTCGAGGACAACATAGGTCAATCCGTTTTGTTCAACGGCCAGATAGGCAATATGTCGACTATCAGGGCTATATACCGGCGTAAAAACAGTTTTATAGAGTTGATGTGCAACACCGTCAACAACCATCATTCTATATTCGCCCAGTTGTCTTCTGAACGCTACGTGCTGTCCATCCGGAGAAATTACCAGATTTATAATCCCGGTAACCGGATTTCCCCGTTTGCCATTATGTACCACATACTCTTTACCATCGTTTTCGGCAATGTAGGCAACACCTCGGCCGGAAGAGCTGAATGTAATGATATTTTGCTGGATATGATTTTGCCCTTCATCGGTCTGGTTCTTGATATCACTAGCACTTGACAGTGAAACTGCTCCCGCGGCGACTGGAGCATGCTTCTGTAGGCTGTCGCTACGCTGCGATGTGGATACATTATTGTGAGTAACCTGGCGGGAATCTGTATGTTCACGGGAACAACCCGGCAAAACAGTCAGCACATACGCAGTGCATATAAGCAGATAAAAGAAACGTATCCCTGGGTGGCACATCCGGTCATCCTCCATACATGATATGAAAATTAAAAGCCCCACCCTTAAAAGAGTGGGGCTTCAAATGTCAAGAACTGAAAATTACAATTTAATAGGTGCCACCTGGTGTGTAAGGACCTGATGATGTACAACCCGATGTACTTGCACAGGTTCCTGGCCTCCAGTTACCCATGGGACCTCTGGCTCGAATAAATGCATAGGGCCGAGTTCCGAAGGTATTTGTAGCAGCGCCTGTATCACCCATGCCATTAAAACCATGAGCATCAGAAGCACGCGAAGCTAAAAGCGGATTGTTTGCTGAACCATTGGTATTAGAGTGGCAGGCAAAACACGTAGTATAGTAAGTGTCATTTTTGCTGCTACCATTAGCAGCAAACGCACCGCCACCATGGTTTGTCGTTCCGGCATAAGCTGCCGCGTGACAGAGGGTACACAGGTTGTTTGTTGCAGCGTAGTTTGCTGCCCTGAGGGCAAGTGCATTCGTACCTGTAACACCATTTCCATGGGCAACTTCAGTTCCTGTTTGATTACCTGAAGCGCCACTTGCCGAGTGGCAGTCGAAGCAGCTGATCAGGTAGCCGTAGGAGGATGTTGATGCAGCAGAAGTACCACCATTCCACGGTGCGTTCATCCTGGCAGCACGAACAAAGCCGTTGTTCTGGCGGGCGCGGACCGGATGATACGACGCATTTCCGGAAGAAAGCTGCGAGAAGACGTTCATAACGTTACCAGTGGCATTACCGGCAGCAGTTTTTAGTGTTGTCGATATCCATACGAGAGAAGATGAGTTCCCGACAGGATTACCAAATGGCTGCACAGCAGTTCCCGGGAACGACGGGTTTTTCGTCTGGGCATTAGTGCTTGTGGCACCATTGTTATCGTGGCATTTCAGACAAAGATTCATCTGAATTGATGCAATCTTGAGCCATGCCGGATCAGCTTCCAAAGTAACTGAAAGATTTCGCGAGAAACGAGCCGTAGTAAAGTTTGTTAACGTATCGACGTAACGTCCGGCGGCATCGTTGGATCCAAATGCACCGCCACTCCAACGAACCTTACGAACCTGCGTACCGGTATCCGGATCACGGAATTCAATCTCACCGTTACCATGATAAGCAGAATCAGTGGAACCTGTTGAGACGTTTCCTTCCATATGGCAAACGATACAATCCCACTTGCTGGCATCGGATCCAACAGCTGTTGATTTATGGTTACGGGTACCGGAATTTTTTAGATTCAAGGCTACCGCATCACGCGACCCGCCAGTAAGTGGTCCTTTTGTAATTGCAACAGTTGCTGAATGGCAAGAGATACAATCGAGTTTATCAACACCCCACTCAGCCGGACCATGGCATGTGTTAGTGCCGCAAGACCCTTTTCCTGCGGTGACATGATCTTTTTTGGTAAACGTAAAATCACCGAACTGCCGGGTTGCTGATGTCACGTGGACGAATGCAAGCGTTTGGGCAGATGCATTGCGACTATTACTACCATGGCTTGCTGAACCGGTACCATACGTGCTGTGACATACAGTACATGCATAGCCAAGTGCAACAACGTGTTTTCCATGGCTTCCGCTGACATTCGGGAAGACATTGCCTGCAACATTATTGGATGGCCGTCCCGTAGCATCACCATGGCAGGAACTGCAGCCAGAGCCCGGAGTCGCCGCTTTATGGCAGCCACGACAGTCTGGCGGGTTACCTAACACTGTTGCGGGATAGGTGGTATTCGTGCCGTTTGTATGGCAGCCGGATGTTACACAATTAGTAAACGGTGCAGCACCTGCAGCACTGTTATGTGTCGGATAGGGATATGCTGGTGAGTGTCCACCAGCCTGAACGATACCATCGATGTGCAGGCTCGGGTCTTTGAATATTGCAGCAGGAGTCGCCGTTGCCGGTGACAGGTTGAGATTGGAATGACAACCTGTGCAGAGTGTAAAAGCGTTGGTGCCGGTAATTGTTGTCAATCTCGCCGTACTGGCGTGACCGTACAGATGTCGTGGCGGGAGACCATGACATTTATTGCAATCAGCGACCGTCGGTGTTGCCGCAATATAGGTCGTGCTGTTCCAGGTAGGAACCATGTTGGTACCGGAATTCTCCTTACCGGTATGGCAGTGCGTGTTGGAGCAACTGATGACACCACCGGTACGAGTTGCTGCTGGCACAGCGGAATAAGCGATTGAAGGACCTTTAAAATCCAGCCGTGCGGTAGAATACTTGAGATGCGGGATGGCAACATTCGCAAGTGTCGTTTCGGAGACGTTAGCAGGAGGAATATGGCACTCGCTGCAGTGAACTGCACGTGTCGTTACCGTAGAAGGCTTGAGGTGTTCCTGATGCGCTCCGCCTCGTACTGTAATACCAGCTGTACGACTGGTATCGATATTGCCGGTACCGGGGGCGATTGAAGCCCCTGTAACGGTGGTAAATGCCAGAGTTTGCGATCCATGACATTTTTGGCACTGATTGCCACTGGTAGGAGCGAAAGTAGCGCTCCAAGCCGGAGCTGTATTACCGTGACAGGTAACCTTGCTGCAGGTACCGCCTGTCGCAGCAAACGTGTAGTTAAATGCCGGTATCAGCGTGGTATTGGCCGATATGTTATAGAAACCGTTTACGTGTTTGCTGTAGTTGGAAATGGTCGTTCCGTTGTTGGTAACATTGTAGTGACATACATCACAGGTATATACGACACCGGCTTGTGTGTGAGACGGGTGCAGATTTGCCTTAACAGTAGTGGCATATGTCGGTCCTGTGGTTGTCCCACCGGTATGACATGAAGAACAATCAACTGTACTGCCAGCTACCCAGTTTGGTAAAACATTCGGAGCAGAAATCGTTGTACGTCCGTCGGCTTGCTTCGTACCAGCTGTACCAGGACTGTGGCAGTAGAAGGTTGTACAGGTACCGTTACGGTTGGCGGGAGTTGTAGACAGGTACGCCGGGTATACCAGGTTGGTGGCAGCTTTTGAATAACTGGTCGAAGCAAAATCAGTGCCATTCAAAATCAATGAGCGATTACCGGCACTGGTTGCATGTGCAAATCTGTTGGCTTCTACTGTATGGTTGGCATGGCACTTTGCACAGGACAAGGCATCGTAGCCGTAATACAGGCCATGCTTATTTGTCGTATTTGGATGACTGCCGTCCTGAGGTGCGGAGAGCGTCCCGTTACCGTGGCACTGATCGCAGTCATTTACCGAAGAACTGGTATAAGAATATGCTGCAGAACCCCACGTTAACGTTGTTTTTTGGAAATGGCAGTTAACATTGCTACACGTTGCATTTACAGTGTTAAATACTGATGTTTGATTAATGAATGTTCCTTTTCCGTAGGTTCCTCTGATTGTGGCAGTTGAATTAATATGCAGCCGCATATTGATCTTGCCGTCCCGATGGTCCATTTTTGATTGAGCAGTACCATGGCAGGGGGTGCAGGCATTTGGCGATGTGGTTGCGCCCATGTGCCGCTGGTGGTTTCCCACGAACGCACCTGTCGAAATATTTCTATACGACCCATCCAAGGGCCTGTTATCTGCAGGTCCTGGATATGCAACCAAGTTCTGCGGATTTATCGGCGTACCATGACAGTCAGAGCACTGATCGATTAGATTCCCGTTCAACGCGAATGCTGAACCAGAAAAGAATAGCGAGGAAACTAAGCATAGCAACAAGATAACTCGAACTTGTTGATAATATCCCGTGCTTTGACATGTCTTCATACGTAACTCCTCATTCTATGACTAAAGTACGTTATAACTGAAATTACTCTTTAATAGGGGGGGGGCGGTTTCCCGCTCCCCCCTTTTCAACTAAGTATTAATGGCCCTTCGTGTAAGTCTCCGTACTCCAGATTGGTGACTTCTGGAAGTGACAGGCTACGTTTGCACAGGTACCGGACTTCTTACTTGTACCAGATTGAACGGCATTGTAAACAATCGGACGGTTTTTGTCAAACCTGTAATTCGGGTCAACAACAACTTGTACGCTTGCCGTCAAGAAGGTTCCGCCATTCTGGTTATGCGATGTTGAAGGATGGCATGTTATACAACCAGGAGTTGCCGAACCAATTGTGCCCCACTTATCAGAAGGCTTAATGGTAAGCGCCAGGTGACCAGGCACAGAGTGAACACCGCCACCGCCGGAGTAGTTCTGCAACCTGGCGCCAGTGTAGTTATTCAGGTGACCGAAGGTACCCAAGGTCTGAACCGGTGGGTAACCGTGGCAGGAATTACACTTTCCGCCTTCGACGGCACCATTCATATGCTTAGAAAGATCAACGAATGCCGTTGCGCTTGGAGTGGTGGAAACTGTAGTATTTTTGACGTTGTCATGGCAGCTGTAACAAACATCGCCTGTTACACCGACGTGATTGGTTGTAGGAGACGGAGGATAACCGTGACAACCGTTACAGTTTACATTTCCACCCCATGTAATTGCAGGAGCAGTAAATGTAGGTGTGTAACCGGCGGGTGAATTGTGGCAACTAACACTGGAGCAGCCGTTTGCTACGTATGTACCCGCAGCATGCTTGGCAACTGTGGCAGGATAGCCAACATTAGCTACGGTGATGTTGGCATCATTGTGACCTGTGGTCGGTGCAGTTGTAGCGGTAGTTCCAGCAGCATGGCAATCTGTACAGGCGATGGCTGCTCGCGACATATGAAGAACGTGGCCACCGGTTGCGGGACCAGTTGCGGCGATAGCGCCTGTACCGTTGTGACAACCTACGCAGCCTGATGCTGTGTTGGTGCCCCAGTTAGGTGTTGCAACCGAACCTGTTGGTGCATATGGGTTGGCATGACAAGAAGCGGTGGTACAGCTGGCACCAGCTGTGCCTTTGACTTTGCTGAGTGGGTAGCCATCAATAATGTCGATAACACCATTTCTGTGCGATGCTCCGGCAGTTGTCGCCGTTGTTCCAGTGGTGTGACAATCGGTACAGGTGGTATCGTTGTGTTTAGCATGGGAACCGGTAGCAGGACCGGTAGCCAGAATAGCGTTTACGCCGCTATGGCAGCCGACACAGCCTGATGCAGTGTTGGTACCCCAGGCAGGGGTTGTTACAAATGCAGTACTAACGGGGCTTACGTGACAGGAAGCAGTGTTACAGGTAGCACCTGTTGTGCCTTTGGCCTTGTCAATTGTGTAGCCGAGGTCGCCAGGGGTGGTTTTGAAGATGTCGATATTGCCATCGTTGTGCTGCAGACCGGTTGTAGTCGCGGTTGTTCCTGTGCTGTGACAATCGGTACAGGTGGTATCATTGTGCGAAGCATGGGTACCGGTAGCGGGACCGGTTGCTGTAATGGCATTGGCACCCTGATGGCAACCTGTACAGCCGGCTGCAGTGTTGACACCCCAGGTTGGGGTTGTCACAAACCCGGTACCGACCGGATTGGCATGACAGGAAGCGGTGCCGCAGGTACCCAGAACCGGCACAGAGGTCTGGTTGGTGAAGCTAATGGCGCCGGCACCCTTATTATAGGCAACACCAGGAACAAAGGTAATGGTGCCATTACGGTGACTGGTGGTGTACGTTCCGTTGTTGTGGCACGCTGCACAGGCAGCTCCAGCTGCTGACGGAGCAACTGCGGTCTTCATATGCGACTGGTGACTACCCACGAATCCACCGGTGGATATATTCCGGTAGGCAGCATCGACTGGACGCATGTCAGTGCCAGTACGAAGCAGGCCAGTGGCGGGATTGATACCGTCACCGTGACACGAGGCGCAGTCCATTACTGCGAGCGCCGGGCTTGCCATTACCAGCACCGCAACAACCGATAGCAGTGACAGCAGGACTGATTGAAACGTCTTCTTTTGCGGCTTTGCTTCTTTCATACCTTTCTCCTTTTCACTCTTGATTAAGTGCACTCCACTTAGAGTTACAACCTTTGAAACGTGCTGCTAAACCCACCTAAATTACCGCCACCGGTGAAGTGGCGTTACTAAATTTGATCGGACCGTGAAATAGCCGTAAGGAACACTGGGCTCGCTTATATACAAGGGATTTTAACGTACAGCTTTTCATACACATGTCTTTGATATCCTTCAACATACTGTTCACAAGACACTCTTTTTCCCGTTGTTGCCACGTTTCACGATTCAATAAATGCAACACTAATGCCAAAATGGGCGCATAACCTTTACATTGGTCAAGCGCCCATCAATCCTACAGTAAGTTACCGTTGAAATTTAGCATTGTTCGGAAAAGCTGTTCCCCTGATACACGTTTTTTATTTTAAATAACCGAATTTTTTCATCCGATAGCGGAACGCATCTATACCCAGATTAAGTTTTTTGGCGGCCTTCGACTGATTCCAATCGGTATTTTCAAGCGCCTGACGAATCAATTCCTTCTCGACCTCTTCTATATCAATACCTTCCGGCGGGAGCCGGAAGGCCGCCATGGGCGCCCCGCCCTGGGCAGACGCCTTGGCCACGATTTCTAGCGGCAGGTGCTCCATCAGAAGAGACTCATCGTTACCCAGGATAATGGCCCGCTCGATGACATTTTTGAGCTCCCGCACATTGCCCGGCCAGCTGTAATCAAGCATCATACGCTCGGCCATGCCGGCAATGCCCTGCACCTTTTTATTGAAATCCTTGTTGTACATTTCAACAAAGTGTGACGCCAGAGCGATAATATCTTCTTTGCGTTCACGCAGCGGGGTCAGGAAGATCGGGATAACCTGCAACCGGTAATAAAGGTCGTTGCGAAAGCTCTTTTCCTCGATGGATTTCTGCAGGTCCTTGTTGGTGGCCGAGATGATGCGCACATCAACCGTGTACACCCGGCCGCCACCGATGCGCCTGAAGGAACGGTCTTCGAGAAAACGGAGCAGCTTGGCCTGCATGCCCATTTCCATGTCGCCGATCTCATCCAGAAAGACCGTGCCGCCATCGGCCAGCTCAAACAGCCCTTTTTTGGTGGCCTTTGCATCGGTGAACGCACCCTTTTCATGTCCGAACAGCTCGCTTTCCAGAAGCGTTGCCGGAACGGCAGCACAGTTAATGGCAATAAACGGCTTCTCGGCCCGGTTGGAACTATAATGAATCCACTTGGCAACCAACTCCTTGCCGGTGCCTGACTCACCCTGCACCAGGACCGTGGAGGCCTCGCTCCTGGCAACCTTGTCCAGCACTTCCATCAGATACTGTGTCTGTCGGCTTTGTCCGATGATATTGGGGGCCGTTTTTTTGGTCTCGGTGCGCAGCCTGACGACTTCGCGCTTGAGATCGCAGTTTTCCAGTGCTTTTTTGATGATAATGGAAAGCTCATCAAGGTTAAAGGGCTTGCTGACGTAATCGTAGGCCCCCAGACGCATGGCATTGACAGCCGTTTCAAGCCCGCCATGGGCCGTGAGCATGACGACAATTATATCCTCGTCAAATTCCTTGATCTTTTCCAGAACCTCGATGCCGCTGATATCGGGCAACTGGATATCCAGGAGCACCAGATCGGGCTGCTGTTCACGGGCACATCGCAATGCATCTTCACCGGTACCCGCCATAATAACATCATAGCCCTGTTTTTTCAGATTCTGTTCCAGCGACCAGCGAATCAGGTGCTCATCGTCAACAACCAGTATCTTGTTGAGTTTCATCCTCTCTCCTCAGTGCATCGATCTCGTTCGTGTTGCAGGCCGGAAGCTCTATAGTAAAGACGGTTCCATGGCTATCGTCACTGGTGACCCGGATATCACCATGATGCAGATTGATAAGTTTGCAGCAGATCGGCAGTCCCAGTCCGGTCCCCTGGGCCTTGGTGGTAAAGAACGGCGTAAAGATCTTTTCCAGAATCTGCGGCGGGATGCCGGGGCCGGTGTCAGCCACATCGATCCTGACATACTCCTTATCCTGCCGGAAGGCCCTGCTGGTGGTAATGCTGAGCTTCCCGCCACCCACCATGGCCTGAAAGGCATTCAGAATTATATTGAGAAAGACCTGCTGCATCTGCTTTCCGTCAGCGTACACCGGGGGCAGCCCCTGAGCCAGATTGATCTGCTTTTCTATATTCACGACGCTGCGGTGCTGGGAAGCGAACTTGCAGGTCATACTGAGAACCTGATTGATATCGATGCAGGTAAGTTCCGGCAGTGACGGCTTGCCAAAAAACAGCAGGTCATTGACCGTTTTGTCAAGTCGCTGCACCTGCTGGAGCACCTCACCCAGAATCGAGTTGCGCGGGTCGTCAGGGGAAATGTCGTCCTTGATGATCGTGACCGCGGCTGAAATCCCGGCCAGGGGGTTTTTGATCTCATGGGCAATGCCGGCGGCCATCTCACCAATGGAGGCCAACCGGTCCGCCCGTTCCAACTGCTGGAAATGAAACTGTTCCAGTTCAACCTTGGCAACATTAAGCTTATCCACCATCGAGTTGAAGCTGCTGATAAGGCGGCCGATCTCATCTTTGCCGCTGTACTGGATGCGAACACTCAGATCACCTTTTTCAACCCTCGACATATTATCAATGATCCTGTCCAGCGGCTTCTTTACAAATTTGAGCAGGATGATTGATATGGTGATTGCCAGAAAGGCGGTGATTGCGATCGATGAAGCAATGAAAATCCGGGAGGCCGCCAGCATCTGCATCTTGGTGCGATTGAGCGAATAATTGATATTGAGGATACCGATAACCCTGGCTTTCGTGCCGTGGCAGGTGTGACAGATCGGTTCATTATAGATCGGCTTGACCATGCCCAGCACTTCGCCATAGGGGGGCAGATCAAATATGCCGTAATTTTTGGGGCTTTGATAGAGCTTGTAGTCGTTCATACTGACCGCCCGGCCGACCTCGGCGTGGTTGGATGAGCGCAGTACAATCCCGTGGGGATGGAAGATGCGTACGCCGACCAGCTGGTTATGCTGGCCGACCATAGAGAGTATCGAACTGACATCCTGAACATTGCCCAGGTGCATGGTATTATAAATACTGCTCTCAACCGTATGCAGCAGCAGTTCGGTACTCTCGCGGGCGGTATCGATCAACTGAGCCTGCTGGTACCGAACGTTGAAGGTCGCGTATATAAATATACCGCACACCAGCAGGGTGATGGTCGTTGCGATGATGCGGGTTGTCAGGCTATTGAACAAGGAGGTCTCCTGGTGGGTGCAGGAACCGTTCAGGGCGAAAACACCTTGATTTCATGCAGCTATTTTTCATTGGCGCCGAAGAAGTTGAGAATGGCCTCATCGAGACTCACAACGTCTTTCGGAGCAGTTTCGGCGGGTGCCTGTGCAGCAGGAACCGCAGCTGACTTGCTGGCAGGCAGTGCAAAGAGCAAAGAGATATCTGACTTGGAAGAACTGGGCTGGGCCGCAGGAACGGGGGAGAAAAGATCGTTAATCCCTTTGGGCTGCGGCACGGGTTTGGGAATGAGCGTTGCCTGTGATTCCGGCTTGGGAGAGGGTATCTCGTAGTTTTCCAGCAGCGGGGCCTGGATCGAGAAGGCCCGTTCGTCGAACTCGCCCGACTTGAGTCGCCGCATAAGTTCCTTGTGCTGGGCCTTCATGAGCTCTTCCACCACAGACTCAAGATTATCCATCTTGACGATGTCGGCGTAGCTGGTTTTCTTGGAACAGAGAATCACGCCGCCTCGATAGAGCAGAGTAATGATGTGAGGGTTATTGACACCACTGTCCTCAGTCTGGACGTGGAAGACCTCTCCCTTGTAGGTAACATTATGATTAAAGCCGAGAACCATGGGAAATCACCTGTACGCGAAATGACGTAATTACTATTTAACACACATGAACACGTGATTGCAACGTGTTAAGCGAACCTGACATCAAGCGCCCCATGTCACCGTTCAGCCTACTCTTCGACAGCAAGCAGACGCTTTATCTTGGCCACCGCTTCCATGGCGTCCCGGGCATACAGATCGGCACCGATACGGTCGGCATACTCCTGTGTTACGACGGCACCGCCGACCATGGTAAAGGTTTTGACCCCGGCAGCCCGGAGTTTTTTGATGACAATATCCATCTCCGACATGGTGGTAGTCATCAGGGCCGACAGGCCGACGGCCTGAACGGAGAATTCTTTCGCCTTGGCGATAATGGTGGCGGCCGACACGTTCTTGCCAATATCAAAGACCTCGAAACCATGATTTTCGAGCAGGGTGCAGACGATATTCTTGCCGATATCGTGGATGTCTCCTTCCACGGTAGCCATCAGGATCCGTCCGCGGCTTTCGAAACTCTGACCCTTCATCTCCTCCTTCAAGCGGGCGAAGCCGGCCTGCATGGTGTCGGCTGACTGCATTACCTGGGGCAGGAAGTATATATTGTTCTCAAAACGACGCCCGACCTCTTCCAGGCCCGGCAGAAAACCCTCATTGCTGACCTGCATGGGGGTCAACCCCTCGGCGAAGGCCTGCTCCACCAGTGCAACGATGCCGTCGCGGTCGCCATTGATCACAGCTCGGGTCAGTTGTTCGCGGATGGAGAGCGGCGCATCGGAGACGAGTGTCGGTACACTGCCCGCAGCCGGTTCCCCGCGATATGCATTAATATAGACAGACGCCTGATGGTCGAGATTGAGCAGCACCATGGCAGAACGCCAGGCATCCATCATGGCCTTGTCTTTGGGATTGATGATGGCAGCATCCAGACCGGCCGCCATGGCCATGGCAAAAAAGGCCGAAGAGATCAGCGGCCGCTGCGGCAGTCCGAAGGAGATATTGCTGACCCCCAGCACCGTTGCCAGGCCCAGCTTGTCCTTGACCAGCCGGATCGTGCGCAGGGTCTCTGCTGCCCGTTTCTGCTCGGCACTGACCGTCAGGGTCAGGCAATCGATGATGATATCCCTGTCAGGTATGCCCTGCCGCCGGGCAGCATTGCGGATACGCCGGGCAATAACCAGCCGGCCTTCGGCACTGTCGGGGATACCCTTGTTATCAAGCGTCAGGCCGATCACCGCTGCCCCGTATTTCTTTGCCAGCGGCAATACCCGGCGCAGACTCTTGGCCTCACCGGATACGGAATTGATCAGCACCTTCCCGTCAGCCGCCTTCAAGCCCCGCTCCAGAGCGGCCGGATTTGATGAATCCAGCACGATCGGCACACCGGCGGCGGCACTGACACAGAACACGGCCCGTTCCATGGCAACCGCTTCATCAATGCCCGGGGCACCGACATTTATATCCAGCAGGGTCGCGCCCATTTCCACCTGCTCCATGGCCTCGCGGCGAATGTAGGCCACCTTGCCGTCGTACAGTTCCTGGGAATACAGTTTTTTACCGGTGGGATTGATCCGTTCGCCGATGATGGCGGTTTTGTTGCTCCCGCCGACCGCACACCAGCCGGCGCGGCTGGACAAAAACGTGTCACCGGTCGTTTCGGCCTGCGGAGCCCAGGTCGACTGATGATCTGCCAGGGCTGCCTTCATGGCGCGGATATGGGCAGGGGTTGTACCGCAACAGCCGCCGATCACCCGGACACCAAGAGCGATCATGCGCTCGTGGTAGGCGGTCATTTCGGCCGGGGTGCCGGGGAAAATCGTTTTGCCGTCCAATAGCTGCGGCAGACCGGCGTTGGCCTGGGAAATCAGCGGCAGATCCGTCACCGTGCGCATGCGGCAGAGGATATCGAAGATGCCGTCCACGCCCAGGCCGCAGTTGGAACCGACCAGATCGGCGCCGGCTGCGGTCAGGGTAATGGCGGCCGCTTCCGGCGAGGTGCCCAGTACCGAACGGCCGTTGTCGTCAAAGGTCAGCATGGCAATCACCGGTATGCTTGCGGATACTTCACGGATGCCGATCAGTGCCGCTCGACATTCCTTGATATCGAGAAAGGTCTCAAGCGTGATCAGGTCGGCACCGGCATCGACCAAAGCCTGGGCCTGCTCCCGAAAGGCATTTTTCATGTCATCGAAGGTCACCTCTCCCAGCGGCTCCACAAACTGACCGGTCGGACCGATTGATGCCCCCACATAGGCCCTGCCCCCGGCTTCCGTGCGGGCAATCTCTACGGCCCGGGCATTGATCTCGACCAATCGGCCTTCCAGTCCGTAATGGGCCAGCTTGAAGCGGGTACCGCCAAAGGTATTGGTAACGATGATATCGGCACCGGCCTCCAGGTAGTCGCGATGGACCGAGGCCACCACCTGCGGCATGGTCAGATTGAGCTCCTCCGGCGACTGGCCCGGCTTCAGGCCCCGCTCCTGCAGCATGGTACCCATAGCTCCGTCAAGAATAAGCACCTGCTCTCGAATGGCTTTTAGAAACGGCTTCATGGTTTTCCTTTCTGTGTTGCCGGCGCTGGTGCTGGTGGTGTCCGGTTTCCGTCAGCTGGCGTCAGACGCTGCTCCAGCGAAAAATCAGGCTGCAGCGGATCACTCAGGTCCAGGTGCCGCAGCTGCGTCTTTTCATTACCTTCAACGGTAATCTTCACCCTGGCGATCTGCGGGAAATTGACACAGATCGTATCGACAATCGAGTATACCGCCAGCATCTCGGCAGAACTCCCGGCCGCCAGGTCAACAGCAAACGACTGATTCAGATCGACGATGGCCAGATCGCCTTCAATACGCACGCTCTGCACACTTGAACTTTCCGGCAGCGCCTCATCAAAATCCCCGACCGGACCGCTGAAAAGCTCAGCAAGCAGGTCTTCCAAGCATGCCTGTGCTTCTCCACAGGCTTCCAGCTCCCGCGCTTCACGCACCAGGCTGGTGCCGTCGGCCACAAAGAACAGGACCCCTTTGCGGGCCGCTTCCGGTTCCACCACCTGTGGAACAGGTCGCACCTCCCGGCTGTCATGGGTCTTCTTCCAGATCAAAGCGCCAAACACCAGTGCAATAATCGCAAAGGGAATCAGCAGACTGATACTTATTTTTCTGCGCTGTACAGGCGGCATGTATTCAACTCTCCTCCCCGTCTTCTTCCAGGTTCACCTGGTAGACATCCCCCAGACGCTCGCCAAGGAAACGGTTGCCGACACGGATAAAACCGGCAGGAATATCACTGACATAATAATGGTGATTGCCGGTTTCGGTATCCGGACGCATGCAATTTTTTCCGGCAAGAATCTCGGCCACAGTCCGGGCGGTCTCGGCGGCCGAATCCACCAGCGTAACACCTGCACCCATAACATCGGCTATGAGCGGCTTGAGCAGGGGGTAATGGGTGCAGCCCAGTACCAGCGTATCAACCCCCGCATCTTTAAGCTCCTGCAGATAGGTCAGTGCCGTGAGGCGCGCCACCTGATTCTCGGTCCAGCCTTCTTCGGCCAGCGGAACAAACAGCGGGCAGGCCTTGGTCAGTACCTCGGCAGCCGGATTGAGGCGTTTGATGGCACGTGTATAGGCACTGCTCCGGATGGTGCCGGCCGTACCGATGACGCCGATGCGGCCGCTGCGGGACACCTCCACCGCCCGCCTGGCTCCCGGCTCTATCACCCCGACCACCGGAATCGAAAACAGACGTTTAAGGGTGGGAAGCGCGACCGCCGATGCGGTATTGCAGGCCACCACCAGCAGCTTTATATCCCTTCGGATCAGAAACGAGGTAATTTCCCGAGCATAGCGCGTGACAGTCTCGGGTGACTTGGTACCGTAGGGCACACGGGCCGTATCACCAAAATAGATGGTATCTTCCTGGGGCAGGGTTCTGATAATTTCTCGCAGGACGGTAAGCCCGCCAACTCCGGAATCAAATATGCCAACAGCCTGCCATGACACAGCAGATGCTCCTTCCCATGATCAAACGCAGAATAGTACGCTTCCGATCGACTATGAATGCAACTTTGAGTAAATTGGAACTATATACTTTTTTTCACCATGGAAGCAAGCCCTTTGGACGGACATTCACCCCGCTGCCGAAGCCATGAAATGTGCTGAATTATCCTTGACAAACTCTGGAGCGCTGATTACCTTGTTACAAGAATTAGCACTCTTCGGCAATGAGTGCTATTTTTTTGAGGTCTGGCCATGGATGTTGAACTTTCAGCACGAAGCAGACAGATACTCGAGGCCATCGTCGAGGACTACATTGCAACCGCCGAACCGGTCGGCAGCAGTGCAGTGGCGCGCCGTCACGCCCTGACCCTTTCATCGGCAACGGTCAGGAACGTCATGGCCAACCTGGAAGATCTGGGGCTGCTGACCTCTCCCCACACCTCGGCCGGCAGGATTCCTACGGAGAAGGCCTATCGTTTGTATGTCGACTCGCTGGTAGGTCTGCGCCAGGTAACCCGTGAAGAGAAAAAGCAGATCATCCGGCACTGCCGCCAATCCGGAGCCGGGTTGCCGGAGATACTCAAAGAGACCAGCCGTGCCCTGTCATCGCTCTCCAATTATATGGGGATCGTCGTGGCGCCCAGCTTTACCTCCGACATTTTCCGGCACATCGAGTTCATCCGCATTGGCGCCCACAGGGTGCTGGCGATCCTGGTCTCCACCAATGGCCTCGTCCAGAATCGGCTGGTTGAAACGGTTGACGACATACCGGAAAATGACCTTGTCAGGATGGGTAACTACCTGAATGAACTCATGCAGGGGCTGACGATATTCCAGACCCGTGAACGCATCCTGGCAGAGATGAAGAACGAAAAGACCCAGTACGACAGTATGATGTCGCAGGCATTGCGGATCAGCGAACAGGCGGTAACTGTCGGCGGGGACGAGATTTTCGTCGAGGGGCAGGCCCGGATCCTCGACCAGCCTGAATTCAGTGACGTATCCCGCATGAAGGAGATTTTCCAGGCCTTCGAGCAGAAAAGCCAGATGCTCCAGCTGCTGGGTCGCTGCATGACCGCCGACGGGGTTCAGATCTATATCGGATCCGAAACACCCGTCAGCCACTCAGCCGGGATGAGCCTGATCACCTCCCGCTTCACCACCGGCAACAACACCATCGGACTTTTGGGCGTTATCGGGCCAACACGGATGGGCTATTCCAACGTCATCCCCATCGTTGACTACACCGCCCGCCTGGTAAGCAGGCTGCTGAACAACACCTGACAAAGACATACTTAACTGTATAGTCTCTACCGCAAAGGACACACGTTATATGAAAAAACATGACACCCACGAAACCAAACCAGCCCAAACCGGGCCTGACACCGCTGAAGCAGCTGCACCTGTTGAGCCGGCCACCCCTGAAGAGCATATCATCCAGCTGCGTGAGCAGCTTGCAGCCAAAGAGATCGAAGTCCGCGACAACTGGGACCGCTTTGTCCGCGAACGGGCCGACCTGGAGAATTACCGCAAACGGGCCAATCGTGAGAAAGAGGAGTTGCTCAACTATGGCAACAAATCGCTGATAGAGGAAATCCTGCCGATCGTGGACAACCTGGAGCGGGCACTGGCCCATGCCACCGAGGATGGTCAATCGGCAGTTGTGGAGGGCATCCGCATGACCCACGTCATGCTGGTTACGGCCCTGAAAAAGTTCGGCGTTACCCCGCTCGAATCCGTCGGCACCACGTTCGATCCCGCCTTTCACCAGGCCATGGCCCAGGTGCCAACCGATGAACAACCGCCCAACACGGTCGTAGAGGAATTCCAGAAAGGCTACCTCCTGAAAGAGCGGCTGTTGCGCCCGGCCATGGTAACCGTGGCAACTCCGGCAAAATAATTTTCTGTGACACCTTGTTTTTTAAAATAATGATGACTAGTTTGAAGTTAAGAAGATTTGAAAGGGAGGATACGCATCATGAGTAAAGTAATCGGAATCGACCTTGGCACCACCAACTCCTGCGTCTCAATCATGGAAGGCGGTGAACCGGTCGTTATCGCCAACTCCGAAGGCAGCCGCACGACCCCTTCGATGGTGGCCATCTCTGACAGCGGCGAACGTCTGGTAGGACAGCAGGCCAAGCGCCAGGCTGTCACCAACCCTGAGAACACACTGTATGCCATCAAGCGGCTGATCGGCCGCAAGTTCGATACAGAGGCGGTCAAGAAGGACATCGCCATTTCACCCTTCAAGATCGTTAAGGCCGACAACGGCGACGCCTGGGTAGAGGTGCGCGACAAGCGCTATTCAGCCCCTGAAATCTCGGCCATGATTCTGCAGAAAATGAAGAAGACCGCCGAGGACTATCTGGGCGAAACCGTCACCGATGCGGTCATCACGGTGCCGGCCTACTTCGATGACTCCCAGCGCCAGGCAACCAAGGATGCCGGCAAGATCGCCGGGCTGAACGTGCTGCGCATCATCAACGAGCCGACGGCTGCCGCTCTGGCCTACGGCCTGGACAAGAAAAAGGATGAAAAGATCGCCGTATTCGACCTGGGTGGCGGGACATTCGACGTCTCCATTCTGGAACTGGGCGACGGCGTCTTCGAGGTCAAATCCACCAATGGCGATACATTCCTGGGTGGCGAGGACTTCGACCAGCTGGTGATCGACTGGATCGCCGACGAGTTCAAAAAGGACCAGGGCATTGATCTGCGCGGCGACAAGATGGCGCTGCAGCGCCTCAAAGAGGCCGCTGAGAAGGCCAAGTGCGAGCTGTCGACCTCCATGGAGACCGACATCAACCTGCCCTTCATCACTGCAGATTCAACCGGTCCCAAGCACCTGACCATGAAGCTTTCCCGCGCCAAACTGGAATCAATCTGCGCCCCCCTGCTGGCAAAACTGGAAGGGCCATGCCGTACAGCCCTCAAGGACGCCGGTCTGTCGGCCAGTGAGATCGACGAAGTCATCCTGGTCGGCGGCATGACCCGTATGCCGTCAGTACAGAAAAAGGTCGAAGACATCTTCGGCAAGGCAGCCAATAAAGGGGTCAACCCGGATGAGGTCGTCGCGATCGGCGCCGGCATCCAGGGCGGCGTACTCAGGGGCGACGTCAAAGATGTGCTGCTGCTGGATGTCACGCCGCTTTCACTGGGCATCGAAACACTGGGCAGCGTCATGACCAAGCTGATCGAAAAGAACACCACCATCCCCTGCCGCAAGAGCCAGACCTTCTCCACTGCCGCTGACAATCAGCCGGCCGTATCGATCCACGTCCTGCAGGGTGAGCGTGAGATGGCTAACAGCAACAAGACGCTCGGCAATTTCGAACTGGCCGGCATTCCACCGGCACCGCGCGGCGTGCCCCAGATCGAGGTAACCTTCGACATCGATGCCAACGGCATCGTGCATGTTTCCGCCAAGGATCTCGGTACCGGCAAGGAGCAATCCATCCGCATCACCGCTTCATCGGGTCTTTCCAAGGAAGAGATCGACAAGATGGTGCGTGACGCCGAGGCACATGCCGACGAAGACAAGAAAAAGCGTGAGACCATCGAGGCCCGCAACCACGCCGATAGCATGGTCTACAGCACGGAGAAGTCCCTCAAGGAGTTCGGCGACAAGATCGATGCCGTTGAAAAGGGAAACATCGAGAACAAGATCACCGAACTGAAAAAGGTCATGGAAGGTGAGGACGCCGAGGCCATCAAAAAGGCTACCGACGAACTGGCCCAGTCGGCCCACAAACTGGCCGAAGCCATGTACGCCAAGGAGCAGCCGGCTGAGCACGCCGAAGGCGCTGCCGGTGAACAACCCAAGAAGGATGCCCACAAGGATGAAAACGTTGTGGATGCCGACTTTGAAGAGGTCAAGGACGAGAAGAAATAGGCATACCAACCTGACGTAAAAACTCACGGCTGAAGGCGAAGGGTTCCCCCTTTGCCTTTTGCCGTATTCAGAGGAATCACTGTGGCTAACGGCGAAAAACGAGATTATTACGAAATACTGGAAGTTCATCGCAATGCATCCGAGGCGGAGATAAAAAAGGCCTTCCGAAAGCAGGCAGTCCAGCATCACCCGGACAAGAATCCGGGCAACAAGGCCGCTGAGGATACGTTTAAAGAGGTCACCGAGGCCTATGAAGTCCTTTCCGACCCACAGAAACGTGCCCAGTATGACCAGTTCGGCCATGCCGGCCTCTCTGGCGGGGGCGGGTTCTCCAGCGGCGGTTTCGGGGCGGGTACCCCATTTGGCGACATTTTCGGAGATATCTTCGGAGACATCTTCGGTGGCGGCGGGGGGGCACGCGGCCGCAGCCAGGGGCGGCGTGGCGACGACCTGCTCTATAATCTCGAGATAAGCTTCGAAGAGGCCGCCTTTGGTGCAGAAAAGAAAATCGACGTGCCCTTTGCCAAGCGTTGCGGCACCTGTAACGGCTCCGGCTCAAAACCGGGAACAGACCCCAAAGTCTGCCCTACCTGTCGCGGTGCCGGACAGGTACGCTATCAGCAGGGATTTTTCAGTGTCAGCAAAACCTGCGGCCAATGCAACGGCGAAGGGAAGGTGGTGGATGATCCCTGTCCTGATTGCCGCGGAAAAGGGAGCACCAAAGACACCAAAACCCTCTCGGTCAAGGTGCCGGGCGGGGTTGAAACCGGATCGCGCCTGAAGATGACCGGTGAGGGCGGCCAGGGCAAGGGCGGCCCCAACGGCGACCTCTACATCGCCATCAGCGTCCGGGAGCACCCGATATTTCAGCGTGAAGATACCAATGTCATCTGCGAGATTCCGATCAGCTTCATTCAGGCCTCTCTGGGCTGCGAGATGGAGGTGCCGACCCTGGATGGCAAGGTTGCCATGAAGATTCCCGAAGGCACCCAGTCCGGAAAGGTCTACCGACTCAAGGGCAAGGGGATTCCTTCTCTGCAGGGTTATGGCCGCGGAGACCAGATGGTTGTTATCCGCGTGGAAACCCCTTCCAATCTCAACAAAAAGCAGAAAGACCTACTGGAAGAATTCGCCCGGATCAGTGGTGAGAACATCCACCCCATGAAAAAGGGTTTTCTGGATAAGGTTATGGATTTTTTAAGTTAAAGAGCAGACAGGGGCCGACAGAAATGCGCGGCCCCTTCATTTTCCTTGATGATACCACTGATATGATTTATTATTTCCCGCGTTGATTTCGTATCAGGAGTGGAGTCCGTCAATGGATAAACAGCAGCTGATTGAAAAGACTACCGAGACCCTGCGGCCGTTTGAAACATCCAACCTGATGGCAACCATGCAGTCCCTGACGCTTGCCCAGATCTTTACCAACCCGGTCGTGCTGATCATTATTGTCGGGGTCCTGTTTTTCGGTATTCTGAAAAGATCCACCCCGGTCTTGCTGACACTGTTTTTCCTGATCGCCATGATTGTGTTCATGCGCTACGCCATGCCCCCGGCCGGCCAGGAACTGACGCTTTCCTCTATTGGCCCTTTCATCGGCTTCGGAGTTGCCATCGGCGGCGTCATCATCTATTTCTCCATGATAAAATCCTAGCCCTGATAAGCAGAGATAGTGCGTTTACGAAATATAAACGAAAAGAGATGATGAACTATGAAATTTCAAAAGCGTGACTGGTACTTTGTTGCCATTATAGCCGTAGTATTGGGGATTTTTCTTGCCATTTCTGGCAAAGAGAAGACCAAACTGGTGCCGCTGAATGCCGACCACCAGAAATTCCACGACATGATCAAAGAGGGCAAGACCAAAAAGGAGGTCGATCCGCTCTGTGAAACCTGCCACGATGGCGTGAAAATCACCTTCCCCAAAGACCATCCCGCCAAACCGGGGGGGCAGCCCATGCGCTGCCTGTTCTGCCATAAAATCAAGCGCTGACGGCCGATTAATACAATTCATATTTCAGCAAACGGCACTCGATCGCCCCGTTAAAGAGCACAATACGCCGTGAAGCCTTCAGCCCGATATACTTGGCCAGTTCCAGATTACCGGTCAACACGTATCCGGTCCATCCCCGACAGCGTTTTTTCATGACATCGCCGATCTGGCAATACAGTTCCCGCAACTGCTCTTCATCCCCCAAACGCTTGCCATAGGGGGGGTTAATGATCACCACCCCCGTATCACCCTCCGGCTGAAAGGCATCCAGGGCAGCGTGGAAAAAATGAAGCTGCCCTTCGAAACCGGCCTTGGCAGCATTACGGGAGGCACACGCCAGAGCCCGGCTGTCCAGATCGTAGCCGGTTATCAGCCCGACCGGAAGCTTGCGGATGCCTGTGTCTGCATCAGAAAGCAGCTGCTGCCAGAGTTGCCCATCAAAATCCAGCCAGCGCTGAAATCCGAATGAACGCTGCAGCCCCGGCGCCACCCGTCCCGCAACCAGGGCGGCTTCAATCGGTATGGTACCTGAGCCGCACATGGGGTCGGCCAGGGGAATGGATCCATTCCAGCCGGTCAGGGCTACGACTGCTGCAGCCAGGGTTTCACGCAGTGGCGCCTCGTTGCGCTCCAGCCGGTAACCGCGACGATCCAGCGGATCTCCGGAACTGTCCAGACTGACGGTACAGACATTCTTGTGCAGATGAACATTGATACGGACATCGGGTGAGGCGGTATCTACATTCGGGCGACTGCCGCACGCCTCACGGATGCGATCAACGATGGCATCCTTGGTTTTCAGCGCCACAAAACCGGAATGGGTCAGGGCAGAATCCCTCAGACTGCAATCCACCGCCAGGGTCATGGCAGGGGTAATCAACATTGTCCAGTCAATGGCATGCACCCCATTGTACAGATCAGCCGGGCTCGCGCAGGGAAATACCGTCAGCTGGACCAGCACCCGACTGGCGGTTCTCAGCCACAGGTTGGACCGGTACAATCCGGCCCGGTCGGCAACAAACGACACCCCTCCCTTGCCGACCCGTATACGCTGAAGTCCCAATGCCTCAAGTTCAGCGGCGGCAATCTCTTCAGCGCCCCGTGGAACTGCCGCAAAACAGTCCCGGGGAATATCGGACTGGGGAACCTGCCTGCTATCGATACGCTCACTCATGATTTTCCTCAATTTCTCGTGCCCATATTTTGGCCAGCTGGCTGGCGGTTTCTTGCGGCGTTCCACTATTGTCAATCACGATTCTGCCATACTGTTCCTTCTCAGCCAGTGGCATCTGGCTGGCAATCACCCGCATGGCCTCGCTGCGATCAATGCCGTCACGGCGCATCAGACGCTCCAGCTGCACTTCGGGTCGCACCGTCACAACCCAGACCTCGTCCACCCGGTCAGTGACACCGGCTTCGATCAGAAGCGGAGCCATATAAAACACGATCCTCTGGCCACTCTCTGTTGCCTGCGCAATCCGGGTCTCTGCCAGCTGCTTGATTTCCGGGTGTAGAATCCCTTCCAACAGGATGCGTTTGCCCGGGTCTGAAAATACCAGTGTCGCCAGATGCTTACGATCAAGCTGCCCATCGGGAGTCAGGACATCATTGCCGAACAGCTCAACCACACGCTCCAGTCCACGGCTGCCCGGTTCAACGGCACAGCGGGCAAGTTGATCGGCATCGATCACGATTGCTCCCCGATCCTGAAAAAACCGGGCAACACTGCTTTTACCGGTTGCAATGCCTCCCGTCAGGCCAATAATACGGATACCGGCAGGTCTCATGTCAATTTCAACGCCATTTCGCGTTCAAGCAGAAAATCCATGTTCAGCCCTCCTCAGGCAAGCCATCTTAGCAGAGGAACCGGCAAAACAACAGATTTTTGACTTGAGTTGACGGGCCAAGTAGTGTAATCATATTCATTCGCCGCATAGCCATGCGCGGCCGTTCTGTGCGGGCGGTTAGCTCAGTTGGATAGAGTACAGGCCTCCGAAGCCTGGGGTCGCGGGTTCGAATCCCGCATCGCCCGCCATTTTTTACCTGGAATGACCGTTCCTTTTACCGGCCCGCCTCAGGAAACCCCCATGCTTTTACGCATCCACAAGGCGATCATAGATACATTCTCCTCACGGAGCCCGGCTGCGGTCTTCAGCATAAGCCTGATACTGCTTATTCTGCTTGGATGGCTCGACCGTGTGACCGGCGACTATTCGCTGATCATATTTTACGTTATCCCGGTTTCCTTGATGGCCTGGTTCGTCACTCGAACCAGCGGCGTGTTATTCTGCCTTCTGGCATTTATAACACGATTCATTGCCGATAATTCGCCCGGCTCTTTCTCCTACAACAACTCGGAACTCCACTATTGGAATATATTCATCGAGTTCCTGTTTCTGCTGCTCATGAGCCTGCTCTTTTCTGCCCTGCGTAAAAATCTGGATGCCGAAAAAGCCAGGGCAAGTACCGACCCGCTGACCGGGGCGCTCAATCGCCGTTCGTTCTTTGAACTGACCGAGTATGAGATCAACTGGTGGCGGCGTTACAGTCAGCCGTTTACCGTTGCCTATATCGACCTGGATAATTTCAAGGATATCAATGATAACTTGGGTCATCACGTGGGCGATGATTTGTTGATTGAGGTCGTCACAACCGTTGCAGACAACATCAGAAGTACCGACATACTGGCCCGCTTCGGTGGCGATGAATTTGTGCTGCTGCTGCCCGATACAGGCAGTGAGGCAGCCGTGTCATTTCTGACCAAGATCCACCATCATCTTCAACAAGCAATGACGTCCCGAAACTGGCCGGTCACCTTCAGCATCGGTGCCGTTACCTACCTGAAAGCGCCGGCGACCGTGGACGAAGTCATTTGCAGGGCAGACATACTCATGTACGACGTCAAACGCAGCGGCAAAAACAGACTGCTGCATATCGAGGCACCGGAGGAGATCAATGGCTAAAGGGAGTTTTGATGCGACCGACCTGTTTGCCCCGCTGATGCTGCGGATACCGCTGGGGCTTATCTTTATGGCCCATGGCTCGCAAAAACTACTAGGTCTGTTTGGCGGCAGGGGACTGACAGCAACATTCGCCACCTTTGAACGGGATCTTGGCATTCCCGCCATCTTCACCCTGCTGGCGATCATTGCTGAATTCGGTGGTGGATTCGGCGTCCTGACCGGCTTTTTGACACGCCTGTCTGCAGCCGGCATCTCGACGGTCATGCTGGTCGCCATCTATAAGATCCACTGGGCCAACGGTTTTTTTCTGAATATGGGCTGTACCCCGGGGCGGGGCCATGGCTTCGAGTACGATCTTGCACTCCTGGGGATAGCACTCTACCTGATGATCGCCGGTGGCGGCCGCTGGTGCCTGGACCGACTGGTGTTCAGAACATAACCGCCCATCGTCTTCACGTATTTAATATAAATCCAAGGCGGGCTTCAGCCCGCCTTTCGATTGCATAAAAGGAGTTATCATTGTGGACAAGCACAACCAGCAGGAAGTCGAGAAGCGGCGCACCTTTGCCATTATCAGCCACCCTGACGCCGGCAAGACGACCATCACCGAGAAACTACTGCTGTTCGGTGGCGCCATCCAGCAGGCCGGAGAGGTCCGCGCCCGCAAATCGGCACGTCATGCCACCTCTGACTGGATGGAACTGGAGAAGCAGCGCGGCATCTCGGTGACCTCCTCGGTCATGAAATTCAGCTATGAAGAGTGCGAGATAAACCTGCTGGACACACCCGGGCACAATGATTTCTCCGAGGACACCTACCGGGTTCTGACCGCCGTTGACTCGGTTCTGATGGTGATCGATTCCGTTAAAGGGGTTGAGAGCCAGACCCGCAAGCTGCTGGAAGTTTGCCGACTGCGTCATACACCGATCATGACCTTTATGAACAAACTGGACCGCGAAGGCCAGGATCCGTTCGACCTGCTGGATGACATCGAGAAGAACCTCAAGATGCAGACCGCGCCCATGACCTGGCCGGTAGGGATGGGGAAGCGCTTTCGCGGCACCTATCACCTCTACACTAAAGAGCTGATTTTTTTTGACGCCGAGGCGGCTAACGGCACGGGCGACATCATCACCATCACCGGACTGGACGACCCCCGCCTGGATGGCCTGCTGGGCAGTCAGGTCGATGAACTGCGCCATGACGTCGAACTGTTGGAGGGTGCCGCTCATCCTTTCGACAAAGAGGCCTATCTGGCCGGAAAACAGACGCCGGTCTTCTTCGGCAGCGCCATCAACACCTTCGGTGTCCAGCAGCTTCTGGATGCCTTCGTGGAGCATGCTCCGCCGCCACTGCCGCGCGAAACAACGACCAGGGCGGTTTCACCCTATGAGGAGCCGTTCAGCGGTTTCACCTTCAAGATTCAGGCAAACATGGATCCCTCCCACCGCGACCGGATTGCCTTCTTCCGCATCTGTTCCGGCAAATTCACACGCGGCATGAAGGTTCGCCACGTGCGTCTGGGGCGGGAGGTTCAGATCGCCAACGCCACCATCTTCATGGCCCAGGACCGCACTAATGTCGAAGAGGCCTGGCCCGGAGACATCATCGGCATCCACAACCACGGCACCATCAAGATCGGTGATACCTTCACCCAGGGTGAGGAATTGAAATTTACCGGCATCCCCAGCTTTGCGCCTGAGCATTTTCGCAAGGTGCGCCTGCTCAATCCCATGAAATCCAAGGCCCTCGAAAAGGGGCTGGTTCAGCTGGCCGAAGAGGGTGCCACGCAGGTCTTCAAGCCATTGATGGGTGCTGATTGGGTTATCGGCGCCGTGGGCCTGCTGCAGTTCGAAGTGGTCATGCATCGACTTGAGCACGAATACAGCGTCAAGGTGGCCTTCGAACCGGTCAGCTATGTCACCGCCCGCTGGGTTACCGGCGAAAAGAAACAGATCGAGGAGTTTGAGAAGAAGGAGGCCATGCATGTCTATATAGACGGCGAAGGCAAGCTCACCTATATGGCCGGAAGCCAGTGGCGGCTCGACAACACCATGGAACAATGGAAGAGTCTGGAATTCCACGAGACCAGCGAACACAGCTGATGGCAACCACTGCTCACAACAGGAGTGCCGGGAGAAAACCGGAAAAATACTCCCTCACTGCGACCTGGCGGGCGGTCTGCTTCCTGCCGACCAGCCACTTCCCGCTGATCCTGCCCGGTGTCTATCCGTTCGCTTCATTTTTCATCCTGCGAAGGCTTAAGCGCCTGGGGTATTCGAACTGCACGGTAACAACCTCCGACAAGGGTCTGGTTGTACATGCCCACAGATAAAAACAGGGGGTGACCACGTTGGCCACCCCCTGTTTTTTCCCGATGAAATTCAGAACAACCCTACCCCATGAATTTCGATATTTCAAAACCGATCTGCCCCAGCGGCAGAACCTCATCGGCCACCCCGCCTTCCACGCAGGCCTTGGGCATGCCGTAAATAGTCGAGGTTGCTTCATCCTGAACAATCGTTACCCCACCCTTCTGCTTTAACAGCTGCATCCCTTTGAAACCGTCGTTGCCCATGCCGGTCAGTATGACCCCCAGCATTGATCCATTGGTGGCTTCAGCCATACTGGTCAGCATCAAATCAACCGAAGGTATGTAGACATACTGGGGATGGCTGCTGGTCGGCACTGTTTTGACCACCAGCTGCCCGCCCTGACGCACCAGGGTGGTGTGCATGCCGCCCGGGGCTATCAAGGCCAACCCCGGTTTGAGAACATCTCCATCCACAGCCTCACGGATGGCCATGGAACATTTTGCATTGAGACGGTCGGCATACGGACCGGTAAACGCTTTGGGCATATGGATACCGACAATTATGCCATAAGGGAAATTGACCGGGATGCGGGAAAGGACCTCTTGCAGCGCCACCGGACCACCCGTGGAGGCACCGATTCCGACGTAGTTGATCTTTTTGCCGCTAAGCTTGGTCGAGAGCCGCGTCGTTACAACAGCAGGCGCAGCAGGCCGGCTTGGAGCTGCACCTGTTGCAAGGGGGGAAAGGGGAGACACACGACCGAAACGGGATCTGAGCGCATCTTTGACCTTGCGCAGCAACTCTTCCCTGAAGATGTTCTGGGCATCGGAAGAATCGGTGACGTTCTTGGGTATATAATCGATAGCCCCGGCATCAAGGGCTTCAAAGGTCGACTTGGCCCCCTCGTTGGTCAGCGTCGAAACCATGATGACCCTGGTGGGAGCCTTGGCCATTATCTGGCGCAAGGCAGTAATGCCATCCATGCGGGGCATCTCAATGTCCATGGTAATAATATCAGGTTTTAACGCAATGGCCTTTTCGACACCTTCCATGCCGTCAACAGCTGTTCCAACGATATCAATGCCCGGCTCTTTGGAAAGAATACTGCGGATTGCCATGCGCATGAATGATGAATCGTCAACAATCAGCACACGGGTTTTGCCGGTCTGAGACATTAGCATCAGGACTCCGTTGATTCCTTGGAATTGAAGATAGATTCCACCAACGCCTTGACATCCGGAATGGCATCATCCAGTTCATAACAGAAACGTTCTACATCCATTTCCGCAAACTGAGGGGATTGTTTTTTGAGGATCTGCCAGGCTTCTTCCTCGAAGAGATTGAAACTGACCCATTCCCGTCCGCCATAATTGAGTTCCCTGACGCTGCAGAACAGATCCGACAGATTCACGATGGCACACAGTACAGGATCGATGATCGCCTCAGACGGGGTATGATGAAGGGCAATCACTTCACAGTATGCCTCGGGGAAGTTCCACTTTTTGGCCATGCAGAAACCGATCTCACAATGGCTGGTGCCCAGCTGCTCGATTTCGGCATCCACCAGCTTGATCGGCTTATCCTTGATGTGGTCCAGAACGGCCTGAAACTCATCCCGCATGAAATTACTCAGCAGTACCTCTCCCAGGTTGTGGATGATGCCGGCTATATAGGCCTTCTCCAGATCAGGATATCCGACTTTTTTGGCGATGATTTTCGATACCATGCCGACACCGAAGGAATGCTCCCAGAACACCCCGATCTCCATGGCACCCTTGTTCTCATCGAAGGCGCTGATAAAGGATGTTGTCAGGGCAACCTCGCGGATATGCCGCAAGCCAAGGTAGACCAGTGCCCGCTTGAGCGAGGTAATTTCATGTTCTGGTTTGTAGACCGGCGAATTGATCATCTTCATTACCCGCGCGGTCATGACCTGGTCGGAAAGCATCAGATCAGCAACCTCTTCGATCTGAACGTCCGGCTGGTCAAGGAGCTGCAATACCTGCGTCGCAACGACCGGGATGGTAGGCAGGTCATCGATATTCTCAACTATCAGCCGCGCTTTTTCCAACATTGCATTCTTGTCCATGTGGTAAACCTTTCAGATTATTTTTTGTAGGTGAAGCCGCCCGGAAAATGGACGGTTTTAAACTTGTCATTGACCCCGTGCAGGGACTCTGACTGGCCGACAAAAAAATAACCATACGGCTGCAGGTTGTTGTAGAAATGCTGAACAACTTTGGATTTTGAAGCGGTATCAAAATAGATCAGTACGTTTGCGCAAAAAATGATATCAAAGGTCTTCATAAAGATCATTTTGTTGTCATCGTACAGATTGAGCTTGTTAAAGGTAACGAATTTCTTTACATCCGGGGAAAGAATGAATTTCCCGTTATCCTCCTTGATGTACTTCCTCTTGTAAGCCTCAGGGATGTTCCGGACCGAATAGGCATTGTAGACCCCCTCCTTGGCCTGGGCTACAACGGTCTCGTTGATGTCGGTACCGACGATTTCAATGATCCAGTCCTTGAGGATGGTAGCCCGCTTTTCCAGCAGGATCATGGCCATGGTGTAGGCCTCCTCACCCGAGGATGAGGCGGCGCTCCAGATGCGCAGTTTGCGGAAGCCCATCTTGTTCTTGATCTCGACAATTTCAGGCAGGAGCTTGTTTTCCAGCGCATTCAGCTGTGGCACATTCCTGAAGAAATAGGTTTCATTGGTAGTGATCTCATCCATCAGGAATTTCAGTTCCTCGGTACCACGCGGGGATTTGAGAAGCTGGTAGTATTCCTGATGTGTCTTGACACCGGTAGTTTCCATTCTGCGTGCCAAACGGCTCTCGAGGAAATATTTTTTGGTCGTATGGAAATACATCCCACAGATATTGTAGATAAAATCCCTGAGCAGTTCGAAATCTTTATCTGATATGGCCACGATTGGTTCCCTTCGATGTAACTGTGTAGAATTTAATTCTCGATCCTAGCCCTGCATCAGTGCATTAACGACCGCTGCCATCACCACCATCAACCAGTCCGACCGGATCGATGATCAGGGCGACCCGACCATCACCAAGGATGGTGGAACCGGCGATTCCGGGGATATTGGCAAGGTACTTACCCAGTGATTTTATGGCAACCTCCTGCTGTCCAACCAGACGGGATACGACCAGACCCATCCGTTTTTCGGCAGTCCCGACAACGACCACATAGCAGAAATCATTATGTTCGCTTCGCCTTTCAACCCCGAAGATGCTCTCCAGCCGGATAAGCGGCAGAACCATGTCACGCAGCTTGAGAATTTCCCTGTTCCCGATCAGATGAAACTGACGCTGATCGACCCGTAATGACTCAAGCACTGAAGAGAGCGGAATGGAGTAGACCTCGCCCTCAACATCAACCAGCAGCGACTGGATAATGGCAAGTGTCAGCGGCAGGCGCAGAATGAATTCGGAGCCTTTTCCCTTTTCGCTCTTGATCTCGATCAGGCCGTTCAGCTTCTTGATGTTGGTTTTAACCACATCCATGCCGACACCGCGGCCGGACAAGTCGGAAGCCTTGTCCTTGGTGGAAAATCCGGGCAGAAAGATCAGGTCGAACAGTTCGCGCTGACTCATGGCAGCCAATTGTTCTTCCGTGACCAGCCCTTTTTCAACGGCCTTGCGCCCGACCCTGTCGGTATCAATACCATTGCCGTCATCTTTGATACTGATGATAATCTGGTTGCCTTCGTGCACCGCAGCCAGCACGAGTGTTCCAACACGCGACTTCCCGGCAGCGCTGCGCTCATCGGGCGTCTCCAGGCCATGATCCATGGCGTTGCGGATCAGGTGGATCAGCGGGTCGCCGATCTCATCGACGACTGAACGGTCCAGCTCCGTTTCTTCACCAAAAATCTGCAGATCAACTTCTTTGCCCAGGTCACGGGCCATGCTGCGTACAATACGGGGGAATTTTTTGAAGACCTTGTCCACCGGAAGCATCCGCATCTTCAGAACCTGCATCTGCAGTTCCGATGTAACAAAGCTCATCCGCTTGGTAAGCTTGCCGAATTCCTCGTTGAAATCAAGGCGATCCGGTTCACCCTGCTGAAGATCCTGGTTGATCTGGATCATACGGTTACGCTCCAGCACCAACTCACCCACCTGATTCATCAGGTCATCCAGGCGCTTGACATCGACCCGCACGGTCGTGTTGTCGGAAAGATCCTCTCCCTTGCCCTCGACCGGCTTGGGCGGCGTCGGGACCTTCTTGGCCACCATGTCTCCAGCTGTTTTCTGGGGCGTCGCAGGAGCGACCTCCTGTTTCGGAGGTACGGGAGGTGCTGTTTCTTCGACTGGGGGGACAAGCGGAGTAACAACCGGGTCTGTTGGCGGCGTCACGGCAGCGGCCGTTTCAGCAGCTGGGCCTGGTGTTGCCGGCACAGCCTGTGCCGGTGGCGTTTCGGAGAGCAGCGGCAACAACTTGGCAATCGTACCCTCAATCTCACGCTCCTGGATTTCGCCCGCCTTGATGTCGCTCACCAGCAATTTGACGAGATCGGTCGCCTCAAGGATTATATCCATGAACTCGGGCGTAACCTGCAGTTCACCCTTGCGGAGACGATTGAGGACATCCTCGGTTTTGTGGGTCACCTTGACCAGCAGATCAAACCCCAGGAAACTTGATGCACCCTTGACGGTATGGATGGACCTGAATATCCGGTTAAGCAGGTCGGCATCATCCGACGACTTTTCCAGCGCTACAAGGTCATCATCCAGCTTTTCAAGCAGCTCGGTCGTCTCGGCTAGAAAACCTTCCAGCAGTTCCTGGTCTTCGCAATCAATGGGCGGCATGCAACTCTCCTTGTACGTACGTGGATACTACCAATACAGCTCCTGTCTACCCTTGATAAACCGGATTGTTCGTTATTGAAATCATTTCTGCCCGCCCCGATACAACAGGGTAACAATACGTATCACAAAATGATTTCCAACTCATTACAGCGAACCGAATGCGCTTTTCTCATCACGGGAGAACATTTTTTCCAGGTCGAGGAGCACCAGTAAGCGTTCGGCCTGATTGATCACCCCGGCGATACATTCCTGGTCTATGCCGCTGGCCACAACGGCAGGAGACGGCTGTATTTCACTGCTAGAGATCCGAATAACCTCGGATACGGCATCAACTATGAATCCCTTCAACTCGCCATCGACCTCCATGACAATGATGCGGGTCTGTTTATCACTCTCCGTATCCATGAGACCAAATTTTTTGCGCATGGAGATGATCGGTATAACCTTGCCGCGCAGATTGATTACACCCTCTACGTAGTGAGGAGTATTGGGAACGCGGGTCACAACCGGCATGCGGATAATTTCACGAACCTTCAGCACTTCGACGCCATATTCCTCCTTGTCGAGATTGAAACTGACCAACTGAATCAACTCTCCGTGCGATTCATCCGACTTGACAGGAACCAGTGCATTACTCATGAATTATGTCTCCTCTGACAAATACATTAATTAGTCGTACGTTCGCCTGCTTTTGCTGCAGCGTCACAAATCTAATAACGCCATTGAAAATGTTGATAAATTTACCATGCAATACCGCTTTTATCAAGCGGATCATATTTATTTGTTGTAATTAATTTAGCTTTTAATACCATAGCGCGTCAGAAAAACATATCAACACAATACAACATCCCCCAAAAGTCATTTTCTTGACATTAACCAGATCTAGCGCTACTATAGCTGGACAGTATGAACAGAATTCCTATTTCCGTTTGAATTCACGGGCGATCATGTCACCAACCAGCTCAATATGCATAATCGATAACGACCGAAAAACCTGCGATCTCGTATCTGCCTTTTTGACTTACCAGGGCTACGACATCGTCACAGCTGAACACAATGTCTCCTTTTTTGACACTATCCGGGACAATCACGTCGGTATCGTCATCGCAGACCTGCATCTGCTGCAGACAATTTTCCCCGATTTTGTCGTGCATGCCAGAAAAATAAACCCGTTACTGGTACTGATCGGTTATGGCCGGCAAAATGACAAATTATTGCCCATGGCCAGCGAGGAGAGTATTTTTTTCCTGCCGAAACCGCTCAACCTGGATGAACTTGAAAGCCTGGTCATGAGGGCCATGGAATACCAGTCACTGAAGATGCACGACAGCGATGAAGACGCAGCCCGACACCCCCACGGACTCTGCTCCACCATCATCGGCAGGAGCAGGCCGATGCAGTCGCTGTTTGAAATGATTGAGAAGGTGGCAGAATCCACCGCGACCATTCTGGTGCAGGGAGAATCCGGAACCGGCAAGGAACTTGCAGCACGAGCCATACATCAGTTGAGCGGCAGAAACAGCAGAAACTTTGTCCCGGTCAACTGCGCAGCCATACCGGATGATCTCCTGGAAAGCGAGCTTTTCGGCCACGTCAAGGGTTCATTCACCGGCGCCTATGCCAACCGGGCCGGACGCTTCGAAATGGCGGACAAAGGCACTCTGTTTCTGGACGAAATCGGCGACATGAAAGCCAACCTGCAGGTCAAACTGCTGCGGGTACTTCAAAACAGGGAGTTTGAACCGGTCGGTTCGACACGCTCACAGAAGGTGGATGTCCGTATTATTGCAGCCACCAACAAAAACCTGGAGGAACTGGTTGCCAACAAGGATTTCCGTGAAGACCTGTATTACCGGCTTTCCGTTATTCCGATCACGATTCCGCCCCTCAGGGAACGCCGTGATGACATACCGCTTCTGATTCATAATTTTCTGACACGCTTCAACAGTGACAAGCGCCATGCCGTCAAAGGATTTTCGCGGGAGACACTAGGCATCCTCTGCAACTATGAGTGGCCCGGTAACGTTCGGGAGCTTGAAAACCTGGTGGAGCGGCTTGTAATTCTCAAGGACACCGGCTTCATCACCCCGGATGACCTGCCGGAAAAATACCTTTCCGGACATACCCAGGTGCAGGTTCCGGAGTTGCCCATGCCGGAAAGTCTGCCCGAGGAATTGCCCGAAGGCGGTGTCTGCCTCAACTCCATGGTGGATGCGTTTGAAAACCGCCTGATCCTGCAGGCGCTGGCCCGCACCGGCGGAAACAAGAAAGAGGCCGCTATGCTGCTCAACCTGAAACGAACGACGCTCATAGAGAAACTTAAAAAGAAGAACCTGGCCTACGGCGAGGAGTAACCCTGGCATGACCATGAACATCAGAGACAACCTGTCTTTACTCTCGTCACTGCTGGCAAAAGGCGCCAATCCCGCAGCTGCGAAACCTGAGGTAAAACCGCCGGATGGCATTTTTTCAGAACGCCTGGATCGCGCCCTGGGAACAGCAGACCAGACTCCCGTCCCTGCCGTTCTCAAGGCCCAGGCCCTGGCTGAAACCCTCAGCCTCCAGATGCTCCATGCCACCCTGTCGCTGGGCGACAGCTCCGTTGAGCAGACACCACAGCTGTTTGATCGTCAATCGCCCCAATTCCAGACACTTGCCAGGGCGTATGCCTCGAATCAGCCAGCGTCCGATGTACACCCCGCTATCCCGCCGGCAGGGCAAACGCAACTGCACGAACTGGCCGAAGCAGCACCTGTCAGTTCCGGCAAACCGTACACAACAGGCATTCAGACTGGGGGTCCTCAGTGGCTCGAAGACATTATCGCACGGGCATCGAACCGCTACGGGGTTGATGCGGGACTTATCAAGGCGGTCGTCAAGGCCGAAAGCGGATTCAATCCCAACGCAGTCTCCCATGCCGGCGCACAGGGATTGATGCAGCTGATGCCGGGTACCGCACGTTCACTGGGAGTTACTGATTCATTTGATCCGGAACAGAACGTCATGGCCGGCACCAGATTCCTGCGCGACCTCCTCAAGCGCTACAACGGCAACCTGGATTCAGCTCTGGCGGCCTACAACTGGGGCCCTGGCAATGTAGACAAAAAACCTGATCAGCTGCCTCGCGAAACACGGGAGTATCTGGTACGCGTCAAACAGCTCTACAATTCCTACATCGCCTGACACCCGTCCGCCCCCCCTCACACCCCAACCATCCCCGCACAGCAAATATTTACGCCTTGCAACTCCCCGGATGAGCGTGTATTATTTTGCCCCGTCCGGGCACCACCGGGACGGATGTTCCTGAAATCGCACGCACTAGGTGGCACATGGCAAAACTGTACATAGTCGGCACCGGTCCCGGCGGCATCCAGCACCTGACAGAAGCAGCCCGGGAAGCGATCGCCGCTTCATCGACCATCATCGGCTACAACAATTATATCGACCTGATCCAGCCTCTGGTTGCAGGGAAACAGATCGTCTCCACCGGCATGATGCAGGAGATTGATCGCTGTCGGGTCGCCATCCAGCTGGCCACCAGCGGTGAAACCGTGGCCCTGGTATCAGGCGGTGATGCCGGTATCTACGGCATGGCCGGCCTGGTGTTCGAACTGATCGAAATCGATAGTCAGCAGTCCGGAGCAAACGAGACCGCTTCAACCCCGGAGATCTGCGTCATCCCCGGCATCTCTGCCATTCAGGCGGCGGCCTCGACACTGGGCGCACCCCTGATGCACGACTTCTCCGTCATCTCGCTCTCCGATCTGCTGACCCCCTGGAATCTGATCACCTCCCGACTTGAGGCTGCCGCCCGGGCCGACTTCGTCATCGTCATCTTCAACCCCCGCAGCAAAACCCGCGTGACCCAGATTGCAGATGCCCGGACGATCATCCTTTCGTCCCGATCATCGGAGACCCCGGTCGGTATCGTACGTAACGCCTGCCGGGAGGGGGAACAGGTTACCGTTACAACCCTCGGCTCGATGTTGGAACACGAGATCGACATGTCCACCATTGTCATCATCGGCAATGCCAGCACATTTGTGGACCGCCAGGGACGCATGGTCACCCCTCGCGGCTATGCCGGCAAGATCAACAAGAACGGTATCAAGCCGGTCGAAATGCTGGCGCCGTCAGAACCGCTCCCGCAGGCCGGAGCGATCATGTTCTGTGGCACCGCCTCGGATGTCGGCAAATCAGTTATAACGTCGGGCATATGCCGGTTGCTGCACAACAAGGGGATCACGGTGGCCCCCTTCAAATCCCAGAACATGTCGCTCAACTCCTTCGTCACCCCCGAGGGGGGCGAGATCGGCCGGGCACAGGCGGTCCAGGCGCAGGCCTGCGACATCAACCCGCATACCGATATGAACCCGGTCCTGCTCAAGCCGAATTCCGATATCGGCAGCCAGGTAATCGTCCAGGGGCGTCCGGTCGGCAACATGAACGTCTCTGAATACGACGCCTATAAGCCGATAGCACTGGAAAAAGCCTGGGAATGTTTTGAGCGGTTGCGTCAGGCCTATGAGTTTATCGTCATCGAGGGTGCCGGCAGTATCTCCGAGATCAACCTCCGCCACAATGACATTGCCAACCTGAAAATTGCCATCATGGCCCGCTGTCCCGTCATTTTAGTGGCCGATATCGACCGCGGCGGCGTATTCGCCCAGATCGTTGGCACCATTGAGCTGCTGGAGCCACTGGAGCGCAGCTATATCAAGGGGATCATCATCAACAAGTTCCGAGGGGATGCCAGCATCCTTTCGTCAGGGCTCGAATTCATCCAGAAAAAAACCGGCATCCCGCTGCTGGGAGTGCTGCCCTGGCTGCCCGATCTTTCGCTGCCGGCTGAAGACAGCGTGGCGCTTGGCTGCCGTTCCAAGGTCATCAGCCTCCTTTCCGGCCAGAAGCGCATACACATCGGCATCCTCAAGCTGCCGCGCATTTCCAATTTTACCGACTTTGACGCGCTCCAGTCCGAGCCCGACGTGACCCTCAGCTACGTTGAGATGCCTGAACAGCTGGAGGCCCTGGACATTCTGATACTGCCCGGCAGCAAATCCACCATCGCCGATATGTATTTCCTGATGGAACGGGGCATCTACGACGGGATCAAGGGCTTCAAGGGGCATATCATCGGTATCTGCGGCGGTTATCAGATGCTTGGGCAACGCATTTTCGACCCCAGTGGTATTGAATCTGCCATCAAAGAAGCAACCGGCCTGGAATTGCTCCCGGTGGAAACGGAAATACTGCTGGAAAAGGAAACACACCAGGCGCTGGCATACCTGGAGGAGGCCGGCCAGGCAATTGCCCCGGAGTGCAACGGCGTCATGTCAGGCTATGAAATCCACATGGGTAAAACGACGCTTCTGGGTTTAGCGCGGCCGTTCGCCCGCATCTTCCGGCGCGGCGAGACCTCGGTCACCATTGAGGACGGCACCGTGTCGAACGACGGCAGAGTCTTCGGAACCTACCTGCATGGCATCTTCGACAATCCGCGGTTCAAGGAAATCTATCTCAATCGTATCCGCCATGAAAAAGGGATGCCGCAACGTCACGGCAGCCGCAAAATGCCGGAACAGGATCCTTTTGACCAGTTGGCAGAACATCTCGAACAACACCTCGACATCCCCCGACTCCTCCAAATCTGCGGATTGGGACAGTGATCCCTGCCGATCCGGCCGTTCTTGCCCTGGCGATAACACTTGATCTGGCGCTGGGTGACCCGCGCTGGCTGCCTCATCCGGTGGTACTCATCGGTCGTCTGATATCCAAGCTTGAGGTGCTGCTTCGAGAATGGTTCCGCAATGAACGGGGTGCCGGGGTGTTATTACTGCTGCTGACCGCTGGCTGCTCTGCTCTGGCCGCCTGGCTGCTGATCCGGATCAGTTCCTCACTGCATCCCCTGGCAGGTTTCCTGGCCGCTGCTGTTATCTCCTACACCTGCCTGGCTGCCCGTTCGCTGCACAGCGAGTCCGCCCTGGTGGCAGATGCGCTGGCTGCCGGCAATCTGGAAGAGGCGCGGCGCACGCTCTCATATATTGTCGGGCGGGATACCGCTAATCTTGAAGAAGGCGAAATCTGGCGGGCACTGGTGGAAACCGTGGCAGAGAACACCTCCGACGGCATTATCGCACCGCTTTTCTGGCTGGCGCTGGGCGGTCCCGTGGCCGGCATGGCCTACAAGGCCGTCAGCACCCTGGACTCCATGGTCGGCTACAAAAATGAGCGTTACCTGCAGCTTGGCTGGGCATCGGCACGCATGGACGACCTGCTCAACTTCATCCCGGCCCGACTGACCGCCCTGTTGATGATTCTGGCTGCAGCCCCATTCGGTCTTTCCACCCAAGGGGCTCTCAGGATAACCCTTCGTGACCGGTTGAATCATCCCTCCCCCAACAGCGGCCACCCCGAGGCGGCTGCCGCCGGAGCACTGGGCGTGCAACTGGGCGGCAGGGCATTTTACGGTGGCAGGGAGTCGTGGAAGCAAACTATCGGCGACCCGCAGGCCCCCCTTGACGAACGTGCTTACCGCAGTATGCTGAAACTCATGTACATCTCAACCCTGCTCATGGCAGCCGTCTGTATCGCCGGCGCCATTGCCCTGAAAGGTTTCCATGTCCCACACCTATGATCATGGCGGCAATGTTTTCGATGTAGCGCGACGACTTGGTGTCCCGCCAGGTGATATCGCCGATTTTTCAGCCAGTATCAATCCATTGGGGCTGTCGGCGATGGTCAGAAAAGCCATCATCTGCTCCATGGACAGCCTGGTTCACTATCCGGACAGCAGCCATAAGGAATTGAAGCAGGCCCTGGCCGATTACCATGGCGTATCACCCGCAAATATTGTCGTGGCCAACGGCTCAACCGAACTCATCTACCACCTGCCGGCCATGCTTCCAGGCAGGCGGGCCCTGATTGTATCGCCATCCTTCAGTGAGTATGTCCGCGCCCTCGGGCAGCAGCACTGGGAAGCGAAGCATTTTATCCTCAAGCATGAATACAACTTTGCGCTTGACCTGGAGGCGCTTGAGCAGACACTGGCCGAGGGATATGATGCCCTCTACCTCTGCAATCCGGCAAATCCGGGCGGCACGCTCTATCCGCTCAGGGTCATTGAACAGGTCTACAGCCTGTGCATCGCATCCGGCACCTTTCTGGTGCTGGACGAAGCCTTTATGGACTTTTGTGAGGAGAGTTCCGCCAAGCGCTTCATGGTCAAAGGCGATAACGGTATCGTACTGCGCTCCATGACCAAGTTTTTCGGCATACCCGGTTTGCGGCTGGGTTACGCCATTGCCAGCAGCACCCTGGCAGAACGGCTTGATGACATGGGCGGCCCCTGGAGTGTCAACACGCTGGCACTGGCAGCTGGTGTAGCGGCCCTGCAGGATACCGATCACAATCACCAGACGCTGGAATACATCCGCCGGGAACGCCGCAGCCTCTTTGAACGGTTGTCGGAATTCAAGCAACTCAAGGTATTCCCTTCCAGCGTTAACTATCTGTTGCTGCAGATGGTTGACGGAACGCCATCGTGGGAAATCAGGGACAAACTGATGCTGCAGCGGATCCTGGTTCGGGACTGCGCGTCCTTTATGGGGCTTTCCAGTCAGTTTATCCGCATCGCCGTGCGCACGACTGAAGAAAATGAACGACTGGTGAGGGGTTTGAAGGGTGTGTTGAGATAGATGGATGGTTCGACCCGGATCAATTTCCAATTCCAGATCAAGGATGATATCAAGGCGGCGAGGATTGAGGCTGCGAGGCGTACATGGCAGTACGTTGAGCAGCCGAAGACGAGCCAACGAAGATAGGGCCTTGCTATGGAATTGGTATAACGACAAAAAAGAGGAGGCCCGATAACGAGCCTCCTCTTTTTTCATTCTCTCCACCCTGCCGTAGGCATAAAGGGCCTCCGGCGAGTTCCTTAACTGTGGAAGTCAGTTTGCTGCTTCAGGCAATTCCCGCGTAATGGGGCAGCACACCGCAACAGGGAGCGACTTCCGTTTTGTATAGCATTCCGCCCGGGCGTTGCAGCCAGCGAGCAGGGTAGAGAGAACAGCGTGTTGGATAATTATTACGCTTCGCTCGGAAGAAGATCAAGTGTTTTGTATACACTTTTCTGGTGGGCCCCAAATGAGGTATGTCACCCTGTTTTTTGAAATGGCGCCACAGAGACACCTGCGCCGGGCTGTCATTGGAACAGTCCGGCGCAGGTGATGTACGGGAATAATTGTTGGCAGGTCAGGTGACGGGTGTATAGCGGATATCAGTTGAACCCGAGATAGGTATTCAAGCGCTTGACCTCACCCATCAGCTGCTCAAAACCCGGGAAGGTCAGCGACTGGGGACCATCGGAAAGTGCCTTCTCCGGATTCGGGTGTACCTCCACCAGTACGCCGTGGGTGCCGGCCACCATGGCGGCCAGGGTCATGGGGGGGACCAGGCTGCGCTTGCCGGTGGCGTGGGACGGATCGACCATGATCGGCAGGTGCGACAGCTCCTTGATCAGCGGCACAACCGCCAGATCCAGGGTGTTGCGGGTAGCGGTCTCATAGGTGCGGATACCCCGTTCGCAGAGGATCACGTTCTCATTGCCTTCGGCCAGGATATATTCTGCCGCAGCCAGAAACTCTTCAATCGTGGCGCTCATGCCCCGCTTGAGCAGCACCGGTTTGCGGATCCGGCCGACCTCGCGCAGCAGGTCAAAGTTCTGCATGTTGCGCGCCCCGATCTGCAGCAGATCGGCATATTCGGCCACCAGCCCGACATTATCCGGACTCATGACCTCGGTCACAACCGGCAGTCCGCTCTCCCTGCCGGCCTTTGCCAGCAACTTCAGACCCTCTTCCCGCATGCCCTGAAAGGTATGCGGGCCGGTGCGCGGCTTGAAGGCCCCGCCCCGCAGCATGTCGGCACCACACTTCTTGACAAAGAGCGCGGTCTGGATAATCTGCTCCTCGCTCTCTACAGCACAGGGACCACCCACAACCACCGGGCGACACCCCTGGCCGACCTTGACTCCGGCCACATCCACGATCGTTGCGTCGGGATGGAAATCGCGAGAAACCAGCTTGTAGGGTTTGGAGACATGGATTACCCTCTGGACACCGGACATCTCCAGGATCTTGCTGTCGTCCACGTAGCCATGATTGCCCAGCACGCCGATGGCGGTGCGCTCACTCCCCGGGATCGGTTCGGCTCGAAAGCCCATCTCCTTCACAACTTCTGAAATTGCATCCACATCGGCCTGGGTGGCATTGTGGTTCATTACGATCAGCAAGGTACAACCTCCTATTCGTGCCGTTCACACAGCTTCTGAAGTTTTTCCATCTGGTGTATCACCACCCGGCTCCCCTGCACCTCGATAATGCCCTCATCCTTGAGCTTCTTGAAGGTGCGGGAAACGGTTTCACTGGCCGTGCCGAGGCGGGATGCCAGTTCACCCTTCTTGATACCCAGATCCACATAGGTAATACCGCCATAGCTGGTCGATTTTTCATCGGCACGCCTGAGCAGAAACGAGGCCATCCGCGAGGTCACATCGGCAAAGGAGAGCTCTTCGATCTGACGGGCAAAGCGCCGCAGCATGAGCGACAGGGATACCACCAGGTTAAGTGCGAAACCGGGGTTCCTCCCCATCAACTCCAGAAATCCCTGCTTGGGCAGATACAGCACCTCTCCCGATTCCATGCCCCGGGCTTCGGCCGGATACTTGCCGTCACCAAAGAAGGCCGCCTCGGCAAAGGTTTCGCGCGGCTGGACAAAATGCAGCACCTTTTCGCGGCCGTCGTGGGCAATCCGGCACAGCTTGATTGAACCGGACACCAGCAGGTAAAAACCGGTCGCCTCATCACCTTCACCGAACAGGGATTCGCCTTTTTTGAACGTGCGACGCACGGTGATCTGGGCAAGTTCGGCCAGGTCGGCATCGTTCATGCCGGAAAACAGCAGGGATTTTTTAAGCAGTTCGATCAGTTCCATTGGGACAAACCTTTATTGGCCACAGAGGGCACAGAGAACACAGAGTAACGCATTAATATCGGTAGCCTTCTGTTTTCGAACTGTTTACTTATCGAACCCCTCTGTGACCTCTGTGGAAAAGTCTTATTTTTTCAAAAACGCCTTGATCGTTTCAGCCACCTGTGGAGCAGTGAAGCCGAATTTCTCCGCCAGCACCTTGTCCGGGGCCGAGGCGCCGAAGTGCTCGATACCGATGAATAGTCCGTCACAGCCGATCAGACGCCCCCAGGATTCACCGCGGCCGGCCTCAAAGGCTACGCGCGGCACGCCGGCAGGGAGACAATGGCTGCGATACTCCTGCGACTGGGCCATGAAGTTTTCCAGGCAGGGCACCGATACGATCCGGCAGGCAACACCTTCTGAACCAAGCTTTTCTGCGGCTTCAACCGCCACATGTACCTCGGAGCCGCTGGCCATTATGACAACATCCGCTTTCCCGGCGGGCGTGGAAACGACATAGCCGCCTTTGCGGATATCGTCATTGCTGGCAGCGCCACGGGCAATAATCGGCAGTTTCTGGCGGGTCAGGATCAGCGCGGTCGGGCCATCCTTTTTCTCCAGAGCGGACTGCCAGGCCAAAGCGGTCTCCAGGCCATCGGCCGGGCGGATGACCTGCAGATCCGGAATCATGCGCAGGGAGGCCACATGTTCGATCGGCTGATGGGTGGGACCGTCTTCACCGACAAAAAACGAATCATGGGTGAAGATATAGATGGACTGCAGTTTCATCAGGGCCGACAGACGAATCGCCGGACGGCAGTAGTCGGAAAAGACCAGGAAGGTGGCGCCGTAGGGGATAAAGCAGCCGTACAAGGCCATGCCGTTGACAAGCGCTCCCATGGCATGTTCGCGGATACCGTAATGGAGATTGCGGCCGCCAAAGGCATCCGCCTGAACTGCAGGCGATCCCTTGATGTCGCTGTTGTTGGACGGCGCCAGGTCGGCGGAACCGCCGATCAGTGAAGGCACCAGGGCCGCAACCTTCTGCAATACTGCGCCGGAAAGCGCACGGGTGGCGCCATCTTTGCCTTCCACTGAAGCTATCAACTGGGCTGCAAGATCCGACGGCAGACGCTTATGCCACATCGCGTCCCACAGTTGGGCTTTCTCAGGGTTAGCAGCATGCCAGGCTGCAAATTTGCGCTGCCAGGCAGCATATTGAAGTTTTTTTGCCTCGACCTGGGTCTTGCAGATCTCGCGAACCGCCTGCGGAATTTCGAACGCTTCGTATTTCCATCCCAGGTTGGCTCGGGTGGCGGCAAGCTCCTCAGCCCCAAGCGGCGAACCGTGAGCACCGGATGATCCCTGGCATTTGGGACTGCCGAACGCAATGTGGGTCGTGGCAATAATCAGGGACGGCTTGCTGGTTTCGGCCTTGGCTGCGGCAATGGCAGCCGAAATCTGGGTATGGTCGTGGCCGTCCACCTTCTGAACATGCCAGCCGGCGGCCACAAAGCGCCCTTCCACATCCTCCGACCAGGCCAGGTCTGTTTTTCCTTCGATGGTGATACTGTTGCTGTCGTAGATATAGACCAGATTTCCCAGCTGGAGGTGCCCAGCCAGCGCGGCAGCCTCGTAGCTGATCCCCTCCTGCAGACAGCCATCCCCCATCAGGGCATAGATCGTGTGGTCAATCGGCTTGAAATCAGCGGTATTGAAACGCTCGGCCGCCATCTTGGCAGCGATCCCCATCCCGACACCATTGGCAAACCCTTGTCCCAGCGGCCCGGTGGTCACCTCAACGCCGACGGTATGACCAAACTCGGGATGACCGGGCGTTTTGCTGCCCCATTGACGGAAATTCTTCAATTCGTCCATTGGCAGATCATAGCCGAACAGATGCAGCAGCGAGTACAGCAGCATGGAGCCATGTCCGGCCGAGAGAACAAAGCGGTCGCGATTCGCCCAGGCCGGGTCTTCGGGGTTGAAGGAAAGGTAATTGGCCCACAGAGCAACGGCACAGTCGGCGGCCCCCATGGGTAGGCCGGGGTGGCCGGAATTTGCCCGGTCAACGGCATCGGCGGAAAGGAAACGGATAGCATCGGCACATTGACGCGCCTTATCTGCTGGGATCAGGGTCTGGTTCATGGGGATGGTCCTTTCAGGCTTTATGAGAAATGATTGAATCCACAGTTGGCTGCATCATAACGACTGCCATCGGCAGTGACGACGATGACCTCTTTCGAACTTGTCACTATACCAACAGGGACGACATGAACGCCACAATTTTTCATGAGACAGGTGATTTTTTCACGATGGGCAACTGGGGCGGTAAAGCAGAGTTCATAATCCTCGCCGCCAGACAAAGCCAGATGGTAGGGCAGCGGTGTAGAGGATCGGGCGGCAGCCACGAAGGCATCGGAAAGCGGGAGACGGTCAAGCTGGATTGTTCCGCCGACCCCGGACTGCTCGGCGATGTGACCGAAATCGGACAGCAGACCGTCGCTGACATCGATCATGGCAGTCACCAGTCCTGATGTGGCCAGAGCCAGGCCGGCGGAGGTACGGGGTGTGGGGTCGAGCAGGCGGGCGAGGAGGAAATCGTTCCCTTCGACTCCGCTCAGGGAACATTCCGGTGGCTGAGCGGAGTCGAAGCCAGCTTCCAGCAGCTTCAACCCCAGTGCTGCATCACCCAGGGTACCGGTCACCCAGATATCATCTCCGGGCAGTGCCCCGGTGCGGCGCAGGATGTGCTCAGGGTACTGTTCACCCAGGATCGTCACGGAGATGACCAGTCCGGAGCGGGACGAGCAGGTATCGCCGCCGATCAGGCTGACACCCTGTTCCGCAGCCAGGGCAAGGAACCCGGCGCTGAACTGGTCGAGGAATTCAAGCGGCAGATCAACGGGAATGGCAAGGGAAAGGAGCGCCCAGCAGGGAATGCCGCCCATCGAGGCGATATCGGAGACATTGACCGCAAGCGATTTGCGCCCCAGGCGGAAAGGGTCGTGCCAGGCCCGGCGGAAGTGTACATCCTCCAGCAGCATGTCGGTGGAGCTAAGCAGCCGCATGCCGGGTGTCAGTGCAGTTACGGCGGCGTCATCACCGATGCCGGTGATCACCCCGGCGCCCTGTTTCGCGCCAGCGGTGATGCGGGAGATCAGGCCGAATTCACCCACATCCTTTAATTTCACGTGTTCCGACATGGCAATCCCGGTTTTCCAGAAATCAGTGCAGCGCTATTTACTATTTACTGATCAGTCAAGCGGCTGCGGGCGTGGAACAGAAAAAGGGGACATGTTGCCTGCGCAAGCAGCAACATGTCCCCGAAATCGTTTATGCTGACAAGGTGATATTCAGACCGTTCCCGGCAACACGCCCGGTTCTCACGCGCGGGCACCAGCCGAAGGTTTCCTGGCGGGGCCGGCTTTCTTTACCCCGGCCTGCGTTTTCTGCGACGGCTCCTTGCTTTCCTTGGGCGCAGGTGGCGGGTACTTCTCCAGCGCCAGCCTGAGTGCCTCACCGATCTCGGAAACCGGAACGATCCGGACCTTCTTGAGAATATCAGCCGGAATATCCTCCAGATCCTTTTTGTTCTGCAACGGTATGATGACCGTCTTCATCTCGGAACGGACCGCTGCCAGGATCTTCTCCTTGAGCCCGCCGATCGGGAGCACCTTGCCCCGCAGGGTGATCTCACCGGTCATGGCAACATCCTTGCGAACCGGGATGCGGGTGATGATCGAAACCAGGGCAACAGTCATGGCTACCCCGGCCGAGGGGCCGTCCTTGGGGATCGCGCCGGCCGGGACATGGACGTGAATCTCATGTTCCTGGAAAAACTCCGGCTTGACATACAGTTCATCGGCATGGGCCCGGATATAGGAGTGGGCCGCCTGGACCGACTCCTTCATGACGTCGCCCAGTTGGCCGGTCAGGGTCAGGCCGGGCTTGCCCTGCATAACAGTGGCTTCGATGTGCAGGATCTCGCCCCCCACCGGTGTCCAGGCCAGGCCGTTCACCACGCCGATCTCGTTATGATCCAGGTCATCCTCACGCAGGTATTTCGGCGCTCCCAGGAAGGGATGCAGTCCCTTGACCGTGACCTTGACGACCTTCTTAGAGCCCTCGGCCACCTTGCGGGCCACCTTGCGGCAAACCGTTCCGATCTGGCGTTCCAGGTTACGCAGGCCGGCCTCACGGGTGTACTTGGCAATAATCTCGCGGATGACATCATCATCGAAACTGATCTGCTTCGCCTTCAGGCCGTTTTCCTTGATCTGGCGCGGCACCAGGTAGCGCTTGGCAATCTCCAGCTTCTCCTCTTCGGTGTAGCCGGCCAGGTTGATAACCTCCATGCGGTCGCGCAGGGCCGACGGCACCGGGTCGATCTGGTTGGCCGTGGCAATGAACATGACGTTGGAGAGGTTGTAGGGCTGGTTGATGTAATGGTCGGAGAAGGAATGGTTCTGCTCCGGGTCCAGCACCTCCAGCAGGGCCGAGGAGGGGTCGCCCTTGTAGTCGTAACCGAGCTTGTCGATCTCGTCCAGCATGATCACCGGGTTGGTGGTGCCGGCCTGCTTCATCCCCTGAATGATGCGCCCCGGCATGGCGCCGATATAGGTGCGGCGGTGACCGCGAATCTCGGCCTCGTCGCGCACCCCGCCCAGGGACATGCGCACGAACTTGCGCCCCATGGCGCGGGCAATGGATTTGCCCAGGGAGGTTTTGCCCACGCCGGGAGGTCCGACGAAACAGAGTATCGGCCCCTTCATCTTCTTCTTCAGCTTGCGCACCGCCAGGAATTCCAGGATGCGCTCCTTGATCTTGTCCAGATAGAAGTGATCGTCATTGAGGATCTTTTCCGCCCGGCCTATATCCAGGCTGTCGCGGGAGGCCTTGTTCCAGGGGATTTCCACCAGCCAGTCCAGGTAGGTACGAATGATGCCGGCCTCACCCGCATCCGGATGCATGTTCTCCAGTCGGCTCAGCTGTTTGAGGGCCTCCTTCATGACTGTCTCCGGCATCTTGGCTGATTCAATGGCCTTGCGGACCTCGACCAGCTCCTCTTTTTCCCCGCCGTCGCCCAGTTCCTGCTGAATGGCACGCATCTGCTCCCGCAGGTAATATTCGCGCTGGTTCTTACCCATCTCCTCGCGGGCGGCGCTCTGGATCTTGGCCTGTACACTCAGGAGTTCGACTTCACGGTTAAGGAACTCGTTGACCTTGGTCAGCCGCACAATCGGATCATTGATCTCCAGCAGCGATTGGGCATCCGCGACCTTCAGACCCAGGTTGCTGGCGATCAGGTCGCCCATGCTGCCGGGGTCCTGGATATTCTCCAGGATAACCAGGACCTCGGGTGAAACCTGTTTACCCAGCTCCACCACCTTGGCCAGTTGCTCACGAACCGTACGGATCAGCGCCTCGGTTTCCAGGGTGACATCCAGCATAAGATTGTCGATCTGGCGCTCGGTGCGGACCGTGTAGAAGGGTTTGTCGCTGACATACTCGGTAATGCGGGCCTTGGCCAGCCCCTGCACAAGAATCTTGACCCGCCCGTCCGGCAGTTTGAGCATGCGCATGATCATGGCAACGGTGCCGACTTCATAGATCTTGTCGGGGGTTGGATCCTCGTCCCCGATATCGTGCTGGGTAGCCAGCAGGATCATACGATCACCAGCCAGGGCGTTATCCACGGCCTTGACCGACATTTCACGCCCGACAAAGAGCGGAATGATCATGAAGGGATAGACCACCACATCCCGCACCGGCAGCAGGGGGAGCATCTCGGGAATCTTCAGCTCCTCAGAATCCTGCTTTACCTCTTCCGGTTCCTGATTTACCTCTTTCGGAGGATTCTGCTTCTTAGTATCCTTATCGACTTTGCTCAATCGAGTATCTCCTTTATAGGTACATTTCGGTCATTGGTCTTTGGACAGGTCACCCGCAATACACCGCGGTGATATTCGGCCGAAATCGCGTCCGGATTGAAGCTGCACGGCAAATGCACGGCATGGTGAAAATGGCCGCAACTCCGCTCAAGACAGACAAAACGGGCTTCTTCCTCGGCCTGCTCCCGGGGACGCTCTGCATCCAGCACAAGAGTCATGCCGCGCACGACCAGCCTGATATCTGCCAGCAGGAAACCGGGCAGGTCAAATTCCAGAACAATCTCGGAGCTGTTTTCATACATGTCCATGAGCGGACGATTTTCACTTTCATCCTCGGCGTCGCGCAATTCGAGTGCATGCAGCAGATTACGTATTTCACCGACGTGACGACTGAAAATTTCCTGATGAAACGGCTTTTTTCCTGAAAATCGCGACATATGGCCACCTGCCTGCTATACGTGGATGGGAGCAGATTCCGTTCTGAAAGATGTAACCATTCCTGACACCGTTGTCAAGGTTGACCTCCAGATATGATCTGTTGTTCCCAACCCGAATATAGCAGGATATGTGCGTTAACGAACTTATTTTCTGCATAAAAACCGCAGAAAACAATTTCTAACTTACTAGCCCTGCTGCGCAGGATAAGTGCGTTAACGAAACTGTTTTCTGCATAAAAACCGCAGAAAACAATTTCTAACTTACTAAAAATGAATTGACTTTAGACCCTGTTTGCAGGATATTTTTTCATTTTTTGACTACTCGCTTGTATGTTGAGCTGGTTTGGTAGCATGGGCACTCCGCTCACGCATAGAGAAAGTCGAGGGACAAACAATGGAACGCTGGTCAATTAATGATTCCGCTAAGATATACAACTTGGACAACTGGGGCGCTGACCTGTTTTCAATCAACAAAAAGGGGAATATGTGCGTCCACCCCTCGTCCAACTCCAAGCAGTCCATTGACCTGCGAGCCCTGACAGACGACCTGATCAAACGCAAGATCAAGCCTCCGATCCTTTTGCGCTTCATGGATGTACTTCAGGGTCGTATCGCCAGCATCAACCGGGTCTTCAGGAGTGCTATCCAGGAAAACGACTACCCGGCAAAATACCAGACCTTTTACCCGATCAAGGTCAACCAGCAGCGCCAGGTGGTGGAAGCCATTGCCGGCTATGGGAAGCGTTACAATATCGGACTGGAGGTTGGTTCAAAACCGGAACTGGTGGCAGGCATATCGATCTCCACCGGCAACGGCCTGCCGATCATCTGCAACGGCTACAAGGATAGCGAGTACATCGAGACGGTACTGTACGCCACCAAGATCGGCTACGACATTACTCTGGTAGTAGAGAAACTCTTTGAACTTGAAAAGATCATTCAACTGTCCAAAAAGACCGGGATCATGCCCAAACTGGGGATTCGCGTAAAGCTGTCCTCCAAAGGCACCGGTAAATGGGCCACCTCCGGCGGCGAAGACGCCAAGTTCGGCTTGCGCATGTCCGAGATCATCGCCGCTATCCGCATGCTGGATGAGCAGGGCATGCTGGAGTGTGTCAAACTGCTGCACTCACATATCGGCAGCCAGATCACCAAGATCGACAAAATCAAGACCGCCCTGATTGAGGCAGCCCGCGTCTATGCCGAGATGCGGAAACTGGGTGTCGGCATCGAATATCTGGATATCGGCGGCGGCCTGGGTGTGGATTACGACGGCTCAAAGTCCAGCTACTTCTCCAGCGTCAATTACACCATCGAGGAATACGCCAACGACGTCATCTACCAGATAAAAAACATTTGCGATGAAGCCGGAGTGGAATGCCCCAACATCATCTCCGAATCCGGTCGGGCGACCGTTGCCCACTACTCGGTGCTGGTGACCAATGTTCTCGACACCAACACCCAGAACCTGATGCCCGATTTCGAAGAGATGCTGGCCCAGTCGGAAAAAATCGCCCCAACTGTCAGGAAGCTGCAGGACATATACAAGAGCATCGACCGCTACTCCCTGCGCGAGGACTACCACGACACGCTGCAGCTGATCAGTGAAGCGGTCAGCCTGTTCAACCTGGGCTACCTGACCCTCAACGACCGGGCCATCGCCGAATGGCTCTACTCCAAGATCATCAGGAAGATCAATGGCATCGTTGAGAAAACCAAGCCGATTCCGGAGGAGCTGCAGAACTTCCAGCTGCATCTGCGCCAGACCTATTTCGCCAATTTCTCGCTGTTCCAGTCGATTCCCGACTCCTGGGCCATCGACCAGCTCTTCCCGATCATGCCGATCCAGCGCCTCAACCACAAACCGGATGTGATGGCTTCCATCGCAGATATCACCTGCGACTCGGACGGCGAAATCACCAGTTTTGTGGGCGAGCACGGCCGCGCCAAATCCCTGCCGCTGCACAAGATCAAAAAGGACGAGGATTATTACATCGGCTTCTTCCTGATCGGCGCCTATCAGGAGATCCTGGGGGACCTGCACAACCTGTTCGGCGACACCAACGCCGTGCATATCACCTTCAACAAGAAGACCGGCTACATGATCGACACCGTCATCAATGGTGACGCCACCTGGGAAACCCTGAAATATGTCCAGTACAAGGGGCCGGAGATTTTGAAGCACGTCCGCGACAACCTTGAAAAGAGTGTGGCCTCCCGCAAGATCTCCATCGAGGAAAGCAGCCACTTTATCGAACTGCTGGACCGGACCCTGCTGGGATATACCTATCTGGGCGAATAGTAACAGATAGTTTGTAAATGTTATGTTACGGGCATTGCGCTATCCGGCGAATGCCCGTATTATCTTTCCCGTCAATCTTTCAATGAATCAAGGAAGGAACGAACTATGAGCAAAGTCCTTATCATCGGTGCCGGCGGCGTCGGCCAGGTTGTCACCCACAAGTGCGCCCAGCGCCGCGACATCTTCACGGAAATAACCCTGGCCTCCCGCACCAAGTCAAAGTGTGATGCCATCGCCGCCCAGCTGGGCAACGCGATCAACACCGCCCAGGTGGACGCGGACAACGTTCCCGAACTGGTGGCCCTGATCAGGCAGCTGCAGCCCAAGCTGGTGATCAACGTGGCCCTGCCCTACCAGGATCTGCACATCATGGATGCCTGCCTGGAGACCGGCGTGGACTACCTGGACACCGCCAACTATGAGCCTTTGGACACCGCCCATTTCGAGTACTCCTGGCAGTGGGCCTATCAGGAACGCTTCAAGGAAAAAGGTCTGATGGCGCTGCTCGGCTCGGGCTTCGATCCGGGTGTGACCAACGTCTACACCGCCCTGGCCGCCAAGAAGTATCTGGATGTGGTGGAGGAGATCGACATCATCGATGCCAACGCCGGCTCCCACGGCCAGCCCTTTGCCACCAACTTCAACCCGGAGATAAATATCCGCGAAGTAACTGCCGTCTGCCGCCACTGGGAGAACGGACAGTTTGTCGAATCACCGCCACTCTCTACCAAACGGGTCTTCGACTTCCCCGAGGGGATCGGACCGATGAACTGCTACCGCCTTTACCATGAAGAGATGGAATCCATCGTCAAACATATCCCGACCATCAAGAAGGCCCAGTTCTGGATGACCTTCTCCGACAACTACCTCAAGCACCTGGAGGTGCTGCAGAATGTCGGCATGACCCGTATCGACGAGGTCGAGTACAACGGCCAGAAGATCGTGCCGATCCAGTTCCTGAAAGCGCTCCTCCCCGACCCGGGCTCACTGGGACCACTGACCAAGGGCAAAACCTGCATCGGCGTCATCGCCCGCGGCACCAAGGGTGGAAAACCGAAACAGGTTTACATCTACAACATCTGTGACCATGAGGCCTGCTACAAGGAAGTCCAGTCCCAGGCCATCAGCTACACTACCGGCGTACCGGCCGTAGTCGGGGCGATCATGATGCTGACGAGCAAATGGCATGCGCCGGGTGTCTGGAACATGGAGCAGTTCGATCCGGAGCTGTTCCTGGATGTGCTGGGTCCGATGGGATTGCCGACAGTGGTCGTGGATGGCGGCGAATGGCCGAGACTGTAACGGAGGGCAGCCTGGCTGCCTATACAAATGGAGGTGCCATCATGAAACGTTTTATTCTTTTCAGCCTGCTCCTTTCCCTGCTGTTGCCACTGGCAGCCTTTGCCGGAGGCCTTGAGGATTTTCTGGCCAACATCAATGTCCAGGCCCGGGTGGACCTGCCGGGGTTTTCGGCAAAAATCAGCACGCAGTTCGGGGTGCCGCTGCCCCAGGTTCAGACGGTTATCCAGACGGTTCGCGAACCGTCCGATGCGTTCATGGTCTTCCAGTTGGGCCAGTTCGCCAGGGTTTCCCCTGAGCGGGTGATTGAGGTTTACAAGCCGATCCAGAAAAAGGGCTGGGGTGCCATTGCCAAAGAGCTGGGCATCAAACCGGGTTCAGCCGAGTTCCACGCCCTGAAGAGCGGCAACCTTTCATTTACCGGCAACCCTTCCGGTTCTGACGATTCTCCCGGCAAAGGTAAGGGCAAGGGTCGCGGCAAGGGACACAACAAGTAAGTTACCACTTATGACCGGTATCGATATCGACAAAATCCTCCATCTCTCACCTTCCCCCGCTTACGTGGTGGACCTGGGCAGGCTGCGCCACAACCTGGCCATCCTGGACCACGTCCAGCAGAAAAGCGGCGCCAAGATCCTGCTGGCGATGAAGGCCTTCTCCATGTGGAGCGTCTTTCCGCTCATCAGCCAGACCCTGCAGGGGGTCTGCGCCAGTTCACCCTGGGAGGCACGTCTGGGGCGTGAGGAGTTCGGTCGTGAGGTACACAGCTTTGCCGCCGCCTTCAAGGAAAGCGACATTGTTGAGCTGCTGAGCATCTCCAACCACTTGGTGTTCAATTCCTTCGGCCAGCTGGAGCGATTTCGCCCGCTGTGGGAGCAGAGCGGTGTTTCCATCGGCCTGCGGGTCAACCCGGAACATTCCGAGGGGCACACCGAGATCTACGACCCCTGCGCACCCAATTCTCGCCTCGGTATCACCCGCGCCGAATTCGAAGGGCGGTCCCTGAGCGGAGTCGAAGGGCTGCATTTTCATACCCTCTGCGAACAGCTCTTCGAACCGCTGGAGCGCACTGCCCGGGCCTTCGAGGAAAAGTTCGGCGAGTTCCTGCCGGGAATGAAATGGCTCAATCTGGGGGGCGGCCACCACATCACCCGCGATGGCTACGACATTGACGGGCTGGTGGAACTGGTGAAGTATTTCAGGGAGAAGTACGACCTGGAAGTCTACCTTGAGCCGGGCGAGGCGGTCGCCATCGGCACCGGCATCCTGGTAGGCGAGGTGCTTGACATCGTCAACAACGGTATGGACATCGCCATCCTGGACGTTTCGGCCACCTGCCATATGCCGGACATCCTGGAGATGCCTTATCGCCCCGGAATCAAGGGTGGATTCGATCCCGGCGAAAAACCATATACCTATCGCCTGGGCGGGCCCTCCTGCCTGGCGGGGGACATCATCGGCGACTGGTCCTTCGAACTGCCTCTCTCGATTGGCGACCGGCTGGCTTTCCTGGACATGTCCCACTACACCATGGTCAAGACCACCACCTTCAATGGTATCCAGCACCCTCACATCTGCACCTTCGAGCCGAACACGGACGAACTGAGGGTGATCCGCAGTTTCAGGTATGAAGATTTTAAGGGACGACTTTCGTAATTATTTCAGAGGAGCGTGCATGGCAATTAATACAAGAATCTGGATGACCGGTTCTCTGGACTGGTTCGGCTACATTGGTGACGAGGAGATGTTTCTGGGACACCGTTCCTTTCCCAATCCTCCGGAAGAAGGTGATGCTTGGACCACCGAGGCCGGGGATATGTTCAAGATTATCGACGGAGAGATCAGGCATTTGGGCAAGACGGAACCGCCCAAGAAATACTGGTAGGTTGCAGCGATATGGGTATCAGCTATGCAGCTCTGAATCAAACGGGTGGTAGACCCAGGAGACCCGATCCCTGCCAGCAGCCTTTGCCATGTAAAGCCCCTCATCGGCCCGTTTCAGCAGGTCGTTAAGCCCCTGATCATTCTCATTGGAACAGGATACCCCCAGGCTGGCCGTCACCTGAATCTGAGATCCTTCAAATTCAAACTCCCCTTTGCTCACGGCACTCCTGATGCGTTCCGCCACCACCAGACTCTGTTCCAGATTGGTGTCGGGCAGCAGCACAGCAAACTCCTCTCCTCCAAATCTGCCGATTATATCATAGGGGCGCACACTCTCCTTCAAACGCTGTGCAACACCTTTCAGTACATAATCCCCCGCCAGGTGCCCCTTGGAATCATTGATCCGTTTGAAATGATCCAGATCCAGCATAATACAGCCAAGCGATATGACCGGCTGGTTTTTCATGCCATAACGCCTGAGGCGTTCGAATTCCTCCTGACCCCGGACCATCAGGTGGCCTCGATTGGCGATATCGGTCAGGGCATCGGTTTTGGCCATTGACTCCAACTTTTCATGAGCCAGATTGAGCTGGCCGGCCCCGCGCCGGATAAGCAGATACGAGAAACCGAACACACCTGACAGGACCAGTACCAACAGCACGGTCATCACAATAACGCCGTAGCGGACCTGTTCACGGTAATGGGTTACATTGACATACACCTCGAAGCACCCCAGTACCGCACCTGTCTCACTGGTGATCGGCACATAGGTTTCCACCACGTTAACGTTAAGCAGCTGTTCTTCCGCCAGATCCTGGATTTTATCCTTGGTAACCAACTGGGCATCGATCTTTCCGGCCAGGGCCTTCTTGAGACGCTGGTTGTTTCCATCCACCTTGCCGATCAGCGTGTGATCGGTGCTGTAAATTATCCGTTTGGACCGGTCATAGATCTTGATTTTGATAATGCCGAACGGTCGCAAAAAGTGACGCAGATTGCGGTCAAGCGGAAGTATATCCTCTTTGTGGATAAGAAGATCGATTGAATGACTTGATGAGGCGTCAAACAGGAGGGGTTTCTGCTGGTCAATCATGACACGGCTGAGTCGCACAGAATCATTTTCAGCGCTGGTGATAACAAATCCGGAAAATATCCGGTAAAATCCGTAGGCACTCAGAAGAACAATGACGACTATCGACACCATAGCTGTCATGACAAGCAGACGGAGCAGGCGGTCGGAATTATTGGCTGGTTGCGAAGAAGGGTTGTCTATTCGAACCATTTTTTGTTTTCTTATGTTGCTGCCGGCTCGACCCATATTGCTGCCTTTTGAGTGATGCGAAGGAATGATGCCATTATATTCAGAGAGTTATAGCGTATTTACCGTTTACTAGTATACAAAAAAAACATGTCTATGGTATCCAGAAGTAAGTTTTTTTAGCGCCTTATCCACATCTGATACATCGAGAACCATCTATGTCCGAAACTGCTGTTATTGAAGTTGCCATACCTGTACCACTGGACAGGACTTTCCACTACCGGGTTCCGCCCGGACTGGTTGATCAAGCCGTGGCAGGCCACCGGGTATTTGTCCCTTTTGGTCATCGCAGATTAACCGGCTATATCCTGGGAGATGTATCAGATGCCCCCGAAAAAGGACTCAAGGATATCATCGAAGTCCTCGACGCGGACCCGCTCTGGACAGCCAATGAACTGGATTTCTTTCGCTGGATCGCTTCCTACTATCTGTACCCGTTGGGTGAGGTATTGAAAACTGCACTGCCGGCCGGCATCAACCTGCAATCTCGTATCAATGGAGACGACGGGGTGAATAAGGTTGTCGGAGGCAGGAAAGTCAAGAGCGAGAGGTTCTACAGTCCCGGCACTCTTCCTGAACCTCAGCGGCAGCCGGGCAGCAAGGCGGTCGAGATACTGGATGTGATCAGAGAAGCGGGCGATATCCCCGCAGCGGACCTGCGTCGCCGCTTCGGGCAGTGCCAGGCACAGCTTAAACGCCTGCTGGAACTCGGCCTGATACAGATGGAAGAACGCGAGGTTTACCGCGACCCGTTTGGTGAGGAGATCGTGGAACGTGATTGCCCCAAGGCACTTAATAACCACCAGGCCAACGCCCTGGACAACATAACCGCCACCCTCGACTCACGCTCGTTTGCTCCCTTTCTGCTGCATGGCGTAACCGGCAGCGGCAAGACCGAAGTCTACCTGCAGGCCATCGCCCATGCCTTGGAACAAGGGACAAACGCCCTGGTGCTCGTGCCGGAAATTTCGTTGACGCCGCAACTGGTGCGTCGTTTCCGGGCCCGCTTCGGAAGCGGTATCGCCATTCTGCACAGCGCCCTGTCGGATGGCGAACGCTACGACGAATGGCGTCGCATCCGCCGCGGCCTGGCCCGCATCGTAATCGGTGCCCGCTCGGCGGTCTTTGCCCCGCTGGAGAAAATCGGCATTATTGTTGTGGATGAGGAGCACGAAGCGTCATTCAAGCAGGCCGAAGGGCTGCGTTACAATGCCCGTGACCTGTCGCTGGTGCGGGGAAGGATGGAGAATGCGGTTGTTGTGCTCGGTTCCGCCACTCCGCTGGTGACCAGCCTGCATGCTGTAGAACAGGGCAAACTTACTCTGCTGCCATTGCCGGAACGGGTGGAGGGGCGGCCCATGCCTACGGTGACAGTTGTCCAGATGCAGGGCATCAAGGAAACCATCTCGCTGCCCCTGACTCAGGCGCTGGAGTCTACCCTGGCAGCCGGTGAGCAGTCACTGGTCTTTCTCAACCGTCGCGGTTTTGCTACCTTTCTGGTCTGCGGCGACTGTGCAGCTCCCCTGACCTGCCCCAACTGCTCGGTGACGCTTACCTTTCACCGCCAACGCCGTCAAAGCGTCTGCCACTACTGCGACTACGCCGTCCCCGCCCCCGGAATCTGCCCGGCCTGCGGGTCAATGGAGATGAAGGAACTGGGTGCCGGCACCGAGCGGGTCGAAAGCGACTTGCGCGAGCTGCTGCCGACAGCGGGAATCGTGCGCATGGACAGCGACACCACCTCCGGCAAGGGGAGCCACAACCGGCTGCTTGGACGTATGGCCGACGGCTCCGCTGACATCCTGATCGGCACCCAGATGATCGCCAAAGGGCACGATTTCCCGGGTGTGACCCTGGTGGGCGTGGTCAATGCCGAGGCCAGCCTGAATATGCCCGACTTCCGCAGTGCCGAGCGCACCTTCCAGCTGCTGTCCCAGGTCATCGGACGTGCCGGCCGCGGCGAACTGCCCGGTCGGGTGATCGTCCAAGCACTGACCCCTTCGCACTATGCCATCCATTGTGCCATACAACACGACGGCGAGAGTTTCTACCGTCAGGAGCTGGAATTCCGCCGCGAAGCCGGTTACCCCCCTTTCGCCTTCCTGGCAGCACTTTCAATCTCCGGCACGGCCGAAGGATCTGTTGAAGACCAGGCAGAATCGTCTGCGCGGCTGTTTGGTCACATAAAGCGCGATCTCAAGCTGCGTATTGAAATTCTCGGACCGGCCCAGGCCCCGCTCTACCGTCTGCGCGGCCGTTTCCGCCGCCAGATCCTGCTCAAGGCCCCCACCCGCAACGACCTGCGGAGAGTGATCGCCGCCTGGCTTACCAGCCGCATACCAACTCCGAACGTGCGGGAAATTATCGATATCGATCCGGTGGATATGATGTAGCTTCAAGGTCGAATCTCTGGTGTTCTCGGCAACGCATCCCCCAAAAAAACAGGCCGCCTCCATAAAGGGGCGGCCTGTGTCCATGCAGCGAAGTTACTTCACCATACGTGTTTCAAAGCTACCACGACTGTTTGCCGTGACAGGAGTTCGCACATGAGCGGCTCGTCGCATTCCAGCCAATGGTGGTGGTCAGGTTCTTGACGCCGTTGGCGTGTGTGGCTGCGTTCACCGATGTGCTGCTGTAGCCGGAACCGTGGCAGGTGGCGCAGACAATCCTCTGGCTGGTGTGGAAAGCGTGCTGCCCGGTTGCGGGAGGAATGGCATGACAGCTGCCACATACAGGCGGTGGCGGTGGGGTCGTAACGAAAAGCACATCCGCTATGGCCTGGACTTCAGCCGGGGTCAGGGTGCGTGAGGCGAAGGGCGAAGCTGCCATTCTGGTCTGAATCTGGGCGGCAGTGGCCCCTTTTTTGGCGGAAGATGCCAGGGCACCATGACAGCTGGCACAGTTGGCGGCGTAGAGCGCGGCGCCATCAACCGTCGCTGGCGGAGTTGCGACAGCCAGGGCAGCCGCTATGGCCTGGACCTCAGCCGGGGTCAGGGTCCTTGAGGCGAACGGAGAAGCGGCCATTCGGGTCTGAATCTGGGCAGCGGTGGCGCCTTTCTTGGCAGAGGTTGCCAGGGCACCATGACAGCTGGCACAGTTGGCGGCGTAGAGCGCTGGACCGTCAACCGTCGAAGGCGGAGTTGCGACAGCCAGGGCAGTTGCTATGGCCTGTACTTCAGCCGGGGTCAGGGTGCGTGAGGCGAACGGTGAAGCGGCCATCCGGGTCTGAATCTGGGCAGCGGTGGCGCCTTTCTTGGCAGAGGATGCCAGGGCACCGTGACAGCTGGCACAGTTGGCGGCGTAAAGCGCTGCGCCATCAACGGTCGCTGGCGGAGTCGCAACAGCCAGGGCATCCGCTATGGCCTGGACTTCTGCGGGGGTCAAGGTGCTTGAGGCATACGGTGAAGCGGCCATCCTGATCTGAATCTGGGCAGCTGTGGCTCCCAGCTTTTCCGAAGTTGCCAGGGCACCATGGCAGCTGGCACAATTGGCTTCATACAGTATTGCACCGGCACTGTCAGCGGGAACACCTGTCGGAGGGGCGACCGAGGTTGATGCTGCTGGCGCAGAAGATCCGCCACCTCCGCCGCCGCATCCTGATACGAGCCCGACTGCAACTACTACAACCACAACCATCACTGCCTTCATTCTCAGCTTCATAATCTCTCCTTTGTCCGTTGTCGTCCCGGTTTCGGACAATAGAAAACCGGGGACGTAGTATCGAGTGATCGATATTTCGGCGACCCGGCTGTCTCGGTGAGACCCGTAGGCTTTCCGTCCCATCCTCGCGGATGGTTTAGTATTGTCGTGTATCCAGTGATGCAGACATCAGTCTGCTCCTTAGAACAGCATACGCATTTCAACGCTCCTTTCGTCAGTCGTATCAGCCAGCGGGCACAAAAAAACCGGGCCACCTTATATCGAAGTATCGACATTTCGGCGACCCGGCTGTCTTCGTGAGACCCTTAGGCTTTCCGTCCTACCCTTGCGGATAGTTTAGTATTATCGTGTATCTGCCACTTTTATTTATTAACTGAATGACTCAACATTACAGGTATCACAATTATAAATCAAGTAAATTCTATAGATAGTTGTTCAGCAGGCACGTTTCCGGCCGACAGGAGACAGCATTTCACAAATCCGTTAATTTCTGGTATCGTCAGGAAACCTGTTCAAATTGGAGTTGCAATGCACCACGGTGGCATATACGAAGAAGAGATCGTCGGCAAGGCTTACGACACGCGCATCCTGATGCGTTTTGCCCGGTATGTGCGCCCCTACCGCACGTCAATCATATTCGTCCTGTTGATTCTGCCGCTGGTGGCCGCCTGCCGCCTGGCACAGCCCTGGATCATCAAACTGGCTATCGACGGCCACATCATCACCGGCAGATTGAATGGCCTAGAAACCATCGCTCTGGCCTTTATGGGAATTCTGCTGATCGAGTCACTGCTCTCCTTCCTGGAGGTTTTTCTGCTGCAGTCCGTCGGGCAGCAGGTCATGGCCGATATGCGTGCGGAACTGTTTCGGCATGTCATGAACCTGCCGGTGTCCTGGTTCGACCACGTACCGACCGGCAGTGCGGTAACCCGCCTGACCAGCGATGTGGAGGTCCTGGGTGAGATGTTCGCCTCGGGCATTATCACCATTATCGGTGACATCCTGCTGCTGGCCGGGATCGTCTCCGTCATGCTCTGGATGAATCCGAAACTGTCGCTGGTAACCTTCTCCGTGCTGCCGCTCTTGAGCTATGTTGCCTACACCTTCCGGCGGCGCATGCGCCAGTCATTCCGGGAGGTCAGGGCCCGTCTGGCCCGGCTCAACTCCTTCCTGGCCGAGAGTATCGGCGGCATGTCCATCATCCAGGTATTTAACCGTCAAAGGGACGAAGAAAAGCGTTTCAACGAGCTGAACAGCTCATACCGGGACGCCAACATGCCGGTCATCTTCTGGGACGCCTCACTCTACGCCATCGTTGAGGCGCTCTCGTCGATCGCAATAGCACTGATCATCTGGTACGGCGGAGGCGAAATCGCCAAAGGTGCTCTGAGCTTCGGTGTTCTGGTGGCCTTCATTCAATATATCGAGAAATTCTTCACACCTATCCGCGATCTTTCGGCCAAATATTCGGTCATGCAGGGCGCAATGGCATCTCTGGAGAGAATCTTTGCGCTGCTGGACACGGGAGCAGACCCCGCTGGGCAAGTGCCCAGGGAGCAGGAACAAAAAGAGGCCACAGAGAAACCCCGTGCATCTGGACCGTTGAACCCGGACCCGGCTTCTCCACCCCTGATCGAGTTCCGCAATGTATCCTTCGCCTACAGCAACAGTGACAACGCCCTGGAGAAACTCAATCTTACCATCCGGCGCGGTGAACGGATCGCCCTGGTCGGAGAAAGCGGCGGCGGCAAGACAACCATTACTCGGCTTCTAACCCGGCTGTATGAGATCGATGACGGCAACATCCTGATCGATGGTGCGGATGTCCGCACAATCCCGTTGCCTGACCTGCGCCGTCGCATCGGCATTGTACTGCAGGATCCCTGCCTGTTTGCCGGCAGCATTGAATTCAACATCTGCCTGGGCGACGCTGCGGCGCGCGAAAGAGTCCGACTGGCTGCGGCCACCGTCGGTGCCGACCGTTTTATCGAGCAGCTGCCTCACGGCTACGCTGAAGAGGTCAGGGAACGCGGCAACAACTTTTCCACCGGTGAAAAACAGCTGATTTCCTTTGCCCGTGCCGTGGCGTTCAACCCCGAGATTCTCGTCCTGGACGAAGCCACAGCCAGCGTTGATTCAGCCTCGGAACAGATGATCCAGCAGGGCATCATGGCGCTCATGGAGGGGCGCACCTCACTGGTAGTCGCCCACCGGCTGTCCACAATCCAGGACGCCGACCGCATCGTGGTCATTCACCGCTCCCGAAAAATGGAGGAAGGCACCCATCAGGAACTCATGCAGCTGCAGGGATTCTATTTCCGCCTCCATCAACTCCAGTTTTCATGACGGTGCCATTGACATATCCGGACAGAAACTGTTAGTACGTTACAATACGTTTCGTGAATGTACACAGCACTGCTCACCAGAACTGATTTCTGCCCGTTATCCCAATCCCGGAGAAACCATTATGTGCACAACCTGCGGCTGCGGCCCCAATGATCCGCTCAATCACAACCATGACCATGACCATGACAGCAGACACAAACACGGACACAGTCATGATCATGGCCACCACACGCACAAACATCACGAAGGTAAACGCACCGTCATTGCAATTGAAGAGGATATCCTGGCCAAGAACAACAAACTGGCCTCCTTTAATCGCGCACTATTCAAGGACAAAGGCATCTTTGTGCTCAATCTGGTCAGCTCGCCCGGTTCCGGCAAGACGACTATTCTGGAACGCACCCTGACCGCTATGACCGGCAATCTTAGATTTGCGGTGATCGAAGGGGATCAGCAGACCGATAACGACGCGCAACGCATTGCCGCCACCGGTGTACCGGTCCGCCAGATCAATACCGGTGCAGGCTGTCATCTGGATGCCCACCAGGTTATGCACGGAACCGAAGGCTTTGACCTGGACAGCCTGGACGTACTGATGATTGAAAATGTCGGCAACCTGGTTTGCCCGGCCTCCTTTGACCTGGGCGAGCATCACAAGGTAGCGGTTCTCTCGGTCACCGAAGGAGAGGACAAACCGCTCAAATACCCCCAGATGTTTCGCAACTCGACCGTGATGCTGCTCAACAAGTCCGATCTGCTGCCGCATCTGGATTTTGATGTGGAGAGATGTAAAGCCTATGCCCGCAGGGTAAGCCCTGCCATTACCATCTTCGAGGTTTCCGCCCGCAGCGGAGAAGGCATGGAGGCATGGTACCAGTGGCTGCTGTCCAGTGCAGGAAAACCATAATTCGCCGCCGCTTCCAGGTCAGCGGCATCGTTCAGGGGGTCGGCTTCCGCCCGTTTGTGTACCGTCTGGCACATGAACTGGGCCTGTTCGGATGGGTGCGCAATACCCCTGGCGGGGTAGAGATCGAGATACAGGGCCAGACCAGGGCATTGGCTGCCTTCGAGCAGGCCCTGTCCAACGACGCCCCCCCTCTGGCGGTAATCAATTCCATCTCCCTGAAGGAGGCCCCCGTCTGTGACGAACGGGGTTTCAGCATACTCCCCAGTACGGGCGGTGAGCCGGATATCCGCATAGCACCCGACTCCGCCCTCTGCGACGACTGCCTGCGTGAGCTGTTCGATCCCGCCAACCGACGCTACCTCTACCCCTTTATCACCTGCACCAACTGCGGCCCCCGCTACAGCATCATCACCGGCACTCCCTACGACCGGCCCAAAACCACCATGGCAGGTTTCCCGCTCTGTCCCGAGTGTCGGCAGGAATACCACGACCCCACCGACCGGCGCTTTCACGCCCAGCCGCTGGCATGCTCTACCTGCGGACCCCGACTGCGTCTGCTGGATGATGTCTGGCGAGAATATACATCGGCACAAGCCTGTCCTCCCGGCGATACCGGCGATACCGGCGCTGTCATAGGCAGCGCCATAGACCTTCTCAAGTCAGGTGCCATACTGGCCGTCAAGGGAATCGGCGGCTATCACCTGGCGGTGGACGCCTGCAACAATGACGCGGTGAAGCGTCTGCGGGAACGCAAAAAACGCGATGAAAAACCGTTTGCCGTTATGGTGGCAGACCTGGCCGCTGCCCGCACCATCACCCAGCTAAATCAGATCGAAGAACGACTGCTCGCGGCAATAGAGAGTCCGATCGTTATTGTCCGCAAATCCGGAAATTGCCCGGTCTCACCGCTGATAGCCCCCGATAACGGCTGGCTTGGCCTGATGCTGCCCTACACACCAATCCACCACCTGCTCTTGCGGGGGGGTACCTTCACGGCACTGGTCATGACGAGTGCCAACCGCTCCGATGAACCGATTGTCTTTGAAGACAGCAATGCCCAGCAGCGACTGTCAGGAATAGCCGATTATTTCCTGGCACATGACCGCCCGATACATATCCGCTGCGATGACTCGGTCATACGCGTCTTTCAGGACAGACCGCTCTTTTACCGCCGTGCCCGCGGTTATGTGCCTCGATCCATTCCGCTGCCTTTTGAAGTCCGGCCGATCCTGGCCGTCGGAGCGGAGATGAAGAGCGCCATCTGCCTTGCGAAGGACGGACAGGCATTCCTCAGCCAGCATATCGGCGACCTGCACAATGACAAAGCTTGCGACTCATTCCGTCACTGCATACATCACCTGACCGGGATACTGCAGGTCTCACCCGAGATCATTGCCTGCGACCTTCACCCTGACTACCATTCTTCGATCTATGCCGCCGAATCCGGTCTGCAGCTGATCCCGGTACAGCACCACCATGCCCACCTGGCGGCATGCATGGCAGAAAACGGCCTGACTGGAGAGGCGATCGGCCTCGTTTTCGACGGCACCGGCTATGGCACAGATGGCACCATCTGGGGTGGTGAGCTGCTGATTGGAGGATACGGTGCTTTCCACCGAGCCGGCCATTTCCGCACGGTGCGGCTGCCAGGCGGAGATACGGCGGTACGCGAACCGTGGCGCATGGCACTGGCCTACCTGTATCAGGCCTACGGCTCTGCGGCAAACAGCATCGATCACCCGGTAGTACGATATCTGACAGAATCTGAGCATGCTGTTTTTGCGGCCATGCTTGCAAAGGGCATCAACGCTCCCTTTACTTCCAGTTGCGGCCGACTGTTTGATGCAGTGGCTGCACTGTTGAATATACGACATCATGTGTCATATGATGGACAGGCCGCCATCGAGCTGGAGGCGCTGGCGGAGACTTCCGACGCTGATGAAGGTAGTTTGCCGTTCGAAATCACGCTCACCGCAAACGGTCCTCTGCAGATCGATTTCACACCCCTGTTTCCTGCCATTCTTTCCGCCCTGCAGACAGGCAATTCTCCTGCCGCAATAGCCCGCCGCTTCCACACCACGGTCGCCCAGGCGGCCCTTGAGGCCTGCGCACACATCGCCGGAGAATCCGGACTTGACCGGGTTGTTCTGTCCGGAGGCGTTTTCCAGAATCGCCTTCTGACGGAGATGGTGTATACTGGCTTGACAAAATCGGGGCTGCAGGTGTTCACTCACAGGCTGGCACCACCCAATGACGGCTGCATCGCCCTCGGTCAAGCGGCCATTGCAGGCTGGCAGACAAGGAGAAACAACTGATATGTGTCTCGGCGTTCCAATGAAGATTATAAGCAGGGATGGCGACAGCATCATTGCCGAGGTGGACGGGGTCCAGAAGGAGGCCAACATCATGCTGCTGGGCGAGGAGGTTAAGGTCGGCGACTATGTCATTGTACATGCCGGCTTTGCCATATCGCGACTGGACGAAGAGTATGCCCAGGAGACAATCCGCATGATGAAAGAGATCTACTCACCTGAGGACATGGCATGAAATTCCAGGATGAATTCCGCGACCGCAAGCTGGTTTCGATCATGGCCGATAATATCCGCCGCATGTCCCGGCAACTGAAGCATCCGGTCAATTTCATGGAGGTGTGCGGTACGCACACCATGTCCATCTATCAGTACGGTATCCGCTCACTGCTGCCGGATACCGTTCGCCTGGTATCCGGCCCGGGCTGCCCGGTCTGCGTGACACCGGTAGGATACGTGGATGCTGCCCTGGCCTGCGCCGCTGATCGCAGTAACATTGTCGCCACCTTTGGCGACATGCTGCGCGTTCCGGGCAGTACCTCCTCCTTGATGGAACAACGCGCCCTCGGAGCGGATGTGCGCATTGTATATTCACCGCTGGATGCGGTGGCCCTGGCCAGGAGCCATCCCGAACGGCGGGTAATCTTCCTGGGGGTGGGCTTCGAGACCACCGCTCCGGCGGTTGCCGCCAGCATCCTGGAATCCGCTCGACTGGGCCTGTCCAATTACTGCGTCCTGACATCCCACAAAACAATGCCGGTGCCGATGGAGATACTGTCTGGCGATCCGGAACTGGCTCTTTCCGGCTATCTCTGCCCGGCCCATGTCAGCACGATCATTGGCGGCAAGGCCTACAGGCCTCTGGCAGATAAGTTTCACATTCCCTGTGTCGTTACCGGCTTCGAACCGGCCGATGTCATGCAGGGCATCGAGATGCTGCTGGCACAGGTTTTGTCCGGGGAAAGCCGGGTTGAAATCCAGTATCAGCGGGCGGTCACCTGGGAAGGAAATCCCAAGGCGCAGGCCATTCTGGAGCGTGTTTTCACCCCTTGTGATGCCGCCTGGCGGGGTCTTGGAATTCTGCCGGGCAGCGGACTGCGTATCCGGCCTGAGCTTTCCGTCTTCGATGCCGAGAAGGTCCTCAATCTTTCCGTTGTCGATGGATTGGAAAATCCGGCCTGCCGCTGTGGTGATGTGCTGAAAGGGAAGCTGTCACCCTTCGACTGTCCGCTTTTCGCCGGAATCTGCACGCCGGAAGCACCGGTTGGGGCCTGCATGGTATCCAGTGAAGGCACCTGCGCCGCTGCCTACAAATACGGGAGATAGCCCAATGTTCACAATGCAGGACTTACGCGACCATTATCGCTTCACCGATCAGGATGCCGAATTGCTTCAGTCGCTGCAGCCTCTGGCGGAGCAGAATCAGGAACGCTTTTCGACCGAATTCTACGACTATCTTTACAGTCTTCCGGAAACTGCTGCGATATTAAATAGCAGCAACCGGTTGCGACTGCGGGAAATGCACAGCAACTGGTTCATATCGCTCTTCTCCGGCAGCTATGACAATCACTACATGAACCACCTGTCGCGCATCGGTCACGCCCACGTCAAGGCCGGCCTTAGCGTCCATTTTGTCAATGCGGCCATGAACCAGATCCGGCACTTTCTGCTCGACCTGATAGATATCAACTACTCTGATCGGGAACTGCGTCGCGGTTTGCGGGAAGCGGTAGAAAAAATCCTGGATATGAATCTCGATGTGATGAGCACTTCATACCGTGAAGAAGAGATGAAAAAGGTCTTTGTATCGCGCAAAGTCGAGTCGCTGCTGATCAAGGCCACCGAGCGTTTCACCTACGGTCTTAATCTGGCGCTGGTACTGGCTTTGGCCGGGGTATCCGTCTCGGTCGTATTCCTCTTCGGCTGGGATATTATGCATATCTTCAAGGGGGATGTGGAGAAGGGCATCCTCTCTGCACTGGGTGAACTGCTGATCCTCTGGATGATGATCGAACTGATGGACAACGAGATCAAGAACCTCAAAGGCGGCAAGTTCAACATCCTGGTCTTCATCGGCGTCATCATAGTCGCCATGATCCGCGAGATACTGATCTCGACCCTCCGCAAAGACGACCTCACCACCCAGGCCTTTCTGGCCGGCACCCTCCTGATCTTGGGGATCGTCTACTACCTGGTTTCACGCGCCCAGCAAGATCTGCAGAAAAGCTGACCTATGGGCGCCTGCTCCCACATTCTGGCCGGTTTTCCGCTCGGATTACAGTATCGACGTCAACTGCGGTGCATCCTGAATGAGACTCCGGCCGACTCCCGTATCCTGACCATCAATCCCGATACATTGAAGTCTTCGGGAATCACGGCCCTGGCACTGGACTTTGACGGCGTCCTGGCCCACCACGGCGCCCCGGCACCGCGCCCCGAAGCAATCGAATGGATGAAACGCTGCGAGTCCATCTTTGGCGGCAAACAGATCTTCATCCTCTCCAACAAACCGACCGAAGGTCGCAGACAATGGTTTGCCGAGCACTTCCCTGCCATGCGTTTCATTTCAGGTGTCCGGAAAAAACCGTTTCCCGATGGTCTCAACAAAACTGGTGAACTCGCCGGAGTCCCCCTGTCCCAAATCCTGATGGTGGATGACCGCCTGCTGACCGGCTGTCTGGCAGCGTTGGTCTCCGGTGCCCGTCCCTGCTACATCCGACGCCCGTACGTCTCGTTCGATCATCGCCCGCTGGCCGAGTTGTTTTTCTGCCTGCTGCGTGCCGCTGAGCGCCTGTTCGTCAGATGTATCTCCCCAAATTGACCTTCATCTATAGAATGGTCTTCAAATCTAATGAAGTAGAACGATATGACTGAAGCGGAGCCCGACCATGCCGATTGCCGTATTTGATGCCATCAGGGGAAATATCAGCTCTTTTTTGGGCGGTGCGACCGTAGACCTGCTCCCAGGCGATTGCGAAATTCAGGGTAACGAGCATACCATCCGCGAGATCGTCTCCATTGAAGAACGCACTTACTGCTTCAAGGCCCGGCGGGAGACACTCCCCTTCACCCGCAGCGAGACGGCCTTCTGCCGGGAGTTGCTAACAGCCTTCTCAGGCCTGTACAGCGGGTTCCGGCAGGAAGGGTACGCGGCCCAGTTCCGCACGGCACTCCTGGCCTCAATCATGGACATCACTGTTGCCCGCTCGCTGCGGGGCGACCACCGCAAGGGGTTCTGGCCGATCCAGCAGCTGATCCAGTTGCTGAAGAATCTTTCCTACCAGCGCTATGAGGGGAAACCGGCCACAACCGGCTTCATCGTGCACCGCACAACGCTCCCTCTGCTGAGCAAAATGGTGCGGGAGCGACGCCACACCCTGATCCCCCTGCAGCCCCACGAGGACATTTCCCCCACCTTTTTCCATAACCCCCTGCCCTACCGCTTCGTCGACGGCACCAACCTCTTCTTTGTCGCCAACATCCAGATGCAGGTAACCGGGGTTCTGCGCACCTCGCCGACCGTTTTGCACACCGACATTGAGCGGCTGACCCAGCGGGAGATCTTTTCCGTGGTCCGGCGCGCCGGCCGTGGCGCTTTTGCAGTGACAGTCAATGATGCCTCCGAGATCGAGGTCCTGATCAGCCCAGCCAAGCTGCTGGTGCGGCGCAAGGGTGCCTGGGCCATCTTTGACCCGGACATCTTCCGGGCGTTTCTGACCGGCAGCATTGACGCCGAAGCCATCGACGAACTGATCTGGACGGTTTATGCCCTCTCCAAGGAGCGGCACGGCACGGTAATCCTGATTTACAACCAGGGGGCACGTAAACTGGCTCTATTGAAGAAGGGGTCGGTGGGAGGTGACGATCCGGTCAGCCGTCTTCTGATCGGTCGAGTCAGAAGACGAACCATCAGCGAACTGAAGAAAGCCGGGATTCTGCTGCGCATCCTCTCGGCCGACGGTATGACGGTCTTCAACAAGGGGGGCAGGCTGATGGAGACAGGCTTCATCTTCGATACCTCTCACGCCCGGGAGGTGGTCACCGGCGGGGGACGGACAACGGCTGCCAGTGCCGCATCGTTCTTCGGCAAGGTGATCAAGGTTTCCCAGGACGGCCCCATCGAACTGTATCAGGACGGCAGTCTGGTCTACCGCTTCGGGTAGTGCGGACACAGAAAACGCCCCCCGGTTTCCCGGAGGGCGTCAGTATCTTCAATATCCAGCGGCACACTACTTCCCCAGCGCCTTCTCGATCCGCTCGCACAATGTTTTCATGATCTTGATGCGGGCATAATACTTGTCATTGGCCTCCACCAGGGTCCAGGGGGCTATCTCTGTACTGGTGCGATCGATCATGTCACACACCGCCAGCTCGTACTCATTCCATTTTTCTCGATTGCGCCAATCATCATCGGTGATCTTGAAGCGCTTGAAACTGATTTTCTCACGCTCCTTGAAACGCCGCAGCTGTTCATCCTGGCTGATGGAAAGCCAGAACTTGATTACCAGGGTCTTTTTGCGATGCAGCTGCTCTTCGAAGTCATTGATCTCGCCATAAGCACGCATCCAGTCGGCATGGGCACAGTAACCCTCCACCCGCTCGACCAGTACCCGTCCATACCAGGAGCGATCAAAGATGGCAAAACGCCCCTTGCGGGGTATCTGACGCCAGAATCGCCACAGATAGGGCTGCGCCCGCTCCTCATCCGTGGGGGCCGCTACCGGGATGACCCGGTACTGACGGGCATCCAGGGCCTGGGTGATGCGCCGGATGCTGCCGCCCTTACCGGCGGCATCATTTCCTTCAAAGACCACTACTACCGATAGTTTTTTAAAGTCATCATGCCGCGTCAGCAGGTTGAGCTTACCCTGATACTTTTCCAGCTCATCTGCGTAGTCAGCCTTTGTAATGGTTTTCGACAGATCCAGGGTTCTCAATATCAGCAGATCGTCAATTGTCGGCATGATCGGTGGTATCGGCTCCTCGTGTTTCGGAGGCTCCGGAGCATCAAGGCGCTGGCGCAGTGCGGTGAGGACCGCCTTGCCGATAGTAAGATAGCGATAGCGCGGATCAGTACCCTCGACGATTGTCCAGGGAGATTCGGGTGTGCTGGTCTGACGCAGCATGCGCTCGGAAACCTGGCGGAACTTGTCGTACATTTTGTAGTGCTGCCAATCGGTCGGGGTAACGCGCCAGCGGGTTTTGGAGTCCTTTTCAAGGCTCTTGAGTCGTTTTTTCTGTTCTGCCTGGGAGAGGTGCAACCAGAATTTGAGAATCAAGGCCCCTTCATTGCAGAGCATTTTTTCAAAACGAACAATCCGCTCAAGCTGCTGATCGAGCTCAGCATTCTTGATCTCGCCGTACACGTTATCAATCAGAGGGGTGGAGTACCACGTGCCGATAAAGATACCGATCTTGCCCTTAGGCGGAAGGACCCGCCAATAACGGTACATACGGGGCCGCTCAAGCTCCTCGTCGGTCAGGTCACGCAGGGCATGGGTCTCGATATGTCGCGGATCCATCCATTCATTGAGTATGTTGACCGTCTCCCCCTTTCCGGCACAGTCCACGCCTGCCACCAGTATAATCACCGGTATTTTTTTTGACTGCAGCAGATCGAGCTGGGCGTCCAGCAGCCCTTCACGAAGCCCGGGGATTTCCTTTTTCCAGTCTGCCTTGCTGATCCTGTGTCCGATCTCTGCAGATTCAAACATATTGCCCCCTATTCAGCTTGTTGAAACACTTATATAGCAACTAATTCCGCACGACTGTCTTTTAAACGTCTGTTGCGTGTAACGAAGTACGCTATTTACACTTTACCCCCGGATTATTCAAATACAAATTTAAGGATAGCTACCAGCTTTTCTCTAATCTTTTTTCTTGGAACATATCATGCAAATATGCTAAAAGTAGAAAGCTAATAAAAAATCAGGAGGTCGCAGGTGAAAAAAACAGCATTAGTACTTCTTTCCATCGCCGCACTCGCCGTTGCCGGGTGTAAAGACAAGCCAAAAACCGAAGCTCCACAACAGGCTGCTCCAGCTGGAATGCCGGCCGCTGCACCCGGTGCCGCACCTGGTGGCGCTGCTCCCGGAGGAGATCCACACGCAGGCATGAAAGCTCAGGATATCCCTGCAGGCGTCGGCAAAAAAGCAAAAGTAACACAGACCATGAATTCCGGTGGTTACACCTATGTGGAAGCTGCTGACGAGAAAGGCGTAAAAACCTGGCTGGCACTGCCCGAGATCAAGGTAAAAGTCGGAGATAGCATTGAATACCCCGAGACTCCGCCTCTCGCCAATTTCCAGAGCAAGACCCTCAACAAGACTTTTGAAAAAATCTGTTTCATTCCTGGCATCAGGATCGTTAAGTAGAGATTCCCATCTGCATCAGCCTGGAGCGGGGCCATTATGGTCCCGCTTTTTTTTTGCCTTCAAAGCCCGCAGAGACGGTTCATGCCCCGGTACGATTCGACAGACAGCCTGATAACACTCTTTCGCTAAAGCCGCTTTACCAATTTCAGCATACAATTCCCCCAACAGGTACCAACCCCAGGGATTGTCCGGCTCCTGATCAACAATCTTCCTAAATTCCCGTTGTGCAGCACCACGATCTCCGTTCTGCCGGTAAAACTCACCTGCCAGCACATTTGTTGCGAAACAGTACCCCAGCAAGCGTTTTTGCTCCTGGAAACGCAACTCATCTTCCGGTGTACCACTGCCGAGGCATTTCAACAGACGGCGGGCGTTCTTCCCGCGTTTATCCAGCGCAAAGACGGCCGCCTCATGGCTGTCCACAAAAACGGATCTCTCAATCCCCCCGCTCGCAACCGCCTCCTCAAACAATCGTGTTCCAGGGAAATACGCCAGGGGTGATACATACCCGTCGTCCGGTCGAACGCGCTTGATCAGCTCTATGGTCTGCCTGATGTCATCCTCCGTCTCACCAGGTACATCAGTTATCAGGTAGATTGAAAGATTGATACCAACCTTCCTGATCAATCCGGCAGCCTGTACAACCTGGGCCGGAGTTATTGACTTGCCGAGCTGGGTCAGAATCCGTGGAGAGCCCGATTCAACGCCGAGCTGGATACACTCGCAACCGGCCCGTTTCATCCAGACCAGCAGCTCCTCATCAAGCGTAGTGACCCGGGATTGGCAGTTCCACAGCACGTGGAGACGGCGATCAATCAGCAGTCTGCAAAATTCAATCGTCCTGGCCCGATCAACCGTAAAGGTATCATCTCGTATCGAGAAATATATCAGGCCGTATCTGGCCCGGATGTACGCAATTTCATCGACTATATTTTCGGGTGAGCGGAATCGAACCTTACGTTCCCAGAATTTCGGGGAGCTGCAGAAATGACAGGCAGAAGGACATCCCCGGGTCGTAATGATAAATTCCGATTGCAGCTGAATGTCAACCCCAACGGAATGTTCCAGAAAGCTGGAGGCGGCGGGAAGCCGGTTAAGGTCATGCAGGGGAGAATGCCGGGGGGTGACCATAACATTTCCATCGCGGAGGCAAGCCATACCGCGTATATCCCGCCATTCCGCACCATCCTGAACATGGCGAACGAGCTCAAGAAGCGTTTTCTCTCCTTCTCCCAGCACGACACAATCAACGGGTGATCCCGCATGTAGAGAGTCCGAGTAGCTGAATGTGGCGTGGGCCCCTCCCAGGATGATGATACAGGCAGGGGCATGTCTTCTGACGAGCCGCGCCAGCTCCAGAGAGGCATGTCGATTGTGTGTCCATTGGGATATGCCAACGACGTCAGGCTTGAGCTTTGAAAGCTGCAGGACGATATCAGCAGTTGACCAGCCGGAGAAATTTGCCAGGAGCGAGTTGAAACCTGCTTCCCGTAGACAGGCATGAAGAGAGCAGACGCCCGTTGGCAGCAAACTGATGTATGGGTCATGCCGGTCCGGCACCCCGGATATGTAGGCAAGCAGAATATTCATGGATTCAATACTAAAAAATCCGGGCTTGAACGGCCCGGATTTTTTTAGTGCAACATATGTGACAGTCTCAATTGTTCTGGCTTAAGGAAATTCCCAAGGTATCATTACCAAGAACATCACCCTCACGCTCTTCCTCAACTCCCTGGAGCAGATCCTCAAAATTGATGGATTCAGGCAAATCCTTGCCAACCCGCCGGGCGCCCAGAAAACGGGAGGTGTAGTAGGGGGTGTCCATGGATGATATTACCACGCGACGGTCGCGGGATGAAGCGTGGATCATTTTTCGGTTTCCAAGGTAAATGCCGACGTGTGATGGAAAGCGGGCATAGGTCTGAAAAAAGACCAGATCACCCTTCTGCAAATCGCCACGCATCACCTCGTTACCGACATAAAACTGTTCGCGGGCGGTACGTGGAAGAGTGACCTTCTGCTCACGGAATACCTGCTGAGTAAAGCTTGAGCAGTCAAGTGCGGTGCGGCTGTTGCCGCCGAAACGGTAGCGTGCGCCCAAAAAGCTATAGGCGGATTTCTTGATTTTATTGACTCCGCTGCTGCTTGCTTCCAGCGATTTCGCCAAATCAACCGGACGGTCGCTGTCAATATCCGTCAATTCAGCCAGGGTGTCGGAAAACTCCTGTTCATTAAGCAGATCACGATTAACCAGCTGCAAACGGTTATCAGCCGGTGCCGTGCGAGGAGTTTCAACATTGACAGTTGCAGCATCAGTCAGTGCCAGTAACTGCCCCGACTTGATCCTGTTCCCCTTAAGTCCGTTAAACCGGCGTATATCTGACATCTTGATGCCGGTTTTCTTAGCAATACCGGGTAGCGTATCACCCTTGGAAACTTTGTAATTTTTTGGTTTTTCAGCACTCTTCTGTTTATTGGTCTGCGCATCCGGATGGGACGGGATAATCACTTTGGCACCCTTTTGAATATGGGTTCCGCTCAGATTATTTACAGACTTCAATTCTTCTACAGAGACATGATATTTGCGGGCTATGGAATGGAGCGACTCGCTTTTGCGCACAACATGGGTCTTGGATGCCAATACCAGTTGCGGGACAGCGAGAAGAGTGAGGCAGAGCAGGAGTATTGATCTTTTTTTCGCCATCTTCCCTCCTTTGTTTTAGTTGTTAACCAAGTCACGGTGATTTATATAACGTCTTCATGGAAAAGTCAACCTTTACCTGCCAAAACCAAGCATACACCCAAGCAACAATCGGGCCAAGCAGTCATAATTTAACGTTTTTTACCATAAGGAATAACCTTTATAATCACCGGCTCTTCATACAGCAACGTCACCTTCTTTGACGGCAGAAAGAGATTTTTCCGGTACTCCTTACCCTTTTCCAGTCGCCGGGCATCGATCTCCTCAGTTGCAACCGACTCAATCTTTACAACCTGACTGGCGGGACCTTCCACCTCAACGCTATCCGGGTCAGAGAGCACACTGTAACCACGCATACCTGACGGCAGAACCCCTTTCAACAGGACCTTAACCGGTACGTTTTTGCGCGCCTTCTTTTCTGTCACGACTTTAATCGTGGACGGGGTGACGGATGAGACCACCATCCCTGATGGCAGTGAAAAATCTGAATTTTTCACCCTGATTGAAGTTTGCCCCTCACGTATCCCGGTCAAGTCGATATTTGCAGAAATATCAAGCTTGGCGGGGGCAGGAGTCAGACTGGAGAACGATTTCAGCTGGACCTCGACCTCCTCGGGATAACTTCGCACCAGAGCCAGCTCATCCGAGACACCTTGCAGCCTGACAGGGGCCGTAACCGTAGTGATCTGGCCCTGACGGGTGGTGATCAATGCCCAGAATGCAATAACAATGAGCAGCAGTGCCGTTTTTGGCAACAGGTTGGCGAATAGTTTCTGACGCAATGTCAACCTGGTTTTTTCACGGACCGGAGTGACACGCTGTTCCAGTGCAGTGATCAACTCACCGGGACTGCCCAGCTTCAGGAACTCTCCGGCATCTGCCAGCAAAACCTCTCCGCGTTCCTCTGACACAACAACAACTATGGCATCGGACCGCTCGGACAATCCCAGGGCAGCACGATGACGCGTTCCATAATGCTGCGGGATATCGGAATTCAACGACAGTGGCAGGTGGCACGACGCCAATGCGATACGTCCATCCTTGACAAGGGCGGCGCCGTCGTGAAGCGGGGTATTGACGGCAAAGATCGTCTCAAGAATCTGTGGGGTGATTTCACAGTCCAGCCGCACACCATTCAGCATCAGATCCGTCAGGGATTCGCTGCGTTTGAAAACCAGGAGTGCTCCGATCCGTTTTTCCGCAAACCGGAAGAGTGTTTCTGCGATTTGCTGGAAGTGGCTGTGCTGAGACTTCTCCTGGGGGTCAAAGAAATTGCGCAGCAGACTGAAGCGATAGAGCGCCTGCCGGATTTCCGCCTGAAACACGACTATGATCAGAATAATCAGTACGGTACCCAGTTCCTGCAGAATCCAGCTGGTCATGTACAGGTCAAGGAAGCGGGTGGCAAAATAGATCAGAGTCACCACTCCCAGACCGACCAGCACCTGCATGGCACGCGTTTTACGGAACCAGGAGTAGAGCTGGTACAGCAGGAATGTCATGATCAGGATGTCAGCCAGATCCTGAATACGGATAAATGACGGCAGCACAGTGGCTCCTTGTTATTTCTTGACCGGCACGCTGATTGACGGACTGGGCTGCCTGAATCTAACCCAGATGATTATCAGGGCTCGATTTTTGCTGGTCTAAGCCCCGTATTTATGCTACACAGAGCATCGAAAAGTTTTGTTATATAACACTAAATTGGCATAAAGGGTAGCATAATCATGTTCAGACTTTCTGAAAAGGGTGAGAAGATCCAGCAGATGTTCGGCACCATCGCACCGCGTTACGACTTCCTCAACCGGATGCTCAGCTTTGGAATCGACAAGCGCTGGCGCAAAAAAGCGGTCAGGCTATTGAAATACCGTGAGGGGGCCAGAATACTCGATGTTGCCACCGGCACCGGAGATGTTGCACTGGAAATCGCCCGTTCAACCCCCGCGTCAGTCAAGATTATCGGAGCAGACTTCTGCAAGGAAATGGTCGAGCTTGGTCAGATAAAAGTCGCCCAATCGCCTTATGCCGGCAGGATCGAGTTTCGGGTGGCCCCATGCGAAGACCTGCCCTTTCCGGAAAACACCTTTGATTCGATCACTATCGCCTTCGGCATCAGAAACGTCGTTGACAGAAAACTGGGGTTGGCAGAAATGTGGCGGGTACTGCGACCGGGCGGCAGGATGATTATCCTGGAGTTCTCCACCCCCCGATCACAGCTGTTCAGACAGATCTACTACTTTTATTTTCGCCGTCTGCTGCCGATGATCGGCGGGCTCTTTTCAACATACAATGCCTACAAGTACCTGCCCGACTCGGTGCTGGAATTCCCCTCCCACGAGGAATTCGCCGCCATGATCGAGGACGCCGGTTTTCGCAGCGTACATATCAAGGAACTCACCTTCGGCATTGCCAGCATATACGTGGGAGACAAGGAATAGGATCAGGCCTTGAACCGGCTTTCCGTTCCGGCCAGCAGGCGCCCGATGTTCTCGTGGTGCTTGGCGATCACGACGACAGCAATAATCACTGTCACAGACTTCAGCACAGCATCACCGGGGAGCAGCATCACAACCAGCGGCATGGTCGCCGCCGCCGCGATGGAGCCGAGAGATACATAGCGCCATATCAGCATCAGCGCCACAAATACCGCCAGGGCGATACCAACTGCCAGCGGGGCAAGCGCCAGGAACACCCCCAGGGCGGTTGCAACACCTTTCCCCCCCTTGAAGCGCAGGAACACCGAGAACACATGGCCGCAGAATGCGGCCAGCCCCACCCAGGCAGCGGAATCGGCCGGCAGGGAAGAAAACTGAACCACCAGAACCGGTATCAACCCCTTCAGGCAATCCCCGATCAGAGTCAGCACACCCACCTTGCGGCCCACGGTACGATAGAGGTTGGTGGCGCCGATATTGCCGCTGCCCTCTTTGCGCACGTCTATGCCGTAGGCTTTTCCCAACAGCAGTCCGGTTGGCACCGAACCGATCAGATACGCCGTCACAATCAGGATAGTCAATTGTGTGTACTCAGATGCCATTGCCACTCGCAGATCAAACGAATTATTTACCAATCGCTTTAGCAGCATCACCTGCAAATTGACTGGCAGGGAATTCCTTTACCAACTGCCCGAAGGCCTCGGTCGCTTTGGGTTGCTGGCCAACCTTCTGATAAGCACGCCCCAGATAGTACAGGACCTCGTCGCGTCGCGCCAGCCCCGGAAAGGACTTGAGCGCCTCTTCGAAGCGTCCGATAGCGGCCGGGTATTTACCCGTTTTCAGGTAAAACCTTCCCACGTAGATTTCATACTGCAGCTGTTTGTCGCGGCACGTTCCGATCTTTTCGGTCGTTTCGGACAGATATTCACCGGCGGGATATAATTTCAGGTACGACTCGAACGTGATCAGGGCGTTTTTTACCGGTGTCTGATCGGTATCGATACCGCGAATCTGGTTGAAATGGCTCATCGCCTGACGGTACAGGGCATAGCCGGCACGCCCGTGGCCTGGATGGAGTTTGCGAAAATCCTCATAAGCAGCGGCGGCTTCGATGAAATCCTTGTTCAGGAAATAGGCATCGGCAATATTGATCTCGGCTTGCGTCGAGAGTTCCGGAGACAGATAGCTATCCTTAACCTTCTTCCACTGGGCAATAGCATCCTCATAGTTTCCCTTTTGAAAGGAGCGTTCGCCCTCCTTGAACAGTACATCCGGTGGTCCATCGAGTTTCGTCGTAGCGCACCCATCCAGGAGGAGTGCACTTGCGAAAAGAAGTAATGCGGCTTTGACGAGAATTTTCATGGGGTTCCTCAAAACTGTCCGGCTTGGTTAAGTTGATCAGGCATCCAGTATGTCGCTGCCGCGCTCTCCGGCTACCAGGCTGGAAATTATATCGTGATTCAGCCACAGGGCCGGAGCAGGCGGATTCCATGAGGCATGCAGCATCAGGCGACCGGTGGAAAGGAACACAATCCTCGACAACTCGGCGCAGATGAGCTGTTTCTGGTCTGTGTGCATACCCATCAGTTCAGCCGAGGCGGCCAGCATCAGCTCGGCCTGTTCAAGCGTATTGTGCTGCGGCCAACTGGCGTAGTCAACAATCGCGGACAGGATCGGCGATGACAGGTACGTATTGGCCCGCTCCAGCAGTTTTTCGACACTCTCACCCTCCCGGAGCATCGCCTGACATCGCTCAAAAAGCGGTGCAGATGCCGCAGCGCCCACCTCGCGCCGGATTGCCGTCAACAGGGGGTACAAGGAGATCTCCACCCCGAGAAACAGGGCGCTGGAATTGGTCTGAATCTCGGGACAGTTGAAGACTGTCGCCACGACACCCTGAGCAGTTGCTTCGGCAGCGATATCTTCAAGCCGCATCTTGGCCAAACCTTGGACATAGGGTGTATAGGACTGCCAGCGAAATTCGCCGTTCACCAGGACTTCAGTGCCGTGATAGCCGTAGGCAGTATAGCGTACCCGGCCACCTGCGGCAGAAATACGCTCCCGCAGGACCGCCGTTTCTTCCAGCAGATAGCGGAGCGTGTCAGCCGTAACCTCATTGAAGCTGACATCACACAACTGGCCAAGATCGCTGTTCCAGAATGCGCCTGAAGACAGGTATTTATCCCCGGTGCCCTTGAACACACGGTTGAGGAGCGGCATAAACACCCGCACCCGGGGTATCCCGCCAGCCATGGTATGGGCGAAGAGGACATTGGCACCGGCAGGGATCAGCCCTTCCAGCTCGCTTGCCACCCGTGACAGGGCTGCACGAAAACGAGTTGTTCCAGCGGCACAGGCCTGTTCGATGAAGCCTTCGGCAAACGTGATGGTATTCCAGTCATCCGGACGGGCCTTCTTGAGCTGTTCTGTAACAGAGGCATGTCCGGCAACCGCCTCCATATCAAATCCCGCTTCCAGCGGCACGTTAATGATTTTTCCTCCGAGCAGGGCCTCACTTTCGGCCAGCTCATCACCGGTCAAGGGGCGCAGAGTGCCATCCGGGTCGCGCCGTCCGACGGTGGTGCCTATCACCGTCATGCCGAGTCGCTTGGCCTCATCCACCAAACCATTCGCATAACCACGTCCAAACAACTCTCCTGCCAGCACCAGCACATCACCGGCCTTATATCCTGCTGTCTCCGGCAACTGCCGCATCGGCCTGTATTCCGTCATATGTTCCTCCACGCATGTTCTATCAGTCTTCTATGCAAACAAGTTGTGAGTAATACCATGAAGCGCTCCGCAAAGTGAACAAAAAAAGCAGCCGCGCAGGGCGTGACATGGATAGCGATTCGTGCTATTGTGGCGGCCAGATCAAGCTCGAAAAACGGGATAAGTGCGCTAACGAAATCATTGTCTGCCAAAGAACGCAGAAAATGATTTCTACCTTACTAAACAGGAGACACTGCGCAACATGGATAACGACCTCATTCTTCTCGGTCACGGCAGCGGCGGGCGACTTTCCCATCAACTGCTGGATGACCTGATCATACCCACGTTGAGCGGAACCGCTCCGGCCGCCCAGAACGACGCCGCCCTGCTTGACCCGGTTGCCGGCCGCCTGGCCTACACCACCGATTCCTTTGTGGTCGACCCGATCTTCTTTCCCGGCGGAACCATCGGCAGCCTGGCGGTACACGGCACCGTCAACGACCTGGCCATGATGGGGGCACGACCGCTCTGGCTCAGCGTAGGGCTCATCTTGGAAGAAGGATTTAGCAAGGTCGATCTGAAGAACATCCTGGAAGATATGCGTCAGGCCGCCGACAAGGCCGGAGTCCGGATTGTCACCGGTGACACCAAGGTCGTTCCCCGCGGCAAGGCCGATAAAATATTCATCACCACCTCAGGGATCGGCACAATCGATCACAACATCTCCATCCACGGCGCCAATGCACAGGCGGGGGATGCGATCATCATTAACGGCACTATCGGCGACCACGGCGTCGCCGTCATGGCAGGTCGTGAAGGGCTCAACGTCAGCACCGATATCCGCAGCGATTCTGCAGCCCTCAACGGACTCGTCGCCGAGATTATGTCCGTGGCCGGAGACAGCCTGCATGTGCTGCGCGACCCGACCCGGGGTGGCGTCGCCACGACCATCAAGGAGATCGCCCAGCAATCATCCGTATCCATCACCCTGATCGAGGAGGCACTGCCGATCGCCCCGGCCGTACGTGGCGTCTGTTCGATCCTGGGACTGGACCCGCTCTTTGTGGCCAACGAAGGCAAACTGCTGGCCTTTGTGGCAGCGGAGGCAGCCGAACGTGTGCTGGCACGCATCAGGTTGCAGCCGCTGGGTGAAAAAGCTGCTATAATCGGGTATGTATCTGCAGGCGAAGCCGGCCGGGTACGCATGGAAACCGCCGTCGGCGGCACACGGGCGGTGGAGATGCTGGCTGGAGAACAGCTGCCGAGGATCTGTTAAATGGCAAAGGAAAAAACTCCCGTTACCCCGGCGGTTCGTCAACTGCGCGCAGAGAGGGTCGACTTCAGGGATCACCCCTACAGTTACGAAGAGAAGGGGGGCACCGCCGTATCCGCCCGCGAACTGGGAGTAGACGAGCACTGCGTGATCAAAACCCTGATTATGGAGGATGAGCACAAAGAGCCGCTGATTGTCCTGATGCATGGAGACCTGCAGGTTTCCACCAAGGAGCTGGCGCGGTTCATCGGAGTCAAGCAGGTCACCCCCTGTTCTCCGGATTCGGCACAAAAACATAGCGGTTATATGGTAGGAGGGACTTCACCGTTCGGCACCCGACGCCGCATGACAGTTTATATGGAAGCAGGCATCTCCGCATTGGAGCGGATCTACATAAATGGCGGCAAGCGTGGTTTCCTGGTGAGCATGTCGCCCGCAGAGCTTATCAGGGTGCTGCAGCCGGTTCCGGTTACAGTCGGGATACGATAAGGCCCAAAGCCTTTTTTTTCACTAATTGATGGAAAGGAACTGAACTGAACATGATCCGCAAGGCACAGATCAATGATGTCAAGGAAATCCAGAAACTTCTGATTACCTTTGCCAGCCGGGGCGACATGCTTTCGCGCTCGTTATCGGAAATATATGAATCCCTGCGTGATTTCTACGTATTCGAAGAAGGTGGAACCATCTTGGGAACAGCGGCGCTGCATATCGTCTGGGATGATCTGGCCGAGGTCCGCTCCGTAGCAGTGACCGAGGAGTCCGGACGCAAAGGCATCGGCAGCCAGCTCGTCCAGGCCTGTATTGCCGAAGCACGCGAAATCGGCCTGAAACGTATCTTCTGCCTGACCTACAAACCGGATTTCTTCGGCAAACACGGCTTCCATCTGGTAGACAAATCTGAATTGCCCCACAAAGTCTGGGGTGACTGCATCAAGTGCGTCAAGTTTCCCGACTGCGACGAGAACGCCATGATTCTGGACCTGTAACGGATAAGGCCGGCTATGCCGGCCTTATCCGTTCGTATACTGCCGCTCTCCTAGCCTTCCTGCAGCTCAATCGAAACCTGATTCCGGCCCCGCCGCTTGCTCTCAAACATCAGCTTGTCGGCCCGCTCGACCAGCGCCTCTATCGTATCCCCGACCCTGGCTACGGTGGCACCGATCGAGACAGTAACCCCGAGCACCTTTCCATTCTCGATAGTCAACTGCGATTTCTCCACCAGCCGGCGCAATCGGTCAGACAGGGCAAACAGATCCTCCGGCCGGATATTTACCAGCAGTGTAACAAACTCTTCTCCTCCCCAGCGGCCGATCACGTCAAAAGAACGCAGACTGTGGGCCAGGGTGGCGCTGATCATCTTGAGGATGCGATCACCGACCGTGTGGCCGTAGGTGTCGTTGATCGGCTTGAAATTATCAACATCCGTAAACAGCAGTGCAAACGGGAATCCGTAGCGCCGGAGCTCTTCAAGCCGGGCCGCCAGACTTATCTCGACAAAGCGGCGGTTGGCAATACCGGTCAAGGGATCATGCATGGCCATTTCCTGCAGCTCTTCCAGGCGTTGACGCATGGCATAGCGGGGGGAATTGCTGCTGTGAATCTCTACCGCTACCACAAAATGCTGATCAACCTCCCGAACCGGCGCGACTCTGATGGAAATCGGCAGCAGGTGTCCTTCCTTATGGCACACATACGCTTCAACCTCGCTCACCGCACATGATTCAAGCACCATGCGGATCGGGCCGGTGCTGCTTTCGCAGAGGTTTTTTCCATGTTTGTCCAGCGGTTTGAAGATGTCGCAGTAATTTCTGCCGACAACATCTGCCGCACTGTAGCCGGTCAGATTGGCCGAGCCCCTGTTCCAGAAGGTAATACGACCATCCGTATCTACAAAGAAAATCCCATCGTACAGGTTGTCAAGAATTTCACGATAAAAATCGACTGTTTCCAGCATTTACAACCCTCCACGGTGAGTATTATATCCAGTATGTGTGCCGAATGAACGATTGCAACGAGGAAGTCAGCGGTACGTTATGCACAGTATGAGTCCGAAGGCTCCTTGTCACTATCCCGTCCGGTGGTATGCTTATGGCATGAACAGCAAGATAACACGGCATAGTGCGTCCTTTGACGCAGACAATGGCCTGGAAATTCCTGCTCCGGACCCAGACAGGGAAGCGTTGCAGATGAAGTGGGGGCACGAACCGGATGCGCTGATCGAGATCCTTCATACTGCACAACAGCGCTACGGCTGGCTGGACCGGCCTCTGCTGGGCCGGATAGCCGAAGATCTGAAGCTGCCCCCCAGTCTTGTGTACGGCGTGGCCAGCTTTTATCACAGTTTTCGGCTGAAACCCACCGGACATAAAATATGCACGATCTGTACCGGTACATCCTGTCACCTGCAGGGTGGTTCCCGGCTGCTGCATGAACTGGAAAAGCACTTCAGTGTTGGGTGCGGCGCCACAACTGCCGATGGAGAACTGACTCTGGAGCAGGTCCGCTGTCTGGGGGCCTGCGGCATGGCCCCCCTGGTCAGGATCGAGCAAAAAGGCGACTCATCCAGCTCTCATGCCCATATGAACCGTGATCGGACCATCAGGCTGCTTCAGAATGATGTGACCGCAGAACCTGACCCGGGAAAAGCGCCCTCCCCGGTAGATATCTACGGCGACCCTCTCGTTCGCATCGTTCTCAAAAACAGTTCCGACAGAGAACCTGAAGACATCAGCACGGCACGGGCAGCAGGGGCATACGCCGCACTGGCCCGGGCCCTGCAGACACTGACACCGGAGGAGGTCTGCAGGCAGATCACAGCCAGCGGCCTGCGGGGACGCGGTGGAGCGGGCTATCCGACCGGCAGGAAATGGGACATGGTCAGGACCGCCCGCGGGAAACGAAAGTTTGTTGTGGCCAACGGTGATGAGGGAGATCCGGGGGCCTTCATGGACCGGACTCTCATGGAATGCGATCCCCATCGTGTGCTGGAAGGCATGGCAATCGCCGGTTATGCCGTCGGTGCCGCGGCCGGATTTGTGTATGTCCGCGGCGAATACCCGCTGGCCGCCCGCCGCCTGCGCGAGGCCATCGAACAGGCCGAAAGAGCCGGCGTGCTGGGACGCCATCTGTTCGGAACAGGTTTTACCTTCAGCGTCAGGGTGAGAATCGGGGCCGGCGCCTTCGTCTGCGGAGAGGAGACCGCCCTGATGGCCTCCATCATGGGCCGGCGCGGCCAACCGGTCATCCGCCCCCCCTACCCCGCCCAAAAAGGGCTGTGGGGGCACGCCACCCTGATCAACAACGTGGAGACCTTCGGCAGCATCGCCGCGATCATCGGGGATGGCGTCGAGCCGTTCCGGGCACACGGTACTCCCGGCAACCGCGGCACCAAGGTATTCTCCATCTCCGGGGACGTCGCCAGGGTCGGAGTGGTCGAGGTGCCGCTGGGAACAACAGTGCGTGATCTGCTGACACTGGCGGGCGGTGTCACGGGGGGGGGATTCAAGGCCGCCCAAACCGGTGGCGCCAGCGGCGGCTGTATCCCTGCCAGTCATATCGATCTACCGATAGACTACGAGTCGCTCAGGGATATCGGGACCATCATGGGTTCCGGAGGAGTTGTCATACTCAACGATACACGCTGCATGGTGGATGTGGCCCGTTTTTTCATGCAGTTCTGTTGTGATGAAAGCTGCGGAAAATGCACCCCCTGCCGGGCCGGAACACTTCAGGCGCTTCGCATTCTGGACAGGATCGGTAGCGGGCATGGAGATGAGGGCGATCTTCAGCAACTGGAAGAACTGTGCTATCTGATGCAGGACACCAGCCTCTGCGGGCTCGGCATGGCGGCGCCCACGCCGGTCCTGAGCACCTTGCACTGGTACCGCGACGAATACCTGGACCACATCCGGGAAGGCCGCTGTCCGGCAGGCGTCTGCAGCCAGGGGGCTGAATCATGAAACGGATCAGCCTGACCATCAACAACAGTCCCGTCTCGGGACACAGCGGGCAGACCCTGCTGCAGGTGGCGCAGCAGCATGCGATCGCCATACCGACCCTCTGCAATTTTCCGGCGCTTGCGCCGATCGGGGCCTGTAGGGTCTGCATTGTCGAGGTCCAGGGATATCCCCGTCCGCTGCCGGCCTGTGCCACCCTCGCAGAGCAGGGGATGGTGGTCACAACTGAATCGGAGCATATCCTGAAAACACGCCGGAAGATTGTCGAACTGCTCCTGGCGGAACGCAACCATACCTGCCCGGTCTGTGTGATGGACGGTAATTGCGAACTCCAATCCCTGGCAAAACTCCTGGGGATAGATCATGTGCGCTATGATTTTATCGCGCCGCAGACGACAGTTGACATCACGCAGACGCGCTTCGGCATCGATCACAACCGCTGTATCCTCTGCCGCCGCTGTATACGGGTGTGCGACGAGATTGAGGGGGCCCACACCTGGGATGTGAGCGGTCGGGGGGCAGACAGCAGAATCATCAGCGACCTGGCGGAACCCTGGGGAAACAGCGCAACCTGCACTGATTGCGGCAAATGTGTCCAGGCCTGCCCGACCGGCGCCCTGTTCGAAAAGGGTGCTGAAAAAACCCGCAAAGGCACACACTGCCTGGAAAGGCTTGTGGCATGGCGCGGCAGGAGGACCGGATGAACGCTACCAGACTGGCTACCGTCTGGCTCTCGGGCTGTTCCGGCTGCCACATGAGCCTGCTCAACATGCATCAGGGACTGCTGGAGGTTCTGGCCCTGTGTGAGCTGGTGTACTCGCCGCTGATGGACATCAAGGAATATCCCGACGGGGTTGATATTGTTCTGGTCGAGGGGGCTGTGGCCAATGAGGACAATCGGGAGATGGCCCAGATCATTCGACAGCGGTCGGGGGTTGTGATCAGTCTGGGGGATTGCGCCGTCAACGGAAATGTGAGCGCCCTGCGCAATCCGTCCGGACTCGCAGCGACCCTGGAGAGATCATATGAAACAGATGATCGGAAACCGGGATTGCCCCGGCTTGAAGAACGCGCCCTGCCGTTGCACCAGGTCATCCGGGTGGACGCCTTTGTACCCGGATGCCCGCCGGACCCGGCACTGATCAGACAAGCGATCGTTTTGCGCCTGAAACCCGCCTGACGAAAAAACGCCCCGAAGGGCGCTCTATTCTGTACTAGATACGTAAAATGGTGGTCTCAGATATAGTACATGATCCGGGGGTCCATCTCTTTCTTGATCCCCATATCCTGACCGCGCTGACAGAGGGTCTGCAGGGTCATGTTCCCAAACAGTTCATTCAGCATCGTACTGGCCTCTTCCCAGACGGTCTGGGTGACACAATTCCCTTCAAACGGACACTCGATCTTGCGTTTGCGTTTCTTGGTGGTTGCACCGGCACATTCAACCAGCAGTACATCCTGTTCGGTGGCGTTAAGGATCTCCAGAACAGTGATCTCGTCAGGCTTCTTTGCCAGGCAGTAGCCCCCCTGCGGACCACGCTTGCTCTTGAGAATGCCGGCACGCTTGAGATTCTGGAATATCTGCTCAAGGTAACGTGGTGAAATCTGCTGACGACGTGAAATATCCTGAATCTGGGACGGCTTGTCCCCGCAATTATAGGCAATATCAAACAAGGCACGAAGTCCGTACCGGCTTTTTGTTGAAAGGCGCATGGTTCCTCCCGATACATCTATTAGGTATGCAAATGATTACTGTAACACACCGGCGCTGTCAACAAAAAACACGCCAAAATCAACCATTTCTACACACATATTGTAACGTTATTACGTATTTTCTGACCGCATTACACAAGTGCCCTGGCAACAGTGATAACCGCCACCTCGGCGGCACCGCTGTTCTTTAGCATTCGTGCACATTCCTCGACCGTGCTGCCGGTTGTCAGCACATCATCCACCAGCAGCACCCGACGACCCTGTACCCGGTCCGAATTCTGAATGAAAAAAGCGCCTTTCACATTGGCCCGTCGGTCACATGCCGAAAGGTTAACCTGAGGTTCGGTCCAGCGGATTCGGCGCAGATTGTGGCGATCAAGCGGTATCTGCCAGTGGGATGAAAAAAGCTCGGCGAGCAGAAGCGCCTGATTAAAACCGCGGCTGCGCACCCTTCTGCGATGCAGCGGAACCGGCAAAATCAGTTCAGGTGCCCGCAAACGGACAAACCCTGAAAGCACCTCGATTGTCAGAAGCGCCAGCGGCCTGCGCAGATGGGTCTTGTTGCGGTATTTGAAGGAATGGATCAGATCACGGCCAACGCCGTCGTAGACAAGGGCTGCCCGAGCCGCGTCCACATAGTGGCGCGACGTGATACAACTGCCGCAGGCATGATCTTCGCCGGCACCGGTGAACGGGATCCCGCACATTACGCACAGAGGTGAGACAATCGACGGCATCCGTTCGCGACAGGCTGAGCAGATATGCAGTGGACCTGCATCGGGAATAAACGTACGGCAGACGTGGCAAAGCGGCGGGAAGAGGAAATCAAGGGCGGCATGCAGGAACGGCTTAAATTCCATGCTCTCTCACGGAAACGCAGTTGTTAAAAGAAAAGAGCATACAACCTGAGTCATATACTCTTTTTTGAACAGATATTTCTGGCAGCTCTCAGAATCCAAGATCGGCATTAACCACTATTACCTTCACATCTGTGAATCTCGGCTTCCGGTCTATGATAGTCGTAACACGACAAAGCCGGTCAGGTGAATTGCAGTCGCTGCAGAACCCTGTGCTGGCGCAGGGGGTTTTGAAGTTGAGGCGCCTGGCATTGGGCGGTGTGGCCCAGTTTTTGACTCGATTGATGGCATCCTGGGCCGTTCCGTCCACCAGTTTGTTGCGACCGGCCACCACAATTACCTTGCGCGGGCCGAAGAACATGGCTGCCACCCGGTTGCCGGTAGCATCGATATTGACCAGTTCACCGGAAAGCGTCAGTGCATTCGTACCAGTTAGAAACAGATCGCAGGTCAACTGACGACGCATGATAGCCATCTTTTCATCGCGGGAAAGGGCCGGGTTCCCATGATTCAGAATCTCCTTGCCCATTTCACGCAAGCGGTCCTCTACCTGTAACCCGCTGACAGACATGGAACCGCCAAACCCCACACTGCCGGCATCATCGGCCTCAGTGATGATCCTGTCGAAGCCCTCCTGCGGCGTAGCACAATACATGGCGTCAAAACCGTTTTTGACCAGAGAAGCCACCGCCTTAAGACACTTCTGCTCATGTGCCCAGAAGACCAGATCATTTGCCTGAGTCATGACTCCCCCTATTTCAAGAGCTTGACGGACTTTATAAACACCGGCTGAACCGGCATATTTTGAAAGACCATATTCACATTCTGGGTCTTTACATTGACAATCTTGTCAACGACATCCATTCCCTCGGTGACCTTGCCAAAGACAGCATATCCGGCGCCGTCGGGATTCGGTCGATTCAGCATCGCGTTATCCACGACATTGATGAAAAACTGGGCGGTTGCGCTGTCCGGGGCCGATGTACGGGCCATGGAGAGCGTTCCGCGATCATTCTTCAGTCCGTTGGCAGCTTCGTTCTTAATAGCTGCTTTGGTGGGTTTCTGCTTGCGGTCAGCGGTAAAACCGCCGCCCTGAATCATGAAGCCCGGAATAACGCGATGAAATATGGTGTCAGAGAAAAAGCCGCTATTGGCATAATCAAGAAAGTTTTTGACACTGATGGGGGCCTCTTTTTCGAACAGCTCAATCTTGATCTTTCCCAGAGTTGTCTCCATCTCCACGACAGGATTCTTTTTGCCTTCAGCGCAGGCGATTCCGGCGGACAGACATACTGCAGCGATAACAACCATGATTCTTTTGAACATACAGTCTCCTTCGATCTGGATGAGTGAATTCTCCTGGTACTCTGCGAGCACCGGGAGATCAGAAATATATACGCCATCACGGCAGCGAAATCAACCTTTGCGGAACAGCAGCCTATCGACTGGGCGCGCTGAATTTGAGATAACTTGCGAACCTGGCATCATTTTTCTACGGATCGAACCAGGTCAGCCAAACAGGTGATAAAAGTCGGTGAGCTGTTAAGGGATTCCATCCGCCTGAAATCCGTTATACCCAGCTTGTGCGCTTCTTCGCGATACTCAATATCGATTTCATGCAGCGTTTCGATATGGTCGGAAACAAACGAAAGCGGCACCATCAAAATCTCCCTGTGCCCCTGGGCGGCAAGCTCCTTCAACTTGTCCTGAGTAGAAGGTTCCAACCATTTTACCGGGCCGGCCCGTGACTGGAAGGCCAGGTGGTGGGCAACCCCCTCGAAGTGCTCCATGACCAGCCTGACTGTGGCCTGAATGTGATCTAGATAGGGATCACCATCCTTGATAAACGATTGGGGCAGGGAATGGGCCGAAAAAAAGAGCTGCACCCTGGAACGGTCCGGAAATCCTGACAGTCCCTGTTCGATCTTTTCTGTTAGAGCCTGAATATAGAGTGGGTGGTCATAGAACTGGCGGATGCAGGAGACCTCTGGGCGGATCTTTAACGTGGCCAGGCATTTTTCCAGCGCATTGAAACTGGAACCTGATGTGGCCCGGGAGAAGTGGGGATACAACGAAAGTGCTATAACACGACTGATCCCCGACTGACGGATAGCAGACAGGGCCTCTTCGGTGAAGGGATGCCAGTAGCGCATGGCCACAAAACAGCGGTACTCATCTCCCAGCATTTTCTCAAGCTCAACCGCCTGCTGCTCGGTCAACGCACGCAAGGGTGATTTCCCGCCGATATCCCGGTAATTGGCGGCGCTCTTTGGGGCGCGGCGCTTAACGATCATCCGGGCGATGAAGGGCTGCAGAAATGCCGGTCCGATTTTGATGATGTCCCGGTCCGAAAACAGGTTATACAGGAACGGCTCCACGGCTTCCAGGGAATCCGGACCACCCATCTGAAACAGCAGCACAGCGGTTTTATCTGACATAATCAGGCCCGGATCATGACAAGCAGCATCTTAAAGGGCTTCACTGCCTTCAGTTCATGGGGGATATTGGCCGGCATGATAATCATCTGCCCGGCGGCAACAGTATGCGGTTCGCCATTGATCGTAACTTCTGCTTCGCCGTCCACAATCTGCACAAAGGCGTCATAGGGCACCGTGTGTTCGCTCAGACCCTGCCCGGCGCCAAAGGAAAATATCGTCACGGTACCGATCTTCTTGTCGATCAAGGTCTTGCTGACCACCGAGCCTTCATTGTAGGCCACCAGGTCACTCAAGGTAAGTGCATTTCCGATCAATTCCATACCATCCTCCTCTGTAGCATCTTTCGTACATCTCCATAGTAGGGGTACAACGCATGACTGGCAACTGTTTTTGCACAAAAAGGCCGGAAGCATATCGCCTCCGGCCTTTTGTCATGAAAATGAGCTGCTGCTGAAAACGATCTATTTTTCTTCCTGGGCAGGAAGTCGAGAAGTTGCGCGGAGGCGTACCCTTCGGTACGCCGCACAAGCAAATTCGAAGAATTCCGCAGCCAGGGAGGAAAAGAGACGTTTTCGACTACATCATGCCGCCCATTCCGCCCATGCCGCCCATACCACCAGGCATTCCGCCGCCCATACCGCCGCCGTCTTCCTTCGGCTTCTCGGCGATCAGTGCTTCAGTGGTCAGCATCAGGCCTGCGATGGAGGATGCATTCTGCAGCGCATAACGTGAAACCTTGGTCGGATCGATGATGCCGGCCTTCAGCATGTCGACGTAGGTGTCGTCGGCGGCATTGTAGCCGAAGGCATCCTTGCCGTTCTTGACCTTGTCCACAACGATGGAGGCGTCGATGCCGGCGTTCTCGGCGATCTGACGGATAGGTGCCTCTAGGGAGGCCCTGACCACGTTGACGCCGAACTGCTGCTCAGCTACCAGTTTCAGACCGTCCAGAGCTGTCAGAGCGCGGATGTAAGCTACACCGCCGCCAGGGACGATGCCCTCGTCAACAGCTGCACGGGTTGCATGCAGAGCATCTTCCACGCGGGCCTTTTTCTCTTTCATCTCAACTTCGGTAGCTGCACCGACCTTGATAACGGCCACGCCGCCAACCAGCTTGGCAAGACGTTCCTGGAGTTTTTCCTTGTCGTAATCGCTGGAGGTTTCTTCAACCTGGGCGCGGATCATCTTGACGCGACCGGAGATTGCATCTTCCTTGCCGCCGCCATCGATGATGGTGGTGTTGTCCTTGTCAATGGTGATGCGCTTGGCTGTGCCGAGCATGTCCGTAGTAGTCTGGTCGAGTTTGAAGCCGACCTCCTCGGAGATCACCTGTCCACCGGTCAGTACTGCGATATCTTCCAGCATGGCCTTGCGGCGATCGCCGAAGCCAGGAGCCTTGACAGCAGCAACGTTCAGCACGCCGCGCAGCTTGTTGACTACCAGGGTAGCCAGGGCTTCGCCGTCGATGTCTTCAGCGATGATCAACAGCGGGCGGCCGGACTTGGCGCTCTGCTCCAGAACCGGGAGCAGGTCCTTCATATTGGAGATCTTCTTGTCGTGGATCAGGATCAGTGCATTTTCAAGGGTAGCTTCCATGCGCTCAGGATCAGTCACGAAGTAAGGGGAGAGGTAGCCGCGGTCAAACTGCATACCTTCTACGGTTTCGAGGCTGGTTTCCATGGACTTGGCTTCTTCCACGGTGATGACGCCTTCCTTGCCGACCTTCTCCATGGCCTCAGCGATGATGTCGCCGATGGTCTTGTCGTTGTTGGCAGAGATGGTGCCGACCTGGGCGATTTCTTTGTGGTCCTTGATCGGTTTGGAGATTTTCTTGAGTTCAGCAACGATGGCTTCTACAGCCTGGTCGATACCGCGCTTGATCTCCATCGGGTTGTGGCCTGCAGCCACCAGTTTGGAACCCTGCTTGTAAATGGCCTGGGCCAGAACAGTAGCAGTCGTGGTGCCGTCACCGGCAACGTCGGAGGTCTTGGAAGCAACTTCCTTGACCAGTTGTGCGCCCATGTTTTCGAACTTGTCTTCCAGTTCGATCTCTTTGGCAACGGTTACGCCGTCTTTTGTGATCAGCGGTGCGCCGTAGGATTTGTCGATAACAACATTGCGGCCTTTGGGACCGAGGGTAACTTTAACGGTATCGGCGAGGATATTTACGCCCTTCAGGATGGCATTGCGCCCTTCCTGGTCAAACTTGATGATCTTTGCACCCATTCTGGTATTCCTCCATTATATAATTGGTTTGATATGTATATGGTTCAACTTAAGAAATGAGAAAAACCGTTTCCTATTCAACGACCGCTAAAATGTCGTCTTCGCGCATCATCAGGTAATCGTCGCCGTCTACCTTGATCTCTGTACCGGCATATTTGCCGAACAGCACAGTATCGCCAACTTTAACATCCAGGGGGAGGACCTTGCCGTCTTCGGTCTTTTTACCATTGCCAACGGCCACGATCTCGCCGCGTTGCGGTTTCTCTTTTGCGGTTTCGGGGATAAAAAGTCCCCCGGCGGTTTTGCTCTCTTCTTCGACTCTCTTGACGATGATACGATCCTGCAGTGGTCTCAAATTCATGTTGTCCTACTCCTTTCGTATGGTGACTTCTTTTGTAAAGTCGAGATGAATTTAGCACTCGAATCCACTGAGTGCTAACGTGATGGGAATATAAACAGCGGTCATTCAAAAATCAAGGGGTATCTGAAAAAAAACCGCGATGGTTTTCATTTTGACTTTTGGATGGATGGCTGTTACAAGACAACAAATCTGTTATTACCGGTCTGGTGCCGCGCTCATATCCGGAGCGCGGTTAAAAGGGAAGAGGGTGTAACTCCCTCGCTGTCCCGCAACTGTAAGGGAGTACCGACTTCGCTCAATGCCACTGGGGATACCTGGGAAGGCGCGAAGAAGGGCTGATCCCCGAGCCAGGAAACCTGCCATACCGATGCTGTTTTGGGACCTCCGTGGAACGAGGGGCCGGAACCGGAGTGCATCTACCACCCACGATTTCGAGCCCCTTCCGACCAGGACAGGGGCTTTTTTAGTGAGTTAGAAATCATTTTCTGCTGTCTTTAAGCAGATAATGATTTCGTTAGCGCACTTATCCTGCGCAGCAGGGTTAGTGCAATAGATTCAGAAGAAGGAGACACTCTATGTCCCGGACAATTTTCATTACCGGCGGTACCCGCAGCGGCAAAAGCAAGGTTGCAGAAGAAATGGCGATCAGTTACGGTGCGCCGCTCTGCTATCTGGCTACGGCCCAGTCACTGGATGACGAGATGGGCCAGCGCATCCGAAAGCACCAGCAGCGCCGTGGCGATACCTGGCATACAATTGAAGAACCGTTGCACCTGGCTCAGGCCCTGGCTGCAAATGATGGCATGTTCAACGCTATCCTGGTGGATTGCCTGACGCTCTGGCTCTCCAACCTGCTGTTGCTCTACGAAGACCTGGGCGAAGAAACGGAATCACGGATCATGGATGATGTGCAACGACTCGCTACAACCCTGCGCGGCATGACCACCCCGACCATCATTGTCTCCAACGAGGTCGGCATGGGCATCGTACCGGATCATCGCCTGGGTCGCATCTTCCGTGATATCGCCGGGCAGGCCAACCAGATCGTGGCGACTGCCGCCAACGAGGCCTGGCTGGTGGCCAGCGGAATTCCGCTGAAATTGAAATAAAGGAATCTGACATGGATATCGTACAAACCACCCTTGCCCGCATCAAACCGGTCAACCCGGAACTGCTGACCCAGGCCCAGGCCCGGCTGGACAACAAAACCAAACCGCCCGGATCCCTGGGCCGGCTGGAAGAATTCGCCCGCCGCGTCGTTGCCATCAGTGGATCGTGCGAACCGGACACATCCAGGAAGGTCGTTTTCACCTTTGCCGGCGACCATGGCATCGTTGAGGAAGGTGTTTCGCTCTATCCCAGGGAAGTCACAACCCAGATGGTCTTCAACTTCCTGGCCGGAGGTGCCGGGGTCAATGTACTGGCCCTACATGTCGGGGCTGAGGTGCGCGTCGTGGATGTGGGTGTTGACCATGATTTTGAAAATGCTCCCGGCATGATCCACCGCAAGGTTGCCCGCGGCACCCGCAACTTCGCCAAGGGGCCGGCCATGACCAAAACAGAGTGCCTGGCCGCCCTGCAGGTCGGCATCGATCTGGCCGACGGCTGCAAAGCCGAAGGCGTGGGCCTGGTCGGCACCGGCGAAATGGGCATTGGTAACACATCCCCCTCCTCGGCCATCATCGCCGCCATCTCGGGTTTGACCGTACGGGAACTGACCCACCGCGGCACCGGCATCAACGACGCGGCCCTGGAGCACAAAATCGGCGTCATCGAGCAGGGACTGGCACTGAACAAACCGGACGGGAAGGACCCGCTGGACGTATTGACAAAAGTGGGAGGATTGGAGATTGCCGCTATTGCCGGACTGGTGTTGGGCTGTGCCGCCAACTCGATCCCGGTGGTCATCGACGGCTTCATCTCCACCGCCGGTGCCCTGATCGCCTCCGAACTGCATCCCCATGTGCGCGACTACATCTTTGCCGCCCACCAGTCGGTGGAGATCGGCCACCGCTTCATGCTGGAGCGCATGAGTGCCCGTCCGATCCTGGACCTTGACTTCCGCTTGGGAGAAGGCACCGGCGCGGCCCTGGCCATGGGGCTGATCGATGCGGGCGTGAAGGTATTGAAGGAGATGGCAACCTTTGACGAGGCCGGGGTAACGCACTGATGGTCATTATTTTGTCCACGAACTACACGAAAAAACACGAAATCAGTCAAAGACAAAAATTTATTCAATGGGTGTCGATCGACAACCTGATCAAAATGTTGCCTTTTGTTCGTGAACGTTCGTGTCTTTCGTGGACCGGGTTCTGACTCTATGCGCCTCTATCTCATCGCCCTACAGTTCCTGACCATCATCCCGCTCCCCTTTGACACCCGCTGCCAGAAGGAGGACCTGGGCCGGGCCACGGCCTGTTTTCCGCTGCTCGGCCTGACGATAGGCGGCCTGCTGGTCGGCCTAAACTGGCTGCTTGCCCCCTGGCTGAACCGCTCGCTGACGGCAGCCCTGCTGGTCACGGCCCTGGCAGCGATCACCGGCGCGCTGCATCTGGACGGACTGGCCGATGTCTGCGACGGCCTGGCGGCCCGGGGGAATCGGGAGCGCTTTCTGGCGATCATGAAGGACTCCCATGTGGGAGCGGTCGGAGCAGTTGCATTGGTGCTGGGCCTGTTGCTGAAATGGCAGGCGTTGCTGGCGGTCCCGGCCGGGATCACCTGGCAGGCGCTGCTGCTCTTTCCAATCCTGGGACGCTGCGCCCAGGTGCTGGCGTTAGGCGGGGCGAAACACGCCCGTCAGGAGGGTCTCGGCGCGGTCATCATCCAGGGCATGGCGACCCGGCACCTATTCATGGGGCTGGGCATCACCATTGCGGCCTGCCTGTTACTGCTGCCGCTCAAGGGGATGATCGCACTGACCGCCGTCTTTGCCGTCACACTGATTATCAAGGGCTACTTCCAGTGTCGCCTGGGCGGCCTGACCGGCGACATCATCGGCTGTATCAGCGAAATCGCTGAAATAGTCGCCCTGATCGTATTTTCTGCCGGGTATCAGCAGTGAGCAGGTCGTATCACACATGTCCGGATCAGGCGGACGTGCTGCTGGAGTCCTTCGCCGTCGGTGCACACTCCCGGTCGTACCGTTTCAGCAGCCGGGAGACCGTCATCCGGGCAGACCATCCTGATCAGGTTGCCGATGCACTGGCCGAGGTTGAACGGGCTGTGGCCCGTGGCAGACATGCCGCCGGCTTCGTTTCCTACGAAGCCGCTTCCGGGCTGAACCCTGATCTGCCGGTCAGCGGGAAGTCCGAACTGCCGCTGGTCTGGTTCGGAATCTTTGGCGAGCGCAGCGACTGCAGCGCTGACACGAACGAGCCTGCGGCCAGCGCATGCACTGTTTCGCCAGCCGAACTTACCATCAGCGAAACCGACTACCTGAACGCGGTGGGCAGCATCCGCGCTGCCATCGCCCGCGGCGAAACCTATCAGGTGAACTTTACGACCCGGCAGCACTTCTGCATCAGCGGCGATCCCTTTGCACTCTACCGCCGGATGTGCCGGAACCAGCAGGCGCCATACTGTGCCTGGCTCGACATCGGTTCACACCGGATCCTCTCGGCCTCACCGGAGCTGTTTTTCTCTCTGAAGAATAAGCAGGTAACGATGAAGCCGATGAAAGGCACCGCCCCGCGCAGACCGCGAACAGACGCGGATCTGCGGCAACGCGGGTGGCTGGCGGCCAGCGCCAAGGACCGGGCCGAAAACCTGATGATCGTAGACCTGGTGCGCAATGATCTGGGCCGGATCGCCGAAATCGGCAGCGTCCTGACAGAATCACTTTTTGATGTGGAGACCTACCCGACCGTGCACCAGATGACCTCCACCGTCACCGCCAGGGTCAGAGCGGAGATCGGACTGACCGATATCTTCCGGGCGCTGTTCCCCTGCGGTTCGGTCACCGGTGCCCCCAAGCGCCGCAGCATGGAGATCATCAGGGAACTGGAAGGGCAGCCGCGCGGTGTGTACTGCGGTGCCATCGGCTATGTCTCGCCCGGACGGGAAGCGGTCTTCAGCGTGGCCATCCGGACAGCGGTGATCGAAACCACTACCGGCTGCGGGGAACTGGGCATCGGCAGCGGCATTACCTGGGATTCGGACGGAGCCGACGAACTCAAGGAGTGTCTCGATAAAGCCGCATTTCTGACCAGAGACAGCGACACATTCAGCCTGATCGAGTCGCTGCGTTTCGACTCGCAGGGCTACCTGCTGCTGGAGCGACACCTGCAGCGCCTGGCCGGATCAGCCGCCTATTTCGGCTGCAGCCTTGACATCGATACCCTGCGCAGACAGCTTCAGGACCTGGGGCAAGAACTGAGCGGCTGCCACAAGGTACGTGTCCTGCTCGACTCCAACGGAAGCGCGTCCGTGGAATCCCAGCCGTTGACTGCAGCTGGGCAGGCCCAGCCACCGGCAGTGATCGCGGTATCGGAAAGACGGGTGGCATCGGCCGATCCGTTCCTGTACCACAAGACGACCCGCCGTGAGTTATATGACAACCAGCTCCGGGCACACCCTGGGTGTTACGATGTCATTTTTCTCAACGAGCGCGACGAGATCACCGAAGGGAGCTACAACACCATCGTCTGCGCCCTGGGCGGAGAGCTGCTGACACCGGCACTGGAGTGCGGACTACTACCGGGGGTGCTGCGTGCGGAACTGCTGGAGGTCGGCGCGGTCCGCGAGGCGGTGCTGACCCTGGATGATCTGCAGGCAGCCGCTACGATCTGGCTGGTCAACTCGGTGCGCGGCTGGCGGAAATGCGTTATTGCATAGTTTGCAACCTGACTTAACAAGCTGGAACAACAAAAACATGTTTCACGCAACGACGCAACGACGCAACGACGCGACGACGCGACGAAAACCGTGAACTGAGAATCAGGAACCAAGAATCAAAGAATAAAAGAATTAATATTTTTGATTAAAAGCCTCTCGTTGCGTCGTCGCGTGAGCAATGCCTGGATTTCCGTTTTTACAAAATAATCACTCAAGGAGAATTACATGCTGACCCAGATCGAATCCGCCCGCCAGGGCATCATCACCCCCCAGATGCAGACCGTTGCCGCTAACGAGCAACTGGAGGTTGAGTACATCCGTCGCATGGTCGCCGAAGGGAAGATCGTCATCCCCTGGAACCACGTTCGCAAACCGTCCCGCATCGCCGGCATCGGCAAGGGACTCTCCACCAAGGTCAACGCCTCCATCGGCACCTCATCCGACATCGTTGACTACGGGGCCGAGGTCCGCAAGGCGCTGGCAGCCCAGGAAGCGGGGGCCGACACCCTGATGGAGCTTTCCGTGGGGGGCGACCTGGACCGGGTACGGCGCGAAGTCATCGCCGCCGTGGATCTGCCGGTAGGCAACGTGCCGCTCTACCAGGCCTTCTGCGAGGCGGCCCGCAAGTACGGCGACCCCAACAAGCTGGACGAGGAGCTGCTCTTCGACCTGATCGAGCAGCAGTGCGCCGACGGCATGGCCTTCATGGCGGTGCACTGCGGCATCAACCTCTGTACCGTCGAACGCCTGCGCAAGCAGGGCTACCGCTATGGCGGCCTGGTGAGCAAAGGCGGCGTCTCCATGGTGGCCTGGATGATCGCCAACAACAAGGAAAACCCGCTGTACGAGAAGTTCGACCGGGTGGTCTCGATCCTCAAGAAATACGACACCGTGCTCTCCCTGGGCAACGGCCTCAGGGCCGGGGCAATCCACGACTCCTCGGACCGGGCCCAGATCCAGGAGCTGCTCTTCAACTGCGAGCTGGCCGAGATCGGCCGCGACATGGGCTGTCAGATGCTGGTGGAAGGTCCGGGACATGTGCCCCTGGACGAGATCGAGGGCAATATCCAGCTGCAGAAGCGCATGAGCGGCGGGGCGCCTTACTACATGCTGGGACCGATCACCACCGACGTGGCCCCCGGCTTCGACCACATCACCGCCGCCATCGGTGCAGCACAGTCCAGCCGCTTCGGGGCTGACCTGATCTGCTACATCACCCCGGCCGAGCACCTGGCCCTGCCCAACGAGGAGGATGTGCGCATGGGGGTCAAGGCAGCCAAGATCGCCGCCTACATCGGCGACATGAACAAGTACCCGGAAAAGGGACGTGAGCGCGACAAGGAGATGTCCAAAGCCCGCCGCGACCTGAACTGGGAGAAGCAGTTCCAGTTGGCACTCTACCCGGAGGACGCCCGCGCCATCCGCGCCAGCCGTACCCCGGAGGACGAGGACACCTGCACCATGTGCGGCGATTTCTGCGCCTCGCGCGGGGCAGGCAAACTGTTCAGCTGTGATCTGAAGGGCGACAAGATTTAACGTCAACAAAACAGTTATTTACCACGAAGACACGAAGAGCACAAAGGATTCATGAAGATATTCAGCAGACTGTATTCATCAATATGGTGAGATCTGAAAACTGGGAATTAAACTCACCCATCTGTAAATATTCTTTGTTTTACTTCTTGAACTTTGTGTCTTCGTGGTAAGACGCTTTTAAAGAACTGACAGGACAACCATGAAGATCCTCCCCTCTGACAACTCCTACCGTACCTTCTGCGACTTGACGGGTGGCTACCGCATGTTCTTTGTCCTGAGCGAGGCGCTCCGATCAGGCGTCATCGACCTGCTGGAGGATGGGGAGCGAACTGTCGAGGAATTGCTGGCTGCCGCAGCGCTGCAACCCGCGGAGGGACGACGCTTCATCGACCTGCTGGTGAGTGTCGGGCTGTTGGAGCACTATGACGGACGGCTCTACCTGTCACGCTTCAGCAGGAGCTATCTGAGCCGCTCAAGTGCCACGTGTCAGCGTCATGTGTTGGAGTTCGAGCCGATCCTGATGGAGAACTGGCGCCAACTGGGCACCGTACTGGGAGAGGGACAGGGAGCGTTGATCCGCGAGCAGGCCCCCGATGAATACCGGGAGCGGCTGCAGCTTTATCAGCAGGCCATGAGCGAGGCGGCGATCGTCCGCTCCCGCGAGTTGTGGGAAGCCGTCACCGGGTTGCCGGAGCACGGCACGATCATCGACATCGGCGCCGGTGACGGCACCTATCTGCGCGAGTTTATGGCACGTCATCCCCAGTGGCACGGGGTGGCCTGCGACCTGCCGGACGTCTGCAACAGGCTGGCGGCCGGGCCTGTTCCGGATAACCTGCGCCTGTATCCCTGCAACATCCTGGACGAACAAGAGCTGTCCGGGCTGGTGTCCGCTTATCAGGCTCATGCCGATCTGGTGCTGCTGTCCAACATCTGCCACTGCTACGGCCCGGACGAAAACCGGGCCCTCTTGCTCCAGGCCGGGGAACTGCTGACGGCGGACGGCCTGCTGATTGTTCACGATTTTTTCCGCGACGCCAACAGTGTCGGTGACCTGTACGACCTCCACATGCTGGTCAACACCTGGAACGGGCGCAGCTATACCACCGCCGAAACCACCACCCTGCTGCAGGATTCCGGTTTCGCCCATACCACGCTCATTGAACTCCCCTCCTCCTCCCTGGCCCTGGTCGCCAGCCGCAGCAGCCCCTATCCGGGCGCCTCATCACTCGTTGGCCTGAAAAGCCACGCCCGCTCCCACGGTTTCTTTGCCGCTGTCGAGCTTGACCCGGCCATCATTCGCTCCGAGGCCTGGGTCAGGGCCAAATGCGCCTACGGCTGCTCCCGCTTCGGCAAACGCTGGAGCTGTCCGCCCCACTCTCTGGACCAGGCCGGTTTCGAGGAGCTGCTGGGGTGCTATTCACGGGCCCTGCTGGTGGCAGGACAACCGCCGCTCAGGGATTTTCAGGAGCATCTGCTGGCATTGGAGAAGGAGGCTTTTCTGGGAGGATTCAAAAAGGCGCTGGTTTTCAGTGGAGGTCCCTGCTGCTGGTGTGAGGAGTGCCCACCGGATCAATGCAGCCATCCGGAGAAACGCCGGCCGTCGCTGGAGTCCTGCGGCTGCGACGTCTTTGCCCTAGCGGAACGCTGCGGCATCCCGGTCGCCCCGTTGCGCAGCAGTGATGATTTTGTTCAGTATATCGGGCTGCTGTTGGTGGATTGATCCCATCAATACGAAACGTTTGCCGGGATTGCTACAACAGATGAAGATGAGTCCTCGAACAGCTCAATTTCAATCGGGCATTCTTCTGCCAGAAGCGTATCTAAGGGAGGCAGGTTTCGCACAACCAGGATTTTTAATATAGCAACTTTGAGAAATATCTTTGATGCTCACCGCAATTCCTAGGCTTAATACTAGGAAAACTATGGACTCTCACCAGTTTTTTCCCGCTCAATAAGTGCCCCCAGGTTTTTGTCCATCTTACTGGATGCATATAACCTACAAAGACCGCTTACTTGCTTTTTCAGTTTTAGTATGCAGTATAGTTCATAAGTAGATAACGCAATTAACATGAGTAAAATCACTGTACTTATCGGGTCAGAACCTTGACGAAACATGTTTATAAGTAATAAAGCTATATACATGAGTGTCTGCGCGAATACACCCGTGTTACATATTTGTAGCGGGTTATCAATGGACTTGATCATGGCCGAGTCATGAAACTTAGCAAACAATTCATTAAATGCCGTTCCACCTGTATTGGTAGTCGTCTTATACCCTCTGGTATTCATTAGTATTTCTGCTATCGATCCTTTAATTGTAAAATAGCGGCCATCGGTCGTTATCACAACAATCTTTTCCAGAAAATTTACGAGGAAGGTCGTTTTATAGCAAGCCAGCACCTCGTTCCAAGTATATTTTGAATTATCGAATTCAAATTATAGATCTGTAGCTGTCAATCTGATCTGTATCAGCGAGTAATACACGCGCCAACCGAAGTATTTTACAGTAGTGTCCGGACTCTCTTCAGGAAGAGCAGCAGTTCTGTATCTATTCGAATTTGATGTCATGTCATTGTCCTATCGTTATAAAGCACAAAGCTTGACCAACCAGGTTCTGGGCAGATCGTGGTGTTAGTCATGAATTTGCTTTTTACTCAATATGTGACATTTTGTTCCTGATGAGCACGAGACGACGTTCCTTCACACATTCCTTGCCAGTTTTCCCAACGGTTCGGAAAATCACCTGACGGTCTTTAGGTCAGGTGCATTTTTCTTGTTGGAATCTCTCCATTTTCCTTGTTATCACCGTTTTGATATTCCATTAACATCTGCATTTATTCCAAAAGATAGTGACCTTCCTGTTATTAAGTCTCGCCCATTCTTGTAACCGTTCAAAAATGAGTTTCCTTCGGTCAACCGGAACATGAAAATCATTTTCCCACACCAATAATCCTTCATTGGCGTTAGGTGAATCCTCAACAATTGCTGAAACAGCACCCTCAGCATCGGAGTACATTAATTCTTGGTTATACATATGAAGTCGAGTGAGTTTGAAGTCGTAGTCCATTTATGCCTCTAATTCCAACGTGGTTGGACGTCGCTTTTTGTTGTTTGTAATTCACGCCCAATTGAAAACGATATCCTTGATAAGCCTCGAATGTTCTTCCCTGTACATTGCTATGTCGGAAATCTGCTTGAGTTCATGCAGTAATCCTTTTGCTGGGGGATCTTTAGGCCGTTCAGTGCGGTACTTTGAAATCTCTGATAAAAAAATAGATTGGTCTTGGCCTATTGGAACGACTTCTTGTGCCAGTTTTTCTAATGCATCATAGACATCTGCTGCGTCCATTTGAGTTCTCACTTAATTTCGTAATATTGTGCTGCTTCTGTGACGGAAAGCAGTCTTATGGATCTTTCCATTTCTGGCAGCTCGATAAGGTTCCCGCACTTTCTACACTTGTACAAAGCTGCCTGCCTTTTGATTGAAATTCCGATTTCTTCAAATCTTGTGGTCGGCGCTGGAAATCTATTGCAGCATTCATTTAGTTTCATTTTGTCGTCCAACGGTGTGGTGGCGCACCAGCGGCGCAGGTTTATCGCGCCGACTGTGTGCCGCCGCCTTGTTGGCTGTTCAATTTACTCTGCTTTTTCCACGAAAGATGATCTCCGATTCAGAGCAGAAAGAGACAATCGCAAAGCTTGCGCCGATTAACACTGAAACCAGAACTGAAACCTCAGGTTTCGCAATAGCCCACCACGTTCCTCCTCCGGCGCATCCTCCGATTATTGTGGCAATAACAAAGTGTGACTTTTTAAGTATATTTGTAAATCTGCTTATAATACCCACTGTTACAGCGAATGCCACTCCAGCTCCTATGCTAGCGACAAATGAATCAATTGACGGAATAAACAGCCAAATGCAGCAAACTCCAATTATGATTCCCACCAATATTGAAAAACCGAATAACCTCAAAAATGATGGTTTGTCATGATGAATTATCATCAGTTTCCTCTGTATTCTCAGCCAACTAGCTGTCAGACTTTCGTTTATACATTTTGTAGACTTCATATGCGATAAACGGGATACCTGCGAACATTGCTACCACTCCAGTGACAATTGATTCATTCCCTGTCATTGGCCCAGATTTACCTGTCGAGGGAATTATAGCTCCGGTTTTTTGCGCAGAGATTCCTTGAACAATCATCACAATTCCCATGACCACAAAACCAACTCCGAGGACAAAGAATTCCCACGATAGTTTATATTTTGATTTTTCCTGTTTGATCATCTTCTTCCTGGCCAACGTCGTGGGCGGTGAGCGGGCTTCACCGCTCCACCGGCCTTGTTGGGCATTTTCAGTCAGCCTTTTGAGCTAAATCGATATTTTTGCCTGGCTCAATACTCAGGCCTTCTTCCTTCTTGATGCTGTTCAGCTTGTATTGGAGGTAAATAGCACCAAATATGAGAGTCCAACAAGCGCTGTACCATGATGATGTCTTCCATTGGCCTCCAAGAATTAAGTTCATTCTGCTTCTGATTTTAAAGTTCCAAATGATTTCCAAGACCCAACTGACGTTTCCTAAATGTTGAAGGACCATTTTTACAGCAGGATGTGGAACAAATATTTTAGTTACGGCAACTGCAACAATAGCGATTTTTAGCCAAAGGCATGTGGTATACCACTTTTCACTTATCTGGTTTTCAGGCAGAAGTTGATTGATTACTCTTCCGTGGTTACGTCGCCAAAAAAGCAAGTAGATGCCCAACGTAATAATTGCTCCGCTGGCGACCTCAAAAGTGGCTTCTGATGGGAATTTTTGTAGTTTTTCTTTTCTCATTTTATTGGTGCCCAACTCGTACATCATGGGTTTCCGTATATCAGGTCTTTGAAAAACTCACCGATTCAAGTGATATATCCTGAACTTGAGTTTTCTCGGAGAGAATCAGCTTCATTTTTTCATTTATTCAACTATGTTATTGCTCTTTGAAGCCATTTTGGCCACTTAATCGGCCCGGATTTCGCCTTTTGGGCGGTTTCCTCCCGCTTTATGTGGCACAGATCCCCAAGTTTCGCATTCGGACCAGGTTGTAAGCCGTTACTGCCAGGGTAAAGTGCCAATCGATCTTCTTGATACCTCGATAGCGAGTCTTGCGGAACAGGCCAACAGTCTTCAGCCAGCCGAAGACCTCCTCAATGCGTTTGCGAAACTTCTGGCTCGCTGCATAGCTGATGTGGCGGGTGGTGCGGCCATCAATTGATGAACGACGTCCCTTCTTAGTGGTGTTTTGCGTAACATGAGGCGTTACGTTCAACTCTCGCATGGCTGCGACGAATCCACGAGTGTCGTAGTTCCTGTCGGCCGCTATGCTGATTCGTCGCTTTCGTGGAGCTACCTTGGCAACCATGGCCTTGGCGGTTTCACGCTCGGCAAAGCCATCAGCGATGGTAACAGCACTCGTCATGACCAGCCCATTCTGGTTCTCAGTCAAAAGATGGGCGGCAAACGACAACCTGGGTTCATGGTTGACACCTTTGCGGTAGAGCCTTGCTTCCGGGTCTGTGCTGGATGCGTGAGTATCGTTGGTCAGTTTCTCACCCTGGTAATCACGAGTCGGGTTCTTGCCGCTTGGGGGCTCATGCTCGTCGTTCTTTGGCTTGAAACTTTTGAGAGAAGCCCATGACTGGATCAGGGTGCCATCAACACTGAAATGATCCTTGGATAGCAGCTTGCCGCGCCTGGCCTGCTCAAGCACTTCCGCAAGGAACTTGGCGGCAATATCGGTCTGAATAAGACGATCCTGGTTCGTAGTGAAGCTGGAATTATCCCAGACCGGCTCATCGAGCCCCATCCCGAGGAACCAGCGGAACAGAAGACTGAAGTGGATCTGCTCAACAAGTTTGACGTTGCTGGGAATTGAGTACAAAACCTGAAGCAGCATGGCTTTAAGCAACCGCTCCGGCGGAATCGAAGGCCGACCGGTATGGGAATACATCTGGCAGAACACCGGTGAAAGATTCTCAAGTGCAGCATCTACCATCTGTCGGATAGGACGAAGTGGATGATCCTTGGGGACAAAGGACTCCGGTGAGAGATAAACGAACAATGCATCAGATGGTAGATCGAAACCGCGCATACTTATTCTCCTGAAATATCAGCAAGATATGCGCGAAATCTTAGCATAAATTGGTGCCAAAATCACCGTAAATACAACGAGTTTTTCAAAGACCTGATATAAGCAACACAAGACCTAAATCGTCGTCATTTACTCTTTCATGATTCTCTCAACCAGTTCGGTGTCATCCCGGATGGCGCCAAACCGCACCCGCCAGATCTTTTCATCCGGGTCCCATCGTCCCCCAGCTGCTTTCAACCTGTCACGTAGGGTTACCATTGCGAACGGAACCATTACCGCAACCATATCCTTGTCACGATGCTGCAGGTTTGGATTTAGCGGCCTTTCATCAACAATGATCTCGACCGTCTTCATCCTGACCTGCCGTATCTCATCGTAGCGATACCGGACACAAAGAAGCTTGTCCCCGAACTGCTCTACCAGCCGTCTGGTTCCCTTCTGCCCAGGCTTTAGATGGGTATGTGCTTTCATATCTTTCAGCATGGAATAACCCCTCGGAAAAATTTCAGCGCCGGCAACAGTCGAAAAAGACACTAATATTCTCTAACCCATAGAACATCATCTATCAAGCGTAATTTCAGCAAGTTAGCATTGTGCGATGTGAACGATTCTTTACACCTTCCTGATTTAATCAGAGTTATCAGTATGTTAGACAAGTGCAAAAGTATTTTACACTCACCTAACTATCTAATTTCATTGTTTGTTTTTATTCAGGCGCTTTGTTAATAATTTACGATGGAGGGAAGACAAAGCCCCCGGTTGGGTCACAGGTAGAGACATTATTGCAGCTTTCAGCACTGAGACGGTTATTGACAATCTGCCCCGCATTTCGGATAACCATTCCCATGAAGATCGTTATCGTCGAAAATCCCCGCCCCCTGACCATGGAGCATTACAACGACGTGGCCAATGCACCCTTATCGGCCAGCCTGCATAGCGGCTATGCCCTGGCAGTCGCACGCCGGGCCGGATGGGACAGCGCCTACCTGGACCTCAGCGCTGACCACGGGGACGCGGCAGGCAGGGCAGCCCGTATCCTGGCGGAAGATGCCGACCTGATCCTGTTCCACTGGGTCTATTCCTGGGGACATGAAGAGAGCGTCCGCGAGATCATGAAGCTGCTGCGCCGGGATACCCCAGCTCCCCTGGGGGCCTTCGGACTGTTCCCCACCCTTGCCCTCCAGCGCCTGCTGCAGTACGCAGCGCAACTGGACTTCATCCTGGCCGGCGAGTTTGAAGACACACTGGCCGATCTGCTGGGGGACTTCGGTGAAAAAGGCACGCTGAGCGCGCTACCCGGCATCGCCCTGCAGAACGAAGCGTTCGCGCCGCGCGAGCTGATCTCCGATCTCAGCCGCTTGCCGATCCCGGATGATGTCGGCGCCAACTGCGGCTACAGCAGCCTGAACATCGCCGCCAGCCGCGGCTGTTATGGTGAATGCAGCTTCTGCTTTATCCACCGCTTCTACGGCTGCAGCCGGCGGCGGACACGCCCGCTCGCCTCACTGGAACGGGAGCTGGAGACCCGCCTGGCCCGGCGCTCCATTGACAGCCTGTATTTCATCGACCCGTCCTTCATCGGACAGGGGCAGAGCGAACAACAGCAGGCTGTGGAGATCAGCCGCCTGGCACAGGGGCTGGGTCTCCCCTTCGGCTTCGAGACCCGGGTGGACAGCATCAGCGAAGGGCTGTTGACGACCTTGGCCAATTACGGCGCCAGTTCGGTCTTTCTCGGCATCGAATCCGGTTGCGATGCGGTCCTCCGGCGCATCAACAAGCGCATCACCAAACAGCAGGTTATACGGGCGGTACAGACTGTTCAGGGCAGCGGGATTCAGCTCACGATCGGCTTTATCATGTTCGAGCCCGATTCGACCCTGGCTGAACTGCAAGAAAACTACAGCTTTCTTGATGAGCTGGGGCTGCTGACTGACCACGACCTGACCGCCAACCTGCTCTATCACAACCAGATCGTCCTCTACGGCGCGAAGGCCTGGGAACGCTTCGCACGGGAGGAACGTCTGCTGGTTGACGCGCATCTGCCTTTCGAGGCCCGCTATAGTTTTCGAGACGAACGGGTCGGCTTGGTCTGTTCGGCCATGGGGCGTCTGGCAGCGGAATACTTTGCAGGCATGGACGCCATCCGGCGGGTCGGGCCTGCTGCAGGTACGGCCTGCCGCGACGTCGTGACTCCGGATGCCCCGGCGCGTTGCAACCGTGATGATCTCAACCTCCTCCTGAAAGATTCCTTCCGGGCCTTCTGTTCTGCCGCCGACACCATGCCCCCCCGACAGTTCAGCAGCATGGAGGAGCGATTTACTCTCCAGCTGCGCAGCATCCTCAGGTAACAACCTGCTGCGACCCGGGAAAACACTATAAAAGAGCCAGCCGGCTATTTTAATTTTCGGAAAAATCTGCTAGGTTATGATCCCATTTCAATTCAGCTTATCGGGAGAACCTGAAGACATGACCCCCCATACCCGCATCCATCTCATCCGCCACGGCCAGGTGGTCGGACACGATCAGAAACGCTACAACGGCCAGATCGACGTGGCCCTGACCGATCTGGGCGTTGAACAGTATCACCACCTGAAAGAGAGGCTGGCCGACACCCCCATCTCGGCCTGCTACACGAGCGACCTGACCCGCTGCGTAACCGGTGCCAACATAATCTGCGAACAGTTCGGCATCGAACCGGTCAGACGCAGAGAGCTGCGCGAACTGAACATCGGCGCCTGGGAAGGCATGGTGTGGCAAGAGATCAAGAAAAACTGGCCGGATGAATGGCAGGCACGCCTGGCTGACCTGGTGCACTACCGGGTACCGCAGGGGGAAAACCTGCTGGAGGTTGAGGCCCGCGTCATGCCGGTTATCCGTGAGATCATCGAGCGGCATAACGGCCAGGAGCTGCTGGTTGTGGGACATGGCGGGGTCAACCGGATCGTGCTGCTGAATGCCATCGGAGCACCGCTGGAACGAATGTTCAACATCGAGCAGAACTATGGCTGTTACAACATCATCGATTATTACGCCGATGACAAGGTGACCGTGAAGCTGCTGAACGGGTGACGGCAGGTCCGAAAGCTTTAATGATAAACTGGTTTATTCTCAGATGTACGCTACACTATCCTGTATCGCAATCCTGATAGACTTCAGCTATCGTCACTTCCACAGCACTGCCGGTGACACGGACCGCCAAAATGCCCCAAAATAGCTCCACCAACGATTACAGCCGCTACTTCAGCCCGAGACAAAGGGTCTATCTGGTCAACATGTCGGCTGAGCGTAACAGCGAGATCTATGAGTCGCTGAGCGGCATCGTTACCACCTGTGGCCTGGAGACACTTGAACTCATGATTTCCCACGACGGACACGCGCCGCATGACGAGGAGGCCGGGAAAACAACCTACAAGCTGACCAGCGAGGCCCTGGGAAGCGGCATCCAGATCCTGGCCGATCTGACCGGCATCGTCAGCGGCAATATTTTTCAGCTCCGCATGCACGGCGCACTGGAGATGTTCCAGCGCCGCATGGCTCCGCGTGTTGATATCACCGCACGCATCTTCCATCTGCATGGAAACTTCCCGCTTGGAATTTTCAAAAAAAAGTGGAAGCAGGTCAGGGATCAACTCTCCAAGGATCACGTGCTGCCGGGGCTTGTTCTGCGGGAGACGGCGATAAACCTGAGCGTCGGCGGAGTCGGGTACACGGCTGATGCGACCATCCGACCAACGCCGTTTTCCATGTTTTTTATTGCACTTGATGATTCCAGGCCGGTCTGTGCCCTTACAGAAACTGTCTGGGATCGGCATGAAGGCAAAGGGTTGCGCTGCGGATTTCGTTTTATACATATCCTCAAGTCCGACCAGGAACGCATCAGCAGCCATCTCAGCCAGTTGATCCGGGAAAGCGGCGGCACCTACCAGGACTACAAACGCAACTGGGTACTGGTGGACAAAATGGGAACGGATGTCCTGAAACCGGTGTAACTGCGAAGCTGTTGATCATGAAGCTGTCCCGCCATGTTGTCTACTCTCTGCTGTCCTGTTTCTGATACCACCCTTTTTCACTTTGCAAGAACGCCCTCCGTGGCCCGGATGACGTTCTTGACATTCGATTCGATTTTTGAAAATATGACAGTCTAATCAATCTCAGGAGTTCAAACTTCAGGTTATGAAGACGATCATCTGGCCCATTCAAGCAGCTGTCTTTTACCTCTTTACCCTTGCATTTGCACTCCTGCCCGAGCGCCTTGCCGGACCGGCCGGCCGTCTGATCGGCAGGATGAGCGCCTTCCTGATCCGCAAGCGGCGTACCACAGCCATTGAAAACATCCATCTGGCACTCCCGGCCATGACAAAAAAACCGGATTGGAATTTCCCGTGCCAGACGCCGGAGGAAATCGCTTCGGAGATGTTCAGTCATCTGGGCATGTCACTGGTTGAAACCTGTCGTTTGTACCATGGTCGCGGTATCGAGGTCCTCGAACGGATCGAGGTCCGCGGGCGGGAGCATCTGGAAGCGGCCAAAGCCCGCGGTAAAGGGGTGGTGATTCTGACCGGCCACTGCGGCAACTGGGAACTGGCGGCTCTGGCATTGGCCCGGCACTTCAACACACCCATGTCAGTCGTTGCCAGACGGCAGAACAACCCCTGGCTCAACCGCATGGTCGAAAAGATGCGCCTGCGCTACGACAACCTGATCATTTACAAGGACAACGCTTTCAGGAACATGCTGTCCGTGATCCGCAAGAATGGTTTCATCGGGCTTCTGGTGGATCAGGCGGTATTCCCCGAGGAAGGTGCTTTGATCGATTTTCTCGGTCGCAAGGCCTGGGCATCCAAGGCTCCGGTCCTGCTGGCCCGCAAATCGGGAACCGCAATTGTGCCAGCCTTTATCCATCGCGAAGCTGACCGGCACATCATCGACATCTATCCGGAGCTCACCTTCTCCGGTGATAAATCCGAAGAAGCGGTTGCCGCCGATGTTCAGAAATATTCGAGCGTCATTGAAGATTTCATCACCCGCCACCCGGTCGACTGGTACTGGGTTCACCGGCGCTGGAAACGGGCTGGCGAGGCGCTGGCAGAGTAATCTGCGGACAGGGAGAACGACTATCGATACACAGCACAGGCGGCCATCCGGTCGCCTGTGCTGTTATGGGAAGACGGATCAGTGGCATGCATCCGGGCAAATGGCTTTACACCTTGCGGACAGGCGTCATACCCGTGTAACATGAAGATAAACGAGCAAGAAAAGGGGAATACTGCATGAGATCACGAGGCCCCCGTACCGTCACCCTCCCCAGCGCCGATGAGGCGGCAGCCATCCTCAAACGGATGCGCGGCGAAACGGACAGCAACTCCAACTACCGTTCGAAGTCATTGAAGATTCACGGTCCGGTCTGCGCCAAATGCGGACGCGAATTTGATGCCGCCAACATCCAGCTACTGACCGTCCACCACCGGGACGGCAATCATCACAACAATCCGCCCGATGGTTCAAACTGGGAGAACCTGTGCAACCATTGTCACGATGACGAACACAGCCGGGGGGTGCTGGGTGAATATCTGAGTTCGTAACATGAGAAGCACCAATTAAATTGCCATTGCATGCAAAACGGCCCTATTTCAGGGCCGTTTTGCATGCAGGGACTACATTCTGTATCCGTGCCCCCGGAACGACGTAGTGCGCGGAATGCCGGAGTTGACCGTCGCCGGCACAGGAACATGCCTGGTGAGCCGGGTGCCCTCCGCCGGACTGTCAATCTTACCTGAAAAGCACAAACGTTAGGCGTTCCGGGCAAGCGAAGGCGTGGAGGCGTCACGGATTCAGGTACATATCAGGTCAGATCGCCTTGCTCCAGGACAGGCGCTGTTCCAGCCAGCGGGACAGAGAGGTGAAAGCATAGCAGAGAACAAAGTAGACCAGGGCGATGAACATGAAGATCTCGGTCGGGAAGGCCATGGTGCGGTTGTTGATCTGGGTGGCGACGTGGGTCAGTTCGGACACGCCGACGATGAAGGCCAGCGAGGTGTCCTTGATCAGCGATACGAACTGGTTGACAAACGAGGGGATCATGTTGCGCAAACCCTGGGGCAGCACGATGTAGAGCATGACCTGCCAGGATGTCAGGCCGGTGGAGAGGGCCGCCTCGGTCTGCCCCCTGGGTATACCTTCGATGCCGGCCACGACGATGCGGGACATATAGGCCGAGGTAAAGAGGGTCAGGGCCATGATGACCGTATTGTTTTCAGCGATCTTGCCGAAGAGGGCCGGCATGAGAAAATACATCCAGAAGATCACCATCAGCAGCGGCATGCCGCGCACCAGGTTGATGAAGGCCAGGGCCGGGTAACGGACGAGAGGGAAACGGGAGATGCTGAGAAGCCCCAGAATCAGGCCGCCGAAAAAGGAAAGAATGCAGGAAACAACTGCCAGATACAGTGTCAGTCCGACCCCTCCCAGCGGGCCGTGGGGAAAGCGGCCGATCATGAAGTAGGTGAAATTGTCACCGATGACTGAAAAATCGAGGAACGGTTCCATATCAGGCTGCCTTATGGATGTTGAGAACTTTTTCGTTGTACAGGTTGACCAGGGAGGTGATGACAATCGAGAGGACCAGATACACCACCGTTGCCGCCGTAAAGGCTTCAAATCCCTTGAAGGTGTAGCTTTCCACCTGCCGGGCCTGATAGGTCATCTCCATGACGCCGATCGTCATGGCCAGGGAGGAGTTCTTGGCCAGATTGAGAAACTGGTTGACCAGCGGTGGAATCGTGATGCGTATCGCCTGCGGCAGGATGATGTACTGCATCGAGCGCAGGTAGGAAAAACCTGCGCTGCGGGCGGCTTCCATCTGCTCCTTCGGGATCGAGAGCACCCCGGAGCGGATGTCTTCGGCAATAAAGGCCGAGGTATAGATGGTCAGGGCAATGGCGGCAGCGGCGAATTCAAAGCCGGTCTTGTTCAGCCAGTCATTGATGACCGTCGGCAGGATTTTATAGGATCCGAAATACCAGAAGAAGATCTGCACCAGCAGCGGGGTGTTACGAAAAAACTCCAGATAGGCGTGGGCAATCCAGCGCACCGGGCGGCTGTGAGACATGCGCATGACCGCGATCAGCAGTCCCAGCAGAAAGGCCAGCACAATGGAGATGGCCGACAGCTTGAGAGTTGTCAGCAGGCCGGCTAATAGCCAGTCAAAATATTTGCCGGAGGTTATGATCGACCAGTCGAATGTATAGTTTAGCATGGGAACGGTGTCCAAACGGGGCACCCGGAGCGGGTGCCCCAGCGGATTGTTTACTTGCCCGCGGTAATCGTGAAATTGCGATTCAGGTGAAACTGTGTGTTCGGTCCGAACCATTTTTCAAAGATTTTTTTCGCTTCGCCGCTCTTTTCCATTTCAAGAATGGTCTTGTTGACAAAGTTGACGAAATTCGTGTCCCCTTTGCGCATGCCGAGTCCGTAAGGCTCATCGGAAATCTGGATATTCGGGATTTCAAACTGTGCCTTGTTGGGGGCCTTGGCCAGGATGCCGGCCAGGATGGCCTCATCGGTTGTCACAGCCGCCACCTTGCCCTGCTGCAGGGCCAGGAACGCCTGGGGATAGTCGTCAAATGACAGTACGGTTGCGGAAGGGATAGCCTTCTTGACGTTCTGCTCGGATGTGGAGCCCTTGGCGGTTCCGATGCGCTTCCCTTCCAGATCCTTCAGGCTCTTGACGCTTCCTTTTTTGGTGATGAACTTCTGGCCGGTGAAGAAATAGGTATGGCTGAAGTCGATGACCTTGGCCCGTTCCGGGTTCTTGGTCATGGTGGCGGCAATGATGTCGATATGCCCTTCCTGCAGCTGCGGCATGCGACTGGCGGAGGTGACCGGTTTCAGTTCGACTTTGACACCCATCCGCTTGGCGATGGCGTTGACGAAATCGATGTCATAGCCGACGATCTGGCGGGTTTTTTCATCAATGTAACCGAAGGGAGGCAGGGAGTCCTTGCAGCCAACCACCAGCACACCCTTTTTCTTCACATCGGCCAGGGTATCTGCGGCGAGAGCAGCTTTGACGGTAATGGTCGCCAGGGCCATGATCATGAACAGCATTGCCAGTTTTTTCATTGTGCATCCTCCTTGTGTGGTGGTGTGGTAGTCCTGATAAACAGGATAAGTGCGTTAACGAAGTTATTTTCTGCAAAAACAAGTGCAGAAAACAACTTACTATCTTACTAAACAACGGAATCAGGGGAGTTCTGCCTGCATCGGCGTCAACAACTGGCGCAGGAACTGCTGGGCGCGTTCATGCTGCGGACGGTAGAAAAAATCTTCGGGCGTCGCCACTTCCAGGACAACCCCGTCAGCCATGAAGGCCACCCGGTGAGCCACCTCACGGGCAAAACCCATCTCGTGCGTGACGACCACCATGGTCATGCCGGAGAGCGCCAGATCCTTCATAACCGCCAGGACCTCGCCGATCATCTCCGGGTCGAGGGCCGACGTTGGTTCGTCGAACAGCATGATGCGGGGCTTCATCGCCAGGGCACGCGCAATTGCTACCCGCTGCTGCTGGCCACCGGAAAGCTGGGAAGGATAAGCATTGCGCTTTTCCGCAAGCCCGACGCGGGTCAGCAGAACCATCGCCTGCTCTTCAGCCTCTTTTTTCGGGACATTACGGATTTTTGTCGGTGCCAGGGTGATATTGCCGATAACGGAGAGGTGCGGATACAGATTGAACTGCTGAAAGACGAAACCGACCTCGGCCCGCAGTTTATTGATATCGGTCGTTTTGTCCGAGAGGTCCATGCCGTCAACAATCAGGGAGCCTTCGTTGATCGGCTCCAGCTGATTGATGGTGCGAATCAGGGTGGACTTGCCGGAACCGGAAGGACCGCAGACAACCAGCACCTCGCCCGGGGTGACATGCAGGTTGATGTCGTTGAGGACGTGCAGGTTCTTGAACCATTTGTGCACGCCTTTGAAGGTGATCATCACGCGCTCCTGCCGGAAAAGTTTCCAGTAATGGGGTATCGTTATACTATTATTCTCAGCTCGGAAATCTTGATACGGGCAAGAGACGGCCCGGTCACTTTCCCTGTGTCCCATTCCCGCCCGGCCAGTAACTGCCACCCACCAGCGTGACGACAATACTGCCGATCCTGACCTTGGACTTCATCAGCACCGGCATCCGCCGCTCGTCATCGGTCAGCCAGATGTGCATATCGCCCGTACGGGCAAAAATCCCGGCCGATTTCAGCAGCGGCTTGATCACGATGGTATTAAAGGTTCCCAGCGGGGTCTTGATCCGCTCCCGCCGCAACACCTGCACCTCGGTATTCCAGAGCTTCTTGCAGTCAAAGATATCGATGAACGACGAGGTACCGACCTGCAGCGCTACCGTGCGGAAGTAGTAAAAACTGGACAGGGTGTCGAAGGTCCGCCTGGTAATGCTATGGCTGGTCTCGGTCTTATTGAGAAAGTCCTTGGTATTGACATTCAGCAGTTCACAGTCAAAGACCGCATCCTTTTCAAACCGCGTCCACCCTTCGCGGATTCTCTCCCGATACAGCCTCGGTACCCCGATGTAGTTCGGCGGGGCCCCCTTGATCAGCACCGATTCGATGCGATCGTCAACGGGAAAGAACAGTTTCAGCCAATCAGCCGATTTGGCAGTGGAAACGATATGTATCTCGTTTCCCTCCAGGGTGACTTCCTGGACCGCCCTTCCGGCTGTGATTCCGCCATAGGATATCTCGAATTCCAGACGCTCCGGTATCGGGAAGGCACACGCCGATTGTGACGTAAACAGCACCCCTGTCAGGGCCAGAACAACCACGATACAGGCATAACGACTGTACGCTGCCGTACCGTTTCTCACCATGGGTCCTCCTAGGCCTGCCCGGCCGCGGGGGCACTTTCAAAAGCGGAACGGGCCTTGCTCAACTCCTCAACCTCGCGCAGCTTGTCTCCCATCCAGGCGTGAAACACGCGGGCGTTCTCGTAGCTCATGACAACACCGGTATCGATGTAACGCACCATGCTCTGTGCCAGGTCCTTGGGTTCAACAGAGGTTTCATTGCCGATCGCGCCTTCCGGGGTAATTTCGTGGCTGATTGATTCGGGCAGCGGCTGACGTTCGAGATAAAAATTGATCACCATTTCACCGCGTGGCGAGAAACCGCCCTGAGCCCCGTTGACGTAGCTGGGATTATAGCCGTAGTTAAACACGTACTTGAACGTAATTTCAGGTTTCTTCTGGTTCATTGTTGCTCTCCTGTCATGTGTAATATTTCCCCTTTCATTTATCACATTCCGCCGCAATGATGGAACAAAAATGCGCTGGGCATGACACTGCTGTTATTGACAAGCGTGCCGGCAGCTGTTAAAAATCCCGAGAAATCCATCTCAGGAGGTAATCCCATGAAAAACAGCCTGTCCAGAATTGCCCTGACCGCCGCAACACTTCTGCTTGCAGCAACCATGTCCTTTGCCATCGAGGTCAAGGTGCCGGATGTCAAGGGTGCCGCCAAGGCCAACGTTGACAGTGCCAAGGCAACCGCCGACAAAGGCAAGAGCGACGCCAAAGCTGGCGCCGACAAGTCCAAGGCCGATGCCAAAGGTGCTGCAGACAAAACCAAGGCACAGGCAAAAGCCAAGGTTATTGACATTAACAGCGCCAGTGAAGCTGAGTTGAAAGCCATCCCCGGAATCGGTGACGCCTATGCGGCCAAGATCGTAGCCGGCCGCCCCTATGCCAACAAGGCCCAGCTGAAATCACGAAACATCCTGCCAACCCCGGTTTACGAAAAAACCAAGGACCTGATCATCGCGACCCAGCCGAAAAAATAGTTATTCAACACGAGCCACCTCCACGGAGGCTTCCACAGCCGGAAGCCTCCGCATCTATCCCACCACAGCCTCCGCGCGCAAACCTTGACTTTACAGCCATATATCTATAAATTAACTCTTTTGCGTACAGCACTAAGGAGTTACAATGAAACCGCTTTTTCTGAATCCCCCCACCTTTGAAGACTTCGACGGCGGCGCCGGCGCCCGTTACCAGGCATCACGCGAAGTCACCTCTTTCTGGTATCCGACCTGGCTCTGCTTTCCTGCCGCCATGATCGAAGGCAGCCGCGTGGTGGATGCCACGGTGCAGAAATTCGATCTTGAGAAATGCCTGGAAATTGCCAAGGACTTCGATATGGTGGTGATGTACACCTCCACCCCGACCCTGATGATCGATATCGAAACGGCCCGCCGGATAAAGGAGGTCAAACCGGCCATTGTAACCGTGCTGACCGGACCGCACGTTACAATCCTGCCGGAGGAATCACTGCGCGCCGGCAAAGGTGCCATCGACATCATCTGCCGCGGCGAATTCGACTATTCCACCAAGGAACTCTGCGAAGGTCGCGCCTGGGGTACGGTTGACGGCCTCACCTTCATGCAGGACAACAAGGTTGTCCACACCCCCGATCGCCCCATGATCGAGGACCTGGACGCCCTGCCCTTCGTGGCGCCGATCTACAAGCGCGACCTGCCGATCAGCGAATATATCATCCCCCATTTCAAGAACCCTTACGTCTCGATCTATTCCAGTCGCGGCTGCCCGTCAAAATGCATCTACTGCCTGTGGCCCCAGACCTTTTCCGGCCAGCGCATGCGTACCCGCAGTCCCCAGAATGTCTTTGAGGAGATCAAGTGGATCACCGAGAATATCCCCGAGATGCGCGAACTCTCCTTTGACGATGACACCTTCAGCGCCAACCGCCAGCATGCCCAGGAAATTGCCCGTTTGATCAAGCCGCTGGGCATCTCCTGGACGATCAACGCCCGGGCCAATACAGACTACGAGACCCTCAGGGTCATGCGCGAAGCGGGGCTGCGCCACGTAGTGGTCGGCTTTGAGAGCGGCAATGCCCAGATCCTCAAGAACATCAAGAAGGGTGTCACCAAGGAGCAGGCCCTCAAGTTTACCAAGGACTGCAAAAAGCTGGGACTTTCCATCCACGGCGCCTTTATCATGGGGCTGCCGGGTGAAACCAAGGAAACCATCCAGGAAACGATCCAGTTTGCCAAGGATATGGATCTCAACTCGATCCAGGCCTCGCTGGCCTCCCCCTACCCCGGCACCGAATTCTACACCATGTGCAAGGAGCAGGGCTGGATCAGCTCGGACAGTTTCCTGGATGAGGGCGGTCACCAGAAATGCGTGATCAACTACCCGCACCTCTCAAATGCCGAGATCTTCAATTCGGTAGAGGAATTCTACGACAAGTTCTACTTCCGCCCCAAGTATATCCTACGCAGCATCGGCCGAATGATCGTGGACAGCGCCGAGCGCAAGAAGCTGCTCAAGGAAGGCAAGCAGTATCTGGCCTATATGCGCAAACGCAAAGAATCCTGCTCCGACTGCAAATAAACAATGTCGATACAGACACGACAACTCATCATTACCTCTGACGACTTCGGCCTTTCCCGCGGCGTCAATATTGCGGTCGAACAGGCCTGGTGCGACGGCATCCTGACCTGCGCCTCGATTATGCCGGGGGGCACTGCTTTCAACGAAGCGGTCAAGATTGCCAAACGCAATCCAGGCCTGCAGGTCGGCCTGCACCTGACCCTGCTGCAGGGCCAGTCGGTTCTGCCGCATTCACAGATACCGGGCCTGGTGAACAAAGCCGGGGCGTTCAGCGATAACCCGGTTGCGACCGGCATGCGCTATTTTTTCGACAAGGGCCTTTATAAGCAGCTCAAACAGGAGATCGAGGCCCAGATCCAGCGGGTGGTCGACAGCGGCATTGCACTTTCCCATATCGACGGCCATCTCAACATCCACCTGCACCCGACGGTGCTTGCCTTCCTGACCGAACTGATGCCGCGTTACGGCATTACCAGCTTCCGCCTGTCGCGCGAACGATTGTGCCACAATCTGCGTTTCGACCGGCAGCGACAGATGGGAAAGACGGTTGAACGTATTATCTTCGGTGCATTGGCCAATCATGCCCGCCCCTATCTGAAAAGGCTCGGCATCCGTTACGCCGCTGAGGTCAAGGGTGTTCTCAATTCGGGCCGCATGACCGAAGAGTACCTGCTGCAGATTCTCGACGGTCTGAAGGAAGGGCTGACTGAAATCTATTTTCACCCCGGGGTCCTGCCGGATAGCGAAATTTCTCGACGCATGCCGGATTATAAACACCCGGAGGAACTGGCCGCCATCCTCAGTCCCAGGGTGCGTGAGAAACTCTCAGTATTGGGAATACGCGTACAAAATTACCGTGGAGACATAAAATGTTGAAGACTCTGGTTGTCATGCTGCTGGCGATTACATCCGGCGCAATTGGCGACATCTTTCTGACCCAGGGAATGAAAAGCTTCGGCGATCTCTCCGCCATGAACCTGCGGCAGATATTCGAGACCGTGCTGAAGGCCCTGACCAACTGGCGCCTGATTCTTGGGACCTCCATGCAGGCGGTTTATTTCGGCCTCTGGCTGGCTGTCCTCTCCTGGGAGGACCTATCGGTCGCGCTCCCCATGCAGGCTCTCAGCTATATCGTCGTTGCCTTCCTGGCGCAATGGTTTCTGGGTGAAAATGTCAGCCCCATGCGCTGGGCGGGTATCAGCCTGGTCTGCGTCGGTGTTGTATTGATAACAAAAAGTAGCGGCAGCTAATTCATTTCGGGAGGAATCATAGGATGGCTGACATAAAACGCATCACCTTTCTGGGGGGCGGCAATATGGCTGAAGCGATCATCAAGGGGCTGCTCCGCGAAAACTCCGGTGTGCCATTGATGATCGCGGAGATATCCGCGGAACGGCGCAGTTACCTGACCGCAGCCTACCCCGGCATTCGGATCGTGGAAAACAGCGCCGAGGCGGCGGCCTGGGGCGAAGTCATAATCCTGGCCATCAAGCCGCAGCAGTCCACCAGTGTCCTGACAACCCTTGAAAGGACCTTGGGCCCCGATAAACTGATCGTATCGATCATGGCCGGCATACGCACCGGGTCCATCGAAGAGGCCCTGGAAAACGGTACGCGGGTCGTTCGCGTCATGCCGAATACCCCGGCCCTGGTGGGCAAGGGGGCAACCGCCATTTGCCCGGGCCGGAAAGCCACTGCCCTTGATCTCGATCGGGTTGAAACCATCTTTGCCCAGACAGGTCTGGTGGTGCGGGTCGATGAAAAACAGATGGACGCCGTAACCGGTCTTTCCGGCAGTGGTCCGGCCTATGTCTTCACCTTCGTCGAAGCACTTTCCGATGCCGGCGTAAAAAACGGCCTGCCCCGGGAGATTGCAACCCGCCTGGCAGTCCAGACCGTTCTCGGTGCGGCGACCATGCTGGACGAAAACGGAGAGCACCCGGCCCTGCTGCGCGAGAAGGTCACCTCTCCCGGCGGAACCACCATTGCTGGCCTGCATGTCATGGAAAACGGCCGGTTCCGGGGGGTGATCATGGATGCCGTGGACGCAGCCACTCAGAAATCAAGGGAACTGGCGGGTAAATAACGCTTTCGTGTCAAGCTGGAACAAAAACAGGGCAACCGCTACGGCTGCCCTGTTTTCGTTTGCTCGATATGCATCACAACCATATTTCAGCTGCGTCCAATCACGTACACAACCAGGTGTTAACAGCTGGCTGTTTTAGTCTTGAACATTCTGCTATGATTTGCTCCATCAATCCGATGATACTTGCAGCCGATTTCATCGCCTTCAACAATCAGTTTCTCGATAAATTTTTCGAGGGTCAGTTCATCAGAAACGATGACCGTCACACTTTCTCCGGACATGGAATCTTTCAATATGGTTTTGGCGGAAGTGCCATCCGCCCCCATCTCTATTTTCAAAATGCTGCCAACCATCCTCACCTCCTCCGCTCTGACGGATTGAGCGAATACGCCTGTAGAAACGACCATCACCGCAGCCACCACCACGAGAGATATCATCTTTTTCATAACCTGCTCCTGACTGAAGCGTTATTTCGTTAGATCACCTTAAGCTATTTTGCCAGACATTGTTCAATGTGCAAGTCACAAAGATCAATAATCCTGCCAAATCGCAATTCGGGTCATCCGGCGAACGCTTCCGAGCAGAGCTGCTGCTGGTTTCAACTACATCATTCACCCAGTTTATTTCATACAGACAGCGGACAATGGATAAAATGATCAGCCTTTGGGATCATCAGGTGCTGCGGGTGGCGGGTTCAGTGAGTCATAGAGCCGGATCTGCTCGGACAGTGACAGTTTTTTTCTTCGACAGCAGCCCGTTTCGTTCAGGCAGAGCCGGCAACGATCATCTGAGCACCACTGGCAGAAGGTGCAGTCAGGACAGGGATGTTTTTTTGCTGCGCCATCGGCCATCAGTAGGCTACATTCCGCTTGACGGCGTTACCTTCCAGCAGCTGCACAAAGGCCCTGCCATTATCGGCATTCACCAGCAGATAGCGGGGCAGCTTCATAAGCGGGTCGCCGGATGTGGCATGGCGGCGGTCAATAGTAAACGTGGCCACATAGCCGGCTTCACCAGCCTTTCCAATAAGATAATCGTCATAAATCCCGAACGGCCAGGCCAGCATATCAACATTTCCGCCCAACTCTGTCTGCAAACGGGCCTTCGATTTGCGCAACTGCGTCATGACCAGCTGATCCAGGACCGGCGCGGATAATTTTTTTCGTTCTTTCTTGAAATTGGGGTGCCAGTAGGTATGCGACTGGATGTCAAACAGTCCGGTTTTTTTCAGCTCGCGCAGCTGATCCCACGTCATGGCATATTTCGCGTTGGATATGGCGGACGGGTAGGCAAAAATCGTAACCGGGTAGCCGTATTTGCGAATCACCGGCAGCATCTCGCTGTAAACGGACTTATGGGCATCATCCTCGACAATCACAACCGATTTCGGCTTGGGCGCAGGCGCCTTGCCACGGTAATGATCAACCAGTTGACGCAGAGGAATCACCGTGTAACCATTATCATGAAGATACTTCATGTGGGATGCGAACACCGTGGTGGTTATTGTCATGCCGTCGGCCACGGTCGGGCCGAAGCGATGATACAGGAGGATCGGAACTCGGAAGGACTCTGCGCAACTGGCTGAAATCACAAAGACATGAATAAATACTGCGACGAGGACAAAGCGGGAAACAAGTGAAAACATGTACCAATACCTTTCAAAATGTGTCTAATTAGAATTGCAATGCAACAACTATGTACATTAACCACGTACGATGTAGACGGAACAACCTGCGGCCGAAGCGACACGATGAGAGACACTGCCCCTGATCCTGCGCTGGATAAAGCCCTTCCCTGAACTTCCGATAACGATAACATCCACCTGCTCGCGCTTGGCAAACTCGAGCAGTTTGTCTGCAGGCTCACCATACTCGACAATCATCTCCAGAGGGACATTATTCTCAGAGGCGCATTTTTCAACAACATAAAATATACGCCGCCTGAGTTCATCCCATTTCTCCGTTTCCGTAACCGGAGCTGCCGGCACAAAATCCGTATACGTCGAGGTAGGGGCATTGGGCAACACCAGCATGGCATAGACACAGCTTTTAAATTGGCTGCGATTGCCATACGCCATCCTGACCGCTTCCTCAGCAGCCTTGTCCGACTGGGGTGACCCGTCGATCGCAACAAGTATTTTTTTCCTTAAATTAAGCACAGTTACCGCCTTTAAGCATGATCACCCACACACGTCAGCCCCCGTGACAATTGCACGTATGTGAAAATAGTAAAGCATTTTTTCATACTTGACAATTATAAAACAATATTCTAAGATTACACACATTTTGTGAATTTTTGAGCATATTTCGGCTTTTTTTTAATTACTCATATATTCAGATATGTTAGCAGTTCTTTTTTATTCATTACAATAAACTCACAGGGAACCATTATGGCAAAGAAAGAAAAATCGGACTATCTCATCCAGGCGGTGTCACATGCGCTTGACCTTCTGGAACAGTTTTATGGCGAAGTAGATGAACTTGGCGTCACCGAACTCAGCAAACGCCTGAAGCTTCACAAGAATAACGTGTTCAGGTTGCTGGCAACACTGGAGTCGCGCGGCTATATCGAGCAGAACAAGGTGACGGAAAACTATCGCCTTGGACTTAAGACCCTCGAACTGGGCCAGACCTTCATCCGTCAGATGGGGCTGCTGCGACAGTCTAAACCGGTGCTGGAAGCCCTCGTCAAGGAATGCAACGAAACTACCTACGTCGCCATACTCAAGGATTTCAACATCATCTACCTTGACGCGGTAGAAACCGATATGACGGTACGGGTGGTTCCACGTGTCGGTGCACGCCTGCCGGCCTACTGCACCGCTGCCGGCAAGATACAGATCGCCTACATGAGTGACGAGGAACTGGAAAACTACCTCCCCACCAAGGAGCTCAAGCGTTATACCAATAACACCATCACTGACCGCGATCTTCTCAAAAAACAGCTCAAGACGATTGCTGAGCAGGGTTATGCCATTGACAATGAAGAACTGGATATCGGCGTCAAATGCGTCAGCGCTCCGATTCGGGACTATACCCGCAGAATCATCGGCGCAGTCAGCATCTCCGGTCCCTCCATGCGTTTTCCCGATGAACGGGTGGAAAAAGACCTGATCCCCCTCGTAATCAAAGCATCCGAAGAGATCTCTGCGAAACTCGGATTCCAGAAATAGGCTATAATCATCCTGATTCAGAAGGAAGGGCGGCTTTGAGCCGCCCTTTTTCGTTTATGCTTGATGACCGGCTGGTCATTGGCTGCTATCTCCAGCCCGAGATATTCCACAAGGAGCGGAACATGCTGACCTATAAAGTGATCGAACTTGCAACCGTTACGGAGGAAACCATCGAAGAGACGCTCAACGAATGGACCACCAAAGGCTGGACCTTGAACGGCATTCAGTTCGCCATGCGCGAGTCCAGCCGACGTCCCGCGATGGCCTTTGTCCTCTTCACGCGGGAAGATGGAGGCTGCCTCCATGAGTGACGACACCACTCTCTACCTGGTTGACGGTTCTTCCTATATCTACCGGGCCTACTACGCTATCCGCCACCTCTCATCACCCAGCGGTCAGCCGACCAATGCCATCTACGGTTTTATCCAGATGCTGCTCAAGCTGTTGAAAGATCAGCAGCCCCGTCACGTGGCAGTAGTATTCGACGCAGGCCGGGTCACATTCCGCAACGACATCTATCCCGACTACAAGGCCAACCGTGCCGCCATGCCCGACGACCTGCGGGCCCAGGTGGGTCCGATCCGCGAAGTCGTGCGCGCCTTCAACATTCCGGCCCTGGAGCTGGCCGGATACGAGGCCGATGACATCATCGGTGCCCTGGCCGCCCGCCACACTGCTGCCGGTGGGCGGGTGGTGGTGGTAACCGGCGACAAGGACCTGATGCAGATCGTGAACGACCGGGTAACGCTGCTGGACACCATGAAGGGCAAGGCATCCGGGATAGCCGAGGTTATCGAGCGCTTTGGCGTGCCGCCAGTGCTGGTGCCCGACATCCTCGGGCTGGCCGGCGACAGTTCCGACAATATCCCGGGCGTACCGGGCATCGGTGAAAAAACGGCTGCCAAGCTGATCCAGGAGTTCGGCTCGCTGGACCAACTGCTGGAGCGTGCTGCAGAGGTCAAGGGAAAAAATGGTGAAAAGCTGCGTGAGTTCCGCGATCAGGCCCTGCTTTCCCGCCGACTTGCCACCATCGAACTCAATGTTCCTCTGGAAGTATCAGCAAATGATTTGCTCGCCAGCGACCCGGACACCCCGGTCCTGAACGCCTTTTTCAAGAAGTACGGCTTTAACACGCTGATCAAGGAACTGACCGCCAAGGCCACTCTGGCTACAGACAACTATCGTACCGTTTCGACCATGGAACAGCTGGAAACGCTGGCATCCGAGCTGGAGCGGGCCGGAGAATTCGCCTTCGACCTGGAGACCACCAGCCTTGACCCGCGACTGGCAACAATCGTCGGGCTGTCATTCTCGTTCCGGGAGCATGAGGCCTTTTATGTGCCGGTGGGGCATGTGACAACCGCCTGCACGACAGAAGCATCACGAGAGCAGGGACCGCTCTTTTCCTCGTTTGAATCTGTACCGGGTTGTAATGACAGCTGCCTGCAGCCCGACCAGCTTCCCTGCGGCAGAGTATTGGAGCGCCTGCGCCCATTGTTGGAAAATCCGGCCCTGCGCAAGGTCGGCCAGAACATCAAGTTTGACATGCAGGTGCTGGACTCGAGCGGCATCCGGCTGGCCGGCGTTTGGTTCGACACCATGCTGGCCTCCTACTGCATCAATCCCGCCCGTTCGGGTCATGGACTGGACACCCTGGCCCTGGACCTGCTCGGCCATAAGATGATCAGCTACAGCGAGGTGACCGGCAGCGGCAAGGAGCAGAAAAACTTTGCCCAGGTAGCGATAGAGGAAGCCGCCTGCTATGCCAGCGAAGATGCCGATGCCACCTGGCTGCTGCGGCAACGGTTCGAGCCGGTTCTGCAAGAGATGGGGGTGGATAGCCTCTTTCGCACCATCGAGATGCCCCTGGTTTCCATTCTGGCGGACATGGAGCAGCACGGCGTGCTGCTGGATGCCGGTCTGCTGGCCGGACTTTCGGCAGATTTCTCCGCACGGATGGCGGAGCTGGAAGGACGCATTTTTGACCTGGCGGGTGGCCCCTTCAACCTGAACTCTCCCAAGCAGATGGGTGAGGTGCTGTTCGAACGCATGGGCCTGCAGAGCGGCAAAAAGACCAAGGGGCGCACCTCCCTGTCAACGGACAACGAGGTGCTGACAACCCTGGCCGAGGAATATGAAATAGCACGGCTGATCCTGGATTACCGCGGGGTCTCCAAGCTCAAATCCACCTACAGCGACGCCCTGCCCCGCCTGGTCAATCCCCGCACCGGCCGGGTACACACCTCATACAACCAGACCGTCACCAACACCGGCCGGCTGTCATCATCCGACCCCAATCTGCAGAACATCCCTATCCGCAGCGACGAGGGGCGCCTGATCCGCCACGCCTTCATCGCGCCGCCCGGGCACGTCATCCTTTCGGCCGACTATTCCCAGATCGAACTGCGCGTACTGGCACACTTGTCAGGCGACCAGGTATTCTGTCATGCCTTTGCCCATGACGAGGACATCCATACCCGTACCGCCGCCGAGGTCTTCGGCCTGTTCCCCGAAATGGTCACACCCGAGATGCGCCGCCAGGCCAAGACCATCAACTTCGGCATCATCTACGGCCAGGGGGCCTTCAGCCTGGCCAAGCAGCTGGGGACCTCCCGCAAGACCGCCGAGGAGTTCATCAGCGCCTACAAGGAGCGCCACAGCGGCGCGGTCGTCTTCCTTGACAGCTGTATCAGCCGGGCCGAGGCGCAGGGGTATGTCACCACCATCCTCGGCCGGCGGCTGCCGATCCCGGACATCCACAGCAGCAACGGCAATGTTCTGGCCTTTGCCCGGCGCAACGCCATCAACTACCCGATCCAGGGTTCGGCGGCCGACATCATCAAGAGCGCCATGATCCGCGTCGACAAACGGATTCAGGAGGAAGGCTGCAGGAGCCGCCTGATCATGCAGGTCCACGATGAACTGGTCTTCGAAGTCCCGGAAGAGGAACTGGTGCGGATGGAGCTGCTGGTGGAAGAGGAGATGTCGCGGGCTGCGGAGATGCAGGTGCCGCTCAAGGTGGATATCAGCTACGGCGCCAACTGGAGCGAGGCGCACTGACATCATGCGCTCAGAAAAGCTACAGGCCTTTGTCCTCTCCGCCATCGATTACGGTGACAGCGACCGGATCGTATCGCTGTTCTCCCTGGAGCATGGCCGGATCAAGGCCTTTGCCCGGGGGGCGCGCAAGAGCCGCAAGCGCTTCGGGCCGGCGCTGGAACCTTTCGCCCGCATCCATGTCCAGGCGCACATCAAACAGGGCCTGTCCAGCCTGCAGCAGGCCGACATCATCAGCATCTACCCCGGCATCCGGGCCGATCTTGCGCGCATTGCCCATGCCCTGTATGCCTGCGAACTGGTGGATGCCATCACACCCGAAGGGCAGCCGCTGCCGCGACTCTACCGACTGCTGGCGGCCTATCTGGAGCGGCTGGAAACAGAAACAGCGGTACAGGCCGACCGCCGTTTTTTTGAAATCAATCTGCTGAACATCCTTGGATACCGTCCCTCGCTGGAAACCTGCAGCCGCTGCGATGCCCCCTTCGGGAATGCCGATGCCCTGCTGCAGGATGACGGCGAACTGACCTGCCGGTTTTGTGCTGCCGGCGGCAGACCCATGTCAGGGATCACCCTCAGAATGTTGCAGTCCTGTCTGGGAACCGGAACATTCGGTCTGATCACCTTTTCGATCGAGACCTTGAACCAGGCCGCGGCACTGTTGGATGACGCCGTATCCGCCCACACGGGCAGACGCCTGAAAAGCCTGGATTTTCTCAGGCAGATCGAATGTGAATAACGTGTACCCGTCACCACGTACTGATGGGACAATCCATTCTTTAGTAATATAGTGTTTTGAAATCGATTTTCATTAGTCTCCATTCCGCGAAACAGCGCGGATTTTATGCATGGCAAATGTACTGTAACAACTCAAAATAGTTCCTTTAACCTTGGTAATGAGATATTATTTTATTGTCGCGCACGTTGATCCGGTACATCCGGGAGGTGACCAGCACATGAGTAAGAAAAAGATTCTTGCCGTAGATGATGAGCCCAATATCCTTTTGTCCATAGAATTCATCCTGGATATGGAGGGGTATGAAGTGCACACGGCACATGACGGCGATGAGGCCCTGGAAGTGGCCGGGCGCATACGTCCGGACGTAATCCTGCTGGACATCAACATGCCGCGCAAAGACGGCTACGAGGTGTGCCGGATTCTGCGGGAACAGGCGGATATGTCCGGAACAAAAGTGATCATGCTTACGGCCAAGGGTCAGACCCTGGAGAGGAAGAAGGGGCTTGAGGTGGGAGCGGACGAATACGTGACCAAACCGTTTAGTGCCGAGGATCTGCTCCAGAAGATCCGGGCCTGTATCGAACCATGACAGCGGCTCCCGGAATAGTGCCGGTTCACAGAAAAAGAAGCCTGCGCCGCCGCATGGCGGCATCACTTCTGTGTCTGGCACTGGTACCTCTGTTCGCCGCAATGGTCGGCCTGTTCTTTGTCGTCAGCGACTATGTGGCCGAAATCCATCGGCTTCAGCCATCGTCGCAGGTGTACGAGCAATTCACCGCAACCAGCATCCAGATTGCCTTTTTTCTGGCCGTATTCGCCATCCTGATCGCCGTCATGGCGTGGCGGATGACCGACCAGTTCCTGCGTCCCATCCTGGAGATTCGGCGGGGCGCAGAAATCGTCTCCCGTATCAACCTGAACCATCGGATCAGGATAGAAACCGGCGACGAACTGCAGGAACTGGCCCTGGATTTCAACCACATGGCCGAAAACCTGGGCACGGCCTACCACGAACTTGAAGGGCGTGTACAGGAAGCGACCCTGGCGCTGCAGGAGGAACGCAACCGCCTGTCGACCGTGCTTCGCACCATGGCCGATGGTGTGGTAGTGGCCAGCGCGGACGGCGAGATCATCCTGATGAATCCCCAGGCGCGGATCATCCTGGAGATGGGCTATACATCCGGCATCGGAACCATGCTGGGGCGCATATTCCCCGGCGAGCGTCTCAGTTTTTACCTGAAAAGGGTCCGCCAGAGATGGGACCAGGGGCGTGGGGGCGTGGAAGAGGTGGTCTTCCCGCTCAGGGGGGGAAAACTCCTCAAGGGCTCGCTTTCGGTCACCCCCGGATCAGGAGAAGAACAACCGGGATTCCTGCTCGTGTTTCGCGACCTGAGCACCCCCAGTGAAGAGGTCAAACCTTTTGAGGAAACCCTGAAGGAAATGCCCCGGCTCCTGAGAGAGCCGCTGGGCAGTTCCCGTTCCCTGTCAGAGGCTCTCCTGCGTCATCGTGAGATGCCCGAGGAAAAGCAGCTGACGTTTCTTTCCGCATTGGCTGAGGAATTGAATCGTCTGAGTGACCGGGTACTGGCCATAGAAGAGGCCGCCAGTGCTGCTCATACCGCTCGCTGGCCAGCCATCCCTTCGAACCCCCGTGAGCTGGTGGAGGAAGCGCTGCTGCTGGTCCCCGGGATGCGCGTTGTGACCGAGGCCAACGACGAATGCATCCCGCTCGTACTGGTGGAACCGTTCTCCTGGGTGGCCTCGCTGCGTTGTATCCTCCAATGGATCATGCGGATGAACCCCGGACAGCCAATCGAAGCGTGCCTGCGGGTGGAGGACGGCACTGTCGTTACAACCTTTCGGGTTACGGGACCCTTTACGGGCAGCCCGGCCGAACTGGAATCACTTGAGGTATGCCCGGACGGCGAAGAGTCCCTCACCCTGGGAGAGGCGGTGCATCGCAACCGGGGAGAACTGTGGACCCGCTCTTGCGGCGACTCCCACGAGGTGCGGCTGGCCCAGCTGCTGACAAGCGCGGTAACGGCCGGGCGCGATGCGAATGGAACGATTGATGGTGAACCGGAATTTTACGACTTCGACCTGTTCCTGCCGCGGCCGGTTGTAGAACGGGCTGATCAGCTCCAGTCGAACCTGGCGGATCTCGACTATGTGGTGTTCGATACCGAGACCACCGGCATGCAGCTCTCCCAGGGGGATAAGGCCATCAGCATCAGTGGGATTCGCATTCGACGGGGACGAATCCAGAATGCAGACTATTTTCATTCACTGATCAACCCCGGACGGTCAATCCCTGTCGAATCCATACAATTTCATCACATCGAGGACCACATGGTGGCGGATGCCCCCACCATACACCAGGTCTACCCACAGTTTGTCGAATTCGTCGGAGACTCTGTTCTGGTCGCCCACAACGCTGCCTTCGACAAAAAATGCCTTGAACTGGCAGCTGCCGAGACAGGACTCCCCCTGATAAACAACCCGATCCTTGACACCCTGCTGCTTTCTTACGGCATTCACGAAGGCGCCAAAGGGCACAGCCTGGACGTTATCGCTGAACGGATGGGCATCATTATCGAGGGGCGGCACACATCCCTGGGAGACGCCCGCGCCACCGCCCATGCCTTCCTCGGTTTTCTTGCACTGCTGCCGGGGCGGGGAGTGAGAACCCTGGCCGAAGCCAAAGGTTTCTGCGACCGTCAATTGTTCCTGCGCTGGCAGTCATCCCGGTTTTAGTACGATTTGTCCGGTTTGTTTTTTTGCAGTTAGCTCCCCCTCCCGCAAGGGGAGGGGGAATTTTGAGGGTAAAATAATGGAAAGAACCTCGCACAGACTTGCCGCCCTTTTTGTCGTGGGCATTGCAGCCCTGTTCCCACCTCTGCTGGGGGCGTTTAACCGTCCGGGCAGCTTTCTGGGAATTCCGATTCTGCCACTGTACCTGTTCGCGGCCTGGTGCGTGCTGGTGCTGCTCGGCTGGCTGCTGACACGGGGAGACGAGCCGTGAACCAAACATTCTGGGTAGCAATCCTCGGGCTCGGGTATCTGGGCGGTCTGTTTGCCATAGCCTATGCCACGGACAAGGCCAGGGAACGGGGCCGCAGCCCGGTCGACAATCCGTGGGTATACAGCTTTTCCCTGGCCGTGTATTGCACTTCCTGGACGTTTTACGGCAGTGTCGGGCAGGCCTCATCTACCGGCCTGGGGTTTCTGCCGATCTACCTGGGCCCCACCCTGATCTTCCTCCTGGCCCCTTCCCTGCTCAAACGCCTGGTCTCCTTCTGCCGGGCAGAAGGGGTTACAAGCCTGCCGGACCTGCTCGAGGTCCGCTACGGCAAAGGCTGGTCCCTGGGCGCCCTGGCTACAACCCTGATGGTGGTTGGCATCACACCCTATATCGGGCTCCAGCTCAAGGCGGTCGGCCATACCTTCGACCTCCTCACGGGAAGGGCCACAAGCTCGGGGATCCTGGACGATGCGTCCTTCTGGGCAGCCCTCGGGCTTTCGATCTTCGCCGGGCTCTTCGGGGCCAGGAGCCTGGTCGCCACGGAGCGGCACGAGGGGATGGTCGCGGCGGTGGCCTTCGAAAGTGCGGTAAAGCTCGGGGCCTTTCTGGTGATCGGTCTCTATATTACCTTCGGCATTGGCGGCGGTCTGACGCAGGTATTCGAGCGGTCCATGGCAGATCCGAATCTTTCGCGTCTGTTCCTGCTCGGGGATGGTTCAGGCACCACCTTATCCGCCTGGGTCACACTGAGCATACTGTCGGCGTCAGCCGTCATCCTTTTGCCCCGCCAGTTTCACATGCTGGCCGTCGAAAATGTGCAGGAACGCCATCTGCGGACGGCAACCTGGGCATTTCCGGCCTACCTGCTCCTGATCAACCTGCTCGTGCTCCCCGTAGCCCTGGTCGGGCGTCTTTACGGGGGGGGGCTGAACCCGGATTTCTTCATGATTTCCCTGCCGCTATCGCGCGGTTATACGGAACTGGCGTTTCTTGCCTATCTGGGGGGCTTCTCCGCCGCAACAAGCATGGTGATCGTCGAAGCGGTCGCCCTGTCCACCATGATCCTCCACCATTCCGGTGTTGCGGTCCTGGGCAGTGTGATACCCGCCTTCCGCGGCAAGGGAGTCGATCTTTCCCGGCCCCTGTTGTACACAAAGCGGGCCGTCATCTTCGGCGTGGTGCTGCTCGGCTACGCCTTCAAACGCTCGATCGGGGAATCCCAGACCCTGGTTGCCACCGGGTTGTTGTCCTTCTCAGCCGTGATCCAGTTTGTGCCGGCAGTCCTTTTCGGCCTGTACTGGAAAGGGGGGACCAGAACCGGGGCCCTCAGCGGTCTGGCCGCCGGTTTTTGCGTGTGGACCTATACCCTGCTGATTCCCAGTTTCGTCGACTCGGGGTGGGTAAACGTTTCACTCCTGACACATGGTCCCTGGGGGATTGAGCTGCTCAGGCCGCGCGCCCTGTTCGGGCTGCAGGGATTTGACACCTGGACCCATGCCTTGATCTGGAGCCTGGTGTTCAACATGGGAACCTATTTCATCCTCAGCTTCCTGACGGTGCAGCCCGGGGCGGATGCTCCTCGTCCCGAGCTGCAGTCCGCATGGGCCACACGGGCCGATCTGGAAGTGCTCCTGGCACGGTTTGTGGGCGCAAAGACAGCCCATGATGTCCTGGGAATCCTTCCCGAGCGTTCCTCTCCCCAGACACTCCTCGAAGCCACGGAACGCTGCCTGGCCAGCGCCCTCGGAACCCCGTCAGCGCGCATGATTATCGACAGCGCCCTGGCCTGGCCCCGCGAGCGGGCTGTTGAAATCCTGGACGTTTTCGGCAGTGTTTCCCAGACCCTGGCAGACAGCCGGGATACCCTGGAGCGACGCCTGCGGGAGCTGATGGTCCTCCACGAAGCATCCCATGCCCTCTCGCGGAGCCTGGACATCGACACGCTCCTGCAGGAGGTACTCCTGCTGATCAAGCGTGAGTTCGGGTTCGAACATCTGGCCGTCAGGCTTCTGGACGAGGATGGAATACTGAAGATCCGCAGCCACGTGGGCCTGATTTCAATGTACGTGACGGAATCCGCCATGGTCCCTTCCCGCGAGACCTACTTCGGCAACTGTTTTCTGGACGCCCGGCCGGTGGTGGTTGGCGACACCCGAGAGATCGACAAAACCCCGCTCTTCTCCAAATTGATCAAGGACGTTCCGGTAAGTGCCTTCATCCATGCACCCATGATCTACGAGGGGCGGGTGATCGGGGTCCTCACGGCCTATGCTACCCGCGGGCCCATGCATTTCACCGACGAGTTCGTCGAATTGTTCGCGGCCTTGGCCAACCAACTCGCCATGGCGGCGGTCAATGCCCAACTGTACGGCGAGATTCAGGCGTACAGCCACGCCATGGAGGAAAAGGTCGCCCAGCGTACGGCCGAACTTGAAAAGGCCAACGCACGTCTGCTGGAACTGGATCGCCTCAAAAGCGATTTCCTCTCTACGGTGAGCCACGAGTTGCGCACCCCGCTGACCTCGATCCGCTCCTTTTCAGAAATCCTGTTACGCTACGATGTGGACGATGTGGAAAAGCGCAAGAAATTCGTCGGGATCATCAATGACGAGGCGGAGCGCCTCACCCGCATGATCAACGACCTGCTGGATCTCTCGAAAATCGAAGCCGGCAGACTGGATTTGTCGCCCGAGCCGCAGGGACTGGAACCGGTTTTTTCCCGGACCATCGGCACCACCCATCCGCTCCTGGCCGAAAATGGAATCCGGATGATCAGTGAAATCGAGCCCGGGCTGCCGCCGGTTTATGCCGATGCGGACTGGCTCCACCAAGTGCTGACAAACCTGATTTTCAATGCAGTGAAATTTTCGCCGGAAGGAGGGGCAATCCGGCTCAGCGCAAAAAGAAATCAGGGCTTTGCCCAGATCAGTGTGGCGGACGAAGGCCCCGGCATTCCGCCGGACCGTTTGGAACAGATTTTCGAGCGTTTTCATCAGGTGCGCGATCCCCAGAAAGCCCAACCTCTCGGTACCGGGCTGGGGCTGACAATATCGCGTGAGATCGTGGAGAGAATGGGAGGACGGATCTGGGCCGAAAGTGTGTTGGGAGCCGGTGCGGTGTTTACGTTCACCGTTCCCCTATCCGGGGATTTGCATAGTAGCGGGAATCAACATAGTGAACCGAGTGAACAACTATCAAATAAAGCTTTTAACGCAGAGTACGCAGAGGAGCGCAGAGGAAAAGCAAAGAGTTCGTGAAAAACAAGATCTTACCATCAGGTTTTGCAGCTTATTGGTATAACCACTATTTGTGGGTTTCCCCTGTGTGCTCGCTTAGAAGCACCTACTTCTGGCTGCGGTTAAACTGCCGTATAGAGAATTATCTTGTCCCGGTTTGCAGGAAAGAAACCAACTGATCAACTTGAGAACTGAATTTGTTCTCGCGAATTCGCGAGGGTGCTATGGAGAGCCGGGAAATCTGCACGCATAACCCCTTTGATTTCTACCAGGAGATTGTCGTTGCCCGTTCCATCGATGCACTGGCATCGATCAGCGCCCGATTGCTTGACACAGCTGATATCGCACTCCGCTCGGATATCGGCACAAAAAAGGTTGTGCAGCTCATCTCCCGCTTCAATGACGCCGTCACCATGCGCATCATTTCCCTGCTGGAGAGTACGGAGGGTATCTACCTTCCCGAAGGGGCCACCTACATTGCGCTCGGCAGCGAAGGACGAGGCGAGCAGACCCTGCGAACCGATCAGGACAGCGCAATCGTCTACCCGGACGGTTTTCCGCCGGAGAAGCTTCTGGTCGTCGAACGCTTCGCTGCCCGGCTTGTCGATGCCCTCGATGAAATCGGCGTCCTGCGCTGTCCCGGCAACATCATGGCCAGCAATCCCCAATGGCGCCACAGCCTTTCGGAATGGAAGCGGCTGCTCAACCAGTGGATCAGCGTACCAACCCCTGAGCACATGCTCAACTTCGGCATATTCCAGGACCTGCGCTCCCTGCACGGCAACCCTGTCCTGGTCACGGAATTGCGCGACCATATCCGCACCACAGCCCTGAATACCGCCTTCTTCTTTCCCAATATGGCCTGCCATGCCGTACGTTTCCCGTCGCCGCTCACCCTGTTCGGGCGCATCCGGGTTGAACGTCGTGGAGACCACAGGGGGGAAATAGACATAAAAAAGGCCGGAATCTTCGCCATCACCGTAGGCGCAAGTCTCCTGGCCCTGGAAAACGGGATTATCGGCGGTACCACCTGGGACAAACTCGATTATATCGGGGAACGGAGAATTATCAGAGAACGCGACCTGAAGACCATCGAAGAAGCATTCACCTATCTGGTCCAACTTCGTCTGCAGTGGCAGCTGCGGAAAATGACGGCACGAGGCAAGCCCTCAAATCATGTCGACCCGCGGGTTATGAGCGACATCGAACGGGAGCAATTCCGCCAGGCCCTCAAGGGGGTCAATACCTTTCTGCAATTTTTCCGTACCCACTACAAACTTGACTTCATCTCCCGGTGAGCATGCGGATAAACGTTCACATCCAAATTATTATCCAACGTATTGCAGTTGCTTAACAACCCCCGTCTCCCTGCTTCTTTTTCCCCTCCAGCAGCCCCCGCCAGCAGTAGCCGGCCACAAAGCCGCCCACCGCGCCGGCCGTCAGGAACATGAACAGCTGCAGATCACCCTCGCCGGTGTTGATCAGCGGATCCCGCGCCTCACGCCCATGTTCCCGGGCGATCTTGTTAACCACGGCCTCATCGACCCCCGGCCACTTTTCCCCGGCATACAGCAGTCCGCCCCCCATTGCGCCGAACAGCAGGACAGTTATGGCACAAGAGCGTAATCGCTTCCTCATTCCCGTTCCCTCTCAATCCCCGACAGAGCCGTCCGGGCCAGCAGATCCGGGCGTTTTTTGCGCAGCAGCGACACCATGCCGGCGGTGATGGCGCCTTCAATAATCCCCAGCGGCAGCTGGGTAGGAACAAAGGCCAGGGTAATTTTTCCCGCCAGCGGCCAGAACGGGCTGGCGCCTCTGATGCCGGCCGCCATGATCATTGCCGTGCTGGCGTAGGTGGCCCAGTCGGCCACCAGACCCGCGGCAAAGGCTGCTGCAACCACGCCGAGCCCCGCCAGACGCAAACCACGAAAAACCGCATAGCCGGCAAAGGAGCCGATCACCCCCATGCTGAACAGGTTGGCACCCCAGGTGGAAAGCCCGCCGTGAGACAGAAACAGGGCCTGTATCAGCAGGGCCACGGCCGCTGCCACCACTCCCAGGGTCGGGCCGAGCAGCACTGCCGCCAGGCCGGTGCCACAGGGGTGCGAACAGGTGCCGGCCATGGGCACCGGCACCGGCATGCAGGAAATGACGAACACCACTGCGGCCACCATACCGACCAGCGGCTTGCTGGCAATATCGGACTCTGATCGGCGTGTCAGAGTGCGCAGACCCAGCGCCAGAAATGGCGCTGAGGCGACAAACCAGAACAGGGCCCAGGAAAACGGCAGGATTCCCTCGGATATGTGCATGGCAAATGATGAGGATGGCAGAAGAATGACCGGCAGGCAAGCTGACAGCAGGATGATGCACAGATGTTTCATGGTACGCTCCCGTCCCCACGGTTGGAGTGATCTGCTGTACCAATTTCAAATCAACGATGATAGCGCCTTGATTTGGAATTGGAATCTTCCAGCCAGGTTTCCTGGCTCGGGGATCAACCCTTATCCGCGCCTTCCCACCCGACCGGGCAGTGGCTGTGTGCGGATTTGGTCCTCCCTTACAGTTGCGGGGCAGCGCCGGATTTCAACCGGCTTCCCTACAGCTGGAAGCGTTAAATTGCTCAGGTTTGTAACATAGCTCGATATGCTTTGCAAGCAGCGACCAAGGCCGGCGCTATGGCCGGGTTGCTGCCGAAATGCAGGTGGATATAGGATGCCAGGCAGTTCAGGCAGCAATAACCTTCGACCGCAAGCTCGACCCCCTGACGTGTTACCCGGTAGGTACGGCCGATGTTGTCCGGCAGCGTGCCGAGCTCGGAATAGTGAAATTCGTGCCCCCTGGCAACGGTTCCCGCAGCACCGATGATGCTGTCTGCACAGGTCTCCACCTGGCGATAGCCGAGCGCCTTGCGCTTCGGCAGCATCCGGGCCCTGGACGGAAAGGCACCGACAAAGTCGCCGGCATCTTCCAGGCCCTCCGAGAGGTAGATCAGACCGCCGCATTCGGCATACACCGGCATATTGGCACGGATCGAGGAAAGGATTGCCTTCTTCATGCCGGTATTCGTCGAAAGACACTCTGCGTGCAGTTCCGGATAGCCTCCCGGCAGGTAGATGCCTGTGATATCCACAGGCAATTCGCTGTCAGCAAGCGGCGAAAAGAAGACAATCTCCGCACCGGCTTCCCGCAGCAGCCGCAGGTTATCGGGGTAGCAGAAGCAGAAAGCGGCATCGCGGGCCACGGCAATGCGGACCGCCATTTCCCCCTCTCCCTCTGGGAGAAGGCTGGGGTGAGGGAGGTGTGAGATTTTCATACCCTTCTCGAAGCCCAGCCCAACCAACCCGTCCAGATCGAGACATTGTTCGGCCATCTGCGCCAGACGGTCAACAAAATCGGCCGACAACGGGTTATCCTCGGCCGTCACCAAACCCAGATGACGCGAAGAGATCGCCAGCGACTCATCGCGGGGAATACAGCCATACACCTTCACAGCAGGTAAGGCAGCGGCCAGCGACTGCCGCAGGAGTTCGCCGTGGGTCTGGCTGCCCACATTGTTGAAGATCACACCGGCCAACCTGACCCGCGGGTCGAAATCAACAAAACCCTTGACCAGTGCCGCCGCACTGGCCGCCATGCCGCGCGCATTGACCACCAGCACAACCCGCACGCCGGTAAGGGCAGCGATCTGGGCACTGCTCCCCTCGCCGGAGGAAGCGCCGATGCCATCGAACAGCCCCATCACCCCTTCGACCACCGCAATGTCGGCCCCGGAAGAATGGTGTTGGAAGGTATCCTGCACGAAATCAGCCGGACACATCCAGCCGTCCAGGCTGATGGATTCGCGGCCCGTCACCAGCCGGTGGTACCCGGGGTCGATAAAATCCGGACCGCACTTGAAGGGGGCTACCACCAGGCCGCGACGTACAAAGGCCGCCATGATCGCCAGACTGACCGTGGTCTTGCCGCTGCCGCTCTGCGGGGCGGCTATCAGGAAACCATTGTTTTTCATCTGAGCGACCTGCGTGCGCCACCATACTGAAAAAATGCTATCAAATGGAACTCATCCTTGTCATATCCCTTGGGAAAACCACCCACCGGCCCGATCAGTTTGAGGGTTCGGAACACCTCTTCGTCGAGCACCCTGGCACCTGAACTTTCCAGCAGTTGCGTCGCAACAATCTCGCCGCGGCGGTTAAAGGTGATCCGTACCGGGGTGATGCCTTCGATGCCCTTCATGGCCGCTTCCTGTGGATAGCGCCAGACTCCGTAGACCGAATTCTCAAAACGCCGCAGAAACGAACCGAACAGGATATCATCGCTGTTCAGAAAACGGGTTTCACCCTCGGCAATTTCATTCTCGAATTTACGCCGGTAACTGTCTTCAAGCTTGGCCATTCGGCCGGCTCCCGGATACAGCTGCGCCTGCGGCGTAGACGGGGTCGATGGAAGCCGGGGCTTCAGCAGACTGGAAACCGATGAGCCCGGAACAACAGGGGCCTCGCGTGGGACTTCCTTGCGCTGTCGGGTCTGCTGTGTGGGTTTGGGTCGCAACATGTCGGGAAGCGGCGGTTTCGGTACAGTGGTAGTGAGAGCATCAACTCCGCGGGGAGCGGTTTCGCGCGGTACACGCACCCTGTGTTCGGCCTGGCGCTGCGTTTCCTGCTGGCGGGGCTGTTCCGGAGTTTTCAGGTCAGGCACCTGTTGCAGATCGATAAATACAGGCTCCTTGGGCGGCGGAGGTGTCTTCGCCGGCAGGTAATACAACAGGGTCCCCACCCCGATATGCAGCAGAAGCGAAAGGATCAGCAGTAACAAAAACGTTTTTTCGATATACCGGTCAGACATGACTGACTACGATTCGAAGTTCTTCCATCAAGCACCCATGACCGAAACAGATTGATAGCGCTGATCGAAAGCACGGACCTGACCGCTGTCCTTGCCGGTCTCCGTACGGAGAAAGGCCAGGATTTCCTTGAGACTGTCAAGAATAAGTGCTTCGGACTTTGGAAACTCGGCCGGGTCAAGCTCCAGGGTCACGGTGTCCTGATAATCAGTGCTGCGCAGGTGATTGAGAAAACGGGTCAAAGGCAGGATGCCGTGTCCGGGCAGCAGGTGCTCACGACCATGCCCGTAATCGGAAAAATGAATATTTCTAATCCTGCCGGACTCGTAACACTGGAAAAAGTCATTGATAAAGTTGGCCTTGCCCGACCCCATATGGGTGCAGTCAAAGGTCATATAGAGGTTGTGTTCGTGAACAAATTCAATCATACGCTGGGTATTTGACAGGATATTGGGGTTGATCTTGAATTTACCGACCCAGGGCATATTCTCAATGGTGACTATAACCTGACCGTCTCGACCGATTTCCTTCTGGAAATCGTGCACACTGTAGAGCCAGCGCCAGAACCCGACCTCGAACCCCATCCATGAAGGTGGATGGAAATTGACCAGCGGGATGGAACGCTCCGCTGCCAACTCGATACTGATGCGGAGAGAATCGGCCGGACCGCCCCAACCGGCCAGTGGCATAAAGGGGGCATGAATGGAATGGATCGTGGTGATCTCCTGCAGGGATGCCACCAGTTTGGCGGAGTTGATCCCTTCAAAAACCTGGTTAATGATCAGCTCGATACCATCGAAACCGGCCTGTACAGAAAGCTCGCAGATTTTATGCAGCGGCAGGTGAAACAGCGAACCGGTTGAGAGTGAAATGAGCATAAAACGTCACTCCTCCATGCCGCTGAAGGTTTGTCCTACATGCCGCTGAATAGCCCCGACCGTTTCAAGCGATTCACGCAGGGCATCCTGTTCACTATCCGTCATCTCCTCAATATTAAGGTAAAGAGGTGCCTTATTTGACCAGTCGGGCTGCAGATCACGCTCGCGGGACAGACGCACTTCGTGCAGAGTGTGCCAGGCCAGCAGCAGACGTTCGGCCATATCCACATTCAACTCACGTCGCCACAGGATTTCCCGGATGCGTTGGGGAGTGGTCGGGGTTTCAAGTTGCTTCAGCAGCGCCAGAACGCAAACCGCGGCAGAAAGCGGTTGCAGGGCATTTTCGTACAACGCAAACAGGCCACGATAGGGGCCCTTTTTCACAAAGCGCATGCCCCCCATGATGCCGATACCATGGGAGAGATTAAGTACGCGGGTAACCTGGAAGGCCATGGTAGCGCGACGTTCCTTCAGTGCCGCCCTGCAGAGCACATTGAAATCCGGGTTAAAACCGTCGTCGCACTGTAAAGCAGACTGGTCGGCCAGCCTGAAAAGATCGATTAAATCATTCGTGCCGCCCTGATCCAGGCGCTGCTTCAGGCGCTGCTGCCACTCCGACATGCTGCCGCGCCAATCCTGATTGCGTGGTGTCACGGTCCCATCGACCTGGAATCCACAGGCCTCGAAGCCTTCATGCATCAGGCGACCAAACTGGGAAAGAGCCTTCTGCTCAACTGCTCCGGCATCACCATGTACCAGCACAAGCTGGAGCGGACAAAACGGTGAAAACTCCTGACGTCCGGCCGCCCCCAGGGCAGCCAGCAGCACAGGCGGCATCCGCCGGTCAGCCAGGCCGAGTACTGCCTGGGCTTGGCGAGTGATCGACCGGGACAAGGCCTGCAGAAAGATGGTGCTGAGCTGGTAGAATGCCGGTGCGGAGTGGTGCATGCCGATATGCGCGTAGAGACCCGCAAAGAAGTCGGAGGTAAGTTCCCTGAGTCGGGGCAGTTCAGCGCAGGCAAAAACCTCTTCAATTAGACCCGTGCTGCGGTTACAAAAGGCGTCATTGGCTGCAACCAGGTCATCAAGGACCTGCCCGGTTCCCTTGAGCAGCGCTTCGGCCTCATTCGACCTGCAGAACTCCAGGCGGGCGAGCAGTGACTGGCGGAAAGCGGCGGAATAGTCGCCGCAGGCGCGCCAGGCGAGGACATCACTACCTTTAGCTGAGACCAGAAGCGCCATTACTCCTCCGTACAATCATGCACGTCATGGGCAAGAAAACGCCGGATGCTCTCGGAGGGGGGCGGCGTCAGCAGGGAAACTGCTACCATGATGATGGCCACCAGCGGGGCACCGATAAAAGCCGACGAGGTCACCGGCAGCAGATATGAAACAACCGGCAGGGCATCACCGAGGGCAAACGGCAGAAAGGTGATCAGCAGTCCGGCCAGCATGCCGGAAATAACACCGGTCGCGTTGGCTCTGCCCCACCAGATTCCCAACAGGAATGCGGGAAAAATTGTGTTGCCGGCCAGGGCAAACGCCAGGGCGGCGATTTCAGCAATCATGCCCCACGGTCGCAAGGTCAGCACCATGACAACCAGCGCCAGTATCAGAAAAAACCCCTTGGCGACATACACCTTATCACTTTCCGAGGCATCAGGCCGGATCAGGCGCGGGTATATATCATGAGAAAACGAGGCCGATCCGGTCAGCATCAGTCCGGCTACCGTAGAAAATGCGGCACTCATCCCGCCTGCCGCCAGCAGACCGACCACCCAGAGCGGCAGTCCTCCGTTACTGACGGCGGAGAGCACAACCATGTCGGCACCGGCCGGATCCGGTGTAAAGGGAATCCCTCCCCGCGCCTCGAACAGACGTCCCAGCACGCCATAGGCCGGCGCTGACCAGTAGATCAATGCAATAAAAAACAGACCCCAGACTACTCCCCAGCGGGCATCGCGGATGCCGGGCACCATGTAGAAGCGGGACAGCACGTGCGGCAGCCCGGCGGTGCCAAACATGAGCGTGAAACAGAGCGCCAGCCAGTGAAACAGGGATACCGTGGAAAACGGCTCAGACCAGGCAAAACCGAATTGCTGCTGCAGGTCGGTTATGGCGGCACCATAGCCGAATTGGGGCAGCAGCCAGAAATAGCCCAGTTTGCGGGTCAGCAGCATCAGCGGCAGGATAAACGCGACAATCAGGACAAAGTACTGCAGCTTCTGGTTACGGGCGACCCCCAGCGTGCCGGAGATTACTACGAATATTACCACCAGTGAAGCGCCGATCACCACTGCAGGGACATAGGCAATGCCGAACAGCCATGAGACCAGCAGGGCGATGCCGCGAAACTGGGCCACACTGTAGATGACGGCAATCAGGATGGAAATGCAGGCCACCAGTGTCCGGGCGGCAGCGGACTCGTAACGGAAACCGACAAAGTCCGGGGCGCTGTACTTTCCGAAGCGCCTGATCTGGCTGGCCATTAATACCAGCAGCAGCACATAGCCGCCGGTCCAGCCCACCACAAAGGCCATGGCATAATAGCCTTTCAAATAGAACATGCCCGCCAGTCCCATGAAGCTGGCCGCGCTCATCCAGTTACTGGCGATAGCCGCACCGATCCCGATCCGTCCGGTATAGCCTCCGCTAAAACCGTAATTGGTTGCCTGCCGTGAACGTGTCCGCAAGCCTGACAGGATCAGCAGGGCAAACATACCGGCTACTATCGCCAGAGGCAGGAACTGTACCGTGGAAGCAGCCATCTACTCCTCCCCTTCCGGTCCGTTGCCGCGCACCTTAAAGCGCAGGGATCCGTCCAGGCTGCGGACCGCGTGCCGATCCATCCAAACGTTAAACACAACACACAGGATGATAAACCAGAGCGGCAAAAACTGGCCGGTCAGCCAGAAGTGAACCGGCAGATTAAAAAAAGTCAACTCATTCAGGAGTATTTCCGAATAATTTACCTCCAGAAGATACACAAAGACCTGGAAGCAAATGATTGCAGCCAGCCATCCGGCCAGCACCAGCCTGATGACGCGCACCTCACCGCGCATGGACTTGCCGCACGGTCTGAAGAAACTTACGTCACCGCACTCATCACGTTCCGCCATGACTACCTCCTGCCAGCTCTAACGTACGGTAATGGATGTAATAGATCTGTTTGCCCTCGGCCATGAATTTCAGCATATACTTGGACAGGGGATATCCTTCCAGGACATGCCGATATGGATCCGGGGCAATGGCATTTTCGAATCCCTCGATATCGGGCATCAGCGCGGCCACATCCAGTCCATAATCAACAAAGTCGGTAGCGAAATAAAGATCCGCTCCCGGCAGCATGAATTCTTTAAGATAGCCCACAAATTCAGCATTTACCAGGCGCCGCTTGCGATGGCGAATCTTCGGCCATGGATCGGGGCAGTTGATAATCACCGCCCGCAAAGATTGGCGGGGGATGCAGCGTTCCATGAATGACCTGGCTTCGTCTCTCACTACCCGCAGATTATCCAGGCCGGCCTTGTCAGCCCGTTTGCAGGTTTTTATACAGCCCTTGTTGTAGTAATCAAGCGCAAGGTAGTTCCACTGTGGATGGAGGGCCGCCATCTGGGCCGCGAAATCGCCGACCCCGCAGCCGATTTCAAAGACCATGGGTTTGTCACTGGCAAATATCTGCTGCCAATCCGGCATGACGGTCAGCATCTCCGGGGCAAGAAAACGGGGAGAAGTTATAGGGATAAGTTTCACACAACCACCTGAGTTCGATTTAAAATCGTTACAATCTAGCATAGGTCGGGTTCACTTTTCACCGCTTTTCGCATTTAGTAAGTTAGAAATCAATTTCTGTGGTTTTTAGTACGTTAGGAATCATTTCTGCAGATTTTGCAGAAATGATTTCGTGAACGTACTTATCCCGTTTATCGGGGTAAAGCAGAAATGATTTCGTTAACGCACTTAACCTGCATGGCAGGGCCGGAGCAAAATCGCGACAGGTTGCCGGATGTGTACCAGTCCCATACTTTTCATCTTAGACATTTTGCACGTGCTATGCTATAGACGTACGGTGTTTTCACACGAGGAGAAGGTATGGAAATTTTTGGCGGATTTATGGCAATGATGAGCATTATCGGCCTGTTCCTGGCGGTTGTGTGGCTGATCATGCCGTTTGTTGTGTTCGCCATAAAGGGCAAGCAGGACCGTTCACTGGAACTGCTTGAGACCATCGAGAAGCGCCTGACGGCCATCGATGAAAAACTCACCCGGCTCCAGCCAGAGCAGCCGCCACAGCCGACTCCGGCGGAATCGCCGGCAGATGAAGTTCTGCCTGCATCGAACCACGACCTTCAGCCTCCGGTTTTACCCCTTGCCTGAAACGTCAGTTCTGCTAACATGTCAACGCACAAAAGTTATGGAGGAATAAGCACTATGTTGCTGCAGGGCAAAAAAGCGTTAATTTTTGGCATCGCAAACGAAAAAAGCATCGCCTGGGCTATTGCCCGGGCATTTCATGAGCAGGGAGCCGAACTGGCCGTCACCTACGCCGGAGAATCCCTTGAAAAACGGGTCAGGCCCCTGGCGGAATCGGTAAATGCGGCAGCCATACTGCCGTGCAATGTCACCAGTGATGATGATATCCGGGATGTGTTCACGGAACTGTCCAAGGTCTGGGATGGCATCGACATTATTATCCATTCCGTGGCCTTCGCCAACAAAGAGGAACTGAAAGGCACGATCGTCGGCACAACCCGCGAAGGATTTGCCACGGCCATGGATATCAGCGTTTATTCGTTTCTCGGCATCATGAAAGAGGCGCTTCCGATGATGCAGGGACGTGCCGCCACCGCGCTGACCCTCAGTTATTACGGCGCCATAAAGGTGTTCCCGAACTACAACGTCATGGGCGTGGCCAAGGCCGCCCTGGAGGCTTCGGTGCGCTACCTGGCAGAGGCGGTGGGTCCGGAAGGGATCCGCATCAACGCCATCTCGGCCGGCCCGATCAAAACACTGGCCGCATCCGGCGTCAATGGTTTCTCCCAGATCCTGCACAGCGTCGAAGAACGTGCTCCGCTGCGCCGCACCATTACCCAGGAGGACGTGGCCCGTTCGGCGGTCTACCTGTGCAGTGACCTGGCCAGTGGGGTCACCGGAGAAATCCATTACGTGGACGGCGGTTACAACGTAATCGGTTTATAATTCTGATCGAATCCAGCTATATCCCCGGAGTTCACCCATCAAAGAACCGTACGGAAATCTCGCAGGTCTGAAATCAAGCCAGATCCAGGCGCTGGAGCGTCTCTATCGCAGGCGCATCCCGCCGGCTGAATTCTGTTCACAGGAACTGGCTACCCGCCTGGTTGAACTCTCCGCTGACATCCGGCGTCAAATCGGCATTCTCATCAACCGGACCGGCATGGTGGAATACGTTCTTGTCGGTGACGAAAAGGGGCTGGTCATTCCCGATCTGAGCGACTATCCGCTGGGAAAGCGCCCCTTGCGAGGCCTGCGACTGGTTCACACCCACCTCAAGAATGAACCGGTCACCGAAGACGACATCACCGACCTTTCACTGCTGCGGTTGGATCTGCTGGCCACCCTGCTCTTCGTCCCCGGAAAACAACAGATCTACACTCAACTGGCCTGGCTTTCGGTCAGTCAAAGCGGATCACCGGCGACTACCGACCTTGTCACCCCGCTGGAACGGATCGACCTTGACTGCATCCATTTCATCCCTGAACTGGAAGCGGATCTGGAGCGGATGACCCGCGGCTCGAGCAGGTCCGACGACTCCGTGGAACGGGCCATACTGATTTCGGTCACTACGGGTGGAACCCGCCAGGACGCCGAGGATTCCATGGCCGAACTGCGGGAACTGGCCCGCACCTCCCGCGTGGAGGCATTGGATGAGTTCATCCAGCGCCCGCACAGCCTCAATCCCCGCTATGTCATGGGCGAAGGCAAGATGCGTGACGTCGTCATCCGGGCCCTGCAGCGCGGCGCCACCATGCTGATCTTTGACCAGGAGCTGACCCCGGCCCAGATCCGCTCCATTTCTGCCCTGACCGAACTGAAGGTCATCGACCGCAGCCAGCTGATCCTGGATATCTTCGCCCGCCGGGCAAAAAGCCTGGACGGCAAGGTTCAGGTGGAGCTGGCCCAGCTCAAGTACCTGCTGCCGCGCCTGACCGGGCGTGGCGTTCAGATGTCGCGCCTGATGGGAGGCATCGGCGGACGGGGACCGGGAGAGACCAAGCTGGAGACCGACCGCCGCCGCATCCGTGACCGCATTGCCAGCCTGGAACGGGTTCTGGAAGATCTCTCCCGCGGCCGCTCACAGCGCAGACAGCAGCGGATCAAGGCCGGCGTACCGATCATCTCCATTGTCGGCTACACCAATGCCGGCAAATCGACCCTGCTGAACGCCCTGACAAAAAGTGACGTTTTCACCGAAGACCTGCTCTTCGCCACTCTGGATACCTCTACCCGCCGTCTGCGCTTTCCCCGTGAGCGGGAGGTCATCATCACCGATACGGTCGGTTTCATCCGCTCACTGCCGAAATCGCTGATGGGGGCCTTTAAGGCCACGCTGGAGGAGCTGCAGGACGCAAACCTGCTGCTGCACGTCGTGGATTCGGCCAATCCCCGCTTTGAGGACCAGATCACCCAGGTGCGCACTATTATTGCGGAGTTGGGATTGGGAGATAAGGACGAGTTGCTGGTCTTCAACAAGGCGGATCTGCTGGAAGGTCTGAGGAAGAATGATACGGTTGCATTTTTGCGTGCGCGCCAGTCGGCCCGGACCCAGAGTGGTTTACTCGTATCGGCCCGTGATCGAAAAAGCCTGGCACCGCTGATGGCAGAGCTGCAGCGGCGCTTCTGGCCGGAAGAAGTGGAATACTGCGAATCAGCTACTCAAACTGACGGGTAAACGTTTCAACCAGCTGCCGCAACCCCGCCACATCCGACCTGAGGGCAGCTACTTCTTCCTCAAGCTTTACTATTCTTTCGTTTTCAGCCATAACCCTGACCCGCGCCGGTTCAGGAGTCGATTCATGTTCCTCAGCCGTCATATCCGGCATACCGGAAAATAGATGAGCGTTACGGGCCTCCTTGCGTCCCGGCTGACGGGGCAGACGCACAATCAGAGGATTTTCTCGTTCCATCAATTCATTGAGAACCTCTTCCATTGCCGCCAGATCAGGAAAGGAGTGCATTCGTTCGCAACGGGTACGCAATTCGCCTAAGGTCTGGGGACCACGCACCAGCAGTTCACAGATGACAGCCAGTTCGGCCGGAATCAGCCCCATGTTCTCGGCCAGCAGATGGCGATACTTGGCCACGCGGCTGCTTTCTCCCGATACAACCGTCAACTGGTTGAAGCGCATACGATTAAGGGCCCGGACCACATCCTCCTCAGTCAGAGCCATGACCGGGTCGCGGTTCGATTTCTGGTTACAGGCATTGGTCAGGGCGTTCAGCGAGAGCGGATAATATTCCGGGGTCGTCATCTCTTTTTCGATCAGACAGCCGAGGACTCTGACCTCTACCTCATTCAGAACTACATCCATGCTATTCTCCTTGCTTCAAGATAATTAATTTACCCAACAGGTCAATAATGGGGCGGCGGCTCTTCTTCCTCGGCAGTTCGATTGATGGAAGGCGACAATGACGAGAACTGTTCCCGCATCCGGCCAAGCTCCCGTTCCAGCCGTGCAATCGCCGCTTCCTGGCGGCAGACGATTTCATTCAGTTCGTTGATGGTCATTTCCTGGTGCATGAACCGCAGTTCAAGCTCGGTGAGACGTTCTTCCATGATGCTTCCCCTTATTTTCTTCCTTACATGCCGTTTGCTTACGTTATATCAGCCGATCCTGAGCGAGCGCATGGAGATGGAGCCCAGCGGCAGCCCCTCGGCAAAGAAGGTGACCGGTTCGCCCGGCTGCTGCAGGGCCAGGATGTACAGCAGCGGCAGGTAGTGCTCATTGGTGGGGATGGCAAGTCGGGCGGCCTCGCCCAGTGCCGGATAGGCCACCAGACGGTCATGACCACCGGACAGGATCAGCTCCGCCGCCACCCTGTCGAACTCCGCTGCCCAGGGGAAAGGCACCCGGGCGTCCCATTGCAGCAGGCGCAGGTTATGGACGATATTGCCGCTTCCTACAATCAGCACCCCTTCCTGTCGTAATGCAAACAACTCACGCCCCAGATCGTAGTGAAAGCGGGGATGCTGGCTGCGGTCGAGGCTGAGCTGCACGACCGGGATATCGGCCAGCGGGTACATGCGCCTGAGTACCGACCAGGCACCGTGGTCCAGCCCCCAGGAATAACCGTCATCCAGTCGCACTGCACACGCAGTGACCAGCGATCGCACCCGCTCCGCCAGTTCAGGCGAACCGGGGGCCGGATACTGCACCTGATAGAGCTCGTCAGGGAATCCGTAGAAGTCATGGATGGTCCTGGGATGCTCCATGGCGGTGACAAAGGTCCCCTCCGTTTCCCAGTGGGCCGAGATGCAGAGGATCGCTGTGGGTCGCGGGATCGCTTCGGCCGCTTCACGCCAGGCCGCGGAAAAAACGTTCTCCTCGATGGCGTTCATCGGGCTGCCGTGGCCGATGAAGAGGGCCGGCATGGTGCTGGTTTCATTGCTCACGCCTTCAACTCCCAGACCGTCAGATCGGCCACCGTATGCTGGAACTTGCGGCGCGTCTCACGGATCACAAAGGGTACATCCCTCGGTTCGCCCAGCATGTGGAAGTGCGGTGCCAGCGCCTCCTTGAGGCCGTCCAGGGTCCAGACCGGTTCGCCGGCATCACGGTAGCCCCCCAGCCATTCCTCTTTTTTGGTATACTCCTCCAGCCAGGTGTAGGGAGAGGTGATCACCAGCAGGCCGCCCGGGTTCATGCGTTCATGGATAGTCGTCAGGAACCGGCGCGGCGAATAGAGCCGGTCGATCAGGTTGGCCGCCAGCACCAGGTCATAACCGCGGAATTTCTCCGGCAGGTTGCAGGCATCGGCCTGGTAGAAGCGCACCCGCTCACGGACTGCCTCCAGCCTCAGCTCCTGCAGACCGATCTCATGAAAGGAGACGATCTCCCCCTCCTCGGGGAAGGCGTAGCGCAGGTAGCCCTCGTCGCGCATGCGGGTCGCCAGGCGGAAGAAACGGGTGGAAAAGTCCAGTCCGGTCACCTGCTCGAAGCCCCCCTTGGCCAGCTCGAAGGCCGCCCGCCCCACGGCGCAGCCCAGATCGAGGGCATGCCCCATGCTGCGGCCCTGCATGGCCGCCAGAGAGATTTCGGCGCAGGTTACGGCAAAATTGGGAACAGCGAAGTGCGGCGGGCCGTAATGGGCATCGCAGTACTGGGCCGCCAGGGCGTCGCTCTCGTACCGGTCGTCGTGCACCGTCACCGCTGCGGTACTCTCTACATAGCGGAAACCGGCATGCTGGAAGAAATGACGCCGGAAGGCGTAGCGTGAATCCCGCGTCGCCTCATTACCGGTGGAGATCCAGGAACCGCCCTTGATCAGGTTGTGCCTGGTATCAAAGGTCGGGGTGGAGAAGTCATCGTACCAGGGATGAATTTCGAAACCGTGAAAGGGGTAGATGGGGGTTTCGGTCCACTGCCAGACATTGCCGAGCAGATCGAAGAAGTCGCCGGTCCGGAACCTGTCGATCGGACAGGACGAGCTCCAATGCTCCAGATTGAGATTGCCCGGCGCCTTTGCCCAATAGGGCTGGTCGGGGATCTCGCAGACGTCCCGCAGCCGGTTCCACTCGTCCTCGGTCGGCAGGCGGATCGGTTTACCGGTCCGGGCAGCCTTCCAGTTACAAAAGGCCTTGGCCTCCAGCTGATTGACTTCCACCGGCCAGTTCCAGGGCAAGTCGATTTCCGAAGCCATGGTGCGCAAGCGCCAGCCATCGCCGTCCTTGACCCAGAACAGGGGATGTTCGGCCTGCTTGAATTCGCGCCAGTTCCACCCCTCCTCGTCCCACCATTGTTGGTCGGAGTAGCAACCGGCCTGGACAAACTCAAGAAACTCCCGGTTGGAGACCAGGTATCGGGTGGCCTTGAATGCGGCTACCTCGGCCTCATGCAGACCGTATTCATTGTCCCAGCCGTAGAGGGCATGGTCCTTTGCTTTACCAAGCTTAACCATGCCGCCGGTAACAGTCAGCAGTTCATTGGCCGGCGGCTCACCCGCCTCTTTGCAGATTTCCCAGAAGGGGAGCTGCTGTACCTGGTCGATGGGGAGCTGGCGAATCAGCACCGAGGAGGTCTCCAGGTGGATGCGTTCGTGTTCGATGCCCATCATGATGCCCCAGAAGGGTAATTCCCAGGTGATTGGCAGCGTCAGCGGCAGCTTTCTGATCAAACCGTCCACCAGCTCTCGGACCTGGTCGCGGTACTCCGCCACCTGCTGGCGGGTCGGCCAGTCGTAGTGGCGTTCGTCAAGATCATCCCAGGACATCTCGTCCACCCCCACGGCGAACATGGATTCATACCGGGGATTGATGCGCTTGTCGATAACCCGGGCGATGGTCAGCTTGTTGATGAAGAAGGTGGCTGTATGTCCGAAATAAAAGATCAGCGGGTGGCGCAGCCGGTCAGCGCGGAGGTAGTAAGTCTCGTCAAATTTGAGGTTCTCATACAGCTTTTCGTCAATATCATAGGTGGCGTGGAAGTATGCAAGAATTTCCTTGCGCTTCTCTTCCGGATCGCCACTGTTCAGGATGATGGTACGGGTGTTATTTAGAGGATTGGCATTCAATTTCTCATGTATCGTGGTGAGGTTCATTGCAGACTCCTTGGGCAGTCCCGGACAAAACTGCCGACAGTAAATTCAGAATTGCAATTTTTTTGTGGACGACAGACACACTCTCTCGTATTGTACCAAAACTTTATCACAGCACAGAATACAGAGAAAGGTATTACCATGGCACAGGCAAAAAAAGGCGACAAGGTAACAATTGATTACACCGGCAAGCTCGAAGACGGCACTGTTTTTGACTCCACCCTCGAAGAGGAATGCGATGCGGACGATTGCGGCGATGACTGTGGAGACGACTGCGGTGACGAAGATTGCGGCTGCGGAGGACACGAAAGCGGCCCGATGGAACTGACGGTCGGCGAGGGCGAACTGTTTCCCCAGGTTGACGAAGCATTGATCGGCATGGCGCCCGGCGACAAAAAGACCGTTATCATACCGGCTGCAGACGCCTTTGGCGAATATGACAAAGACAAGGTTTTTACTGTTCCACGCAGTGACATGCCCGAAGATCTCAAACCTGAGGTTGGTGACGAACTCGTATTGACCAACGAAGATGATGAAGACCTGGGTGTACAGGTGGTAGAGGTAACAGAAGAGAACATAACTTTCGACTCCAACCACCCGCTGGCCGGAGAAGACCTGACCTTCGAAATAACCCTGTTGGAAATCCTTTCATAACATCCTCATCTGACAACTAAAGGCGGCCAAGTGGCCGCCTTTATCGTGAAAACCCATGCCGCCAGAACATTACGAAACGATCTCAATCCCCGCATCATTCGATCCGAATGAGTTGCTTGAACTGGCCCGGATGCGCATGCCCTTCGGCAAGCATGCTGGGCAGTTGCTAATCGACCTGCCGGAACCCTATGTGATCTGGTTCGCTCAAGAAGGCTTTCCCGCAGGCAAACTGGGACAAATGCTGCAGACAGTCTACGAAATCAAGGTCAATGGGCTGGAGTTTCTCTTCGATCCCCTGCGGCAATGAAAAAAGGCCGCGGTACCTGCCGTGACCTTTATGTAACGGTTGAGTATATACGTATAAAAAATAAAAAAACAGACTGTTTTTTTCGACTGTCGGAGGTATAGTTGAATCAGGTAGTACTACCGAGTAGAAGCAACAGACTGTCTCTATAAGGAGGGCAACATTACAGAGGAAGCAAGTCCCCAAAATAGAATTAGGCAGCATATTTCCGGTAGTACCATCTAACCGGAACAGCCCTTGAAAAGGGAACATTGAGATAAAATCAGGCCCGCCGATCAACATGGCGGGCCTTTCATTTTTTGTGCATGAACCTGTGTTATTTGAAGGTTGCCAGGATATATTCAGCGATCAACCGGGCATCCTGATCAGACAGCGTTGACGCATCAAACCTGATCATTCGCGATAGGGGCTTGCGCACTATTCTTACAATATCCTCCGGCGTGGTTATGTGGTTGCGTCTCAACGCCGAGCCATAGAGGGGTCGGCCCGGATCACTGACATTACCGCCATCAGGGTGGCAGCTGGAGCAGTACTGTTTGAACAACGCCTCTCCCGAGGGTGATCTGCCCGCTTTTCCCGACGCAGCTGCAGGTTGACCGGGTCCAGCCTTCTTTGGCGCCTCTTGCGAACAGCCGACCAGTAGACCAGCAGCGAATATCACGATGACAGATACAATTGATACTATCCTGAGCATGAAAACCTCCTGTACCCTGTCAAAGCAGGTGGCATATCAGACCAGGTCAAAATTGTTCTGATACGCCATCAAGGTGTTAATCATCAAGGCCGCGACAGTCATGCGCCCCACCCCGCCCGGCACCGGCGTAATCCAGGAGCACTTTTTCGCAACATTCTCAAAATCTACATCTCCGACCAGTTTGCCGTTTTCCAGACGGTTGATCCCCACGTCGATCAGCACCACCCCCGGCTTGACCATATCCTCGGTGACGAATCCCGGGATACCCACCGCAACGATTACGATGTCGGCCCGGCGGGTTTCATCCAGCAGCAGTTCCCGGGGAGTCTCGATGTGCGTCAGGGTAACCGTAGCGTTGCCGATGTCGAAATCATTGGAGAGCATGATCGAGATCGGCTTGCCGACAATGTTGGAGCGCCCGATCACCACGCAGTGCTTGCCCTTGATCGGGATGTCGTAGAACTGCAGCAGCTTGCAGATACCGTAGGCTGTGGCCGGGCGGAAGGCCTTCTGCCCCAGAGTCATACGGCCGAAATTGGTGGGATGAAAACCGTCAATATCCTTTTCAGGCGCAATGGCGTTGATGATGTTCTGCTGATCGATATGCTTCGGCACCGGCAACTGAACAATCAGGCCGTCGGTGCTGTTATCGTTGTTGATCTCGTGAATCCGCGCCAGAATTTCGGCTTCAGTGATGTCTTCCGGCAGGCGGATCAGATTGCCGTCGAATCCAGCCTTTTCGCAGGAAATTATCTTTGACTTCACATACGATTCACTGGGGGCATGATTACCCACCAGAATAATGGTCATGTGCGGTTTGCGCAGGCCGGATTCCACATAGCCGGCCACTTTCCTGGATATGTCGACAACCAGATGTTCTGCGCATTTCTTGCCGTCCAGCAGTTTCATCTGCATTTTAAATTCTCCGCGTCTAAGTATGGATGCAATTCTGCTTTCGTCACACGGACGAACATTTTTTTGTACCACAAATCGGCTGACGCCGCAATAAGTCCGCCCCGACCCATCACTCCAGCTCCAGCGGCGGCTCCGCCAACACCGCCAGTTGCTCCCGCAGAGCTAGAATCTGCTCACCCCAGTAGTTTACGGTGTTGAACCAGGGAAATGCAGCCGGAAAAGCGGGGTCATCCCAGCGGCTCCCGATCCAGGCGCTGTAGTGCAGCATGCGCAGGGCGCGCAGCGGTTCAATCAGGCGCAGTTCGCGGGGATCGAACGAGCAGAATTCACGGTAACCCTCCATCAGCGACTCCAGTTGGGCGGTCTGCCGCTGGCGGTCACCGGAGAGCATCATCCACAGATCCTGCACCGCCGGCGCCATGCGGGCATCGTCAAAATCCACGAAGTGCGGGGCATTGTCCCGCCAGAGGATATTGCCGGCGTGGCAATCACCATGGGAGCGGATGTAACGGACAGAACCGACTCCGTCCATGATTCCGTCGATGACTTCCAGCAACTGCCTGGTGACGGCCTCGTAACTGACGCGGTAATCCTCCGGGATAAAACGATCACAGATCAGGGCAACACTGGCATGGCCGAAGCTTTCGCTGTCCAGAACCGGCCGGTGGCTGAACGGCTGCACGGCACCGATGCAATGGATACGTCCGAGCATGCGGCCGAGGATCAGCAGGTTGTCCAGGTTATCGAACTCCGGGGCATGGCCTCCCTGACGCGGATAGAGTGCAAAACTGAATCCCTTGTACCCAAAGATGCTCTCGCCGGCAGCATTCTTCCAGGGGGCCACAACCGGGAGTTCATGTTCTGCCAGTTCAAAGCAGAAACAATGCTCTTCCTGGATCTGCTCGGCACTCCAGCGGCCGGGGCGATAGAATTTGGCAATCAGCGGCAACTGTTCGTCGATACCTACCTGGTAGACGCGGTTTTCGTAGCTGTTCAGTGCAAAGGTGCGACAGTCGCAACGGAAGCCCTGGCTCTCGACGGCATCCATGATGAAATCCGGGGTAAGTACATGAAATGGATGATGGGTGGTTGTCATGGGGTCACCATACCACCAAACACGTCCTGATTCCAATTTCAAATCAACGATGAAATCAAGGCGGCGAGGATTGAGGCGACGAGGCGTACAGATCAGTACGTTGAGGAGCCTGCCCTGACAAGTCAGAATAGTTCGTTCACGAATGTTTCACATTCTAACTCACTAAGACGAGCCAACGAAGATAGCGCTTTGAGTTGGAATTGGTATGACTGGAGAAGAAAAACAGCTGACAGGACGCCTTGTTCAAATTTGTGGTATGCTTGTAAAAATTTATCAAGGAGGCGCCACCATGAAACCTGTGCATCGAACGATCATCGCTGCGACCCTGCTGCTGACATCCATTTCCGCCCCTGCCTATGCCGGTTTTTTCGACGACCTGAACTCCGTGATGGGCGGAGCGGCAGGAGGGAGTGCGGGAAGCACGCTCGATGACTCAACCATCGCCCGGGGGCTCAAGGAGGCGCTGGCCACCGGCACGTCCCGGGCGGTCAAAACCGTATCGCAGCGCGACGGCTATTTCAATAACGAGATGATCAAGATTCTGCTGCCCGAGAAGATCCGCACAACGGCCGATCTGCTCGGCAGGTTCGGCTTCCAGCAACAGGTAGACGATTTCGTGCTCAGCATGAACCGGGCCGCGGAAAAAGCGGCCCCCAAGGCGACCGAGCATTTCGTGACAGCTCTCAAGGCGATGACCTTTGACGATGCCCGCGCGATTCTGCAGGGTGATACGGGCTCGGCCACGGAGTACTTCCGGCAGAAGACCGGCGACAATATCTATTCCGCCTTCAAACCGATAGTGGCGGCCAACATGAAGGATGAGGGTGTAGCGCGCTATTACTCACAAATGGTGGATACATTCGAGGCCATCCCGTTTGCAGGGGCGGTCGGCACATTTGATCTGGAGCATTACGTCACCGGCAAGGCCGTTGATGGCCTGTTCAGCATGCTCGCTGAGGAAGAAAAAAAGATCCGGACCGACCCGGCCGCCCGCGGGACCGAGTTATTGAAAAAGGTCTTCGGGAAATAGATAGTGTTTGACAAGACGCCCTATTCTATGGCACCGCAGTACTCCAACAATTCATGAAGGAGAATCAGAAATGAGCAACTGTTATTGCGGAAGCAGCGTACCCTATGCCGAATGCTGCGAACCGATCATCGACGGGAAGCACGCTGCCGAGACTGCGGAGCAACTTATGCGGGCACGCTATTCGGCCTATGTCGGCGCCAAGATGGATTTCGTCTTTGAAACCACCCATCCCGACCATCGTCAGAACTACGATCACGCCGGCACCAGGGAGTGGGCCGAGAGTTCCGAGTGGCTGGGGCTTGAGATCGTCGGGACCCGGAAAGGCGGGACAGCGGATGAGCAGGGAGAAGTCGAATTCATCGCCCGTTTCAACGAAAAAGGGGTTCCGCGGGAACACCACGAGAATGCCCAGTTCAAGAAGGATAACGGACAATGGTTTTTTACCGATGGCGCCATGGTGAAGCAGAAACCGATCACTGTCAGCAAGATCGGTCGCAACGACCCCTGCACCTGCGGCAGTGGACTCAAATACAAGAAGTGCTGCGGAAAATAACACATCAGCTGCATTCAACAACGAACAAGGCGGCCCATCGGCCGCCTTGTTTTTTCCCCAACCCGGTTATCACAACTACATGCCCGTCATTTTTTACTGCACCTGGCCGGCCTTGATCTCTGCAGGGCTTGCGGGACGCACTGCGGTTATCGTACCGGTAAATACCAGCGCCATCCCTGCCAGGGGGTGATTGCCGTCCAGAACGGCCTTGCCCTCGGCAATGTCGGTTACCCGGTAAAAAATGGCTTCATCCGGCTCTCCTTCGGGCTCACCCTCAATCTGCATCCCGACTTTGAGCGGCTGGGGCAGGACATCGACCGATTCGATCAGCACAAGATCGGCATCATACTCGCCATAGGCCTGGGCCGGCTGCAGCTTGACCAACACGGTATCGCCGACAGACTTTCCCTCCAGCGCATGTTCAATAGCCTCAAACACGTCACCATAGCCGCCATGAAGGTAGACCAGGGGTTCTTCGCCTGCGTCGAACACGGTGCCATCCGTGTCGGTAACCTCATAACTGAGGGTAACAATCGTATCTTTGCCGATTTGTTTCATGTACTCTCCCCGCCGCCAGGGGTAGCATTCACCCGGCGGTCGTTCATGTGTTCAGATTTTTTATAGCCGCGGCCTGCCTGGTTCCGAGCGTCAGACCCCTCACAAAATTGCGCAGCAGCTGATCACCGCATTCCTTGAAATTCCTCTGCCCGATCCCGCGAAACAGGGCCGACAACTCCGCTTTCGAGATAGCGACCCCGGCCTGGTCGAAGATTTCCAGCATATCCGCATCAGTCAACTCCAGGGCGATGCGCAGCTTCCTGAGAATGAGGTTGTTATTCAGCAGACCATCCGGCGGTAGGACCGCCCCCAACTGTGCCTCGCGAGGCCCGCGCCTGCTGATGATCAAACCGTCCAGAAAGGCGGCCAGAACCGTATCGTCGCAGACCGCAAAGCCATGTTCGTCCTCCTTCTTAAGCAGCTTCAGCACATCGGTCGGCTTGATATCATGCCCTCCCAAGGCACACATTTCCGCGATGCTGATGCCGTTCAGGTTCAAGGCGTAGCGCAGACGGCGCAGGAGATCGTTACTGGTCATATAAGATCCTTTTGAAGGGGCTTGGAGGAGGCCCTGAACTTAAAAAGGCCGCCGGATGGCCGCCTTTTCTTGTCACACAATATCACTGCTGAAGTTCCTGCGTCAAGCTTGACCTGAATCAAGGTATTCAGGAGAATTCCGTGCAATCGTAGGAACGACCATTCCGATTCAAACGAGGAGCCGAAGATGATTACCACCAGCGAACTGACTGTCACCATCACCATCTGGGTTTTGACGGCTGCCGGGGCCTTTTTTGGCAGCCGCGCAGTCTGGCACCGCAGAAAGCATAAGCATTCCGAGGAGATAGAGCCGGTTTCCCGCAACTGACTATCTGATATTCCTGCTGGTAGAAAGTATGGCTTTGTCAGCCACAAAGTTGACGGTAATATTCTTCTGCTCATTTCCCCAGACGCAGTTCTTCACAAACAGCGCCTCCGAGCTGCTGTCAGGCTTGCCGAGGATCTTGACCACCTCGCTGTACGCCATCCCGGTCGTTATCTTAGCATAGTTATCAGCTGTCAGCTTGCTGCAGCCAAGCAGCATGCATACAAGAAGCAGCAGAATGATCGTCCGTATCTTCACCGTCATGTCCTTTCTGGTTGTTTTCCGCCTCAAGCTCTTCACGTATCTGGAGAGTCACGGGAAATGGATGGTTTGGCGCCGGATTGATTCATAAACGCAAGAAAGCAGGCATGCAGGTGTTCTGCCTGATCGACCCGCCCGGTACTGCGCAGGATTTCAACGACACATTCGACCGTACACAAACCGGCATTTTTCTGGTTTTTGCGGAGACTGTATTCTGATTTCTGCCCGGTTTTGAGACTGATGCGCCGAACCTTCTGCAGATACGGGCTGCGCTGGTGTATCTTACGCGCCTCCTGCCAGGTGCTGTCGATGAGGATGAAATGATGAATTCCCGCCAGGTCGCCACCCAGTTCGTCTTCGGTGCCGGGATAGATCAGCGCCACCCCGCCCGCCTTTATCTCCTCCAAAAGCACTGACGGAGGGTTCATCCGGTCCCAACGCACCTGTTCAGCGGCACTGCCAAGGACATCCACCACCAGTCGGCCGGTATTGGAGCGTTTTTCCAATTCCTTGAAATGGGTCAACAGGGTAAATTTCAGGCCGGTCGTCATACCCTGCGCACCTTGTAAAAGCGCCCCTTGACCTTGTTGCGCCCCAGGCAGGCCAGGGCCTGATCAACACTCGAGCGCACAATCGCCACATAGGCGTGGGATTCAAGCACATCAATCTTGCCGACCTCACTCCCAGCGATGCCTCCCTCGCCGGTCAGGGCCCCCAGGATATCGCCGGGGCGCAGCTTGTTTTTGCGCCCGCCGTCGATGCAGAGCGTCACCATAGGTGCTGCCGGGGGCCTGCCTGCTACCATCGAGAGCGCATCAAGATCCCCCCGGGGAATCGTGCGGCCCTGGGCACCCTCAATCGCCTGGACACGCCGCATTTCCTGGACCGTCGCCAGGCTGAGCGCCAGCCCCTGTTCCCCGGCACGGCCGGTCCGTCCGATGCGGTGGATATGGATCTCCGGGTCGCGGGACAGCTCATAATTGATCACCGCCCCCAGATCCTTGATGTCCAGTCCGCGGGCTGCCACATCGGTGCCCACCAGTACGGAAACACTCCTGTTGGCAAAACGGACCAGCACCTGGTCGCGCTCGCGCTGTTCCAGATCGCCATGAATTGGCAGCGCCGAGAAACCGCGCCTGACCAGGTCATCAGCCACCTCCTGGCAATCTATGCGGGTGTTGCAGAATACCAGGGTCGATTCCGGGCGATAATGGCCGAGAAGCCTGGCCAGGGCAGCTGTCCGCTGTTCTTTGTCCACTTCAAAGAGCAGCTGTTCGATAACCCCGGCCTCATGGACCTCATCGACACTGATCTCCACCGCTTCGTGCTGGATTTCAGCACTCATGGCAGCAATCGCCTCCGGGTAGGTAGCGGAGAAGAGCAGGGTCTGCCTTTGGCTCGGGACGGCGGCGATCAGAGCAGTGATCTCATCCTGGAAACCCATATCGAGCATGCGGTCGGCTTCATCCAAGACCAGTGTACGCAGTCCGCTCAAGTCAAGACTCCCCCGGCGCAGATGATCGAGCAGGCGGCCGGGTGTGCCGACCACAACATGGGCGCCATGTTCCAGTGACCCCAGCTGGGGTCCGAAAGGAACACCGCCGCAGAGTGTCAGTATCTTGATATTGTCGGTCAGGCGCGCCAGGCGGCGCAGCTCCTTGCCGACCTGGTCGGCCAGTTCGCGGGTGGGGCAGAGCACCAGTGCCTGCACGCGCGCCGAGGCGACTTCCATATGCGTCAGCAGGCCGATACCGAAGGCGGCGGTCTTGCCGCTGCCGGTCTTGGCCTTGGCGATAACATCCTTGCCGGCCAGGATGTGTGGCAGGCTGTGGGCCTGAATCGGCGTCATCGCGGCATAACCGAGGGAGGCCAGGTTCTTGAGCATGGCAGGTTTCAGGTGCAGTGCAGAAAATTCTTTGGGGGGCATGAAGCGCTCTCTTTCTTTAATGTCACCCTACCCCAGACGAGTGTTTTCGTCCAGTATTCTATGGAGCGGGGAGTCCGGCGACTGCCACCTGAAACCGGTGTGATTTCCGCAGCCGGGACATAAAAAAGGCGACCGTTTGGCCGCCTTTTTCAGGTCTGCAGATGATCAAGCGCGGAGTATCTGTTACTTTTCCGAAAAACTGTAACGGTAGCTGAAACCTTTGGGATCATAGAAATCAAGCGGTTTACCGCCGACCTCCGCATAGGGATAGCCAAAAGTGTTCAATGGCGCTCCGGCCTGTGGCGGGTTGAGCCGCAGGTCACGCCCTCTGGCCAGCACCACCCGGTACGCATCGATGCCGCCCCAGAAGTACGCCCGGTACTCTTTGGTCTTCGGGTTATCCAGCTCCAGCTTTTCCACCAGCATCGCCTTGCGCACATCCGCCGGATCGGCGCTTACCCAGCCATAGCCCGGCACAAAGAACTCTGCCCAGCAATGCTGATAGCCGGTAATATCCTCTACCGGTTTCTTGCCGAGCCGGATACTGAACACCTCGCGGGCCGGAACCCCGGCGGCGCGGCAGAGTGCAATAAAGACCGAGGAGATATCCGTACATTTCCCCCCCGGCTTCTTCAGCAGCAGGCAGACATCACCCAGACCGCACCCTTTGGTAGCGGGATCACGGTACATGTTCTCCACGGTCCAGTCGTAGATGGCGCGGGCCTTCTCCAGGTTTGTCAGCTTTGACGTGGTGATCCTGTCGGCCAGGACCTTTACATCGCCGGCAAGGGGACCAAGGCTGGTCGGCAGCAGGTATTCGGCATAATCGCCCGGATTCCAGCGCGGCTCCCTGGCCGGAAGATCGCGCTGAGCAATCTCCTGGCGCACTGCCCGGAAAGAGAAGCTCAGTTTCCTGCTCACGGCAGTTGCGGGCCACTCGGCATACAGCATCGGCGTACCATAGGTCAGGTCGGTATAGACCCCTGACGACGCAAAGTCGCCGGAAACCCTGATATCGCTTATTACCTGGATGCGATCGCTGACCGGATAGGGTATCCACAATTTGGCATCTTTACCCGGGGGCTGCGCAGACAGGTCCACCTCCAGGGTGACGATACCGGCCCGCTGGCCTGCCCCCCACGCACTCCCCGCAACGAGTCCGCATAATACAATAATTGCTACAATGATCCTTCTCATGCCGCTCTCCTGTTTCCGGATTTTATGCACAGCACCTCATTTCGGGTTCTGTGCAGCAGGAGCATAGCCCGATTCACCCACTGAGACAAACGGGTAGATTCGATACATTCAGGAGTTACAATCGTTATCACCGATGTACATACCTTGCCACGGGACAGCGTCTTAGGCTTTCTTCCTCCGGCAAAGTTTGCTATAGTGCCATTTCAATTCCATGTACGTAAACGACATTTTCTTAGGAGAAAATCTGTGACAACAACCGTTGAGAAAATTTGCGCGGCAGCCTGTCCGCCCGTCGACCTGAGCGGTGACGACGGCTGGACGCCCTTCGATGCAGCCTCGCTGGTAGGTGAGTCGTTGCGATTCGTTTCCGGCGATCCGACTGGCAATCGTTTCCGGGTGCGCTACTATAAGGATTCGGAGCAGCATCTCAAAGCCCGCATCTGGTTCGGGCCCGAGACCGAAGGGCCCCCGGGGCATGCCCATGGCGGCTCGATGGCCGCCGTTCTCGACGAGGTCCTGGGACTGTCCGCCTGGGCAGCCGGCTATTCGATCGTGGTCGGCAACCTGAATGTCAATTTCCGCAATCTGCTGCCGCTGCAAAAGGTAGTTACGGTTGAAAGCAAGATCATCTCTGCCGAGGGGCGCAAGGTAATGGTACATGGCCGCATTTTCTGCGGCAAGTCAACCTATGCCGCCGGGGAGTGCCTCTGCATCACCATTCCGGGCAAATAGACGGGCTATGAGATTCAGGTCACACCTTGACACAGGCAGTACAACCTGAAACAGCTCAGGCGGCCATTGGCCGCCTGAGCTGTTTCTTCATCCACATCGGCACCAACGCCGGTTGTCAGAAATAGTTCACCGTCAGCTGCGGGGCACGTGCAGTAATGGAATCTTCAATTTCAATCAGTCCAGGTGTAACGAAGCCAAAATCCTCCAAAATACGAACCTGAAAGGCGGGCAAGGCTAATCGTTGTGCTTCCCTCATCAAAGCAGTCACATTAACCGGAACAATAAACCCGATGTCTGTTCTGGAAACAGGGGGGCTGATCGTGGTAAATGCGAGTGGTGGTAAAATAATACGATCGAAATCATTTGGCAGAAGAGGTGCCCCAAAGGATACCAGCTCAATACGGATGGGAATGGAGCCACTAAGTGGCCGAACATCATTAATAAAGATCTTGAGGGTCGCGGAATCGATTATCGCATTACCAGGCACCCCACCAACTCCTCCCAAAGGGAAACCGATAAAGGCGCGATATTCAGCCCCGGTAACGGGGTCTATGCCGGCAAACAAACTTGCAGAGTTCTGAACCGATGTCAACACCAATGTGACTGGATCTTCTACAACATAGCCGTCCAATGACAGGGAACTGGTAATTTTAGTTTGAATCGGCGGACTGACAACTACTTCTCCACTGCCGCATCCCGCCAGTGCAATACCCATAAACAACAGGGCTGCAAGTAATCTGCTTTTCATAACAGGCCTCCAGTTTTGCTTGATTTGTACTTGGATTATAGCACCATCTGTTGCAACAAACCGTTTTTATCCACTCCAGCGACAACTGCTGCCGTTCAACGCACTACTCCCGGCACACAAGGTTGTTGCGCTGCACAACCTTGATCCCCCCGTTGGACATGTCATAAACCCAGCCATGCAGAGACAGGGCCTTGTCCTGCATTGCGTTACGGACAAAGGGGTATTCCTGCAGATGTTCCAGTTGCAGGCGTACATTTTCTTCCACAATCAGGTTCATGCGCTGCTCCTCCGTAATCTGGAAGTGCAGTCCCAGAAGCTTGTCGTCAACCCGCTCCCGCGCCTTGTAGGCATTGTTGAGCCAGATCGGGATATAGCGGTCGTCCGCATTTTTTTCATCCAGTGCCGCGATCCCCCCGCAGCCGTAATGACCGCACACAACGATATCGGGGATCATCAGGTGGTTGATGGAGAACTCCAGTACGGCCGACAGGTTCCAGTCATTGGTGGCAACGATGTTCGCCACGTTGCGGTGGACGAAGATCTCGCCCGGCCGGGTCTGGGTAATAGTATTGACCGGTACGCGGGAGTCCGAGCAGCCGATCCAGAGGACGGTCGGACGCTGCTGTTTGGCGAGCTCCTCAAAGTAATCCCGCTCCCGGTCAAAGACATCCGAAACGAAACGCTTGTTGCCGTCCAGTAGTGTTGTGATCATATCCCCCCCGCTTCATCCGACAACCACTTCGTGCCTCTCGTATGTACAACAGTATGGTTTATTTCATATCACGTCAAGGAGTTACAGGTTTTGCCTGGTACAACCCCGGTAAGTTTTTTGTACCTGGCGCGTAGCTGCAGTGTACAAACAAAAACGCCCTTCCGGGCTCTACCCGGAAAGGCGTTTCATACTATCCAGCAGATGGTGAGGCTACAGCTTGAACTGACGCACCAGTCGCTGCAGCTCCTCTGCGACGGTGTTCAGTTGGCTGGCTGCGGCGGCTGACTCGTGGGCACCTCGGGCGGTCTGCTGGACAACCTCAGTAATCTGCATGATATTGCTGCTGATTTCCGAAGTCGTAGCGGTCTGTTCCTCGGCTGCCGTGGCGATCTGATTGACCTGGGTCTGCAGGGAGCCGATCTGATTAATGATATCGGAGATCGCCTCACCTGACTTACCCGCCTCGACGGTTCCATTCTCGACCTCCCTGACCCCCTGTTCCATGGCAGCAACTGCGCCCTTTGTTTCCGTCTGGATCGCCTTGATCATCTCGCTTATTTCGCGTGTGGCCCGGGTCGTACGCTCTGCCAGGGCACGGACCTCATCGGCGACAACCGCAAAGCCGCGTCCCTGCTCTCCGGCCCTGGCCGCCTCTATGGCCGCATTAAGAGCCAGAAGATTGGTCTGGTCGGCAATATCCTCGATGGTGCCAACGATCTGGCCGATCTGATCCGAACGTGTACCGAGACTTTCAACCGTTTTTGAGGTTGCGTTTACCTGTTCGGCGATTTTGTACATACATTTAACCGTATCCTGCACCACATGCACACCGGATGCCGCCGATTCATTGGCCCGATTGGCAGACTCTGCCGCCTTCTGGCAATTCTGTGCAATATCTCCGGAGGTGGCTGACATCTCCTCGCCGGCTGTAGCAACAGTTGCAGCCTGGGACGCCACCTCCTCTGCACCGGTTGCCATCTGCTCGGAGGTGTTGTAAACCTCGCCGGATGTGGAGGTTACCCGGCTGGAAGCTTCCTCTATTTTGCCGATCATGGAGCGGAGGTTGTCGATCATGGCGGCAAAGGCTCCGGTCATCTGCCCGATCTCATCGCTGCCGCCCTGCACCAGCTGAACCCTCAAATCTCCTGCTGCAACCTTGTTGGCCTCTTCAGCCAGTCTGCGGATCGGAGCCGAGATGGCACCGGCAATAAACAACCCGAACAGGAGTGCAGCAGCCACACAAGTCACTATGGCCGCGATAATCAGGTACTTGGCCGAAGCATAGATACTGTCAGCCTGCTTGGAATCCTCGGCCGTCTCCTTTTTGTTATGTTCAACCAGTTCATTCGCATTTTTCTGGGCAGCATCGTAACTCTTCTTGCTGACCGTACGCATATATTTCGTTGTTTCTTCCAAGTTGCCGGTCCTGGAAAGCTCGAAGGTCTTGGCAGAATCCTTGTAATAGGCGGCAACAAGGCCTTTCAAGCCGTCCAGCAGTTTCTTTTCTTCCATCGTCAACGGAAGTTTTTCCATTGCAGCTATCGCTTGGCCGACTTTTTCCGCAGTCTCGGTCTGTCGCTTGGTATAACGGTCAAGTTCTTCGGGGGTCGTGTTTGTGCAGGCCTGGATTTCGCCTCGACGATTGAGATTCATCTGGCTGTCGACAATGCCCAGGTTTACAACTGCCGGAAGCAGATTTTTCGACATGTCATCAGATTTTTCTTTAACCTTGCCGATCTGTATCAGCGAGAATATTCCCAGAATCGTTGTCAGCAAAGTAATGATGATAAATGCCGATAAAATCTTGCTTCGGATCTTCATACCAGAAAACATTCTCTCCCCCAAATATACTATATATATAACTTATATCATATTTTAATGTATACAAAAGGCAGGGGGCAAAGTCAATTAATTAAAAACAAGTCCGCAGCAATGAATTGAGACCAACATTATTGCGATGTATTGTTGTCTATGCTCTCCGCATCCGCATCAGGTTGCTGACCATCCGGGTTCAAGGGAATCGGCGGCACGCCTTCAGCTCCGATGGATTTGGTACAGAATTCACCCGGTTCGGTCCCGGAGATATAGTATTCGTCCCGTTTCTTTTGTGTGCCCTCCGCCGCCGGGCAACCGGTTGCAGGGTCGATGGAGACGGAAACAACCGTATCAGGTTTCAGGAAATCCACAACCGGCTTTCCGGCCAGCGCCTTTCGCATGAACCGCTCCCAGATGGGGGCTGCAACAGCCCCTCCGGTAAAGCCTTTCCCGCCGGGCCGCGGTTTGTCGTATCCCACCCAGACACCGGTTATCAGCTGGGGGGTATAGCCCACAAACCAGGCATCCCGATAATCATCGGTCGTGCCGGTCTTCCCGGCGGACGGATGTGCCTGGCTGAATTTCTTGAGCCCCTTGGCAGTACCATAGGACATGACGTCTTTCAGCATCTGGGTGGTGACAAAGGCTGTAGCCGGGGAAAGGACCGGGGCAACAACCTGGGGATTTTCCAACCATGTGCGACGCTTGCTGTCATAGACACGAATTATCGTTCTCGCTGCGGGCCGCCCTCCCCCGGAGGCCAGAGGGGTGTAGGCCAGTACCAGGTCGCTCAAAGAGACGTCATCGGTTCCCAGGGCCAGCGATAGTCCATTTTCCGGGCGCAGGGACAGTCCCATCTTTCCTGCAAAATCGACGAAATACGGTACCCCGATGTTCTCCAGCAGCTTCACCGCGATGACATTATTGGAATAGGCCAGGGCCTGCCTGAGAGAAAGATCGCCGTACTGCTCTCTCCCATAGTTCATCGGTTTCCAGACTTCATTCCTGCCCTTATTGTAGGCGACCGGCGTATCATTCCAGAGGCTGCCGGCTGTAATACCCTTTTCCAGGGCCGCAGCATAGATCAGCGGCTTGACGGCAGAACCGGGCTGACGCCGGGCAGCAAAGGCCCGATCATAGCCGCTCTGGGTAACGTCGACACCACCCACGGCCGCCAGCACATCACCTGTAGCCGGGTCCAGACAGACCAAGGCACCCTGCAGTCCGGGCGACAGTCGCTTTACTCCCTCCCGCACTATCTGCTCAGCCTGTTTTTGCAGGTTCAGATCCAGGGCCGCGGTCACTTCCAGCCCTCCCTGTTCGATGACATCCGCTCCGTAGCGTTCAATCAGCTTACTGCGGAGATGCGCCAGATACTGGGGGGCCTGTCCCGGTTTGACTACCGATGGCGGATGGGCTCGCAACGCTTTTGATTGACTGGGAGAAATCATGTTCAGATCGACCATGCGCTTCAGCACAATATCCCGCCGCCCCGTAACATGGACCGATTTTCCCAGGGGATTATAGCGGGACGGATTTTTCTGTACTCCGGCTAAAAGTGCGCACTCGGCCTCATTGAGCTCTTCCGGGCTCTTATCGAAGTAGAGTCGGGCCGCCTGGGCAATGCCCCAGGCCCCGTTGCCGTAATAGATCTCGTTGAAATACATCTCCAGAATCTGCTTCTTGCTGTATTTCTCTTCAAAATCGATGGCCATGCGGGCTTCATCAATTTTTCGCTCAATGGTTTTTACGCCGGACAGATACCTGTTCTTGATCAACTGCTGGGTGATGGTCGAGCCCCCTTCAGCCAAGCGCCCCTTGACCACATCCTTTACCAGGGCCCGGGCGATCCCGCGCACATCGATGCCGCCATGTTCATAAAAACGGGCATCTTCAACTGCCACCACCGCCTTTTGCAGGAACAGGGGGATACGATCAATGGAGACCCAGTATCTCTGTGCCGGCTGGATTCGGCCGACATAACGCTTATGGTTGTCAAACACCTTGATGGAGCTGTAACCGGACGGCAGGGGGGGATAGGTGGCGAACGTGTCCAGAGCATGTGCCGGTGAGATCAGACATAAAGCCAGGAAACTGCCGGCTGCAACGGAAAGAATCTTTCTCTGTGATGTGAATAAGGAGACCAAGGGGTTGTTTCTCCTGAAAAGGTTCCGGTTCGGGATTCAACTGCGGAACAAATCTTGTCACATCTCATGTTCACTGGCAAGCTAATCCCTTTGGCGCCAACCGGTGTCGAGCACATATATTCATCACCACAACAAAAAAAACCAGCGTCAGTGCCATTCAAGAAAAACAGATAAGGCGACCAATTGGCCGCCTTATAAACTCTAAATTCTTCAGAAAAATCAACGCCCAATTTTCAGCGGCGAATCTATTCGGGCTTTACATAATTGTGCGCCCGTATGGATGCAGCTGAGGCCTTTGACTGGCAAAAGGAGATGAACGCCTGCGCCAGCGGGCTGGGTTCACCCTTGGTAATCAGGCTCAGGGGACGGGTCAGGGGATAGCTGTTCTGAGCAATTGTTTTCAGGGTTGCCTTTTTCCCTGACAACGCCAGGATATTGATCGGCATACCGCTCAACTTGTCATGAAAGGCCTCCCCGCTGGAAACAAACGCAATTGCCTTTTGATCCGTTGAAACGAGTCTCATGGCAACCTCGGCATCATTGACCACCTTCCCCCGCAGGTCTGAATCCCTTACCCCGAGGAATTCTGCGACGACCTTGTTGGAAGAACTGGCACGGTCACGAATCACGGTGGTAATCGGCAGATTGGGACCACCGACATCTTTCCAGTTGGCGATTCTCCCCATATAAATACCTTCAAGCTGCGAAGGTGTCAGGCTTTGAACCGGATTGTTTCTCGCAGTAACAAAGCAGATGCCGTCGTAGGCAATTGTGAAGGCGCGCAGATCAACCGACTCCTGAGCAGTGAGAGCACGAGACACCATGCCGATGGATGCGCCGCCACTGCGTGTATCGTTTATCCCCTTGCCTGAGCCTCCACCCCGCACGACTATTTTCACCCCTTTGTTGCTATGCATGAAGTTCTTGGCCATATCAACGATTACCAACTCTGCCGTGTCCGAACCGCTGATCACCAGCTGGCCGCTCAGGTCAGAAGCCATAACCCCACCGGGCAACGCTGCCAGGCACAACCCCGCTACCATCCTCAAGAAAAAACCTGCAACCCTGTTCATACAGCGCCTCCCAATTTAAAATGCAGCAAAGAATATCCTGAAAAGTTTCAATATACCTTATGAATTGAGATAGTTATGTTACAATTTTGTGACAATTGCAGATCGTTCCTTACGCTTATAACATAGTTTTCCGCGAACTTTGAACAGGTACCAGCAACGAAGGCCGCGGGATACCTCCCGCGGCCTTCGTGTTGCTGACATATCCGACGCCCAATTGGCCGCCGGATGAATCAAGGATATTTTTTCTGGAATTAAAAGAATGCGACAGAATAGTTCAACACATCATAATACCCCTCAGCCATCCTAATTGATCGAAGAAACCCTCGTATGATGACAATCGTTGCACTTGACCGGGCCTTCTCCAAATAAATCATGGCAATCCGTGCAGTTTTTATGCGCCCAGGCCTTGCCGAAGCCGCTGATCTTGCCCGGGTCAGCTATGGAGACCTTTGTCTCATCCTTGGAGACAGACACATTATCATGGCATACGGAACACTTGCCGACTCGTTCCACCTGATGACCTTTGTGATTGAAGGACATGCCGTTTTTGAATTCAATGGTGTCGGCAGCAAACGCACCTGACGCAACCAACAGTATTACCAGAGTCAATTTCAACACAAGAACCTCCCCTGTCATCTATAACCTTCTGCTGTGTATAGGTACTTTAATCAGTATACAGAGGCGCAATGTTCTGATCAAGATAAAAAGACTTATATTATCGTCTTTGTTTTATTAAAGAAGAAACAGCCGGAAATACCTGCCCTTCCAAGCCCTCTGGCTGTCGTCAGCACGACGATCTCTTGACCCGTCCGGCGGTTAGTTCTACCATGATATCAGGGAGTGAATGTCAGCGTATTTACAGGGATAAGGAGGAACGTTACACAGCGCAGGAGCGCAGAAAGGGGGTTCACCATGTCGGCCATCGAACTGAACGAAAAGGAAGCAACCGCATTGGTCAATGCACTTGAGTCGTATCTCCCGGACCTGGCAACGGAGCGGGTCGGGACAGACAACCGGGAGTGGCATGCGGAACTGAAGGAAAGGGAGGCCATCCTCGCTGAAATTCTTACGCGCCTCAGAGGCGTGAAGAATTAACAGGGGAGCGGGCGCTGAGCAAGGGCTGTTCCGGGGCTAGCGGCGCGGAGTATCCAGCAGCGGCTTGATAAACCGTTCAAAGGTGAGCATCTGTTTCGCGGACAGCAGATCAAGGTCCCCTTCGTTATCGATCAAAAAGGTGCACACACCGATGACCGTCCGTGTCAGATAACCGGTCCCGGCAACGCTCTTGTCAATCTCAGCGACCCGTTTGTGAATGAGGGTGTTCAATTTGTTCAGGTCTACGTTCATATCCTTTACTCCTGCACGTGTAAGTTCGCTGCGCGCAATGGTCGCAATGCTGTCATGGTGACGCCATTTTATACACCATCACGCTCAGAACTTCCACCCCAATGAGTCGGTGCAGGGTTGGTCAGCCCGTATCAGCTTCGTAATTCTTCAGTAATGTTTTCCTGATGACAGCGTATACATGCGGTCAGGAGGGGAATAAATCAGGAGGAGGGTTATGATGTTAAACCGGATTTTCGCGAGACCCGCCACCATAGCCGGACATAGAGTGCCGCATTGAACCCCAGAACCCCCAGCCCCATGATCACCTGGAAGCGCGAGGTCAGTCCCAACGGGTAGAGGAGCGGTTCCAGATAATGCTCGATGAAGGATCCGCCGTAGCCTGCGGCACCGCCCATCTGCCGAAAATGGTTTTCCAGATAGGTCAGAGGGCAAATCCATCCCTTGATCTCAATGATGCCCCCCCACAGGGCGGCCGGCACCTGCAGCCATGCCAGCCGCGGCCAGCGCAGCACCGCCAGTCCGCCGCAGATCACGAAAAGCACAAACAGTACATGAACCAGCACCGCCAGATCGGCCAGCACAGAGAAGATCATACATTGCTCCCTGGGTAGATGATGCATGCCACCACTCCTGCCATTATTCTCGACCTCCCCCCCGGATGGTGCCAATCCGAAATATCGATATCGGTTCCGGAAATGCCAGTTTCCCCCTTACGTAACGACACCTTTTAGTGGCGCCGGCGGTTTGAAGAGGGCGTATAATATGAGGTAGATCAAGGCAGCTACACGCGCCTGACAGATAAAAGGAGGTGCCAGCCATGAAAACCATGACACCGGGAACAACCATGCCGCGCCGCCAGATGAATGCAGCCATGAAAATCCTGATGGAGAAGAAACATCGCATGATGACGAACCACAATGTTCACGTCATCACCCCTCACGGAAAGGTTGTAGCCGGGCGCAAAGGGCGCAAGGTCTGAACTGCTCATCTGCCCCTGCCGGGTTCCCTCCCGGCAGGGCATCGGCTGCCCGGTCGCGGATAGTGCTTGCGTTCATGGCATCCTCCTCTGTTCGTACTGATAACACTTGTTGTGAATTTAATTTTAGGCCGCTTTCGTGATTAAGGGAAGAGGTATGGCTTGGGAAGGAAACCCTGAACAGAAGTCGCTGTTAAAAAAAGCAAAGGCAGCCTTTGGCTGCCTTTGCAATTACATAGTGTTCCGCCGGAATGTCACACGCCTACGACCTGCTACCGCGACGACCGGCCTTGGGGGCCGGGCGCTCAGGTACGACCTTTTTCCGCCGGGGAGCGGTTTTCTTCGGGTCCTGGGCGGCCTTGTCCTGTTTCTTCCTGGCCTTGATCTGTACGTCCGCCAGCTTGAGTGCCTGCACCCGTGAACTCCGCCGGGCCGCTGTGACCGGGAACTCTTCCAGGGTCTGGTGCGGAATTTTATAGGTCAGCAGCTTCTCGATCGCCTGCAGCAGCGGCTTTTCCTCCGGGGAGACCAGCGACAGGGCGATCCCATTCTCTCCGGCCCGGCCGGTGCGCCCGATGCGGTGCACATAATCCTCGGGCACCTGGGGCAGGTCGTAATTCACCACGTGCGGCAAGCGCTCGATGTCCAGCCCGCGCGCCGCCACATCGGTCGCCACCAGCACGCGGAAATCGCCGCGCTTGAACTCCGCCAGGGTTCGGGTGCGGATCGACTGGCTCTTGTTGCTGTGGATGGCGGCGGCCTTGATCCCGTCCAGTAGCAGCTCTTCGGTCAGCTTGTCGGCGCCGTAGCGGGTGCGGGCAAAGACCAGCACCTGGTTCCAGCCCCCCTGGCGGATCAGGAACGAGATCATTTCCCGCTTGCGGCTCCGCTCCACCTCGTAGATAGCCTGGGTGACCGCGTCGGCGGCGATGTTGCTGCGCGCCACCTCGATCCGCTGCGGGTGATCCAGCAGCTGGTCGGCCAGCTGTTTGATCTCTTTGGAATAGGTGGCCGAAAAGAGCAGGGTCTGGCGTTTGGCCGGCAGATACTCCGCCACCTTCCTGATGTCATCGATGAATCCCAGGTCCAGCATGCGGTCGGCCTCGTCCAGCACCAGGAACTGGATGCGGGAAAGATCGATCGTGCGCCGCTCGGCATGGTCCAGCAGTCGACCCGGCGTCGCCACCACGATATCCACGCCGCGGTGCAGCCTCTCGATCTGGGCCTGGATGGTCACACCGCCGTAGATCATGGTCGAGCGCAGCGACAGGCGCCGGGCATAGTTGTTCGTATGTTCACTGACCTGGGCCGCCAGCTCACGGGTCGGCACCAGCACCAGCGCACGCGGCTTGCGCCGCTTTTCGCGGGGGATCTTCTCGCTCAGCCGCTGCACGATCGGCAGGGCAAAGGCGGCTGTCTTGCCGGTGCCGGTCTGGGCGCCGGCCAGCAGGTCGCGCCCCTCGAAGACCAGCGGGATCGCCCCGGCCTGGATCGGGGTCGGGGCGCTGTAGCCCTGGGCGGCAATCGCGCTCAGCAGTTCGGCGCACAGGCCGAGTGATTCAAATGACGTGGCAGTGACGGCTTTCACTTCGGGCGCTGCAGTTGTTTCTGGGTTCATGGGGTATCTCTCTCATTGTGTGCTCACAAAAAAAACCACAGGGGAATGTCCCTGTGGTTCAGACGTACCGTACTATAGCATGTTACGGCTGGCGGGGCAATTTATTAGCCGGAGGTATACACAGCGGAACAGAGCGGCCGGAAATAGCCGGTTAAAATCAGCATCCCCCATTTCTACACCGGCTCTTTTTGTTCCACCCGCCGTCTCTGACGCAAACTATTATCACCCGTTATCATTTGCTGGTTGACTTCTCACTCATAAAAGCCCTTAGTGATAGAACGTCTGAAATACATCAGACAAAATCACAAGTGCAGGATCAGGAGAAAGTACACATGGTAAACGGAACAGTTAAATGGTTTAACGACAGCAAAGGTTTTGGTTTTCTTGAGCAGGAAAATGGCGACGATGTATTTTGCCATTTCTCAGCTATCGCAGGCGACGGCTTCAAATCGCTTGTTGAAGGTGATAGTGTAACGTTTGAAGTAACCAAGGGTCCGAAAGGGCTTCAGGCCGCGAACGTAGTGAGAGCCTAAACAACTACTCCAACAAACACCAAAAGCCCCGGGGAAACCCGGGGCTTTTTTTTGTGGAAAACGCGCAGGAAATGTTGTGGCAGCTCACAGAAACAGGCATTTTTTTAAACCTGACCAGCCCCCCGGATTCACAACCTGTTGAGCGCCTCACGGGCGCCTGGTGTCATGATCACGTGTCGGCGGGTTTGTTGATTTCGTATCCAAATGCGCTGAATGCTTTTTTCAGTGCAGAAAGCTGCTCGTTGGTGAGCTCTTCAAGTATATCCTGCATGTCATTCTTGGCCTTGTCCGTCGAGCAGATTGCTTCCTTTATCCGCAACTGCATGGGGCCGGGCAGGCCCGAACCGGCAACGACACCGTCAATGTCGCCTGAATCACAGAGCAGCCGATGCCTCTCGGCGCAGTCCTTGGTGATGAAGAAATTGTTGCCGTCCTTGTACACCATGAAAGTACGAGTACCGCATCCGCTTACCATGAGCGCTAGGGCCATAATGACCGCAGTTCTAGGAAACCAAGGCATGGCATCTCTCCTCTCCGGGCTTTATGCTCCGTCAATTACAACTGTACTGCCTATGGGCCGGGTGTCAATACGTGCGGGGGCGATTCCTGAGACAGGTTATTAATTCCAGAAAGCGCCCAATCGGCCTCCTTTGCTATTTCCCTGCTTGTAATTTCCCTCCCGGCTGGGCAACAATACGCACATGCACATCCTTTCTTCCCATAACGACACGACCATCAGCTGCGCCGTTCGGAACACGCCGGAAACGGTGACCACGTCATGACGGTGCTCCCGTGGCAACCCGGAACCACACCGCTGATGCTGGCGCCGATGCAGGGGCTGACCAACCGGGCCCTGCGCGCCTATTTCATTCAGCATGTCCGGCCCGACGTCATCTTTACCGAATTCATGCGCGTCAATACGGCACCGGCGGGAGCGGGACTCACCGCTGTCGACCTGCGGGATGTCGCCACTGAGCAGGGGGGTGTGCCGCTGGTGGTGCAGCTGGTGGGGCATGAGCGGGGTGCGCTGGTCCTGGCGGCCCGGGTCGCGCAGGAGGCCGGTGCCGCACATATCAACCTCAACATGGGGTGCCCCTATGGCCGGATGGGGGGCGGCCTGACCGGCGGGGGGATGCTCCGCTGCCCGGACAAACTGGCGGAGATCATCCCGGCCCTGCGGGAGGCCATCGCCGGATCCTTCTCCATCAAGATCCGGGCCGGGTACGACGATCCGGAGCAGATCCTGTCGCTGCTGCCGCTCTTCGAGTCAAGCGGGGTGGATTTCCTGGTGCTGCATCCCCGGACCGTGGTCCAGAAGTACAACGGGGTTGCCGACCATGAGGTGACCGCCCGGGTGGTGGGGGCTACCCGGCTGCCGGTGATCGCCAACGGGGATATCCGCAGCGCTGCCGTTGGCATACGGGTGCTGGGCGAGACCGGCGCTGCCGGGCTGATGCTGGGGCGGGGTGCGATTGCCGATCCGGCGCTGTTCCGGCGCCTGCGGGGAGTGGAGAGTTGCGAGCCCGACCGGGATGAGCGGCGAACAGAGGTTGGCCGCTATCTGCGGGAGATGCTGATCCGCTATGGCCAACTGTTCTGCGGCGATACGCAGGTGCTGAGCAAGGTCAAGGAGATCATCACCTACCTGGATGATCCGGAACTGGCAAAACCGCTCAAGGAACTGCGGCGGGCCAAAACCGTGCGGGCGTTCGAAGCAGCCCTGCACGGGCTGTGCTGAGCTGCGAATTCCAGGGGACACCAGCGGGACCTGAACATCACACCCGGCCAGAATCATACATGTCACGTATACCGCCTTTACCCCGGAAAACGCAGCACGGATCTTCATCTCGTCCTATGACAAACACCGCAGCACGTAATGAGTGCAACACGATGACATATCCTGCGGATCAGTGTACAATGTAGATAAGGAAATACTCATGTTGACCGCGAACAAACTGTTGTTGTGCAATGCGAAAGGGGGATACGAGAGACGGGGCCTTCTGTATGTTTACGAGAAAGATCACCAGACGGACATTTCTTCACATGGCAGTGGCGGGTGCAGCAACCCTGAGCAGAGGCCGGGCAGCCTACGCAAAATCCATTCTTACCGAAAGCGGGGCACTTTCGCTTTTCAACGCCCACACAAATGACCGGCTCAGCGTTACCTTCCGCAGAACGGATGGATCATATGACCTTAATGCCCTGCATGCCGTCAACTGGATCATGCGCTGCCACTACACCAACCAGATAACCATCATGGATATCAATGCCATTGAGTACCTCAACCTGGTCGACAAGAAGCTGGGGGGAGGACACGAGATTCACATCATCTCCGGTTTCCGCTCTCCGACCTATAACTCGCTGCTGCTGCAAAGCGGCCGACATGTTGCCAAAAACAGCCTCCACCGCGTCGGCAAGGCCATTGACATCGTCATCCCCGGCATCCCCCTCGACAAGGTCAGGCATACGGCCGTCGCCCTGCAGTTGGGAGGGGTCGGTTACTATCCGGGTGCCGGTTTTGTCCACATCGATTCGGGAAAGATCAGAACCTGGTGAAATAACATGACGCTCTTCCGCATGCTCCTGCTGTTCCTGATCCTCACGACCCTGTCCCCGGAAATGGCCGGGGGCGCATCGCGCAAGATTTCCAATCTGTGCAGCGTCGTCCATCCGCGCGATGCGGCCATTGCCTGGGATTGCCTCAGAATCCGGAAGGGGGACACGCCGGAGCTGCTCTTTGGCGAGCGCTGGCTGGACGTGCTCCGCTTCAACCGCATCGACCGCCGCCATCTGAGCGCCGGGGTATCCATCAAGGTTCCCCGGGACCTGGATGACATCGAAGAGTATTCCCCGCTGCCCGACACCTACCCCCCAGCCGACCGGGAAGAGAAATTCATCCTGGTGGACCTGTTCGATCAGTTCCTCGGTGCCTACGAGTATGGCGAGCGGGTCTTCTCCTTTCCGATCGCCTCGGGCAACCGCAAGAACCGCACCCCCAGCGGCGATTTCCGGATCAACGCCTTCAACCGCCGGCACCAGTCATCGCTCTACAAGATCGAAAAGACCACCACCCCCTACCCGATGCACTATGCACTGCGCTTTTTCACCAACAACCAGGGCGTCGATTTCTGGCTCCATGGCCGCGACCTGCCCGGCTTCCCCGCATCGCACGGCTGCATCGGCCTCTACGACGAGGAGATGCAGCAGAAATACTACCGCTTCGCCCGGCAGATCCAGCTCCAGGATGCCCGCACCCTCTACGAATGGGCTATCGGTGACAGTGAGGATAGCGGCAGGTTCTCCCGGCTGAAAAACGGCCCCCGGGTGCGGATCATCGGCGAGTCGCTCCTCTGAAGTACGTCAGCGGTGCCGCACCCTGGTATCATGCAAGTTGCCTTTCAATCTCCCTCGCCGCCACTGCCGATCCCCCGTAATTCAACTGTGCTGCTGTTCGCGAAAGGCAGCGGCACCTTTCTGGGACGCAGAAAGGCCCGGTCCAGCATGACTGCGGCATCGTGCCAGCGGTTGCGGGTATGCAGCAGCACCAGCAATACGCGCGTCCCCTCCCGCTCTGCCAGGACAATCAGGCAGCCCCCGGCATTCGGGGTAAATCCGGTCTTGCCCCCAACCGCTCCCGGGTAGCGGCCGAGCAGCTGGTTCCTGTTGCGGAGTGTGAAGCGCCGCTTGCCGTCGCTGGTCTTGATCTGCAGCCGGTCACGGGAGACCAGCTGCCGCAAGGTCTCGTTTGCGAGCGCCGCCTCGGCCAGGATGGCCAGGTCATGGGCGCTGGAATAGTGGCGCGGCTGGTCATGGCCGCAGGGGTTGCTGAAGCGGGTATCCTGCAGCCCCAGTTGTTCGGCCCGGGCGTTCATCAGGGTGGTAAAGCGCCCCCGGTCGCCCCCCACGTGATCGGCCAGGGCGCGGCAGGCATCGTTGGCCGAGTAGATCAGCGTGGCGGCCAGCAGGTTGCCGACCGTCATCCTGTCCCCCCGGCGCAGCCCGATGCGCGTGCCGCTCTCCGCGGCAGCGGCGCTGCTCACGGTCACCACCCGGTCCAGAGGCTCCCGTTCCAGCACCAGCAGCGCGGTCATGATCTTGGTCAGGCTGGCCGGTGCCAGCCGTTTCTCCGGGCGATGCGCCCAGACGGTTTCACCGTCGATCCTGAGGATGTAGGCTGAGGCCACCGCAGGGAAAGGATCGTCATGCGCGGCGACGGCGGGAGTGATCGCAGCCAGCAGGAAGAAAAGAACAAGTATCACGCGCCACATGATCTGCGCTCCTTTGAGACAGGTAACCTGAATAGTGTTACGACAGACAACCAGGTTGGTCATTTCAATTGTAGTACCAGTCAGTCAGGGGAAGCAAGCGGTCCGCCTTTTTGACCAATCGTTCACTCTCTGAAACAGCAAAGGCGGCCGATGTGGCCGCCTTTGACAGTAAAGACAGATTATCCGACATCACGTGCACGTTGCTCACCGTTTGTGACGTTTCTTGCCCGGCAGGTTTGGTGGTATGGCAGCGATGTGAAACTCGGGTTCATAGCCGACAATGAAGCTCTCGGTGACACTGTTGCGCATACTCAGGAAATGCGCGTTATCGGTGTCAAAGGGGCAGACCGGCTGGCTGCAGGGCTCAAAACCAAAGCGTTGATAATAACCCGGTGCGCCCAGGACAAACAGGGGCTGGCTTTTGATCTCAGCCTGCCGCAGGGCAAACTGGAGCAGTTCCGTGCCCACCCCCTGCTTCTGGAAATCGGGTGCCACGGCCATGGGCGCCAGGTGCAGACCGCAGATCTCCCTGCCATGGTAGGCAGGGGAAAAGGCGATATAGGCAATGGCCTTGTTGACATGAAGGCAGACCCATTCATGCATGACCCTGCCGTTCTCGTGGAGATTCTGCACCAGTTTGGCCTCAAAGTCACTGCCGGGAAAGGCGCGCTGCAGCAGCCCGTAAACCTTGGGGCGGTTCTCGATCGATAGTTTTTGTATTTTCATAACCCTTCCGGTGAATATTATTTTGTGTGAGATGCTGCTCTCGACAGCATACCCGTATGGATGATTTCTGCAACCATACAACACCGAGTGCCCACAATTTTCACTTTTTGCCGGTTGCCCTGCCCTGTTGTTTCAGCTACTATGCTGGAAATTTTTCCACGCATCCCAAGGAGCCCCCATGCCTGCCAGCGCCCGTCACATCCTCGTAGAGACAGAAACCCAATGCCTGCAGCTCAAGTGCGAGATTGAGGCCGGTGCCGATTTCGCCGAAGTGGCCAAGCACAAATCCACCTGTCCTTCGCGCCTGCAAGGGGGTGATCTCGGTGCCTTCCGTCCCGGGCAGATGGTGCAGGAATTCGATGACGTCGTCTTCTCCGGCGAACTGAACAAGGTCCTAGGCCCGGTCAAAACCCGGTTCGGCTATCACCTGATCGAGGTGACCAACCGATGGTAGCGCCAACAGAAGCTCCCCGGGAGATGACCGCACTCGACCAGGCACTGCTGACATTGCGCGAGGCCAGTGACGATGCCAGGCGCCAGTCAAAGTATTACGATATCTTTCTCAATACGACCTTTTGCGTCCCTACCCTTGATCAGCCGGAGACTGGCGGAGCAGCGGCCGTTGAGGAGGAGCAGGTTCTGCCGCTTGTCATCGAATCGGACGGGAATGATTACCTGATGCTGTTCGACACCGAAGAGCGCTTGAAGAGCTGGGCAGCAGACGATGCCACATGGGTGGGGGTTCCGGGATACATACTCGCCGCCACGACCATGCCGCCGCTCCGCTGGGCGCTGAATGTCGGCACACCGTACTCGAAACAGTTTCTGCCCGATGAGATCGCCTGGCTGCGCGAGGTTGTGGAGCGCTGCAACGAGGCTGCAGCAGTGCAGGAGGAATCGAAAGCATAAGTGTCATTAAGAAATTGCCGGCATGGTTCCTGGCAGGCATGGTGACACGGCATTCGATAGAAAGATACTGGTGAAATAGCAAAAGGCGGCCGATCGGCCGCCTTTTGGATTACGCATGCTGTCCCCGGAAATTGCAGCCTGCCCCCCTTTTATTCGTGACACCGGAGGAGCGCCCGTCCCCGCTTCACCCCAGACAGAAAGTCAGGCCTGATCAGGGAGATGGTTCGATTCATCCGTCACAGGGGTGTCATAACATATCCGGTCCCGCCCTTCATTCTTTGCCTGATAGAGAGCACGATCAGCTCTTATAATAACCGCTTCGTGACTTTCATCAGGTACATCTAATTTTGCAACCCCCAGACTTATCGTTATGTCTATGTTCATGTCACCATAACGGATTGGAGTCGAGCGTGCGATACTCCACAACCTTTCTGACACTGCTGTAATGAATTCATCATCAGATTGGCAGATGACGACCAGGAACTCTTCACCTCCGTAACGTCCCACGATGTCATATGGCCTGGTCACCTGCTTGAGGCGGTTCGCCAATTCCCGAATCACTTCATCTCCTGCAGCGTGGCCATAGGTATCGTTGACATGCTTGAAGTGATCAATGTCAATCATTACACATGCCAAAGATGACATAGGTGTTCCGCTTACCTTCATCCGTTTACATCTTGATATTTCTTCTTCGCACCGGAACAGAAGCTGGCGGCGGTTATATATACCGGTCAGGAAGTCTGTACACGCTTGGCTTTCCAGTATCTTCTGGGCGCCCTTCAGTTGTTGTGCCGTCTTCCTCAGCAGCACATGCGACACCAGAAACCCTGTTGAAAGAATGAATACCATAATCCCGCCTGAGACCACTACAAACGGGATAATTTCGCGGTAATACCGGGTAATGTCCTGATATAGTTCGAAGCATCCGACTACACGTCCCGTGTTGTCTCGTACCGGGACATACGTCTCGACCACATCAACAGCAAAACGCTCCTGACCATTGAAATCGGATATTTTATCCTTTTTTACAGCCAGAGAATCATTGTTCCCAGCCAATGCGTTGGCAAGTCGAAGGTTGTTTTTGTCAAACTGACCAACCATTCGATTATCAGAACTGTAAATCAATTGTGTCTTATTATCGAACAGCTTCACCTTTAACACATTGAAATGCTCAATATCATCACGCATATTTGACTGGAATTGAGTAAGCGTCTCAGGCGTCACATTAAGTTCAATCGTATGCACCGAATTATGTTGCAACAATCTGTCAATTGCGTGATGCGTTAGAGAGTTAGCCAAAGAGACGGCACTGTCCTCGGCATTTTCAATTACAAATGAAAAAGAGACCCGATAAATTCCGTAACAACTGAACAACAGAACTACGATAATTGAGACGATACTGACAAAAACATACTTTCGAATGAAAATATCGGGGTTAATAGTTGTCATAGTAACAGTATTGTTTTTCTGTTCCATACCGTCCCCCGGTTCTTACAAAATGAAGGGAGTGGAGCCAAATGCTGTCAGATGGATATTGCGCCAGTTCCAACAGATAGGCATCGAAATCAATAAAGACCGGATGCCCGGCATGGCTTCACGGGATAAAGTTTTACTCTTTGCTGGAATAATGTATGCAGGGTTTGCGTGACATACGGGAAGGGTAGCAGTGAACAGATGAAAGTCAAGAAGGACCCCGGAGCTGCAAATCCCGGCTGTATTTAGAATTAGACAACTGCCCTGCATTTCCCCTGACCATCAAGCTTTTGAATGCAATACAGCGGCAACCTCCCGCCAGCCGCCTCAAAATCAGGTCAGGTACGGTGACCCGGCCATCTCCACCTGGGTCAGGAACAGCCGGGTATCAAATTCCAGCTGGTGATAGGCCGGTTCCATATATCAGGTCTTTGAAAAACTCGTTGTATTTACGGTGATTTTGGCACCAATTTATGCTAAGATTTCGCGCATATCTTGCTGATATTTCAGGAGAATAAGTATGCGCGGTTTCGATCTACCATCTGATGCATTGTTCGTTTATCTCTCACCGGAGTCCTTTGTCCCCAAGGATCATCCACTTCGTCCTATCCGACAGATGGTAGATGCTGCACTTGAGAATCTTTCACCGGTGTTCTGCCAGATGTATTCCCATACCGGTCGGCCTTCGATTCCGCCGGAGCGGTTGCTTAAAGCCATGCTGCTTCAGGTTTTGTACTCAATTCCCAGCAACGTCAAACTTGTTGAGCAGATCCACTTCAGTCTTCTGTTCCGCTGGTTCCTCGGGATGGGGCTCGATGAGCCGGTCTGGGATAATTCCAGCTTCACTACGAACCAGGATCGTCTTATTCAGACCGATATTGCCGCCAAGTTCCTTGCGGAAGTGCTTGAGCAGGCCAGGCGCGGCAAGCTGCTATCCAAGGATCATTTCAGTGTTGATGGCACCCTGATCCAGTCATGGGCTTCTCTCAAAAGTTTCAAGCCAAAGAACGACGAGCATGAGCCCCCAAGCGGCAAGAACCCGACTCGTGATTACCAGGGTGAGAAACTGACCAACGATACTCACGCATCCAGCACAGACCCGGAAGCAAGGCTCTACCGCAAAGGTGTCAACCATGAACCCAGGTTGTCGTTTGCCGCCCATCTTTTGACTGAGAACCAGAATGGGCTGGTCATGACGAGTGCTGTTACCATCGCTGATGGCTTTGCCGAGCGTGAAACCGCCAAGGCCATGGTTGCCAAGGTAGCTCCACGAAAGCGACGAATCAGCATAGCGGCCGACAGGAACTACGACACTCGTGGATTCGTCGCAGCCATGCGAGAGTTGAACGTAACGCCTCATGTTACGCAAAACACCACTAAGAAGGGACGTCGTTCATCAATTGATGGCCGCACCACCCGCCACATCAGCTATGCAGCGAGCCAGAAGTTTCGCAAACGCATTGAGGAGGTCTTCGGCTGGCTGAAGACTGTTGGCCTGTTCCGCAAGACTCGCTATCGAGGTATCAAGAAGATCGATTGGCACTTTACCCTGGCAGTAACGGCTTACAACCTGGTCCGAATGCGAAACTTGGGGATCTGTGCCACATAAAGCGGGAGGAAACCGCCCAAAAGGCGAAATCCGGGCCGATTAAGTGGCCAAAATGGCTTCAAAGAGCAATAACATAGTTGAATAAATGAAAAAATGAAGCTGATTCTCTCCGAGAAAACTCAAGTTCAGGATATATCACTTGAATCGGTGAGTTTTTCAAAGACCTGATATGTGCACAGTTGGTAGAAAGCCTTGTTGTGCTCCTTCTCCTTCAGGTGCGCCAGTTCATGCACGACAATCATTTTCAGAAATTCTCCGGGGCCGTCCCGAAAGACCGATGCTATGCGGATTTCGTGTTTTGCCTTCAGTTTGCCCCCCTGTACACGGGATACAAAGGTGTGGGTCCCCAGGGCGTTGTGGATCACATGGATCTTCCCGTCGTAGACAACCCTGCTGAGCGGCTGAGCGGTGCGCATGTACTCGTTCTTGATATCGACGGTATAATCGTAGAGCGCCTTATCTGTTCTGACATCGTGCGCTTTGGGGTATCGCCGCACAATGACGCTGCCCAACCGGTTTTCTGCAACCAGTTCCGCCACCTGGGCCGTAATCTGCGGTGAATAGCCGGCTAAATATTTCAATGAATGCATCTGTGTCCGTTCCCTTCCATGCGTTTCCGCATCATACCGAATGTTACCCCACAGGTCAAATGCATGAACGGGAATGTTCGCAAGGAAAGTACGAGGAGTATTCCCTGGCCTTTGCCATGTCGCAGATGTTTTCACCGAAGCAGAAGGAGTTGTTTAAAATAAGGTTGAAAGGGTTGCCCCTAACAAAGACGGAGCAGGAATATTATTCCCGTTCGATAAAGAGAAAAGTAGTCGCGTTGGCAAACGTGGTCAGCATTGGTCTTGAGTGGAAGTTATTGGAGAAATGAGTGTTGTAGTTTGGTGGTAAACAGGAAAAGCGACCGATTGGCCGCCTTTCGAATTATGTATGCTGTCCCCGGAACTCCGTCCCATCGGTGGAGTTCGGAAGGTTATGGGAAATCTCCGTTTCCCCCTTGATAAAATTTATCATGAATGTCCCCGGAATTCATCGGGGCAACTCAAGACGAGAATTGCCACAGCGCTTGAAATGAACTGATAGCAGAAGCAGCAAAGGCGGCCAATTGGCCGCCTTTGCTAGTGAAGAAATGAGTCAGTCACGCATTTCGCTTATTAGATGAAAATATGGGGAGTGGCCCTAATTTCACCCTATTACCCCTTATATCCTGAATCCTAATTTAATCACTTTTTCATTTCTTGATTTATCAAGCATCAATCTTAAAGTCATTATATACCTAGAATCAGTAAACTCATATCGCGTACCGTTTGTACATTTCTTTATTATAGAATTATCTTTAGCACATAAATCTGATAATATTTTACTCACCCCCAATTTAATTCCATTACAAGTGTTCGGAAACTCCTTCTTAACGATGTCACCAATATGTTTCGGTGTGAAATAATGAATCTGCACTTTACCTAATGCATATAATACTTGGTTTCTTCTCCCAATTTCTGTATCACGCTCATTCATAAGTGAATCTATTTTTGCATATGATTCTCTCAACCCTTGGGTTAACCATGCACTATCTGCTAATTTCAATACACCACTTTTAGGGTCCCATTTACTGTCCATTAACTTATATGCAAGGCATTCGCAATATTCATGTAGTCTTTGAGGATTTCCTAAAGTTACATTGTATATATGTGTTTTCCATTCAGTAAGCATTGAATTTTGGATTTTAATATCTAACAAATTAACGAAACTTGTTTCGACAAATGCATTAACTTGAGATTCTAAAAAATTAGATACTTCATTAATTTCTTGTATCCTATTTGCGACTGTTGGTAAGTTTTTAACTTTAGAAAAATATTCTAGCACACCGGAGGGCACACCTACTAACAGAAGTTTTACGTTGTATTTCGCATATCTAGCATCGTCACATAATATTATTATATTTGCCAATTCATCCATTAATTTTTCATTATTTATTATAGTTTCCAAATTATCTAAAACCAGTACTGCAACTGAAGCACCAGCTTCTTTCCTTAAATAATGAAAGGATGACAACAATGGATCTTCAGTTAAAATATTATATTTACGTTTGCTTTTCCCACCACCTTTAGCAAACAATGCCGATACTTCAGCTCCAATTTCCTCTTCCAAACTTTCTAGTTCCCTGCTTCCCTTTGGCAAAACAGAATTAACAATTTCTTCTGTAATTGAATCATACCGTGCAGCATTTGCACAATTTGCTACGCGGGAAAACATCTTGTTTTCCATTATTACTCTTTTATATAGCCATGATTTACCTGCACCACTATTCCCATAAATCAAGGTATGCAATGAACCATCTAAAGAACGTTTTAACTCTTTTTCTAGATTAGTTCTTGGAATATAAATTTTTGAATTAACATTAGCACTTCTTGGTGTAAATACTTCATTTATGTTTGGTCTGGTTCTGAACATGCTCCCCCCAAGATTAACTTGATAAAAAAAAATTGTAGCGTCTATTCTTTCTAAACAACTATAACGAAACTCACCATACAGCTTTTAGTTAAACCTGTTATGTCACCCGCCGCAGAATCGCTTTGAATCCAGCTTGGTACCTTTCCACAAGGCTTTTGAAACATTAAGACCATAACCGTACAACTACTTTAAAGGCCAGATGTATTTTTGAGATAGTTAACTTAATTCAAATATCGAGTATTGTATACGGGTAAAACATCCAAAACGCAAGAAGGGCGCCGCAATTGGCGCCCTTTTCAGTCAACCTACTTCAAATTCTTCTTTATCTTCTCCACCGCCTCAATCACATTCTCACGATGACCGAAGGCCGACAATCTGAAGTACCCTTCCCCGCTCGGCCCGAAACCGATACCGGAGGTGCCGAGAATCGAAAGGTGACCGGCTACGTTATAAAAGTTCGCCTGCCCCCTTTTCCTGACCGTAGTTACTGACGCGGGAACTTTGATGCGACTGATCATAAGTGGCTGTAGATGAGTCCAACTCTACAACATCGCCGCAATTGCCGTTGCCAACGGCGTTGTGGCCCGGCCGATGAGTGTACTGAGCTGACGGCGGTCATCAAACAACGCGCCTTTGGAAGCTCCCGTGTCTGAATTGGCGAGTAATTTTGCGATAACTTCCGGCAGCCCCGCCTTGACAAGAACGCCTTTGTACTCGGCCTCGGGCAGGTTCACATACCCTATATTCTGGCCGGATTGGCGTGAGATCTCCGCAGCCAGCTCCGTCAGTGAGTAGCTGGTGTCGCCAGCCAGTTCATACACGCGGCCCGCCTGGTTGTCCGAGGTCAACACCGCAGCCGCTGCTTCTGCATAATCGGCACGCGCAGCCGACGAGATGCGGCCATCGCCGGCACAGCCATACACGCCACCATTAGCCAGTGCGGCTGGCACCCCGGCAGTATAATTCTCGGTGTACCAGCCATTGCGCAACAGCACAAAAGGAACTCCGGAAGCACTGAGTAATGCTTCGGTTTCTCTATGCTCGGCGGCAAGTCCGAGTGGCGATGTCACGGCATGCAGTACGCTGGTGTACGCCAGCAGTTTCACGCCGCAGCGTTGAGCCGCGTCGATGACGCTGCGATGCTGGTTCACCCGCTGCCCGATCTCGCTGGAAGAAATCAGCAGCAGCTTGTCAGCTCCTTTGAGCGCTTCATCCCACGAAGCAGGCTGGCTGTAGTCTGCGTAACGCACCTGTATACCAGACTCTGCAAGGTCTTTAGCTTTCTCCACATTGCGCACGGCTGCAACGATTTCTACGGCGGGTACTTTTTTCAGCAGCGCTGCGATGACCAAACGACCCAATTGTCCTGTAGCTCCGGTAACGACGATCATGATAAATTCCTTTCAAACCTGATTGACATCTTGTGTAAAATAACCATATCAACTACAATTACAAAAAGTAAGTACGCACTAAAAGGTAAGTATGAAAAAAAATATCGAACCAGTGAAATTATCGGAGCAATTCCAGCGTGGGCTGGTGTTTGCAGTGGAATGCCCATCACGTGAGATACTCAATCATGTCACCAGCCGTTGGGGAGTGCTCGTATTGGTGGCCCTGATGGCAGGGACACACCGTTTCTGCGATTTACGCCGCAAGATAGGCGGAGTCAGCGAGAAGATGCTTGCCCAGACGCTGCAATGCCTGGAAAAAGACGGCTTCATCAACCGCGTGTCGCTGCCGGTTGTGCCGCCGCATGTGGAATACACCCTGACGCCGCTGGGCGAGGAGATCGGCCATAAAGTCGAATCGCTGGCCGACTGGATCGAAGAGAACTTGCTGAGGATCATGAAGGTGCGACAGGAAGTACAGCGGTGAAGAGTGATAAGGTATGAATGCTAATACGGTGATTACCGAACAATTGTGACAACCAGCTTAATCTGGCGCGGGAATTACGGGGACAGTTTACTTAATTCACCCCCACGGATTACAAACCCGCACCCCACATCTCTCAATATCCCTGACATTCCGCGTAACCACAACCAACCCATGCGCCGCAGCTATGGCGGCAATCAGCGAATCCATTACCGGCAGTTTCTCGCCCGCCCGCTCTGCCTCTCCCTGGAGTCTTCCCCAACAGAGCGCCGTTTCCAGATCTAATTCAAGAATCCGGCCGGTAAAACGTTCAACCAGATCAAGCGCCACCCACGACTGCAGCTCTTCCTTTTTTGTGCCATCCGGGAGCTTGCTGATCCCCTTCTGCAACTCGCCCAGATTCAGGACACACAGAAACAGTTTCTGCTCATCCTGCTCGTCCAGCCAAGCCACTACTGCCGGATTTGGCTCCCTCTTTACCAATTCGGAAATCAGACAGGTATCGAGCAGATACTTCACAACTCCACCTCACGGGATAGATCGGTGCTGCGGCTGAGGTCGAGTTCAACCTCACGCAAAGGAGATTGCTTGAAGAACTGCGATAATCCGGTACGCGGCAGGGTCAGTTTGCGGTATTCATCAAAAGACACCACCACCGCAGCAGGCTTGCCCCGCAATGTGATTGTCTGGGGACCATCATGCAAAGCCGAATCAACCACCTGACTCAAACGGTTCTTTGCTTCCTGAAGTTGCCATTCCCGATCATGAGCTGACCGAACAATTTTATTGGTCTTCATACAAGCCTCCTTTGTCTAGCTAGACAGTCTAGCTACCAAAGAATATCACAGCACTGATGTAAATCAAATACAAATTATAGCACCAAAACAAAGGGCGCCTCGCTGGGCGCCCTCGTCATTACTTCAAGTTTTTCTTGATCCGTTCGACAGTCTCAATCACATTCTCGCGATGGCCGAAGGCCAACAACCGGAAGTACCCTTCCACGCTCGGACCGCAACCGGAACCGGGTGTGCCGACCGCCTTGCATTCATTGATGGATTTGTCGAAGAAAGAAAAGATCACGTTAGCGCCCGCCGCAACAGTCTTAACAAACACCCAAAAAGTCAACTAACCATTCCCCACACGCCGCCTTACAACCGAACTTCAAAGCGACCCAAGCAGAAAAACCTGTGTCACGCAAAGACGCTACGACGCAACGAAAGGCTTATAAACGGATCTTATTCTTTGGTTTTACGTCGCGTCGTCGCTTAATAGCGCCTACTTTTGGTGCGTGAGAAATGATTTTCAGCAGTTTTGCTCACGCAATGATAATTCCGTGGAGAATCGAAAGGTGACCGGCTACGTTATAAAAATTCGCCTGTCCCCTTTTGCTGACCGTAGTTACTGACGCGGGAAATTTTTCAGTTGGCAGCATCCACACATTCAGACAACTTTAATCGCTCTTATGTGCATTTTTTAGATAGGTGAGCAATTCAGCGACAACGGCCCGGTCGTCATCACGTCTCCACGCAGCGGTAAAACGTATTGGCTCCAGATTTTCCCTGATCGGTATAAAGACCGTGCCAGGATGGGGCAGGCTGATCACGTCGGCTGGCATCAGGCAGACGCCGGTGCCGGCGCCAATCAACGTCAGCACCTCCACCAGGCTGTCGGCCTGATATTTCAGGGCGGGCTTAAAGCCTGCCACCCGGCAGGCATTGATAATCGTCTGGTTCCTCCCCGGAAAACTCTCTTCGCTGTACCCGATGAAATCATCCTTCTCCAACTCCTTCAGGTTCACCCGCTTCCGTTTCGCCAGCCGATGGCCGGCCGGCAGCACCGCCTTCAATCCAATTTCGAACAGGATGCCGGTCTCGAATTCATCAAGGATCGAGGCGCAGGGGTTGCCGATCAGGGCGATGTCGATCTGGCCCTTGTTCAGCGCCTTGGCCTGGTCGGCCGGAGAGAGTTCGTGGATCTTGACCATGAGCTCGGGGTGCGCATCCCGAATGGACTTCAGGGCGGCGCTGAAGAATGACCCCAGCGAAGAGGTGATGAAGCCGATGGTAATTGTCGGGGGCTGCGCCGGCTGGTTGCGGAGCACCCGGGTCGCTTCGTTGCTCAGATCGAGGATCTGGTGGGCATAGCTCAGAAAGGTCTCACCCGACGGCGTCAGGGCGATCCCGAAGCGCTCCCGCTGGAAGAGCGGAGTACCCAGCTCGTTCTCCAGGTCGCGGATCAGGCGGCTCATGGCCGGCTGGGAGACATTCAGTCGGCGCGAAGCCTTGCTGATGTTAAGTTCCTCGGCCGCGGCCAGGAAGTATCGGTAATGGCGCAGTTCCATGTCTTCACGCTATAACAAAATAACATACCTGACAACGAAAAAGAGTATGAGGTATTTCCTGGCGAAGAAGTTTATGGTTGAAACATAGAAGACAATAATTGTCCTTTGGAGGTTTGCAATGAAAACAGAACTTTTGAACCCGCAGAACAGCGCTCTCATATTGATCGACTTCCAGCCGCAGATGACCTTTGGGGTTGCCAATATCGACCGTCAGACACTGTTCAATAATGTGATGCTGCTGGCCAAGGCAGCAAAAATTTTCAATGTCCCCACAGTTCTGACAACCGTAGAAACCAAAAGCTTCTCCGGCAATTTCTGGCCACAGGTCCTGGATATATTTCCGGACCAGGAGCCGGTTGAACGGAGCTCCATGAACTCCTGGGAGGATGCCAAGCTGGTTGAGGCGGTCGTTGCCACTGGCCGCAAGAAACTGATCATGGCGGCACTCTGGACCGAGGTCTGCCTGACCTTCCCGGCCCTTGAGGCGATCAAGGCCGGCTACGAGGTCTATGCCGTGGAGGATGCCTCCGGCGGCACCAGTGTCGCGGCCCACAATGCCGCCATGCGGCGGATCGAGCAGGCCGGTGCGGTGCCGGTCACCGCACTGCAGGTGCTGCTTGAGTACCAGCGCGACTGGGCCCACAAGGATACCTACAACGATGTCATGGCTGTGGTTAAAGAGCTCTGCGGTGCTTACGGTCAAGGTGTCGAATATGCCTACACCATGGTGCATGGAGCTCCTGCCAGCCGCGCCGGAGCAGCAGGGCACTGACCATGAAAGTAACCAGGATCGAAAGCGGCCAGGTGACGGTGGTGGTCACCTGGCATGTCCGGCCAGGACACGAGCAGGAATTCGATGCCTGGTTCCGGGAGGTTTCCGCGGCAGCGCTCAAGTTTCCCGGACATCTCGGTCTCAACGTGGTTCATCCCGGTGACAACGGGTCGGAGTACATGATCGTCTTCAGGTTCGACACCGACGAACATCTGACGGCCTGGATGGAATCGGACGTTCGGCGGGATTTCCTGGCAAAGGCCGAGCAGTTCCGGGAAGAGCAGCCGACCTACCACGTGGAACGGGGATTGGAGTACTGGTTCGAAACGGATGGCTCACAGGCTCCCCCGCGCTGGAAGATGGCAATCATCACGGTTCTGGGTGTCTGGCCGGTCAGTATCCTCGTGTCTAACGCGTTGGCGCCCCTGATTGGCCGCCTGCCGCCGATTTTGCAGGCGCTTGTCGTGTCGATCGGCATCGTCTGTCTGCTGACCTGGTTAGTCATGCCCTTGCTGGTGAAGCTGTTCAGCCCGTTGCTGAAACAGCGCACCGTTGGGAGGTAATTCAAATGAAAACAGCAGAACTTATTTTACATAACGGAAGAATCGCGACACTCGACCCGCTGCTTCCGGAGGTATCCGCAGTTGCCATCGGTGAAGGCCGAATCCTGGAGACGGGCGAAGAGCGTGACGTCATGAAACTGGCCGGCACGACGACACCGATGATCGACCTGAAGGGGCACACCGTGATCCCCGGGCTGAACGATTCCCATATCCATGTCATCCGCGGCGGGCTCAACTACAACATGGAGCTGCGCTGGGACGACGTGCCGTCACTGGCCATCGCCCTGCGGATGCTCAAGGAGCAGGCGCTGCGCACACCGGCCCCCCAATGGGTGCGGGTGGTGGGTGGTTGGACCGAATTCCAGTTCGCGGAAAAACGCATGCCGTCTCTGGACGAGATCAATGCCGCTTCACCGGATACCCCGGTTTTTGTGCTGCATCTCTACGACCGGGCTTTGGTCAACCGGGCCGGCCTGCATGCCATGGGATATACGCGGGAGACGCCCGACCCTCCCGGCAGCCTGATACAGCGCGACCGGCACGGCAACCCCACCGGGCTGCTGATCGCCAAGCCCAACGCCCTGATCCTCTACTCCAGCCTGGCCAAGGGGCCGAAGCTCAGCTTCGACGATCAGGTCAATTCGACCCGCCACTTCATGCGGGAGCTGAACCGGCTGGGGATCACCAGCGCTATCGATGCCGGCGGCGGTTTTCAGAACTATCCGGACGACTACCGGGTGGTCGAACACCTGGTTGAGCAGAATCAGCTGACCCTGCGCATTGCCTACAATCTCTTTACCCAGCGGCTGAAGGAGGAATACGACGACTTTGCCGGCTGGGCCAAGATCGTCTCCCCCGGACAGGGGAATGAACTTTACAAGATGAACGGTGCCGGTGAGATGCTGGTCTTTTCGGCTGCCGATTTCGAGGACTTTCTGGAACCCCGGCCCGACCTGCAGCCGGTGCTGGAGGCCGAGTTGAAGAAGGTGATCGGGCTGCTGGTCGCCAACCGCTGGCCGTTTAGGCTGCACGCCACCTACGACGAGTCGATCAGCCGCTTCCTGAACGTGTTCGAGGAGGTTGACCTGGAGATCCCTTTCAGCGGGCTACGCTGGTTCTTCGACCATGCCGAGACCATCTCGGAGCAGAGCTTGGAGCGGGTTCGCGCCCTGGGGGGCGGCATCGCCATCCAGGACCGCATGGCCTTCCAGGGGGAATACTTCGTGAGCCGGTACGGCGCCGCAGCAGCTCAGCGGACACCGCCGATCACCCGCATGCTGAACCTGGGGATCCCGGTCGGTGCCGGTACCGACGCAACGCGGGTCTCGAGCTACAACCCCTGGGTGTCGCTCTACTGGCTGGTGAGTGGCAGGACCGTGGGCGGACTGGCGCTCTACGATGAGAAGAACCGCCTCAGCCGCACCAAGGCGTTGCGGCTCTACACCGAGGGGAGCGCCTGGTTCTCCGGGGACGACGGCAGCAAGGGGCGGATTGCCACCGGGCAGTTGGCTGACCTGGCGGTGCTCTCGGCCGATTACTTCACGGTGCCGGAAGAGGAAATCAAGGGGATCGAATCGTTGCTGACGGTCATGGACGGGCGGATCGTGCATGGCAGCGGCGGGTTTGCCGGCCTGGCGCCGCCTCTGCCGCCGGTGTCGCCCAAATGGGCACCGACCGGAGCCTATGGCGGCGCCTACCGCCATGCCCATGCTGTCGCAGGTGGAGTGACAAGCCAAAGCAGTTCATGCGGCAATCCCCTGCATCAGCATACCCATACGGTCGTTGGGGAGCATGGCAACTGGGGGATCGGCTGCACCTGCTTTGCGTTTTAATGATAGTCCAGGCCGAACTCGAACTCGTGCACTCGAACTTTTTTTGAAGATCCGCCCTACGGTTTTATCGATCAGTTGAGGCGGTACTCACTACTAACACGGAGTGCCTAGAGAACCATGTGCTATTCAGACGTTGCTGCCACATGGTTCGTGGTTACATCGGCAATCAAGCGGTCGCTCTTGCCGTAGACGATCGTCCGTACGACATTGACCCGTTTCCCCTTCTTTACGAAGGTAGCGACCGCCCTTAATGTTCCGTCCTTCTGGTTGCTGATAAAGTTCGCATTCAGGGTTATACAAAGGGGGAAACCCGCCATGCCTTCTGAGGGGAGTGTTGATGGTCCCAGTACCAAAATGGTGGCGGTGATATCCGCAAACCACAGGATTGCACCCGCATTGACCGAGCCATAGGGATTCAATATGCCGGGCAGTACCGGCATTTCTGCAACAACCCGCTCCGACGTTTGCTCTACGACATCAAATTCTATCTTTCCTTCAATTCGTATGTGGCCCATTTCTTTCCTCCGATAATTCAATTATCAGAATACGCCATAGCCAGCATTTCTATGGGATGGTAAATCGTGTACGGCAGGGTGTGGCCAAACTGCAACCGGCAACTCAAGCAGTCAGTGACAATCGCATCAGGGTTCCGGCTCCGGATCTTCTCCATCAGGGGACGTCCGATGGCAAGGGATTTTTCGTGGAAATCAGCCTTGAAGCCAAAATTACCGCCCATGCCGCAACAGTCCATGCCGCTCCCCACCGGTTCAATGGCCAGTCCGGGAATCAACCTCAACAGATCCAGGTACGGGGTGCCGATCTTCTGCTCCCGCTGATGGCAGGGGGCATAGTAGACCACGTGCTTGGGCAGGGCACTGAAACTTGTATCAAGCTGTCCCGCATCATGCAGGCGCGACAGATATTCTCCGACATCAGAAAGATGCTCGACCAGGTTGATGCGGTTTAGAGGATCGAGGGACGCAAAATAGCCGTCATCACGATAGATGTTTTTGGGATCGTAACTTTTAAGCGCCTTGAGTTTGTTTATACCCTGCACAGTTGGCGCACGTGCAGACGCAGCCACTTTGGCTTCCTCGATTTTCTTATAGGCTTCGGAATAATGGGCTCTCTCTTTTAACAGCACCTTCATATAGTAGCCGCAGGTGGGACAGGACGTGATGAGTTCGTCACCGGCCTGAACCGCGGCCAGCAGCTCATCCAGGTTGGCTTGAGCGAGCTCCAGGGTGCTGTCTCGGTCACCTTCTGCCAGATGCGGCATGCCGCAGCACTGCTGCGGTGGGACATGGACCACCACTCTGTTGCGCTCCAGCACCTCGACAACCGAGCGGCCTACCTGGGGAAAGAGATAGCCCGCCGTGCATCCAGCAAAATAGGTGACGTTTCGACTCCCCTCCTTGCGCACGGTGAGCCCTTTGTGCTCGGCCCAATGAAAGAAATTCTCTGCCGGAATGACGGGGAGCTTGCGCTCGGGATGAAGCTTGAGCGCTTTTCGCAGCAGGGGGGCAGTGACCGTGCTCGACTGAATTACCCTGGACAGCCGGGGAAACCTGCCGGCCAGCTTTGCCATTCGCGGGACATCAGCGAGAAGCCTGGTCGCCAGGGTGCGCCCCTCGGTGTCGACGAAAAGGCTCTTGGCCTCCATCACCTGGATGGGAATTCTGGGACAGGGACACATTCCGCACAGGGTACAGAGTTCTGCCAGGTTGCGAAGTTGTGCGTCGGTGATGGGAACCTTGTGTTCTTTCTCCTGGTCCCAGAGGCGATAGAGCTCAGGGAAAAATGCGCAATCCCCCTCCATCAGGGTGCGGCAGACGTCGCAGCCGGCGCACAATTTCATGACGCCGCGCAGGATCTCTTGTGGGTTGTTTTTCTCTTTAGAATCAGGATGTGCCATCCCGTCACCTTCCTCTTGGCAGCTTATCTTTGGGGCAAATTGCTCAACCTTTTCCATTATCCTATTAAAAAGCAGTTAACCGCAGATGGACACAGCCAAAAGTAGGCGCTTCTAAGCGATAAACACAGATAAATCAAAAGCATACAGAAAAATAAGGTTAAACCAAAAGGGTTAAGGGATGTACTCAAGATTTGTTTGGTCTATCTGCGTTTATCCTATTTATCTGCAGTAGTGTCCGGTTAGGTTATTGCAGTGGCCTTAAAAGTCCCCCCGCCCCTTGCGGGAGGGGGTTAGGGGGTGGGGGAAATTGCCACGAAGTTACTCCGTTGCAGCTTCACCCACCCCTCAATCCCTTTAGGCCGCAAAGGGTCCTCCCGTCACCAGAAGTAGGTGCCTCTAGGCAAGGGAGGGGAGGCTTAATGCAAATACCAAACCGGCAACACTGATTTATCTGCGGTTAAATGCCCTTTTAAGAATTATATTTACATCATCTGTCTTTAGGTGATGCAAGAATTCGCTGATTATCCAAGAAAAACATCCATCTCGTGCTTCCCGTAGCGGGCGTCCGCTGAAGGCATTTCCGGTTGGTCAACTTCGAAGCGGTCAGACTGAAGTGGAAGCCGGCTCGTAGCCAATGAGCGCCTTCGTCTCGAGAAACGCTTCAAAACCGGCTTCACCCCATTCGCGACCATTCCCGGACCGCTTGTAGCCGCCGAAGGGCGCCGTAAGATCGATGTCGAGCGCGCTCGCGTTCAAGGTAACCTGACCGGCACGGATGCGTCCCCCTACCTCCCGTACCCTTTCCATATCCCCCCCCTGAACAAAGGCCGAAAGACCGTAGCTGGTGTCGTTGGCGATCCTGATCGCATCCTCCACGTCGGCATACCCCAGTATCGCCAGGACCGGGCCAAAGATTTCCTCACGGGCGATGGTCATATCGTTGGTAACATCGGCAAAGACCGTAGGTTTCACGTAGTAGCCCTGTTCAAGTCCTGTCGGCTTGCCGGTTCCACCGGTTACCAGCGTTGCCCCCTCCTCTATCCCCTTTCCGATCAGTTCCTGGACCCTGGTCCACTGCCGCTGGTTGACCACCGGTCCCATGAATGCGTTGTCGGCGGGTTTCCCGGGGTTGAAATTCGCCACAACCTGCCTGACGATGCCTGTTACCTCCGCCATGCGCGATCCGGGCACCAGCATGCGGGTTGGGGCCAGACAGGTCTGGCCCGAGTTGAACATCACCCCCTGCACCCCTGCGGTGACGGCTTTTTCAAAATCAGCGTCATCCAGGATGATATTGGGGCTCTTCCCTCCCAGTTCCTGGTGGACTCGTTTTACCGTCGGTGCGGCCTTAGCCGCTACATCAATCCCGGCGCGCGTCGAGCCGGTAAAGGAAATCATGTCGATGTCGGGATGGGAGGAGAGCGCAGCGCCAACCGTCTCGCCATCGCCATTCACCATATTGAAGACGCCGGGAGGAACCTCGGCCTTATCCAGAATCTCCGCAAGTATTTGAGCCGAAAACGGTGAATATTCCGACGGTTTCAGGACCATGGTGCACCCGGTGGCAATGGCCGGCGCAACTTTTGCCATCATCAGTATGACCGGAAAGTTCCAGGGAGAGATGAGACCGCAGACCCCGATCGGCTCGTGACGGATCATGGTGCTTCCCCGCATTTCGTCGAACGTGTAGTTCTTCAGCACTTCAATGGCAATGGAGAGCTGGCCCATTGGCGCAGCCGCCTGAACCTTTTCCGCCGCCCACAGAGGCGCACCCATCTCTTCGGAAATTGCCGCGCACATGTCGTTGAAGCGTGTCTGGTACACCTCGATGATCCGCCCCAGAAGCGCCAACCGCTCCTCCCGCGTGGTGCGCGACCAGCTTGGGAACGCCCGTCGCGCCGCAGCCACGGCCCGGTTCACATCCGCCAATTCGCCCATGGCAATCCGTCCGGCAACCGCTTCGGTGGCCGGGTTGATCACGTCCCACGTGCGGCTCCCCGTCGGCTCCTCCCACTTTCCGTTCAGATAGAATTTCAGATACTCTCGCATGCCTGTTTTCATAACTGTTCCTCCCTTTCCCGTGAATTAATTTCGCACTGACTTTTCAACTTATGTTATTGAGTTTGCCTACTTGTCTTCAACCTTTTTCAGCTGATTCATGGCCTCCTGCAGTTTATTCTCCAGCTTTTTCACTTCATCCGGTGAGCCATTGCCACTCTTCCGGATTTCACTCTTGATCTCCGTGATCCTCTTCTCAAGAATTTTAGCCTCATCGAAGCAATTACCGGCTGTCCACGCACAGGCTAATCGTTCCTGGTGCGACATGGCAAAAACCGGACCCGCTGCAGACATCAGTAACGCCGACAGTACTGCCAATGCTGTTGTTTTCATGACGTTCTCCTTTTATGGTGTTTGATTGTTCAGGGAGATGCTTCCCTGATTCGTAGCTACGTATCTCACTCACTCCCCCCGCCCAGAACCTTGTAGAGCGTGACCAGATTGGCCAGTCGTGCCAGCCGGACCCCGATCAGGTTCTGTTGGGCTCCGTAGAGTGAGCGTTGGGAATCCAGCACCTGCAGATAGCTGTCCACACCTTGTTCATAGCGGGCCTGAGAGAGCCGGTAGCTCTCGGATGTGGCACCCGTGAGCGACTGCTGTGCGGTCAGTTGATCGTCAATTGTTCCCCGCTGGGCCAGGGCATCGGCCACCTCCCGAAAGGCGGTCTGGATGGCTTTCTCATACTGGGCCACAGCGATAGCACGATCCGCTTCAGCCACGCTTAGATTGGCCCTGTTACTGCCAGCGTCGAAGATCGGCAGGGTTATCTGGGGTGCAATCTTCCAGGCAAGCGATCCGGGCTTGAACAACGCCGCAAGGTCATCCGCGCCGAAGCCGAGTGACGTCACCAGGGTAATACGTGGGAAAAATGCTGCCCGTGCCGCTCCGATATTGGCATTGGCCCCCTTGAGCAGTCCCTCTGCCTGGAGAATATCCGGACGGCTGAGCAGGACATCGGAGGGGAGACCGGGAGAGAGGTCCTTGAGGCTGGTCAGTTTTTCGGACAGCGACGAGGGCAGCAGTTCAGACGGCACGGCAGAGCCGACCACAAGCGCCAGGGCATTTTCGTCCTGAGCGACCAGGGTGGTGTAACGGGCAATGTCTACCCGGGCTCCATCGATAGTGGTCTGGGCCTGATTCAAGGCAAGTGCCGAAGCAACCCCGGCCTCGAAACGACTTCTGGTCAGATTGTAGGATTCCTGCTGATTGGCCAGAGTTTCCTGTGCCAGCTGCAGCCGCTCACGATCAGCGGCAAGGGCCAGCCAGGTGGCGGCAACCTGGGAAACCAGGCTGATCTGAACAGTGCGCCCGGCCTGCTCGGTGGCAAGATACTGTTCCAGTGCCTGGTCCTTGAGGCTGCGAACCCGGCCGAACAGGTCAACTTCGTACGAACTGATGCCCAGGCCGACACTGTATTGCTCCACGGTCATGGCCTTGCCCGTGGCGGAGAGGGTTTCGGGAATCCTCTGGTAACCCGCGGCTGCGCCGGCATCAACCTTGGGGAACAGGTTGGAGCGTTGGATCTGGAATTGCGCCCGTGAGCGTTCGATGTTGAGGGTTGCTACCTTCAGGTCACGATTGTTTGTAAGCGCCAGTTCGATCAGCGCGCCCAACTGCTTGTCGACAAAAAACTCGCGCCAGGGTATGTCGGCCACCCGCTTCTGCGCTTGATCTGCAGATTGCGCCTGGTAGGCCGGGCCGGTGGGCCAGGCGGCGGACACCGGCGCTTCGGGCCGGCTGTAGCTGGGCGCCAGGGTCGTACAGCCTGCGAGACAGGCGCTTGCTATGCTCAGTAGTGCTATTGAGCGGATCATGTCAGTGCTCCTTCTTCTGTGGCAGCAGCGGTATGTTTCACCTTGAACCAGATTGCGTAGAGGGCCGGCAGGAAGAGCAGCGTCAGAATCGTTCCGACCCCGACTCCGCCGATCAGCACATAGGCCATCGATCCCCAGAAGCTGGAAAATGTCAGCGGGATAAAGGCCAGCATGGCCGCCACGGCGGTCAGGACGACCGGGCGCGCACGGCGTACGGTCGATTCCACGATGGCATCGTAATCGGTCAGCCCCGCCGCCTGGTCGTGGCGAATCTGGTCGACCAGAATCAGCGTATTGCGCATGATGATCCCGGCCAACCCGATCAAGCCGAGAATGGCGTTAAAGCCAAATGGCTGATGGCAGATGAGCATGGTGGGTACAGCCCCGACCAGGCCCAGCGGGGCGGTGGCAAACACCATGAACATGGTGGCGAATGACCGGACCTGGAGCATGATGAAAATCAGCATCAGCAGGATCATCGGCGGGAACAGCAGCCCCAGGGCATCATCGGCCTTCTTGCTCTCCTCCACGGAACCACCCGTTTCTATGCGGTAGCCAACGGGAAGCGCCGCCTTCAGCTTATCCAGTTTGGGGAGAATCTGGGCTGTTACATCCGGAGGCTGGACCCCGTCGATCACATCCCCCTGAACTGAGATGTACGGTTCGCGGTTGTAGCGTTTCAGCAGGGGATCTTCCATCCGGGCTTCGAAATGCGCCATCTGCGACAGCGGGATCGAGCGCCCGTCCCTGGTGGTCAGGGAGACATTGGCAAGGTTTTCCAGGCTGTGGCGTTCGGTACCGGGAGCGCGCACCATCACGTCGACCGAACGGATGCCGTCACGCATCTGGGTGGTGGGAGCACCATTCAGAATTGCCTGTAATTGCAGCCCGGCATCCTGCGGCGTGAGGCCAAGCAGGCGCAGACGATCCTGATCAAGGACCAGGCGCTGGCTCGGGGTCCGTTCCCCCCAATCCAGGTGCAGATCACGTACGTTCGAATTTTCAGCCATGATGGCCTGGACATCGCGTGCAATCCTGCGCAGTTCATCCACATCCGGTCCCATGACCCGGAAGAGCACCGGGTACGGTACGGGGGGGCCGAATACGAATTGCTTCACCCGCACACGCGCTTCAGGGAATGCGCCCTGTGCAATAACCTGGCGCAGTTTTTTTTTGAGCGCATCGCGTGCCGCGTGCCCTTCGGTCAGGACGACAATTTGGGCAAAGGCCGGGTTGGGTAATTCGGGATTGAGCGGCAGTATGAAGCGCGGCATGCCGTGTCCGATATAGCTGGTGACGTCTTTCGCCTGCGGTTCGGCCAGAATCGTCTTTTCGATGTTTTTGACCGCGCTATCGGTCGCGGCAAAGGACGTCCCAGGAGGTAGGTTGACGTCAACGATCAATTCGGGGCGATCCGAGTTGGGAAAAAACTGCTTCTCCACAGATCCCATGCCGACCACGGCCAGGATAAAGAGCACGATGGTAATTCCGGCAGCTTGCCATTTGTGATCGACGACCCGCCGCACGACACTGCGAAAGCGCTGATAATTAGGGGTGGCATAAATGGCATCATGCCCTCCCGGAACCGGTTTGATGTCGGGCAGGAGCTTGACGCCCAGATAGGGGGTGAAGAGCACGGCGACAAACCACGAGGTGATCAATGCGAAGGCCACGACCCAGAAGATGTTGCCCGCGTATTCACCGGCCGTCGATTTGGCAAAACCAACCGGCAGGAAGCCGGCGATGGTAACCAGCGTACCGAAAAGCATGGGGCTGGCCGTGGATGTCCAGGCAAAGGTAGCGGCCTGGATCCGGTCCATGCCCTCCTCCATTTTGACCACCATCATCTCGATGGCGATGATCGCATCATCCACCAGGAGCCCCAGGGAAATAATCAGCGCCCCCAGGGTGATGCGGTCGAAATCCCTTCCGGTAAGCAGCATGATGACGAACACGGTGGCAAGGGTCAGCGGCACCGCGGCAGCCACGACGATCCCGACGCGGAACCCCAGCGTTACCAGGCTGACCACGATGACAACGGCAAGCGCTGCCATGAATTTGATCATGAATTCGTTAATGGCCTCGGAAATGACCTTTGACTGATCCGACACCTTGGACAGCACAAGACCAACGGGTAATTCCTTGTGAATCGCCGTCTCTTCTGCTTTCAGCAGCTTGCCCAATGTCAGTCCGTTGAAGCCTTTTTTCATGACCAGTGCCAGGATGAGCGTAGGTTCTCCCTGGTGACGTATCTGCTTCGTTGCCGGATCTTCATAGCCGCGGGTGACCTCGGCCACATCACCGATTTTCAACAGTTTCCCTCCGCTTGCCACGGGAATCGCCTTGACCGCTTCGACGCCGTTAATCGCGCCGTCAAGTCGCAGATAGACCCGCGGTCCGGCCGTATCCACAAAACCTGAAGGGGTCATATCGTTTTGGGTTGCCAGTGCATGAAACAGGTCGGTCGCTTTTACCCCAAGAGTCGCCAGTCGCTTATAGGAAATCTCCACATAGATCTTGGGGTCCTGCTCGCCGAGAATGGTGACCTTCTCTACGCCGTTTACCCGGGAAAGGCGCTGACGCTGCGCTTCCGCCTCCAGCACGAGCTGTCGGTGGGGAAGGCCCTTTGCTTCCAGTGCATACATGGCGAAATACACATCGGAAAATTCGTCATTCAGAATCGGACCGATCACACCGTGGGGCAGATAATTTTTTTCATCTCCCAGCTTTTTTCGTGTCTGGTAGAATTCTTCCGGCACATCTTTGGGATGTGTGGAGTCTTTCAGCTGGAGCTTCATCAGGATCATTCCGGGGTATGCGGAGGTTTCTACCCGGTCATAAAATTCCAGTTCCTGCAGACGTTTTTCCAGCCGGTCGCCCACCTGTTCCTGCATTTCCTTCGCGGTGGCTCCCGGCCAGATGGCTGTTACCGTCATGGTCTTAACGGTGAATTTAGGGTCCTCTGCCCGTCCCAGTTTAAAGAAGGCAAATCCCCCGGCTACCATAATCACAATAATCATGAACAGGGTGATGGCGCGTTCGCGGACCGCAAAAGCGGATAGATTGAAGCGGGTCATGATTATTTCTCCTTCGCCGGGCCGGAGAGGATCTGGACTTTTTCCCCTTCCTTGACGAGGTGAGCGCCCAGCGCGAGAATTCGTTCACCCGGCTTGAGGCCCTTGCTCACCAGCGCTGTCTCGCTACCGAGCTTCGCAACCGCGACCGGTCGCCGCGATACGGTGAAGGAATTCGGATGTATGACCCAGACACTTGTGCCGGTGCCGCCGTCGTACAGCGCGCCGACAGGGATTTCGTACTGCTGCATCGCTACATTAGTGGTCTCGCCAATCAGATGGACCGTCACCGTTGCGCCAAGCGGGGCGTTCTTGCCGACACCATCCAAGCTGAAGCGTGCCTGGTAGGTGCGTGTGAGCGGATCAGCCATGGCGGACAATTCACGCAGTTTTGCCGGAAAAGAGTGGCCTGAATCGGCATAGAGGCTGGCAACAGCCTTGGAATTTGCAATCTTTGTAGTCCCTTCAGGCAGGTTGACGACCGCTTCGCGGGCACCATCATGGGCGAGACGAACCACGACGTTTCCCGCACCTACCACCTGTCCGACGTCCGCAGGTATTTCCATGACGACACCGTCCGCTTCAGCCCTGAGAACGGCATACCCCTCCTGATTTTCCAGCTGCCTGGAATAGGCAACGGCGGAATTCAGCTGTGCGGTTGTTGCGTCTGCCGCTGATTTGGCCTGTTCGTATTCCTGTACGGATACGGCCTTTATGGCAACCAGCCCACGCTGGCGCAGTTCATCGGCGAGGGCGCGTTTGTTCTGGGCCCGGGCCACTTCGACCGCCTCCCTGGCCGCATTGGCGGCCAGCCGCAGGTCTGTGGGATCAAGCCGCATCAGGGCCTGTCCGCGTTTGACATGGTCTCCGGCCTTGACAAGTTTCGCAATGATTTTGCCCGGCACGCGAAAACCGAGATCGCTCTCCGTGCGCGCATGGATCACCCCGGTATATTCCATCGAGTCACTCCCGGCGGTACCTACCGTATAGGCGCGTACCATGCGGGGCGGGGTCGCATCAGCAGGCAACGGCTTCCTGTCTTTTCCAAATACAACGCCGATGGCAATGACAACTACTGCTCCCATGATGAGCGCTATGCGATACCTGCGCGACACGCTGCCGAATTTCTTTAAAACGGTTGTTTTCATATTCATTCCTCACCAGTCTGGTTAATCGTTCTGCTCATCCATTTATGATGTGTGCGATGACCGCCTGGTGCAGCCAGCGCGGCGTTACCCGGATAAAGATTACGGTGGCCTTGTTGGCCCAGCCCGGCACGATGCTGATGCGTCCGGCCTGCAAGGCGCGGATACCGGCGCGCACCACGGGGGCCGGCTGCATCATCAACTGCTTCAACATGGGCGTGAGCTTCTGGTGCGCCGCTGTGGCGAATCCGGTGTCTGACATGCCCGGGCAGAGCGTCGTCACCGTTATGCCGTCGGGCTTGAGTTCGCGATGCAGCGCATCACCCAGACGCAGAACGTAGGCCTTTGCCGCCGCGTAGACAGCGTACTTTTGTACGCCCAGGTAGGCCAGCATGCTGGCTACCAGCAGGATTTTCCCTTGTCCGCGTGTGCGCATGTCCTGCGCAAAAACGTGAGTAACGGCGGTCAGGCTCGCCACATCCAACTGCACCATCGCCAGGGTCGCCTCCAACTTGGCATCCAGGAACGTGCCATGCAGCCCGTGGCCGGCGTTGTTGATCAGGATGTCGATCGCAATGCCTCGCTCACGGAGCCGCTGGTGCAACTGTATGACTTCCTCGACAGATGAAAGATCGACCTGCTCCACGATGACATCAATGCGGTGCTGCTGGCGCAGTTCCTCAGCGAGCCTTTGCAGCCGGTCCAGCCGGCGCGCTACCAGGACCAGAGGATGCCCTTCCCCGGCATATTGGCGGGCAAACTCCTCGCCGAAACCACTCGATGCACCCGTGATGAGCACCCATGAATTATCTCTTGTCGTCATTTTATTCACCTCTGTCTCGTCGAATGTAATGCCTAGACCGGTCTACGTAATAAATTGCAAAAAAATATTTGGACTTAGGTCTCTTCTCTTTTTGTAAGAAAAACATCAAAATACAAATGGATAAAATTATTCAATGGTTCCGGTGACTTTTTGACTTTGGAGTAAAGCAGTGCTCCCTGGAATGATGCGATCAGGTTTTCCGCCAGCATGTCTGCGTTCATGTCTGCGGGGATTGCATGTTCCTTCTGCGCCTGAAGAAGCAACCAGGACACCCCCTTGGTCCACTCTTGCAGAGACTTCTCAAGGCGATGCCGGACGTTATCGAATTGATCAGCCATTTCCTGGCCCAGGTTGCCGATCAAGCACCCTTTGGAGCATTCAGCACCTTCAAATGCATCAATCAATGTTTCGAAGCTTTTTTTGACGCGCTCCAGAGGTGGTATAGATTGATCGCTGAAAATGGGGGAGAACACCTCAACCCTGTCTGCGACAAACTTATCGATTATTGCAAGGGCAAATTCTTCTTTGCTGGAGAAGAAGTTGTAAAACGACCCCTTTGGAATGTTCGCCTGCTTCAGAATTGCTTCAACACCGGTAGCATTGAAACCTCTGCTTAACACGAGGTCGAGGCCAACCTGAACAATATCGTCTTTGTTGTGTGTCCGTTTCATGATTATAACTTAGACCAGTCAGTCTAATGCGTCAAGCTTTTTTTCACATACAATGAACTGGATGGGGCGCTTTCGGGACAGCATATTGAATATCCGACAGTTTTATCTACTCCCCGGAACGTTCGAAGAGGGACGTCATGGCTGCCTGAATCCCCAAACTGCAAAGGCGGCCGGTTGGCCGCCTTTCGGTTGAACGCAGGTACCCGAATCCGGGAACTGGCTGCATTAGTGGATAAAGTTCATGTAGATCTTGTTCTCCCGCTCCGGCGGGGTGACCGTCCCTTTGCCATGCTCGACCAGTTTCATCAGCCAGGCCATGTTCTTCCCCAGCACCCGCATGATCTGCATCCCTTCCGTGTCCTGCGTGACCTCCCCCGGGCTTCTGCCGTGGATCACGTTCCAGTAGTTGGAGGTGGGCATCAGCATCTCCGCATAGTTGATGAAGTTGTTCAGCTGCTCGAAGGTCGGCACACCGCCGGAACGCCGTACCGCCACCACCGCGGCACCCACCTTGTGGCGCAGCATGCCGTCATTGACGCCGGTCACATAGAAGGCACGATCCAGGAAGGATTTCATGGTGCCCGCGATGGCGGCATAATGTACCGGTGAGCTGAGGATGATGCCGTCCGCCGCTTTCATCTTCTGGATCCACTCGTTGACCTCGTCACCCGGCAGGACACACTTTTCATTCCTGTTCTTGAAGCACTGACCGCAGGCGGCACAGCCGCGAATGACCTTATTGCCCACATGCACGATCTCGGTTTCGATCCCCGCCTGTTCCAGCTCTGTTGTCACCATCTTCAGTGCATGCCAGGTATTGCCTTCCCTGTTGGGACTGCCGTTGAACGCCACTACTTTCATATCAATTCCCTCCCCGTTAAATCCGGACTTTATTTTTTGCATCGAGTGGGTTATCATCGCCCATAGGTTCGATATCGTCAATAACGTACTTAATTGGTACGTAGTACCCATTAAGGAACCTATCAATTTCGGAGAGCAGACATGCAACCGCTATCAGCAGCAGACCTCATGATCTATCGGGACAAAGAGTACAAATGCGGCATCGACGTTACCCTGGCGGTGGTCGGGGGTAAATGGAAAGCCTCGATCCTCTGGCACCTGGCACAGCAGACCATGCGTTTTTCCGAACTGCAGCGGCAGTTTGCCGACACCACCCGCAAAATGCTGACCCAGCAGCTGCGCGAGCTGGAGGCCGACGGGCTGGTGCACCGCGAGGTCTACCCCCAGGTGCCGCCCAAGGTGGAATACTCCCTCACCGAGAAGGGCAGAAGCATCTATCCGATCCTGGATATGATGTGCAACTGGGCGCGGCAGTATCTGCGGGATTGATCGATGGAACTGCAGGGACTGTATCCTGAGACAGCACAGGCCAGCCGGCTGTATAAAACATAACTGTTACATATGCATGGCATGAACGGCATAAGGAGCCGTAACGAAACAACTTGAAATGTAATTGTTATTTCGTAACGGCCCTAATTGGATTGACTTGTTTGTGTGACTTCGCGTAAATATAACCCATACAATTTGAAGACGCAGTGTCGGATGAAGTCAATACCTGCCAATACGTGAATCATGCAGGGTTTCCAGAACACAGCCGGATTGCCGGGTTACAGCGTAACCGGTACCGGTTTTTTTGTGTCCTCTGTGTCCCCTGCACGCGCGCAGTCATGTCGTGACAGTCTTGTTTTCAGACACCCTGCTGAAGGAGTTTATGTGAAGTATCCGCACGCAATCGTTCAATCATGCCGACAGGCCTTCGGGCTGTTCGCCATACTCAGCATGCTGACAGCCTGCAACGAACAAAAAACGGCCGCTCCGACCACTCCGACGGCCAAGACCGCTACCGCCGGCAATTACTCCAGCCAGGCCCCGACCGCCTTTTCTGCCACCAGCAGCGCCGTTCGCAAGGCGGCCGCCTTGGCCAACACCTCGTCTGCACGCACCGCCCCCAAAATCAAATACAACTCCGGGGAAAGCCCCGAATTCGCGAAAAAATGCGGTTGGCCGGTCAACTGTCCGGCGCCCTTGCCGGGCTCGATCCTGCCGAACAAACGCATCGTGGCCTACTATGGCAATCCGCTTTCAAAGAAGATGGGAGCACTGGGGGAATTTCCCAAAGAGGAAATGCTGCAGCGGTTAAAGGGGGAGGTGGCCCGATGGCAGGCAGCAGACCCGGCGACCCCGGTACAGCCGGCCCTGCACCTGATCGCGGTGGTGGCACAGGGTGCGCCCGGCAAGGATGGCAAATACCGCATGGTCATCCCTGACAAGATCGTCAATCAGGTGCATGAATGGGCCAAAGAGGCGGGGGCCATCATGTTTATCGACATCCAGACCGGCCATGACGATATCCGGGCCGTGCTGCCGCGCTTCGAATGGATCCTCAAGAATCCGGATGTACACCTGGGCATCGACCCGGAATTCAACCTGATCAAGAGCGGCAAGAAACCGGGCAAAAAAATCGGCACCTACGATGCGGCCGACATCAATTACGCCTCCGGTTATCTAAAGGACCTGGTCAAAAAATACAATCTCCCACCCAAGGTGTTCACCGTGCATCGCTTCACCAGGGGGGGGGTCACCAACTCGAAAGAGATCAAGCTGCGCCCTGAGGTGCAGATTGTCATGCATATGGACGGCTGGGGTGCGCCCTGGCTGAAGCGAGATTCGTACAAGGATTATGTGGTGGCCGAACCGGTTCAATATACCGGCTTCAAGCTGTTCTACCACAACGACACCAAAAAGGGCGACCCGCTTTTGACGCCCAAGGATGTCCTCAAACTGAACCCGAAGCCGCTCTATATCCAGTACCAGTAGGACTGCAAAGCAGCATCACACCTGTTGCAGCCACAACAAAGGGCGCCCTTACCAGAGGCGCCCTTTGCATTACCTGCTTCACATTCTTCCCGGCACCTTCCACCGACTGAATCACATACTCGTGATGGTCAAAGGCCGGCAATCGTGAATACCCTAAACTCAAAAAGAGAATTTGCTGGTCTCGTTTTCGATTACTACGATTTCCTGCTCTCTCCCGGCTACCTTCAGGGTGTGTTTTCCGACGACAACCTTTTGGGTTAGCGGTGTTTTGCCGATATCCTTGCCATCCAAATAAACCGGAATACCGGGGGGCAGAGAAGAGACGACAATGCTCCCCCCGTCAGGAATCGGTTCGGAAACTGACTCAACAGCCCCCTTCTTGACAGTGATTTCCCGCTCCCGGGATTTGTAAAAACCGGGTTGTTCCACATACAACCTATGTTTTCCAACCGGCACGTTAGTGAAGACAAACGGGGCGGTACCGATCAATTTACCATCCAGGTACACATCGGCCGCTTCATTGGTGACCAGTTCCAGTGAGCCGTTTCCGCGAGAGAGCTGCATGACCAGAAACGTGATAACACAAATCACCGCCATGGCAACAGCACAGACAGCCAGGAGAGAGCGCCGGTTTATGCCGGAGAGTTCAACATCGGCAACCTTCATAAGTTGTATGGCTTCAGGATGTTCGGGATGTTCTGTCAACGCCATCTGGGAAAGCTTCACACAATTGGCCAGAAGCCGCTTCTTTTCCGTGGTGGACGCCTTACGCGACTTTTCCAGTTCGGCCCTGGCCTCTTGCAGATAGCCGAGGCCACGACCGGGTGACAGGAGTACATCAATCGCCTGCTTGAACTCGGCGGCCGTTCGATAGCGTTCGTCGGGCAGACGGGCCATGGCCTTCAGCACAACCCCTTCCAACTCCGGTGAAATCATCGGATTCAGGGTTGAGGGCGGCGTCGGTTCACGGGTTAGCCTTATGGCAGCGGTGCCGGCGCTGTCCATGCCTACAAAGGGGAGTTTACCGGTCAGCAGCAGGTAGAGCGTCACCCCGACGGCGTATATGTCGGCACGACCATCGACAGGCGCGCCGGTGAGTTGCTCGGGAGATATGTACGACGGTGTACCGGCCCAGGAATTCTCCTGGAAATCATTGGCCTTGACTTCTGAACCGAGAATGGACGCAATCCCGAAATCACCGAGCTTGACCTGGAGATCATCAGTCAGGAAAATATTCCCCGGTTTCACATCCCGGTGGATAATATTGCGCTCATGGGCATAGGAAAGGCCGTCCAGAACCGCCGAAACAATCCGCATGGCTTCTTCAAGAGGAAGCCGGTTCCGCTCTACCAGCACCTCATCCAGGGGCTTCCCTTCGATATACTCCATGAAAAGCGTCAGCTTCTCACTGCTGTAGTCGATTACCTGGACTATGTTGGGGTGATTGAGCCGCCCGAGAAACATAGCCTCTTCTTCAAAGCGGGTGCGCACTTCCGGGTCGTTCGCCAGGTGCGGCTTGAGACGCTTGGCCGCAATGCGACGTTTCACGGAAGGTTGCCACGCCTCATAGACATCAGCCATCCCCCCCTTGTCAGAGATCAGACGAATGATTTCTATGCCGTTATACCTAAGTTCTGCCTCAATCTCCGCAGTACTCAAGATCTGAGTTGTTTCGCGTTTGTTCCCGTTCATCTCGTGCCTACTCAGAATGTTTATTTAAGATGTTTCAATGCTTCAGCGAATTGATTCTTGAATCTAGCATAACTGGCCGGAAGTGAGACGTCCCGGTCAAAGCGCAGCGCATTCTGAAAACTGGCAATCCCCTTCAGCCGGAGCTTTTTGGCTTCTCTGACGTTGGCGGGATTAATGCGGGCGAGAGTTGTAACACCCAGATAGACATACGCCGTCGCAATATGCTTGTTTCCGTGCATTCTGGTCAGTTTATCAAAGATGCCGGCTGCATCGTCAAACCGCCCGCTATCAAGCAGAGCCTGTCCCTTTTTCATCAGAGCGTCCGGAGTGTCCACCGGCTCCTTGCGCTTCTCTTCCCTGACCTCATCACGTTTTTTTACCAACGCTTCTTTTGCTTCTTTTGCTTCTTTTTCAGCATGCCGTACAGCAGCATCGACACGACGCCAGTACAGGGCTAACAGGTCCCGAAGCTGCTGCTCTTTGAATTCGACAGACATGATCTGTCCAAGCCTGTTGCGAAACGTGTCATGGTCTCCGTTCGACAGTGCCTGTTCAGCCTTAAGAACCGCTGGATTCAGCTGGTTTGCAGCGAGTTCCGCTACTCTGGGTTCCAGTTGGGACAACCCGGCATCGGACGGAAACTGTTCCTTCAAGCGCCGCACCGCAGTCAAGACCGCGACAGGCTCCCTGCTTTCGGCGGAGGAGATATACTTCATCTGGAGCTGATAATAGGCGTGGCCCGTTTCATCCGGCTGCGACTCTGCATATGCCAGCACGGGCGATGCACCGGCAAAGCCCTGTTTGTTCAGTTCGGCCAGATGCCGCAGGGATGAACGATCACCCCGGGCAGCTCCGACACCGTACCAATGAAGAGCGGCAGAGACATCTTTCGGAACGCCGTCGCCGGCCAAGAAGATATCACCCAGCATACGCGCAGCTGGAGCAAAGCCCTTCTCAGCAGCCTTGGTGAGCCAGTTCCGGGCATGCGCAATGGAGCAGGGAACGCCCGCCCCCTCACGGCTCATCCAGCCGAGATTATACATGGCCCGCAGTTCCCCTTTAGCGGCTTCACGGCGGTTATGGTTAAGCTGGGTGACGAACTCGTTTTTCGATTTCCCCGCCACGTACAGCCCCCCCAACAGAACCTGGGCGCGGCCTTCCCCCTTTTCCGCGGCAGCAAATAACAACCGCACCGCCACACTCTCGTTTTCAGGCACAGCCGTCCCGGCAAGAAGCATCCCGGCCAGGCCATAGGCCGCCTTCGGATTCCCGAGAGCACTGCTTTTTGAATACCACAACGCTGCAGCCTTGTTGTCCCGTGCCACTCCCGCCCCTTCCTCCAGGAGATGAGCCAGATACAACTGGGCCTGGGCATCGCCCTTTTCGGCCTGAACGGTAAGTGTTGCCAGCGGGTCGGAGAAAAATTGTCCAACAGGGTGGGCACAGGCAGCGAGCAGCATCGTAATCAGCAGCAACAGAACATGTCGTAAAACCGTCAACAGATTCAAACCGTCACCTATCAACCAAGGAGATTTGATTGCTTCTTACGAAATATTCATCAGTGCAGATATACACCAAAAAACAATTGAAATACAGCGATATTCAAGCCTGATAAAAGCACTTTTGGCCCCGGAGAGCACAGAGTCCTCGGAGGAAAATCAAACCGAGAGTCGTAGTATCCGTCACACCTGACAGGTGATCATGAATACATGATTTTTTTGTATTTATTTCTCTGTGTTCTCTGTGACTTCCAGCTGTTTCAGGTTCAAGGTGTCTTTCCTGCAAAAGGTTGCGTGGCACAGCCATTATGCCATCACAGTCTCTTATGAAGATCAATAAAAATTGACGCCCTCAATATCAAGATGTTATCGTCCTTCACCGCACTGAAGGGGCAATGCATGCAGACTGATTCTTCCGGATATTCCGATAAAGGCATGATCAGGGAGGGTAACGAGGACAGCTTTGTCGTCGCGCCCGAGGTGGGGTTCTTTGCCGTGGCGGACGGGATGGGCGGACATAATGCCGGAGAGGTTGCCAGCCGGATGGCGATAAATGCTCTGCGTGCGTACCTTGGACGTACAGCCATCGGCAGCAGCACGCCGGGCGAAGGCAGCAATTCCGATTATTCCGCAGCAGCCAACCTCCTTGCATCAGGAATACGGCATGCAAACCGGGTCATTTACGAGTCAACCCGAAACAATCCGGTCTGGCAGGATATGGGGACCACCATCGTTGCGGCTCTTCTGCACGAAAATCGCCTGAGCATTGCCCACGTGGGAGACAGTCGTGCATACCTTCTGCGAGGAGGCGGTCTCATTGCTCTTACTGAAGACCACTCCCTGGTTGCTGAACAGGTCAGACTGGGTCAAATCTCGCCCGAGACCGGCGAGGCATCCAGCCAGCGCAACATTATCACCAGGGCACTGGGCTCTAAAGCTGAACCCGAGGTCGATCTGTGTGATCTTCTCCTTGCGCCAGAGGACCGGATTCTGCTCTGTAGTGACGGTCTTACGACCATGGTGACTGAAGCAACCATCCGCTCAATCGTTCTCGGAAGCAACAATCCGGACGAAATCTGCCGGCTTCTGGTGGAAGAAGCGAACAACAATGGCGGCAGGGACAATATTACCGTGGCGGTCATCCTCGTCCGCGGCGGGGCATTTTCAGGATTGTCACGTATCTATAACTGGGCAAGGAGCAAGTAATGGCAACCCTGTATCTGAAATTCAAGGAGTCCGTACTCGAAGAGATTCCCCTTAGGTGCGGCAGCACTACTATCGGCCGGGCTGAAAACAACGACATCCAGATCGACAACCTGGCTGTTTCCGGGAACCATGCGCGGATCATCGCGGATGCCAATACAGTCACCATCGAGGATCTGGGCAGTACCAACGGAACATATATTGACGGCAAACGGATTACACGCCAAAAACTGGTTCATAACACGATCATTACCATCGGCAAGCATTCCCTGGTTTTTGTTGATGCCGATGCAGCACTTGAGGAGAACGAGGACGACGACAGGACCGTGATCATGAAGCGGCCTGTCGGCAGCGGGACCGCAACGGCCACGCCTCCACCAAAGCAGGATCCATCCATGGACCGGACAATCGTCAGGGGGGCGTTGCTGCAGCAGCCGCTCGATGCCCCGGCCGAGAAAATCGGAATTCTGACTGTACTGGATGGCTCAGCGAAGGATACGGTGCATCTTCTGGACAAGCGCCTGGTAACCATCGGGAAATCAGCAGAGGCGGAGATACGTCTGACCGGATTTTTTGCTCCGAAGGTGGCAGCATTGATCAACAAAACGCGTGAGGGATACTTCATTACGTCGGCCACAAGATGGAGAAAACTGCTGGTGAACGGCACCCAGGTTTCCGAAGGTCACCCGCTCAAACCATCCGATGTTGTGGAAATAGCCTCTCTCCGGGCAAGGTTTTCGTTCTGGGAAGGGTAGCGGATAAGAGTTCAGGGGTGGTAGATTTTCAGGCTGGTTTCACCAATAGTGATCAGGTCGTTCGGTGCAAGCTGCCTGCAGGTTATCGGCTCGCCGTTCACTTGGGTGCCGTTCGTGCTCATCAGGTCCTCGATCACCAGATGCTGCCCGACAATTTTGAGCTCCGCATGCCGACGTGAGACCCGGACATCGTTCAGAACCAGGTCACAATTCTTTCGTCCGATCACGCAGGGAAGCACTACGGAATGGGTTTCTCCCTGCAGCGGCCCGGCCTCGACACACAGCGTATAGTTCATCTGATCGGGCTGGTGCCCACGCGCCGTGATCGTATCGGTAACGAAATCTGGCGCGATTTCGGCATCAGCCGGAATCGCTTTAGCTCCTGATAAAAGTGTCAGGAGTTGCTCCCGGTCAAACAGCCGTGCATCATCCGCCTCAGCAGTAACCATATCGCGAAAAACCCGCACCTCCACCCCGGATCCGGTTTGGTATGCATATGCACGCAACTCTTCTTCCAGGGTCAACCTTTCAGGCCGTTCAAAACCCCTATCGGCATAATGTGCCAGAGCCGCTTTGCCATCCCTGAAATAGAAAAAATTACAGGCAGTATCCCGGCAGAGCGCGATCATCGCATTGACCTTCCCTTCACCGAATTGTTGAACAATGGCATCCAGATCGGTTGAAGCCTTGACAAGCGGCTTTTTATGCAGCAACAGCAGCATGTTTTTCAAGAGAACCGGATCGGCTTCGCTGAATGTAACCGTCAGGGAGTCAGCAGCCGCTGATCGAAGATGCGTGCCAAGCTCGCCAATAGAGTAGCCGGCCGGCGTGCCTGCCACATAAGCGCCGGCAGCATAGGGCGCGCCGTTAAAGAAGAACAGGAAAAATTGGGAAGCTGCGGAATCGGCGATCCTCAGGTACCCGGTGAGCGGGCAGGACGTTGCGAAGACCTTTTCCAGTAAGCCGCTCAGCAGCTTACGGGAAAATGGCTGGTTGCTGCAGAGTAGATTCTGTTCGGGGAACTGGCAAATATGCATGAGTTTGTATATCAGCCCGATACCTTGTTGTCAAATCAATGAACGGACAGGGCGATTGAGCCGGATAGAGAAACAGCACAGGCGGCCAAGCGGCCGCCTTTTGAATTGAGAATGGTACCCCTAAATTCACATCAGGAAGAACGAATATGATACCTTTCACGTTACATCATCTGTTAATAGCCTTGAGTGCTCCAAGCAAATACTTTGGATTGTGAGCCGAATCGTACATAGGATGTACCTTCTTACCGGTATCAAATAAACCATACACTGCCATTTGAGCTGTACGAACAGAATATTCAACCGTAAATACACAATCTTTTGGAGCTTCAGCAAATTGACCTAAAAAGGCAAAGTTCGTTGCTCCGTCTGGTATAACATTTGGCCTGTCACCAAGTTCTCGCGGCATAAAAAGACTGTCAATAAACGGCATGGCAACAGGGATGCAATTTACCTTCCCGGCTTCTGTAAGCGGTTTCATTATATCCTGAATTTTCAGATGATAGTAAAGCTCTTCCAGCATTTCAGCACCGGTACACTCTGCCATTGTTTTGCCGATGTAATTCCCTTTCCTATCAGGATAGAGTCCATAACCCCAAAAGATTTTAACATCATCAGGCTGGCTTGGAAAGTGAGGCTGTCGTGCTATTACAAATGACATGAGCCAGTTGGAGTCTGTCAAAGTGACAAGTCCGCCGGTTCCATCCACATTGCCCGAAAAGTTTTCCATATAATCGAGAAAGGTGCTGTCTTTCATTGTTGCCGTAAATGAATACCATTTTTGCAGATCAATATTGTCACAGAATGTATCCGGATTACCGAAAGCCTTATCTTTTTTTGCTATGTTTTTCCACAGCTTCCAAGAGCCGGACTCTTCCAGACCTTTCAGTTTTGCAGGAGTATCCCAGGTGCCATTATCACTGCTTTCCGTAATCGAGCCATTTGTAACAAACACAAAATCATTATTTCCAAGCACTATCTCAGTATTATCTTTAAGGTGGAGAACCGTCGCACTCTTTTTGTCAGCGGACAGATTGAAATCAATATCAACAACTTCTTTGCCCATTTCAAATTTCACGCCTTTTTCTTCAAGGTATTTTTTCATAGGTCTTACTACAGAGTCGTATTGATTGTATTTGGTACGCATTACACCGCCCAATCTCGGCAAACCATCAATAAGATGGATAAACCTTTTCATATATCTTCTCATTTCGGCAAGACTGCTCCATTTTTGGAATGCAAACATGGAAGTCCATATAAACCAGAAATTTGTGTCAAAAAACGCTTGATCAAACCAATCTTCTATTCGCTTATTACCAAGTGAATGCTCTGAAACATAGGTTAATTTAAGAAAATCTGATTTTTGTTCAAACGATAAACCATATGAAGAGACATCCAATTTTTTTCCGTCTTTCAACAGACGGGCCTGTCCGTTTGAAACAAACCGTTCATTGAAATCATAAGATTCATCTCTTACCGAAACAGTTGGATCTTCCAGTGAAGGAATGTGGGAAAGCAGTTCCCAATAACATTCGTAGTGCATTTCGTGCATTCTTCCACCACGTACAACAAATCCCTTCTCTGCATCGCCGGCTCCATCTGTGGCTCCACCAGGAATTGAATCTTTTTCTAAAATGTGAATATTCCCACCAGGAACACCAGCATCTTTTTCTAAATATACAGCACTTGCCAGTCCGGCAATTCCGCTCCCAATAAGGTACACTTTTGAATCTTTCATGTTTTTGTTTCGTTCTGTTTTCATGAAATTCTCCTTTAAATGCTGCAGATTTGTGAATTAAATCTGCAGAAGGCACGACTATGCCCGTTATCTGCCAGCACGATACTTCGCAATGAACGTACCAGAAAACAACTGCAGAGCGGAAAAGCTCAAGGACCTGATTTTAATGGGTAAATAGAGTAAGAGAGTATGGAATGGATGGGAACCCGTCATCTGAAGCCGTCATGTTCGACGCCGCCGTCATATTTAACGGTCTCCGTTGGAATAATTTTTAGGGAATTATGGGGACAGAAAAGGGGACCGGCAACTTTATCAAAACCGCCTATCCCCAAGCATATTCAGGCCGCGCGGTGCAGTTCCGCGGCCGGTTGACCGCGAGCAGCCCACGGTTCAGGGCATCGTTCATCTCAATGAACAGCCGGCTCACATCACGGCTCATCCCCATGTCGAGCAGCGCCTGACCGAACACGTCATAGGTGAACTGACGATAGGCACGGTCGAGGATGCCTGCCTTTGGATGTAACAATAGCCCCCGTGAATGGCATAAATCGGCAATTACGATTGTACTGGCCGATGCCGCCGGAATTACCAATTTGACCTTGCGGTTGTGACATGGCAATACTTCAAGCTTTAAAACAAACCACACCATTCCTGATTCCAGGGACAAGGGGAGATGCTATCAAACTGGCCGGCATAGATATAGGTTCACGCAGCATAGAATTCGTGCTGCTCGACCGTGAAACCCGGCAGGTCGTCGAGCGCTTCCAGGCCGAGACCTCCATAAACCTCTCCGCTCAACTGAGCCTGATCAAGGAGCAGTACAGCTGGGATGGCCTCATCTCGACCGGCTACGGCCGACAGCTGGCGCAGAAGGTACTGGGCGGCGATATGATCACCGAGATCAAGGCCTACACGACCGCGGCCCATCACCTCCACCCCACTATCGACACGGTTATCGATCTGGGCGGTCAGGACACCAAGGCACTCTCCATAAACCGCACGAACGGCCAGCTGCACAAATTCGAGATGAACGACAAATGTTCGGCCGGGACCGGCAAGTTCTTCGAAATGATGGCCGGCTCATTGGGGCTCAGCCTTTACCAGTTGGTAAAGGAGGCGCTGAGGGGGAACAGGTCGGTGGAGATCAACAGCACCTGTACCGTGTTTGCCGAATCGGAGGTCATATCGCTTTTGACCTCGGGCGTCGCCCTGGCGGATATCGCCCGGGCCATCCATGAAGCGCTGCTGACCAAGCTGGTCTCTCTGTTGTCAAGAGTCATGCGCTCCGACACGGTTGAGATCCTCTTTGTCGGCGGCGGCGCAAAGAACCGTGCCATGGTGCAGCTTCTGGCCGAAGCACTGAACAGACAGGTAACCGTCCCGGAACATCCGGACTTCTATGGCGCCTACGGTGCCGCCATTCACGCCATACAATCAACCTGACAGGAGAACACATGACCCCGTTATTCAATGATGATTTTCAGGATTTCCCCCTTAAACGCGCCCTGGCGCAGGTTGTAGCCAAACGGGAAGCCGGTGCCAAGGTGGTCGGGGCCTACTGTTCCTATGCACCGGTCGAGGTCGTCTGGGCCATGGGCGGCGTGCCGGCAGTCCTGTGCGCCTTCTCCAATGCACCGATTGCCAAGGCGGAAGAGACCCTGCCGGTCAACCTCTGCCCGCTGATCAAGTCCAGCTTCGGCTTTATCGAACTGAAGACCTGCCCGTTCTTCGAGCTGACCGATGCCGTGGTCGGCGAAACCACCTGCGACGGCAAGAAGAAGATGTTCGAACTGATCCAGGAACACCGGCCGCTGTATGTCATGGATCTCCCCCAGTGCCCGACCAACGAGGGGGCGGTTGCCTACTGGCGGCACTCCGTCAACGGCTTCAAGCGGTTCCTTGAGGGTACCTTTGCCACCACCATCAGCGATACCGCCCTGGAAGGTAGTATCAGGGAGTGCAACCGCAAAAACCGCCTGGTGGAGCGGATCTTCGCCTTCGGTGCCTGCAAGCCTGCGGTCATCACCTGGCAGGAACTGTACGCTGTCGCCACCTATGCCATGTCAGCCCATGGCCCGGAGGCGATCGCGCAACTGGAGGGGATCATCGCCACCCTGACAGCGCGCCGGGAGCAGAAGCAGTACACGTCAAAAGAGTGTGCCAAAAGGGTGCTGATCACCGGCTGCCCGGTCGGCGGCGATGTGCTCAAGGTCCTCAAGCTGGTCGATGAAGAGGGGGCGGCAATAGTCGGCCTGGATTCCTGCACCGGTCTCAAGCCGTATGCCAATGCTACCGAGGAGGGGAGCGGTGATCCGCTGCTAGCTATTGCCAAAAGGTATCTGCAGATCCCCTGCGCCTGTATGACACCCAACACGGGGCGTTTTGATGTGCTGAAGCAGCAGGTTGAATCACTCAAACCGGATCTGGTCATTGATATCGTGCTACAGTCCTGCCACACCTACAACGTTGAGGCCGTCAAGGTCGAATCCTATGTGCGGGAGGATCTTGGCACCAACTATCTGAAGGTTGTCACCGACTTTTCCCAGCAGGATCTGGGGCAGCTCAAGACGAGAATTGCCGCAGCGCTTGAAATGAACTGAATACAGAAGCAGCAAAGGCGGCCGATCGGCCGCCTCTTGAATTAAGTATACTATCCCCGGAATTCTCAGCGACACACAGGGGACAGCGTGAAACTACTTGCTATGAAAATAGATTTAAGATATTTTGATCTCATAAAAAGATCATGTGATCTCTATTTAAGATCTATAACGGAGTAGGCCATGCTCGAACCTTTACTGGCATCGACCAATTGCGAACGGGTGTTGATATTCCTGACGGCCCGCGAAGAAGGGTATTTACGGGAAATTTCCGACTTTTTCCAATCTGCTCCAGCCCCGGTCCTGAAACAGCTGGAGAAGTTGGAAAACGGCGGCGTTCTCTTCAGCCGTCTCGCCGGCCGTACCCGTCTCTACGGTTTCAATCCCCGCTATCCATTCCTGAAGGAGTTGAAGGCCCTGCTCAACAAGGCCCTGACCTTTTACCCCGAGGATATTCGGGCCAGACTCCTGGAAAGCAGACAAAGACCGCGGCGAAAAGGCAAACCGTTATGAAAGCCCTCAGTGAAATGTCTGTCGGTGAAGTCGCCGCCTATGTGGCCGGGCATTTGCGACAGAGCGATATTAACGTCGTGCTGACTGGCGGCAGTTGTGTCTCGATCTACACCGACAACCGCTACCTCTCCTACGATCTGGATTTTATCGAAGAGGGTAGATCAACACGGAAGAAGATTGCCGCCTGTCTGCAGGAGATCGGCTTTCAGGAAAAGGACCGCTATTTCACCCATACCGACACCCGTTTTTTCGTGGAATTTCCGTCCGGACCGCTGGCCATCGGCGACGAACCGGTCAGCAGCATAGCACGGCTGGAATTTGCCACCGGCACGCTACGCCTGCTCTCCGCAACTGATTGCGTCAAGGACCGGCTGGCCAACTATTATCACTGGAAGGACCGGCAGTGTTTGGATCAGGCAATTATGGTGGCAGCGGATGCCAAGGTTGATATGGAGGAGGTTGAAAGGTGGTCACGCCACGAAGGCATGGCGGAGGAATTCGAACGAATCGAGGCATTGTTGAAGCGAACGGCTTGAAACTCTTGGAAACAATAAAGGCGGCCGATTGGCCGCCATAGAATTATGTATGCTGTCACCGGAATTCCAGGAAAAAATCAAGCCGCTTTTTTCAGAATCTTCTGGCAATAGCTGTTCAGGCTTTCCCCCGCGTTCAGGGCGCGAACGGCCAGTGCCTGGTGCAGTTCCCTGTCCACGCGCAGAACGAAGCGGCCCGAATAGTTCTTATTGGCCGTTGCCGGCGGAAGCGGTTTCCTGTCCGACTGATACAGTTCAATCGCCTCTTCGACCACCCCGCACAATTCCCGATAAACGGATGCTTCATCATCACCATGCACACCGCCGCGGATCAGTCCGGGGCAGGTGCCCACATAGCAGTTGTCTTCCTCGGACCATTGCACAATCTTGAGATAGCTGTCGCCCGGTTTCATTTCTCGTTCTCCTTGATTGCTTCCCGTACTGCCCGCTCCTGATAGGGTTTGGCGTCATCGCCCGGCTTGCCGGAGATCGTGATTGGCACGGAACATTTCGGGTGAATGAAGTTGCGGTGGCTTCCTTTTCCACCCCTGTCAACAAATCCCGCCGCCTTCAGTTCGGCAATCAGTTCTCGGATCTTTCTGGGCATGAGCAATGATACTATTATGATATCATCAAGTCAATATCTTGGTTGCAAGTTGAAACAGCAAAGGCGTCCAAATCGGCCGCCTTTCGAATTAAATATATGTCCCCGGAATTTCGGAATTTACTGCTGAATTAAGTAACCTGACTCCAGACTTTCTCCCATGACAATCCGCATAACCTGGGATTAATAGCGGGTCGGGTAGTACGTGGCGACCATGGGGCGGCTTTGAAAGAGAATCTGATTATTGGCGCTAGACACGCAACCATTCACATAGTAGGTGTAGTTGCCTGAACTAGCCACATAGTACACATTCTCGAAAACAAACGGGGTGAACTGACCCACGCCGCATCCTCTGGACGCACTACTATAGTCATAAGCGTAGTTTCCATTGTCCCAAGACAGGCTAGCGCCACCGGGAGCATCATCCAGCATCAACATTGAATAGACGCCCCCGGTGTAGGTGCAAAAATTCCCGCTGGCAGAGACATGGATGTAGCCGCTTCTTGGGGCGGAAACCGAGACTGAGACCAACGACGTGGTCGTGTTGCAGGTGCTCAGGGTGGTGGTCACATTAGCAGTACCACTAAAATTAATTCCAGGTTCGTCAGCGATATGAGCAGCGCTGACCGAATCATTAGCAATAGCCGCTGACCCAACGGCGCCTGCGGCAATGTGGCCGGCAGTTATGCCACCGGTGGGAATACTCAAGGTAACATCACCGTTAGCGCCGCCGCCGGCCAGGCCCGATCCGGCTATAACCGAGGTGATGTCCCCGCCACTGTTGGTATCGGGCTGGCAGACCACTGAGCCGTCGTCATTGATCACTCGAATCGAGTAGCCACTAGCGCAACTCCCTGAAACCCTGGCCTGTAACGATGACGCCGCCACGCCACCCACGCTCTCCGCATCCGCTGACTTAAAGGCAAAACCTACGCTTGTGAGTTTTTGCCTTGGAGACATCTCGGAAGCGGTGCCGATGGTGACGCCCAGATACACATCCGCGCTGTTGAACACCGACGCTGTCACCGGTGTGACCGAGCCGAGGGAGACGCTATACACGCCGTTGCTGATCATCACAGTCGGTTGAGTCTCTGACCAGAGCGGTGTCCCGCCGGTTGCCACGCTGTAAAGGCTGAAGACAATGCTTTTCGGCGCATTCACCGGCGTCCCGCCCAATTCCGTCAGATACCCCTGATAATTGATTGTCTGCGGAACAGCGGCTGACACGGATAGCGGCAGAAGAATTGCCATCAGTAATACACAGACACTTGTCATAACCCTCTTTGTACTCATTGTAAGCCTCCTCAATTGTCAATGTGCTGTCGATGGGCCGATCACCTCTGCCGCCACAAATAGGGATCATCTTCAGGAGCCTCTCCCCCGGAATAACTGCCGAAGAGGCCGAAACGCTGTGCCATTTCATCCTTGTGTGTTTGCAGGAACGTGGGAATATCGTTTTTGCTATTGACTATTTTTCGCTCCTTCACACTTCAAAACAGGAGTATACGATTGCAGTTTCCATAAATCAAGAAGGGCGGCCAGTCGGCCGCCTAATGATTTAAATGTACGGTCCCCGGAATCCCCTACTGCTATGTGCGGGAGAATCTTGGCACCAAATATCTGAAGGTTGTCACCGACTTTTCCCAGCAGGATCTGGGGCAGCTCAAGACGAGAATTGCCGCAGCGCTTGAAATGAATTGAATTCAGGGAACGATAAGTGGACAGGAAAGCGTTGATAGCTATATTTCCCCGACTTAGCTGATGGCTGCATGGCCGGCGGGTTTTTACTTTGCTGTGGTTTCAGTCGATTCGGGACACTTTCTTTGCATGAAATGGATCGGAGGATTCCCGCTGGAAAAACAACCCCACCCTTGGTCGCGCTTGACAAAAGTCAGGCTTGCCCCCGCTCGCACTTTGTAAAATTCCTTCAGTTCGATTTTTATCGAGGTAGTATCAACATCGAAAATAACTGAGCTGACACTGCTGGTATGCTTGTTTGTAAATCCGGTTTCTGCAATAGTTTTAGGTAGCTGGCCATTATGCGATTCAATGAAATTATCAACACATAATTTGGCTTCATCAGCAACTGAAAACACATTGATTATATTGGATCGTGTCATCTTTTCACGAAAAAAAGAGAACGAAGTCGAAACGGCAACTATCAGGACCAGTGCAAAAAAAGTATTTATTGCTTTTACACGGTTCGATGTCGTGATTATGTGTGCCGGTACTGGGCTCTGAATATTTCGGTTTTTGAGGTAATGTTTTAACGGTTTCTGAACCCAGCAGATAAAACTTGGAATAAACGCCAAGGCAAAAAAACCTGCGATCAGGAGCAGGATAGCCAGATCTTTGAATAGCATCAATCTGTTGCCATTAATAATTGCAGAAGGAAATGAGGTGATACTGCCTGAATACACAGAAAAAAATATCACCGATGCCAGCAATCCCCCTGTTATCAATAGGTGGCAAATTCTGTAACACCAGATAACGCCGAACTTACATTTGTTAATTAATCCCATAGATGTTATTCAATCCTCAAAATGATTATTCGGGGAAGCAATAAAAAATGGGTCAGAATTCCGGCGACAGTTTACTTAATTCACCCCCAAGGATTACAAACCCGCACCCCACATCTCTCAATATCCCTGACATTCCGCGTAACCACAACCAATCCATGCGCTGCAGCGGTGGCGGCAATAAGCGAATCCATTACCGGCAGTTTCTCGCCCGCCCGCTCTGCCTCTCCCTGGAGTCTTCCCCAACTGAGCGCCGTTTCCAGATCTAATTCAAGAATCCGGCCGGTAAAACGTTCAACCAGATCAAGCGCCACCCACGCCTGCAACTCTTCCTTTTTTGTGCCATCCGGGAACTTGCTGATCCCCTTCTGCAACTCGCCCAGATTCAGGACACTCAGAAACAGTTTCTGCTCATCCTGCTCGTCCAGCCAAGCCACCACTGCCGGATTTGGCTCCATCTTTACCAATTCGGAAATCAGACAGGTATCGAGCAGATACTTCACAACTCCACCTCGCGGGAGAGATCGGCACTGCGGCTGATGTCAAGTTCAACATCATGCAGGGGAGATTGCTTGAAGAACTGCGATAATCCGGTACGCGGCAGGGTCAGTTTGCGGTATTCATCAAAAGACACCACCACCGCAGCAGGCTTGCCCCGCAATGTGATTGTCTGGGGACCATCATGCAGGGCCGAATCAACCACCTGACTCAAACGGTTCTTTGCTTCCTGAAGTTGCCATTCCCGATCATGAGCTGACCGAACAATTTTATTGGTCTTCATACAAACCTCCTTTGACAGCTAGACAGTCTAGCTACCAAAGGATAGCACAGCACTGATATAAATCAAATACAAATTATGGCACCAAAACAAAGGGCGCCTCGCTGGGCGCCCTCGTCATTACTTCAGGTTTTTCTTGATCCGTTCGACGGCTTCAATCACATTCTCGCGATGGCCGAAGGCCGATAACCGGAAGTACCCTTCCCCGCTCGGGCCGAAGCCGCTGCCGGGGGTGCCGACCACGTTGCATTCGGTCAGCAGCTTGTCGAAGAAGTCCCAACTGGTCATCCCGCCCGGGGTCTTGAGCCAGATGTAGGGGGCATCCACGCCGCCGAAGCAGGTCACACCGACCTCCCTCAACCCTTCACGGATGATGCGGGCGTTCTCCATGTAATAATCGATGATCTCCCTGGTCTGCTTCCACCCCTCGTCGGAGTAGACCGCGGCGGCGGCGCGCTGGACCGGGTAGGAAGCGCCGTTGAACTTGGTGGTGGTGCGGCGCAGCCAGAGCTTGTTGAAGCTGTAGCGCTCACCAGTCGCGGTGGTGCCCATGACCTCTTCCGGCACGACCACCAGGCCGCAGCGGACGCCGGTGAAGCCGGCGGTCTTGGAGAAGGAGCGGAACTCGATGGCGCACTTCTTGGCCCCTTCGATCTCGTAGATGGAGTGAGGGATCTCCGGATTAGTGATGAAGGCCTCGTAGGCGGCGTCGAAGAAGATCACGCAGTCATTGGCGTTGGCATAGTCGACCCACCGCTTCAGCTCGGCCTTGCTGGCCACGGTGCCGGTCGGGTTGTTGGGGAAACAGAGATAGATGATGTCCACCTTGCCGGTCGGCAGGGCCGGGATGAAGCCGTTGGCCTCGTTGCAGGGCATGTAGACGATGTTCTGGTAGTAGCCCTTTGCGTCGGCCTCGCCGGTGCGGCCGATCATGACGTTGGTGTCGTTGTAGACCGGGTAGACCGGGTCGCCGATGGCCACCACGTTGTCTAGGGCGAAGATGTCGAGGATGTTGGCGCAGTCGCACTTGGAGCCGTCGGAGATGAACATCTCCTCGGTCTTCAGGCTGACGCCCAGCGGCTGGTAGGATTTCTCGATGATGGCGTTGATCAGCCAGTCGTAGCCCTGCTCCGGGCCGTAGCCGGCGAACTGGTCGGTGGTGGCCAGGTCATCCACGGCGGCGTGGAAGGCCTTCAACACGGCCGGTGCCAGCGGGCGGGTGACGTCGCCGATCCCCAGGCGGATGACCTTGGCGGTCGGGTGGGCCTCGGCGAAGGCGCGCACGCGGCGGCCAATCTCGGGGAACAGGTAGCCGGCTTTCAGTTTCAGGTAGTTGTCGTTGATCTTTGCCATTACAGGTTAATCTCCTTATTTTGTTATATTCAAAATCGTATCTTGTTCAAAATTATCTTCTCAATGTCCAGCGCCACTTCATAAGCATGGCGGCCCTCATCAAGCGTTGGTTCGAAGAAATCATCCGGATAACGTACTCCAACCCCGTATTCTGAAATATCCTCCAACTGTTCTTCATACGGCAACAATTCGGGGAGAATATCAGCTACATCTGTCAGCAGTTTTACCAAGTCGTGAGTCTTGGAGATGTTCCTCGAATTGGCGACGAGCACGCCTTTCAACAGCTTCTCAATCGCCTGCTGAGCGTGAAAACAAACCGTATCGGTGGGAATAATCTCGGCGGCCAGATTGTTGCGGATATTCTGCAGATCGTGCTCCGCCTTTTGGAACCACTGCCTCACTACTTCAGAAGTTACCTCATCCATGCAGCAGCCTGCCGTGGTGGGTGGCATTATACACAATAGTCCCGGGAATATCCCGGTAACGCGCAAATTCCTGTGGAGTGTAGACGAATGCATCCAAAGAAAACGAGCGCCGGGGAAATAACCTTTTCACGGCAACATTGCGCTTATGGGGGGTCAGGAGAGAATCCATCACCACGAGCAGGTCGATATCACTCTCATCGGTGGCATTACCTTCCGCATAGGAGCCGAACAGGTAAATCTTTTCCGGCTGCATGGCCTGCGTGATCTTGTCCCGTAGCTGATCTATGTCCTGAGTGGAAAGCATGATCATACCCCTTAGAAATGCTACTTCAGTCCCAGCACATCCTGCATGTCGTACAGGCCGGGAGTCTTCCCAACTACCCACTTGGCCGCCCTAACGGAACCGCGGGAGAACATGTCTCTCGTCATGGCGCGGTGGGAGATCTCGATGCGCTCGCCTTGGCCGATGAAGTAGACGGTGTGCTCGCCGACGATGTCGCCGCCGCGGACGGTCTGCATGCCGATTTCTTCTTTCGTCCGCTCGCCACAGATCCCCTCGCGGTGGTAGTTGGCCACCTTGTTGTAGTCGCGTCCCAGCGCCTCTGCCACCACCTCGCCCATGCGCACGGCCGTGCCGGAGGGGGCATCCTTCTTTTTGTTGTGGTGCAGCTCGACGATCTCCACATCGAAGTCGTCCCCCAGGGTCTTGGCCACATCCTTGAGCACCTTAAAGCAGACGTTGACCCCCACCGACATGTTGGGTGCCAGCACGGCCGGGATGGTCTTGGCCAGTTCAACAGCCAGGGCGCGTTCCTCGGGTGTGAAACCGGTCGAACCGATCACGATCGACTTGCCCTTGAGGGAGCAGACCTCCAGGTTCTTGAGCGAGACCTTGGGGGAGGTGAAGTCGATCAGCACGTCACAACCGGCCACCACGGCGTTCAGGTCGTCGGAGATAAGGATCTCCAGTGCGCCGCAGCCGGCCACCAGGCCCACATCCTGCCCAGCTTGGGGATGACCCGGTCGTTCCAGTGCGCCGCAGAGCTGTACGCCCTCTGCCTCGATCACGGAGTTGATGATGCGCTGTCCCATCCGTCCGGCAGCGCCGCAAACGGCGATTTTTATCATTGTTTACCCCTTGGAGCACCACGAAGACACGAAGGACACGAAGTAAACCATTCAGGAAGTGTCCATAGACCTTCCCTTCGTGAACTTCGTGCCTTCGTGGTGAATAAAGAATTTAAATCAGCTTGTACTCTTTCATGATATCAGCCAGCTTGGCCTTGTTGGCCGCGCTCATCTCGCACAGCGGCAGCCGGACCTCGTCCGAGCATTTGCCCATCAACCCCAGGGCGGTCTTGACCGGCACCGGGTTGCTCTCCATGAACATGGCGTTGCCGATTTTGAGGGTCTTGAGGTGCAGCTGGCGGGCCTTTTCCAGGTCGCCGGCGAAGAAGGCATCGGTCAGGTCACCGACCTCTTTGGGCATGATGTTGGCCAGTACCGAGATGATCCCTACAGCGCCGCAGGCCATCATCGGGAAGGTGATGAAGTCGTCGCCGGAAAAGACATCGATCTGGCTGCCGCACAGGGCGATGATCTCGGAGGCCTGCTGCAGGGAGCCGGTGGCCTCTTTGATAGCGACGATGTTCTTGTGGGGCGCCAGTCGTGCCACCGTCTCGGGCAGCAGGTTGACGCCGGTGCGGCCCGGTACGTTGTACAGGATCTGGGGGATTTCAACCGCATCGGCGATGGCGGTGTAGTGGCGATAGAGCCCTTCCTGGGTCGGCTTGTTGTAATAGGGGGTTACCAGCAGTACGCCGGCCACGCCCAGCTCTTTGGCTTTCTGGGACAGCTCGATGGCCTCGACGGTCGAATTGGAGCCGGTGCCGGCGATGACCGGAACGCGCCCCCCCGCCTGTTCGAAGACGATCCGGATCACGTCCATATGCTCTTCATAATCCAGGGTGGAGGATTCGCCGGTGGTGCCGCAAGCCACGATGGCATCGGTGCCGTTCACGATCTGGAAATCAACCAGTTCACGCAGTTTTTTCTCGTCCACCGCTCCGTTGATGAATGGGGTCACGATTGCGACTATGCTTCCTTTAAACATGTTCTGCCTCCTCTATGTCAGTTTGAATCAGTCAGTTAATAGATTGTGTGATGCGTTTTCCGACTTGCTTATTTTTCCTGCCAGACAGTCGTCCCTTTTTTGTTCACATAGCCGAGCTTGCGATCAAGCTTGACCCGGGCCAGGCCGTTTTTGAAACTGTCGGCATCGGAGAAACGCGGTTCAATCGCCAGCTTGCCGCCCCGGTCGATAAAGCCCCATTTGCCTTCCATCTTCACGCGGGCCAGACCTTCGGAAAAGCTGTCAACATCCTTGTACCTGGGCTCCACAACCAGTTTTCCGCTCTTGTCGATAAAACCCCAGCGGTCATCCAGTCGTACCTTGGCCAGGCCTTCACGAAAATTACCAGCATCTTCAAAACGGGGGGCGATGACCTCCCTGCCGGCATGATCGATGAAGGCCCACATCTTATTGACCTTTACCCGGGCCAGGCCTTCTGAAAAGTCATCCGCGTCGTCATAACGGGGGGCAATGATCCGGCCGGAGAGTTCCATAAAGCCCCAGCGGCCGTCCTGCTCGACCCGCACGAAGCCCTCGTTGAAACCGCCCCGGGCATTTTTGAACTGGGGCGCGACCAGCACCTTGCCGGAGGCATCGATGAAACCGATCCTGCCGTCCTGCTCGATCTCGAACAGCGTCCGGACGGATTTCTTCTCGGCGCTCTTCTTTTCGGCACTATGACCGATCAGCGGCACTATCAGAACAGTGGCCAGTACGACAGCAATGCGGACTTGTTGTTTCATGTCACACTCCGGGCTTCAAAAAGGCGTCTATATCACCAAAAAAAGTGGATATTTATAACACAGCGGATCCGGAAAAGTCAAAAGATATAGCCGGTTTGACTTCATTTCGCAGGGGCGCCAGGGTGGGCGACCCTGCCGACTACTCAGAGATGCTGGAAGATATCCGTGTGCCGTTGCAGACGAGCCAGCGCCGGAAGGTGCGATTTGTAGGAGATGAACGGCACGCCCGCATCCCGGGCCGAGAGCATGTCCACTTCGCCGTCCCCCACAAAGAGCGCTTCTCCGGCTTCAATACCGAAATGGTCCAGCACCTTCAGCAGCGGTTCCGGGTGCGGTTTGGGGTTCGTGACCTGGGAAGCGGTCATGACGCAGGAAAAATAGCCGCCCAGACCAAAATCTTTTATGATCATCTCCATGGAGGTGGCCCGGTTGGTGCAGACCGCCAGCGCAACACCCGTCTTCAAACGGTCCAGGGTCTCGATCAGCCCCTCTTCCATCTTCATAAAAGGCGCCAGGTCCTGGTAGTGGATGGTCTTGGCAAAGGCCAGGGCCTCATCATGACGGTCATCCCCGGCGAAAAAATACTCCATGACATTTTGAAACGAATAGGTGTGCAGGACATTGCGGGCAATCAGATTGGAGCGGTCCAGCGGCGGCCGCCCCAGGTATTCCATCACACTGTCGTAGAAGATATAGTTCGATTCGAGCGTATCCAGCATGACACCGTCGCAGTCGTATATCACCAGTTTGTAGCGGCTATTGAGTGGATTCATGTGCGGTGGCTACTCCGTTTTTCCCTGGTTATTCAGATAGTCGTCCCATTCCATTGGCAGCAGGTATTTCTTGCGGGTGTTGCATTCCTTGCAGGCCGGCACGACGTTGTTGCGGGAGGCCTTGCCGCCCCGCGCCAGGGGGATGACATGGTCCATGGTCAACTCCTCCGGCGGAAACTGGCCGCCGCACCAGTGGCAATGCCCCAGGGCCAGACGGTTCTGCCACCAGCGGCTGCGCCGCAGTTCGCGGGACTTGTCCCGCTCGCGCTTGACCTCCTGCTCACTGACATCGACGATGAAATGTTCCATATATTTTAATCCTTATAACTACAAATCTAGAAACGAGGATTTTTTTGACTCGACCTAGCGGTCGCTCCCTTTCGGGACGCCTTCGCGGTCCAACTCGCTTTGCTCGTTGCGTCAGGGCAAGGCTGTCGAGGAATCGGGAGGAGGCGTAGCAGCGCTACGTTGACGACCGATTCCGAAGACTTACGCAGCCCTGGCGGAAAAAGACCGTTTCCTTAACTTCTCAAAGTCACAACCGTGGCCCCGTCCCTGCCCTCATGCGGCTCCCCCGCCCGGTACTCCTCCACCAGCGGATTGCGCGCCAGAAATTCCCGGACAGCATCCCGCAGCCGGCCGGTGCCGAGGCCGTGGATGACCCGCACCTCGCGCAGGCCGCCCAGCGCGGCATGGTTGAGGAACGGCTCCAGCAGGTCCAATGCTTCATCCACCCGCAGACCGATCAGTTTCAACTCGCGCTCTTCGCTCTCAACGACATCCCCCTGCCAGGCCTTCCGCGCAGCGCGCGGGACTTTGTCAGCGCTCTTTTTGAGCGGGGCGACCAGGTCCGCCAGGGCAACATCCAACTCGATGCTGCCGGCCCTGACCCGGGCCTTGTCCTGCTTCTGGGCGACCTGGGTCACCACGCCGTTATGCCCCAGGGAGCGGATGTGCACGCTGTCTCCGACCTTGACGTTCTGCAGGGCCGGACGAACGTCACCTTCGGAAACGGCCGGCTTGAGCAGCTCGGTGATCTCCTGTTCGCTGGCACGCAAGCGGTCGATGATATCGCTATGTTTTTCACGCTTGTACTCGTCCAGCAGTTCGTTCATCCTGCGGCGGCTGACAGAGATCAGCTCACGGGCTTCTTCCCAGGCCTTTTCCCTGACCTCCCTGCGGGCCTGCACCATGGCGGTGGCCCGGGCATCCAGTTCACGCTGGGTTGCGTGCAGCTGCTCCTGCTGGCGCGTTACTTCGCGGGTGGCCTCTTCCAGCTCCTCACGCCTGCGGTGCAGCTCGGCCAGGAGCGAGGTGAATTCGGCGCCGGCCGTGCCCAGCATTTCCCGGGCAAAGCCCAGCACCCGTTCCGGCATGCCGAAGCGCTGGGCGATCTCGATGGCGTGGGAATAACCCGGCTCTCCGCTGATCATCCGGTACAGCGGCGTGTAGGTTTCGGCATCATACTCCATGCCCGCATTGATCATGCCGTCCGAGCGGTGCACAAAGCCGATGATCTCCGACAGGTGGGTGGTGGCGATCACGGCCGCGCCCCGTTCGTACAGATCGCGCAGCACGCCGCAGGCGATGGCTGCGCCCTGCTGCGGCTCCGTCCCGGCCCCCAGCTCGTCCAGCAGCACCAGCGTACGGGAGCCTGCCTGCTGCAGGATGGCGGCAATCCGGGCAATATGGGCGGAAAAGGTGGAGAGGCTCTGCTCGATCGACTGTTCGTCGCCGATATCCACCAGCAGGGTATCCAGCAAAGGAAAAGTCGAACGGGCACCGTTGGCCGGCACCGGTATCCCGCACAGCACCATCAGGGTCAGCACCCCGGCGGTCTTGAGGGCAATGGTTTTGCCGCCGGCATTGGGGCCGGTAATCACCATTACCCGTCCCCCCTCCCCCATCTGCAGCTCAAGCGGCTCCACGCGGGACAGCAGCATCAGCAGGAGCGGGTGGCGGGCTGCCACCAGCCGCAATTGGCCGCAATCATTCATGACGGCCGTTTCCATGCCGTAGCGGTCGGCAAAACGGGCGAAGCCGTTGAGTGCATCCAGCGTCACCAGGGTCTCGAAGCAGGCGGCGATTTCAACGGCATCTTCGCGCAGCCAGGCCGAGAGCTGGCGCAGAATGCGGATCTCTTCGGCCTTTTCCTCGGCGCTCAGGTTCTCCAACTCATTGACGAAGGGGATAATCTCCAGAGGTTCCATGAAGGCGGTCTCGCCCGATGAGGAGACGTCATGCACCACCCCCTTGACCATGCCTTTGGAGTCCATGCGCACCGGGATGACCCAGCGCCCGGAACGCTGGGTGATGAATTCGTCCTGCAGGAATATTTCGATATTACTGTCGCGGACGATCTCCTCGATCTTTTTGCGAATCCGTGCCGCCAGCGAACGTTTGCCCCGGCGCATTTCCTTGAGCTGCGGCGAGGCACTGTCCATGATGCTGCCGTCATGGTCGATAGAAGCGACCAGCGGTTCCAGAATATCAGCGAAGGATTTCAGGCGCGGTTCCAGCGACAGCAGCAGCGGGATATCATCGCGCGGTGCGAACTGGCGGAAGATATCGCTGTAGATCCGCAGGACCGGTATAAAGGACAGCAGTTGCTGTGGGGTCAGGAAGGCGCCGGTTGGCCTGATAATCTCCAGCAGCGGCCGGATATCCTCGAATTCCGCCAGGCGCAGCTCAATGCCAAGACCGGCCAGCCGGCGGATCTCCGCCACCCGCCCCGAGATCAGGCGGATCTGTTCCGCTGCAGTCTGCGGCATGGTCGCCAGCAGGCGCTGACGGGTAACCGGGCTGTGGACGCGGGTGGCGATTTCGGCCAGGATCTTGTCGAATTCAAGTCTTTTCAGTGTTTCACTGCTAATCATGGTTCCTTCTTTACCGTCCGCCTGCGGCGGCGGTCCTTCTGTTTGCGGAGCCGTTCGACCCGCTTCATCTCCGGCGTCAGTACTCCGCTTTGGGCCTCGATGCGTTCCAGCAGTTCCCGCCGGGCCAGAAAGCGGTTGATTGACTGGCTCCGTTCCCGCGAGGCACTGACGCAGATCCCTGTTGGGATATGTCGCAACTGGACACAGCTGGAGGTCTTGTTGACATGCTGGCCGCCGTTGCCGGAAGAGCGCACGAAATGCTCTTCCAGGTCTTCCTCCCGCACCTGCAGCTCGGCCATCTTGCGCTGCAACCAACGGTTCTTCTCTTCGCTTACGGCGAAATCAGGCACGTGAGATATTCCCGGAACGGCTCAACAGCTCCCAGCGCAGAAGGGCTGCCAGGGTTTTTGCGTCACTGATGCGGCCGTCGCCGGCCATCTTCAAGGCCTCGGCCAGCGGCAGGCGCAGCACTTCGATCTCCTCGTCCGCCTCCGGCTGCGCTACTCCCTGGGTGATCCCGGTGGCAGCGAACAAGTGGATGACCTCATCGAAAACCCCCGGTGACGAATAGATCCTCCCCAGCGGAATCAGGTGTGCCGCCGTGATGCCGGTCTCCTCATACAGTTCCCGGGCGGCACAGTCAGAGGGAGATTCGCCAGGACTCAAACGACCGGCCGGAATCTCCCGGATAACAGCATCAACAGCCGGGCGCAGCTGGCGGATCAGGGAGACGGTGCCGTCGTCATGTACCGGCAGGACCCCGGCCCCACCGGGATGGCGGATAACCTGGTAGGTGTGGCGCCCTTTCTGGCCGATCTCCACCTCCATCTGCTCGATGTTGATTACCAGACCGGAATAAACAATCTTGTGATTTCGTGATTTCATAGCCGCGGTCTCTTGGATTTATGACATGCCTTGCAAACGTTCACAACGTTGAACGTGATCTGTTACTATAGCAATACCGGCATGCTTTTCCAACGACTATTAAACAGGTCTTCCCGGTTGCCGTAGCGGGTCTGAAGTGATATAAGCAACAGCGGAGAATACAGAAAAATGAACAAATGGATGGAGAAACTGTGCGCGTGTCTTTTCTGCAACGCTTCTGGGTGACCTTTTCCTGTTATGTGGTCGGCTTCTACGCATCCACCCTCAATCGATTCGTTATCAAGGGTGCGGAGAACATTCCGGCCACGGGCGGTGTCCTGCTGGCTTCCAACCACATCTCGGCCTTTGAAACGATCTTTCTGCCATGGGCCGTCATCAGGCAGCACCCCTTCCAGATGCTCTGGGCCCCCGCCAAAGAGGAACTTTTTGAAAAAGGCTTCCAGCGTCTGCTGTATTCGTCGTGGGGCGCCTTTCCGGTCAGACGCAAACGGGATGTCAAGGCCAACAAGACCATCAATACCCTGCTGCTGGATCAAAAGGTGATGCTCTTCCCGGAAGGGACCCGCCATAAGGACGGCAAACTGGGAACCGGAAATCGCGGGGTCGGCAAGATTATCTACGACACACGCCCGACGGTGATTCCTACGGCACTGATCGGCTTTAACAACTGGAAATTCCCCGGATTCGGGCAGCCCGCCACGGTGGTATTCGGATGCGCGCTGGATTTCAGCGACCTCTATCTGCTGGAAGACAACAAGGAAACACATAACTTGATCGTAGGACGTGTCATGCAGGCCATTGCTGGCCTGCTGAAGGAAGAAGGGGCGTATGTCGGGCAAGCATGAGAACACTGCGGTTGAGATTTTTTGTGATGGAGCCTGCAGCGGCAATCCCGGACCAGGCGGCTACGGGGCCATCCTGCGCTATGGCGGGAGTGAAAAAGAGATCAGTGGAGCAGCAGCTGACACGACCAACAACCGCATGGAAATGACCGCTGTCATCGAGGCCCTGCGGCTGCTCAAACGACCCTGTCGCGTCAATATTACAACCGACTCTCAGTATGTGGTGAAAGGGATGACGGAATGGATTGACGGCTGGAAGCGCAAAGGGTGGATAAACAGCAAAAAGGAGCCGGTGCTCAATCGCGATCTGTGGGAGATGCTGCTTGAACAGTCACAGCGGCACACCATCCACTGGAACTGGGTTCGCGGCCATGCCGGGCACGCTGAAAATGAGCGCTGCGACCAATTGGCCCGTGAGGCATTGACCAAAACATCATAGCGGACTGGATGGGTTAGATTACTTGTTCTTCCCCGGTACAACGTCTATGAGGGTAAAACCATACTTGGGATGCATGAAGGCGTGGGTTTTGGGAAACTTCGAAAAAAGCCACCCTTTGAAGATCACGGACCCGTTTTCGGTAATCCGCACCTTTGCTCCCGGGTTTTTGAGCTCATTCGAGGATGAAGTCATAATCGAACCTTCCATGGTGAAAGCGGGCAAAAATGTTTCCACCTCGATGACCAGGGTCGAAGCTGGAACGGCAAGCCTGCCACCGATGGGGATTGTATACTGCTTCTCTGAAACGTTCGATTTGTCGATGACAGCGATCCTGACCGCTTTCCATCTTTCGGCAACTCCGGGTGGAATAACGATTGTCGTCTCTTGATTGATTGTGTGAGAAAGTGCGGCGTCTACTTTGGGGGGGGGCTGTTGTTCCTTTTGACAACCCATCATCATACTCACAATGGATAGCAGAACAAACAACACTGTCTGTGGGGGGGCGATTCTCTTCAATAATATATCCGCTATGATGTTAAGTGGCGGAGAGACAGGGATTCGAACCCTGGATACCGGTTTCCCAGTATACTCGCTTAGCAGGCGAGCGCCTTCGGCCACTCGGCCATCTCTCCGTATCTTAATACCCCCTCAAAATGCAGGGCTCTTTACTTAACACGCAACCCGTAAAAAATCAATACTAAAACTGCTGAGAGGGACGTAAATAAGGTCAGCAAGGAACTTTCTTTTCCAATACGCTGCATTTCCAACAAGTAACGACTAGGAAGGATTACGTCGTAGAGATTATTTCCCTTTTTTCAGATCAATCAGAATCAGCTTGGCAATTGCCTTGAGGGTTTCAAACACCCCTTCGCCGGTTGTGGCACAGGCTTCGAACTCAAGAACGTTTGTCGGGTTCAGGTCGTTGCGCAACTCCTCAATTGTCATGGCACCGGGAAGATCACGTTTGTTATACTGAATAACGTATGGCAGTTTATCCAGATCGTATCCCTGCTCCTTGAGATTATATCTCAGGTTATCAAGTGATTCGATATTGGCATCTATACGTTCCTCCTGGGAATCTGCCACAAAAACAACCCCATCGACCCCTTTCAGAATCAGTTTACGGGAGGCATCGTAAAAGACCTGACCGGGAACAGTGTACAGATGAAAGCGGGTCTTGAATCCCCTGATCTCACCCAGAGCAAGCGGAAGAAAATCAAAGAAGAGTGTCCGCTCGGTCTCGGTCGCCAGACTGATCATCTTGCCTTTGGCATCCGGAGCGGTTTTCTGGTAGACATACTGGAGATTGGTGGTTTTTCCACACAAACCCGGGCCATAGTACACAATCTTGCAGTTTATTTCGCGAGAAGCGTAGTTGATAAATGACATCGTTGGCTTACCCCGTGGTCGCTAGCTAAACAGATTATCGATATCGTCGTCAGTAATCTCGGCGAAGGGGAAATCAGAAACACCCCGCTTCTCCTTGTCCTCAGCCTTTTTAGCCAACTTACTGAATATAGCCGAGAGTTCATCTGACGATTTCTTCACTCTCAAGCGGACAAGTCCGAGAGACGAGCGACTATCAAAGAGGACAACCAGGATAACTCTGCCGCCTACTATCGAAATATGCAGGTTATCCTTTTCACCCTCGTGAAAAAGAATTGAGAACTCTTTCTCTCCGATAAGCTTGGCGAGTCCACCGGTAGCAGCGATATTGCCGGCTGTCAGCGATGCAAGCGAAGTTGTGTCAAAGCGCTCGGTATCCCCAACGCCAGATATAAGCTGACCATTTTTGTCAACCAGGAATATGACCTTTGCATTTGCTTCCTGAAGAAGCCGCTCGATCACAACATTAATTTCCTGGAATTCTTCTTCGTACATGACCATCTGCGGATTGGACATGTTACTCTCCTAGCCCTAACGATTTAAAAACCGCCGATAAATTAAGGGGAATCATTGTATCGGCTTTATATATCAGAATTGATCTACTGTTTCAAGCTTATTAAATCACTAATTTATGCTCCTTTCAGAGCAGATAAACCTGATCCCGGAAATATTCTTGAGTTTATCTGGTCTTTCGGGTAGGCTTTCCAATGGTGTAAATACACAAATACAGTCCTTATCGTTCGTAATTGGAGCCACATGCAAACTGAATTCATTCCCAAATGGATTGCTTGGGAAACGACTCAAAAATGCAATCTGCACTGCGTACACTGTCGATGTTCGTCAGAAATGAATTCATCAGAAGGCGATTTTACTACTGAAGAAGGCAAAAAACTGCTCAAAGAGATATCCGAATTTTCCAAGCCGGTTATCGTCCTTTCTGGCGGAGAGCCTCTGTTGCGACAGGACATATTTGAATTGGCCGGTTACGGCACATCACTTGGATTGCGCATGTGCATGGCCACAAATGGAGCCCTGGTTACTGATGATGTCTGCAAGAAAATGAAGCAGGCTGACATCAAAATGGTTTCGCTCTCTTTGGACGGATCAACGGCAGAAGTACACGACAACTTCCGTCAGTGTCCCGGCTCATTTGATGGCGTCGTTAGAGCGGCCGAGCTTTTCAGGCAAAATGGCCAGAAGTTTCTGATCAACTCCTCATTTACAAAACGCAACCAGCACGATATCGCCAACACCTTTAAAACAGCAAAAGGTCTTGGAGCAACAGCCTGGTACATGTTTATGATTGTTCCTACCGGTCGTGGCGAGGACATCATGAGCGAATTGATTTCCAAAGAAGACTACGAGGACATCCTGGATTGGCACTACCAGCAGGAAAAAATGGAGGACGACATCCTTATGCGTCCGACCTGCGCCCCCCATTACTACCGGATTGTACCGCAGAAAGCCAAGGCCGAAGGGGTCAAGTTCGAGCGCCGCTCCCTGACCTTCTCTACCGGCGGCGGCAAAGGCTGCATTGCTGCCCAAACCATCTGCCTGATCGACTGCTTCGGCAATGTCAAACCCTGCTCGTATTTTCACCGCACGGCCGGCAACGTCAAACAGACCCCTTTCCGCGAAATATGGGAGAACTCAGAAATCTTCCGCAACCTGCGCGACTTCAAGTCCTATAAGGGAAAATGCGGTCAGTGCGAATACATCAACGTCTGCGGCGGATGCCGGGCCAGGGCCGATGCGGTGCATGGTGATTACATGGAAGAAGAGCCTTTTTGCAATTACGTACCGATTCGCGCACAGAAAAAACAGGAGTAATTGTTTTTATCCTTGACAGAACGGCGAAAACAGGGGTATAAGAAAAATCCTTTTCGCCCAGGTAGCTCAGTCGGTAGAGCAGAGGATTGAAAATCCTCGTGTCGGCGGTTCGATTCCGTCCCTGGGCACCACTTAACTACTTAGAAGTACTATCATGATTTAAGGCCCCTGATGCCGATCGGGGGCCTTTCTTTTTCCGTTGTGTAATTCCTGTGTAATCGTGTCCATTATTCCCACCTTGCATCATGCAATCTTCATTCGTTTTTCTAGTTTATCCATTGCAGTCTGGATGTGTGCCCCGTTCTGGTGGGCATAACGCTCAACCATTATTAGCGTCTTGTGACCTGAAATCCGTTTAACAGTAGGAAGATCAACACCCGACTGCACAAGATGAGTTATTGCAGTATGTCTCAAGGTATGTCTGACAACTTCATCAGGGTTGAGTCCGGCAGATTCCACTGTGTGGAAATATTTATTGACAAACAGCCTGCAAACAGTAAATTATGTCCGTACGGAAATTTTTGATACATGCAACGTTTGATTTACTGTTTTTTGTCCGTACGGAAATATTGCTATGCATTCAACGCATGATTGGTTAATGTATGTTCGTACGGACATGAGGTGTGTATGAAAAACACAAACGACTCCAAAAATTCATACGGCAAAGTAACAACAGCCGAAGACGTTGGGCGCATCATACGCGCGAAGCGGAAGGAAACCGGCGTCCGCCAGGACATGGCCGCCGGCATGTCTGAAGTCGGCACAAAATTCCTTTCGCAGCTCGAGAACGGCAAGGAGACAGCTGAACTGGGCAAGACCCTCCGCGTGCTCCGGAAGCTGGGGCTGAATGTCTATATCTACCCGCGCTCGGCAGACCCGATAAAAGGCTGAAACGATGACGAATCAACTCATTGTGTATCTCAACTCCACCAAGGCGGGCGTACTTGAGCGTGACGGACGGTTGCTGACGTTCTCATACAGTGCCGACTATCTCGCATTGCCCGGCGCTTCGCCGATATCCCGGCTCCTGCCCCTGGCCCCAACAGCATACGGGGATGACGCAACCAGGGCTTTTTTCTCAAATCTCCTGCCTGAAGGTGCCGTGCTGACCCAGGTTGCCCGACAGGTCGGCATATCGAAGGAGAACGTATTCGGGCTGCTGGGAGCTATCGGCGGGGACTGTGCCGGCGCCATCTTGGTCAGTGCCTCCGATAGCCTGCACGAGTTAACCGGTGGCTATCGGCCTATCTCCGAACTCGAGCTCTCTGATGAGCTTGACAGATTGCCGAGTCATCCCTTTCTGGCTGGCGAGGAAGGCGTCAGGCTTTCTCTTGCCGGGGCCCAGAACAAACTGCCACTCTTTTTCGATGGTAGCAACTACTACATCCCAGAAGGGGCCAGCCCCTCCTCTCACATACTGAAAACCGCCATAGCGCAGCTTGACAATACCGTCATCAACGAAACATTTTGCATGACGCTTGCAACTCGGGTCGGCCTGCCGGTCCCTGCTGCACAAGTAGTCACCATTGGCGGCAAGCACGTCTTCATGGTCGAACGTTACGACCGCAAGCGTTCTGAACCAGGCGAAACTCTTCGTCTGCATCAGGAGGATTTTTGCCAGGCGCTCGGCATCCCGCCGGAGTTGAAATACGAAAAAGAAGGTGGGCCGGGGTTCAGCAATTGCTTCGAATTGGTTGAGGAATGGAGTTCAGAGCCGTTACTCGACGCCAGCAACCTTCTCAACTGGGCTATCTACAATTTCATCATCGGCAACGCCGACGCCCATGGCAAGAACGTCTCGTTCCTTTACAATGAAGGGCTCGTCAGGGTAGCGCCGTTTTACGACCTCATCAGCACCGCGGTCTACAGGCGTCTGGATAACAAGTTCGCCATGATGATGGGAGGCCAGCGTGACGCACGCTATCTCCCGCAAGATACCTTTGGCAAATTTGCGGCTGAAATCCGGATAGACATACGTATTGTGAAGTCAGCATTTGTAAAGATGATGGATAGCATTGAGGCCATATCGCCACAGCTGCTCAATGAGTATCGTGACAGGTTCGGGGCTCTGGTAATCCTTGACGAAATCGCCAGGGTCATCAGTTATCGCATTGCCAAAGGCAGGGAATTGGTCCAGTGATTTGCAGACAGCCTTCAACCGGGGCAGTACCAGCGGAAGCGGGGGAAACAGTGAAAGGAATGCGTTGCAGGGAAAACCATTGACTACAGTAGTCAATAAACAATAGCCTAACTCTTTAATTTACATAGGCAATCACAATCGATAAGAATATTGAAAATCCTCGTGTCGGCGGTTCGATTCCGTCCCTGGGCACCACTTACAATAACAAACAGGCACCTGCGATATCATTCGCAGGTGCCTGTTTTATTTTCAGCCGAAGTATGTGCTACCCTACATCAGCACCATATTATCACGATGTATGATAACATCCGCATATCGGTACCCCAGTATACTTTCTATCTCGCTGCTGTTGTGTCCCGCCAACCGGACTATCTCGACACTGGAATAGTCCGACAACCCCCGGGCAAACTCCTTGCCATCCGGGCTGCAAACCCGCACACAGGCCCCGCGTTCAAAGCGGCCTTCCACCCGGTCGATCCCGGATGGCAGCAGACTCTTCCCCTTCTTCAGCAGTACATCCTTGGCACCCTCATCGACAAATACGCGACCGACCGGCTTGAGGGTATAGGCGATCCAGTGTTTTCGCCGGTTAAGACCTTCTCCGCTCGGCAGAAACAGGGTACCGACCTCATCGCCGCGCATGGCGGCAGTGATAATCCCGGCCCGCTTGCCGGATATCAAGATAGTCGGGACACCGTTTTTAGCGGCCTTCTTGGCTGCGGCCACTTTCGTAGCCATACCTCCGGTACCGACACTGGATCCGGAGCCTCCGGCGGCACGTTCCAGTTCCCGTGTTATACTCTGCACCAACGGTATCAGCTTCGCGTCCGGATTCGCACTGGGATCGGCGCTGTACAGTCCCTCCACATCAGTCAGGATCAGCAGCAGGTCCGACTCGGCCACATTGGTGACCAGAGCCGAAAGATTGTCGTTATCACCGAACTTGATCTCATCCACCACAACGGTGTCGTTTTCGTTGATAATCGGGATAACGCCGAAGCCGAGCAGGGTGTCGATGGTGGCACGGGCATTAAGAAAGCGCTGGCGGCTGTTGAGATCTTCGCTCGTCAGCAGCAGTTGAGCGGCCTTGAGGCCGTGGGGAGCCAGAGACTGCTCGTAAGCCCGCATCAGACGTGTCTGACCAATGGCTGCCGCAGCCTGTTTCTGGGGGATTGTTTTCGGCTTCTCCGTCAGTCCCAGCTCGCTGCGCCCAGCGGCAATGGCGCCCGAAGACACCACCACCACCTGCCGGCCGCCTTCACGCAGCAGGGCAACATCCGCACAGATCCTTCCGATGACACCCATGTCAAGCGCACCATCGTCATCGGTCAGCACCCGGCTGCCGATCTTTATCACGACCCTCTTGACCGGTTTCAGTAACGCACGACGCATCACCATTCCTCCTCGGCTCTACCCCACAGACGCCGGGCAATCTCATCCAACAGTTCCGGAATGCCGTCGCCGGTGGCTGACGAAATCGGGAAGACCTTGATGTTACGGGCAACAAACCAGGCAGTTATCTCGTCCAGTTTTTCCCGTGTCTGGGGCAGATCGGTTTTGGTTATGACCACTACCTGCTCCTTGGCTGCCAGCTCGGCACTGAACAGGGCCAGTTCACGGCTGACCGCTTCGTACTCGGCCAGCGGGTCGCGATCCGGCATCCAGGAGATATCAACCAGGTGCAGCAGGATTCCGGAGCGCTCCAGATGTTTGAGAAAGCGGTGCCCCAGGCCGGCACCGTCATGGGCGCCCTCGATGATCCCGGGGATATCGGCCATGACAAAGGAGCGGTAATTTTTGTACGCTACGACCCCCAGACTGGGCACCATGGTGGTAAAGGGGTAATCGGCGATCTTGGGTCGCGCCGCCGAGACCTTGCTGATAAGGGACGATTTGCCGGCATTGGGCAGTCCCAGCAGCCCCACGTCGGCCATGAGTTTCAGCTCAAGCCGCAGCTTCTTTTCCTGTTCCTCTTCGCCGTCCTGGGCAAATTTGGGGGCCTTGTTGGTAGCCGACGCGAAACGGGCATTACCCTGCCCGCCCCGGCCCCCTTTCAGCAGGACGATCCGCATGCCGTCCTGGTTCATATCGGCCAACTGCTCGTCGGTTTCCGCATCGATGATAACCGTCCCTACCGGAACCGTAATAACCAGATCCTCTCCGCCGGCGCCATGCCGGTTCTTGCCCTGGCCGTTGTGTCCCTTTTCGGCCTTCTGGTGCGGCCGGTGACGCAGCTCCAGCAGGGTGGACAGGCCACTGCTGGCCACAAAGACAACATCGCCTCCCTTACCACCGTCGCCACCGCTGGGCCCCCCGAATTCAATAAACTTCTCGTGCCGGAAAGCGACACAGCCGGCTCCGCCATGGCCAGACGTGGCATACATGGTTACTTCATCGATAAACCTCACACTGCACCTCGTTCAATCACTGTTAATTCTTGCCATCCAGCCATTCCTGGATCGTAATCACACGTCCGGCCCAACTGCCGGACAAACGCTCCTGCAGAAAGGACTTGAACAGACTGTCAAAGAGCTGCACCCCCTGCTCCAGCAGGTACATCCGCTCGTAGAAGGCCGCTTCCCGTTCGCTCATCTCGTCAACCGTGGCATCCTTTTCGATGCGTATCTGCGGGCACTTGAAGGATGCAAAACCAAAGGTCTCACCCTTCAGGGTCAGCTTCCAGAGGTTCTCGTCCTTTTCCATGCAGACCGTGGCGCTGGTGATGCGCTTGCCACCCTTGAGGGCCGAAATGGCCTCCAGGTAACTATCCTGGGAACCGGACACTGACACCTTCTGAATGCCCCCCTCCTCACCGCCGCCCTCCATCTGGATGCGGTCATCGATCCAGGCCGAGAAGCGCTCATTTGAATTGAAATGGCCGGGACATGAGACACTGAACTCCCCTTCGCCGTTGATGCCGCGCTGCAACAGCCAGAGCATGAACTCCCACCCCAGCCACTGGTTGTCGCGAATTAGAGCAGTGACGGCATCGGAATTGGCCTGGTTGGCCTTCTGGAGAGCTTCCAGCATCTGACCATCCAGCAGCATGGTTGCCCGGGCAAAGGGGTGAATCATGACAAGGCCGAAACCCTCAAAGGTCTTGCGGAAAAAATCCTCAAAACGCTCGATGACCTTTGCGCCAAGACTGAACAGCGTCAGGATACCGCTCTTCTGGTCCCAGACAACATCCACGCTTGATGGTACCGGCAGACACTTGGTCAATAGACGGGTCTGCACCAGCTCCTTGATTTCCTGACGCTTGTTTTTCGGAGTACGGCGCAGGTTGGGGTGCTGGGCAAGAAAGGCCCCTTCTTCGCGGCCTGCATGGGACTTGAGTACCGCCGATGGAATCTTGCGCTGATCGCGGCGCAGTGAGAAGACCAGGTAGTTGTCGCGCCAGAAATCCCCCGGCGCCTCAAAGGCGGCATCATCGGGACGATCCACCAGCGTCCACCCCTCCGAAGTCTCTTCGGCCGAGTTTTCGATGGACTGAAACCCTTTATGGGACAGTTTTTCTGAAAACCACTGGAACAGGTCATCCTTGGGCAGATCTCCGCTGATGGTGAACTGCGTTATGCTGACGGTATTGGCATACACACCCATAATTGTAGTTGTTTCCTTTCTGTTATTTACTGATTAAACTCTGGTAGTCCACTGTGGTCAGCGCTGTATGCCAGTGACCGCTCCAGGCGCCTATGGCGCTGCCGCCCCAGAAGAACAGCACTACCAGCAGGGCAAAAAGCGCCCCGGGTATCATCACCCGCCCGGCCAGACGCATGGAAAGCGCCCCCTGGGCCCGGCAGTGGCTGATGCAGCGCCAGCAGCCGATGCACTCGGGCGATATGACACTGGATTTGTGCATGACATCGATGTAGGTAGGGCAGACCTGGCTACAGACCCCGCAGGATACACAACGTTCCCTATCCCGGGTAACCCGCAGTGGCGACAGGGTGGCAACCAACCCCAGCAGAGCACCGTAGGGACACAGGTAGCGGCAGACCGGGTTGCGCAGGACAACCGATGCTGCAGTCAGCAACGCGAGTATACCCAGCGCCCGCGGTGAAATACGCAGAAAGAAATCCAGCAGGCGCACATCAGCAATCTTGTGATAGTCGGAGTGAATAAATGTGTACAGGGCATCGCCCGACATCATAAATACAATTGAGTACACGAAGAAAGCCAGCAGCAGGTATTTTACACCCCGCAGACAGATATCCAGCCACCCGGGCAACCGCGGATTCCGCTTGAACTGGGAAAACCCTGCCTTCCAGGAGCACTCCGAGAGCGTCGCTACCGGGCAGATCCACGAACAGAACGAGCGGCGTAACAGCAGCGAGACCACCAGCACCGTGACAAACACCACCACTGCCGCCGGATGGACCGTATTGATGCCCAGCCCCCGGAACCAGGCCGAGAGCCCCAGCAGGCCGGAGATCGGCAGGAAGCCCTCGATACCGTCCGGACGCGGCACGAAAGGGGAGTCAGCGCCACTGCGCACATAGGTTACAAACTGGTAAAATCGGATGCCCAACCAGAGCATGAAGCCGAGAAAACAGGACTGGATCAGGATACGGAGCGGCTGGACATAACGTGCGGACATGAGGACTCCGGGAGGAAATGAGCCGGGGCGGACTGAGCCCACCCCGGCAGGAGCAGTTAATCCGCTTTCATTGCCACATAATGTACGCTGCCGTCGGGACGTTTGAGCAGCAAACGCACCACGGCACCTTTTGTCAGTTTTGATGCGACGGAAGCAAACGCCTCAACCGTTTCGGGACGCTGTCCATTGATCTCTATAACAATGCTGCCTGGCGCGATACCGGCTTCCTCGGCTGACGAGCCCGGCTTCACCTCGGAGATCACGATGCCCCCCTTGCTGTCCTTGAGGCCGAGGCGGGCAGCCAGCTCCTTGGTCAGCTCCTGGACCGTGATGCCGAGCTTTTCACTTTCGCTGCCTCCACCGGCAGTAATGGCGCTTTCACCATCCTTCAGCTTGGCCACCACGACAAAGACATCCTGTTTTTTCCCGTCGCGATAGATCACCAGCCTGACTTTTTTGTCAATCGGCGTCACGGCAACCAGACGGGGAAGTTCATTACTGTCGTTGATGGGTTTGCCGTCATATTCCAGGATAATGTCACCCGCCTTCAATCCGGCCTTCTCGGCAGGGGTGTCCTTTTCAACAGTTGCTATCAGGGCGCCCTTCTCGGATTCAAGCCCAAAGGATTTGGCCAGATCGGTCGTCATCGGCTGAAAACGCACCCCCAGATAACCGCGGGTTACCTTACCGGATTCACGTAACTGGGCAACGATGCCTTTGGCCATGTTGATCGGAATGGCAAAACCGATACCCTGCCCTCCGGCAATAATCGCGGTATTAATACCAATCACCTTTCCACCGGCGCTGAAGAGTGGCCCGCCCGAATTACCCGGGTTAATGGAGGCATCGGTCTGAATAAAATCATCGTAGGGGCCGCTGCCGATAACCCGGCCCTTGGCGCTGACAATGCCGGCCGTGACGGTCTGGGCCAGACCAAAGGGATTGCCGATCGCCATCACCCATTCCCCCACCTCCAGGGCATCACTGTCACCCAGCTCGGTCGAGGGAAAGGTGCCCTTGTCGCTGATCTTGATCAGTGCCAGGTCCAATTTTTCGTCCAGACCCTTGATTTCCCCCTTCAACTCGCGACCATCAGAGAGCTTGACCAGGACCTCATCGGCGCCGTTGACCACATGATTATTGGTGAGAATGTAACCGTCCGGGCTGATGATAAATCCTGTGCCCAGGCTCTGTTCGCGGCGAGGACGCTGCTGCGGCATCTGATCCATCTGCCCGAAAAAATCTTCAAAAAAGTTGTCAAACGGAGACTGCTGCGTGCGCGGTCGTTGCACTCGCTGTTTCGGCTTGATGACCTTGGCGGTGCGGATGTTGACGACAGCAGGGGTGAGTTTCTTGGCCAGATCGACAAAGTCGGGGCTGACTGACTTTGCATGTGATAACGACGGAATGGACAGCGTGAATACGAGACCTGCGACCAGAATACGACCTGTTGAAACAATTTTTTTTACCATGCTCTGACCTCCCTGTATCCATTATGTTTATAGGGTGAATGGAGAGAGGCGGGCCGCACATCCTGCACGACGCCGCCCCTGTCCGTTTACTGGGAAGAAAGATACGTAGTATGCCGGAAAAAGTCAACCCCCGGCGCCTAGCCCTCACGCATGACGTAGCCCTGACCACGCACTGTGTGGATCAGTTTGGTAGGGAAATCCTTGTCAACCTTCTTACGCAGGTAATTGACGTAGACATCGATGATATTGGTAAAACTGTCAAAGGCATAATCCCAGACATGGTCCGCAATCATGGCCCGAGAAAGCACGGTATTGGGGTTTCTCATCAGGTATTCCAGCAGACCGTATTCCTTGGCAGTCAACTCGATCTCTGTCTTGCCGCGCCACACCTTGTGACGTACCGGATCAAGCCGCAAATCTGCAAACTGGATCTCGGCCCCGCGATCCTGTCCCTCGCGGCGCAGCAGGGCGCGCACCCTGGCCGTTAATTCGGCAAAGGCAAACGGTTTGGTGAGGTAATCGTCGGAACCCGCATCCAGACCGGACACAATATCCTCCGTGGTGGTTTTGGCTGTCAGCATCAAAACCGGAGTACGCTTACCGGCCTCCCGCAACTCCTTGACAACCGCTACGCCATCTTTCTTGGGCAGCATCACATCCAGGATTATCAGGCTGAAATCCCCTTCCAGCGCCAGCTTAAGGCCTTCGGCACCGTCATGCGTAACGGTAACTTCGTACTGGTCTTCCTCAAGCCCGCGCTTGATAAATCCGGCGACTTTTTTCTCGTCTTCAACCACTAGAATCTTCATGTCTGTTTCTCCTTTTGTACATATAGTTTGATTCAAGTTTCGCATCACGTCTGTATATGCTGATCCGTTTCTTATCAGATTGCCTGGCTATCCATGCGTCGCATAATATCGGACGCAGCTTCTTCAACAGACTTATTTGTGACGTTAATTACCATCCATTCCGGATGGCGTCGGTATAACTGCTTGCAGTACGCCAACTCGTCCTCAACCTGCTGGTAGTCGGCATAGTTTCCCCGCGGACTCTGACGCATCGTTATCAAACGCGAGGTCCGGATTTCGACCAAACGCTTCGGGTCAATAATCAGGGCGACAATCTTGCTCTGATCGATCTGGAACAGCTCCTCCGGTGGTGCAATCCCCTTGACCAGGGGAACGTTGGCCACCTTGTACCCTTTGTGTGCCAGATACATGGAGAGCGGCGTCTTTGACGATCGCGACACCCCTACCAGTACAAGATCGGCCTTATGAAGATAGCGGGTTTCCTGTCCGTCATCATGCTTGACCGTGAAATTTACCGCCTCCACACGTTTGTGATAATCCGTATCGATGCGATGCAGCAACCCAGGCTTTTCCAGAGAGGCCACCCCCAGGTAACGGGACAGGCTGTATATCAGGCCGCTCAGCAGATCAACCGCGAACAGGCCATGTTCCTCTGCCACCCGTTCAACCGTCTCCGCCAGCTGCGGATCGACCAGGGTGTAGGCAACCATGCCCGGTTCATTCACCGCTACCGAAAGCGCCTGTTGCACATCAGCCTGATTGCGGATCTGGCATAAGCGGTGTATCCTTACGTCCTCGTCATAAAATTGTGAGAGGGCAGCACGGATGACCCGCTCGGCCGTTTCTCCTGTAGAATCGGATACGACGTAAATGACCTTGTTCACAACCTGCTACCGCCTGAGAGCCAAGACTTAAATCAAAGCTAAATTGTTTTTTCTAATGAGGATTAGATTCCAGCTACGTCTTTTTGTCAAGATTTTTTGTTGCCTGTGCCGCACAGTTCTGCTAACGTGTTGAACTTCTGAAATAATAATTTATGGTGACCTTATGAATGAAGCGTGGGTTGAAATATCCTGTACCGTTCCAGCGGAACTTGCCGACATAGTAGCCGAGTACCTGACAACACTCTCCGGCAACGGAGTCTGTGTTGAAAACCTTGCTGTTGACGCCTTTTCCCACAGCGAAATCCCCGAATCCGCCACCGTACAGATCAAATCCTATTTTTCGACCTCTGAAGACAGATCCGCCCGGCTGAATGAGATTGAAATCTTTCTGACGGAACTGGCTCAGCGCCAACCGGGACTCGTCCTGCCACGCCCTGCATTGTCCTCGGTCACAAGCGAGGATTGGAGCACCAGCTGGAAGGTCAATTTCAAACCGTTGCGGATCGGCAGGCGGCTGCTGATCGTACCGTCATGGGAAGAACCGCAGCCGCAACCATACGACATTGTGCTGCGGCTGGATCCGGGCATGGCCTTTGGTACGGGCGGGCACGAAACCACCCGGCTCTGCCTGGAATTACTGGAACAGATCATGGACAACATGCCGACCATGCTGTCACCGGCGGTTCTGGATCTGGGAACAGGCTCCGGCATCCTGGCCATGGCCGCCGTCCAACTGGGAGCCGGCCGTGTCTGCGCCGTTGACATCGATCCCTTGGCAATAGAGGTCGCACGGGAAAATCTGGAGATCAACGGACTGCTGGAGCAGGTCGAATGCAGCACAACTCCATTGGAATCATTGCAGGGAGAGTTCGATGTCATCCTGGCCAATATCCTGGCCGAGGAACTGGTTCGACTGGCACCCGCCCTCAGCGAACGGCTGTCCTCCGGAGGCAGCCTCGTCCTCTCCGGCATCCTGGCAGAAAAAGAAGGGCTGGTACGCAGCGGTTTTTCCGCCCAGCCGCTGGAGTACCTGACAACACTCCGCGAAGGCGAATGGGTGGCGCTTCACTACAGGAAAAAACCGACCGCATGAGCAGCCGACGCTTCATGATTAGTTCCCGCAGCATCAGAAACGGCTATGCCTCTTTCGATGGAGAGCTGTTTAATCATATCGTGCGTGTGTTACGGCTCTCTCCGGGGGACAGCGTAATTCTGGTAGATGAAAAAGGGAGCGAGCATTCCGGGGTGATCGATCAGGTTGCCAAGGAATGGGTGGCGGTCAAAATCGCACAATCAAACTTCGGACCAAGCCAGGAAAGCAATGGCCCCCGGATCACGATCTGCCAGGCGCTTCCCAAAGGCGAGAAGATCGACCTGATTCTGCAGAAAGGCACCGAACTTGGTGCCCACGACTTCTGGCTCTTCGGCGGACGACGCTCGGTTGCACGGGTGCGCGATGACCAGCTTGAAAACAAATTGAACCGCTGGAACCGGATTACGGCCGAAGCTGCCCGTCAATGCGGTCGTCGCACGGTTCCGGCTGTGCAGTGGTATCCCACGGCTGTAGAGGCTTCCGATTCAGTCTCTCACGATCTCCGCCTGATGCTCTGGGAGAGTGAGCGCGACACCCGCCTCAAAGATGTACTCAGCCGCATCTCGAATCCGTCCTCCATTATTGTGGCGATCGGCCCCGAAGGCGGCTTCGACCCGCTGGAGGCACGCCACTTTGCGAAGCACGGTTTTCAATCCGTTTCGCTCGGTTCAAGAATATTGCGAACCGAAACTGCCGCTATTGCCATTATGGCAATTTTACAGTATACCTGTGACGATATCTGAATAAAGGAGCTGCTGATGAAATGCCCAAAGTGCGGATACAACAGTTTTGAATTTCATGATTCCTGTAAAAAATGCGCCAATGACCTGACAGGTTACAAGGATACCTATGGGATCAAACCCATTGTGTTTCCGCATGAAGCCCGCGTGAGCATGGCCGAGGCATTGATGGCCGAGGCGGCCTTGAGCGATCACACTCCGGTTGAAGCCGATACCACGGGTGACATGTTCTCGTTCGATCTCCCCGAGGCGAACACCACGCATTCCAGTTCGGATGATCCCTTCAATTTTGACGATGAGCCTGTTTCCCAGGCGCAGGCCGGCGGTGAGTTTTCCTTTGACGAGGGCCAGCAATCCGCGCAGGCTAAAGCCGACGAGGCCGCTTTTGCCGATCTGCTCGAATCAACATCACAGGGAGACAAAGGCCCCGATGCAACTGCTTCGGCGACCATTTCAGACAGCACGGCCGAATCTGATCTGAATAATTTCTCGTGGGATGATACGCCGGCGGATGCAACCAGCAGCACCAAACCGGCTGAAGATGATTTCAACTCTCTTTTTGGAAGTACGGATGACTCTGTAAAGAAATAAAACACCGCGAGTATGCACCTGCCCCAGACCAGCAGGAAAGTGCAGTTACTTACCCTAAAATCAGGATAAGTGCGTTAACGAAATCTTTTTCTGCGAAAATGATTTCTAACTTACTAAAAGCCCGTTCTCCTTGAAGCAGTTCAGGGTAACGGGCTTTGGCATATATTCCACGGAGACCTGACGTGTCGCAGCGCATTGCCATCCTACCCGAAATACTCACCAACAAGATCGCCGCCGGTGAGGTCGTCGAGCGACCGGCCTCCGTCATCAAGGAACTGGTTGAAAACGCCCTCGATGCCGGGGCAAGCGATATCTCGGTGGAAATCACCTCCGGCGGCAGACGACGCATCCTGATTGCTGACAACGGCCACGGCATGTCACGCGAAGATGCCCTGCTCTCGCTGGAACGCCACGCTACCAGCAAGATCAAAACGGACAACGATCTGGAAGCAATCATGACGCTCGGGTTCCGCGGCGAAGCGCTGCCGTCTATTGCATCGGTTTCCCGACTCCGCCTGACTACCCGTGAAGCAGACAATTCGGAAGGAACCGAACTGATTGTTGAGGGTGGCAAGATCAAGGAGGTCAAAGCCTGCGGCATGGCACCCGGCACGGTCATCAGCGTGGAGCATATCTTCTTTAATACCCCGGCTCGACTCAAATTCATGAAAAGTGCCGAAACCGAAGTCGGCCATGTGGGTGATGTCGTTGCCCGTATGGCGGTCTCCCGTCCGGACGTGGCGTTTTCCTGCACCAGTGACGGCCGTGAACTTCTCAGGGTGCAGCGCAGTGACCTGCAGCGCCGCCTGTCACACGTCGTCGGCAAGGACACGTCCGCCCATCTGCATCCGGTTGACTACACCGGCGAGCAGGTCTCGATCCGTGGATTTGTATCCGGACCGGCACTTGCCCGCTCCGGCATGCAGGCCATGTTCACCTACATCAACGGCCGCTTTGTTCGCGACAAGGTGGTTCAGCATGCCATCATGCAGGCCTACCGCGGCGTAATCGATCGCGGGCGTTATCCGGTTGTGGCACTCTTCATCCAGCTCCCGGCCAACGAGGTTGATGTCAACGTCCATCCCACCAAACATGAAGTCCGTTTCCGTCATCAATCCGCGGTGCACGATGCCCTGCAATCTGCCGTGGAGCAGGTATTGCGCAGTTCACCCTGGCTGGCCGGGAAACCGGCTCAGACGCCACCCGCAGCCGCTTCAACCGGACAGGCTTACCGGGAACGAATTGCCGCGGCAGCGCAGGCATCCCTCAGCATGCCTGCCAAACCATACAGCGCGCCGGCTTCCTCGCCATACCCGCTGGCCGGAGACAAAAGTACCCTTGCGGCTCCCGCTGCTACTGTTCCTGCTGCTATCCACGAACCATCAGAACCGTTCCAGGCTGCTGCAGAGCCGACCAATCGCGGCTACTTCTCGTCACTGGCAATCATCGGCCAGTTCCACGGTGAATACATCCTCTGCCAATCCGGTCCGCAGCTGGTGATCATCGACCAGCATGCCGCCAGCGAACGTGTCGCGTACCAGCGTCTGAAACAGCAGCATCTGTCCGGCGGAGTTGAATCCCAGCGCCTGCTCTTTCCCGAGACCCTTGAGCTTTCTTTCAGCGAGGTTGCCGTTGCAGAACGGTTCCGCTCGGAGCTAACCGGAATCGGTTTCGAACTTGAGCCCTTCGGCGGCAACACCCTGATGATCGCCGCGGTTCCGCGAATGGCCGCTGAAAAGGACGCCATCCGACTGGTGCGCGACATCCTGGCAGACCTGTGCCAGATCGGTGCCAGCGCAGCCTTTCAGGACCGGCTTGATGACCTGCTTTCCCGTGTCGCCTGCCATTCGGTCATGCGCGGCTTCCACCAGCTGGATGCGCGCCAGATGACTGAACTGCTGCGCAGCATGGACGAAACCGACTTTGCCGCCAGTTGCCCCCATGGCCGTCCGGTCTCACATGACATCACATTGGCTGAACTGGAAAAAATCTTCAAACGCACATGACGCCCAAACTCCTTGTCATCTGCGGCCCGACCGCCTCGGGCAAGAGCGACCTGGCCCTGCGCCTGGCTGAGCAACTGGACGGGGAGATCATCAACGCTGATTCCATGCAGGTCTATCGCGGCATGGATATCGGCACCGCCAAACCGTCGACCGAAGAACGTGCCCGCGTACCCCACCATCTCATCGACATAATCCAACCGGACCAGCCCTTTTCAGCCGCCGATTTTGCTGAGGCGGCCGATGCGGCAATCCGCGACATCAACGCACGCGGAAAACGGCCGATTGTGGTCGGAGGCACCGGACTGTACATCCGTTCCCTGCTGAAAGGACTGGTGGAGTCTCCCGCAGGCACGGATGAGGTCCGGCAGGATCTGATGGCAGAGGTCCGGGAGCGGGGTAACCTGGCCATGCTGGAAGAGCTGCGCCGGGTCGACCCGGAACTGGCCGGGCGGATCCATCCCAACAATCTGGTGCGGGTCATCCGTGCCCTGGAGGTCTTTCGCACGACCGGCATCCCCCTTTCCCGCTATCAGCAGGCACATGCCTTTTCCGGCCAGCGTTACCGCAGTCTGCAGATCGGGATTCAGGTCGAACGTCCGCTCCTCTACAGCCGCATCGATGAGCGGGTGAACCGGATGATCGAGCAGGGATTGCTACAGGAGGTTCAGCAGCTTTTGATCGCCGGATTTGGTTCGGAGTTAAAGGCCATGCGGGCCATCGGCTACAAGGAGATGACCGCTCATCTGGCCGGGGAATACACGCTGGACGAGGCCGTCCGGCTGATCAAACGTGATACGCGGCATTATGCCAAGCGGCAGTTGACCTGGTTCAATGCTGATCAAGACATATTATGGCTTGAATATCCCTCAAAGTTTGATACTATTTCCAGGCATGCAATTGAATTTTTTGAACACGGGGAGACATGACATGGCAAAAGCACCTTTCAACATTCAAGACCAATATCTCAACCAGTCCCGCAAAGAACGCATCAAGGTAGTCATACACATGATGTCCGGCGACAAGATGGAAGGGCATATCAAGTCATTCGACAATTTTTCCGTACTGCTGGACTCCAATGGCGACATCCTGATCTACAAACACGCTATTTCCACGATCACCTCTGTTGACGGTAACTTCCGCCTGCACCAGTAGACCGACATCAGCGAACCTCCCGGGTGTGATAACCCCGGAGGTTCGCCACCCCACCAGGCCCACATGCCCAAAAGCACAAAAATCCTGCTGACCACAGCCCTGCTGCTTGTTACCCTGACAGCTGTCATCCTCTATAACTCAGCCACGGTATTCCTGCAGCTGTTTATCGCATTGGCCCTGGCCTACATACTGAACCCGGCCGTGCTGTTTCTGGAACGCAGGCGGGTCAACCGCATCCTCAGCATCCTGATCGTGTTTTGCTCGGCACTGATCGCCTGTGCCGGATTCACGATTTTCCTGGCCATATCCATCAGCGGCGAGCTGTCAAACATGCAGCTCAACCTGCCCGGTTACGCCCGGCATATCTACGAGATAACACCCGCCACGATCAAGTCGTACCTGAAGATAGAGACTCCCGACAAGCTGGCCTTGCGGCTGAACGAATTGCTGCAGCAGGTCCGCGGCATGTCGCCCGACCTGCTCAAACCGTTGCTGGCGTTTCTCCAGCGGGCCTTTTCCTCCACCATCGGGCTGCTCCTGGCGGTCCTGGGTTATTTCATTATCCCGGTCTACCTGTTCTACCTGCTGGCCGACTGGCAGCAATTGAAACAATTCGTGGAATCCTACATCCCCGAGCGTTACCGCAGCATGTATGCCGATAAACTGGGTGAAGTGGACACCGTGCTGTCAGGCTTCATCCGCGGCCAGCTTTCCGTCTGCGCCATCCTGGCGGTACTCTACAGCATCGGCCTGTATGTCATCGGTATCGACCTGGCTATCGCCATCGGCACCCTGGCCGGCATCACCTTCATTATCCCCTACGTCGGCACGGTCATCGGCATCGTATTGTCGATGGTTATGGCCTTCCTCAAGTTCCACGATATCCTGCACCCCCTGCTCTGCCTGGGGTGGTTCGGCCTGGTCCAGGGACTGGAAGGGATGGTCATCACCCCCAGGGTAGTCGGCAGTACGGTCGGACTGCACCCGCTGGTGGCCATCGTGGCCCTGCTGATCGGCGGGCAGATGTTCGGCATCATGGGGATGCTGCTGGCCGTACCGGTCACCGCTGTGCTGCAGGTGTTTCTGCGTTCACTGGCGATCTGGTACCGGGATTCCGAGTTCTACCGCGGAGCCCCATGAAAGGGCTTCTGATCGAAGGAGTTGCACCGGGTTCGATTGCCGGGGAATTTGATCTGGAAGCGGGCGACCGGCTGCTGGCGGTCAACGGCCACCGGTTGCGCGACCTGATCGACTACAGCTATTACAGTTCCTCAGAGGATCAACTGCTGCTGGAAATCGCCCGCAGGGATGGTGAAATCTGGGAACTTGAGATCGAGCGGGAGGCGGGGGAACCGCTGGGGCTGACCTTCGCCCCAACCGTACCGGCCGGTTGCCGCAACAACTGCGTCTTCTGCTTCGTTCACCAGCTTCCCAAGGGCCTGCGCAAACCGCTGTATGTCAAGGACGAAGACTACCGGCTTTCCTTCCTCAACGGCAACTACGTTACCCTGGCGAACATCTCCACAACAGAACTCAACCGCATCATCGCGCAGCGCCTCTCGCCCCTGTACATCTCGGTCCACGCCACCAATCCCGAACTGCGCCAACAATTACTAGGCAAAAAGGGCATACCGCCGATCCTGGAGCAGCTGCAACTCCTGGCCGCTGCCCGCATCAGCCTGCATACCCAGGTAGTCCTCTGCCCGGGGCTCAATGACGGAGTTGAACTGGAACGCACCGTCAGCGATCTGGCCGCTCTCTTTCCGGCGGTACAATCCCTGGCAATTGTACCGCTGGGCCTGACCCGCCATCGCCAGAACCTGCCGCAGCTGCAGCCGGTCGACAGCAGCTACGCCCGCGAGTTCATATCTCAGTGGGGTCCGCGCTCCAGGGCGCTCAAGAAGAGTCTCGGTGAACCGTTCCTGTTTCTGGCCGATGAGTTCTACCTCAAGGCCGAGCTCCCCTTCCCGCCCCTGCGGGCATACGGCGACCTGCCCCAGATCGAAAACGGCGTCGGCCTGGTGCCGCTTTTCCGGCGCGAAGCTGCCCGGACATTACGGGGAGCCCGTCACATTGGAGAGTTCCGGGCTACGCTGGTGACCGGGGTTTCGGCCATGGGCTTTGTGGGTGAGTTCCTGCAGGGACTGAGCGAGAAAACCGGTCTTGATCTCGTACCGCTGGCAGTTGAAAATCGCCTGTTCGGTCAGAGCGTGACCGTCAGCGGACTGGTGACCGGAAATGATATTATTGCCGCGCTGCAGGGAGCAGAGATCGGCAGGACGCTGCTGGTGCCGGATGTGATGCTGAAAGAGGGTGAAGGGATCTTTCTGGATGATCTGACACTGGAAGAGCTGGCACAAAGGCTGGGATGCGAGGTGATGACCTTCGACTCCACCCCGCAGGGGGTGTACCGAATGCTCAGGCAACTGGCAAGCAGTCGCAGTTCCGCATAAATGAGGATTTTGTTTGTTGTGGAGAAGCGGAGGTCTCAACTTCTGCCCGTTAGATACCACTTCAGGTACGAAGCACCCGCTGTAACCCAGTACTGCAGCTCCGTCCGGGAACGGATCGAGGCCAGCCTTGACAGTATGTAGGAGGGCCTCAGGTAGAATGAACGGGTGAGCGTGCGCTGATGCTGCAGCAACTGGTCGGCGCTGAAATGTTCCGTCCTCCAACCCGGCTGTTTTCCGAAAATGACATAATCCTCCCATCCCGTTTCATTGTCGATCAGGCCGGCAGCCAGCATCCGTTCGCGCAACGGCGTGCCGGGATAGGGAACAATAATGGCTACAGAGACAAAGGTCCATGGCAGCGAACTAATCAGGCTGCAGGTCATGTCAAGTTCTTCCCTGGTCTCCGACGGGTCGCTTCCGATGATGAAATTCCCCTCGATATGCCGGATACCGGCCTGTTTAGCCCAGCGAACGGCATCGCGCACCTGATCGACACGGATACCCTTGTTCATCAAATCCAGCATGCGCTGACTGCCTGATTCCACCCCGAAGGCGACCTTGTCGCATCCGCAGCGTTTCATAAGCTGCAGCAATTCAAGCGAAACCGTATTCACCCGAGTATCACAATTCCAGGATTCGATATTACTCCGCCCCAGAATTTCACTGATTGCCGCCGCGCGGTCCGGCTGCAGCGTGAACGTATCGTCGGCGATGACGATATGATTGAAATGGTGCTCCCGCACCATGCGGCTGACTTCGTCCTCAATGAAAGAAGGGTCCCGGAAGCGGACAGTTCTGCCGAAGGTTGCCTGAATGGCGCAAAACGAGCACCCCACCGGGCACCCCCGCGACGTGAACAGCTCTGTCGAACGCAGCCGATTGGAAAACCCCCGACTGGAATGCCCGGCCTGCTCAGTGTAGTCAATCAAATCCCGCGCCGGAAAGGGGATACTGTCCAAATCCTGTATCAACCGGCGTGGTTCAGTCACAACGACCGCCTCGTCTTCCCGGAAGGCAATGCCTCCGATGGCATGATCACTCCCGCCATCCCTCAACCGCACGCAGAGTTCAAGCAGCGTTTGCTCCCCTTCTCCGATAACGGCATAATCGAAGGCAGAAAATTCTCGCAGAGTCTGGGCAGGCAGGGCACTGACGTGCGGTCCGCCGGCAACTGTTGCTATATACGGCGCGTGCAATTTGATTGCTGCTGCAAGCTGGGCAGCTGATTTTACCGTTGGAGTAGTACAGGTTATGCCCGCTACTGCCGGGCGCATATGTTCCAGGGCATGCTGCAGATGCTGTTCATTGAATGTGGCCGTCTCATAATCGATAATAGCTACATCGAAGCCCCCCCTGCGGAGCATGGCCGCCAGATAGGCGAGGTTCATGGGACGCGTATGACTCAACAGCGCTGAATCCTGCAACGGGTCAGAGGGGCGAAACAACAGAATCTGATTGGAATTAGTGGGCATAATTCAGCTGCTTGGCACTATTGAACGCTTCAGATGCCTGTTCGTGTCGCCCCGCATAAAAATATGCCAGAGCCAAACTTTCATATGCCTTTTTCATATCAGGTTTCATAATTATTGACTGCAAAAGCGCAGCAATTGCCAATTCATACTCTTTCGACATCATATAAACTTTTCCAAGCTCGTAGTACAGTAATGGCTCGCCTGGTATTTCCCGGATTGCAGACCTGTAAACCTGTATCGATTCCGACAGCGCACCTTTGTTTATGTAATAATCCGCAAGATTGGCGTACGGCCTGGCAAGCTTCGGGTACATGCTGATAGTGCGCTTCCAAAACCCGTCAGGCTTTCTCCATACTTCATTTCTCATGATTGTCAGATACATCAGCATGCATATCACCGGTATCCACAGCAGGTAGTCCAATCTCAACATTTTCGGGTTCACGAACAGCTTATCAATACATTTATTCATTGAACAAACAGCAAAGAGAAAGATTCCGAATGACGGCAAATAAGTTCTGTATTCAACAGCCATAATATCTAATGGAATAATGCTCGATTCAACGAGGAGTGCGAGATAGAACCAGATGATGCCAAATCCGGCCAACACATCGACCTGGCTGTATTTGCTGCTCACACGCGCGCCCCAAAGCAGATAGACGCCATAACCCATAACGGCCAGATGCAGTGCCAATGACAGCAGGACATCGGCATCGAACAGGTTGTGTGAAACCCGGAAATCATGCTCAAGGCTCAACCCGAATGGGACCAGCAGCGCTTTAAGATAAAATGCAACGGCCCTGAACTGTGTCAGCAGGTATTCCCATGACGAGACATGCGTAAAATTTACTACATTCAACGAGGAGGATATCAGCCCCCCGGTCTTGGCTGTTTCCGCATTCTGGAGACCGACTACATTAAAAGGGATGATAACCATGGTCAGAAAATACGGGGCCAGTCTTTTCATGCGCTGCTTGCATAATCCCTGGCAAAACAGCACATCATACAGCACAAGCATCAGCGGGATTGTAAACGCACTCTCTTTTGTCAGCATTGCGGCACAACAGAAAACAACAGAAAGACAATAGGCTGCAGTTTTTTTAGACTCACTGCGGCAGATACGGCAGTACGCATACAAAAGCGTGCTTGCCAGATAGAACAGCGCTACCAGTGATGTCATTCGTTGGGTTATGTACGTAACCGCATTTGTCATAAGAGGATGTGCGGCAAAAAGTGCCGCGGTAATAAATGCTATGGTACGTGCATCATGTGAGGACTGTATTTCATGCGAATCCGCCCAGCTCTTTTCAGCATTTAGTTTGCTCGTTACCCGAACCAGCAGATAGACCGCAATCACGTTGAGTATATGGATAATAAGATTAACAGAATGGTACCCTGTTACGGTTGGCCCATGCAGAGCATAATTGAAGGAGAATGTAAGGTATGACACCGGGCGGGTCAGAAAACTGTTCAGTGTATCTTTAAGAACGTACGGGTTGGCGGCATATGTCTCATACGCCTTCTGCCGGTTGAAGTAATTCCCGATATCACGAATAAGCGGGTTATCTTTAATGCAGGCAATATCATCAAATATGAATGAAACATCAAATGTCCTGCAATATGCCAGCAGGCAGAGAGCAATCAGAATAACTATCAATCTAATGTCTATCGACAGGTTCGTGCATCGCAGTTTCGCTGCCATTTTTCCGCACCTCTCATCGCTGCACATCTGTTTAAAGCGATTATTTACAAAACATATACTTACCGTTTACGAGCCACCACAAACACGGAACTGCCAAAAGGCATCGCTGTTACTCTGAGAAAGAAATTTTCCAATTCAATGACCTTCAACAGCAGGACGTTAATCCACCGCTGTGGCAGGAATACATCCGAAGCCACCTCATCCGGATCAGCTTCACGACAAGCCTTATACCGTGCCAACAGACGGTAACAGGCTATCAGGGGGAACACTATGCTGACGCGATAGGTCGAAAATGCTATTTCGAAGCCGGCGGCATGCAGGCGTTCACATAGAATGTGTTGTGAATAGCGTTCTCTGGTGCAAACCGCGATATCATGGCTACTGCGCAAAAATTCATGGGCGACCAGGTTCAAAATCAGCATGCCGCCCGGCTTGAGGCCGCCCCGTAGTCGTCGCATGACCGCAACATCGTTGATGACACCGGTATGGTACAGGACATCGATGGAGGTGATGAGATCATAGCTCCCCGGCTCAAGCACAATGGTGTTCAAATCAGCCTTGATCATTGAGTCAATGCCGCGCTTTCGGCACAGCCGCAGCGCCTCATCCGCTGCATCGCATCCTGCGATCCTGTGTCCCTGTGCAGACAGAAGCTGAGCGAGCCTGCCCGTACCGCAGCCCGCATCAAAGATATGAAGCGGACCTCCCAGACGCCGTGACTCTCCCCGAATAGTTGCCAAGACCAGTTTATGCAGCCCCACATACCACCAATGGCTGTCTTCGGCTTCAAACATGCGGCTATACTCGATCAGATTCATACGGTGTCCCGTTCAGGGAAAGAAGCGCCGGATGGCGGCGACCACTTCGTCTGCATGCCCTTCCGGCAATTCCGGGTACATGGGCAACGAAAGTATGGTGCCTGACAGGCGCTCAGTGACCGGGAGGCTGCCGGGCCGGTATCCCAGGAAACGGTAACCACGCATCAGGTGGACCGGATCAGGGTAGTTGACCTTCGTTTCTATGCCGTGATCAGAAAGACAGGCCATCAGACCGTCGCGATAATCCGTCCGGATGGTATAAAGGTAATACTGGTGGCTGCGCCCCGGTCTGACCACCGGAAGCCGGATATCCCCTACTCCGGCCAGGCCCCTGTCATAGATGTCCGCAATTTGCCGCCGGCGAGCTACCGCTTCGTCAAGCCGGTCGAGTTTACAGTCGAGCAGTGCCGCCTGCACTTCGTCCAGCCTCGAATTATACCCCTCTTCTTCCGCATAATATCCGGACTGCATGCCGTAAAAACGCAGTCTGCGCACGCGTTCATGCAGATCCTGGCGGGAGGTGCTGACCAACCCGCCGTCGCCGAAGGCGCCCAGTACCTTGGTCGGGTAGAAGGAGAACGCCCCGGCATCACCCAGACTGCCGGCCGGTTGTCCCTGACAGGTGGCGCCGCAAGCCTGGGCGCAGTCCTCCACTACGGACAGGCCGTGGTGCCGGGCGAACTCCAGCAGCGGCGGCATGTCAGCCATCTGTCCGAAGAGATGCACCGGCAGGATGCAGCGTGTACAGCGGGTGATCACCGTTTCCAGGAGCGTCACATCCATCAGAAAGGTATCCGCCTCCACATCCACAAACAGCGGTGTGGCGCCCGTTGCCCGAATGGCAGCCACCGTCGGAACCGCCGTATTTGCCACGGTGATGACATCGTCGCCCGTTCCGATTCCCAGCGCTTTCAGGGCCAGAAAGATGGCATCCGTACCGGAGGCGACGCCCACTCCATAAGCTGCGCGGCAGAAGTCGGCAAATTTGCTCTCAAAGGCCGCCAGACGCCCCCCCAGCACCAGTCGCCCCGATGAAAACACCTCGTCGCAGATGCGGAGGTATTCTTCCCGGTGGCTGGCGTATTCCTGCAGGTAGTCCCAGTAACGGACCGATCGTTTTGATTGAGTCATGACTGCCCCTTGTGTGAGTGTGCGTGCTGCAGGAATCGCTCGGCGAGATCCGCCAGGGAACGTGCGCGTTCATGTTCGCCAGAGAAGTCGTCGCCTTTGGCGATGAGCGCAGCAACGTGATCGATGGTCTGCAGGAAATGGTCGTGAGCAGGCAGGTGGATGATCTCGCTGCCGCCGCTGTCGCTGATCTCCAGAAGGCAGGGGTGGTCGGCAGACGGAGTGAAGGCGCGGTCAAGACGGAGGGTGCCCTGTGTACCGCTGATTTCGTAAAAGGAACAGTACGGCTGGCCGAAGGCGATGGAAAAGGCGAATCGTTCGTCCGCCGCAGTGCTCGCTTCCGCCTCCATGGAGGTGATCATCCCGTTCTGCCAGGTGACATGGCAGCGATCAACGGTACTGATCTCGCCCCCCAGAAAATAGCGGGCGGCGGAGAAAGGATAGCGGTTCAGGTCGTGAAACGCGCCGCCCCCCTGGAGCGAGTCCAGTCGAAAGTTGCCCGCTGCCGGACACGGAATGGTGAATACGCACCTCAGGCCGTTCATCCTGCCGATCCTGCCTGCGGCCAGCAGCTCTTTGACCTGTCGGTGCTGAGGGTGCTGCAGGTACATGATGTTTTCATAGAGCAGTACCCCGTTGCGGCCGGCGGCCTCCAGCATGCGATCAACCGAGTCCGGCGAAAGAGCCAGCGGCTTCTCGCAGAGCACATGCTTTCCGTGGTTGAGTGCCTTGACAACCCACTCTTCGTGCAGATGGTTGGGTAGCGGGATGTATACCAGGTCAACGGATGGTGACGAGATCAACTCCTCGTATCCCATGGCCGTTGCACCCATATCGGAAACGAATGCAGTTGCAACATCCGCGTTTCTGCTTGCCACTGCCGCCAGACGGGCACGAACACTTTTGAGCAGTGCCGGCACGAATCTGCGAGCGGCAATATCCGAGCACCCCAACACACCGATGTTGACCGGACGCGCGGCGGACAAGGATTCGGCTACAGCAGGCATGTCAGGATACTCCTGGCGCATGAGTTGACCTGTTCTCCGAGGTGTACCAGAAACAGCACATGTGAAAGCGGAAGCCAGCGGTAATCGTCCGGAAGTTGCAGATCAGCACTGTCCGGAAGCATCAGAATACGGTGAACATGGCACTCCCGGTAAAAACGCGCACCTTCTTCAGCCTGGCGGCTCTCGTGAATCACCCTGAATGCGCCCGTTGACAGAAACTCTTCGTACAGGAACGGTTTTTTCAGCTTGGTGCTGTCGGCATAATTGCCCTGCGCAAACTGGACCGTCGGACCAAGCTGCACCGTCGTCCGATTACCCACCTCGGCCTTGGTCTGCATGAGAATCTCAATACCCTGCGGCGTATTTCTGACAAGCAGGCCGATCACGCCGGGGGCCGTATTTTCGATAATCGGCTGGCTCCATGAGCCGACCTCCCTGGCGGCAGAAATGATCCGCATGCCAACGATCCTGAAAAAGCGTTTTTCACGGTGCGAGAAAAACCCCTTGTCGTCCAGACCCCATTCCTGCAGCTCGTTCAGCCCGATGCGATGCGCCAGCATGTGGTTGCCGGCTCTGCGATCATCAAGCCATTGAAGCGTTTCCCAGATGCCTGCCGGACATGTGGCCGCTGGCCTGGAGTCACATTCCTCCAGCGCCTGTCCAGCATGCGGTCCATCGACACAGGTAAAGATCATCCCTGAAAGGATGCTGCGCGTGCAGGCATTGATGAGATTGTCCCGCAGCAGCAGGCCGGCAATCTGCCGCAGTGTCAACCAGATAAAGCCCTTGGGCAGTTCCAGCGGAAAATCATCGCCGACTTCGACGATCATGTTGCGGTTGGATTTATAAAGAAAGCGTCCGCCATCCTCCGTCTGCAGGCGGGCAAAGATGATCCGCTCCGGCTCAGGGGCCATGAAATGTTCCAGGAACAACGGAGCAGCCCCGCCGTGGGCACCGGTATAGTTGCTGTAGGTCGCCTGGACCGTCGGGGAAAGCTGGACACCACCAATATTGCCGGGTTCCTCCTTGGCTTGCAGACAGAAATGCATGACACCGTCAATAGATTTTGCCAGGATACCGAGGACTCCGGTCTCCGGCTGCTCAATAATCGGCTGATCCCATTCCAGTTCAAAACGGCCGACCCGGTGACGGCAACGGATGCCCATTACGCTGAAAAAACGGCCGGTGGCGTGACAAAGATTACCGGTCTGCATCTCCAGCCGCCACCCGTCCAATCCCTTCAGGGGCACGAGCATGGCATCCAGGCCGGCATTATCGCGCTGTTTCATGACCCAGTTGTCCACGCAGGAATCGTCGTAAATCGGTGTCCCGTGACCACGTGAGGCATAAATAGCCGGGACTATCTTCGGATGGATACCCAGTTCAGCCGGCAAGCCTTGCGCGTAGACCTTATCCTTCATGACCGCTCCCCACCGCTTTTTCATGGATCGCCTGATCGTCCAACAGCTCCCTGATGATGTATTGCGGTTCCTGATTGAGTTTCAGATAGATACGTCCGACGTATTCCCCGACTACACCGGTCGCAAAGAGCTGGAACCCTCTGAAAAACATGGTGACAGATGTAAACTCCTCCAGGTCAGTCGGGTCGCTCAGAAAGGGGTACAGGTTTCTGATGAGCATGTCGGCCACGGAATAGATCCCCAGAATCGTTAGAATGAAACCGATCACAGCCAATATTCGGAGCGGAATCAGGGAGTAGCTGACAACCATATCCCCCCAGAGCGCCGCCAGTTTTTTCAGGGTATATCCGGACCTGCCCGCCTGGCGCCGGTCATGGCGAACCGTCACTGTTCCGATATTGCGGGTTATACGCAGGATAATGGCGTCCAGATAGGGATTAGGAGATTTATTGGCGATAAGCTCGTTCACCAGAAAACGATTCATGGCCTTGAAACTTGACAGATACAGATTGGCCGGCTTGTTCAGGATAACCCGCGCCATACTCCCGTTCATATAACTGACCAGGTTGCGGAAAAAACTGTCGCTCTTGGCCGGGTACTGGCTGTACACCACATCGAAACCCTTCAGTATCTCGGCCATCAGCCGGGACACCTCTTCGGGAGGGTTTTGGAAATCATCGTCCATGATGACCACATATTCACCCCGCGCCTGGTTCAGGCCGGCCATTACAGCATTATGTTCACCGAAATTGCGGGACAGGCGGGCATAGGTTATCGTCTCCGGAAATTCGGACTGAAGCTGACGGCAGATTACATCGCTCCGGTCACTGCTGCAGTCGTTTATCAAAACAACCTGAAGTAGATACATGCTGCCATGCAGTGATATGAGCGCACGGCAGAGATCACAGATGGTTTTTTCCCCATTATAGACGGGTATAACAATCGAAAGAGACGGCATAGTTTTCCTCGTGCGTAAATGAGGGCATACGGAAGGCCTGACAGGTCGTGTCACCGCGTGTGCAAGCAATCACCAGCACTGAATCAGCAGTATCAGGCAGGTTGTAATGTATTAAACGAGAGTGGAGAAATCAGCAGCGGGGCGGTGAACGACCCTTCGGAAGGCGCAAGTGAGAAGATTCAGCAGGGTCTGCAAATGGAGACAGGCAGCCGGCGCTTACAGTGAAGCGGGGGTTTAGATATGCGTGAGACTCATTCAGGGTGAATGATACCGGGGCGAAGTCTGATTTTGCGGAACATGACGTGCTGGATGTGGATTTTGCGAACAGATTGAGTACGGCCCGCGGACGGGGTTTCGGCTTGGGAGACTTGTCGAGCAAAGTAATCCGCATTCCCAGAAAAACCAGGAAAAAGACAGCTATCACCGCTGAAACGGTTATTACGTTTTTATTTTTGATCATTTGCGTGACGATGTACTATGTTTTACCATTCTTGCGGCATCTAACCACAAACAAGGCATTTTAACAAGGTTTATTGACCTGTTACATGAAAATCAGTCGAACGTTTTCCTCAACAGATGGACCAGCAATGCAGCCAGCAACGCTGCGGACACAGCCGCAGCACCGACCAGCTTACGTCTGCGACCCTGGTCATCTAAGTCGTTGAGCGCTGTTTCCACTTTTTTCAGATCAGCCTTGATCAAGGTCGCCTCTGCAGTAACCTTCTGTACATCCACATTATGAAACAGGGAGTGAAAACGGTTGCGGGTGGCGAACAGCTCTTTTTCCAGACGCTCCGTGTCGGTACCCACCTGTTTGTACCCGGCAATACGGGCATCCAGGGCAACGATCATTCCCTCGGTCTCCTGCATGGCCCCCCGGATCAGTTTCGCCCGATCATAGCTGTGGCAGCGGCTGCATGATTTTTCGTTAATCAACTCCAGCGATGCCTTGATAATCCGGTGGTTGCCGTGACAGACCACGCAGTTCGGCCCACCCGTTGCCAATGCCCGCCCATGGCCGCTGGCCAGATAATCCTTCAGCACTCCCACGTGGCAGCGCCCGCAGAACGCCGGCACATCATTGTATTTTGGAACACCCAGAAAACCGCGCTCCTTCTTCATGGCATTGGCGGCGTCCTTGGGGTCACCGCCATGGCAGGCGTTGCAGGCAATGCCGTTCTCGGCATGGATACTCCCCTGCCAGAGCTTGACCGGCTCGCCGTATTTTCCCGGCATGGCGCCGTGACAGGTTATGCAGACCATATCTTCCGCACGCACCGTCCCGCTGCTCAGGGCCATTGCCACCAGAATAGTCAGTACCAGCACTACGCTCCGCTTCATCATGACCATCTCCCGGTATCTCATGAGTAATGCCCCCACACGCTGAGCCCTATCCAGAGCAGCAGTCCGCCGATCGCGCAGGCCAGGAACAGCGGCCGTTTCAGCGGATGTCGTTCCCGGCCGCGGTCGATAAAGGGGAGCAACGCCAGAAAGGTCATGGCAGCCCCCTGTACCGTCAGACCGATCAACTCGTTCGGGAAGATTTTCAGGGTCTGGTAATTGGCCAGGAAATACCACTCCGGCTTGATGTGGGCCGGAGTCGCCAGCGGATTGGCCGGCAGAAAGGCGTCCTTGGGGAAAAACAGGTAGGGATCGAAAAAGACCACTGCCAGAAAGAGGGCCAGGTAGATGAATATGGAGCGGGCGTCTTCCAGGGCATAATTGGGGAAAAAGGGAATGCCCCCCGGATGGTCCTCGTAGCGGTAAAGATCCCCTTTCCATTGGTTGGTCGTAATCGCCTGACCAAACGGCGGTGTTGAGACACCGGTACGCTTCAGGAAGAACAGATGGGCGCCGATCAGGGCGGCCATGCCGATTGGGATCAGTGCCACATGCAGGGCAAAGAAACGCCCCAGTGTAGCCGGACCGACCATCGTGCTGCCCCGCAGGAATTCCACCAGATACGGCCCGGCCACCGGAATGGCGTTGGCGCTGTTGGTGGCCACGGTCGTGGCCCAGAAGGAAAGCTGGCTCCAGGGGAGCAGATAGCCGGTCAGCGAGATGCCCTGCACCATGGTAAACAGGATAAAGCCGGTCAGCCAGTTAAACTCGCGCGGACTCTTGTAGCTTCCCATGAACAGCACCGAGAGCATGTGGAGCAGCAGTACCAGCACCATCATGTTCGAGCCCACTGCATGGCACATCCGGATCAGCCAGCCGAACGGGACATCGTTCATGATATAGCTGACACTCTTGAAGGCCTTGTCCGCATCCGGCACATAGTAGATCAGCAGCAGTATGCCGGAAAGCACCTGGATGCCGAAGATCACCAGCAGCACGCTCCCCATGGAATACCAGGTATTGATATTTCGGGGCAGCAGATAGCCGGTCAGTTCCTTTTCCGCCACCTCACGGACACCTATCCGCACGTCAATCCAATCAATAAGCCATTTAAGCGGTGTCATACAGCCTCCTGGTTACTCAACCTACGGTTATGGCGCCGTTGGCCACGACAAAGGGGAGCTTGGGCAGCGGTTTGGGGGGCGGACCGGCGGTCACCACGCCATCGGGGGTGTAGTGGCCGGCATGACATGGGCAGAGAAAGTCCTGCTTGTCCTTTTCCCACTGCACGATGCAGCCCAGATGGGTGCAGACGGCCGAAAGGGCCACCAGTTCGCCCCCCTTTTTCCTGACCAGCACCGCCGATGATCCGGCATATTCGAAGAATTTGGCCTCGCCTTCCGGCACATCCTTTTCAGGTATGACGACCTTGACGGTCGCCCCGGTATTGAAACGGGGAGCCAGATAGCGATACACCGGGTAGAGCACCGCGGCCGCCATGCCGGCGACAAAACCTCCCAGGCACACACCAAGGAACTTCCTTCTGCCGTTAGTATCCATAATCCCCCCTTGGGAATAGTTTCTGTTTCTGGGACTATAGCACGTACAGCTGCGATTACAAGATGTTCACACGATCAGACACACCCTCTGTCAACAACCTGATGCCTTGAAACTAACCGGATGTCCTGACCCAATAATACACACATGGTACTCACAAGTGTTGCCAATTAACACAATTCTTTCGGACGCCCGACAGCAACAACTCCGGGATATGACAGCTACGCGATCATAAGCGCCTGATATCTAGATTCAATACATTTGTCATTGCTGTATACACAATCTATGGCACACTCTCTGCTATACATCTTTACACCCGCTCCTGAAGCGGATGATCCTGATCTGAAAACTACTCTCGAAGGTTGTCACATGAAAAACATCGGACCACCCAAAAAACAGGGACTCTACGATCCGCAATTCGAACATGATGCCTGTGGTGTCGGGTTCGTCGTAAACATGAAGGGGAAAAAATCCCACGAGATCATCAGCCAGGCGCTGACGGTCCTCCTTAACCTCGACCATCGCGGTGCCTGCGGCTGTGAGCCCAATACGGGAGACGGCGCCGGCATCCTCATACAGATGCCGGATACCTTTCTGCACAAGGCCTGTACCCTGCTGGGCATGAAACTGCCCGAACCGACCCACTACGGCGTCGGCATGATCTTCACATCCCCGGATGCACCCCAGCGCAACAGTGCCCGCCACATCCTGGAAAAGATCCTGCGCGAAGAACAGGTCGAAATCATCGGCTGGCGCGATGTGCCGACCGACAACTCTTCCCTGGGCAACACCGCCAAGTCCGGTGAGCCAAAGGTACGCCAGCTGTTTCTCAAGCGTCCCGACGACTGCCTTGACGAGCAGACTTTCAACCGCAAGCTGTACGTCATCAACCAGCGGGCAACCAACGAGATCCGGCGGGCCGGCGTTGACGAACACTGGTACGTGTCCAGCATGTCGACCCGGACGATCATCTACAAGGGCATGCTCATGCCGGTGCAGGTAGACCAGTACTATCCGGACCTGCGTGATCCGGACATGCAAAGCGCCATTGCCCTGGTGCACTCGCGCTTCTCCACCAACACCTTCCCGAGCTGGGACCGCGCCCACCCCTACCACCTTGTGGCCCATAACGGCGAGATCAATACCCTGCGCGGCAATGTCAACTGGATGCATGCCCGTCAGTCACTGTTCGAGAGCGAACTGTTCGGCGACGACATCAAGAAGGCCCTGCCGATCATCAACACCAACGGCTCCGACTCGGCCATGTTCGACAACTGCCTGGAACTGCTGGTCATGGCCGGCCGCTCACTGCCCCATGCCGTCATGATGATGGTGCCCGAACCATGGGAAAGCCATGAGACCATGAGCGCCGACAAAAAGGCCTTCTACGAATACCATTCCTGCCTGATGGAGCCATGGGACGGACCGGCGGCGATCGCCTTTACCGACGGCCGCAGCATCGGCGCTGTCCTGGACCGTAACGGCCTGCGCCCTTCGCGCTACTACGTCACCACCGATGACCTGGTCATCATGGCCTCCGAGGCCGGAGTACTCCCGATCGAGCCGGAGCGTATCCTGCACAAGGGACGCCTGCAGCCGGGCCGCATGTTCCTGGTGGATACGGAACAGGGGCGCATCGTACCGGACGAGGAGATCAAAAGGGACCTGGCCGCTGCCCATCCTTACGGCCAGTGGCTGGCAGACAATCACATCCTGCTGGAAGAGCTGCCCGATGCACCCCATGCCCAGGAACCGGATCACTCCAGCGTACTTGAGCGCCAGCAGGCCTTCGGTTATACCTTTGAGGATCAGCGGGTGGTCCTCGGCCCCATGGCCCGCGACGGCGTCCAGCCGCTCGGTTCCATGGGCACCGACACACCGCTGGCTGCGCTGTCCAGCCAGTCCCAGCTGCTCTACAACTACTTCCAGCAGCTCTTTGCCCAGGTTACCAACCCGCCTATCGACCCGATCCGCGAGGAGCTGATCACCTCGACCACGACCCTGCTCGGTTCCGAGGCCAACCTGCTGCAGCCGGATGCCGCCAGTGCCCGCTTGATCAAGCTGGATCACCCGCTGCTCTCCAACGAGCAGTTTGACAAGCTGCGCCTGATCAACCTGCCGGGCTTCAAGGCCGCCAGCCTGTCGCTGCTCTTCCCGGCAGCGAGCGGCACCGACGGTCTTGAGAAGGCCATGGACGCTCTTTGTGCGGCCGCTGATAAAGCGGTTCAAGACGGCAATACCCTCCTGATCCTCTCCGACCGGGGCGTAGACCGGACCCACGCCGCCATCCCGGCCCTACTGGCCGTATCGGGCCTGCACCACCATCTGATCCGCAGCGAAACCCGCACCCGGGTCTCACTGGTATTGGAATCGGGCGAACCGCGCGAGGTGCATCACTTTGCCGTGCTGCTGGGCTATGGCGCCAATGCCATCAATCCCTACCTGGCCTTCGAATCCATGGATGACATGATCCAGCTGGGTATGCTGCCGGATGTGGACCACAAGACTGCGGTCAAGAACTTCATCAAGGCCTCCATCAAGGGTGTTGTCAAGACCATGGCCAAGATGGGCATCTCCACCGTGCAAAGCTATCGCGGCGCCCAGATCTTTGAGGCGGTCGGCCTGCACCACTCGGTAATCGAAAAGTATTTCACCTGGACACCGTCGCGCATCGAAGGCACCGACCTGAAAGGGATCGCCAGCGAACTGCTGGAACGCCACAAACGGGCCTACCCCGAGCGGGTGCCGGCAGAACCGGCCCTGGAGGCCGGCGGAGTCTACCAGTGGCGCAAGGATGGTGAAGAACACCAGTACAACCCCCTGACCATTACATCGCTGCAGAAGGCGGTGCGCACGGACGATTACAGCGAGTTCAAGGTCTTTTCCTCCCTGATCGACGAGCAGAGCACCCGCCATTACACCCTGCGCGGTCTGCTGGAATTCAGAAAGACTGTCGTTTCGGTACCGATCGAGGAGGTCGAACCGATCGAAGAGATCATGAAGCGCTTCAAGACCGGCGCCATGTCCTACGGGTCCATCAGCCAGGAGGCCCATGAGGCGCTGGCGATCGCCATGAACCGCATCGGCGGCCGTTCCAACACCGGCGAAGGGGGCGAAGATCCCGAACGTTTTACCTGGACCAACGCGCAGGGCGATTCCAAGAACAGCGCCATCAAGCAGGTGGCATCCGGCCGTTTCGGTGTCACCAGCGATTACCTGACCAATGCAGGTGAGCTCCAGATCAAGATGGCACAGGGCGCCAAACCGGGTGAAGGTGGCGAGCTGCCCGGAACCAAGGTCTTTCCCTGGATCGCCAAGACCCGCCACACCACACCGGGCGTCGGGCTGGTATCGCCGCCCCCCCACCACGACATCTATTCCATCGAGGATCTGGCCGAATTGATCCACGATCTGAAAAACGCCAACCGGCGTGCCCGCGTCAGCGTCAAGCTGGTCTCGGAAGTCGGTGTCGGAACCATCGCAGCCGGCGTGGCCAAGGCTCATGCCGATGTGGTCCTGATCAGCGGCTATGACGGCGGCACCGGCGCCTCGCCGATCTCCAGCATCAAGCACGCCGGACTCCCCTGGGAGCTCGGCCTGGCAGAAACGCACCAGACCCTGGTGCTGAACAACCTGCGCAGCCGTATTACCGTTGAGGCCGACGGGCAGTTGAAAACCGGGCGTGATGTGGCCATCGCCGCCCTGCTGGGGGCCGAGGAATTTGGCTTTGCCACGGCCCCGCTGGTTACCCTGGGATGCGTCATGATGCGCGTCTGCCACAGCAATACCTGCCCAACCGGTGTTGCCACCCAGGATCCGATCCTGCGTAAGAATTTCTCCGGAAAGCCGGAGTATGTCGTCAACTTCATGCGCTATGTAGCCCAGGAACTGCGCGAGATCATGGCCCAGCTCGGCTTCCGCACCCTGAACGAGATGGTTGGTCGTGTCGATTTGCTGGAGCCCAAAAAGGCCATCGAACACTGGAAGGCACAGGGACTGGATCTCTCCAGCATGCTTCATCAGCCGCAGGTCGGTTTGGAAGTTGGCCGTTACTGCAGCGAAGCCCAGGATCATGGACTGGATAAATCCATCGACATAACCAGATTGCTTGACCTTTGCCAGCCAGCCATACAGCGGGGTGAAAAGGTCAGCGCCGAACTATCCATTACCAACGTCGACCGCGTCGTCGGTACGATCCTGGGCAACGAGATCACCCGCAGCCATGGCGCAACGGGCCTGCCGGACGGCACTGTCAATCTGCTCTTCAACGGTTCTGCCGGCCAGAGCTTTGGCGCCTTTGTACCACGGGGTATCACCCTGCGGCTGTCAGGCGACGCCAACGATTATCTGGGCAAGGGTCTGAGCGGGGGGATGATTGCCGTCTTTCCTCCGGCAGGGTCAACCTTCAAGGCTGAAGAAAACATCATCGCCGGCAACGTAGCCTTCTACGGAGCCACTAGCGGTGATGCCTACATCCGCGGCATGGCCGGCGAACGCTTCTGTGTCCGCAACTCGGGTGTCAATGCGGTTGTCGAGGGAGTCGGCGATCATGGCTGCGAATACATGACCGGCGGAACAGTAGTTGTGCTCGGCCTGACCGGACGCAACTTCGCTGCCGGCATGAGCGGTGGAGTTGCTTACATCCTGGATGAAGCGGGTGATTTTGCCAGCCGCTGCAACACGGAGATGGTGGGCCTGGAGCAGCTGAATCGCGAAGATGAAGCCGTCGTCACGACAATGATCAGGAAGCACGCCGAATGCACCGGCAGCTCGCGCGCCACAATGGTACTCGACAACTGGAACGCCTATGTGAACAAGTTTGTAAAAGTCATGCCGATGGACTACAAACGGGTTCTTCAGGCCTTGGAACGGGCCAAGGCAGCTGGTTTCAGCGGCGATGAAGCCCTAGCGGCCGCTTTTGAAGAAAATTCACACATGCCTGCCCATTAGTAAGTTAGAAATCCTTTTCTGTGTTTTTTAGTGAGGTAGAAATTATTTCAGGGTAGTTCTGAAATAATTTCGTGAACACACTTATCTCGAGCATCGGGGTGCAGAAAAGGATTTCGAAAACGCACTATCCCTTCAGGGATTGTACATTAAACTTTGTATCAGAAATTTGAATCATCATAACAAGGCATAGGAAACGAACATGGGAAAAACAACCGGATTCATGGAATACCAGCGCGAAATCCCGTCAGACCGTGAGCCATTGGAGCGGATCAAGGATTGGGACGAGTTCCACCTGCACATGCCGGAGGAAGCATTGTGCACTCAGGGCGCCCGCTGCATGGACTGCGGCATACCCTTTTGCCATACGGGGAAGCTGATCAGCGGCATGGCCAGCGGCTGTCCGGTCAACAACCTGATACCGGAGTGGAACGACCTGGTGTACCGCAAGCTGTGGCGACAGGCGCTGGATCGACTGCACAAGACCAATAACTTCCCGGAGTTCACCGGACGCGTCTGCCCGGCCCCCTGTGAAGGCTCCTGCACCCTGGGGATCATCGATCCGCCGGTGACTATCAAGAACATCGAAGTCAGCATCGTCGAGCGCGGTTTTGAGGAGGGTTGGGTCGCTCCAGTCCTGCCGAACGAACGCACCGGCAAGCGGGTGGCCGTGGTCGGCTCTGGCCCTGCCGGCCTGTCTGCCGCCGCCCAGCTCAACAAAGCCGGCCACAGCGTGACCGTTTTTGAACGGGCCGACCTGCCAGGTGGACTTTTGATGTACGGTATCCCCAATATGAAACTCGACAAACGTCAGGTTGTCCTGCGCCGCATTGACCTGATGAAAGCCGAAGGCATTAGCTTTGCCTGCAACACCGAAATTGGCGGTAAAGAATACCCGACGGAAAAGCTGCAAAAGGAATTCGATGCAATTGTACTGACCACCGGTGCCACGGTCCCGCGTGACCTGCCGATTGAAGGCCGCGGTCTGAAAGGGATCCACTTTGCCATGGATTTTCTGACAGCCAACACCAAAGCGGTCCTTGACCAGAATAATGAATTTATCTCCGCCCAAGGCAAGGACGTGGTCATCATCGGCGGCGGCGATACCGGTACCGACTGTGTCGGCACCTCGCTGCGTCACGGTTGCACATCGGTCAGCCAGTTGGAGATCATGCCCCGTTCGCCGGATGAGCGTGCCGCGGACAATCCCTGGCCGGAATGGCCCAAGACCCACAAAATTGACTACGGCCAGGAAGAGGCTGCCGCCCGGTTCGGGGCTGATCCGCGCACATACCTGACAACGGCTACCAGGTTTGAAGGTGATGCCGATGGAAATGTGAAGGCTGTCCATACCGTACAGGTTAACTGGGCGAAAAATGACAAAGGGCAGTTCATTCCTCAGCCGGTGCCCGGCACTGAAAAGGTTTTGCCGGCTCAGCTGGTGCTGCTGGCCATGGGTTTCCTTGGACCTGAACAACCGCTGATCGAATCACTGGGACTTGAACGTGATCCCCGCAGCAACATCAAGGCTGACTATGAAAAATACGCCACCAGCCAGCCGGGTGTATTTGCGGCCGGAGACTGTCGACGCGGTCAAAGCCTGGTTGTGTGGGCCTTCAATGAAGGGCGCGGCGCGGCACGGGAGTGCGACCGCTATCTGATGGGAACGACCGAATTACCGTAAAGTTAGTGGAGCAGATACAGTAAAAAAGGCCCGCTTCCAGTTTTGGAAGCGGGCCTTTTTTCGCTTGATTGAAACCAGCGAAGTACTGACTATTTCTTTTTTGCAGGTGCCTTGGCTTTTGGTGCGGCTTTTACCGGTTTGGCGGTCAGATCCTTCAGCGCCTTGCCTGGTGTAAACTTGCCGTTGGTTTTGGCGGCAATCTTGATGGCCTTGCCGGTCTGGGGGTTTCTGCCGGTACGGGCAGCACGGGTTACTGCGCTGAATGTACCAAAGCCCACGAGGGTAACCTTGTCTCCGGCCTTGACTGCTGCTGTTGTTGCCGAGATGAAGCCGTTAAGCGCCTTCTCTGCCTGAGCCTTTGTCAGTCCTGCATCCTCTGCAATCTTTGCTACGAGCTCTACTTTGGTCATAAGCCCTCCTAAAATGAGATTTATCTATATATAGCTCAATTTAGCCACTGTCTACAATAAAGTGACGTATACACTGCCCGGAGATGCGTTTTTTTCATTTAACCCTGGATTCAGTATCGACGCGCTTTTGTGAAGGATCAACCAATTCTATTCTACAATTCCCGGATCAGAGAAGCCTTCAAGTGGTTTTTCCTTGTTCTCGCGCACGATTTTAATCGTATCAACTGAGGATTCCAGCTGCCATCCGGGCAGCACAGACGTGGGTTTTGCCGCTATGACAAATTCCTGGCTACGCCCCTCGTTACCGGATTCGTCGACCGCAACAATGGCGTAGCGCAATGAACCGCTTGCTGTTGCCAGACCCGGCAGAACAGCCGAAAATGTAAAGTGGGTTCCAGGTGACGGCACCATTGGTACAAGGGCATACGACCCGTTCTCTGAGGAACGGAAACGGCACCAAACCGTCCGGATGCCGGCATGCGCACTGCTGATGACCGCCTGGATTACCGTGCGCTTGCCCGTACGTATGTAGCTGTAAGGATCATGGTGAATGGTGACCGGAGATGTAGAGGTTTGAGGTGCCGCTGCCTTATTGGGAGAGACGCTGCCTGTCTGCCCCGCGGCCAGCTGTTGTGCGGATTCAGCCGTAACAGCCTTGTTCGTTTCAACCGGGGCCGATACTTGTGCCAGATCAGCTTTTTCAGCAGTTACAGCTGAGACTGCTGCACCAGCCGACGGCTGCTGTGCCGCGCTCTCTTCCTTTTTTTTCCTGCGCTCTTTCCGCTCTTTTCTTGCCGGACGCTCTTTCTTGACCTTGTTGAGTTCACCGATAGAAATTTCGTAATTCGAAACATCAGAAGCAGATACCGGCATTGCTGACCAGACCGGGGCAATCAGCGCCATGCATATGAGTAACGCCGCAGTTGCCGGTATAGTTCTGCCGGGAACATACGCCTGCCGAAAATTGCGTACATTGTCGCTCAGTCGACGGATCTGGTTGTGCACGTTATACATGGACACCTCGCGGCTGCGATTTGGACCGCAGCATAGTATAGAGTTCTAAATAGCGCTCAGCTTCGATGTGTGGCGAAAAGTTTGATTGTACATACTCCCGGGCACCCCTCCCGACGTCTGCACACAGGGCGGCGTCATTCATGAGCTGTGTCACCTGTGCCCTGAAGTCGTCCTCATCCCTGTACAGCCAGCCGGTCACGTTGTCATGTACCAGTGAGAGGTTACCCGGTATGTCAGCTGCCAGCACCGGACGTGCCAATGCCATTGCCTCCAGAAGAGTGTTGGGCATGCCTTCAAAGTGTGAGCAGTTAAGCACCACATCGGCGCGCGCGTAGAGAGCTCCCATCTGCTCATAAGGAACTTCGCCGAGCCAGGTAGCAAAGGAAGCTGCGGCAATCATCTCCTGAACTCTGTCAGCATACCCTTTATCGATGATGCCGCCCGCAATCACCAGAGCCAGTTTATCGTTTTCCCTGGCCAGAGGGATCAGTGCCCGCAGCGGGAATTCGATATTTTTTACCGGCCTGAAAGCTGCCGGAAGCAACAGTACAAAGGCTTCTTCTGGAATGCAATAACCGGTATCCACCGTCACCGGCAAGGGAGCAACTCCCTGGGGAATTATGGAAATTCGCTCGCGTATGCGGGGAAAGTACCTGCCCACCCGGGCGGCCTCTAGTTCATCAAAGCAAACTATGGCAGCGGCCATATCCATAGCTCGACGAGTGCCTGAATGTTCCCGGAATTGCGGTTCATTAATATCACTGCCAGTGATGGTAATTGCATAGGGTATACCTGACTTGTTTGCCAGTTGGCAAGCCAGCTCTCCACAAATGCCGGCATGAAACGCATGGATCAAATCCGGAGCAAATGACTGGAGGCTATGTTCCATTTCCGCAGCAGACATGACATCCGCAGAAAGAACAGCCGTCTCCACCCCCTTGTCACCAAGGGCACGTGAGATGCGCCTGACAGTGGTGATGTTACCCCTGATTGGGCCGTGGGAATAAGGCGATACAATAGCAATTCGCATGTACACTTTCTTCTGGACCAAGACTGATGCTCTCATCGCACAGCAACTGTGCAGTTTAACGTATACCGCCAGATTTAAAACGGGCTCAATCCTGGAAGAGATCCCCAATATTGAGGCAGCCAAATATATAGCATATTTGTTTTGTTTTGGGAGACTTTCAACCGCTGACGGCAAATATTTACCGGGCCTCAGCATGCTCTCTCAACGTTAACAAAAAAATATTGCATTTTAGGCTTGACTCCACCCGTCTTATTTGCTAAATAAATTGCTTCCTATTCCCCTTTAGCTCAGTTGGTAGAGCAGGTGACTGTTAATCACCTTGTCCGTGGTTCGAGTCCGCGAAGGGGAGCCAAACTTGATGAAACCGAGTACTTGCTGATAAGTGCTCGGTTTCTTTTTTTCTGGCAAACTTTACCGCCCCCAGTAGCGCCCCGTAATTGCCACGTATGACAACCTCCTCTTTCCTTACCTCAACTTCCTTTACCAGCAATTTCACATAGTCCTTGCTGAAACCCGAGGAAACGTCAAACAATCTCTTTTTCATTAGGTTACAAAACTGCCTTACGTCTCCTGAATCGACGCCACTAATCATCGCCGTCGATGATTGTTGAGAATGCCGGATTTTTGCCGATACCTGTTCCTTTTCGCGTTTAAGATTATCGACGCGACCTTTCAGGGATTCATCGAGAGTAATAAACCCGTTTTCAATTGCCTCATAAAGACGGTTCATCCTGGCTTGGATTGCCTGAAGCTGCTCTGACAAACGCAGAATGTCATCGGTACTCCCGCTCTTGTTCATCCTCTTCTTCAGTTCGGCAAGCATCAGGCTCACACGCTCGGGGGTGAAGACCTTGTTTGCCAGCGCCTCAAGAATGAGATTGTCCATCTTATCCATCGGCAGTGCCTTGTTGCTGCAACGGTCTCTGTGCTGATTTATCCTAGTCGTGCATTTGTAGTAATGGTACCGGTTATGCTTTCCTGTTGCGGTCGTCATCGTGCCACCACACTCTCCGCACCGAAGAATGCCGGTAAGAAGGCGCGGGGAGGATACAAGGCGCGGGTGGGTTATCTGGGGGCTGCGCTCATGCCTCCGGGCCTTGGCGAGGGTAAATGTTTCTTCTGTTAAGATAGGCTCAATGGGGATTCTTATCCATTCTTCAAGTGGTTTCTGTTTGCCGGTTTTTGTACAGCTGCAATTGAAGTAATACTCCCCGACGTAGATACGGTTAGTCAGCAACTCGCTAACGGTGCTTGTACTCCAGGGTTTCCCCCTGCGAAGGATTTCTTGTTCGTTAAGAGCGCTGGCGACTCCCTTCAATCCTAAGTTTCTGACTATATACAAATCAAATGCTTTGCGGACGATTTCGGCTTCGTCTGCCTCGATTGCCAGACGTTTCTTTTTCCCTTTATTTCCGCGCTCGGACAGTTCCACAAGGCAATAGCCGTAAGGAATCCTTGCTCCATTGAAGTTTCCCTGACGGGCGTTTTCCATCATAGCCCGCAATGTGTGCTTAGCATTCTCCTTGCTCGAATACTCGTCAAACATGCTAATCAAGTACCGCATCATATCGCCAGTAGGGTCATCAGAGGTCTGTTGTGTTATGGAGATGAGTTGCGAGTCATGCTCCTTCAACTTACGCTGAATCAAAGCCATTTCTATGAGGTTCCGGAAAAAACGCGAAAAGCTGTGTACGATTACCGCATCATATGGCGTGGGTGAAACACATGCATCCGCCATCAATTGCTGGAAGACCTTGCGACGCTGGGCGCTGGTTCCAGACTTTCCAGGCTCAACATATTTCTGAACCACTTCATACCCGTTACGTTTGCACCACTCCTCCATCTGATAAAACTGGTCAGGGATGGACAAGTCTTTTTCAGCCTGCTTTCCGGTGCTAACGCGTGCGTAAAGCGCCACTCTCATTAGTCTGCCCCCTTCGAGAAAAATTCCATCAATTCTTGTAAAAGGTATGATGTCAGTAAATCTATTTCGGCAAGATAAACTTCATAGTTCTTAATTGTCTCATTTTCAAATACTACAGTCAATGTCTCATGTATTTTATCATTCTTCCTGTGTTTCATAGAAGCCTCGCAAATTGTATTGCTGGCTTCTATTAATTTGGAGTGTGTGTAATGACTCCATGACTAGATTTAGTTTGTTTTGTTATACAATTAGCGAGGATGCATATTAATTATTAATAGTATTTTTACTGTTATTTGACCTAATTAGTATTAGTTGTAAATATTACTTATTTACTTTGGTCACTTTAACTTTCTTTATTTTAATTTCGTAACCATCTACTACAATAAACAGGTCAACATCTTCAAACCAGTATTGCCCGCCTGGGCCGCCTTTTACCCAATATGCATCCCATTGTGGAACTATCTGAACAGGGAAAGGAAATTTTCCTTCATTCTTGGCCAACTCATTCTGATGGTAGTACTTCGAGCTTGGTTTAATTTTTGCGTAAAGCTGGTGTGACATGTGCTCCTCCTTTCTCCTCCCAGAGCGGGAGTGTCGATACTAACTTTGTGGACGCTTGTGATTGTGCTGATGCAGTAAAGCATGATGAAATCAGGCCAGAACTAGAAATGAGTGTATTGAATGCAACGGGATTATGTTTCCGAAAGACGCTGCTCTTAAATGGAGGGGATATATTGGAGTGAATGGGATAACCATTCAGATGATAATAAAATGCCCGAACCAAAAAGCGGTCGGGCACTAGATACACTTATAGTGTTGTGAGGCCTGCAACAAAGAAGCCAGCGGGAAGAGGTCGCAGGAGTTTAAAGCTCTCTCGGGTTCCTGACGCCCGAAGTGGGCGCAATAATCCATTGAGAGGATAAATGGTTGCAGGGAATGAAATCGCCTGCTCAAAAAGTGGAAAAAAGAATTATGCAAAACATATGTACCACAGCCAAAACAATATGTCGAGCTTTTTTTTGCACAAAGCTGAATTAATTTAACAACTTAGAGTCACAGAGACACTAAATACAAGCAATTGTAATTAATTACTAATTAACAAAATTACCAGTCAAAAAAAACTACACATCTGTAACTAGTTTTTATCCAATTAATATTATTTTTGTTTAATTTTTATAAAACTTGTCCTTGAAAATATAATTCATGGTCAAAGCTTCCGTTTCTAAGGAGGGGTGTCACCGCCCCAGTTGTTGATATACAGCAGCTTTAAGTTTTTCTGTTTTCCAGTCTTGTTTCTGTATGATGCGATGTTGACGACTTACAGTGCCGAATAGGCACGGTTAGTCATAAATGTAAGAATTCGCTTGATACCGAAGAGTAATCGAAGGTTTGAAGCGCATCCGGAAAAAATATGATTTAATGGGATTTCATTCGGGTGGAATTTACTGATGATTTCTGTTATGTATACAACCATTCAAAATTATAGATATTTTGTTGATAGACTTTCCTGCTAAGACAATAACGCCATCCATATTTTAGCAAACTTTTCCCTTTTGAAGGAACCCATATGTCCCTGACACAACAAGCAGAAACAAGATTTATTGAACTTATGACGGAATTGTTCCAGCTTGATGCGGCCGAAAGCCTGGATTTTGGAATCTATCGCGTGATTAAGCGCCACAACCGAGAGGTTCGTGATTTCCTCGGGGAGATTATCGTTGAAAAGGAGCAAAAATCTCTTAAGGGAGGTCATCTCTCCACAATCCTTGAGGAAACATTTTCAGTTGCTGATGCTGAAACAACTGCCGATGACAAATATAGAATTGTTGACCTAGAAAAACAACTGAGCATCAAACCGGGTATGAATCCTACCGAACGCGAATCTCAATTGTCTACCCTGGAAAAAATTCAAGCGACTTCTCAACTGGTAGCGGAATATCGTAGCAGATTAGAGCAGCAGGCATCGAGCTCAACATCAATTAAAGACCGGTCTGAAGTATTGAATCGACTTTATCAATTCTTTTCGCGGCATTACCAGGATGGAGATTTTATTGTTGAACGACGATTTGGTCGAGACGGTAGCCGCTATATCCGTTCAACAGGCGAAGACACAGAATTTCACTGGGCTACAGAGGATATGTACTACATCAAATCCGGCGATATTTTCACCGACTTTCCAGTAAAGCTTTCTAAAGGACAAAAGCTAAACTTTTCCGTAGAGCCTGAATCTCTGAAAAAAACCCGCACCGAGTTGAAATCACAGGACAAAGCTCATTACGAACTATTAAATATTGAAAAAAACGTTGACGGGAGTTTACAGGTCATCCTGAAGTATTTAAAAAACGTCCAGACTGACAAACAGAAGGAAGAAATTGTTGCAGCTGTTCAAAATGCGTGCGGGGGTGACGGTTCAGAAATTAAACGGTGGCTTAACTGTCAATCGGCATTGAATTTTGACCCGCTATAGGCGTTCAATTTTGACCCACCCCAGCAGTAGTTTTTAGTTGTTTATCCTCGTTCTGATTCTCCAGCTTTCATTTCCGGTTTCCACTATCTCGCAGTGATGAGTGATCCTGTCCAGCAGGGCTGTCGTCATCTTTCCATCCCCGAATACCTGTGGCCATTCGCCGAACGTCAGGTTGGTTGTTATGATCAGCGATGTTCTCTCGTAAAGCTTCGAGATCAGGTGGAACAGGAGTTGGCCGCCGTTCTTGGAGAATGGCAGGTAACCCAGTTCGTCAAGGACAACCAGGTCATGCCTTGCCAGGTGTTCCGCCAGCTTGCCACCCCGGTTGTCGAGTTTCTCCTGCTCCAACTGGTTCACCAGATCCAGTACGTTGAAGAACCTGGCTTTCCTGCCATTTCTGATACTCTGCCGAGCTATGGAGATGGCAAGGTGCGTCTTGCCGGTTCCGGTACCGCCGACCATGATGATGTTGCTGTGATCGGACAGGAAGCTGCCATCATAGAGGGTTCTGACTTGCATCTCATTGACTGGTGTGGCTGCGAACTCGAACCGGTCGAGATCCTTGTCTACCGGGAACCTGGCCAGACTCATGCGGTAACGGATGCTTCTTAACTTCCTCTCCGCCATCTCCGCTTCCAGGAGGTCGCACAGTATCTTGTCCGGAGTGGCCCGACTCTTTATCCCTGCCGCCAGCACCTCATCAAGGATGGACTTCATTCCGTACAGTCCGAGCGTCCCGATGGCTTCCATCAGTCGGTCACGCAGTACCATAGGCACCTCCCGAGAGGAGGCGGTCATAGCGGTAACAGTCCACCACCGGGACCAACCTGAGCAGCGGCAACTGTGCTGACGGCTGCAGCGGTTCCGGTTGCGGCTCATCGTGTGTGCGTGACAGAATGGTGAGTATGACATCGCTGCTGACCGTCTTGTCGGCTATCGATTTGGCGCACGCTTCTGCCACGGCTTCCAAGCCATAACGACGGACGACGCTCAATATCCCCACGAACTGGCGATCTCCGTCGCTGCGTTCCGCCAGTATCTTTCTGACCTCACCCATCGATTCCGGCAGATCCCATTCCTTGAAGGGGGCACCGTTTCGCAAGGCTCCCGGTTTCTGCTCCAGTACGGCGATATAATGCCAGGGGTCGTAGATGACCTTGTCACGACTGAGGTTACGGTCGTGGACTCCAACCGTTGTGCCGTTCATTACGATGATCACCCGGCTTGCGTATGCACGTACTGAGACTGTTTTACCGACAGCCATCGCATTGACGCTGTAACGGTTGCGGTCGAAGCTGATCAGGAGCTGCGGCGACACACGCGCAACGCTTTCCTGATAACCATCAAACGGAGACGGCATACTCAGCAGACGGTTGCGCTCTTCGGCAAACACCTCGTCAATGGTTCTGGTCCTGAGCTCGGGATGCTTGAAAGTGGCGGCGTGATTGCGGCACTGGTCCAGTAGCCATTCGTTCAACTCAGCCACGTCCTTGAACCGCCTACGCTGGGCAAAGAAACGTTTCCTGACTACGCCGACCTGGTTCTCGACCTGTCCCTTCTCCCAACCTGCGGCTGGCGTACAGGCTACCGGTTCAAACAGGTAGTGGGAGGCCAGGTTCTGGAAGCGACGGTTGAACACCCGGTCTTTGCCCATCAGCACCTTGGTAACTACCGTCTTCAGGTTGTCGTAGATGCCTCGCCTGCAGACACCGCCAAAGAACTCGAAGGCCCGGACATGGGCATCCATGACCATCTCAAGAGTTTCACGGGTATAGGCGACACAGAACGGTTTGCGGCTGTGACACAGGCGGAAGTGGGCGATCTTTATCTCTACGGGGACACCACCGAGTTCGACCTTCTCGTAACTCCAGTCGAACTGGAAAGCGTCACCAGGGTCATAGGCAAGGGGTATGAAGGCCTTTACAGCAGCCGTGCCGTCTGCTTTCTTCCAGTTGCTCACATAGCGGCGGACGCTGTCATAGCCTCCTTCGTATCCTGCACGCTGTAGCTGCTCAAACAGGATCTGAGAGCTTCTGCGATGGCGAACAGGCTTGCTGTTGTCCTCAGCCAGCCATTCAGAAAGGCTGGCTTCAAAGGAGCCGAGCTTCGGACGTGGCTGTTCAGTCCTTACGTACTTCTGGTCGGTCATGCCGGTGCGGAGGATGGTTCTGACGGTGTTCCTGGCAAGGTTGAATTCGCGGGTTATCTCCCGGATGCCTTTGCCATCTCGGTAGTGGGCGTGACGGACTTTGCGGATGGTTTCCACGTTCAGCATCTCCTTTCGGTACTCCTCTCTCTGGTTGGTTCCAGAGAGTATGGAGGAAGGTGCTGAGGTGGGTCAATTTTGGACGCCGATTATCCCCCTAAGTGGGTCAATATTGCATGCCGATTCACAAATGTTCAATAACCTCAGATGGCACACCGGCTATCTCACAATTTCCTTTGTCATCCCGGCTTATGGAGAAACCGAGTTCACGAACATTCGCTGCAAGTTCATTTTTGAAAATCTCATCTAACAGCCGCCCGTTTTGAAAGATTGCTCTGTTTTCGAGTGCTACGAATTTCCCGTCGCTTTCGCGTCGGGAAATGTTCATAACGATGCTATGTGTATGCCATTGCATATCACCTGGGAGTAGGTCGCCTTCCTCTGACCGTGTTGGGCGTGCGGTCACATCTTCAAACAGTGCAACAGCTAAATTGCCACTATCGAAGCGTATTGCTTCACCGTTAATCTTTTGCCGAACTTGCGCAAATTCTTTTTCTGCATAACTTAGAGACGTTTTCACTGCGTCCGTGAATGCCCCCCAAAGTTCTTTCTTCAATTCATCTCCGCCGAGTTCTCCCAAGACAGATATGGATTTTGGCGGCGAAAATGTTAAATCAAAACCGGCTTTATGGGCTTCAACGCCGTCTCTGGTATATCCGCTCGTTATGTATTGCTCAGCAGAATTCGGGTCTAGCCCTGCCAATAAAGCAACAAATTGATACTCATGGACAGGGCTTCCCTGAGCTAGACCAAGCATTTCCGCTGTCTTACCAAACCAGCCAGAATTGCCTAGCCTGTTATCATTAAGATAGTGGTAATGGTGAACCTGTGCAGCAGATATGACTTTTTTCGACATCATGGACTAAACCAGAGTGCAGAAAATAGAAATAGTCATTCCGACACAAAACATCAGAACACTTCCGCCGAAACGAATGACCCTTTGTCGTGATGCGGACTCTTCCTGTATGTCGATACCTACCTGTTCCGTAATCCCGCCGATAAGACTAACTAACTCTGCAAATATACTTTTCATTGTCCACCCCCAAAATTTTTGTTAAGATAACGGCACGTTAAGACCAACTTCCCAGTACTCAATTTCACCATCTTCAGGGAGCCAACAATAACATGGGCTTACAGAGATGATCTGTGAGCCCTTTTTCTTTACACTTCTTGCTGTTGCCGCTTGAACCTCTCCACCTTTACTTTTCCCATAGTAGCCCCCAGCCCAACAGGTGCGAGCAATATTTCAAGAACCAAGTTAACACCAACCGATCAGCACATTTAATTAAAAACAATTACGTTATTTGTTGCAGTATCTCGTTGTTGCGCCCAAGGTAAAAAATCAATACTGGAGGCGGGAGATGAAAACGCTTATTGCAATACCGGTTTTGCTCATGCTGATTGGATGCGGTGCTGATTCGACAACCTCGCCAGCGGCGGCGGAACCCGTAACAATTGCGCCTACTCAGGCGGTTTACGTTGTGCCACTACACTCTTCAATTCCTTCACCCACATATTGCACGTCAGAGATGAACGCGACTTGGTTAATGTATGGCACGCCTGATCCTTCTGAAATTTCATCACGTCCTGACCCGTTGCATCATCGGGCAGCGTGGAATTATGCCAAGTTAGGCCTGGTAGTCTCGTTTGAGTGGGATATGTTTAACGGAGTCGATAACAGCATGGAATGTATTGTTACAATTACACAGTAGAAAATAACCCCGCTTAAAACTGATTGTATGCGGATTCCTGTGTGTGCTTGGTATTTGATTTCTTGACTGGAACATTTCCAAAGAAGGAATCAGTGGTACGGGGTCCAATATTTTATGGTGTACCGCCCTTTATCCCCTTGTCCGGCGCGAGTGGACCATCCATCTATTATACTCATCAGGATTGTCAACTCCCTCAATCAAGCATTCCGTCATATATTGCAGTTATGCCGAACATGACGGGCCACTTTGGCGGTTTTCTATTTTTTCCATACCACTCAATTCAATTTACCCCATAAAAATAAGCCTCTTCCCCCGCAAGTCTGCTCTGGCATGCTAGTTGCTCCCTACCTCCTTACAAAATATGTTCTTGAACGTAATAAAACCGGAGGTAGAGATGAGGAAATCAATTTTATCAGTGATCGTAGGAGCATTGTTGTTGTCTTCTGTAAGTGCGGTCTACGCTGAAGAGCCCGCGCAGAATGTAAACCCGAGGCGTCACCCTGATATCGCAGCAGCGCAGAAATTAAGTCGTCAGGCTTACGATAAAATCTCCAGGGCACAGAAAGCCAACAGATATGATATGGAGGGGCATGCCCAGAATGCAAAAGTGCTGCTTGACCAGGTTAACGATGAACTGAAGCTCGCTGCTCAGGCTGCCAACAGGAACGGACGCAGGTAGTTTGCGCAGTAACGTACAAGGAGACAGTCTATGCCGCTGATTCAATTAGTAATTGTGCTGGTCGTCATCGGGATGATCCTCTGGGTGATTAACAGCTACATTCCGATGCAGTCCACCATAAAGAGGATTTTGAATGTGGTCGTGGTTATCGGTGTGATTTTATGGCTTTTAAGCGTCTTCGGACTCATCGGCAACATCTTATCGATTCGTGTCGGGAAGTAACCTGACTGGCTGTAAATGAGATGCGCTTGTATACGTAATTTTTGCATACGTGAATAGGGTCATGTAAGCAGGTATGGAATCAGGTGGGAATCGTGCTGACGGACGTGTGCGCTGTTGCCGCTCCCGCCTCATTCTGACCATTCGGATCAACCTGTCTGGATCGTATCATTGCGATCACCCCCATCCCATGGTATCCTGTTTGTCATGATAGAGAATAATCCTGTAAAAAAAGCAGCAATGGCTACTTCACCGGAATTGACCGAAAAGGTTGTTTTCTATATCGTCGATCACGGGATTCAAATCCTCACCGCTATTGTCCTGATGGGCATTGGTGTCGTCATCGCCCGCTGGGTCGGCAATCTCATACACCGCTGGCTGAAATCCAGGGCCTATGACGAACCGGTCAGCAACCTCATCGTCAAGATCGTCAAGCTGCTGATCATTGGATTCATCGGGATCATGGCGCTCGGGCAGATGGGGGTACAGATCACGCCGCTCATAGCCGGGATCGGCGTGGCGGGAGTCGGTTTAAGCCTGGCTATGCAGGGGATCCTCGGCAACCTTGTCGCCGGGCTGACGATCATTTTTTCAAAACCATTCACGATCGGCGAATACATTGAACTTCTCGGGGTACATGGCCAGGTAACGGATATCGCCCTGTTTTCCACCACGCTGCAACAGACGGACAATTCCCATGTAATTGTTCCCAACAGAAAGATTGTGGGCGAGATACTCCACAACTACGGCAATGTCCGCCAGCTCGACCTGACGGCAGTCATTGGGTACGGTGCGGACATCTCCATGGCACTCTCAACAGTGAATACAATCCTGCAGCAAAACCCCATGGTTTTGTCGTCGCCAGCTGCTGTTGTCGGCATTGCGGCACTGAACGAAACTTCCATCACCCTGGCAATCAAGCCCTGGGTGAAGGTTGTTGATTTTGTTCCTGCTCAGGCTGCAATCTACCAGGCTGTAATCGAAGGTTTCCGGGACAAGCAGATCGATATCCCGATTCCCCGTTATGACATTCACCTTCTGGATCCCCTGCCCAGATAACGCAGTGTCCGCACCGTTTTCCATTCCACCCTTGCTGCTGACCCAGCAGCGGCAAGTTTTAGTACCAATCAATCGCCTGAAAGGCACACAAGGAAGGAACCGTCAATGAACGCAACCATTATCAGCAAATCGAACGTCAACAACAGTGCACTTGACATGCTGGCCAAGGAATTGCCGGCCATCATCGCCAGGGTGCTGGAGGTGCCGGGAGGAAACGTGGCACTGCTCAAACCGGAACAGATTTCGCTCGAGTTTTCCGCTGCCAGTCTCCGAGATGTCGGTTCGGATATAAGAATCATGGTCTACGCCAAGAGTAACACTACCCGGACTTCAACAGAAAATGACCGGGCAAAGACGATCCTTGAAAAAGTGGTTGCATTGATTTCCCAGTCAGGTGAAGAATACTCGGTCGACATCCGCCTGTACCTCATGGCGATCGGGGCGGCGGAACATGCACTGAAGATCTAGGAGAGCGGCGCTATCGGAAGGGGCATGCTGTTTACTCCATCTGTTCGGGCAACAACAGTACAAATACAACCTGCCCGACAATCCAACATCGGAAAGCTCACACTTGAGTCAACAACACGGGCCTGACCTTGACCGGACAAGCCCGCGTTGTTGGCATACTCTCTGGCATTTCCTTCAATGACCTAGCGTAGATTCTTATTCATCATCCCGGAAGTAACAACCCGTTCCCCTGTTACAACTAAACTACAAAGTATCTACTATGCGGATTGCCCCCTCACCAAACCATACAAATAGGATTTATTTTGTCGTTTTTTTAATTTGCGCATAAAAATTGCTGGCTGTATACTTTAATGAGAAGTGAAACTTGATAAAATGGCTGGGCGTATGCACAATAAACCGGAGAAGATTAATGAAAGAAAAAGCGATATTGAATAAACTGGCACTGGTATTTCTCTTTATCGCATCCAGCGCATTTGCCGCTGACGTCGTAGAATTAAAAAACGGCATGACCTTCAATCATAAACTGCATCAAACCGAGCGGGTCGGCAAATGCTTTGTATGCCATGAAAATGTGTCGGTTTCCCCGGACGGGAAAGTAGTCACTACGACAAATCCCGGCAAAATCAAAGGCTTTGGTAAAGAGTGGGCGCATAAATACTGCAAGGATTGCCACGATCTATTCGGCGAAGGTCCGGTGGAGTGCACAGGCTGCCATCATAAGTAAGCTGCACAGGCTATCGAATACCGGTAATTTCCCCGCACCGCATCCAGGCTGGATTAATCCCTCTCAGTGAGAAAGGATTCCAGTCGCTACTCTACCACCCGCAGCATTCAGGATACTACCCGCTCGAAACCCATCCGCATCAGCCCGAAAAAAAAGCGGAGAAGGAATCAAACCCTTCTCCGCAATCAGTCACAACATGTCAAACAGTTCTGCTATCAGTGATCAATTGCCTTGGCCATGCCAAGACCGGTGTTCTGGCGGACATAGACCTCGTCAAACATATCTTCAGCACGCTTGTTGGGGAACATCAGTGCGCCCAGGATAGCAGCGATAAAGCCCAGCGGGATGGAGATGAGACCAGGGTTTTTCAGCGTCAGGATCGGCTCGCTGAGACCCATGATGGACTTGCCGTCTTTGCCCAGTACATCCTTCTGAGCTTTGGCAAGGGCTTTGGTGTCTTTTTCTGTCAGTGCTGCGCCGGAAGCCTGCTTCTTTTCCATGGCAACGATGACTTTCTCGGCACCCTTGGCGACCAGTTTCGGATAGGTCATGTTAGGGGAAACCATAACCAGGCCGATGGAAGCAACTGTTCCGACTACCAGGCCGGAGATAACACCGGCAGTGTTGAACTTGCGCCAGAACAGCGACAGAACAACAACCGGCAGGTTGCCGGAGGAAGCAACGGCGAAGGCCAGTGCCACCAGGTGGGCAACGTTGGCCTTTTCGGCCAGCAGGCCGATCATGATACCAACAGCGCCAACTACCAGCGAGGTGATACGGGCTGCCATAACCTGCTCATGCTGGTCGGCATGGCCGTCCTTGATGACGTTAACATAGATGTCGTGGGCGATGGCGGCCGAAGCAGCCAGAACCAGGCCGGACACAACCGCCAGGATCGTGGCGAAGGCAACCGAACAGAGGAATGCCAGGAAGATGTCGCCCAGGATCGGATGGATATCGGCACCCAACTGCTGAGCCAGCATCAGGGTGGCCATGTTGCCGCCCGGGTCAACCGAAATGATGCCCTGTGGTGTCAGGTTGATGGCAGCGCCGAAACCGAGCAGGGTGGTCAGGACGTAGAAGCCGCCGATGATGAACATGGCGATGATAACGGACTTGCGGGCAGCCTGTGCGGTCGGTACGGTAAAGAAGCGCATCAGGATGTGCGGCATTCCGGCGGTACCCAGAACCAGGGCCATACCGAGGGAGATCTGATCCAGCGGTGATTTCATGAACAGACCGGGCTCAAGGAAACGCTGGCCGGCATCAACGCCGTTCAGGGTAATACCGTCCTTCAGCACCAGCTTGGACACATGATCCTGGATGTCCGGGCTGTTGACGATTGTGTCAAAGAAGTAGAGCGGGTTGAATCCGGCCTTGGCCAGAACCAGCACCGACAGCAGGGCGGCGCCTGACATGAGCAGACCGGCCTTGATGATCTGGACCCAGGTGGTGGCGGTCATGCCGCCGAAGACGACGTAGCCGACCATCAGGATACCAACACCGATGATGGCGGTTTTGTAAGGTACGCCGACCAACAGCGCCATCAACTTGCCGGCACCGACCATCTGGGCGGTCAGGTAGAAGGTCGATACTGCTACGGTCGAAATGGCGGCCACGGCGCGAACCGGCTTGGGATCGGTACGGAAGGAGAGGATATCCCCCAGGGTGTACTTGCCGGCGTTGCGGCAGGGCTCGGCCACGATCAGGAGAACCGTAATGTAAGCCACCAGCCAGCCAACCGAGTACATGAACCCGTCATACCCGTACAGTGAGATCAGGCCGGAAATACCGAGGAAAGAAGCGGCCGACATGTAGTCGCCGGCAATCGCCCAACCGTTCTGTGTTCCGGTGATACCACCACCGGCTGCGTAGAAGTCGGCAGCGGTCTTGGTCTGGCGGGCAGCCCAGACAACAACGCCCAGGGTGATGCCGATGATGACGGCGAACATGGAGAGGGTGATGGCCTTATTGGCCTTCAGTTCCCTTTTTTTCGTCAGCGGCGGAGCAACTGCAGGCGTCTGGGCAGCGGCGCCCGGTGCGGTTACGGCAGCTGCGCCGGGTGCGGCAGCAGGGGCCGCTGCGGTGGCAGCAGGTGTTGCACCGGCAGCGGGAGCGTTCTTCGGCTCTTCAGCAAAGGCGGCTGCGGCAAGTGTGAGGGCCAAACTGGCGGCGATGATGATATTCTTAAAAGTCATGTCGTATCCTCCTTTTCTAAAGATGAAGTTCGTCGATAAGTTCTCTGGTCAAACGGTCAAAATCCTTGTTGGCAACGTGGGCATAGTACAATGCCAGCGCCCAGGATACAAAGAACTGGGAAAGGGCAAAAACATACCCGAAATTGATGACGCCGATCATCTTGATCTTGAAAAGACCGGGTGCATAGGCTGCTCCAATGGGGAGCAGGAAGTAATACACACTGGAGAAAATCCACCAGCCAAAAAGGAATGCTTGTTTTTTGTGATGCAACTCTACGAATTTAGGGTTTTTTGCGATTGCTGCCCAGTCATACTGTTTCTCTGCCATGAGTTACTCCTTTCTTTGAGTGTGAGGTTTTTTCTACTAATCTCCTTTCATAAAGTATGTTCCTGTACCGGCATATATCCGAACTTCTGTGATGCAAGTGCAGCACCCTCAATCAGCGAGGGGATCATTTCATTCTCTATACGCTCTTTCAGAAATCTGAAAGAAGGGCCAAGCATGGTAATTGCGCCGATGACATGACCGGCATAATCTTTCACCGCTACGGCGACACTGATGACACCTTCTCCCAGACCGCCTGATTCAATGGCAACCCCGCCGTTGGACCGGATCTCCAGCAATTCGGAAACCAGACCTTCCGGATTGGTTATATGCTTTGATTTATGCCGTTTTTTGTTCACGAGCCACTCAATTGCTTCTGTCGATTCAAGCGCCTTCATGACCTTTCCGGCAGCATTGGTGAAAAATGGAAACGTTTTCCCGATGAGCGGTACGGCCTTGATTTGCTGGTCGCAATCGGCCATGTCAATGAACAGAACATCGTCTCCCTTGACAACAACCATATAAACCGCCTCATCATGCTTTTTCGCCAGGTATTCGATGACCGGATGTGCGAGACTTATCACATTGGAATTCCTGACCATTTTTTGTGCCAGAGAAAACGCATTAATACCCAGTCGATACGATCCGGACTGCTTGTCATGTTCAAGCAGACCGTTTTCACACAGTGTTGCCAGCAAACGGAAAGCCTTGTTGCGGGTCATATCCACTATTGACGCTATTGTTTGCAGCGAGGTGTCATTCGGGTTTTCGGACAGATACTCCAAAACCTCGAATGCCTTATTGACTGACAAAACTGTGTACACACCTTTTTCCAGCGCCATAGCCAGCCTCTTTATTTGTCAGAAAACAGATTATTTGTTAGTTAAAAAATTTGTGTTTTAAATATTTTGCATATACAAACTATTTGTGTTTATAACAACTTTATGTTTTAACAGCAACACATATTTGTAGACAACTCGTTTATTTACAAGTATTACTGCCTTTACGGCAGGTTACAAATTTCAACCCGTCGTTATTTCGTTGCATCTGATGTTGATTGTTGATTTGTAAATCTGTTTTATGGGGGCTATTTTGATAAAATCCAAGTCAATAATTGTGGCTGGAATCATCGATAATATCCGGCGTATTTTTTATGTATTGGCCGAACAATCACGAAAGGCAGAACAAAAGACCGGGCTGACCGGTTCTCAGCTCTGGGTGATCAAGATACTTGAAGAGGTATCACCCATGAAGGTAACCGATCTGGCCCGCCGCATGTATCTGCATCCGGCGACCATGGTAGGTCTGCTGGATCGGCTTGAAGCAAAGGGATTGGTGCAGCGATCCAGGTCAGAAAAAGACCGGCGGGTGGTACATATTATTATTACGGATCAAGGGCGGGAACTGGTTCAAAATTCACCAATGGTAGCGAAAAGTCTTATTGTGGAAGGTCTGGAGCCGCTTTCAGATAAAAAATTGCAGGTAGCTTCGGATGGGTTGGAACAGATCGTGAAAATACTGGGGGTTCAGGAAGAACCACCCAACCTCATTCAATCACTGGATGTCAATATGCCGAAAAGGAGAAAAAAACCAGCGGCGTAGCTACTATAAACCTTTAAACGGCAGTTTCACCGCAGAGGACGCAGCCAAAAGTAGGCGCTTCTAAGCGAGGTTCGCAGAGGAAACAATACGTAATAGAAAAAGATTCTTTCACCATTATGGTGAAATGTACTTGAGCCTTAACCACCTTATTTTACTCTGCATCCTCTGCGGTAAGTGCTTTTTCAGGATAAATCAATATTAAAAAAGCAGTATCCACGACCGAAAGTAGGCGCCTCTAGGCGAAGTCACGAAAAACACGAACAGAAACTGCTCAATATAACCGGATCGCCCCCTGCCCTCTTTCCCCGGCTCAGCGGAACCCTCCGAACAGTCCTTTGAAAAAGCTCTGCACCTTGCCCGAAAAGCTGGTGTCCACCTTGCGCTGCATGCCGCTGATATTGGGCATCTCCGCCAGGGCCTGGCGGTATTCCCCTTCGCTCAGCACCCCATTTTGCCGCAGAAGCCGCAGTATCATATCGGAACGTTTCAGCACCCGGTCCAGGTGCCGGTACGGGTTGTAGACCTTCTGCGGACCGGGGAGCATGGCGGCCAGGAAGGCGCATTCCCGGGGAGTCAGGGCGCTGGCCGGCTTGTCGAAGTAGTAGCGGGAGCCGTGGCCGATCCCGTAGACCATCGGTCCCAGTTCAACGATATTGAGGTACAGCTCCAGGATCCGTCCCTTGGTCAGGGCCTGTTCCATGCGTTTGGCGAGGTAGAGCTCCTTTATCTTGCGGGTGATGCTCTTTTCCCGGGACAGGAAGAGGTTCTTGGCGGTCTGCTGGGTGATGGTCGAGGCACCGCGGGCGAAGCGCTTCTTCTCCAGGTCATACTTGATGGCATCCTTGATGGCCTTTACGTCGATCCCCTCATGCCGGTAGAAATTGCCGTCTTCCGCCACGACTACCGACCACTCCATCTCGGACGGGATGCTGTCCGAGCGGGTCCACCAGGGATTGCGCGGCCCGACAACCAGGGGGTGGAGCTTGCCCTTCCAATCCCTGACCTGAATGGTCAGACTGGCCGTACGGTCGGCCAGTGCAGACACCGATGGCAGGCGGCAGAGCGTGATGACGATATAGAGCGCATAAAGGATAACGCCGCCGAGGACGCATGCTGCCAGCCATCTCAGGACCTTCAAAGCTACCTCGCAGGGGATGGATCGATTTTCCGTACGATAGCAGAAAAGCGGGGGTGATTGTGAAATTAAGGGGTGCGGCTTTGATGAGGCACTTCAACGCCGATGGCAGGATAGAATCGGGAACTGATTCACACACATACTTCTGTGCGTGATTCTGCTATACTCACACCAGAGAAACAAATTTTCCAATAAAACACGGAGGACGTCATGCCTTGCAATATAGAACAACATAAAATGCATATGTGTGCCCTCAAGGCTGAAAACAACGAAGAGTGCATCAAAGGCCTCAGCGACAAGCCGACCGTTGAATGCGGCAGCTGCGGAGCCAAGGCCAATAGTCCCGACCATCTCTGCTCACCGCAGGCGCTTCCCTGACGGATTTCAGGACCAGTGATCTGCGGCTGTAAGGATCTCCGGGGACGCACTGCACTAATATTTTGAGCATTATTCTCCTGTTTGGATGCAGTATGTTCCCGTAAAGTTTTTGAACCCGGACTTTCCCGCTACAATGGATTATTCTCAGGCTACAGAAGGGGGTCACTGATGATGCTTCAGCGAAACATCTGGCTGGTGGGGCGTATCCTGTTCTATACCGTGCTGTTCCTGCTTTTGGGCATAGTCATCTATGCGCTTTCCCATGATAAGTTCCTGCCAGCCCTGGTCTTCGGGGTCATGTTTATCATCACCCTCTATTTCGGGCTGATCCGTCTCAGGATTCCGGCCTATTCAGTGGTACTGCGCAATGGCAGGGTGGTCTTCTTCATCCCCGAGGCAACTATCCGCAACCGTTTTGACTTTGTATCGCGGGGCCAGATCATTGTCGAATTGCCGCATTACGGCTTGCTGGACCGGCCGTACAAGCTGGATATATTTTCCCCGGACAGCCAGGGGGGGGTATCTTGCTGCCGCCTGACGCTTCATCTCGACTATCTCATGGAGCAGGCCGGGTGGCAGCGGGCCTATGACAACTTTGTCATTCACCAGGAGAAGCTGTCACTGGAAGTCAGGAGGCTGCTCTACAAAAGCGCTGACAGCCTGGTATGCCGGCCAATGCCCCTGCAAGGCGAAGAAGCCATGCAGGAGTATCTGAAGCCGATTGTTGCGGAACTCAATCATGGATTGGAGAGTGTCGGGGTGGTCATTGAGGAAGCGTCCTGTTCATTCACCGCAGGTTCGTCACTGGCCCGTTTTGTGGCAGCCGAGCAGGAGATCGTGGAAAAAAGAGCTGCGAATACAACTCAAGCAGGAGTTGTAAGGGGATAGGCTCTTTTTCAAACCCCCTTTTCGTATTTGTGTCCGTTATGCAACATCCTTGAGGGGGACATACCCATCATAGTCTTATGATCAGGTATCCGTCCTACTTGCCCTTATATGCGACTATTTTCCCGGCCTCCGTACGGACTGAGGGTCCCAGGACCGAACTCAGGTGCTTCTTTACCCAGATTCTTGAATTTTCGTTTGCATCGATCGCTTCTGAAAGCGTCTCAAATACGGTAATGGACATCATCGCGCCATTTCCCAGATCGATCCACAGATATTCGACGAATCCCGGCAGCGCGGATATGAGCGGCACAAAGACTTCATCTACCTTTTTTGCAGCGGCTTCCGGGTCAGTCACCCCTTCATAGCGTCTCGCAGAAGCAAACATATTACGTTTCATACTGCCCCCCTTAAACTTTTGTCCTGAATTTTTATCTTGTGAATGGCTACTTATTCAATCTACAGCCTTTCCCATTATGCACTTTGTTGCTGCCGAGGCTTCAGATCAAGAAACTCCCTCCCCTTCCTGCTGAGGCGCGGGTGCCCTTTGACGATAACCACCAGATCCAGTTTCACCAGTGCCCGGACACTGTCCGCGACAGTGACCTTGGTAAATGCGCGCCTGCGTGACATCACCCCTGAGGAATCCCGTGCAAGGGGAGATCAGGTGGGGTTATGGTTTGCTAGAAAAAGGAAAAGACACGTTGTTGATTAGTTTGGTTCGAATCATAATCGACAAATCAACAATATCCCCCTCTCACCCTATAAATCCTACCTAACTATATATCAAATTTACTTTTAAATTATATTTTGGGTCTGCCTGACGTGCCTTTTTGCCTGATGCAAGGGCGTAGAATGCCCATACTGCCTCGCCCCCTACTCATACCGCTCTACAAGACGGCCCTCCCTGTGCTGACGGCGAATGGCACGAGCCGTCTCGATGGCCGCGGCGAATTCTTTGGCAAGAAAATCCGGATAGGAGGCGACCCGTTCCCCCTCTGCGTTCAAATCCCCTCTCAACCGTCGTTGAAAATAGAGATGCACTTCGTTTTTGTTTTTCCAACGTGTTTTGACCTCGTCAGGCACAGGCAAAGCCCCCGGATGTTCCTTCAGTTCCGGGTGGAACAGGTCCAGATCGTTCCAGATATCCCTGCCGGGCCGCGAGTCCCAATACCACGCAGCCAAGGCAACCGGTTTGGCCTGTGACGGCACAAAACGGATTTTTGGCCGTTCCCTCTGGGTGAACCTGGTTGCGGCCGGAAAGTCAACGGTCCCGATCGACACAGAAAGCTTTATATCGTTGATATGGCCATTTTGAAAATCAACTGAAACGTACGATCCATCAGGGGCGAGAGCCCAATTCCCCTTCTCAAGGGAGAGGCCAAGGGGTTTGATTCCCGTCGCGATTGCATCGAACTCGCGTTGCAGCAGGGCACGATCTTTTTCCAGTTTATCGGAGATGGTTGTTAATGCGGCCGCAACCTTGTCAGACTCGACCTTGAACGACCGGATTGCGGCCAGAATCAGCTCACGGGCCTGTTCCTTCGAATACAGGCCATGCGAACAATACAAATCGAGTCGTACCTTTTTTGACCGGTCGATGGCGGTGAAGCCGAAGACCGGTTTGGCCTTCGCCCCGCCGTCGTGCCAATGATTGCCAGGCGGCTCGTTTGGCTCAAAGAGTGAGATAGAACCTTCATCCAGAAGCTTTTTTGCTGACGCTTCAAGCGTCCCGCGGTCGCCTCCGAACTCCCGGGCTGCAGATCCGCACCTTCCCATTCCCCACAGCTCGGTCGAAAAACAATGTCGAAAGGCAGTGAGATCGGATTCGGCTACGGTGGGACTAAAAATAGTGACGTCCAGAATCACGGGATAGACCGTACTCGATCCCGATAGAATATTATAGTCGTGTATCCCGCCACGCACCAGGCGGTAGCCACGGTAGACCAGTGGAGCAACCATCGCTTTGCCGTTAGCAATTTCCACTCTTGGAGTGCCATAGCCGTGGGAATGTTGTGTAAAGCTCTGTTTGAGATTAACCGTAGCCATGCCTTCAAATGATTCCGTGTGATTTCCAAACAAGAAACCGAGTGCCATAGTCGTCCCCACGATTCCTGACCACATTCCACCCAAAACCATTTCTCAGCGCTCCTCTCTGGCCGACCTATCACTTTTCCTGACGCAGGTCACTCGGCTATCGCATTGGCAGTCGCTATCTCTGCGGACATCTGAGATGTCACACCCTCTCACCTCACGCCTGACCACCCTTTTTCCCGGAAATGTCTTGTATCATTGTGCAAATGATCGCCTGCATTTTGGCAGGGTCCGTCTCGTCGTCCATCATTTTGTACATTCTCGCGCGCTCGCCAAAACCAAATCCCTGATAGATCGCTTTCTCTTCCGCGGGCAATTGCTCCAGAATGGCATGGATCATATTGAGGTGTTCCGCCTGCTGCTGTTGATTTCTGGGCGCGGGTTCGGCTGCAACCGGCGCGACCGGCGTGACAGTCGCGGGTTTTAAAACCAGTATTTTTGCAAGTTCTTCCGAGGAGTATATGGATATCCTGGATTTCTTGAAATCCTTCTGATTGCGGGTAACAATGGCTTCAGCTCCCACATGGCAAGCCGCTTCATGGATCACCGCATCTTCGAAATCGCTAAAACCGGCACCAAGTGCTGATTCGAGAACATGCCTGTTAACAGGCGCCACCTCAAAAAGACTCAACAGTTTCTTTATCTCTTCCTGTGCTCGTGCTTCACCAACCGCTTTTGCGGCCAGATAATATACAGTCGTTATTGTCGTGCCGCACAAGTATCCGGTGATGGTCCCGTCTTCCACCTTTGAAAACAGTTCCGCTGCAGGATCCGCGAAGGGCATCCGGTCCATCAGCACATCCAGGACAATGTTTGTATCCAGAAGTATTTTCAAAGGTGTTTTCCCTCCAAATAGTGTTTGTAATCCTGTTCATCAAGCTTTGATTCCCGCAGCAATCCCCGAAGCGATTGGGTTATGGGAGTTGATGGCGATATCGTCTTTGCACTATCGGATGTCAGCATTTTGAAGTAATCCGCCACAACCTGCGACAGTGATTTTCCCGCTTGAGCTGCGTACGCTTTTGCTTGTTCGATTAATTGATCCTCTAGACGAAGAGTAAGTTTGGTTTGCATGGTTACCTCCAGAGCTCAGTTGACGTACATATATGAAGCCAATATACGTCACAAGACGTATTCATGTCAAATCGATATGTAAACCAAATACGGCATGTCAGAAAATTGCAGCCATCTTGTCGAGGCACTGTTCCATCCCCATTCGTGACATCTCCAGGAGCGGTCCGGCCGGCCAGTCAAATTCGGTAACAGTCAGTTCGGTTTGCCCCTGGTCGAGTGCACGAACAATCACCTCGTGGCGGACTCCCTGCGGCATACCCGGCGGCAACCCCAGCGACTCGGGGGATATGGTCGTGCCTTCCTTGTTGGTGAAGTACAGGGTATAGACGATCCGCTGCAGCGGTTCAATCGCCTCGTACGACCAGGTATTGTAGTAATCCTGGCCGCCGAAGGCCTGGGGAGCGCGCATGCAAACCAGGGAGGTACCACCTTCGCGGAAATCCATCCGCGCCTCCGGGCAGGTAAAACCGAGCGGTCCCCACCAGCGCATCACCAGCTCGGAATCGCTCCAGGCCGCCCAGACCTGCTCGGGCGAGGCATTGAAAACGCGCGTGACGACGAGGTTGGTGCTGCTTGTTGTCTCTGACATGTACTGTCTCCTTGAGGGTAATGGGTAAGTCCCCGGGTACCAGCGGTAGCGAGGCGTAGCGGCATTATCGCGCCGACCGTTTGCCGCCGAGTGGATATACTATGCCAGCTCAACTTTCAGGTTTTTACCGAGGGCAAGGGCCGCTCTTTCGAGGGTTTGAAGGGTAACGGAAACATTGGCTGGATCAAGGAGTCTGTCCAATGCAGTGCGACTGGTGTGCATCTTTTCTGCCATGGCGGTTTTTGAAATGTTCGCTTGTTTCATTTCCTGTTCTATCTGGAATGCAATAACTCTTTTTATTGCTGCCGCTTCTGCCTCTGCACGCAAACCTTCTTCTTCAAGAAAATCGTCGAAGTTTGTTCCCAAATGTTCATTTTTCATTTTGTGCCTCTTTTGTAGATACCAAGGCGGCTCAACGCCGTTTTGAGTTCGTTTTGTGGAGTCTTCTGAGATTTTTTGATAAATCCGTGAAGCAAAATCATGTACTCACCGTCAACGGAAAAGAAAACCCGTGCAATGCCGTCTGCCAATCTCGTTCGTACTTCCCATAAGTCCTTGTCGATTTTTTTGATGAGTGGCATTCCCAACGGCCAGCCAAACTGGGCGGTCTTGATATCTTCGCCTATTTGCCGCTTGTAATCACGATGCAAATCCTTCAACCACTCCCGGACCGGCTCATTGCCGGCTTCGGATCTATAAAATACGACGTTAAGGACAAAAGAAACTTCGGTCATATGCGGTCCATTGTACCAATATTGGTACGCATGTCAATTTTTGTTTTCAGGACATGAAAAGAGCGAATTGACTGGGGTCAGGTCTTGAATTATCAGTTTTTTATATTTCAAGACCTGACCCAAAGGTTCCCTTTACTTCTATTCAGTTTCGATTCAAGAATCGCCATTTTTTCTTGTTGCAGGTTTAGCTTTGCGCTTACCCGATTTCTTTGTTTCAGACAGATTGTTTCTTGATACCGACTGGTTTTGTGAAAGCACCCTGCATTCGGCAGTGCCCTCGCTGCAAAACTCCAACGGGAAGGAAACCATGTCAAAGCCTGCCTCTTTTGAAGGTACTGTCAGAGTTGTCGCGGTGAGTATGGCTCAGATTCTTATGAGTTTGTTAAAGGCAAACCGCTGACTTTGATCAATGGTTCACAATTGCTTTCTATGCTGCAAAAACACGGTCACAAGGCCCGCATCAATCTACATGAAGCCAAAATGGAATATAAAGAGACCCAGGAAAATAAAAGGACAACATCATGGTTATGATCGTTGAAATCAACCTGTAATCCATGCATACAATTGATCAGATATTTCTGGATGCTACCAATCGTGGACTGAAGCCGAAGCCATGGGGCAACTATATTCTCAAAACCTACAATGGCTTCACCCATGAACAGCGGGTGCGAAAGTGGCAGGCCCTTAACCTGGCTATCCAGATGGGGTTGGAACAGCCGGCGCATTTATCACCTTGCTCTGTCTGCGGCAAAACTGGTGCCTCGGAGGTTATTGCCTACCATTCCGAAGATTATGGTTCCATGACTGGCCATCACCCCGTCTGCAAAGGATGCCACACCAGGGTCCACAATCGCTTTACCAGTCCCCAACGCTGGCAGGAGTTTATTGCACCTTTTTGTACCGGCAGCACATGGTTCGAGAACCTGTCCACCACTGAACAAAACCAACCGCTATGCCCAACCGATTCGCTACCGCCATCAGCCAAGCCCGCCTATTCATCTGTTTCCGACGTATCTTCAAATATCAGTGATGAAATGCATCAGATCAGGGTTGCTTTCACCACGGCCCTCGGCCTTGATTGGTCGGAGAATCCAAACCCGAACAGCGGTTACAAGTTTGAACATAACCTCAACCTCCGTCAGCAATACCTGGATGAGGCGCTGCGCCTCCGTGATCTTTACGCCGAAATGGTAAACAAGACTGGTCGCCGTAAAGACATCCTGGAAAAGATGAATAGCAATCTTGAAAATCGTGACAGAAAGTTTGTCTGGTGAATTAAGGGGAGTCCCGAACTTATATTCAATAAAAATAAAGGAAGAGCGCATATGACTAAGGCAGATTTAGCGGAACGGATTCAACAGAAAATTGGATGCACCAAAAGAGAATCAGCTGATCTGTTGGAGTCAGTATTCAGCATTATGAAGACCACACTAGAGTCTGGAGAGAAGCTGAAAATTGCCGGGTTCGGTAACTTTGAAATTAAGAATAAAGCGGATCGCCGCGGACGCAACCCACAGACTGGCGATACGATTACCATCGAGGCCCGGAGAGTTTTGACCTTTAAACCAAGCCAGGTGCTCCGGCAGGCAGTCAATTAAGTAATCAAAAGGAAAATTACATCATGGCAATGACCGTTGAAATAAAAGGCAACAAACTCTGCATAGAAATTGACCTGGAGAAACCAACCCCATCAGCTTCCGGTAAGACTCTTATGGTTGCAAGCTCTCGGGGGAATGCTGTTACAACTGCATTGGTGGATGGCAAGCCAGTCACCATCGGGCTGAATGCCTATATCAAGCCGTAGGCAATAAGTATGTGCGGTAGATTCGTCGCCAACATACCAGCAGATGAACTCAAGAAGATCTTTGCCCTGATTGAGACCCCTCAGCTTTCGCCGCGTTACAATGTAGCTCCTACCCAGCAGGTTGCTGTTGTTCGCAACCAAGGTGACCGCAACCGACTCGATCTGCTAAAGTGGGGCCTGGTGCCATCTTGGTCCAAGGACCTGAGCTTCGGCAGTCATTTGATAAATGCCCGTTCAGAGACTGTGGCTGAGAAACCGACCTTTCGCCACGCCATCAAGTACCGCCGCTGCATCGTCCCGACGTCCGGCTTTTTTGAATGGGATCACAGCGGCGGCAAGAAACAACCCTACTACATTCAATTGGCGGACCAATCTCCCATGTGCCTGGCTGGTGTGTGGGAGTCGTGGAAATCTCCGGCCGGCAGCGAGCTGGAGACCTTCGCCATTCTGACCACATCTGCAAACAAGCTTGTCGAATCGATCCACGACCGCATGCCGGTCATCCTGTCTCCCGATACCTTCAATCTCTGGCTGAGCCACAACATGCACGACCCGGAACAACTGCAACCATTCTACCAACCATACCCCGCGGAAGAGATGCAAGCAATCAAAGTACCTGATCTGGTGAACAATCCCCGTTTCGACTCTCCCGCCTGCATTGAGCACGTTTGACCAGATAATTATTCCCTCTTGACACAATCCAGTATCGACAGCTATCATCTGACATACATATCAATTGGAAGGTAATAATGTCATGCAGTTACTTACTAACCGCCAGAAGCAGGTTTTTGAGTTCATCAAAAAGTACCTTGAGACTAACGGATCTCCTCCCACCTTGCGGGAGATTTCCGCCCATATCGGTACCGCCGGAACCGTCACTGCCATAGGCCACGTCAATGCCCTGGAGAAGAAGGGCTACCTCCGCCGCCGTGAGGGCAGCTCCCGCGGTATTATTCTGACCCAGTCGCCATCGACAGTTGTCTCGCTACCGATTGTCGGCAACATACGGGCCGGCATGCTGCAACCCGCTATTGAAGACATCACCGGCTACTTGAGTGTGGATAACAGCTTGGTCAAGGGAGATGGCTGTTACTTTCTCAAGGTTGAGGGGGACTCGATGATCAACAAGGGCATTCTCCCCGGCGATAATGTCCTGATTCGGCCTCAGCAGGTGGCCAACAATGGCGAAATTGTGGCGGTCATGGTGGATGGTGACGCCACCCTCAAACAGTTCTTCCGGGAGCGAGACAGGATCTTGCTTCAGCCGGCCAACCCGAACTACGAGCCGATTGTCATCCTGCCTGGTCAGGGAGAAGTGACTATCGTCGGCAAGATGGTGGGCCTGTTCCGCAGCGTGGAGTAGGTCATGCCTTCGACCAGAATCCCCCTGCGGGTAGCCGCTATATTCTCCCCCGGTGGCAAGGTCACCCCCAAGTGGTTTGAACTGAACCGACGCAAGCATGAGGTCAAGGAAACGACCTATTTCTGGCAGGACCGGGTCGGCGAGGTTCCTCGTATGCATTACGCCGTATCGGATGGCGAGGCGCTCTATGAGCTTGTCTACAATACCTGCGACCAAACCTGGACACTGGATGGACTCAAATCGGAACGGCCGTGAACCATAGAACCATTCTCCATATCGACATGAACGCCTTCTTTGCCTCGGTCGAGCAATCTGCCAACCCGGAACTGCGGGGCAAACCGATCGCCGTGGTCGGTGGTCACGGACGGACGGTAATCACCACCAGCTCCTATGAAGCCAGGGCCAAAGGGGTCAAAACCGGCATGGCAATCTGGGAAGGGAAACGGACCTGCCCGGAGCTGATCATCGTGGTCGGCGATAATCGCAAGTACACCCACACCTCCACCAAGATCAACGAAATCTTCCGCGACTTCACGCCTGAGGTCGAGGCCTTCAGCATCGATGAATCCTGGTTGGACGTCACCCATTCCCTTTCCATCTTCGGCAGCGCAGTTAACATTGCCTATCAAATCAAGGCCCGTATCAGACACAGCTTCGGTATCACTTGCTCAATCGGCATCGCCCCCAACAAACTCCTGGCCAAGCTGGCCAGCGACATGCAGAAACCGGACGGCCTGACGATAATCACCCCGGAAAATGTATCCCGCATCCTTGAGCGCATGCCGATCAATGAACTCTGTGGCATCGGCAAGAAGATGCAGCGGCACATCAACATGATGTCGATCTATACCTGCGGAGAATTAGGTCGCTGTGACGAAGCACGGCTGACACGTAAGTTCGGCATTATCGGCAGGCGCTTGAAGCAGATGGGACAGGGCATAGATAACTCGCCGGTAGTCCAGTTCGCCGAAGAAGGTGATGTCAAGAGCGTGGGGCACTCCAGCACTCTGGAACGGGATATTGATGATCCGGTGGAGATCCGGCGGTTTCTGCTCCAGCTCAGCGAAATGGTAGGAAGCCGTGCGAGACGCTACAACGTCAGCGGTAAGACAATCCATCTCTATGTACGGTATGCCGACTTCTTCTCTTCCTGGGGCAAGCAGACCACCCTGAAGAACTACATTAATCTTAGTGACGAGATTCATCGCGCGGCTCTCAGCATTCTCGATACGGTCGAACTGGAACAGCCGGTCAGACTCCTTGGAATCAGCCTGAGTAACCTCAAACACCAGGCCGAACAACTGCCCCTCTTCGAGGATGAGCGCAAGAAGCTCTTTGCCACCCAGGCTATGGACAGTATCAATGACCGTTTCGGCAGGATGTCCGTGACATACGGATCCCTGTTACCAGGAAAAGAGACTGCAGGTTCACATGTGATCCCACCCAGTTGGCGGCCGGATGGAATCAAAAATGTGGATGTGGAATGAACAAGCTGATAACCATACCGCTCCGTGATTTTGCATTGCCTGCCCCACGGACCGGAAGCATAGAGGCACATTCAGGCTACGGCCGCTCAGCAGCTGACGGCCAGGAAATACACGCACGGGTTCAGAAGAAGCGGTCAAAGACAGACCCCTCCTATCAATCGGAAGTGATCGTCAGCAGCCTGTTTGAGAGAGGGGGCTACTCATTTAAGATTGATGGCCGGATGGACGGGATCTTTCGGCACGATCCGCCAAAGATCGAGGAGATCAAGAGTACGTTCAACATCCGGGAATTGTCACATCGTCTGGCTGGCAACCCGATGGACCATCCTTACTGTCTGCAGCTGCTGACCTATGGCTACTTCTACTGGCGTGAACACCAGATACTCCCCGGGCTTTCCTTTCATCTGGTCTCCTCCCGAAACAGCGACAATGAAGACGTGGGTCTTGTGCTTGATCTTCCCCGGTATGAAGAGTGGCTTGACCTCCGCCTCGACGAACTGGTGGTTGAAGCCGGGCTGGCCGAAAAACGTGCCGCCAGGCGCCGCAAAGTTGCCGCCAATTTCACCTTTCCATTTGCAACACCGCGTCCCGGCCAGATCGAACTCATGCAGACAATCGAAGAGTTCATGGCAGAAAAGCATCCGATGCTCATTCAGGCCCCAACCGGCCTCGGGAAAACGGTTGGAGTACTCTATCCCGTACTGAAGGAAGCCCTGCGCCGGGGGCAGAGAGTCGTGTACGTCACGCCGAAGAACAGCCAGCACTCCGTTGCCGAGGACGCCGTCACTCGCTTTCAGGAGACTAGTGCAAAACTCAAATCCCTCTCGATTACTGCTAAGGGCAAGATCTGCTTCAAAAACGAACCGCTGTGCAACCCCGACTATTGTGAGTACGCCCGCAACTATTACGGGAAGGTGTATGAACATGGGATTCTCGATCTGCTGGCAAAGAAAAGGAAGTTGAAGGCCCGCACGTTTCGCGACCTGGGTGAACAGTACCAGGTCTGCCCGTTTGAGCTGCAGCTGGACTCCGCCCGTGCGGTGGACCTGGTGATCTGTGATTACAACTATGTCTTTGCCCCTCGCTCGGCGTTAGGCCGCATGACGGATCTCGGCGTTGATCAGACCGGCAAGCCCAACCTGGTGATCGATGAGGCCCATAATCTTCCAGCCAGGGCCATGGACTACTATTCACCGGCGCTCTCATCCGTCATTCTGGAAAACATGCGTGACGAGATCCGGAATGCGCATGCCCGGTTTCGCTATGAGGCGGAGGAGCTTCTGGACGGTTGTCTGCAGGCGGTTTTAGCCTGCCGGAAGGGAGATAACGCACAGCCGCAGCGGATCGAGCCGCCGATGGCGCTATTCCGTGACCAGCATGCACGGCTCAGCGCCTTCCTGTCGCGCTATCTCGACTCAGGAGTGGAGATACCCAACCAGGATGTGATTCTGCGCCTCTGCTATTACTGGGCGGAATTCACTGAGACCCTGGAGTTCGTCGGTGATCCTGACAGGCAGGAGTTCTTCACGACCTTTTACCCCCATGCAACCGGCGGCACCGTGAAAATAACCTGCTGCGATGCCTCGGCAATGCTGAAGGAGTGCTATAAGGAGTACGATAAGGTAGTCGGCTTCTCGGCCACACTGAAGCCCTTCGACTATTACGTGCGCCTTTCCGGTCTGGATAGCGTGAACGTCAGGACGGCAGAATTTGAAAGTCCCTTTCCGTGCGACCGGCGCAAGCTTCTGATCATCCCCCAGATTTCCACCCGCTACAGCCACCGTGAACGCAACTACCATAAGATTGCCGATGCCGTTCAGCGGATCACAGCGTTGCGAAAAGGGAATTATTTCGTCTTCCTGCCGAGTTTTGAATTTCTTGAGCGGGTAGCCGCACTCTTTCAGCCTCCGAAAGGTTTTATCGTGTTACGACAGGAGCGGGGCATGAAAGCCGCCGGTGTTGAAGCGATTGTCGAGAGCCTTCGCTCCCAAAGCGTGCCAACGATTGTCTTTGCAGTGCAGGGAGGTTCCTTTTCGGAGGGAATGGACTATGCGGGGGAAACGGTGATTGGAGCCTTCGTGGTTGGTCCACCGCTGCCTACCTTCGATCTCGAACGGGAGCAGATGAGGAAGTACTACCAGCAAAAGTACGGTACCGGTTTTGATTATGCCTACACGATACCCGCCATGGCCAAGGCGGTTCAGGCTGCAGGGAGGGTCATCCGCTCGGAAACGGACAAAGGACTCATCATTCTGATGGACAGAAGGTTTCTGGAGCCAGGTTATAGTCAATCGATGCCGGCGGACTGGTTTACATCAGAAGTGACCGAGATCGTATCGGAGAGTATTTTGAGTGATGTTGCTGCTTTTTGGGCAACATAAAATTCCGGCCATGTAGGCTGGAGGGAGTAAGTACCCACCGAATAAGGGAAATCACGGAGCTACTCTTCAGAATATTAGCTTACACCTTCACTGTTCGTTTAGAATTCAGCCAAGCCTCAACTTCAGTACGGCGCCAACCGACCCGTTTTTCAGTTAGAAAAATTCTGGCAGGAAATTGACCGCTTCCTTCCAACCGCCAAAGAGTGGTACTCGACAGTCCGGTCATCCGAACAACTTCGTTACGGCGGACTATTTCGGCCTTCACTGATTGATTTGCTACAATCGGCGGGGCAACTTGCGGCAACTGTAAAGCGGTTCGCCGGGAAGTATCACGTATCTCGGTCAGTATTGGCATTAGAGTGTGTATCACTTTATCGGCTATTGCCTGGATATCTGCTGCATCAAGAGCAATTTGCATACACCACCTCCAAAATAGATGACTGTAAAGTGGTCCACTAAACCCACAGCGGGCCAATACTGAAGAAGCCGATGAATATTTATCATTCATCCATCCAAGATGAGGATATGGAAAGTTTCTACCCCCGATTTTAAGTTGCTATCTTAACTGGCCGAAAAAATTTGCCGACCTCAAAGCCTCTAAAGTCTGTTATCTCAGGAATGTCTGCAAAGTTTATATCCTCTTCTGGCATAGCTTCCAGCTTTTCTAATTCTGCCATCTGTTTATTAGTGAGTTCCTTCTTCATAGCCTCTCCATGCCTCTGTTTTATGTCAATTACGACATTAAACTCATCTATTATCTGACTCGGATAAAATTTCTTTCCCGACCGGGGCACCGGTTTGAACTTCAGCGTGTATATTTTCATCCGTAACGAGATCGAGAAGATCCCCCAAAGATTTCCGGGCCAATGGTAGTTGCTGTACCTTGTCAAAATGACAATAGAACTTGTCCGACTGCTCGTTTAAATGAAAATGCCCGAAGTGCCAGAAGTCGAAGTCGAGACCTTTATCTATTAGCCTCTGCAGCATGACCTCCGTCGGATCCGATTTTCCTTTAAATGTTCCAGTATGAAAATGTGCCGCCTGGCTGAGCGGGCACGTGTGAGAAATGACATGGTCAACTCGCCACCCGACCCTGTCCAAATTCCGACATGCGTTCTCAAAGTCGTCTTCAGACGGAACTTCTTCTGGCCACCAATCAACGCCCTCGGTGCGGCCTTTATTCCATTCCCTGTCACCAAAACCGGACCAAGCAAGAGCTGGCGTTAACCAGCCCGGTTCTTTATCATGACTTCTGGCGCCACCAAAGGCCAAAAAGGTTTCACCCTCGATGGTGAAGATCTCTCCTCGCTTGAGATAGAATATATTCTTCCGGACCTGATATGCCAGCCCGCCATAGATTTCAACCAGCGGAAATTCACCACTAAACAGACGGGCGAAGTTTTCATGATTGCCATCAACGGCAAGCCAGGTCGCTCGTTGGCGTAGTTTTGACTCCAAAAAGTAGTCCTCATCTCGACGATGCTTTTCATTGGTGTGATAGTCGGGCCACCAAACCCCACCAAAATCACCACAGCAGAGAACTATGTCGCCGCGTTTGGCTGGCTTGAACATCTGAGAAGAGACGTGATATGCCGTCATGCCGCCATGAAGATCTCCGGTTACATGAATCATATCTCGATAATCTCCGCGATACAGGGCTTCCGGTATTCTGCTCCAGACGAGATCACTCTCAGATTCGGCAGGATTTGGGCATAACCAGGGCTGTGGGTATGACCGCAGTAGACAGTCATACTGACATCAGGATGTGCCAACATAGTAGCCTTTAACACTTCGCCGGTTGCTTGACAGCCGAAATGCGGCAAAAAATCAGCATCAGTGTTCTTGCCCTCATGCCATGTTGCAGCTGCAAACGGGGGTACGTGGAGGCCCACAATGATGTGCTTGTACTTTCCAACCGCCTTGGTGATCTGGGCCTGCAAATGTTCAGCAGCCAAGTTGCCGAGATGATTCTGAACTTCCAAACGTTGTGCTTTTGTCAGATTAGACAGTTCTTTGATGTGGAAGTAATCGTTAAGCTGGACAGTTGATCCGAGCGGATCGCCCAGGCGGCCATCGGCGAGGCCTTCGTGTCCAATCAGACATGTATCGTCAGTTAGGCTTACCGGTTTGTGTTGATTTGATAGCCAAGTCAGATACAAATGCCCGTCGACCAACTTGGCCACCTCATCATTGACCTCTTTGATGGCAGATCCGTAGTAGTCGTGATTTCCCAACGTGAAATAAATCGGCATCCGGAGAACGTCAGCTATGTATTCCAAATATTGTAAAAGTTGTTTGGACGATGCAATGTCGCCGGTAATTAAGACTCTATCAGCCCCAGATGATCTAATAGACTCACAAAGAGCGTCTACTTCGGCCCTCCCGACCATATTTAGATGTAAATCCGTCAGCCAAGCTATTTGAATATTACTGCCCCCACCATCTTCCAATTTCACATTTCCATCCTTCGGTTCCAAAGGCAACTGCACCAGCTCGTTCAGAGTTGTATCGTAGATCCAGCAGGAGCTGCCGTGGTTGGTCGTATCCAGGGCAATATAATTAGGTTCAACAATTGGTCGTATATGCTCCATGTGACCGAAGATTTGTTTAATATTTTCCGGCAACAAATTGCCCTCGACAAAAATACAGTGATTAAAAATAAAGATAGACTGATAAAGATACTGATCTTCGTGGCCCATCTTCCGCTGTTTCAAATATAATTCCCAACCACTATTGAGTGTATCGGCCAACACCGTTACGTCGCTTACTTGTTCGGTGAAGCAGCTGTTCAACCCGGCGTGAGTAAGCAGCCAACCGTCAATAGCATAGGCCACCTGAAAGCGGCAAAGATTGGCCTCAAGGACACGCCGAAACTTATGAGCATTAGCTGCTTGGTACCCAGGAAACTTGAACAGAGGATCTGATAAATAATGGACTTCGTGATTGCCAAGCAAAAGTATGGCCTTTGAATTCATCAACATTTCAAGGCATTCAAGCTGTTTTTTATAAGGTTCTACAAAACTATCCACGTAATCGCCCAAGGCAATATGCAGTTCTTCCGGTTTGTAATCCAAAAAGGCTTGTGCCTTCTCGATATCTCCGTGTATGTCTCCTACGATAATTGCCATTTTGGTCACGGTCTCAGTAGTACAAATTGCTCTATCTCCGTATCATAGATCCACCAGCCATCCTCAATATGAATGTTGATATGGTTGCCTTTTCGCATCGGGCCCTCAACGGAGGTATGTCCGAAAATCTGCTTCACTCGCTGGTCCGGTGGGTAGCTCGGCTCCCAACGCGGATCGTACCAAAAGATCCCTCCGAATGGATCGTCCCCACCCCTGACCACTCCAGCAAAGAATAGCGAGGTTTTGCTGTTTTTTTGATTAGCAAGATCCCGTGAAAACTCGGCGTTAATCCACTTCGCGATTGCCTCAGTATCACCAGAATCCCAAGGGCATACAGGTAAGGCGGCAGTGAGGGCAGTCGATATGCCGGCGTGGGTACAAAGCCACCCATCAACTGAATATGCAGCTACAAAGCGGCCAATGCCAGCAGACTCATAGCGTTCGCGTAAGGCGCGATATATGGCCGGGTATCTCTTAGAGACGCAGCAGGACCTCATCCTCACGAAGACAGTTAAGTGCCATTGTGTTTCCCCTTACGTTCCCTCGAATCTGGCCAGCATCCGTGCCCTAACTTTCCCTATATTCGTCCCATTATATCGCACAACATTTGGATGAGAAAAACCTGCATTGTAATCGTGTGCCGGCATAACAACCAGTCCTTGGGGACAATGTTCAAGCCACTGTAAAATGTAATCCGGCCAATCATCGACGAGCAAAGAACCGTACACAAACCGCTTATTGTTTGTGATAGTAACCCCATAGATAGTGTCATTCAGATATTTATTGCACCACTCAATCTTTTCCGAGCAGACTGAGTACTTCAAAGATGGTCCTTTCGTGAGAACAAATATTTCGTAGCCGATTTCTTTTGCTACTTCAAGCACATCCCAACCGAGTTGAAACTTTTTGAGTTGGAGCCACCAACCAAATTGAGAAGTAATGACACGGCGTCTGGCTACCAAATAAGGAATCTCAGAATAAACCGAGTAATGAACCGGGCGCAACTCATACTCGGAGGTGAGACTTTGGAGGTCTTTGAGAAGTTGGTCATTGTAATCAGCCAGGGTATCGGCCAAGTCAAATAATGCAATTTTGTGGCGTTTCATTTTTTATTTGTTGATGTCCAAACAGTCACCTTCTCAACTGCCGACAAATTTTTGTTCTCTTTTCCCATGGCCAGAATATCTATGGCGTGCAACTTCCCATCAGCACATTCCGCGATATGTGTCTGCTCTGCAGGATCAGTAGATTTGTATATTGCAACAACTCGGTATAATCCTGGATCACCTTTATCGAGCCACGCGGGCGTCTGGAGAGAGAGGGTAGAACCGGGATATTCATGCAGGATAGCCGACCATCAAATAGAACTAAGCGAGCTAGCTCTGGTTCAACTGTTCAATGGCGTCCGTCAGAAAGCAAATGAGGCGATTCCGTCGGCTTTCCTGCCGTTCCCTCTCACGTCGACGTTCAAGGGCGCTCTGAACCATGCTAAAAAATTTCACTTTATCCTGAAGCTGGCAAAGCCAGGCATTAAACTCGGCCAGTCTCAAACGATCTACGCAAATACCTTCGGGTACAAACAATGGGAGAGTATGGCGATCGCACTAAGAGAATTCGAGGCGAAGCGGGCTACCGCATGGGAGTCAAAGTCCTAATCCGTGGATACTTTTGAACTGATTTAATCTCTGTAGGTGATATTCCCCGCCCCTTGGGGCGATTCAATATCAAATAAGGTTACAGATACCCCGCCAGTCGTCCCGCTTCATATTATTTATTACACAAGGCCCTGCAACTCTCAAAATCCATTTTTCTCTCGTCGTTTTCTGTATGCGACTTCAGAAACCTCCATTATGTTAAATTCTGCATCACGAACAGTTTCCAGAACATGGCTGAAAAAATGGACAAAACATCATGTTCATAGTCCATTTTCATTTAACATCAATGGACACGATGGTTTTAGTTATGTTGCTGATTTTCAACAAGTCCATCTGTCCATTTCATGGGTAACTTTCACGTATTTCGAGCCGAACCAGCGGCGCTCGATCAGGGCGATCTCGTTGCCGCCCACGATCACGACCGAGTTCCAGAGCAGAACACAGATAATTGCCAGGCCAAAAACGTACTGATAGTGACTTGCGATCCAGCTGAACAGGGCTACGGGGTCGTTCATGGGGTGCCTCCTGAGGTGGATTTCAATTGCGATGTATGTTTGCTACCTTGCTAAAACTTCCCTCATCCGGCCTTTGGCCACCTTCTCCCAGAGGGAGAAGGAAAAATAACTAACCCTCGCCCTCTGGGAGAGGGTGGCGCGGAGCGCCGGGTGAGGGTAAAGCCGTCAATGCCTCAAATATTGCCATCAATACAGACTCCGTCTCCGTCAGCAGCTGATTGTTCCAGAACCGCAGCACCTTGATTCCAGCACCTTCAAGTTCCTTTGTTCGTTCAGCATCGTATGCTGACTGATCTTCTGCGCTGTGTCCACCGCCATCCAACTCAATCGAAAGCTGTCTTTCGTGACAGTAGAAATCGAGTATGTAGCGACCGACCGGATGCTGACGACGAAACTTATAGCCTAAAAAACTGCGATTTCTCAGCAGGTGCCACAACAGTTGTTCCGCATCGGTCATGCTGGCGCGCAATTCACGGGCGTTGTGCAGGATATGGGGTGGTAACGTCTTGCTTTGTTTCATATGCTCAAAAACCTTTCCCTCATCCGGCCTTCGGCCACCTTCTCCCAGGGGGAGAAGGGATAAAAGAAAACCCTCGCCCTCTGGGAGAGAGTGGCGCGAGCGCCGGGTGAGGGGCAGGCCGGGGAAAGATCGCCAACCTCTTCAAAACTCCGTCACCCTGCTGCTTATCAGATACATCAAGGCGTTCCGTGTTTCCGGTGAAGACCCGGTAATATGCTGCCGCACCTGGTCCAGGCGTTGGCGGTCATTTTCGAGAATCTGGTGAACCGTCGTGAGTGGATACCACCCTGGCGGATCTAATGGGTGTGCAATGCTGTACTCATCGGCGGCCAGCTGATCCTGCCAGCGTAAGTTACTAACCATTGCCAGATCATACATCAGCAGTGCTAATGATCTATACGGCTCCGCCAGGCGTTCAAATGCTGGGGCGATGGAGAGGGTGATGGGTGTGGCAAGCTGATTGGCAAGTCCCGGGATCGTGGTGTAGCGGAAACCCGGTTCACGGTAGATGTACGACCAGGCCGCCAGTTCATAGGGGTTTAACGTCGGCACACTTGCAGCCGATAGAGCAGTCTGCTGCGCAATCAAAAGAGGTGGCGGAGATGTCGGTCTGCCAAGAATTTCCAGCAGCAGTTCCGGCGTCATGCCTGCCATAACACCGCCCAAGCCCGCCATGCGGCCGGTTATTTCCAGCATCAAATCGCCGTATTCGGGACTGGTTATAGTGGCGTTAAAAGACTCCATGCCCATCTTCATCAGCAGCACATCCTGCGTTGCCAGCGCATTGAATTCCAGCAACCGTAGCAATTGAATGTCATTTTGCGATGCAGCAGCAATCAACCCGCTGTCACCAGCCATCTGACGGCTTTTCGTGGTGTTCCATACGAGATCGATTACATTATAAATCCTCGCAAATCTGGGCGACGATATGCCGACATAGCCGAGGCTTGTGATTAGCTCACGGAGCATCCGGTAATTGCTGAGGTTCAGAATGCCGTTCATGTAACCCAGCCTCATTTCCGCCCTGGTAAACGGATCGATTCCCGGGGAGGCTTCAAGCGTGGTTTCTGCCGCTCCAGCGGCCGCGGCAAAGGCGGTCGAGATGGTTTCGAGGTTGATACCGGCTTCCGTACCGGCCGCTATCAGCCCCTGCAGCAAAACGGCAAAGGCCTCACCCCGGCGATAGGCCTCGACATTTTGATCGAAGGCGACGGAATCATCGACCGACGAGCGGTACAAGGCGGCAGCATCGGTCAATGCCCGGGAGAGCGCACTCATAAACGTGGAGATCTGCTTTTCGGTCAGGCTGTCCGATGCAAGCACCTGAGCGATCGCATCCGCTCCGGCAGCGATCGCCGCGCCAGCGGATTCGGCATTGGCGGTGCTTATGGCCGGCGTACGCAGAAGGGCCTGAGCGACCAGCAGGTGAAGTGGTGTAAGTTTTCCTGAAATAGCGGCGGCCTTGAGGATCGATCGGGCCTGCAGGTCGGTTGTCTCGCTGACCCCGACATCAACCGTACCTCCTGGCAGGGGTGCCGGCACGATGGTCTGGCGCAGGACCGCGCTCCCGTCCATGATCTGAAGGTGCAGGAACGGGGTAACCGCTGCCGAAGGGACCGTTGGGAAGGTGAAGGCAATTTTGCCGAGGGCATCGGTTTTTGCAATGACACTGGCGACCTCCTGCAACTGACCTTGCGCACTCAGGGCAGATAATCTGACCGTCAGCTCTTTGCTGAGTGGCAGGTTCATGGACCAGCTGCGAGCGGGAGCCACCAGCAGCAGCGCCGCGAGGAAAACAATTTTCACGTAGCAAATAAGCGATGTTTTCATAATCTCTCCCTACTTGCCGCTGCCTGTCAGACTGCCTGATTTGTCAGCGCTGTTGTCCGAACCGCTGCACCCGGCCATAACGGCCAGCAGCAGCATAACGAGAATAACTCCGATAATTTTTCTGACGGTATTCATGTTACCTCCCTTTTCTCCATCAACCCTGCCCGCCTTCATAAATCCGCCAGGGTCCGCTCCCCGAAGTCCGGTCTGGCGGGAGAAAAAGGGGACAGGCTGGTTTTTAATGTTGCATCCCAATAAAGTAGCTTGTCCCCTTATTAATCCCTGTGGTGTGTTTTGCAATGAATCCTTTCTACTTCAACCTCACTGCTACCAATTTGCCATCGCTTTCCAGTGCTCCGGTGGCGATGTAGAGCGTCCGATCAGCAGATATAGCCAGCATGCCGGGTTTTGGATAACTCCATACCGGCATCCTTGTCGCCAGGTCCAGGGCGTAAACAGCTTTGTCTGTGCTCACAAACAGAATATTGCGAGTCACCACAATATTCCGATGGAAGGAGGTGTCTGCAGTGCCGGTCGGCACCCAGCTCCACAAGATCCGCCCCGTTACTTCATCGATGGCATCGAGTGACATGGGGCTGTTACGCGCCGCATAGATCACACCATTTGCGACCGCTGGGGCTGTGAGGTACGCGTATGATGTCGACCATTCATATGATTTGGTGATGATGTTAAAACTCGAAAAGACGCGCTGTGCGTACTGTTCTACATTGCTGCTCGCACGACCGCTGAGGGCACCGCCAGCAAAAGTGAACACGTTGTTGCGCCCGCCAAGCATTGGAGCGCCGTGATAGTCGTAATCAATGTTTGAGCCAAAAGGATCGGCGATAGTGGCGGATGTTATCCCTGTCGTCCGGTCGATCAGAAAAAGAGCGTTACCGTTATAGTGGTAGGCATAGACGTTATCCACCGCCGGGGTGTACATGTCCCATACTCCACCCGCGGAATGGTTCCAGATGCGGGAACCATCTGCCGTTGAGAACGAATACGTTTCCCCTCCATAGTAACCTCCACCGCTATACACCTGATTGCCGTACACAGTGGGCGCCAGAACGTGGGGCCATTGACCTTCAAATGCCGACTTGTACAGGTAGGCGCCGGTATCCGCGTTAAAAGCCCAGAGGTACGTATCCTGATGACCGGTCACAGCTGCATATACCCGACCATTGCTCACTGCAGGCGGATTGAGCGCCGGCACCTGGCCGAATGAAACCCTCCAGGCCTCACTGCCGCTGCTTTCATTTAGCGCATGAAGAATACCCTGACCGAAATAAACATCCTTGGTGACATAAACCTTCCCTTTACTGGTAACAACCGCATTGATGCCGCCAATAGGCTCAGTGTCAGGCTCCCTGCTCCATTCCCATGCCTTGGCAAAGCGCGATGGTATTAACCAGATCGGGACGTAGCCCCGGTGAGCTGAATCGCGCTGGTGGGTTTCCCAGTCGGCAACGCCCGCCACATTCAAGGTATACCCGACAGTTTTGCTGGCTCCCGAATATGTTTCCAGGCAGTTTGAATCTTTGCAGGCACGAACTTCAACGGCACCGGTGTAGGTACCAGTCGTGAGAGTGGGCGGTGTGAACAGGTTAAAAGTAAAAGAAGCACCCGAAGTACCGCTCTTGCTTGCCGGAGTAACAAGTCTGCCGCTAACATCGCGCACTTGAAGGAACACCTCACTTGGCGGCACGGTTACCGCTGACCACGAGCCATCCAGGGTGAACTGGACCTCGTCGCCCGCAGCCAGGTTAATGTTTATGTCCTGAGACGTCAGGGCGACTTGAACTGCTGACCCTGAGGATGCACTATCTCCTCCGCCACAGCCCGCAAGGACTGCACTGAAAAGCAGCCAAAGAAACCTTATTTTCAAGTTTGCTGTATTATCCATATCATCTCTCCTGACGTAGTAAATCTGAGTTTATGACAAAGTTTCTTGTGTTGTCAGCCGGCATAATCCTTTAACTCAATTTCGCACTAATTTGTACGTGTATAGCACGTAAAATTATTAAAATAAATTTTATCAGTCTGATTACCAATATATTTACACATGTTATCAAAACCCTAACAATTGCAACTAAGTAAATGGTATTGCTTAGCTGTACCAGTATGCTATAACCGCAGCATAAATCCGAGCCGCCACCTGTGAAGTCAGTCAAAGACCATGCGTAGGCCATGAGCCAGCGGAGTTCTTACAGCTATGAAAAAACGAATCATCATCGCCATTCTCGGCCTGCTACTCATCATCGCCGCCCTGGCCGGCATCAAGGCCCTGCAGATCCGCAGGATGATCGATCAGGGCAAGAAATTTGTCCCGCCGGCGGAAACCGTCACCACCGCAATTGTTTCCAGCGATGCCTGGGAAAGCGCCCTGACGGCGGTCGGTACACTCAACGCCGTACAGGGGGTGGTCGTGTCCGCCGAACTGGCGGGCAAGGTGGCCCGGATCTCCTTTGAAGCCGGTAGCGCTGTCAAAAAGGGGGATATCCTGCTGCGCCAGGATACCACCTCGGAAGAGGCCCAACTGCCCGGCGCCCTGTCCCAGGTCAACCTCAACCGCGCCAACCAGAAACGCGCCGACAAGCTCTTTGCGGACGGGATCATCTCCCAGTCCGACCATGACAGCGCCGTATCCAATACGGAGCAGTCCCAGGCCCAGGTTGACAACATCCGCGCCACCATCGCCAAAAAGACCATCCGAGCCCCCTTCAGCGGCCGCCTCGGCATCCGCCAGGCCAACCTGGGCCAGCACCTGCGTGAGGGAGATCCGATCGTGACCCTGCAAGCCCTGGACCCGATCTTTGCCGACTTCAGCCTGCCCCAGCAGCAGCTGGCCCAGGTGCGTATCGGCCAGACCGTGCGGGTAACAAGCGATGCCCTGCCGGGCGAGACGGTCCAGGGCAGGATCAACGCCATCAGCCCCCAGGTGGATGCCGACACCCGCAACATCAAGGTCGAAGCAACACTCTCCAACCGCGGCGAAAAACTGCGGCCGGGCATGTTCGTCACTGTTGCCGTCGGCCTCCCGCTCCGGCAGAAGGTGCTGGCGATTCCGGCCACCGCTGTCCTTTACGCACCCTACCGGGACTCAGTCTTTGTAGTCGAAACGGGCAAGTCCGGCCAGGTCCTGCGCCAGCAGTTCGTGCGCCTGGGCACAAAACGGGGCGATTTCGTGGCGGTTACCGAAGGTCTCAAGGTAGGGGATATCGTTGTCAGCACCGGCGTATTCAAGCTGCGCAACGGCCAGTCGGTCGTGATCGACAACAAGCTGGCGCCCGCCTTCAAACAGGCACCGACACCGGAAAACAACTGATCGTGGGCCATCTATGAAACACATCACCGATCTCTTCATACGCCGCCCGGTGCTGGCCCTGGTGATCAACCTGATCATCGTCATTGCCGGCCTGCAGGCCATCCGCACCCTCAACGTGCGCCAGTATCCGCGCAGCGAGAATTCGGCCGTGACCGTCACCACCGTGTATGTAGGCGCCAGCGCCGACCTGGTGCGCGGCTTCGTCACTACGCCCCTGGAACGCGCCATCGCAGCATCTGACGGCATCGAGTACATGGAGTCCCAGAGCACCCTGGGGGTCTCGACCATCAAGGTGCGTCTCAAGATCAACTACGATGCCACCCGGGCCCTGGCCGAGATCAGTTCCAAGGTCGATCAGGTACGGCGGGATCTGCCCCCCGAGGCCGAGGTGCCGGTCATCAATATCGAAACGGCCGACAGCCAGTTCGCCTCGGCCTATCTGAGCTTCACCTCCGATCTGCTCAAGCAGAACGAGATCACCGAGTACCTGGTGCGGATCGTCCAGCCGCGCCTGTCGGCCATCGAAGGGGTGCAGCGGGCCGATGTCCTGGGCGCCCGCACCTTTGCCATGCGCATCTGGCTCAAGCCGGAACGGATGGCGGCCCTCAACATCTCCCCGGCCCAGGTGCGTCAGGCCCTGGCGGCCAACAACTTCCTGGCGGCCCTCGGCCGCAGCAAGGGGTCGTTCATCCAGGTCAACCTGACCGCCAACACCAACCTGAACACGACCGAAGAGTTCCGGCAGCTGGCGTTGCGCGATCAGAACGGGGCCATCGTGCGGCTGGGGGACATTGCCGACGTGACCCTGGGAGCAGAGGACTACGATGCCGAGGTGCACTTCTCCGGGCAGACCGCGGTCTTCATGGGGATCTGGCCGCTGCCCAACGCCAACTCCCTGGACGTCATCAAGCGGGTGCAGGCCGAGATGAAAGCCATCCAGCGCGACCTGCCCACCGGCCTGCAGGCCCGCGTGGCCTACGACGGCACCAAATACATCACCAACGCAATTCATGAGGTGCTCAAAACCCTGGGTGACACCCTGCTGATCGTGATCGTGGTCATCTTCCTCTTCCTGGGCTCCTTCCGTTCGGTGTTGATCCCGGTGGTGGCGATTCCGGTATCCCTGATCGGCGCCGTATTCCTGATGCAGGCCTCCGGCTTTACCGTCAACCTGCTGACCCTGCTGGCGATTGTGCTCTCGGTCGGTCTGGTGGTGGATGACGCTATCGTGGTGGTGGAAAACGTGGAACGCCACATGGGCGAGGGCAAGACACCCCTGGAAGCGGCCCTGATGGGCGCCCGCGAACTGCTGGGCCCGATCGTCGCCATGACAATCACCCTGGCGGCGGTCTACCTCCCCATCGGCCTGCAGGGGGGCCTGACCGGCTCCCTGTTCCGCGAATTCGCCTTTACCCTGGCCGGTGCGGTCACCATTTCCGGGATCGTCGCCCTGACCCTGTCGCCGCTCATGTCAGCCAAACTGCTCAAGCCCGGCATGGAGGAACACGGCCTGGCCGGCCGCATCTCCCGCGACTTCACGCGTTTGAGGCAATTCTACGGCCGCCTGCTGGATGTCACCCTGAGCGCCCGGCCGGCAGTCTACACGGTCTGGTTCGTAATCACCGGGCTGACGATCCCCATGTTCAGCATGTCCGCCAGGGAACTGGCTCCGACCGAGGACCAGGGGGTCATCTTCGGCATCCTGGACGCGGCCGCCAACTCGACCCTCGACCAGAACAGCCGTTTCGCCGCTGCCGTCAACCAGGTCTTCATGAGCGTTCCCGAGACCGACTTCACCTTCCAGATCACCTTTCCCAGCTCCGGATTCAGCGGCCTGGTCGCCAAGCCCTGGGATGAGCGCAAACGCAACATCTTCCAGATCATGCCCGAGGTGCAGCGTAAACTGCAGGCCATCCCCGGGGTCCAGGTCTTTCCGGTGACACCTCCTGCACTGCCGGGCGGCGGCCAGTTCCCGGTGGAGTTCATCCTGGCCTCTACGGCCGAGACCTCCCAGATCCTGGAGTTTGCCCAGCAATTACAACTCAAGGCCATGGGCAGCGGCATGTTCGCCTTTCCACCGATCATTGATACCAAGATCGACCAGCCCCAGACCGAATTCGTCATCGATCGCGACAAGGTCGCCTCGCTCGGGCTGAGCCTGGAGCAGATCGGCTCGGACCTGGGCGGAATGATCGGAGGCAATTTCGTCAACCGCTTCGACATCTCCGGCCGCAGCTACAAGGTCATACCGCAGATCCAGCGGGTCGGCCGCCTCAACCCGGAGCAGCTGAAGGATGTCTATGTCACCGGTCCCAACAACAAACTGATTCCGCTCTCCACCGTGGCCACCCTGAAGGAGTCGGTCGTACCCCGCTCACTCAACCGTTTCCAGCAGCTCAACGCCGTCAAGATCAGCGGTGTTGCCATCCGGCCGCTGGACGAGGCCCTGCGTTTTCTGGAAGACGAGGCCGGCAAGATCCTGCCCAGGGGCTATGTGCTCGACTACACCGGCGAGTCACGCCAGCTCCGTACCGAGGGAAACAAGTTCCTGCCCGCCTTTGCATTGGCCATTATCCTGATCTTCCTGGTGCTGGCGGCCCAGTTCAACAGCTTCCGCGACCCGTTCGTCATCCTGGCCGGTTCGGTGCCGCTGGCCATTTTCGGCTCGCTGATCTTCACCTTCCTGAAGATGCCGGATCCGAACGTCGCCTTCTGGACCCGCGGCTGGACCACCACCATGAACATCTATTCCCAAGTCGGCCTGGTGACCCTGGTCGGCCTGATCGCCAAGAACGGTATCCTGGTCGTCGAGTTCGCCAACCAGCTCCAGCTGCAGGGACATCCCAAGCTGGAGGCAGTGCGCCAGGCGGCCATGATCCGGCTGCGGCCGATCCTGATGACCAGTGCCGCCACCATTGCCGGCCATTTCCCCCTGACCCTGGTCACCGGCGCCGGGGCGGCTGCCCGTAACTCCATCGGCCTGGTGCTGGTGGGCGGCATGTTCGTCGGCACCCTCTTCACCCTGTTCGTCGTCCCTTCCATCTACATGCTGATCGCCCGCGACCACAGCCGGGACCGGGAGCGGGAGGCGGAGGTAGACGCAGCAGAAGTTTAGTCGCATCCAGTGTTGTCCACTCAGGTTTTTGCATTTGTCTTATCAGTCCCCCCTCCCCTTGCGGGAGGGGGTTAGGGGGTGGGGGAACTCGTTATATTTGACTCCGTTGGCAACGTCACCCACCCCTCAATCCCCTCCCGTCAAGGGAGGGGAGGCTAACTACTAAAACCAAACCGGACCTTACTGAGTTACATGTGGATGTATAACGCTTCAATTAATTATGCTCAAAGGGATTAAGGTTCATATGACAACTCCAGATTACCGTCTCGACGGCATATACAAACAGCGCCAGGACGGTTTTTTCATGCAGCGGGTCAAACTGGCGGCCGGGGTAATCTCTGCTGCTCAGGCACGCACGGTGGCGGTGCTCTCGGCGCGCTTCGGACAGGGGACGATCCACCTCACCAGCCGCGGCAGCATGGAGATCCATTGGCTGCAGGAAACAGATCTGGCCGCAGTAAAACAGGTGCTGGCAGCGGTCGGGCTGACTTCGCGCGGTGCCTGCGGCGGGGCTGTGCGCGGTGTGACCTGTGCCAGCCAGGGGGCAATCGGCTTTCCGGCAGTCGAGGCGCTGGCGCGCCGGATCCATCGCCACTTCACCGCCAATCCCCGCTTCGAGCGGCTGCCGAAGAAATTCAAGATCGGGGTCGAGGCCGATGCCAGCGGGAAACGGCACCTGATTCAGGATGTGGGACTGGTGCTGTCCGGCAGTACCGCCGCGGAATCCCGATACGACCTGTATGTCGCCGGCGGACTGGGTCGCGAACCGCAGGCCGGTGTTCTCTTTGAATCATCCGTCAGCGAAAACCGGGTCATCCCCCTGATCGAGGCGATTGCCCGGGTCTACGCTGCCCATACCCCGGCCGGCAAACGGCTCAAACACCTGCTGCGCCAGATCGGTGAGACGGAGTTCCGCAGGCTGGTGGCAGGGGAACCGTCCGCTACTGAAGAACTCCCGCACGTAACAGGATTGCCGGAATTCCCGGCGCAGCCCTCCGGCAGCCGCCCCTTGCTGGCCCGGGTGCAGGCCGGCCAGCTGACGAGCGAACAGCTGGTCACCCTGGCGGACTTTGCCGACCAGTGGGCCGACGGCATCCTGCTGGCAACTGCGGATCAGGACATCAGTTTTCATATCAACCCACTCTTCGAACTGACGGACGCTGCGCAGGCCCTGGCCAGTTGCGGCTTCGACAGTCACCAGGTCACCTTCCGCATCTGCCCCGGCAGCCATCTCTGCCGGGTAGGGCTGTCGCCGACCCGTGACATCGCCCGCACCATAACCGACTCCATGGGACCGGCCGCACAATCGCTTACCTGGGCCATTTCCGGCTGCCCAAACTCCTGCACCCAACCGCAGCTGGCCGATGTCGGCATCGTCAGTTCCAACCTGGTAAAGGATGACACCGGCGAACGCACGCCCCGCTTTGACCTTTACCACGGAAATTGTGAGGGATTGGGAACTATCGTGGAACGCTCACTGACGCTCAGTGAGCTGTGCTGCAAGGCACAGGACATGCGGTAATTCACCCCGCGAACATATCCGAACGCCTCACCACCCTCGAACCATTCCGCTCGTGCTTCATGCACGCCTGACCACGTTCCATCGTCTCCATCAATCCAACGCGACCCTTCAATCGCTACAACCAATTGGCCTCGCAGGTGATTTGCATGTATAAAACAAACATGCTTATCTACATTTCACCTGTCAGGAGTCAATGATGCGCCACACACGAATGTTACTGATCACAATACTATGCCTTAGCTGCTTGCTGGCCTCAGCCTCCCTTCTTTTCGCAGCCGACCCGCAGCCTGCACCGTTCCGGACTATCTCAACCGAGGAATTGAAACAGATGCTCGATAGCGGCAAGCAGGCGCCTCTGGTTGTGGATGCCCGCAACCCGGAAGAATATGATGAGGTCCATATCAAAAATGCCGTCAATATCCCGGTGTCAAAACTGGAAAAGGATCCGACCCTGCTGCCGGCCAACAAAAAGCAGGGCATCGTGTTTTACTGCAACGGGATCAAGTGCGGCAAGAGCAAGAAGGCCGCCCAGATCGCAGCCGCGCAGGGCTATGTCAACCTGATGGTGTATGGCGAGGGGATGCCGGTCTGGGAGGAAAAAGGGATGTCGATCTATGCCGGTCCGAACTACGAGAAGAAGGTGGAGACCAGCAGGCTGAAGCCGGGGGAATTGAAGTCGCTCATGGAAAAGCAGCCGGCAACGCTGACGATTGTCGATGTGCGCGACAAGGCAGAATACGACCAAGGGCACATTCCGGGTGCCATCAATATCCCGGCAGCCACATTTGCACTGCAGTCCGGTGTGCTGGAGAAAGACAAGCGCATCATCGTCTACTGCAACTCCGGCGGGCGCAGTTACAACGCCTACCGCAAGCTGCAGAAACTGGCATATCCGAACATCAACCAGGTCATCTACGCCGACTGGGAGTTCGATGGCCTGCCGGTGGTGAAGTAAACTTTACAAAACGTTTGCCACAGAGGACACAGAGTTCTCAGAGGGAAATCGAACAAATTTCGATTTCCCTCTGAGACTCTGAAGAGTATTTTTTTCGTTTTCTCTGTGATCTCTGTGGCAACCGCCTTTATCGGTTCCAACAATTTAAAGCGGGCCCGGAAAACATTCCGGGCCCGCTGTTTTTACGTTATCTCATGCTCACCGGCACCTGTACCGATCTGGTGGTGACGTAACACCTCCAGCAGGTTGGCAATTCCGTTGACAGTTTTCAACCCACCCCACGCAAAAAGATCCTCCAGGGCGACCTCCGGCTCGCAGCGCGGAAAGGGTCCGTCCGAGAGCAGATGAATCAGCTTCATGGTCTTCAGTCCGTCGAACCAGCCATGGAAGGCCTTGAGCAGCGCCTCCTGACCGGGATTGTTCCGTCGCAGCTTGCCCCAGATCTCCTCAAAGCGGTTGAGTTCGAGAAACGCTTCCAGATCAGGGGAAATTCCCCTCGCCTGCAAGCGGAGAAAGTCTCCGTCAGCATCAATATGGTCTGCTATCAGGGTCAGCCAGGCAGCCAGCACGCGAAAACAGGCCGGGTGATAGAACAGCTGCTCCCCTTCCCCGCCGGTCTGCATCCGTGTTACGCTGCGGCCGGTTCCGAACGGCACCCGGTGGGAAGCGCGCGGAGAGGGGTGGACGACCGTACCGCTCAGCTGTTCGACGCCGACGGTCCGGGCCAGCTGCTGCAGGAAATAGAAATCCTCCCCGGCAGCCCGGCTGTTCATCCCGCCTATTTTCAGGTAAGCGGAGGCACGGCAGGCCATGGCACTGCCGACCGAATGAAAGGCATAGGGGGAGCCGGCCAGGGCCAGGCCAAATACATAGCCACGCAGGAAGAGCTCATAACGGGTGATGATCCGGTCTGCTTCAGGAGAAGGCCCCTGTTGATGGATAAAGGGGATAACCGCAGCGCCGCAGCGGCTGACGGCAAAGTGATTGACCAGCGCGTGCAGATAATCGGGACGGACAAGCGTATCCGCATCCAGGCAGACCAGGATCGGTTCAGCGCTGAGAGGGGCAATGCGCGTCAGGGCCAGATCCAGGCCAATGCGGCGGGCCAGCCCGACACCGCCCCCCTTGAGCGGCATTTCCAGCCCGTCAGAAGCGGCATTTATCCAGCCCAGCTTCAGTCGTGACAGACGCGGGTCGCCGGCCGCCAGCAGCTTCAATGTCGCCAGGTTGTCGGCCTTGTCCGGGTCCGGTGCATCCGTGCGCTGATTGACCACCACCAGGACCAGAAAAAGTGCGCAGAGCTCCGGCGGATTTGCGGCCAATGAACAAAGGGTTGCAAACAGGGTGGCAGATTCCGCCAGGGCCGGTATCACGACCGCCCCGCTGAAGCCACCATCTGTGCAACCCTCAATCCGCCACGGACCGTTCACGGCCCGGGTTTTCAGATAGGTAGTGAAACTCAACGCACCAGCTTCGACAGTTTTTTGAATTCTTCGCTGCCGGCCACTTTCAACAGCTGGAATACGACCGACTCGGTACTGGTAGGCACTGCGCCGGCCAGAGTCATGGACTCAACCGCGGTCAGCCAGTTCTGCTTGCTGCGGCTCATGACGGCATCCTTGACCAGATGCACCTCAAAACCGGCCTCACACAGATCGATCACGGTCTGCAGCACACAAACGTGGGACTCCATGCCGGTGACGATCACCTGGGTCCGCCCGCTGGCCTTGAGTTTTTCGACAAACTCGGGGCTGCCGCAGCAGCTGAAGGCCATCTTCTCATAGCAGGGTACAGCGCCGGCCTTTTCCTTCAGCTCCGCCAGGGTCGCCCCCAGCCCCTTGACATACTGCTCCGTGACCAGTACCGGCACGCCCAGTTCCGCGGCGCTCTCCAGCAGGATGCCGATATTTTTCGTCAGCTTGTGCAGGACCTTGTGATCCATGGCAACGCAGAGCTTCTCCTGCACATCAATCACCACCAGCACGGCCTTGTCACGATCCAGAAAGAATCTATCCTTTACCGACATAGCGCCTCCCGTTCTAAAGTTTGATCTATCAATCCCTCTTCAGTTCTATCCCCAGCTCATTGATCTTTTTGCGCAGGGTATTGCGGTTGATACCCAGAATATCGGCCGCCTTGACCTGATTCCAGCGGGTCTTTTCCAGGATGAAGCGGATCAGCGGGCGTTCGACCTGCTCCAGCACCATGGTGTAGATCTCCCCTTTTTCCAGCTGTTCAATCCCATTGAGACAGGAACGCAGCTTCATATCTACCAGTTCCTCCAGTGAGGCATCCTGGTTGCCGGAGGACTGCACACCGGACACGGATTCCAGCCCGGCAAAGTCAGCGGTCGACAGGAGCGGGTCATTGGACAGGATCACCGCCCGCTTGATAGCGTTTTCCAGTTCGCGCACGTTACCAGGCCAGGAGTAACCGGTGAGGATGGCCATGGCCTCGTCGCTACACTGCTTGGTCGGAACGTCCATCTCTGCACAGACCCGGCTCAGGAAGTACTGTACCAGCAGGGGGATGTCCTCGCGGCGCTCGCGAAGGGCAACCAGGTTGATCGGTACCACGTTCAGGCGATAGTACAGGTCTTCGCGGAACTCCTTCTGGCGGACCTTTTCGATCAGCTCCTGATTGGTTGCCGCTACAATGCGGACATCAACGGGAATGCTCTGATTGCCGCCGGTACGGGTAACCTCGCGCTCCTGCAGAACCCGCAGGATCTTGGCCTGCAGATCCAGCGGCATGTCGCCGATCTCATCCAGAAAGAGCGTGCCGTGATTGGCCTGCTCGAACTTGCCCAGTTTACGCTCCACTGAACCGGTGAAGGCCCCCTTTTCACTGCCGAACAGTTCACTTTCCAGCAGTTCCCGGGGAATTGCCGCACAGTTGATGGCCACAAAGGGTTTGCCAAGCCGGCCCGAGTTGAAATGAACGGCCCGGGCCACCAGCTCCTTGCCGGTGCCCGACTCCCCCTGGACCAGAACCGTGACATCGCTGCCGGCCACCTTGCCGATGGTTTTGTAGACCTCGCGCATGACCGGTGAATTGCCGATGATGTTCTTTTCAACCTGGTAACGGTCCTTGAGTTCCTGCTTGAGCATCGTGACCTGGCCAGCCACCTCCCGCGCCCGGCTGACCTTCTCGATGATGGCATCGATCACATCCAGGTCAAAGGGTTTGGTGATGTAATCGTAGGCCCCGCGTTTCATGGCTTCCACGGCATTTTTCATGCTGGCTTCGGCGGTCATGATCACGACCAACAGATCCTTTTTCTGTTCGCGGATCTTGTCCAGCAGGTCGAGGCCGTTAATGCCCGGCATCTTGATGTCAAGGATTGCCAGATCATAGCTGTTGTCCTGGATCATTGAAAGCGCCTGACGGCCGTCAATGGCCAGATCCACACTAAAGCCCTTGCGTTTGAGGGCCTTGGAGAGGACCCAGCGCATGCTTTCTTCATCGTCTGCAACCAGAATTCGTGTTATCGGCATAGCAACCTCAGTTCGTATTATTGTACCAGCGGCAGCAGCACCGTAAACTTCGTGCCATGCCCCTGGTCGGATTCCACCTTGATCATGCCGCGATGCTCGGCGACGATCTTGTGACAAATGGTCAGGCCCAGACCGGTGCCGCTGGATTTGGTACTGAAAAACGGGGTCCAGATGTTCTCCAGATCCTCCGGGGGGATGCCGGGGCCATCGTCCGAGATCTCGATCGCGACCATGCGGGAATTGCGTTCATTCTGGGTCATGCGGTAGTCTGACAGCACCCGGCTGACAACGGTCAAACGTCCGGATTCACCCATGGCATCGATGGCGTTGCGGATCAGATTCAGGAGCAGCCGGGTCACCATCTCCTCGTCAGCCATGATATCGGGAATACTGGGATCAAACTGCTTGGTGAAGCTGATCTCCCGGCTGCCGACCGCATGTTTCTGCAGCAGGAGTATATCTCCCAGCACCCGGTGCAGATTGACCGGACTCAGCTTCAGGCCTCGCGGAGAAGCCAGATCCAGCAGCTCGCGGATGATGCGGTCAATACGCTCGGTCTCACGGATCATGACAGCGGTATATTCACGCATGTCGCTGCTGTCCGGCAGTTCACGCTCCAGAAGCTGCGCCGCCCCCTTGATGCCGCCCAGGGGATTCTTGACCTCGTGGGCCAGACCGGCAGCCAGGGTGCCCAGCGTGGAGAGCCGGTCCGCCTGGCGCACGGCCGCCTCCAGTTCACGAATGTAGGTAATATCCTTGAGCGTCAGAATGGCCCCGATGTTCTCTCCACTGGCCAGCATGAGCGGATAACAGGTGACCGCAACCGGGGTGATCTTCCCGGTGCTGCGCACGACCACGTTTTCATGGTCCGAGATGGTGATGCCGGTGCGGATGGTCTTGGCAACCATCTCCAGGAGCGGTGCCTCGACGGAAAAGAGTTTATCGAAAGCGGTACCCATGGCCTGACGCCGGGAGAATCCGGTGATTTCCTCGGCGGCCGGATTATAAAGGGTGATCAGGCCGTCCGTTCCGACGACAATCACACCGTCGCCGACACTGTCGATAACGGTGGCGAAATAATCGCCCGGGGCGCCGGACAGTCCGCTGGAGATGTCAGCTGTGCGCATGGTGTTCATCCTCAGGCATTGCAGCTATCCTTTCCATCAGGGTGAGCAGGTCTTCAAGGCATCTGGTGCCGTTGGCGGCACGGCGAATGTCGGCGGCACCCGGAAAACCACGGGCATACCAGCCGACATGTTTTTTCATCTCCCTGACAGCAATCGCCTCAGAGGTCTCGCGACAGAACAACTCCAAGTGCTGTCGCATGACCTCAACCCGCAGCAGGTTGGTCACTGCCGTAACCTTACCCGTGGCAGCCAGCTCCGCGACCTGCCTGAAAATCCAGGGGGCCCCCAGCACACCGCGGGCAATCATCACGCCGTCACAGCCGGTCTCCCGCAACATGTTCAGGCAATCGGCCGCACTGAACAGGTCGCCGCTGCCCAGGACCGGGATGGCCACGGCCTGCTTCAGCCTGGCGATCTGGCTCCAGTCGGCATGCCCGGAAAACATCTGCGCGCGACTGCGGGGGTGCAGGGTAATGGCATCACACCCCTCGGCCTCGGCGATCCGGGCGATTTCAAGGTAGCTGTCATCACCACAGTGCCAGCCGGAGCGGATCTTGACCGTCAGCGGCAGGCTGCTCGCCGCCCGGACCGCGCGGACGATCTCGGCGATCTTGTCCGGCTCCCGCAGCAGGGCGCTCCCGGCACCGGTACCAACGACCTTGCGCACCGGGCAGCCCATATTGATATCCAACAGGTCTCCGTAACCGTCAACCATGCGGGCAGCCTCGGCCAGGCTCTGGGCGGTATCGCCGAAGAGCTGAATGCCGAGCGGCCGATCCTCCGGGGTACTTTTCAAGAGAGCCAGCGTATTGGCCCCTTCACGGACAAGGCCATTCACGCTGACCATCTCGGTGTAGGCCAGAGATGCGCCTTCACGGCGACAGAGAATACGGAACGGGAGATTGGTGATTCCAGCAAGGGGGGCCAGCACGACATTGTGCGCCAGGACAAGATCACCTATTTTCAATGGTTTCAGCATGATAGACAGTTGTGGTAATAAAGGATGGACAGGAGAACAACACCAAGTTGCCTAATTTTTGAGCATATTAGCACAGCAGGTATAAATGGCAAGCGGAAAATATGAAATTTTTATTGCCAAGCGTGGGTTTTACGGTTTTAATGGCTACAATGGAATGATCGGAATGTACAGATAAGGAGAAGCATCATGTTTGGAATCGGCATGCCGGAACTCATCATTATCCTCGTTATTGCCCTGCTGGTGATCGGACCGCATAAACTGCCCGAGCTTGCCAAATCGCTGGGCAAGGGTCTGGCGGAATTCAAAAAGGCATCGGAAGACTTCCAGCGCAACATCCAGGAAGAGGCCCGCAAAACCGAGGAGAAGTCAACTCCACCGGCAGAGCAGGTTGCTGCAGCGGCACACACAGAGCACGTCGATACCTCAACCCAGAGTACCCAACAACCTGTTGAGAAGAAAGACCCGCCGCACCCATCGTAATCCTACATCAGCGAACTACTAGATATGCGTTTCATACAAGAAGAGCCGGGTCACCCCGGCTCTTCTCTTATACCTGCTTAACCGTAATACTAATCTGTTTGGGCTTGGTTTCTTCCTTCTTGGGCAGGGTAATGGTCAAAACCCCTTTTTCGCAGATGGCGGCCACATTCTCCTGATCGACCGTAGCCGGCAGACTGAAACTGCGCTGGAATGTACCGAAGTAGCGTTCAATTCGGTGATAATTCTCCTTCTTGACCTCCCCCTCATGTCTGCGTTCACCCCTGAGAGTAAGGGTATTTTCCTCGATCCGCACATCTATATCCTTCTGGTCGACATCCGGCAGCTCTGCCTTGATGATGATTGAATCAGCCGTTTCGTAGATATCGACCGCCGGCTGCCAGATCCCTTCCTTCAAATCCTCACCCGAAATATCATGATTCCAGGATACGTTGAGCAGCCGGTTCATCTGTTCCTGCATGGTGCGGAGTTCCCGCAGCGGGTTGTACTTGACTAGTGCCATGACCGTGTCCTCCCTGATTCATAAATTGACGAACTACTGCAACCCTTATGAATTAATAATAGTATCTATATACAGGATGTCAAGGTACACGCAGCTACTCCGAATCCGGTAACACCGGCTGTTTCTGCAGGCGCTTGTAATAAAAGTTCTGGCCATACAGCACGGCGATGGGGTTGTGTCCGGTAACACGGTCCTTGACGATCAGGGTTGTCACCGGGGCCTTGGAATGCTTGTTGAACAGCATGTCGTGACCGACGCACAGACCGACAATAATATTCATATCGGTTCCCAGCCGGTTACAGATCTCGGCCTGGGCGATCGGGTTGCAGGCCGGTTCAAACGTTCCCGGCCGGACCTTGTCGGTCTCGCTCAATCCAAGCTCCAGCTTGTCGATGCTGCCGGCCTTGCAGCAGACCGATTGCGGGTCAAACCCCTGCGCCCGCAGGATGGTCGCCAAGCGTTCGGATTCATCCAGCAGGCCGATGCAGGTGGCCATGCCGATCTTCTTGTAGCCCATCAGTTTTGCAAAGGCGATCGTATCCTCCACACGCGTCCAGCGGGCATTCACGACATCGCTGCCCGGAACGGGCTGATAGCAGAGACCCTCCACCCGGGCGGCTACGAAAGCGATGCGGGCGTCTTCACTGTCGCTGTGATACTCCGCGAAGCTGCTCTTGACGACATCTGCGTAGCTTCCTGACGGACAGTTGCCCGGTTTGGGCGGGGCAGTCTCCGGATCACCGCTCCAGCAATTGGTTGTTCCGCAGTTCTGCCAGACAGCAGCGCATTTTGCACATGAAACCGGTGTTTCGTCAGACATGTTGGGCCTCCGTAAAAAGTTAGTAATTACCCCGTCGCCATGCTGTGGTACAAAATATCTACATCACGGGACGTTTTCTCCAGATCCCTGCCGAGTTCGAGCAGGAAACCATCCAGGTCCGCAGCAATCTGTTTGCTGCTCAACTGTTTGAGCACATTCCAGGCATTCTCTTCCGAACGCCCCGGTGCGGTGGCCTGGGCAACGCCGCTGGCCGGTGTGGATGCCAGGCTGTAGAAATCGGCCAGACTGACAATTGCCGTCAGAAGCGGGTCTTCAGTGGCCAGTTCGGAGGTGTGATGGTAGGAGATGATATCACAGTACGCCGGAGGAAAGTTCCAGCGCTGGGCAAGACACAGTCCGACTTCACTATGGCTTGTGCCGAAGACTTCCACCTCGGCCTCGTAGGTTGTATAGGGCTTGCCGCTGATCATGGCCAGCATCTCACCGTACTCATCCTTGAAATAGTGTCCAAGAAAAACCTTGCCGATATCGTGGATTATGCCGACCAGATTGGCTTTTTCGGTATCGCGGTATCCGACCATGCCCGCAATACATCGGGAGATGGCCCCGACATTAAAGGAATGCATCCAGAACATCTTGATATCGAAGGGTTCTTCCCGGTCTTTAAAGGAGCCGACAAAGTAACTGGTCAGGATCATCTCGCGTACGCTCTTGAAGCCGAGAAAGAGCAGGGCCCTTTTGACCGAGGTTATCTCGGAATTCGGCCGGTACAGGGGCGAATTGACAACCCGGATCACCCGGGCAGCCAGCACCTGATCCGACAGCATCAGATCGGCAATGGCATCAGAATCGGCATCAACATCATCCAGCATGCCGACCACCTTCGATACAACCGCCGGAATTGCCGGGAGGTCATCCACATCCTTGACCAGTCTCCTGGCCTTTATCATCATTGATACCTTGTCCACGAACAATCCTTTCACATGGCGAACATTTTGTTGTTATAACGGGAACAGCCGGCAACAGACTGCAAGCCGTTACACTGACTTTATCAAACCGGCGGCTCCATCAATGTACAGAATTCATCCTCTGACAATACCGTTACACCCAGCTCCCTGGCCTTGACCAACTTGCTGCCCGCATCCTCACCTGCTATGACGTAACTTGTCTTCTTTGAGACTGATCCCACAGCAGTCCCGCCTTCGGTCTCGACCAGGCGCTGCGCCTCCTCGCGGGTAAATCGGGAAAGCGCTCCGGTGAAAACAAATGTTTTGCCCGTAAAGCGCCCGCCAACCTTTTTATGTTCTACAGCCGGTTTTACACCTGCTTCCAGCATCCGGCGGATGACGCCGATATTGTCCTGATTATCGAAGAAGGTGCGGATACTCTGGGCCACTGTCACGCCAATATCGCGGATGCTGACAAGCTCATCCAGTGTGGCTCGTTCGATCTGTTCCAGGCTACCGAAGGACTGGGCCAGTGACCTGGCGGTTCGTTCGCCCACATGGCGGATGCCGAGGGCGAAGATGAAACGCCCCAAATCCTGCAGCTTGCTCTTCTCGATGGCCGCCAGCAGATTCCCGGCCAGCTTGTCACCCATGCGCTCAAAGCGCATAAAATCGTCCTTTGTCAGACAATAGAGATCGGCGACGCTCTGAACCAATCCCAGCGCCAGAAGCTGCTCAACGAATTTATCTCCCAGGCCATCGATATCCATGGCATTGCGCGACGCAAAGTGAAGTATCGAGCGGTGAATTTGCGGGGGGCAAGCCAATCCCATGCAGCGAACCGCCACTTCATCGGCAATTCGCACAACCGGGGCACCGCATGCAGGACACTGTTCGGGCAGGGGCAGCGGTCTCTCGACCCCGCTGCGATGCTCCACCAGCACTTTGACAACGGCCGGAATAACATCACCCGCGCGCTCCACCAGCACGGTATCACCGATGCGGATATCCTTGAGGGCAATCTCATCCCAGTTATGCAGGGTGGCACGGGCTACGGTCACACCGGAAATCTCCACCGGACGGAGCTGCGCCACCGGGGTGATGACACCGGTCCGCCCGACAGACAGCAAAATGTCCTCCAGCAGCGTGACAGCCTGGCGCGGCGCAAATTTACAGGCCACAGCCCAGCGCGGGGAACGGCTCTTTTCGCCAAGTTCGCGCTGAAGATCAAAGGCATCGACCTTGATGACCGCTCCATCAATCTCGTAGGGCAGTGACTCGCGCTGCATCTGCAGCTTGTTGAAATAGTCAATTGCCCCGTCAATGCCTGCTTCACGGCGTACCAGCGGGTTGACCGGCAGCCCCCAATGTCTGATGGCAGTGAGAAACTCCTGTTGCGAGCCAAATTCCGCACCTTCGACAATGCCGGGGGCGTAGCAGAAAACAGAGAGCGGCCGCCGGGCGGTTACGCGCGGGTCCAGTTGCCGCAGGGAACCGGCGGCCGCGTTACGCGGGTTGGCAAAGGGAGGGTCACCGTTTTCCTCTTTTTCGCGATTGATCTGTTGAAAAGCGGCCAACGACAGGAATACCTCTCCGCGCACCTCCAGCAGTCGTGGGATGTTCCCCCCTGACAGTCGCAGCGGCAGAGAACGGATCGTACGGACATTTCCCGTCACATCTTCTCCGGTAATTCCATCTCCACGGGTGGACGCCGTCACAAGCATACCATCTTCGTAGACCAGTTCAACCGCCAGACCGTCTATTTTAGGCTCGCAGAGGTAGGTGATGCTCTGTTCCGGAGACAGGCCGAGAGTTTTTTTGACCCGCTGGTCAAAATCCCTGATATCGGTTTCAGAGGTGGCATTTTCGAGGGACAGCATGGGCAGGCGGTGCGGAACAGCAGAAAATGTTGTCAGAGGAAAGCCGCCGACACGCTGGGTGGGTGACTCGGACGTCACCAGCTCGGGAAACTGTCCTTCCAGAGCTTGCAACTCCCGGAAGAGGACGTCGTATTCGGCATCGGATATGGCCGGCGCATCCAGCACATAGTACAGATTGTTGTAGTGCTCCAGCAGGCGCCGCAGCTCGTCTATCCGTTTTATGGAAACTTCACGGGGATCGGTTGTTTCAAGAAGCGACAGTTGCATCGGTGGCCTTTTTCGATCTGGTTGACATCGGCACAGGGTACAGTATTATGCTCATAATTTCAACGAATCCCGACAACCTGGAACCAACATGAATCAGCTCCAGCTCGACTCCATCCGGCAATGGTTTGACACCTATGTCCGGACCTATGACGATATCGATGCAGACGGTATAAAAAATATTCTCCTCAAAGTCGAACACACCCGCAAGGTCTGCCAGGTCATGGAGATTCTGACCTCAGGTGAGGGGCTCTCTCCCGAGGACGCCCGCATTGCCGCCGCAACAGCGCAATTGCACGACGTGGGGCGCTTCCCCCAGTACCGCCGCTGGCGGACCTTTCGCGACAGCGACTCGGATAACCACGCCCGACTTTCCGTGGAGGTGATGCGGCAGGAGGGTGTCCTGGACGGCCTGCCTCCTGACGAGAGCACACTGATCGAAGAGGCGGTACGCTTTCATAACCTGCTGGAGGTACCGACACGATTAAAATCACCGACTGCGCTCTTCCTCAAGCTGATTCGCGATGCGGACAAGCTTGATATCTGGCGGGTATTCCTCGACTATTTCCAACAAGCGCCGGAACAGCGTGCTTCGGCAGTCAGCCTCGGCTTCCCGGATCTGCCCGAGGTTTCAGCGGCGTGCGTCACCACCCTTCTTTCCGCCCAGGTCGTTCATCTGGACACGGTCCGCACGCTCAATGATTTTAAGCTGCTGCAGATATCCTGGGTCTATGACCTGAATTTCCCCACATCCTACCGGTTGCTCAAAGAGCGTGGTTATGTCGAATCCCTGGCGGCCTCCCTGCCGCCGTCTGCAGATATCGACAGGGCAATACAGCGGGCCGTGGACCTGGTTGAATGCCGCGCACAGAGGTAGCAGCACGGCCTGCGGATCAGCCATAATCGCCTTGACAGCCTGCCACTTCAGTTACATTATTAATGCCTGTTCAAATAAACTCAGGAAGCAGGAGCATCCATGACACGCAGCGACTACAGGGTACCGCTTGAACAACTCCGTTGGACGTGCGATCCGGCCCTGTTTGACTTCAAAACAACAGAGGAACTGCCCGACCTCGATTACGCCATCGGTCAAAAACGGGCGCTGCGATCCATTGAATTCGGACTGGGTATGGAGGCAACCGGCTTCAACCTCTACATCGCAGGCGAGACCGGCACCAGCAGAACCTCTACCATTCGCAGTATCCTTAATAAACGTGCCCGCACAGAACCGAAGCCGAACGACCTGGTCTACGTCAATAATTTCAAGGATAACGATTCTGCCGTCTCCCTTTCGCTTCCGGCCGGCAGAGGCAGCGAACTGGCTGCAGACATGAAGGAACTGGTGGAGGCCTTTAAAAAAGACATCCCCAAGGCTCTGGAAAGTCCGGAGTATGAGGCCCGGCGCGCAGAGATACTCGATCAATATCAGAAAAGCAACAATGAGCTCTTCCAGATACTCGAGAAGGAGACGGGTGCACACGGTTTCGCCTTGCAGCGGACGGTATCCGGGCTGGTCGTTGTTCCGCTTAAAGGCGGCCGGAACTATACCCAGGAAGAATACGAGGCCCTGAGCACCAAAAAACGGGATAAACTCGACGAAACCGGGAAAAAACTGACCGAGAAACTGAACGAAGTGCTGCGGCGTGTACGCGACAATGAAAAAGCCACCAAAGACGCCCTGTTACAGGCTGATCGTGAATTGGGCATGTCCTGCCTGGGACACCGCCTTGATCCGCTCAGAGACAAATACACCGGGCTTGAGAAGGTTTTCAGCTATCTGGATGCGGTGCAGGAAGATATCATCAACAACCTGGACGATTTCAAGCCGCAGTCAGCCCAGCCACAGATCCCCGGGATAAAGATTCCACGCCAGGAGCCGACCTTTGAACGCTATGAGATCAACCTGCTGGTTGACAACAAGGAGTCCGAGGGGGCGCCGGTGGTCTTTGAGTCAAATCCCACCTACAACAACCTGTTCGGCCGCATTGAGCACGTCATGCAGTATGGCGGCGCGGCGGTAACGGATTTCACCATGATCCGCTCCGGGGCACTGCATCGTGCCAACGGGGGCTATCTGGTGATCGATGCCCGCGAGGTGTTGATTAATCCGTTTGTCTGGGATGCACTCAAACGCTGCATCCGCACCGGAGAAATCCGCATCGAGGACGTGCTGGAGCAGTACCGCTTCATGACCATGGTCACGCTCAAACCCGAAGCGGTACCGCTGCAGACAAAAATCATCATGATCGGCACCCCCTGGATCTACTACCTGTTATTTTACATGGACCCGGATTATCGCAAGTTTTTCAAGGTCAAGGCCGAGTTTGACAGCCGCGTTGCCCGCACCCCCGAGATCATGCGCGACTATGCCCTGTTCGTGGCTACCCACTGTCGCTGCGAGAACCTGCTGCACTTTGACCGCAACGGGATCGCCCGGCTGCTGGAGTACACCGCCCGCATGGTCGAGGACCAAAACAAATTATCTTCCCAATTCATGGAAATTGCCGATTTTATCCGCGAAGCCAGTTTCTGGGCCCGCAAAGACGGCCACGAAGTCGTAGGCGGTGCCGATGTACTGCGGGCAGCCGAGGAAAAACTCTATAGGGTCAACCGGATAGAGGAACGCATGCATGAACTGTATGAAGACGGCACGATCATGGTGGATACGGACAACGCGGTTGTAGGCCAGATCAACGGCCTGTCGGTGATCGGCCTGGGCGACCACACCTTCGGCCGCCCGACCCGCATCACGGCCAGGGTCTACACCGGCCAGGCCGGCATGGTCAATATCGAGCGCGAGGTCAAACTTTCGGGTCCGCTCCACGATAAAGGGGTCCTGATCCTGACCGGCTATCTGGGCGGAACCTTTGCAGCAGATCAGCCTCTGTCGCTTTCCGCATCGATCTGTTTCGAGCAATCCTATGACGGCATCGAAGGAGACAGCGCCTCTTCAACCGAACTGTACGCACTGTTATCGGCCCTGTCCGGCATTCCGATCAAACAGGGCATCGCCGTAACCGGCAGCGTCAACCAGCGTGGTATGGTCCAGCCGATCGGCGGCGTGAACTTCAAGATCGAGGGTTTTTTCGCCGTCTGCAAATCCCAGGGATTAACAGGACTGCAGGGGGTCATGATTCCTAAAGCCAATGAACGCCACCTGATGCTGGATGACGAGGTACTGGAGGCGGTTGCAGCAGGCAGGTTCCATATCTGGAGCGTGGAGACCATCGAACAGGGCATCGAAATCCTGACCGGCATGAAAGCCGGCGAACGCAGCAAACATGGGCTCTTTCCAAAGAATACGATTTTCCACCTTGTCAACAAACGACTGGCCGAAATGGCTGAGACAATGAACGAGCAAGAGCGGAAGAAAACGCAGAAAACACGTAAAACTGTCGCCAAGGTTATAAACAAATAGGATCGCAAGGGAGAGCTGCATATGGGAATTGCCTGGAGAGATTCACTTTCAATCGGGATTGAAGAGATCGACAACCAGCACAAGCAGTTGCTGTCGCATTTTGATCAGCTGCTGAAGGCCTGCGAAGCCGGTAAAGGGCTGGAGGAGCTGTCACGGCTGCTGAATTTTCTGGACGAGTATGTGGTCAAGCATTTCAACAACGAGGAAAGCATTCAGCGGCTGCGCAACTATCCCGGCTACGAAAACCACAAAAAGGAGCATGAATCGTTTGTCGCACGGTTGAAACTTCTCAAGCAGGAGATCAGCAGTGAAGGGGTTGCCCTTCATCACCTTATGGAAACCAACAACCTGCTGCTGAAATGGCTGATCCACCACATATCGACCGTTGATGTGCAATTGGGGATGTTTTTGAAGACGCTGGCAGTATAGGCGTACAAAAAGGCGTACAAAAAGGGTTTCGGTACTGAATGCGCCGTCACCCTTTTTGTTTTGTAGGTATCAGACACAATCCTCACGCCAGAGGCAGTCAGCCTGACCGCAACTGTTCGACTGACCGGTCTCAAAACAGACTGCGTTGTTTTCTGCCTGCTGGATAGCCCTCACAAGGTCTGCTTTCTTCATCTTGCCCGCCTTGATGTTGTGCTGTTTTGCTATCTCCCTGATTTCATCCAACTTCATATTGTCCTCCATTTCACCGTAAAATCTATTATTGAACCGGAATAATTTTATCGCTGTTTTCCCGCATTTCAAGTATTCGTTTAAAAAAATCGAAAAAAAAGGCAGGCGCGTTATGGCCTGCCTTCCGGATACAGATGATTGCGGTGGAAACTACACGCTGATCCCGGCAATGCGCTGAAGCGCTTCGCGGTACTTGGCAGCTGTTTTTTCGACGATTTCAGCCGGCAATGGCGGGGCCGGGGCGGTCTTGCCCCAGTCAAGTGTTTCCAGGTAATCGCGCAGGAACTGCTTGTCAAAACTTGGCTGAGGTCCGCCTGGCTTGTACTGGTCCTGGGGCCAGAATCGGCTGGAATCCGGAGTCATGCACTCGTCGATAATGATCAGCTTCCCTTCAAACACGCCAAACTCAAACTTTGTATCGGCAATGATGATGCCCTTGGCAGCGGCGATGTCGCGGGCCCGGGAATAGATCTTCAGGGTATAGTCACGGGCCTGTTCTGCCAATTCGCGTCCACACTCGACGGCCATCTGCTCAAAGGAGATGTTTTCATCGTGAGTACCCAATTCGGCCTTGGTAGAAGGGGCAAATATGGGTTCAGGCAGACGGTCGGATTCTTTCAGCCCTTCCGGCAGGCGGATACCACAGATGGAACCGGTGGCTTTGTAATCCTTCCAGCCGGAGCCGGAAATATAGCCGCGAACGATACACTCGGCAGCCAGCGGCTTAGCCTTCTTAACCCACATAGAGCGGCCCTTCAGCACGTCGGCATACGGCTGACAAACGGCAGGGTAATCAGCCACATCCATCGAGATGATATGATTGGGGACGATATCCTCCATCTGGCGAAACCAGAATGCGGAGAACTGGGTCAGTACAAAACCCTTGTCCGGTATTGGCTCGTTCATGATGACATCAAACGCCGAAATACGATCCGAGGTTACCAACAAGAGTGTATCGCCCAGATCGTAAATATCCCGCACCTTGCCGCGGGTGATCAGGTTCAGGCCGGGAAAATCAGTCTGCATTACGAGTTGTGACATAATCGTTCTCCTATTTATCAGCGGTCAGTGCCGGGTTGATTTCGATCTTGGCCTGGGTCCTGCGTTCCTTGATCCATGCTGCCAGAGCATCTTCCTGCTTTTTGGGCAGAATTCTCTTTTTCAACTCTTCCTTTGACTTTTCAAAATCAGCCCTGGGAGCTTCCACGCGCTGTTTGAGACGCACCGCATACCAGCGGATGCCGACCTTGAAGGGGGTACCGATTGCCGGGGCAGCGGAGGTCAGCTTGAAGGCAGCATCCATCAACTCGGGAGAGGTTCCGATGGATGGCACATCACCCTTTGCCGAATACCCGAAACTGCCGCTGGTCTGGGTCTTGAGCGCTGCCTTGGCAACAAGCTGTTTGGCCGCATCTTCCGCTTTCTTTTTTGCCAGATCCAAAGACTTGGCAGCCTTGGCCTTCTGCTCGACAGCGGCTTTAATTTCTGCCATTGGCGGTACGACCGACTCCTTACGTTCGCTCACTTTAATGATATAGATGCCCTTGGCGGTCTCTACCGGGCCACCCAGCTCACCCTGTTTCAACTCAAAGGCTTTTTTGATGACAACAGCCTCTCCGGCCAATGCTGCAGCTGGAGCACTGGCTGCGAACAGCGAGGTATCCTGAATTTTAAGGCCCAGCTGACCAGCAACCAGTTTCAGGTCACCGGACTTGATATTTTTGTAGAGTGTGTCCGCGGCCAGCTCGAAAGAGTGCTTGGCAGCCTTCTGACGAAGGGCGGCAGCCCTGGCCTGATTCTTGACATCCTTGAGCGGCTGGATGCCGTCTTTTCCCTGGAATTTATCGATGTTTTTCTGATAGTAGGTCTGGATTTCATCCTCTGTCACCGTCATCTTGGCAGCCTGAGCAGCGGGATCCAGAAGGATATATGAGATGGCAATCTTCTCCGGCGTTTTGAATTCGGCCTGGTTTTTCTGCACATACTCAGTCAGCTCTGCCTCAGTCAGCTTGACCTCACCAATCACATCGGAAGGTGCATAGGAAACATACTCCAGGTCGATCTTGTCATTTTCCTTTTTGAATTGAGCCAGGGCGTCTTCCTCACTCACCACAACCTTGTCCTTGATCGCCTGGCGGGTCTTTTTAAGGATCAATTCGTTTTTCTGGCCTTCTTCGAAATCCTTGGGCGTCATGCGATTGCTTTTCAGGAGCTGTTGATACAGATCAAAACTGAAAGCACCGTCTTTCTGGAATGTTGGCATGGCAGCTATGGCATTTGTGACATCTTCCTTGGAAACCTTGATGCCCATGCCCTTGGCTTCCTTCATGATCAGCAGATTGTCGATCAGACCGTCCAGGGCCACCTGCTTCAACCCGAGCGTCTTCTCTATCTCTGCTGGCAGCGACTGTCCGTAAATCTGCTGATACACGTTTCGTATGCGCTGGTAGGCATTCTGGTACTCATCCAGAGATATCTTGCGACCATCCACTTTGGCGGCATACCCGCTGCTTCCACCCATGCCGCTTCTGCCTTCCCCCCATACCAGGAACATGGTGCCGATAAACGAGAGTACAATGATAACAAAGACTATCTTGATGATAATCGAGTTCTTTTTCTTGCGCATAAGATCCAGCATAGCCGAGTAGCTCCTTGATCGCTTGGTTTTCTTGTAAAGCGCCGCTACATGCGGCACGAAAGGCGAATACTACTATACGTTCCGGTTGATTGCAAGCGCTTGTTTAAAGCCCTGCACCGCAGGCACACCCAGCAACAGCGCAACGACTCCATATTTACAAAGCACCATTACCTGTGCTACCGTCCGCCGCACGACCATTCCTTAACATCGAACCCTGATACACAGGATAAGTGCGTTAACGAAGTTAGTTTCTGTGACAGAACGCAGAGAAAAACTTCTAACTTACTAACAGAGGTTATCGCAATGGAACTCAGCTTTTCACGCACAAACCCCCAGGTTGACCAGCTCATCAACCAACTCATCGAGACTGCCGGCGGCATCCATCAACCTCAGATTATTCGCGAAATGATTATATCGTCGCTTAAAATCGGCCAGGAAACCGACTACCAGGCTGATCTGAAACTGATCAATCGCACCCTGCGGGAGATGCGCTATACCGCCCAGGTGTTCGGCCCCTACCGCAATCGTAAAAAGGTCACAATCTTCGGGTCTGCCCGTACGGAACCACAGGATGAAATGTACCTGAAATGCGTCCGCTTCAGCCGCCAGCTGGCAGACAAGGGCTACATGATCATCACCGGCGGAGGCCCCGGCATCATGCAGGCGGGCAACGAAGGCGCCGGAAGCGAAAACTCGTTTGCAGTCAATATTCGCCTCCCTTTTGAACAGAAACCCAATCCGATCATGTACCGCAACCCAAGACTGGTTACCTATAAATATTTTTTCAACCGCAAGGTCGCCTTCGTCAAAGAAGCCGATGCAGTTGCAGTCTTTCCAGGCGGTTTCGGCACACTGGACGAGGCCATGGAGGTCTTTACCCTGATCCAGACCGGCAAAACATCACCCAAGCCCCTGATACTGGTGGATGACAATGAGGGCTATTGGGAACGTTTTTTCAAATTCGTCAAAGAAAGCCTACTGGTAAAGGGCTTCATCTCCGGTGAAGATTTTTCTCTTTTCACCGTTACCAAGGATGAACAAGAAGCGATCGAGGTAATCGATACATTTTATCGCGTCTATCACTCCTTACGCTTTATTGAAAACTGCCTTGTTATACGTCTCAACAAATCATTATCTCCCGAAAATATTGCAACACTGGAAGATGAGTTCTCCGAACTTATCGGAGCAGGTGATCAGATTCGCTGTTGCGGACAGTTCCCCGAAGAACATGACGAACCGGACCTAGCGGCACTGCCGCGCATCTCATTACTATTCGACCACCACCACTATGGACTGCTGGTCGCTTTCATTAACCGCATCAACACCTTCTGATCAATGATTTCCAACGGACGGACACCCCCTTCATTCATTGACAAGGGGCCGGCCATGCCTTATAGTTCGACCATCTCATTTTACCTGGAATGCCATGCAGGACCTTAAACACCTATCCCGAAAAAAACGCACTCCCGGCTTCGGTTTTTTGGACTTCGGCCGCAGCAACAGAAAGATCATGCGCTCCGAAGAACGCCCTTCTCCGCACCTTTCACATCCCACCGGTAAACGTCGCGAACAGCTGAAGCATTTTCTGATTTTTACGGCAATCGCACTGGCACTGACACCGGTTTCCGTATTGATTTTCAAGAAGGCAGCCTCCGTGTCCACAACATCGATGTCCTGGCTGCGCTTACAAATGACTCCGTCGCCCAAGGTCGCCGAGGCAGCCAAGCAACCGCCTGTCAGCACGTTCGTTCTAGCCAGTTCCCTGCTCGAAGAGGCCGCCGGTCCGGACGACCAGCTGACAGCCAGGACTGCAGAGGGACATATACTTCATTACACCGTCCGCGGTGACCTGCAAAAACGTGTTCACGATTTCATGGCCCAGTATCAGGTCCCATACGGGGTGTTTGTTGCAATAGAACCTGCCAGCGGACGCATCCTCGCCATGACATCCTATTCCTCCGTCGACCCGGCCTGGTCGAAAAGCGCGTACTTTGACCTGTATCCGATGGCCTCGTTATTCAAGATAATTACAGCTTCTGCTGCCCTGGAGAGCAGAAAAATCACTCCCGAGACCGTCATAGAATTCCGCGGCAACTCGTATTCGGAGAATCCGCGCTACTGGGATATCAGCCCCAGAGGGAAAAACAACCGTTTGGATGTGACCTATGCCATGGGAAAATCGATCAATCCCGTCTACGGGCGACTGGCCTGTGACATCGCCGGCAAGGCATCGATCATGGAGTGTGCCAACAGGTTCGGTTTCAACCAGTCATTGCTGCCCGGCACCTCTGTCAAGGAAAGCAAGGCAACCGAACCGCAGAGCAACCATGAACTCATGCTGATGGGTGCGGGTCTTGACCATGAAGTCAAGATTTCTCCCCTCCACGCTGCTGTCATGATGGCAGCGATCGCCAATGGTGGAAAAATGATGGTCCCCGGATTGACCGACAGCATCTCCGACGGGAAAGGCAGCGATAAAGAACGATTTGTACCACAGGAGCTGCGAAGTCTGGTATCTTCCGAAACAGCAACGGCCCTGACGCGTATGCTTTCCAGCACCGTTACGAGCGGTACGTCCCGGCGGGCCTTTCATGACAGACGGGGTCGACCGCTGCTGAACGTTCCAATCGCCGCAAAAACAGGATCCATAGACGGCAGTGACCCACGCGGACATTATTCATGGTTTGCCGCCTTTGCACCGGCACAAAATCCGCGCATCGCACTGGTGGCGCTGGTAATCAATCAGGATAAATGGAGAATTAAATCGGCACAGGTAGGAGAACAGGCGCTGGAAGAGTTTTTCAACCAGTGATCAGGCGGGATCGGCAACGGGTTGCTTGCTGATATACAACCCCTCTTGAATCTGGTAAGTTTTCAGGCTCAATTTCCCCGCCGCCATCTCACCATAGGTGAACTGCTCCATCCAGTCTCCCAGGGAAAGAACCATAAACCGGGGGGTGTCGAGCTCTTCATACAGGGACAGATGAAAGTGTCCGGTGACCAGGCCCTCACAACCCTGTTTACGGACGGTACGGGCAAAGGTGCGGATAATATCCCGGTAGTCCCAACGCCGGAGATTGGCCTGATAACCGGCACGGCTGGCGCGCTGCAGGCTTTCCCTGATCCGCAGCGCAAACGCTGGCGGTACATAGTTGAGGGCCAAGGCCGCCAGACGGTTGTGCAGGAGCAGGCGCAACAGGCGATAGGCCCGGTCGCGACGGTTGATCTGGTCTCCATGGCAGAGAAACAGCCGACGACCCTGCACAGTCATGACAGCTGGTCCGATGTGGACATCAGCTCCGAGCTGCTGCTGGAAAACAGGCCCCATGTGAAAATCATGATTGCCCTCGAAATACACCAGTCGACAGCCGCTGTTCACCAATGCTTGAAGCGCATCCAGCACTTCATCATACTGCCTGAACGGGTTGGAGGGAAAGCCCAGCCAGAAATCGAACAGGTCACCCATAATGTACAGGGTTTCCGTGTTGCCTTCCAGCTCATGAAGAAACTGCAGCAGAAGACGGTAATTGGGCTCATCAGGAGCAGTCAGATGGGCATCGGCAAGAAAGATCGTACGCATGGCGGGGATTGTGCTGTCACTCCCCGCAGATGTCAATAGAGAAGAAAGGGTAGCAGATATGGCTTTTGTACATAATGTGGAAATTGCCTGGGACGAACTGATGGACGCCTTTGCGAGCGGAACCGGCGATCGCATATATTTTCTTGATCGTTTCACCGGCGAGGTTTTTTTTATCTCCGCAGCCTTAGAAGATGAGGATTTCTGGCGTCAGATCGAAACCAACAAAGACCGTTTTCTGGAAATCCCCCGTTTTGACTACAGCACCGAACGACAGATCATGACCGGCTTCATTGGATCGATCGAAAACAATGACCTGAAGAACCTCCTGTGCGGTTCATTGGGCGGCAGGAAAACCTTCGGCAACAGCACTGACATCCTGGCCTTCTTTCCCGATGAGCATGAAAAACTACTTGAAATGAAGGACCAATTCGTCACAAGCAGGGTAAAATACTGGCTCGAGGAGAACAACCTGTTTACCGTCGAGGCGGGCAGCATGTCTTCACTGCGGATCTGAGGTTCTCATGCACCACACGCATCACCCCCGCAACGACTACGGCAAACTGATCGCCACCATCCTGCTGCTCTGTCTGCTGGCTGCAGCCGGGTACGCCCTGCAGCACACCATCTCCTGTTTCCTGCTTTCCTGGATCATCGCCTATCTGCTGGATCCGCTGGTGGTAAAAGCGGAAGAGCGCGGCATGAAACGCATGTTGGCACTGACTCTGCTCTACGTTGTGCTCGGCGTTCTGACCGTTTTTTTCCTGACTTTCCTGGTACCCAAATTTACCATGAGCTGGGACGCCTTTCTCCGCGACCTGCCGCAGTATCTCCAGAAGATCAAGCAGATCACCATGGAATGGAAATCCCGCATTCCCGACCGCTACGGCTCGGAGGAGATCCAGTGGCTGCTTGACAAGGTATCGGCCAATGTCGACACCACGGCCGAAAAGGCCGGCACGTGGGCATACGGTTTTGCCGGGCGGATTTTCTTCAACCTTTTCAACATTGTCCTCTCGCCTATTCTGGTGTTCTTCATGCTGTACTACAAGCAGACCGTCATCGAGACCCTGGCTTCATGGATTCCGGAACAGAGCCGCGACATCATCCTGGGAATCGGTCAGGAGGTCAACAGCAGCATCGGCGGCTATATGCGCGGCCAGGTAATTGTATCCATAATCGTTGCCCTGCTGGTATCATTGGCGCTCTTTGTCATTAACATCCCCCATCCGATTTTTTGCGGTATATTTGCCGGTGCTGCATCGATCCTGCCGTTTATCGGCGTGATCATCGCCATCCTGCCGGCGCTGTTTTTCGCCTGGTTTCAATATCAAAGTGCAGCGGTGCTGATTAAAACCGCCATTGCATTCAGTGTGATTTACTTTCTGGAAGGGTACATCGTCAAGCCGCTGGTATTTAAAAGATCAATGGATCTCAATCCCCTGGTGACCATTATCATGGTCATGGCACTGGGAGAATTGCTCGGTTTCTGGGGCATTCTGCTGGCGCTACCCATCGCCGCGGCCATCAAAATCACCTGGAGGCATGCCATCAAGGGTGATTTCAGCCACCAGTAACCGAGTGTCAAATGAGAGGTCAGAAAACCATTGGATACTGAAAGTACATATGTTTCCCCGGAACCTGCAGGAGAGTTGACGTTCGGTGTCCGCGGCCTGCACTGTGCATCCTGCGTAGGCACACTGGAAAAGAAACTGCTGGAAAATCCGGCCATTTCAACCGCCATCGTCAACCTCGCCGCCGAGAGCGGTTATGTCCGTTTCGACACCGCACGACTTACCCCCTCCAACATCTTTGCTCTCGTCCACGCAGCCGGTTATACACCGGTAGAAATGCGTGACTCGGCAACGGCCGCTCACGATGACCTGCAAACCCAGCGCAACTGGCTGATCTTCGCTCTGGCAGCCGCCCTGCCGATCATGCTCACCATGGGCATGCACAGCAACCGTGCCGTCATGCAGCTGAATCTGCTTCTGGCCACGTCCGTGCAGTTTTCAGCCGGTCTGACCTTTTATCGCGGCGCCTGGTCCGCCCTGAAAAACCGCAGCGCCAACATGGATGTACTGATTGCTCTGGGAACCTCGGCAGCCTATTTTTATTCATTGCTGGCCTATTTCGGCCTGCTCGGGCCCCATCGCGAGGTGTTCTTCGAAACATCGGCCATGCTGATTGCCTTCATTCGCCTGGGCAAGTATCTGGAAGCACGTGCACGCGGCAAAGCCGGCGACGCATTGAAGAAGCTTCTGCATCTGCAGGCCGATAAGGCCCGGCTGGTTACGGACAAGGGGGAAGAGGATGTTCCGGCATCCATTATCAGGGTGGGTGATGTGGTACTGGTACGGCCCGGCGAGACAATTCCGGTTGACGGCGAAGTCATCGACGGCAGCGGTACGGTTGATGAGGCCATGGTCACCGGCGAATCCATGCCGATCCGGAAAAATCAGGGGGACAACGTCACCGGAGCTACCATCAACAGGAGCGGTGTCCTGCGGGTACGGGCCACCCGCGTGGGCGAAGCAACCCTGCTGGCCCAGATCGTCAGGATGGTGCGCGACGCCCAGGGGGACAAGGCCCCCATCCAGCGTTTTGCTGACGCTGTATCAGCCTGGTTTGTACCACTTGTCATCATTCTTGCGCTGGCAACCTTTTTCATCTGGTTTTCAGCCCTTCATGCCGGATTTCTACCCGCATTCCGATATGCTATTGCCGTAATCGTGATCGCCTGCCCCTGTGCCATGGGACTGGCCACTCCGACCGCCATCATGGTTGGAAGCGGAATCGCCCTGGGCTGTGGCATTCTGGTAAAAAAAGGATCGGTACTTGAGACCATCTCAAACATGCAGGTGCTTCTCCTGGATAAAACCGGCACCCTGACCACCGGCACCCCGATCATGACCGATCTGTTTCCGGTGTCACGCAGCATCGACCCGGCGAAACTCCTGGAATGCCTGGCAACAGCTGAAGCCCATTCCAGCCATCCTCTGGCCCAGGCATCGGTCGCAGCCGCCACAGAGGCAGGGATTCAACCCGGAGAGGCCCATGACTTCGAGGAGCGCGGCGGTTACGGGATCACCTGCAGCTATGAAGGTTTTCGTCTGGCGGTCGGCAATGAACGATTGATGGAAGAAGCCGGCATCGACTGCAGCGCGCTGGCTGAAAAGGCCGAGCAGCTGACAGCAGATGGCAAATCACTGATTTTCGTCGCCGTCGGCACAAAGCTGGTGGGTATGGCAGCCTTTGGCGACACCCTCAAAGCCAATTCGGCTATGGCAGTCAAAGAGTTCAGGCGCATGGGGATCCGTACCTGCATGATCACCGGCGACCACGCCGATGTTGCCAAAATTGTGGCACAACAGGCCGGTGTGGACAGCTTCGAAGCCGAGGTGCTGCCGGCCCGCAAACAGGAAGTCGTCAAGGAATTTCAACAGCGCGGCATGATCACCGGGATGGTCGGCGATGGCATCAATGATGCTCCGGCCCTGGCCCAGGCCGAAATCGGTATCGCCATCGGCGGCGGCACGGATGTGGCCAAGGAAACCGGCGATATCGTGCTGATGCGTGACGACCTGATGGACGTCGTCCGGGCCATCACCATCGGCCGGGCAACATTGAGCAAGGTCAAACAGAACCTGTTCTGGGCACTGGTGTACAATATCCTTGGCATCCCGATAGCAGCCGGACTGCTCTCTCGCTATGGAATCACACTCAAACCCGAATACGCCGGCCTGGCCATGGCATTTTCATCGGTTTCGGTGGTTCTGAATTCGATGATGTTAAAACGCATCAAACACGAACTCTAACCAGGAGATACCACATGAAAGTCACCGCATTCAACGGAAGTCCCCGCGCAGCAGGCAACACCTCGATCCTGATCAATCACGTGTTCACGGCATTGCAGAATGAAGGCATCGAAACCGAGATGGTCCAGGTCGGCGGACAGCTGATGCATGGCTGCATTGCCTGCTACCAGTGTTTTGAACGCAAGGACAAGCGCTGTGCACTGAACGACGATTGCACCAACAGTTGTATTGAAAAGATGCTGGGATCCGACGGGATCATTATAGGTTCACCGACCTATTTTGCGGCCCTGACTCCCGAGACCAAGGCTTTGATCGACCGCTGCGGCATGGTTTCCCGCGCCAATGGGGACATGTTCAGGCGCAAGGCCGGAGCAGCTGTCGTGGCTGAACGACGCGCCGGTGCCATCAATGTATTCGATACCATCAATTATTTTTTCACCATCGGCCAGATGATCATTCCTGGCTCCAACTACTGGAACGTCGGGGTCGGACGCAACATAGGTGATGTGGAACAGGATGAAGAGGGTGTCAATACCATGAAGGTGCTGGGAGAGAATATGGCCTGGCTGCTGAAGAAAATCGCGGGCTAGGATATCGGGGTGAGGCAGCCCCCACCCCGACGGCAATCGCTTACAATAGTTCCTGCACCGCCTTGACGACCGCAGCGTAATCCGGTTCGCTGGTCACTTCCGGAACAATCTGAATGTATCGAATCGTGTCATTGGCATCTACCACAAAGATGGCCCGGGTCAGCAGCAACAGCTCTTTGATAAGTACGCCGTAATTCTGACCGAAGGAACGTTCCCGGTAATCTGACAACGTGATGACCTTATCGATGCCGGCAGCTCCGCACCAGCGTTTCTGGGCAAAGGGCAGGTCCAGACTGACGGTCAGAACAAGCACGTCACCCGGCAGTCCGGCGGCTTCCTGGTTGAAACGGCGGGTTTCGGTGTCGCAGACCGGCGTATCCAGCGATGGCACGGCGCTGATGATCCTGATCTTGCCGGCTGAACTTGCCAGCGTAACCGGAGCCAGACCGTTGTCAACCAGGGCGAAGTCAGGGGCCTTGTCACCGACCTTTAATGCGGGGCCGAGCAGGGTAAATGGGTTGCCTTTGAATGTGATAATACCGGAGCGTTCGCTCATACTGTATACCTCCTCTGAAGTTATGCCTTTGTTGCGGTAGTGTACGACTTCCTCGGGAAAATGCAACCAGTGGCTATGTACGGATGCGGATTATTTCCAGAAACTGCATGACAAGCCGATAGGTAAGCCCCCACAGGACCGGTTTATCGGACTGCGGCAGCACAATTGCCGGCACGTTCAGTGTTGTGCCTGAAAAACCGACTGTTGCGGTCTGGTTAAGTTCCGGCCTGAGAATATCCGACAGCCTGACCCAGAAGACATCCCGCACCTCCGGGTTCATGATCGGCTGAAGCGCAGGCGTCACGACCCCATAGGCAAAACACGACACCCGGACAGGAAGATTGGCCCCGATGATATCGGACATCCGGCCGAGGTAGCGCTCCGTTCCCAGGTCAAGACCGATCTCTTCCCGGGTCTCCCGTTCAGCGGCCTGACGGGCCTGCTCACCCGGTTCAACCTTTCCGCCAGGGAATGCCAGGTGCCCGGACCAGGGATCTCTCGCATCGGTTGCACGCTCGATAAACAAGATTTCCAGATCGCCGGGCAATTCGCGCAGAATCATCGCCACTGCGGCACGGGTGCGCCCTTCAGCATACTGTTTTTTCAGCCTGTGGCGGCTGAAATGTTCTGCGACCTCCAGCAGTGAATGCTGGTTATGCGGCTGTCCGGGAATCATGGCCTTGTCCTCAGATGTTTTGAGCACATCCTTTACGAAATGCGGTTCGAACGTCAAGCAAAAACATACTGCCATCCGGCTTCATCAAGTTTCGAAAGAGATTCCGTCACGTTTTTTTTCAAGGTCACAATCTAGAGTGAAAGGCACCGTATCATGCCCGAGAATAGAAAACATGAACGTTTTGAGGTTCCGCTTGAAATTCGTGTCACCTGGCCGGGCCAGGCGCAACGGGTAGGTGTCACCAAGGATTTTAGCGATGGTGGTGCATTCCTGATGGTTGTTTTTGAAGCTGCGCCACCACCTGACACAATCATGGAGCTCCAGCTGACATCCCAGGTAATGGGACAGGACGCGCCCATCCTCAGGGGACGCGTTATCAGGACGGCTGCAGACGGGATTGCCTTTGAATTCATCCCTTCACCGGAAGAGTAGTATCCCATGCCCCAGGCACTGCTTTTATTTGTTCTGTTCATAACAGGTCTGACAGCAGGACTGGTGGATTCAATCGCCGGCGGAGGCGGATTGATAACCATTCCGGTACTGCTCGGGATCGGTCTGCCGCCCCAGGTTGCACTGGGCACCAACAAGCTGCAGGCCAGTTTCGGATCAGGCAGCGCCATGCTGACCTTTATTCGCTCCAATACCGTCAGGCTGGGCGACTGCGGTGAGGGTATCGCCTTCACTGCCCTGGGGTCATGCCTTGGCACCTGTACCATTCAACTGCTTGATCCCGCATTTCTTCGTCTCATGATACCATGGCTGCTGGTAGCAATTGCGGTCTATACCCTGCTCACACCGCGCCTGGGTCAGGTGGATGTCCACCCCCGCATGCAGTTCGGGGCGTTCTTTTTCCTGGCCGGACTGACGCTGGGGTTTTACGACGGTTTCTTTGGTCCTGGCACCGGTTCCTTCTGGGTAATGGCGCTCATGCTCGGTCTTGGCTTCAACATGACCAAGGCCACCGGTTATACCAAGGTCATGAATTTTACCAGCAATTTTGCCTCGCTGGTTCTGTTTCTGGCAGGCGGTTATGTGCTCTGGCGTGAAGGACTGGTGATGGGCGTTGGCCAGTTCATCGGCGCCAGAATCGGCTCCCGTCTGGTCATACGCAGGGGAACCCGGTTCATTCGGCCGGTATTTATCACCATGGTGCTGCTTATCACCGCCAAGCTGCTTTGGCAGAATTACCACTAAGCCGTCGGAATAAAATAGCTGTTACATATACATGGTGATAACGGCATAAGGAGCCGTAACGAAATCACAAAAATGTAACTGTTATTTCGTAACGGCTCCTAAGGAGATTTATATGAAAATGAGAATACTGATGGTTTTCCTGGCAGCAGCCATGCTGGCAGGCTGCTCTTCCGGTGATAAGAAGGCGGCCGAGCTTCTTGACACTGCCGCTTTTGAAGAAAAGCAGAACAACTTCGAGCATGCAACCAAGCTGTATGACGAGATCATCAGGAAGCACCCCGGTTCACAGGCGGCAAAAGATGCCGCAGCGCGTCTGGATGCCCTGAAAAACCGGAAACCCTGATGTCCCGTGTGCCCCGCGTTTCCATCCTTATGCCGGTACGCAATGAAGAACGCTATCTGACTGCGGCGCTAGATTCGCTCTTTCGGCAAACTTTTTCAGAGTGGGAACTGGTCGCCGTGGATGATGGGTCCGGTGATGCTACACCCGCCATGCTGGAAACAGCCTGCCGACGCGACTCCAGGATACGCGTCATACGCCTGAAAGGCGACGGTCTTGTTGCGGCCCTTAACGCCGGTTTGACCTTCTGCCGGGCACCATTGGTGGCTCGTATGGATGGTGACGACATCTGTCACCCCCGCCGGCTTGAATGCCAGACTGCATTCCTCGATAGGCACCCGGATATCGGCTTGGCTGCCTGCAACTTCCGGCACTTTCCGCGCACGCATCTCAAACAGGGCATGCTGGCGTACGAGTCCTGGCAGAATGGTCTGGACTGTCATGATCTGATTCTTCGTGACCGTTTTGTGGAATCGCCATTTGTCCATCCCAGTATTGTCACACGGCGCACGTTGATCACTTCTGTTGGTGGCTTCCGTGACATGGGGTGGCCCGAAGATTATGACCTTTGGTTGCGAATGGCTGATGCGGGGGTGCGCTTTGCACGCCTTCCGGAAGAGCTTTTTTTCTGGCGCGATCACCCTGAGCGGGCAACGCGGGTCATGGATGAATATGCCGTCGCCGCGTTTCGCGCCTGTAAACTCCACCACCTGCTGCAGGGCTACCTTAAAGACACCCGCGATGTGGTCATTGCCGGCGCCGGCCTGGAAGGACGCGCATGGCAGCGCCTGCTGGCGGAAGCTGGAATCAGCGTCTCGAAGTGGATCGACGTAGACCAGCGAAAGATCGGCAGGGTGCTGCATGGCGCTGAGGTTGCCGGAACCAGCCAGCTTCGGGAAGCAAACTGCAAGATACTGGTTGCAATCGGGGTACGGGGTGCCCGTGAACAGCTTAGGACACTGGTTCACCCTCTGGGACTCACGGAAGGACTCGATTATATCTGCGTTGCCTGATACAAGCAGACAATATCTTACTGGAGGTACATCATGATACATCGTTTACTTTGCGCTGCCATCTGCGCTTCTTTTGCAGCATCACCGGTGTATGCAAAGGACGATCTGCTGGAAAAGATCAAACTTCTCGAACAACAGATTCAGGAGCTTAAATCGCTGAAGGAGCAGCAGAGCATCAGTGTGCAGAAAACTGATCAGTGCCTGAAAGCCACTGCACGTGAAAAGTTCTGCACGTGCATCGGCAGCAACCTTCCGCGAGAGGTCAGCTTCGAACAGTATGTGCATACCCTGGTCACACCCAAAGAAGCACTTGGCTACACCGGCATGACCCGGGAGCAGAAAATTTCCATCGATGCCACCCTGGAAGTGCGTGACAAATGCATCGAGAAGGGGTTTTTCAAATGACTCCGAATCGCGAAGAACTGGCATTATCCGTTGTGGAAGCTGATTGGAGCTGTCTGCGGGCCCACCTGGAACGGGGCGGGCTTATCGTCGTGGCCCCTGACCTGGATCTGTTGAGCGTAGCCATGTGCGTTGCCGGAGATGATGCCTTGAGCATTCAACACTGGATCAGCGCTGGCAAGCTGGCGAAACCGTCTGAGACTCAGATTCGGGCGTGGAATGCGGATACGTCCAAATTATTTTCCATGCTGATTACCAGCCCATATGTCCTGATTCAGGAACTGCCGACAATCTTTCAATAGGGCCGGCTTTGCACGCAAACAAGAGTATCGGTAGTTGTACAAATTTAAAAAAATATATATTATCCGGCTGTAATTTTGTGATTATTGAGAACATAAGCAGTTTAAATCCGTATAGATTTATTGCTTTGTTGTTGGATCATCACGTTGGATTTTTACATGGCAACATAACTCCATAATTAATATGTACTTTCGAGGGGCTTAAATGAATACTGAGCGAATAATTTCCGTCATCGGACTCGGCTATGTCGGTTTGCCGGTCGCAGTTGCCTTCGGCAAGGTTCGCCGGACAGTCGGCTTCGACATCAACCCGGTGAGGATCAAAGAACTGCAGACTGGTTACGACCGGACCGGCGAGGTAACGGCTGAAGATTTACAGACAGCGGATATCCTCTTCACTGAAAAACTGGAAGAGCTTGCTCAGGCAAATTTCCATATTGTCGCGGTGCCGACGCCGGTGGATGAAGCGCATCAACCGGATCTCGCCCTGATGTACCGGGCATCCGAAACGGTCGGCAAGGCGTTGAAAAAAGGGGATATTGTTGTGTATGAGTCAACCGTCTACCCGGGAGTGACGGAGGACGAATGTGTGCCGGTGCTGGAACGGGTTTCCGGCCTGGTCTGCGGAAGTGATTTTACGGTAGGCTACAGCCCGGAGAGGATCAATCCGGGGGATAAAGAGCATACCTTTACCAGGATCAAAAAAGTAGTATCCGGGCAGAATGCCGAGACACTGGAAACGGTTGCCCGGGTATATGAATCGGTGGTAACAGCCGGAGTACATCGGGCTGCATCCATCAAGGTTGCAGAGGCGGCCAAGGTCATTGAAAATACGCAGCGCGACCTGAACATTGCCTTGATGAACGAACTGGCCCTGATCTTCGACCGCATGGGCATCGATACCAACGATGTGCTGGAAGCGGCCGGCACCAAGTGGAATTTTCTCAAATTCAAGCCTGGCCTGGTCGGCGGACATTGTATCGGAGTTGACCCTTATTACCTTACGCACAAAGCGGAAAAAATCGGTTATATCCCTCAGGTGATTCTGGCCGGTCGTCGCATCAACGACGGCATGGGCACATTTGTCGCTCAACGGGCTATCAGGGAGATGATTCACGCCGGTCATAATATCCTGGGGAGTACGGTGACCGTTTTGGGGTTAACCTTCAAAGAGGATTGCCCTGATCTGCGCAATTCCAAGGTGATCGATATCATCAACGAGCTCCGGGATTACGGAATCCACGTCCAGGTGTGCGACCCGCTGGCCGACCCTAGCGAAGCAACCCATGAATACGGAATTCAGCTGGTCCCGATAACGGAGCTGAAGCCTGCTGCGGCCGTGATCGCAGCGGTTGCCCACCGGCAGTTCCTGACCTGGCTGCCTGCAGACCTCAGTAGCCGCATGATCAAGAATCCGGTACTGATCGATGTCAAGGGCATGTATGATCAGCAGGCGATGAAAGCGGCCGGGATTCGGGTATGGAGACTGTGATTATCAGGACTCAAAGGGCGGGGATATTATGAATTCCTATGAAAACGTAGTACGGCAGTTGCAATCAGAACCCAAAACTTGGCTGATCACCGGTGTGGCCGGATTCATCGGATCCAATCTATTAGAACACCTGCTGCGACTGGATCAGAAGATCGTGGGCCTTGATAATTTTTCTACCGGCAAGCCCGGAAATCTGGATGAGGTCAAGGGAGCTGTCACAGAAAATCAATGGCGAAGATTCAATTTTATTGAAGGTGATATCTGCGAATTAACGACCTGCCATGCAGCTTGCACGGGAGTGGATTACATACTGCATGAGGCGGCGCTTGGATCGGTGCCCCGCTCGATCGCAGACCCGATTGCCAGCAATGCCAGCAATGTCAGCGGTTTCCTGAATATGCTCGTAGCTGCTCGGGATGCAGGTGTAGGAAGGTTCGTTTATGCAGCCAGCAGTTCCACGTATGGAGACCATCCGGGACTTCCCAAGGTTGAAGATACAATTGGCAGGCCGCTTTCTCCCTATGCAGTTACAAAATACGTTAACGAGCTGTATGCTGACGTCTTCGCCAGAACGTACGGACTCGAGTCTGTCGGACTGCGCTATTTCAACGTATTTGGCCCCCGCCAGGATCCGGCGGGGGCCTATGCGGCCGTTATCCCCTGCTGGATCAGGGCGCTGATCAAGGGAGAAACGGTTAACATCAACGGCAATGGCGAAACCAGCAGGGATTTCTGTTTCGTGGAAAATGTGATCCAGATGAACATGCTTGCGGCAACATGCAGGGAGCCGGCTGCGGTGAACCAGGTCTATAATACTGCCGTGAATGCGCGTACTTCGCTCATTGAGCTCTTCAACATGCTCCATGATCGACTGTTGCCGCATTATCCCCATCTCCAGGGCTGTGCACCGGTCTACCGTGATTTTCGACAGGGAGACGTGCTTCATTCCCAAGCCGATATCAGCAAGGCCGCCGGTCTCCTGGGATATAAACCTAGCCACACGATTGATGCCGGCCTCGATGCGGCCCTGACATGGTATATGAGGAACCTGTGAGTCTCACACCATATGAGTAGTCCAATGATCTCCATAACTGCAATAATCGTGCTGCTGACCGGCGCAGGCTACGCTCTCTATCAGGAGCGTAGCCGTGCCGGTCTGTTTCTTTTTGCTGCTCTGGCCGCCACCGCCCTGCTTGAATTGTTTGACCTGTTGTCTCTTTTTGCGCCGGCAGATGCTTTTTCATGGAAAGCCTGTTCCTTGACTGTCGAATCCATCCTTCCCCCGCTATGGATCCTCTGCAGTCTGACGTTTGCCCGTCAAGCCGGACCGTGGAAGATCGGTCCTGTATTCAAGATAGCAATTGCGTCTACGTCGCTGTTTTCAGTCCTGCCGCTCGTACTTCCTCAGAACGCTTTCTTTTATGCCCCCGATTTTCCCGATGAACGGCTTCTCTTTCTCGGCACGGCCGGTTTTTATTTTTATATCGCCATCATGGCCAGCCTGGTGGTTGCTTTGGTAAATTTTGAAATAACACTTGCCAATGCGTCACCCGATTCCCGCTGGAAAATCAAATTTGAACTTATCGGACTCGGAACCATACTGACCGTGCTAGTTTTCTACTACAGCCAGGCGTTGTTATACCGGACGCTGAATATGAATTACCTGCAGTTGCGCTCCTTCATTTATCTGGTAGCGTCTCTGCTGATGGCATACCCACTCATGTTCCGTCGCGGGAAGGTTCGTATCCAGGTATCCCGGCAGGTTGCTTTTAAATCGGTGGTTCTGTTTGCAGTTGGAATATATCTGGTCATGATCGGTCTTTTGGGCGAAGGGATGCAGTATTTCGGCACCTTTTTCCCTCGCACCGTGACAATCTCCCTGGCTTTTCTAAGTGGAATTGCCCTTTTGATTCTTATGCTCTCCGAACGAATCAGACGGGAAGTCAAGGTGGCACTGCACAAGAATTTTTATCAGCATAAACACGACTACCGTACACAATGGCTCCGCTTTACCGAACAATTATCCACTTCCCGCTCCGGGGACGAGCTTCTCCAGCGCATACTTTCTGCTTACTGCGGTATTTTTGGAATTAAAGGATCTGCCCTGTTTCTTATCGAGGAAAACCGCGGCGGATACTGCCTGGTGGCTGAGCATGATTTAGAACTGCAAAAGGATGTAATTGCAACGGATAATTCGCTGGTCAGCTTCATGACAAAACGCGCCTGGGTCGTCAGCATTATTGAAGACAATCCAGAGATAACGGAAAAAGATGCACGCTTCTTCAAAGAAAACGGCCTTTCTTTCGTCGTTCCGCTTTTCGATGGTGTGCAACTGGAAGGGTTTATCGTTCTGGGCCAACCATTAAACAGTAAAGAAGTCTATATCTATGAAGACTACGACCTGATGAAAACCATTGCCCGGCAGGCCTCCCTTGCAATTATGCACCAGCGGCTCTCCGAGCAGATCACCCATAATCGTGAAATTGAGGCCATCGGAAATGTTGCCACCTTTGTTGCCCACGACCTAAAAAATCTGGTTTCAAATCTGTCGCTGATTGTTGAAAATGCAGCCAAGTATATACATAATCCGGATTTTCAAACCGATATGCTTACATCGTTGGGAAATACGGTCGATAAGATGCGGAAGCTGATCAACAGGCTCAAAAACCTTGGCGAACAGGACCATATCAACCAGCAGCAGGTAAATCTGCTGGAATTGGCTGAACGAACGGCTCATCTGGTTGTGGGAAATAAGATTAGCGTTTCCGGAACAGCCGAGATTGTGCGTGTGGATGAAGGTGAAATCCAGAAAGTCATCCTGAATCTCCTCATGAACGGCATTGAAGCCTCGGCACCGGATGATCCCATTGCGGTCGAAGTCGGGTTTTCCAATTTACCTTTTATCAGAGTGATCGATAAAGGCTGCGGAATGTCGGCCCGCTTTTTGCGGTCAGAACTGTTTAAACCATTCAGAACAACCAAAAAACAGGGGCTGGGTATCGGGTTGTACCAGTGCCGCCAGATTATTGCTGCGCACGGCGGTAGAATTGAAGTAAGCAGCGCAGAAGGAGATGGTTCTGTCTTTACCGTTTGGTTTGACAACGCTGAGAGATCATCCGACAAAGCCGACTGAATTGCTTGGTCAGCGCACGGATTCTGTTTATCAATATGAGGAGTAACCATGGATAAAATATTGATTGTTGATGATAATCTGGATATTCGTCAGCAGCTGAAATGGGGGTTGAGCGAAGAGTATGCGGTGTTGTTGGCCGGCGATGTTAATGAGGGTATTGGACTTTTCAAGAAGAACCAACCACGAGTCGTTATTCTTGATTTAGGGCTCCCGCCCTATGAAGACACCTCTGTAGAAGGATTTCGGGGTCTAGCTGAATTGCTTGAACTGGATCCGTACGTCAAGGTAATCATGCTGACCGGCAACAGTGAACGTGAAAATGCGTTGAAGGCTATGCAGATGGGTGCCTGTGATTTTTTTTCAAAGCCTCCTGTTCTCAGTGAGCTAAAAGTTGTCATCAGCAGGGCGTTTCACCTGGCAAATCTGGAGGAGCAGAACCGGTCTCTCCAGCGCGCTATTGAACAAAAGTCCAGGGAGTCGGGGTGCATGATTGGCCAATGCCCGGAGATGTTGACTATTTTCTCAACTATCAAGAAAGTGGCTCCTTCAGATGTGTCGATATTTATTACAGGTGAAAATGGTACTGGAAAAGAACTTGTAGCACAGGCGATTCATGAAGCCAGTTTGCGCGCGAAAGGCCCTTTCATCCCGATCAATTGCAGCGCCATTCCAGAAAACCTTCTGGAATCTGAATTATTTGGACATGAGAAGGGAGCTTTTACCGGAGCCCATTCCATGGTACAAGGAAAACTCCAATATGCCAACAAAGGTACGCTGTTACTTGATGAAATCGGGGAGCTGCCGGTCAACCTTCAGGTTAAATTACTCCGTTTTCTTCAGGAAGGGGTCATACAACGGGTCGGCGGCAGACTGGATATCCCCATTGATACTCGGACGGTTTGCGCCACTAACGTGGATATTGCCAAGGCAATCAAAGAAGGTAAATTTCGTGAGGATCTGTTTTACCGGGTCAGTGTTATTTCGATAAGCCTTCCACCGCTGCGTGAACGTGGAGACGACATCCTGCTGCTGGCAAACTATTTTCTGCGGATGTTTAACGATGAGTACCGCAAAAAAATTCGACGTTTCAGCCCAGCTGCGATGAATTATCTCAAAAGCTATGAGTGGCCGGGCAATGTGCGTGAGTTGCGGAACCGGGTGCAGCGTGCAATCATTATGAGTGATGCAACCGCTCTGGAACCGTCGCATCTCGGATGCGAAAGGGCCTCACAAGAACTGACTGACGACATCCAGCCGGTCATCAGCCTGAGGGAGGCCCGCAACAAGGTTGAACGGGACATGATTGCTGCAGCGATCGACCAGCAGAACGGCAATATTGTCAAGGCGGCCGAGGCGTTAGGGGTGAGCCGACCAACACTATATGACCTGATGAAACGGCATAGTATGACGCCACAGACTTCAACTGAAAAAGCACCGGAACAGTTGCCATGATGAGCTGAAGAAAATTGTAACATGAGGTAAAATCTGTAAAAAATTCCGACAGACGAGAAAAGGCGCTGCATAATGCAGCGCCTTTTCTCGTTAGCATGTTATTACAGTTTCTTTTTAGGGTTCTTTATTCATACGACGCTTGCCATAGATCGCAAGTCCAACCAGACCGAATCCGAGAAGTACCATGGTGCCTGGCTCAGGCACTGGTGCAGCATCATTTCCCATTGCAGTAAGCTGGGAAGAGTCGAGAAAGAAATCTCCAAAAACAGAAGTTACTGATACATCGAGTAAACCTGTTTGATTGAGACTCATAAGGCCAGCTATTGACCAACCGAAAACTTTACTTGTATAATTAAACGTATAAAAACCATCACCAGACAGTCCAGGTTGGTTAATAAAAGCCAGTTCGCAAAAATCTCGTCTACCACCGTCATCATAAAGAGCAATCTTAAGGCTATAACTAGAAATGGTGTCTTGTCCTGGGGTAAAGGCAAACGGGCTGTTATCGGTTATGTCATGCGTGAAACGTGTGGACTTAAAGGGACCTATATACTTGTCCGGTGAGAAATCAATAGTATCAACCCAAGTATATGGAATTGCGAAGGCATTAATTGCAGTGTAAAGGATAGCACAAATTGTGAAGATAGTTTTTTTCATAACGTTTCCTTTCTTAATATCTATAAATTAGGCACAAAGTGTATTTGTTTGTAGATTTGATGTTTTAACAGCAAAAGGAGTGCCAATATTTATCTGGCTGTAAAAACAGGCTTTTTATCAATTTACCCATTAAATATAATTATATGTAAACTATATCGACAGTCATTTAATGTTAATGAGACGATTTTGTTTCAAAGCACAGCAACCAGTGGTGGCTTGGTGTAACATTTTACCACCTCAAATAATACCTCATGCAGCAACCTAAATCCAAAAACTATGCACGGATGATAGATTAGCCTTTCTACCGCAAACTTCACCTATACTGTCAGATAAATTTACACATTCAATTTTGATATTTCGCGGCCCGATAATATCATTTAGATTAAAAGATCAGAAGCATTTGGCGCAATTACTGCATGCACTAAAAAGTGTATACAATTAGCCACATCCGTTACCATGGAATCAGTGACATCTAGGCATATAAAAGTATCTAGCAAGAGAAACCCGGAGGCTAGAGAATGAATACGAGAAATTTTACGAGGGTACATTATACCGTTGGGGCTTCAATACGGTATGGCAACGAAGTGGTTATATGTAATACCGACAATTTGAGCCTACGCGGAATGTCTCTCACAACTGAACACGAAATACCACTTAACATCCCGGTCCATGTGACTGTTTACCACTCAAACGAATCGTCACTCAAAATCAATGCAAAGGTGGTCTGGAGAGAGGGGAATGGTGTTGGATTGTATATAAGCAATTTGAACGTAAATTCATTCGTTCAACTGCGTAACATTGTGTCTGAAAACAGCACAGACAAGGGGGCAGTAATGCAGGAAACTTTTAAAATGCTCAAATGCATCTTCTAACATTACAGAATATAGCAAATAAGTAAAATGGCATACACAACCCCTTTATGGGTCAAAAAGGTTTTTAGTAGCAATCAGAGGCATTCAGTAATTTTTCATTTGTTTTTTCACCTCACCCGTCATTCAAATACTTTGGCGATCTATTGAAACGCTCAACCAGTTAAATATACTCACCAAAACTGCCACGCACCTTTGGAAACAACGTAAATTGATAGTACGAGATTAGACACGGCATGTGCCAGCACACATTGCGCTATGCTGCGACTCCTGTAGAGCAGGAGATTGTAAAAGCATCCTGCCATGAGGCCAGCATAGAAGTAGTTGTGCTCAAGACCGAACAATACGACAGTGAAGATGAAAGATGTCCAAGTAAATGTGCCTATGCGGATATTGCAGAAATTATTATCAATGATATATCTGATCAGAAAAGAGCGCCAGAACAGCTCTTCCATAAGAGGAACCACCACCACTGCGCCAACAATCCGAATAGATGTTAATAGTATCGGGGCCGTTCGCCCCGGCAGAAGTGTCGGGTTAAACCCCAACGACACTCCGGTGGAGTCAAACGTCCAATCCATATTTATCCAGAGAACAAAAACCAGCAGGCCAATACCGCAAGCTCCCAAACTGGACGGGAGATTGGTAAGATCTTTGAAAACGAGCTCACAGTAACGCTCCCTAAATGCATACAACATGAAGCCGACTGTCAATGTTTTGATCGGGTAGAGATAATACAGTGTAGTTGCCCCAAGCGTGAAAAATCCGTGACCAGCAAGAAAGCGGATTAACTCCTCAATGCCGATAAACGCCATGAAAACAGCAAAAGGATAATAGCGAAAACCTGCTGAACTGGTAGCATGGTGGCCGGTCATTGAGTTCCCTGTGAAATACGTTTATGTTTTATCTGGCAAGGCAATACGGCTACACATTTGAATCATACTTTTTCAAGAGCAGAAGGCAGAATGTACTTTCATCAACGACTCAGTGACAAGACCCAATATTCAATCCGTATGCCTTACAAATAAACACTACCACATCGAGTTTTTTAACCCGAATCGCGAGCAGTATGGCACAATAAATCCAGATTTTTTAAAATTTCGACCTAATGCATAGCTTACTGCAATTATTAATTATATATTACTCATGATATCTGCAGGGAGGTTTTCTCAATGATCTGGAAAACTGCCAACCAGAAAAAATCCGGCAATATCATCAAAAACATCCCCCTGTTTTCCGAACTTTCAGATGAGGAAACCGAACGAATAGAAGGTATCATTACCAAAAAGAATTTCACTAGGGACCAGATTGTTCTGTTCGAGGAAGACACCGCCAACTACATGTATATTGTCTATGCTGGAAAAGTAAGGATCGTCAAACAAAACAAAGAAGGGCGCGAACAGATCATTACTATTCACAAGAAAAACGATTTTTTTGGTGAGATGTCTCTGCTTGACGGCAAGACCGCTCCAGCAACGGTCATCGCCCAAGAAGATGCCGTTATCGGGCTTCTCTCGAAGAGTGATTTTGAGCAGCATCTTCTTAGCAATGAAAAGATTCGCGGAAAAATTATAGATCTTCTTTGTACCCAATTGCGTGACTCATGGGCAATGCTAAAGATCCTCAGCTTTAACAATGCCGAACAACGGATTATGGCAGTTCTTGAACGCATGCATGAATTGTACGGTGTGGTGGATGACCGGGGCGGGATAATCAACGTCAAGTTGACGCACCTGCAGATTGCCAATTATGCATCAGTAACGCGCGAGACAGCGACAAGGGTTCTCAACAGACTTGAAAAGGAAGCGGTGATTCAGGTATTAGAGGACAGGAACATCTTACTTACAAAATCATTTTACGAGCGATCAAAAACGTTTGAGTAGAACCCCGACAGGTGCACTTCCTCTCGTTTTGCACAAACATGCAAGACGATGTTATGTTAGATGACGTTGCCTTACGTGTTTGTTTCTCAAGTGGCGGATTTAAGTGATTTCAATTTTAGCACCAGCTTCATATTTCTACCGTGTCTTTCATCAGAACACGCAATTGGGAATAGTTACCCTTACTTTGCTGCTCTGCCCAACATTTCCTGCCGCGTCATATGCCTTCACCATTAGTGAGTACGAATTTTGCGCGACGGCGGTCGTATCCCAGACGAAAGTATAAGGTGCGGATGAAACGGTCGAAACTATTACATCATTGGCATAAAGCCTAACTTCACTAATCCCAATATTATCAATCGCGTTAGCGGTGATGAAGACTGAACCATTTGGAATACTACCAGCCTTTACAAGCATATTGACCGTAGGAGCCTCCGTGTCCAGGACGGAATAAGTTACAACAAGCTTTGGACGCATGTTTGCGTCTACAGATTCATTGGAAGCGAACTGCCTAGTGCTGTCAGAAGTAGCTTTGCTTGATGAATTAAGTAAAAGTCCATAGTTGCTGTCAGGAGTAGCAAACCAGCCCTTTACAATACTGGTCACATTCCAACTCTTGTATCCGTTAGTTTTATCCACAAGAGGGGCATCAACCACGGGGCCAATATCAGATTGAGCTAGAGGAATTCCACCGTAGGGGACACTACTGGGAGTCCACACATTTGTGCCGTCATAAGTGTATCCGGTGCTATTAGCAATTTCAGTCGGTTTGTTGATTATCTGAGAAACCGGTATTTCATACAATTCGTCAACTCCGCCACTGTTCTGCAGACCAAGGTAAAGAATTGCACTTTGAACCATGGCATTGGCAGGAAGAGCTGAAATGTCCAGTTTCATCAGGATAGCATTGGCAGGAGTATTAGCAGGCCAGGTATAAGTGTTAAGTACAGTTTTTGCTGCGTTTACTTCGTTATTGAGGTTGATGAATGTATCTTGAATCGTATTGGGGAAATCGGCTCCCGTTACATTACCAAAAATAACAGAGTAGCTTTCCGGTGCTGGAGAATTTATGACCGTTACTGCAACTTCAATCGACTGTCCCACGTTCCCGGCGACATCATAGGCCTTGGTCGATAAAAGGTATTCACCGTTGGCAAGAGATGTTGTGTCCAAGTTAAAAGTGTAGATAGGAGCTGTCTTTTCAACGATTAAATTACCATTGATATAGAATTCGACCTTACTAACCCCAATATTGTCACTGGCGCTGGCACTTACAGCAACAGTTCCACTGACTGTGGCATTAGAAATTGGTGAAATAATTGAAGTTACGGGGGATACCAACTCAGGAACATAGACAACATTTGAATAGCTACTTTCCATGCCAGCACTATCATATGAGGTTACTGCAAAATAATAGGGGTGGGCAGGGTCAAGACCGCTGATGGTTACGGTTGTTAGAGTTTTATCAACAGGGACTGGAGAAGCACCCTGAACGGCCCCTGTCCCGGTGAAGGGCTGCACAGAAGCATCTGCCTGATAATATACTCTGTAGCCTGCGAGCGCGGCATCTGTGTTGGCATCCCACTGTAGAATCACGGTGCTTGCAAAACAGGTAGCTTGACCAATCAGGATGAATATACATGCACACAACATAACCAGAAATGATCTGGATTTTATTGTCTGGCCTGAGACTGTTTCCTTTGTAAGATCTGTTTCCATTGAGTCTCTCCTGTTTTCCAGCAAACCAAAAGCCGAATTGCGTTCTCTCCACAAACCGGCTTTAAACATTTACTGAAAATAAACCGGGACCGCTATACCTTGCTGGCATTTCGGCGACCCGGCTGTCTCGGTGAGACCCTTGGGCTTTCCGTCCCATTCTCACGAATGGTTTAGTATTATCGTTTACCACTCATCTATGTAGTTCTCTTATCGCAGAAAACTGAACTTGGGGTTGTGATTAAAATCACAACCAAATGATATTCAAGCAAATTTATGATTTCATTCAATCATAACGATATAAAGGACTAAAAACAGGAGTTGAGATACCCATGCAAGCATTTCAGCAACCCTCTTAATTCAAACTTTACAAAGCCTTATCGTTGGCTAAATGTTAGCAAATGAAGCTTTATCGGTTTTTATTACAGTCATAGCAGCTTGTCAAGTTAATAACAAATGGAGCTAATGAAAGAAACTATCCAGATGGCTGATATCATTCATTTGATTAGAATATGTCAAAACAACAATTTGTATTGACTAATGATGTGTAGAATTAATATTATGCGTTTCTTCAAATATGCGTATCGGTATTTCTGTTTCACTACACAAGGATAAAAACCAACATGTGTGGAATCGCTGGATTATACAATTTTGGTCTGAATGCAGAGGACTTGGTCTGCCGCATGATTACTGCCCTTCGCCATCGCGGCCCTGATGAAAGCGGCATCTATGTTGACCAAGATGTTGCTTTAGGGCATGCCAGACTCAGCATTGTTGGCTTGGGAAGTGGCACACAACCCATTTGTAACGAAGACGGTACCATCTGGGTAGTCTATAATGGAGAAATATTCAATTATCCAGAATTGCGGCTGACTCTAGAAAATCAAGGGCATATATTTAAAACCGAAACTGACACAGAAATACTTGTGCATCTCTATGAAGAACATGGCTCCGATGGCCTTAATCTGCTTAACGGACAATTTGCCTTCGCCATGTGGGATTCACGAAAAAAGGAACTCTTTCTCGCCAGGGACCGGGTAGGAATACGGCCACTGTACTTTTACTATTCAGATAATAAATTTCTCTTCTCCTCTGAAATAAAAGCTCTTTTTCTCGATACATCAGTACCAAGGGAACTGGACCTGCAGGCTCTCAGCCAAGTATTCAGGTGTTGGACTACCATATCCCCAAGAACAATGTTCAAGAATATTGCCGAACTCCAGCCTGGACACTGCCTGTTAATCAAGCATGGCTCAATCGTTTATCAGAAGCCTTTCTGGACCATTCCCTATTATCAGCCGGAAGAGCTCTGGCAAGGCTCATTTACTGATGCAACCGATGAACTTAAAGCATTGCTGCTGGACGCCATACGGATCAGACTGCGGGCTGACGTGCCGGTTGGGGCCTACCTGAGCGGGGGACTTGATTCATCAATTATCACCTCCCTGATATCAAAAAACTTCAATAACAACCTGCGCACCTTTTCCCTCAGTTTTGCCGATGAGGCCTTTGACGAAACTCAGCACCAGCAGGAAATGGTTCGTCACCTTAATACGGATCACAGTCAGGTCATGATTAGCAATGCTCAGATCTGTGAACATTTCCCGAAAGTCATTTGGCACTGCGAAAAACCACTTCTGCGGACGGGACCTGTTCCAATGTTTCTGCTTTCGCATCTGGTCCGTGATAATAATTTCAAGGTTGTTCTGACCGGTGAAGGCGCCGATGAAGTCTTCGGCGGGTACAACATCTTTAAAGAAGCCAAAATCAGGGAATTCTGGAGCAAAAATCCTGAATCGCAAATCCGGCCTCTTCTGCTGGAGAAGCTTTATCCTTATATATTCAAGAACCCGTCACGGGGGCGAGCCTATCTCCATAATTTTTTTGCCGTTACTGCCGACGGCCCGAATGACCCACTATTTTCTCATCGCATCCGCTGGGATAATACCGGTAAGAATTCTATATTTTTTTCCCGAGAGGTTATGGAGGAACTTGACGGGTATAGTCCCGAAAATGACATATTGGCAAACCTTCCCCCAGGTTTTGGAGAGCGCGATATACTTTCAAAAACGCAGTTCTTGGAAATAGATATTTTCATGTCCAACTATCTGCTATCATCCCAAGGAGACCGTGTTGCAATGGCCAACTCCCTGGAACTGAGAGTACCGTTTCTTGATTACCGTGTGATTGACTTTGCCATGAAGCTTCCAGCAAAGTGGAAATTAAAAGTTCTGAAGGAAAAACATATCCTCAAAGAAGCATTTAAGAACCTCCTGCCTGAATCAATAACATCGCGCCCCAAACAACCTTATCGTGCTCCGATCCGTGATGTGTTCTTCGGGGACAACAAAGGATATGCTTATGAATTCCTATCTGAGGCATATTTGCAGAAGACTGGATATTTTGACGCGGCCAAAACGGGCCATCTGGTCAGAAGATTTGTAAAAGGTGATCATGCCATCGAGAGTGAAACACAGAATATGGCGTTAACCGGTATTCTGTCCACGCAAATACTGCACTATCAATTTATTGAAAACTTTGGTTCACAGAATGTACTTCCGCATATTGTAGATAAAAGGGTAGTAAAAATATAGACTTTTCAATTTAAAGATATTTGACGACATTCCATTATGACGAACATATTAAACTTCAGGAAGGAATATACATGACAAACAAGCAAGGATTCTCACCCGAAATTTTGGATATAGACCTTGAAAAAGAGGCCGTTAGAATTTCTTCTGTCATCCGGGACAGCCTTAAAAACAAACTCAAGCGACGCGGTATAGTGATCGGCCTGTCAGGTGGGATCGACAGCAGTGTTACCGCCGGTCTTGCGGTCAAGGCCCTCGGCAAGGAAAAGGTCTTTGGTCTGGAAATGCCGGAGCGACATTCTGCCGCTGAGACCACCAGCCTCAGCAGGTCTGTAATAGATCATCTCGGTATAGAGTCTGTCCGGATTGATATCTCATCCATCATCGAGTCAGTTGGTTTCTATAAACTCTATGATGACGCTGTAAGGAGGGTAATTCCTGAGTATTCTACCGGGTGGAAATCAAAAATTGTGACTTCAAACATATTTGAACATCAGGGTTTCAGCATGATGTCAGTTGTAGCTCAAGCCCCTGATGGCACAACGATTAAAGCCCGTTTGCCGCTCAAACCGTACCTTGAAATTGTGGCCGCCACCAATTTCAAGCAGCGAACCCGAAAAATGCTCGAGTATTACCATGCCGACCGTCTTAACTTCGCCGTGGCCGGAACACCAAACCGCCTCGAGTACGATCAGGGATTTTTTGTGAAACTAGGGGATGGAGCCGCGGATATTAAACCGATTGCTCATCTTTATAAGACCCAAGTCTACCGGATGGCTGGATACCTCGGGATCCCCCAAGACATCTGTAGACGCCCCCCCACAACTGATACTTATTCACTTTCCCAGGGACAGGATGAATTTTACTTCTCACTACCATTCAAGGAAATGGACCTTTGCCTGTACGGAAAGAATCATGGGATTGAACCGTCAGTCGTTGCTGGCGCCATAGGATTGCAGCCAGAACAGGTGCAAAAGGTATATGACGATATAGAGACTAAACGGGATACAACAAGATATCTACATATGAAACCACTTCTGATGGAAGATATTCCAGAGATCATCTACTAACAGCAGAATACAAAATATCGGCACATATAGTGATACCGCGGCAATTATATATAATTTATTGTTCCAAGTGAACACAGTGCACCTTTAATCCATAATAAAATGAAAGGACGAATAATGAACAACATGCGTGATCAGATCAGGAGCTACATTGTAGATAATTTCCTTTTTGGAGATGACAGCGGACTGGATGATTCTGTATCTTTTCTGGATTCGGGGATGATCGATTCCACCGGAATTCTGGAAGTGATCAGCTTTTTAGAGGAAACATTTTCCATCAAGATCAAGGACGATGAACTGATTCCTGAAAATCTGGATTCAATTCAAAACCTCTTAGGTTTTCTGGGAAGAAAAATGGGAACAGCTTAGAGTTTATTCGCTACAAGAGCCTGCGTTCAGCAGCTACTTGTTGCCTAAATAGCATTTATTAATCCATGAAAACATTAAATTGCGACAACACCCTGATTCACCACAATCTGGAAATGCATGCACGCATGTCGCCTGACAAGTGTGCCGTTATCCATGGAGACGAGAGAATCGACTACGATTATCTAAACCAGGGGGCCAATCGTCTTGCCAGCTGGCTTATTGACGGTGGCATTGTTCCCGGTGATCGTGTCGTTCTGCTGTTAGAGAACTGCCGAGAATACCTAGTAGGGTATTATGGCTGCCTTAAAACCGGCGGGGTGGCGGTACCAATCAACCCTGAGCTAAAACCGGACGGCCTGATAGAACTTCTCACGACCATTCAGCCACGGGTAATCATTTGCTCCTCAAAAAGCGAAAGAACCCTCAAGATGCTGGACATGTCCAGCATACCCGATTGCCGTTTGTTGATAACCCGGCCGAGATTGAAATGGGCAGATTTCTCACGACAGGTTCACACTTTCGAAGAAATCATAACACGAGGAAACTCCGCCAACCTGGGCATAGCTCTTGAGCATTCATGTCTGGCTTCTGTTATCTTCACCTCCGGTTCCACTGGTAAGCCCAAAGGTGTCATGCTTTCCCACCAAAATATTGTATCTAACACCCGTTCCATTGTTAAATACCTGGAACTTACATCAGCGGATATCCAGATGGTGGTCCTGCCATTCTTTTACGTCATGGGAAAATCTCTCTTAAATACGCATATTGCCGTTGGCGGCACAATAGTAATCAATAACTCCTTCGCCTACCCTGCCAGCGTTATCAAGCAAATGATCGACGAAAAAGTAACCGGCTTCTCCGGGGTACCATCCACCTACGCCTACCTGCTGCACCGATCGCCGCTTCGTTCAGTCCGGGACCAGCTTACCTCGCTCCGCTACTGTTCGCAGGCAGGTGGACACATGGCCCGCCACATCAAAGAGGAACTGTTACAGATTCTACCAGAAAAGACAAAGTTGTACGTCATGTACGGAGCGACCGAGGCAGCTGCCCGACTGGCGTACGTTGAGCCCCATCGTCTCCACGATAAAATCGACTCCATTGGTACCCCCATACCGGATGTCGTCCTGAAGGTCATGGACAAAAACGGTATTGAGCTTCCGGATGGTGAATCCGGAGAGTTGGTAGCTAATGGGCCGAATATTATGCTTGGTTATTGGAAGGATCCCGAAACAACCTGCAAAGTTCTGAGCTGCAACGGTTACCATACCGGAGATATGGGCTATCGGGATGAGGATGGCTATTTCTACGTAATTGGCCGAAAAGACAGCCAGTTGAAAATTGCCGGGCACAGGGTAAATCCTCAGGAAATAGAGGATGTTCTCATAGCCACAGGGCTCGTAATCGAGTGCGCAGTACTCGGTCTGGAAGACCCCCTTGCCGGTCATCGGCTTGTTGTGGTTGCTGTACCAACGGGAGAAGCTGTCGCAGCACAGGATATTCTATTAAAAAGCTCCCGGATGCTTCCCAGGCACAAGCTGCCCAGTGAAATTCGTCTTGTCAGAATGCTTCCCAAGAACAGTAGCGGGAAGATTGATCGCGGGGCATGCACTGAGATATTTATCTCAGAATAAATCCTATAAGGAGGCAAAATAACTATGATATTCAATCGGTTTATTGCTGTTACTGCTATTTTCTGCGCCGTTATTTTTGCAGGATGTAATAGGCAGAATAATTCCGTAATGAAGGAGGTTAAAGTGAAGGGAATTGATCTGTCAGGGTACAAAGACACCAAACCCGACCGAAAGATGAAACTGCTTTTTATTCACCACTCCGTAGGGGGGCAGTGGCTGGCGAACAAAGGCGAATACACATATATAGTTCCAGGCACATGCCTGTACTCCAGCCACCCCAACGGCGGCGGGTTGAGGGACAAGCTACAGGAAAGTAATTATGAGGTGCACGAAGCATCTTACCTATCCGGCATTGGTGAAAAGACGGACGTCTGTGACTGGAATAGCAAATTCAAGTACATGATGAACGAAATAATACGGTGTGACCGTCAAGATACGATGTACTCGGAACAGTCTGTCAAGAACGACATCGTATTATTCAAATCGTGCTTTCCTGCAAGTGGGATTGAATCAGAAGGCAGTGAACAAGGCCATCCGGATTCACAAGAAAAGACCATCGCTAACTACAAGGCTGCATACAGGAATATTCTCGGTTACTTCAAGAACCACCCAGAAACCATGTTCGTATGCATAACGGCTCCCCCTTTGGCTGAACCGATGAACCTGAAGCAATACATTAAAAAAATAATCGGCAAGAAGAACAAAAGTCTGGAACAGGGGGAAAGAATACGAAAATTCAACAACTGGCTGAAAGACACCGAAAACGGCTGGCTGGCCGGGTATGGCGGAAAAAATGTTGTCGTGTTCGATTACTACGATGTGCTTACCAAGCGTGGTGAATCAAACCATGCGCTCTACCCGACAAATAATGGTAAGGACAGCCATCCAAGTACCGAAGGCAACGTGATCGCCACGAAAGAATTCGTTCCTTTCCTCAATAAGGCGGTAAGTAGGTTTCAGGGTTCACTTTAGTCCTGGAAGTTAACACAGAACCGACATACTAGAAGGAGCAACATGTGAATATTGATCATATTGGTATCGCAGTTAAATCGATTGAAGCCGGTATCGAACACTGGCAAAATGTTTTTGGATACCGGCAAATGACGGAAATCATTACCAATACCCGCCAAAAAGTCAGGGTAGTGTTTCTATCAAAAAAAGATTCCATCTCCATAAAACTGATAGAACCAATTGACCAAAGTTCCCTGGTAAACACCTTTGCGCAACGTGGTGGCGGCTTACACCACCTCTGTTTCAAATGCGATCAACTTGCGGAAGAGATTGACAGGCTTCAGGAAATGGGTTTGAGAATTTTAGCAGAGCCACAACCTGGTGAAGCATTTGATAACGAAAATATTGCCTTTATATATGCAAAACAGGGCTTAAATATTGAACTTATTGACACCGATAAGAAAACGGGAATTTTATCATAAGTGATAAGTGCTATTTTTTTATAAATAATATGTCAGGAAAATACTATGTTACTTTTTAATTTACGTTACCACACTAAAGGCATGATTCTTGTTTTGTTTTCTTCTCTACTAAAACTATTTCCAGATACTTATTTTATCAAGTTTCGTAGAACTATCTATTTAAAACAAATCAAGAGAGTTGATAGCCCTATATGGGGTCCAGAAATTGCGCGTGACAGCGGCGTTAAAGTAGGAACAGATTGTAGATTTTACGGCGCAAATTTTGGACCTGAACCGTATCTAATCGAAATTGGTGATAATGTCTTGATTTCAGCTAACGTTCAATTTATCACACACGATGGTGGTGTAAATATTTTCAGAAAAGAGATAACGAATATTGTCGGTAGTTTCGGAAAAATAATTATCGGCAATAATTGTTTTATTGGGTTTGGAGCAATTATTTTACCAAATGTTGAAATTGGTAGCAATTGTATCATATGTGCTGGAGCTGTTGTAGTTGACAGTTTTCCTGACGATTCAGTTATTATGGGGAACCCTGCAAAAGTAATATTTAAGACAAGTTTGTATAAAAAAATGAAAATTGGGAGTAAACTTACCGTATTCAATAATGAATGTTCCTACCCAAAATCAGATTACATGCCCTTGGAAGAAAGAAGAAAACTTATCTTGGACAAGCTAAATGTTATTCCCATTAGGAAACCAAGGATAAGCCGAAATGTGTAACTGGTTGAATTGACGTTATCCACGACATGCGAGCGAGTGACAACTCGTACTTGAGGTACTCATTGAAGTCGAGCCGTTATACACTATTTAAGTTCATGATAAAACCACCGTTGGCATGACGGATATTCCTTTTTATTCAGCGTTTTTCAAGTAAAAACGCTATCCGCCTGCGCAAGTCGAGCAATTTCAGAGGGTCTCGGTCATATAATGTTACTCCTGTAATTAAACTCTCTTTTGCTTCTTTCAGCAGGATAGCAGCCTGAGTATCGGTTTTCGACCGCTCCAAAAGCAGGTAAAGGTATTCGTAGTCTTCGATACCATCTCGTAAGGCCTCCAGTCGCAGACTGGAAAGAGGTCTGCCCCCCGGCCCGGGGTACATCATCAAACCGTCACCGTGGGGTTTAGCCATTTTCCAATTGGTACGGGTACTGTTTTTCCACCAATCAGTATTGCCTTTGTTTTGCTCCCACGTAGCAATCATATCCCAATATTCAAAGCCTTTTGCACCTACTCGGAAGGCAATCCACGGCATTACCCGGGCATCCAGCAACGGATACTCAATAAAAAGATTCGGAGACTCGCTGGGCCAAATGCATACGGAAAGCATGGCTTGATCGCCAGCATTGAGACGCTCGGGACCACCGGCTTTTTCAAACTGCCCATAGTACAGATCCCATATATCGGCGTACCCGGCAAGAGCGAGGACACCTTTCCACTCGTTAAGGCATTGAACCACCGGCAGATCCGGTGCGACCCGTTTAGAGATGCGATAAATCTCCTTGCATTCCTCCCACTCTCTGAATTTCGGGTCGTTCGAGGCCTCGTCAATGTTATACAGCACTGCCGCTTCGTAAAGACCTTTTGTCTTGAGATGAGCGGCATACGTCTTGACGAAGGCGCCAAATTCCCGTTTGAACTCGTCCGTGTAGTCACCGCCACCAAATTTTCGAAAGCGCGGTACGATTGCCATAGGAAATCGTGTGACTCCGCCTGCCTTGAAAACTTCAAGCCAACGATCAAGGCCTGAGAAGTCATGGTTGCCGTCTTTTTTCAAAGCTGCTTTAGGCGATTTCCAGCCCCACCCGTTCAGCAGTTCGACCGGCGGCATGCGGTGCAATAAAGCCTCTTTTACAAAGCGCTCCATGATGTTTCCGCCCGGGTCGCTGCCATAAAAATCAGCCACCATATCCGGACGGCATCCGAGCGCAAACGTGGCAAAGTGGCCTTTTATCGGCAGAGTGAAATCCGAAACGGTCACTGCAATTGGCACGGAAGCATTATCAACGCCATTTACGCTGACAATCAGTTTTCCGGAATACCGACCGGAAACGCTTTTTTCTGTGGCAGCAACCGTAATCAACAGCGGCTGCGCCTCATCGGCTTTAACCGTGAACGGAATATTCGGAAGAAGTGGGTCGGGCCACCAGCCAAGTTTAGGCGACTGATACGGCCTGTCGCCTTTGGATGTATCCACGTATCCGATAAGATTTATTCTGACATCACTTTCAGGAATAATGCCTGCACTGCCGGTTGTGTTCGAGAGTTTACCCTCGAGTCGAACGGATATATTCCGTATTTCCTTACCAGCGGAAAGCACCACCAGTTGCACCCCCTCGGACTCGTTCCGAGCGAGGCTCACTTCCAATGTTCCTGAAACATCACCATGGAAAGGTTCATCAATGAATACCTTTTCCAGAGCATGTGTTGTACCAAGCGCAAATGATCCGTCACCTCCACGCAGCATGCTAATCATTGAGATTACTTCGCGTCTCAGAGAGGACACTGATGCAGGTTTTGATTCATTCAAGGCAATTTCAATCCGGCGTTCCAAGTCACGCAGCAGTGGCTGAGAAGTTGCAGAAACTGCACTTTTGGTCTGTGCGCCAAGCCACGCTCGTATTGTCTTTAGTTCTTTGCGTGATTCTGCATTCTGCACCTTAATGCCGCCCAGGCGGTCGCAGCCGGAAATAACCAAACTGGCAACTGTAACAAGCTGAATAATTTTTCTGCCGTATTGAAATCGCATATTTTCCACCGGACATGTTTTTTCTGTTGTCGCGTGGTGTAGTATAGTAAATTGTTGTAAAATTCCATAACAGAATGATTACTACCCCTGGATATGAAAACGAACGTTAAACACCGACTAAAAATTCTCCACCTGATCTCCGGTGATCTCTGGGCTGGCGCAGAAACCATGTCCTTCAATCTGCTCCAGCACCTTCGTGGCTATGATGATCTGGAGATTTCTGTCATCCTCCTCAATCATGGGAGGCTTGCTGATGAAGTGCGTGCAATGGGCATTGATGTTCAAATTATTGATGAAGCTCTGCACAGTTTTCCGCAGCTCCTGAAAAATATCAGTCGGAAAGTCACGAGCATAAATCCGGATATTATTCATTCGCACCGCTACAAGGAAAATCTCCTCGCGTTTCTGGCATCCCGCTTCTGTTGCAATACCAAACTAATATCCACCCTGCACGGCCTCCCTGAAACGTATGCACAAAAGCCCGGTATTCTTCAGAGATTGATTTCAAGAACAAATTTCTTTGGGCTTGCCAGATTTTTCTCTACGGTAGCAGTGTCGGAAGATATTCGCAAATCCCTTATTAACAGTTTCGGCTTCAACAGGACCGGCGTTGAAGTAATTCATAACGGCATTCAATTGCCTGAATTCGTATCAGACCGACAACGCGAAGGCCCCTTTATTATCGCTTCGTCAGGACGGCTCTTTCCGGTTAAGGATTATCCTCTCATGATAGAGATCGCGAAGACAGTCTCCACCGTTGATTCTGGCGGCATTTGCTTTGAACTTGCAGGAAACGGCCCTGGTATGGCAAATCTTGAGAAGCTGGTCGATGACTATGGTTTAAGGAATCACTTTATCTTTAATGGGCATGTTGATGACATGACGTCCTTTTATCGCAAGCTGGATGTCTATCTTAATACCTCAGTTCACGAAGGGATTCCCATGACCATTCTGGAGGCGCTGAGTCACGGGCTCCCGGTCATCGCCCCGGCAGTCGGTGGAATTGTCGAGATTATTGATGATGGCATAGACGGCTTCCTGATCCAGAGTCGCAATCCCCAGGATTTTGCTGACAAGTGTCTGTTATTGAAAGAGAGCAGGGAACTGCGGGAGAGTATGGCCAAAGCTGCCAGAAAGAAGGCGGAAAGCTTATTTTCGGCGCAGGGAATGGCAGAGGGGTATTACCAACTATATTTGAGACAGGCAGGCTGATCTCAAGGAGCTTCTTATGGAATATTTTTTTTGGATATCATTATTTCTGATCTTCCACGCGTACTTCGGTTACCCGCTTTCACTCCGCCTGCTTAGCAACTTCAGGAACAACGCGGTTAAAAAGGCCCCAATCGAGCCGCCGGTTACCCTGATCATCACTGCCTGCAATGAAGAACGGCGAATCCGCGAAAAACTGGAAAACACTATTAATCTCGATTATCCCCGGAATAAGCTGCAAGTCCTGATAGCATCCGATGGTTCTACCGACAAAACCAATACAATTGTAGCGGAATATGCCGAAAGGGGTATTGATCTACTCGCTTTTTCGGAGCGTCGCGGCAAAGAAAATGCTCAGAAAGATGCCGTGTCGCATGCAACGGGCGAGATCATCGTTTTTTCAGACGTGGCAACACGTCTTGATACCAACGGCCTCAGGTCAATTGTCGCCAACTTTGCCGATCTTGCAGTAGGGTGCGTCAGCAGCTTAGACAAAGTCATAGACCGGGACGGTAAACCGTGTGGTGAAGGTTTTTATGTCACATATGAAATGTGGCTGCGGGGTCTGGAGTCACAAGTATATTCTCTGGTCGGCCTCAGTGGTTCATTCTTTGCCGCCCGCAGTGAAGTGTGCCAGGATTTTTCCGGTGAAATGCAAAGCGACTTCAGGACTGTATTGAACAGCATGAGACTGGGGATGAGGGGCATAAGCGATCCGGAAGCAATTGGATACTATCAGGACATCTCTGACAGCAAGAAAGAGTTTGATCGCAAGGTGCGAACGGTTCTCAGGGGGTTGACGGTGTTTTGCCGTAACCTGGAGTTTCTCAACGTATTTCGGTATGGTCTGTTTTCATATCAATATTTCTGCCATAAGCTGTTGAGATGGCTGGTCCCGGTATTCCTGTTTACCACATTAGCAACCAATTCAATCCTGTTTCTGAATTCCATTCCATACTCCGCGCTGCTTCTCCTCCAGTTTGTCTTTTACGGTATAGCTCTTGGAGGATGGCTGACAAAAACGCCTCCTTCGCACGCCGCTTTAAAGATTCCACTCTATTTTGTAACTGTCAATGTTGCAATTGTGGTTGCCTGGTGGCGCTATATGGCCGGGAAGCGGATGGTTATGTGGGCTCCGTCGGAGAGATAACAAATAGCAAATCTTTGACAATGCATGCTTTCTGAACTATATTTTACCGCAATCAGGATCGCTTTACTTATTTTCATCTTTTATTTCAGTTCGTTAGTGATATTAATCACACACAATTTTTGATAGTTGTCGATAATAAGAACAAATACGCGGTACACGATAATACTAAACCATCCGTGAGGATGGGGCGGAAAGCCTAATGGGTCTCAAAGAGACAGCCGGGTTGCCGAAATGCCAAGTGGTGTACGGTCCCGGCTTTTTTTATTTAATTACATCATTCACAAATGCTAATCTAAAAGAAGGAGTAATATTATGAACAGTTTAATAAAAAATAACCTTTTATATCTCTCATTAATCACATTAATGTCATCTTCAATTCCTTCAAGCAGTTGTGGAGCAAACTTTCCACTTGAGATTATCCAACCGCGTTCAGGACTGACCACTACGAATAGATTTTATAAAGCCTATCCCGGTCTGGAATACAACGTCCGAGCGGCTGTAATCGGTGGAGCATACCCGTACACCTATTCCCTCACTACCGCTCCATCAGGGATGATCATTAACAAAAACACAGGTACAATTTCATGGCCTAATCCTCCTACCGGTGGGCCTTATAACATAACTCTCATAGTTAAAGACACTGAAAATACGACTCAAACGGTATCGTGGACAATCACCGTTACAACTACCGGTTTTTTATTTATTGATCCTGTAAATGGAAAACATTCAGCGTGTAATGTTGATGCAACAGGCACAGCGACAGGAACAATCAATGACCCGTTTCTTGGATTTGGCGATGTTTATTGTTCTAACTCGCAGACGGCAAGTGGCACTCCGGCTTATAATACAAAATCGAATAGAATATACGCCGGTCAATTTGTATACTTCCGAGGTGGCACGCATCAAGTTGAAGGGTATAGAAGTTCATCACAATTTGTTTTTATCAACCAATACAAACCCACTGTCTGGCTGGCCTACCCAGGTGAATCTCCTGTTATAGACATGGGATTTATAGGAGTTGGATATGCTGCTAAACTTTATGTTATAGATGGACCTACTGCAAATTCGGTGTATTTTGATGGTCTTGAGTTTAAAAACATTGTATGGCAGGGATTACAAGTGTCAAGTAATGTGACAGGGGCGGTTTTTAGAAGATTAAAAATGCATCTATTACGACCTGACGCTCTTGCTTCCAATAACTATTCTTTAGTAGAGGTCGCCAGAAATGGGGTTGGTAGTTATTTAGTATTTCAAGATGGAGAATACTATGATGTGTATGGTCGGGCGGCTGGAATTAAAATGTATCAGACATATAAAACACTCATAGAAGACAATTATTTCCACGACATTACTACACCAGAAGTTGGCGGTAACACCGCAGCGGTTGCTCTTAAAGAGTCTATTGAACGTGCTACTATTAGACATAATAGATTCTATGGTAACAACGATCAAAACATCGGTGGAGATATGAACGCCGATTTAGGCGTAACGATGGGGAATAATGAGCTTTGTTTCAATCTCATCCAAAATTGTCTAAATGGTGGATCAAGTTTTTTTCTAAATAATTTCGGGAATAATGCAATAAACACTTATATTTATAGAAATACTGCCACATGCAGAGCACAGGTTTCCAATCCGTCCCCTGGGCCATTTGTTTTTACGAATAATGTTTTTCAGACTGCATCACCATATACATTCCCTTCAGACACCAGTCATATCACTTTGACAAATAATTTGTCGTCGTCGAGTGGATTGATTGACATAAAAGGTAATTTGACTTCAAGTTACTCTCAATATGTGGGGACTAGAGGGTGGCAAATAAACGGTCTAACTATCATTGGTGGCACAATGTGTGATAATAATGGCATTTGTAGACCTTTGGTTCCATAAATCAGGTCTTTGAAAAACTCACCGATTCAAGTGATATATCCTGAACTTGAGTTTTCTCGGAGAGAATCAGCTTCATTTTTTCATTTATTCAACTATGTTATTGCTCTTTGAAGCCATTTTGGCCACTTAATCGGCCCGGATTTCGCCTTTTGGGCGGTTTCCTCCCGCTTTATGTGGCACAGATCCCCAAGTTTCGCATTCGGACCAGGTTGTAAGCCGTTACTGCCAGGGTAAAGTGCCAATCGATCTTCTTGATACCTCGATAGCGAGTCTTGCGGAACAGGCCAACAGTCTTCAGCCAGCCGAAGACCTCCTCAATGCGTTTGCGAAACTTCTGGCTCGCTGCATAGCTGATGTGGCGGGTGGTGCGGCCATCAATTGATGAACGACGTCCCTTCTTAGTGGTGTTTTGCGTAACATGAGGCGTTACGTTCAACTCTCGCATGGCTGCGACGAATCCACGAGTGTCGTAGTTCCTGTCGGCCGCTATGCTGATTCGTCGCTTTCGTGGAGCTACCTTGGCAACCATGGCCTTGGCGGTTTCACGCTCGGCAAAGCCATCAGCGATGGTAACAGCACTCGTCATGACCAGCCCATTCTGGTTCTCAGTCAAAAGATGGGCGGCAAACGACAACCTGGGTTCATGGTTGACACCTTTGCGGTAGAGCCTTGCTTCCGGGTCTGTGCTGGATGCGTGAGTATCGTTGGTCAGTTTCTCACCCTGGTAATCACGAGTCGGGTTCTTGCCGCTTGGGGGCTCATGCTCGTCGTTCTTTGGCTTGAAACTTTTGAGAGAAGCCCATGACTGGATCAGGGTGCCATCAACACTGAAATGATCCTTGGATAGCAGCTTGCCGCGCCTGGCCTGCTCAAGCACTTCCGCAAGGAACTTGGCGGCAATATCGGTCTGAATAAGACGATCCTGGTTCGTAGTGAAGCTGGAATTATCCCAGACCGGCTCATCGAGCCCCATCCCGAGGAACCAGCGGAACAGAAGACTGAAGTGGATCTGCTCAACAAGTTTGACGTTGCTGGGAATTGAGTACAAAACCTGAAGCAGCATGGCTTTAAGCAACCGCTCCGGCGGAATCGAAGGCCGACCGGTATGGGAATACATCTGGCAGAACACCGGTGAAAGATTCTCAAGTGCAGCATCTACCATCTGTCGGATAGGACGAAGTGGATGATCCTTGGGGACAAAGGACTCCGGTGAGAGATAAACGAACAATGCATCAGATGGTAGATCGAAACCGCGCATACTTATTCTCCTGAAATATCAGCAAGATATGCGCGAAATCTTAGCATAAATTGGTGCCAAAATCACCGTAAATACAACGAGTTTTTCAAAGACCTGAAATAATCAGGTTTTGAAAATAAGACTAAATAGATAAATATTGTATAATGTTAATCACAATAAACTATATATATTTTCAATTCTGTTTTTTTGAAGTTTTCCAATTATAATTTTCCATTTTTTTATTTCATTTATGAGGTTATTGCTATTAATGTAGGCAGTTTTAATCGCACTAACGATATCTTTTTCATTGTGTTTTGTATATAAAGTTCCTTTGTTAAAGTATTTTCTTAGACACCTAGTATCCGATGTCACAAGTGGCTTCTCTGCCGCCATTGCCTCATATGCACCACAAAGCAAGATGTTTTCGCATTCCGTAAGGTCCAATACGACACTTGACTGAAACAAATATGTGTAATAATCCCTTTCTGAAACATACCCTATAAAATTAACAGAAGGGTAATTTTTTGGATTCAGCTTGGCTTTATTGTAATTACCAGATACAATAAACATATAGTCGTCTTCAACTAATAATTCAGCCGCTTTAAATGCTATTTCGTACGGCTCGTCAACATCGTACGAGCATATGTAGAATATAATTTTATCAGATTTTTCTTTACTATCATATCTTGCTATATCAGGAAGTGGATCTTCACAAATAGCTGCTTTCCCACCTATATTATTAATGTGTTTAACATGTTCTTCATTTGTAACAATTACCAAATCAACAAAACGGTTACATATGTCCAGTGCTTTTTGAAAAACAATACTTCCATTAAATGCTATTACACCAGCAAAGTGTGCATCACTTACCAGCTTGTATCTGCAGAATAAACGAGCGACTAAAAGAAAATACACTAGAATTATTGATGGATTCTGGGCAAAGACGACTCTAGGTCTCTCCTTGATAAGGACTTCCAGCGTTTTCAGAAGACATACAAAATATCTATTAAAACGATTGCCTCCATATACAATTGTGAATAATTTGGCTCCCAACATAGAAGCCATAGATCTATTTCTGATTTGATTTTCCCAAGTTATCCAAATAACTTTATCCATACAGTATCCTTGACCTAATTGATAAATTTATCTTTCCATATCACATAATTTATCAATGGCCATAGAATATCGCCGTGATTGATGTTGTTAAATCTATGTTCTTCTATTATTTTTTCAAGTTTGGTTTTGCTTAATATATTTAAACTCCCCGACATGTCCATTAGCATATCCAGGTATCTTCCAAGTTCTTTTCTGTCACGCAACCAATCATCTACGGGGACACTAAAACCAACCTTTTTCTTATAAACAATTTTTGCAGAGATGTGTCGAGCAGCCACTTTTTTGAATATGTGCTTTGGAGTGAAATGTCGTATTTTAAGTCGGAAAGGAATACTGTTGGCCAATTCTAACATATCATTATCAAGTAGCGGCACTCTTGATTCAATTGATGCCGCCATACTCATTTTGTCCTGCCTTGTGAGAATCGGCTGCAAGTATGATTTTTGTTCATACTGAAGCAGATTATCAAAAAGACTTATATTATTGTCCCACACATTATCCAACAGTTTAATCCGTGACGTAAGATCAATATCTGCATTATCCATCAACCAGGATACCTTTTCCCTGCTAGCAAACACAGAGTTCCAGAGAACCAAATCTCTATGATTCAGACCGAGGTTTTGAAAAAGTTTTTTTATTTTTCTAACTGGGAGCATTCCCAATATTGATTTACCAGATTCAGCAAATCCTCCATTAAGCCTACTGTAAATTTCACCAATTCTGCATATTAAGTAACGGGGATAACCGGCGAACAGTTCGTCCGCTCCTTCTCCTGTCAGCATTACTTTTATGTGATCTTTAGCGTATTTGCACAGTAGGTACATCTGGACAGAGTTAGCATGGCAAAGCGGTTCATCGTGATACCAGATAACCTTTGGAAGTGCGTTGGTGAATTGCCGAGCGTCGACTTTGACTTCATGATATTCAAGATCTGCGTGGTCAGCGAGTAATTTAGCGTATTTTGTTTCATCAAATTCCGCCTCATGAAATCCTACCGTGAAGGTTTTCAGTCCCGGTTTAAATTTTCCAGCAAGAGCACTTACAAGGCTTGAGTCGACTCCACCACTTAACTGTGTCCCGAGTGGTACATCCGTCATTAATTGACGCTCAACGGATTGGATAAGCGAAGAATCCAATTTATCAAGTATTTCATTTTCATTATCATAATTTGTATATGATGCTGAATTATAATATCTGACAAATTTACACCCAAACGAGGAAAGTTCAATGTAGCTTCCTGGGTCAAGTGCTTTTATACCTGAAAAAAAAGTCTTTCCATGTGCGAGGTAGCGAAAACATAAATATTCTCCCAAGACGTCATCTTCTTCCTGTGTTCTGACTTCTTTAGCCGCCAGAATCCCCTTTATTTCAGAACCAAATACCATTAACTGTGAATCATGGTAAAAATACATCGGTTTAATGCCAACTCTATCACGTGCAATTAACAGCAACTGTTTTTTCTGATCGTAAAGACTAAAGGCAAACATGCCATTAAGTTTTTCGATGAAACCAGCACCATATTCTTCATACAGATGTATAATAACTTCGCAATCACTTTTGGTCTTGAATGAATGTCCTTTTGCCTGAAGATGGCTCGTTAGTTCTTTGTAGTTATATATTTCACCATTTGCCAGCAAAATTATGTCGCTATTTTCGTTGTAAAGTGGTTGGTGCCCTGAAGCGGTGTCAATTATGCTTAATCGCTGGAATCCCAATGATACTCTTCCATCATGAAAAGTACCGGATGAGTCAGGACCTCGATGAAATATTGCCTTCATCATCTTCGCTATATCGCTATTATCAAAAAATGAATTTTCAAAATAATACTTTCCTACAATTCCACACATATTTATGTCCTTAGCAATTTCCCACTATTAATGGTGGTGAGTCATAAGCATAAAAGCATTCCAAAAGAAAGAATATTAGAAAGATTTTGGTACTTTTGATATTACCCATCTAAATTTACCTGATTTTTCACGTGGAATGCTTTCAACAAATTGTAACTTGATTTCAATAGCACTTCCCAACCTTTCCCCAAGACTTGACAAAAGAGCATATTTATCGCTTTCATTAAATGATTCGTTTACTACTATTTTTATAATAATTAATTCGCATCGCTCTTGAATAATTTGTGATTCGATAATGTTTTTTTGTGGCTTAAAAGGGTGAGTAAGAACTGACGGAGATATCCACTTCCCATCAGGAGTTACTACAATATCCTCATGCTTTGTGGTTATCGACTCAATCAATGGATGACTTCTGCCACAGCCACACTTATTTAGTTTCAAACATGTCACATCATTTGTTTGATATCTGATCAAAGGCATTCCAAAATTGTGCAGGCTTGTGCCAACCATTTTTCCAGGGGAACCAATCTCGGTTGGATTTCCATTCAAATCAAGTATTTCAGAAATTCCGTACTCAAGGTTCAGATGTTTTCCATTGTGAACACTGCATTCAGTAGCAAAAACCACCCTCTCGGCCATCCCGTAATAGTCATATATTTTACAATCAAATGCTTTTTCAATTGTTTCTCTTTGATGCTGAAAAAGCGTTTCGGCAGATGTAAAAACGGCTTTCAAAGGGAGCACCCGATTGTTTTTCAATATAAACGAGGCAAGAATAAATATCGTCGACGGATATCCTTCGATAAATTTAGGGTTAAATTTCAGAAGTTTATTTACGTAAAGGTCGAGATTTGTTTCTGACATATGAAAAGCAGACAGCCACAGTTGGTTTTGAATAAAATTCATCCTCCAAAAGGGGGGTTTATTTTCTTGAATTGGGACAACAACTCTTCCAAGTATTACAGCATGCGGATCACCCGGAGAAAATCCGGCCCATTTTTTTTGCCGCCAATCAAAAGCATTATTCATAAGAACCATATCACTGTCCCAATATACATCGAGAGGTGAACCGGTAGTACCACTGGTATGACCATGAATAATATTTTTAGTATTGAATTTTTTAGAAATAAACATCTGAATATTTTGTTTTAAATCAGTTTTTGAAATTACAGGCAACTTACGCAAATCATTTATTGTCATAATATCTTCAGGAACGAGCTTTAGGGACTTCATTGTTTCATAATAGTAAGGAACTGAGTTGTAAGCATGCGATATTAACAGCCTCAATTTCTCTTCTTGATACAATATTAGCTCATTATATGACCATTTATCAGCTTCATCGAGCCAGTTAAGTATATGCTCAAGCTGCTTACCAAATCTCTTTTTATGCAGCTGATATGCATACATATTAAGCAATAACGTTTGAATATACCACGGAGATCTATTATATATATTTTGAGCGACATTACCCATGATATTTCCTTGGTAGTATATTTATTACTGACTTAATATAATAAATATATAGTGGAGTAGAACAATATAACTATTTATCATAAAGAAATATATTTACTTACTTTATTAAATAACTATATATTTCGTGCTATTAAAAACAAGAAACTTGCTAATGTTGAAGATGATCCCTCATGTACATTTATTCGTTTCAATGCATAGGGATTTGTATCTAGCCTATTTAAGCCGCATACTAGTGATGTCGCTCCTAAATAATTACAGTCTATTAGTGTTGATATTATTGAGCCATTGTACTGGCCATCAGGATAACAGAATATTTTATCTATAATAACACCATTTTCGTTGAATTTATTGTAAGGAATATCAATTTCGTTTAAAAGAATATTTTGTTCTACCTTCGTCAGCATATAATGATTTTTACTATGATAGCCATAGCTAATGCCACTTTGTTGCATCTCTCTCATTTCGCCCCATGATAAATACTCATATCTTTTATATAATCCTTCACTTTCAAGTTTCTGCAAAAAGTTATCTTTCAATTTACCGTATACATAATTAAACTCAGTAAGTTTTAGCTCACGCAATTTGTTATTGATGAATCTTGCTTTTTCTACTTTATTTAATTTATTAGATTTAAAGTAGCTTGCTATCTCTGACAAGTTAGATATATCACTTGGGAATTTATCGTAGTTTACAATAGTTTCATAGCATAGATTGAAGCAGTCTATATAAGCAGACTCTAAACTATTGCCTACTAAAAATATCGTTGCAGGTATAGATTTCTTTTTGAGGATTGGATAACCAAACTGATAAACATCTTTCCAACCATCATCAAACGTAATTGCACATAATGGTGAATCTGTTTGATTATCTCCTTTAACATACGATATTATTTCTTTTAAATTGACAATTTTGAAGTTTTTATATAACCAGTTTATCTGCGTTTCGAACGACTTATTTGAAATATACATCCCTTGCATTGGTTTTTTACTGTTTATATATTCATTTGTGTTTACTCTATGGTATGCTAATATTAATGCAGATTTGTTACTCTTGTATTTTATATAACTTTCCAAAATACCTGTATTATATAGTATTTGCTCAACGATACATTTAAATTTATTTTTAAAATGTTTATACATATACTTTCAACTTTTCAGTATAGTTAACAATAATAATTTATGATTCATAAAGATGGTTATATAGTGAACGTTTTGAGTGTCTGTACAATGTAAATTATTATTTTACAATATTACAACTACTATCATCTTAAATATGCTTTAAGATTTAAATAGTGCGGTTCATATTTATTCCAGTTATTAGAATCATAGTAATCAAGATTTGGATTATTTACTTTTACTTCTAATGTTTTATTGATCTGTATTCCATATTCATTTTCAATTTGCCCTAAGAGCATTACTATTTTTTCAGTAGATCGTATGCAAGATATATTTTCTATAACCCACTCTCTCGGGGAATAGCGATTTATTTCTAGTACTTGATTTATTTTACCAAGGAAATCTGTTAGTGAATTGCCTTCGACGAATCCTCCAGTATGCACATTTATATAAGGATATTTGTAACCAAAATTATGTCCATTAAGCAAAAATGCCGGTATATTGGAGAACATTGCTTCAACAACAGATTTATTAAAACCCTCTTTCTTTGACAATAATATTGTTAATTTAGATTCATTTTGCAATATATTTATTTTCGCCTGAGTAATATTTTCAAAAAAATCTAAACATTTATCTACTTTGTAATACTTAGCAATATTTTTAATTTCACCAATAGACATTGGCCATGGGACGCCTACTAAAGCAATTTTTGGTCTATTTTCATTCTTAATTTTTGATAAACTCCAAAACAAGTGGTAATGCCTTTTAACTTCCCCCCACAGCGCAACCATAATTACATCGTAAATTTTATCAACTCCATCAATTGGTCGAAACACTCTATGGTCAACCCAATTATTTGCACCAACATCTATTGGTATTAAATTTGATTTTAATTTTGCAAGAAATTCTCTATCAACGATCTCAGGTGTTTGGACAATAATAGGTATGTCTTGATCTAACATGCATAAAATATCCTCGTCAAAATAGCCACATGAACTTGGCTCAACAATCAGAATATAATCTTTTTTAATTTTATCCATATCGAACAACTTGATAAAATATTTACAATAATTTGTATATTTGATTAATATAACGCCTTTTTTATTATTAATTGGTGGTGACAAAATTATGAGACGACTATCAAATGGTTTAGAGGAATTGAAAAACGAATTATATAATCTTTTGGCTTCTTCATTATCTATATTACATATGTTATAAAATATTTTCCCAACATTATTAATCCCATTTTCTAAAATTATATTTAATAATCTTTTTATAACGTAATTTCTAATTACAGCGTTGTTTATATGCCTATATGTATCACCTAAAATTTTATAATGACGTTTATTATTCCTCATTCTAATTACATTATACTTAATAACGTATAATATAAGTAATAAATAATAGCTATTTTTATCATGTCTAATATATTCTTTAAAAACGAGTATTCGCAATTTTATGAATATTTTAAGACGCTCTAACAGACTTAATTCGCTATTTATCATCTCTGATATCCTTATTTTAATTCAATAATTGAATATATATGTTTTCATATTCACATATCTGCTTCGCTAAAGTAAATTTTTTATTCACAGTTGCTTTAGCATTTACACTCATACTTTCAGAGATATCATTTTCAAGAAGTCTCATGATTGCATAGGCTATTGCTTTTGGGTTTTCAATTTCCACTAAAATTCCATCGAAATCATTAGTTATAATTTCTTCTGGACCACCACTACGTGTAGCAACAACAGGAAGACCACAGGACATTGCTTCAATCGATGAAATTGAAAATCCTTCCGTGGTCGATGTTGAAACATATATATCTAAATTATTCAGAATATTCGGTATGTTTGATTGAAAACCAATAAAATGGAAAACACCTTCTAAACATAATATTTCCTTAATTTTCAACAAATCCCTGTATAATTCCCCGTTACCTTCGCCAGCTAATAAAAAACGGCACTTTGGGTACTGATCGATTACAAGTCGTGCCGCTTCTAAGAAGTATTTATATCCTTTGAACGGACGTATATTTCCAATCGCACCGATTAAGATTTCATCATCATTTATATGTAATACGCTTCTTATACACTTGTCTCTTTTCTGTTTGAATATCGACGTGTTTACACCGTTGTATATAGTTACAGATTTAGCATCTGTTATTTGTTTATTTTCTACAAAATATCTTTTAAGTCTTTCAGATACAAATACTATCTTATTTGATCCGAAGCTGATAATTTTACTCTTGATCGATGAAAAACGCTCCTTGATATTGACATCAACAAAACCATGAAAAGTCGAAACAACTGGGATTCCGCATATGATACCTGCAAGGCTGCAGTAAAGGTTTGATCCATAAAGATGAGATTGGACTATATCTATTTCATTTTCTCTTATTATTTTAATCAATTCCCAAAGGTATTTAATATTAAATGCTCCACTGCAGTGTATGAATATTGGTGTAAATCCGCTGGATATTAGTTCATCACATACCCAACCGGGTCCCCTGATGGCTACTATCGGTTCAAATTTATTTCGATCTAACCCTCTGACCAGATGTACAAATACTGTCTCTGCACCACCCGGACCGGTTGTATCAATTGTGTGCAGGATCCGTATCATGTTATTTTTCTAATCCCATTTACAAAGTACTCCTTAGTCTCTAAAATAAATGGTCTAATGTCGTTTGAATCATATACATCAGACGATGTTTTTGATTTTCCGATTGTCAAGAGTTCAGATACCACCTGTAAAAGTGTCAATGAATCAGGTGGTAGGTTAACCGATTTTCCACCATTTTTTATTCTTATTATTAGATGGTCCAATATACCGTAAAACCATTTCAACCTGTGCCCCACAATATAATTGGAAGTAATAATATCAGGTTTTCTCCTAAGATAATAATCCAAGCACATAAGTGGAAAATCAATTCCGGAAGAGACTGCTAGTTGAAGGGATCCCCAGAACCTGCCGTTAATCTCCATCAACTTGGCACTACCATCTCTTGTATCCCTCTTGAATTCGACCATTGCTATTCCCTCCCACCCAATTGCAGTTAGAAGTTTTCTGGCAGATTCAACCATGCACACATCAAGTGGCACACTCTTCGATAAAACACTCACACCTCCAGAGGGCGGTTTTTCCAGAATTCGGCGATGTGAAAACAGAGCAAGATGGCGGTCTATATCGAAAAGGGTGAACAGACCAGTCCCATCACCCACAATCATTTCCTGGATCATTGACGGATATTGTAACACGGGTTCAGTATCGTAAAGCAGGGACAACTCCTTTTGATTTGATGCGTACATCACTCTGCCAGAGATATTTTTAACCCCATCATTAATTGTGGAAAAAGCAGGTTTCACAACAACCGGATAATTTATTATCTGGCAACTTTTTGCCAAGAAATCAATATGATCTGTTACATACATGGTTTCAGGGATCGCAACACCAAGTTCCTCTGCCAATTTAAACAGTTTGTACTTATTTGACGCAGCCTCCATCTTTTCCGGCTCGGCACATGCCAAAATTACACCCTTCCCAAATTGCGACCTTGACATATTGAGGCAGGAGATTGATTGTTCTGTCATGGGAAATATAACGTTAATGTTTTCTTTTATTACGATTTCTACTATTTCACTCAAAAAGTCCCCATCATTGGATAAGGGTTCTGAAGTGGTGAATGCTTTCCGGCAATACCTGGAAGCAGCTGATAAATTCCCATGTGCTTTGCCGGCAACAAAAACATTATGGCCCAATCTCCCAAGAGACCTGGTAACAGCCAAAGACGATCTGTTTTCCCCATCTGTAATTAAAACATTCATTGCCTGCCTATTGGATACTCAAAATTTTAATTTTTGTAAGAGACCTTTTGATCTGATGGAAGCACTTTTCAAACTCACGTTCGCTTCGTCCAAAAGGGTCATTAATATTGCAGAAAATATTTTCGGGAAAAGGTGCAAATTCACGGAGAAGCTTTATGTTATCTTTCTTCTGCGGAAAGTATTCCACCAGCTTCTTGTATTGCCAATATTCCATTGCTAATATCAAATCAGCATTTTCAAGGTCACAATTTTTCCACCCCTTTGATAGATGGCTTTCCATATCAACCATGAATTTTTTTGCTGTATTTACTGCTTCCTGAGGAGGAGGCGTACTCGCTTCGACTTTTAAACCACAAGAATCTATAGACAACAAATTTCTTTTTGTATCAGATTTCAGAAGATAATCTGCGAAAGCGCTTCTGCAGATATTACCACTGCACACGAAAATAATTTTGATATTGTTACTCGGAATTTTTCTACTCCGCATAAAATAATACAAAAATGAGTCAATTATATTTTTTCCTGTTAAAACGATAAACCTGTTAAAAGTGCTAGATGTTTTGGAATACCTGAAGTTTAGTAAATACATTTTGATGACCTTATACTGTTTATATTTTGCACTGAACGGTAATAGATAAACATTCAACTATATCGAAGAGTTCATCACTACATAAATAATTTGTACAACTTTAAATATTTAATTATATTTTTGAACATACTGCATAATACACAAATTCTGACAAACCAAGATACGCTTTCATTCTTCTTTTTAACGATTTTGAATTCATATCTTGGGAACGCGCTTCACCGTAATCTGTAAATGACTCAGACTTTATAAAGAACCCCTGATTTTTAATAAATTTTCTTATACTAGTCAAAGTAAACGTATAAGGGTGACCTTTATCGATTCTTGTCTTAGATAAGATTTTATGAAGTATTCCACCCCAAGTTGTATGTATGTTTACAGCCAGATAAAATTTGCCATCATCACAAATAACACGATGTACCTCTTGTAAAACTCGATTCGCCGCATGCACATGGTCAATAACATTGTCAAGAATAGCAAGTCCAAACTGAGCATTTTCAAATGGGAGATTTTCACCAGTTCCCCTGAGATAAACTACTTCAGTATCTCTCAGTTTTGTTAGTACTTCATTAGATGCATAGAAATGCTCTAAGGGGTCGACAGCATAACGCTTCCCCCATTTCAAATAACTGATTATACCAATCGGGCCACAACCAAGCTCAAGCACCTGAATGTTCCGTTTCCAAGCTTCATCAATATAACCATCCAAACGTTTTTCCATCTCTTCAGCTTTCCAGGAATACCAATTCAACTGATCGACACTATTGGCTGAAATTCGCTCGGCCGCCTGCTGCCAATACTTTTGTTCATATTCCTGAGCTTTCTGCCATCTTCCTTTCATAATCATCACCAGCTCCTTTTTAACGACTAAATATATTATAAGAAGGCAAACTAACCTATTGGATTTGAGACAAATCTATAAATTTACACCAATCATCCTCATTCAACAGGATTTATATCAATTTTCACAGCAATATCATGCAATGAGGAACTAAAAATAAGAAGCATCCAAAAAAAAGGATAATATAGAACCGTAATAAACATCCCATTTACTGCAAATCCAAACAGGCAAAGATCTATGCCATGAGACAACCCCCAAAGGAAAGTATCATTGTTTTTTTTCTCAGATAGTCTGGTTCTAGTTTGTTGCTGATTTCGAAACGCATGGATCATCATTGCCAGAAAGAGCAACAACCCTGGGTATCCTAATTCTGAAGCAGCCTGTATGTATACGTTATGCTGGACTTCAGTGTATTCGCTCGAATAATGTACTGTATTGACATACACAAAGTTATTTGGTCCCACTCCTGTCACAGGATTTTCATTCGCCATTCGTATTCCAGCTTTCCACAATGCCAAGCGCGATTTGCTCGATCCATCCTCTTCCGATCCCATTTTCTGAAATCTGGCCCAATTATCTGCCGGAATAAAGGATATGTATGTAATTGCCATCACCCCAAGCAAAAGCAACAGCTTAATTTTGTGACTGCTTTTGAACCATGCGCCCACCATAACACTTCCAAGACCCAGTGCAGCTCCTCTTGAACTGGATGCAAGTATCGCAAGAACAGTAGAAATAAAACATGCAATATGCAGCCATCTCATTTTGAGCCAATCTCTAATCTTGGTAATATCTGAAAGCATCATGTAGTAGCTGATTCCTATTACAGAAACCATTGCAATTCCGAAGTCATTAGGGTTCTGGAAAAAACCTGAGCCTATGCCTGCGCCATTATTTATGCCGCGGGCCTCAGTGTAAAATCCATTTCCGATCCATATTCGTGAGGCAAACTGGCTGTATTTAAAATTTAAGAGCAAAAATATTATCACAAAGATATAAAGTTTCTGCCTGGTGTTGATGGTGTTGATCAGCAGAAAGTAGATAACAACCCATTTGGAAAAATCAATTAATAGCTGCCATGAATAATCCGGTTTAAATGCACATATTGAAGACACAAAAAACCAGATAAGATATGCCACCAAAAGTGAATTTATAATATTTGAATTATATTGTTTACGACCCTCAAGAATAAAACTAATGATGAATGCAACCATGACAACCATGGCAAGTGGGAGCTTGTCAAGGCTATGGTACATGGACTGAGGTCGCATGTATTCGACAACAATATATAAAATGGCAAGATAAAATGACATGTATACTAAACCTTATTATTTCTCTTCAGGCCAATAAGTTGGAAGAATCTGGAGTAATTTCCCTGCAAAATTCCGCACGGCGTCTTTAGCTTCAGCTACTTTAGTAGTTGGCACTTGGGCTGTTATCTGCACAAATGCACCATCGTTACGGTTGTGGAAAACTCTGCCAACAAACCGCTCAATATTTTGGTTCAATCCAGAAGTTACTACAGTATTGCCAGCCGTCTGATACCAGTGCAGCATGACAGTGTTCATCTCGTTTTTTCTTGCAAGGATATAGTTGACTGATACCGTTTTAGATGTTGCCAGACTTAGAAATACATTACCTGTATCGACAATTGCCGCCCCACCTCCTGGTAAACAAGCATAGGGATTATGTCCTGTCCTACCACCTTTTGCCGTTCCGTAATACCCAATATACAGATCAATCTGGTCACCGCTTGGTGATCGATAATGCCGATAGACATGTTTATCGGCATTCAATTCCTGGTACACCGACTCAGAGAAAGTATCTTCGGTTGCAGTATACCCCGCTATCATCATTGGTAATCGTTCAAGATTCGTCTGTACTACAACCGGTATCGGCCGGAAAAAAAGTACCGTTATGGCAGAAAGAGCTAAAAGCATTATCACAAGGGAAGGCATGAATGATTTATTTGACATCTTTGGACTTTCCCCTGTTTAGTATCGAAAAGAGCCCCAGTAGAACAGCAAAACCGAATACAAATATGGCAATCCCTGAAAATTCGTGGAGGAATCCTCGTGCGACCTTATCACCATAAAAATGAGCCAATACTCCGGTGCCTGAAATACGCAGAATATTGGCTATCATGGCAATGGGAACTGCTGCTACAATCATGATTGCTTTTTTTTGCCACCCATCTCGCACCATGCTTGCAAATATGACTGCCAACATGGTTAGCGACATAATTGATCTAATACCACTGCATGCCTCGGCGACTTCAAGCTGGGTATTCATGAAATAGAGCATGTTCCCCTCTCGGTATACCGGGATCGAACATGCACTGATTACATAGGCGGAAATCCTGGTAGCCATGAGCTGCAAGGGCACTGAAAAAAAATTCATCATTGAATACGGAACCGGAATCATAAACAGCAAAAACAACACCGGAAAAACGAGAAGTTTTGATATTTCTTTTCCGAAGTTACTCCATATCAACCCCATCAGTGACAAAACCAGCGCAACTCTGGATGGAAAAGCCAGTCCGCCGGCATAACTCAGTACATACATTGCCAGTGACAGGAAAAGAAGTACGCATCCCCACCCTGAGCTGTCTTTCATTGCTGAGCGTAAATCCTCTTTCTTTTGCCAGACAATATATCCCGCAATTATTGGTACGAGAAAGCCGTGAGAGTTATCAGAATGGCTCAGCCATTCGCGAACAAGTTCCGGATAGACCGGCACAAAGATCATGGCCCATAATATGAAAAGTATCGCTATTTTTATTTTGTCGATTTTCGACATTTTTTTCACTTTATCAACAATATAGAACTCCAAAATTTTAACGGGAAATGAATCTAATCTGGTAAATCCGGAATTAAAGACAAAATACTTTCGATATTTCTTTTCCATATTATCAGTGGCCATCAACGTTTATCCACGCACCGTACTTATTTTCAGCAACTGCACTATCTTTTGAATGTCTCTATCTCTTACAAAATTATGAATGGGCAGACAGACAATTCTTTCCGCTATATCCTTGGCATTTTGGTGACTTTTCCCATCGGACAGGTCCCCAAGTTCAACAATCCCGTCAATTGTATCCGGATACCCATCTGATACTCCCAAACCCATCCTCTCGCTTTCCTGAAGAATCTTTTGCTTTGATTCCGCATTTGGCATAAGAATAGGAAATCTGATCATGTCGGGGAGAAGACCTCCATGGACTGCAAGAGGGGTTATTCCGTAATCAATAAAGTGTTGAGCGTTGCGCCGCCTGATTTTCTTTAGACCCTCGATTCTTGTCCCCCATCCCATTGCTATTCCTGCCTGGAATGATGAGAGCCTCCGGATCGGAAAGGACATGTCGAAATGTGTTTCACCAAGCTTCAGGAACGGCAGTAATTTGGGTATCCAAAATATTCTTGGATGAATTAAAACGAATAGAGCCAGTGAAAATATAATCAGCTTGATACAATCAATAATCCCATACCTTGGAGTGGCAACCACACCCTTCCCTATTGCCTGTCCGATGGTTTCATTATCCGTAAGGATTATGCCTCCCTCCACCGTCGAGAAGGCCTTACCCCGTCCCAGGCTGAACAGCCCCACATCTCCCTGGCTTCCCATCTTCCGGCCGTTCCATTCACCACCCATGGCTTGGGCAGCATCCTCAACAACCCATACTCCTTGTCGATTAGCCATCTCTTTGACCCGCACCATATCTGCCGGCATACCAAACAGGTGGGTGGGAATCACACACAATAGGCGAGGATTATCCAGGTGCTTCCCAAGAAGGCTAAAGTTAAAACCAAGTTCGCCGTATTCAAGATCACACAGCCTGACCTTTAGTCCAGCCCTTACAATAGCAGAAGGAACGGAATAGCAGGTATAGGCCGGTATCAGGACCTCATTCCGTTCTGGACAGAGGTCATGCAAAGCCTGCAGGATCAGGACCAGAGCCGCCTTTCCTGATGAAACAGTGAAACAGTGCCTGACATCAAAATAGTCTTCAAGACTCTCCTCGAACCTGCTTCTTGCTTTCTCTCCTTCACACAGTCCTGCGATCCCATACACGATGTCCCGGAGACGTAGTGGAGCCGCTGCCGGTGGGAGTGTTCTTCCTATATGAGATGACATCGTAAAAAACCTTTTTTGTCTGTGAGTGTATAGCCTAGCTTGTTGTATTAGGGAATGTTCTTTACGATTCCCGGCCCGAGAAAATTCGTCACTGCCAACGGCAACTTCTGCCAAATTTTGATCGCCATATCGTATTTTGGATTCTTTGTATTCAATTCCGGCAGCCGTTCCCCTTCCTTGAGCAGGTATTGCCAGTAGAGTTGAACCGGTTCGGCCCCCCACTGTTTTTTGAAACGGAAGGTTCCCTCACCTGGTGTAGAGCGTCCAAAGTCAAATTTCTTCGAACCAATACCGATGGCAAACCGTATCGCCTCCCAATAGAGAAGGTTGTTCGGACACTTTTCCCGATAATCGCTGACTGACGATGCCCATGGGACTTCCAGAGTGTCCCTGTACCAGGTGAGGATGCCGGAAGCTATCGTCTTATCTCCCAGCATCACTGATATGATCCGGGTGGATTCAGGGAATGCATCCAGTATATTTTCGAAGAAATTTCTACCATATACCGGCGTACCCAAGTCCCTCATGTTACGGCAGAACACCTCGTAGAACCCGTCCAAAAGTTCAATATGTCCGGAAACAATCTCCAGGCCGCTCTTCTCCGCTTTGCGCACCTGATTTCGTACTTTGGCATCAAGGGCCTTCCACTGGGCTTCCTCATCGCCATGAAGCGGAAGGATCATGGTGACTTTGTGTTCTTTTGTTGCAAGACCCTGACTGCGAATGTTTCTGTGGCGCAGTTCAACATGGTCTGCGTTAACATTACTGCGTATTCGGCAGGCTTCATCAAGCAGGGCTGAGGCAGTTTCATCATCATTACAGAGCAGGCCGCCATAATTGAAAAAGGGCAGCGAAACCAGGAAGCTCCCGAACAGCCTGCTATTTATATGAGTCAGCGGCAATACACCATGCAGTTCGTTATTACTGTCTCTGGCAGAGAGGTAGTACGTTGTGTGGCCGAAGCTTTTTTCAATTACGCTACGCCAGCCATACCTGTGGTAATTGTTGCTGTCATCATGGGAAGCAACAAAGGCGTCCCAGGTTTCACCGTAGTGGTTATAATGGTCGATTATCATTTTCATAGCAGAATCATTCAGTTTCAGATTTTATCATAGTGTGAATCCAACCGATCTCTCTTTGCTGGATTGGTGCCGTCATCGCCCGAATGCAGCTGGTGTATATCCAGTGATTGTTTTTTTACAGAGCTGTCGTTCTTCCTTAGTGATTGAAAGAAACCAGATCCCCACAATGTAGACAGGAAGCAGAAGCACTATCTCAGCAAAAAAGGCAAAAAGCGAATGGGGGGTGAAAACATTACGGACCAAAAAACATGCTAGGGTAAAAGGAATTACGGAGACAATGGGCCCGCAGTATGCGGATCTGAAGTATTCTGAAAGCCTAATATTTACTACCCTTGAAATAATAACCGGTAACACAATAATAACCATGATCAGATGGGGAATTGCGACCCCAAGGGCTGCGCCCATTAAACCCATATATTTTACCAACAAGATGCTCAAGACAACATTGAAAATGCCTTCAATGATTCTGCAATAGGCCATGAGGCGGTGCTTGTTGAGCCCCAGCAGAATACCGCTGATGGTGTAATGGGGTAGAGAGAAAAGGGTCATAACCGTTAATACGACGAGGATGTTTCCGGTGATATCCGAATATTCAGGCCCCATCCATAATCCGACGAACTGTTTTCCCAGAACTATATATGACACCCCCACTGGAAGACCTATAATTATTGAATACTTGGATCCCTTGATCAGAAGTGCGGTAATTTTGGAAGGATCATTTTTAGCGTCGAGTTGGCTGGTCAAGGGGCTGAAGGCCTGAGTTCCGGCCCATATGAGTTTTTTCATATAGTCGACGAGACTGGAGGCAATGGCAAAATAGGTAACTGAGGCGATGGGAAGGAAGATTGCGATAATGAAGTTGGAACTATAGAAAAATGCCTGTAAAGCAATACAGTTAAGAAAAACAAAAAAACTGTAATTCATGAGCATTCTATAAACTTCTTTCCCCCGGCCATACTTTCTAAAATCTAATTTGAAGAACAGCAGCCTTCTTGATACAAAATATACCGTGATATTCATGCAGCTATTGGTAAATAACTGGATCAGACAGATTGCAACTACTCCATACCCCTCGCTCAGAAAAAAAACAGTCAAGAGAGCCCGAACGATAGAAAGCACAATTGATATTTTGCTAAAAACATCATATCGTTGCAGCCCCATCAATATCCCGACAAAAACGTTGAAAACAAAAGTCAGGGCAATATCGAGACCTGTGATGAGAACGAGAATCTGGGCCGTGGAGGCTGTTTCTCTCGCACCATGGAACATCACCGGGAAAAGATATGCAATAAGGAAGGTAACCGCTATACATCCTATGAATACGGTGGAGTAAAGTTTCAGAGAAGCATTGATGATATCATTCAACACCCCTTCATCTTTTTTTTCATGGTATTCAGCTACATATTTAATAACGGAATCCCGCACTCCAAAATCCAGCAACCAGAGATACCCGGTAACTTGAGAGACGACTGCCCACACACCGTAATACGTATTTCCGATTTTATGGAGTATAAATGGCGCCAGAAAAAAAGAAATGGCCATGGCTATAGCCATGTTGGCCCAGTTAGAGAAGGCATTTTTTAGAACAAGCTTAACGTAACCCATAATGCCTTTCCATGTAGTTTTCTCATCCGGGTAATCATTGCCTGGGTCATGCAGTATCCATCGCTTATGCGCTCAAATGCGGGTTGATGGAGTCAAATGACAGAGGCCAAACTGTATCCATCATGCAGTTTCGTAAAAACTCATCACACAGGTGAACAAGGAATCGAGTCCTCTTATTATTCGAATTGTGTCCATGTCTTCGTGAATCGCGTTACAATCCGTGTCGTCTCATATAAGAATAGCAGGTAGACAGATCGGCCAATTCCGAATTAATCTTAACATTACTTAAATATTTGATACTACCCTCACCGGCGCAAATTGAAAATCTGTCAACAGTCTCCGTAAACGTCCCTCGGTCTTGTGGAGGTTCAGGTAGTGACGAAAACGGCTCTTGAAACCGGCATTTTTCATGCGTGGCTGCGTATGGTCTATCTCCCACGGATGAAGATAGAAAACAAAAGGGCGTTCCTCCAGGTTATTTATCCGTCTAAGCCCCCAACGGGTAAAAGCGTAGGGGAAGAGACGGAAATATCCGCCACCTGCTATGGGGATACTCTTCTCTCTGACTGAGAGTGTGGTTATAGGAATTTCAAGTAGTTGAATACTTTCATTTTCGCCCGGGAATGAACAGAGGCCATGCGTCAACTGGGATGAGAGTGAATCAACTGGTCCCCATTCGTTGTTCAGTTTTTTCGTTAACAAAAAGGGGTGTCTCGGCCAATCCGGAATCCCGTACAAATCGTGGCGAATAGGGAATACACTGGAGTCATAGCGGTATCCTGCATCATGAAGCTCGTCAAAGGCCCATAGCGTGTCCATGGAAATGGAGTAGCTCGGCGCCCGGTAGCCATGGACGGGTCCACCACAGAGATCCTCCAACAAGCTCTTGCTGCGCCGGATATCGTCTCGGAATTCCTGTCGTGACTGGGTGCAGACCCTCTGATGGCCGTAACCGTGGCTTGCCACTTCGTGCCCACGTCGTGCTATCTCCCGCACAAGCGACGGCGTCCTCTCGGCAATCCAGCCGAGAACAAAGAAGGTAGCTTTGATGTCATACTCGTCCAGTATGTCGAGAATGCGAGAGGTATTTGACTCTACACGAAGAGGAAAGCTGTCCCAATGGCTCCTGGACACACACCCTTCAAAGGCGGAAACCTGAAAGTAGTCTTCCACATCTATGCTTAGAGCGTTGATCATCGTCAAAATATTTTTCTCATTTCAACGACCACGCGGTTGGTATCAATGGCGCCTGCAGTTGAAGAGATATCATTGCGCTGGGTATCATAGGTGTAATTCAGGCTGAAGGTAAGATCCCGATTCAAGGCATAACTCAGACCGCTGGTGGCGTTTAAATGGTAGCGAAACCCATTGAACGAATTCAAATAGAAGCGTTCTGCGGTCGCAGCCAGACTGGCGGTAATGCTTTGAAAAACCTCATATCGCCCGGTTCCGCCGAACGTGAGTCTTCGCCGGTTTCCACCTCCGGCCTCTGTATCTTCAAAATCGGAGTAGGACGTAGACAAACCAACCATCCCTCGCTCAAGGATCTTTTCGAACCGTCCGCTGTAGCTGGTTACTTTGGTCGATACCGCCAATGGGTCTGCAGCGGTTTGAACCCTGGATTCAAGCGTTGCAACTGCAAAACTGAAGTCATGAGAGACACCTGCATTCCAGAATATGTAACTGGAATTGCCTCCGTGAATGAACTGCTGCCAGCTGTTTCCAAATTGGCCAAAGACAAACGACCTTTCAGCATATTCAAACCTGAAACCGGCTGAGAGGTCGTGTTTGGTATACCTGGTAGGATCTGAATCGAGATAGGTGAATCCATACCCCGCAGAAATACTGAGTTGGGAAGATATCTCATGGTTAAAATCGGCAAAGGCACCCTGCTCACGTCTTTCAATTCCATCTCCCCAGTAACGGACATCGGTATACCGATAGCCGGTCCTGAGAGAGTTGTCACCCCTCAAGCGCCACAGCAGATAAGGAGAAATAGTGGCAGTGTTCTGATCGGTCTGATTAAGAAAAAGGCTGCTGGAGGTGGCTGCGTCACGAGATACATCGAGTGTCACCCGGTGGTAGACGTCGTTGACATCAATGAACAGGAAATTATCCAGCAACGAAAGATTACCCCTCAATACCCCGTTGTGGGTATATTCATCCCCCCTGCTGTTGCGTTCATACCTGCGGTAATCGAAGTTATACCCAAGATCCCAATTCCAGAGTGGTGCTTGATAACGGGAGGTGAAGCCGGGCTGAATGCGGGTAATTAATTCTGTACGCTTGTTGTTTGTAACTTCATAGACGTTATCAGTCACCTCTTCACTGACCGCAAGGGAAGGTCTGAACGAGATGTCTGCAGCCGATACGGAGGGTGGCGACAAGAGCAGAGGAACTCCGGCCAGAAACCCGCTTACGCAAATACATGTTAACCCGTTTTTCATAAGATTTTTCACTTTCGGCGGGGAGAAATATCGACACCACCAAAGGCCCGCCAGTCGAAATCAGCTTTGGGCAACTCGTGCGTAACACCCTTTTCGGAGCTGGTTGCTCTGTTCCTAATTACTTCCATTTTTCTGCTCAATTCCAGAATAAGGGTATTGCTCTTGGCAACATGCGATGCCACAGTTGTCTGTAATGATTCAATACGGTCATTCTGGGCATTGAGAGCGCTGTACAGGGGAGCGGATATATTATGTTCCATCAACTCTATACGTCTTGAAATCTCAGCAATCATGCCCTGCAACTCTGTGGCTGATGAGAAAACGTTGTCCAGTAGCGGGTTCGACGTATTTACCATCCAGTAATGGTTTTCAAAGTCAAGGTCGCCGATAACATCCTGAACCATTTCTACAGATAGCGAGGTTGTTTCTTCTGCAAAAGCCAGAAACAGAAGAAAGTCACAGATTATATTGATAAGACGAGGAATCCCGCGACTATACCGGTAAATGGCATCAAGTGATTCCGGCTCGAAATGCACCGCAGATGAGTTGCCGGCGATCTCGAGACGGTGGCTGATATACTGTTCGACTTCTTCACGGTTAAGCGCCTGCAGATGGCAGTTGATATTTATGCGCTGACGCAATTGGCGGAGTTCAGAGGCTGCAAGTATTGTCCGCAACTCAGGTTGACCGACGAGTATAATCTGCAGCAGCTTGCTGTTGGATGCCTCCAGGTTGGAGAGCATGCGTACCTCTTCCAGCAGTTCAGATGAAAGATTTTGGGCCTCGTCAATAATCAGGATCGGCTGGTTGCCGGCCGCATACTGATCAATCAGAAATACGTTCAAATCCCTGATCAGGGTCACCTTGTCCTTTCCCTGAACAGCAAGTCCAAAATCTTCGTTAATCATTGCCAGCAACTGTTCCGACGTTACCCGGGTATTGAATATCATGGAAAGAACGACATGCTCGTAATGTTTATCCAGCAGGTTACGAATCAGGGTTGTTTTCCCAGAGCCTACTTCTCCGGTGAGCAGGATAAAGCCCGAACGTTCTCTGATGCCATAGTCCAGATAAACCAATGCCTTTTTGTGAGACTTGCTCAGGTAAATGAACTGTGGGTCCGGAAGCAGGTCAAATGGCTTGATCCGCAGATTAAAAAATGCTTTATACATATTTGCTCCGTACGTTCAGAGTACAATCAGGCATTAGTTTGCTGCCCACTGTCCCCATAGCCATAAGAGTAGTAGTGAGAATGGTTGTTATGGCTCACCTGTGATGCATCGTTATACACAACACCAATCAACTTGGAGGCATCCAGTGTATGCAGTGCCTCGCTTATGTTTTCCTGGGTCACTGCGCCCTCTCTGATAACGAACAGCACACCATCCGCCAGAGCAGTCAATGAACGTAATTCAGCAAACGGCAATACCGGTGGAGTGTCGATGATTATAAAACGATCAGGGTAACGGTTCTTTATTTCCGAGATAAACTCTTTCATCATCTGGGATGAAAAAAGTTCTACCGGATTTCTGAGCGGAGCTCCGGCAGGGAGAAGATTCAGTCTCCCGATGCCGGTTCTTATCAGCAAGTCGCTGAAATGAGCTTCTCCGGCAAGATAGTCCGACAATCCTTTTTCCGGCTTCAACCCGAGATATTCATGGATCGATGGTTTTCTCAGATCCGCATCTACCAGAAGCACGGTAAGGTCGTATTCCTGAGCAAGAGATATGGCAAGGTTCAAGGAAACAATACTTTTCCCTTCACAGCTGACTGAACTGGTCACCATGATGACATTCCTGAAGACATCCTGCTGGGCAAATGCAATAACTGCCGACTTTAGCTTGCGATACTCCTCGCTTACCGGGGAATGAGGATTGCACAAGGTGGCGAGAAGTGGATTTTGAATCGAAGGTTTGTTCTCGCTTCTGTCCATTGGCGGCAGAGGAGAATTCATTTGAATCGGCTTAAGAGAGACTCCTCCATCCTTCTCTTTAACCGCTTCGCTGCTGCCGCGAAAGCTCCTGAGCTGGGCAGCCTTTTCCATCGCTTTCTCGATTCTGCTCATTCCAATCCTTTCTCTGATAACTGCCAGCGATTTTTGTGGCTGCAAATCAACTCTTACCTATGTACAACTCACTTGCCCCTGGCCCTTTAGAGGGTAACCATCCTGATTATCATTTCAACTGGAGAGCGCCCGATAAATTCAAGCGTCAAAACAGCTAAAATCATGGTAAAGTACACTCCTGAAATGAGGTAGAGCCGCAGGTCTTTGCGTCGCTCATTCTCAAGTTCCAATTGGTCGCGGATTTTTGGAATAACCGCAAGCACCTGTATACCCAACGTTTTCAGTGTATCAACACTTTTAACCGACGTATCAAAGTAGTCGATGCCTATGAGCAGACCCAATCCTCCAGCCAGCCCCGCAGCGATTCCCAAAAGGATTATCCTCACCCGGTTTGGGCTGATCGGATGAATCGGCATTATGGCAGGCTCTACAATCCTGAAGGTCGTTGTTTTGTCCTGCACTTCCATCTGCTTGGATACTTCCGCCTGGCCCTGCTTCGCCAGCATCTGATCATACATAGTCCTGTAGCTGTTTCTTTCCCGTTCCAGTCGTTCCAGTTCGGATCGGGCAGCTGGATTTGTCCGCAATAGCACCTGACTGTTGGATAAATTAGACCGCTGGTTTTCTTCACTAATCCGGACCGCCCTCAGTTCGGCTTCAACTCTTTCAAGCTCCAGTGAATCGCGAACCGGCGCACCGGCCCCTGCCGGCCTTCTAGCTATTTCCTTTTGAGCCGCCTCTATATCAGCCTTGACCTTCATAACTTCCGGGTAACTGTCAGTATACTCCACCCGCAATTCTTCCAGTCTTTTTTGAAGTGCAACAATTTTGTCCCGCGAAGGATCATTTCGTTTTAACTGGTTGCGAGTGGCTTCAAGTTGGGAACGTCGCAGAATAAGTTCATCAAGTCTCTGTTGTCCGGCATTTATTTCTGTCTGGATTGCAGCCGGTTCGGCTGACAGGGCGGATCCGCTTCTCGAACGGACACTGGCAATATCTGCTTCGACCTTATCCAGCTTCTCTTTAATGGCCGCAGCCTGGTCGGAGAGAAAACTTGTAGCTCCATACGACTCCTCCCGTTTAATTGACAAGTTTTCTTCCAAGAAACGCCGCACTAACGCATTGACATAATCCCTCGTAATCAGAGGATTTTTATCAGTAAACGAGATGGTAATGAGACCCTCTTTTTCGTTCAACTGTAAATTGGTTCTTTTTCGTAAGCTTTCAATCGTTGATTCAAGTGCAGCATCATTCTGTTTTTGCAGATTCAGATCAAGTTCATCAATTATTTTTGTGATAAGTTTTCTGCTCTTGATGGTAGTATTCAACCCCTTTAAGGATTCTTCAACACCAGGGGTAGAGCCTCCCCCCCTGACAAGCTCGTTGAGAACGTTTTTTGACACGAATATGGTGCTTTTTGCAGCATATTTTTTCGGGAGTAGGAAACTCAATATTACAGCGATTGTCATGATAGCCAGAGCGGTGACAGCAAAGAGACGCTTGTTCGTTATGATAAGAAAAAGATATTTTCTATAATCAAATTCGTTCTGCATTAAAACATCCCTTCCTTGACAATTACATAATCACCCGGCTTAAGTTTTATGTTCTGGCTCAGGTCGGCGTCATTCACCAGGTCTTTCGCCTTTACCTCTATGGAGGTATCTTTACCGTTTTCCTTCCTGTATATCACCGTGCTGTTTTGTTTGGCAAATCGAGTAAAACCACCACACTCCAGAATAGCCTCCATAACGGTCATTCCGTCACGATATTCGATCGAACGCGGCGCTGTAACCGCTCCCAATACATATATATTGCTGTCAGGAAGCTGGGGGATGAATACGGCATCATTGGACTCGATGAGAATGTCCTCGCCGACCTCGCCATTGATAAAAAGCTTGGTAAAGTCTTCTTTAACCTTCTTTCCATTTCGCAGGACGTATGCTTTTTTAAAATCCGGAATCCGGCTGGATGCGCCGGCCGCCCCCCCGCCAGCTCCGGCTCCGCGGGAAGTGGCGGCAGCTGAGGAGCCACCAGCTCCCACGGCAGGGGAAGGCGTTGTACCGATTGTGCAGAGCAGTTGAAGCAGGGTTGTGCGCCGGTTGAGATCAACTACACCCGGCTGTACGCCACTGCCGAAAATATAGACCCGGCTGTTTGTAATTTCACGAACCGTAACGGTGACTATCGGATTTTTAACAAGTTCCTTGAGTCGTTCGGCAAGATCCAACTGCAGCGCCTTGGGCGTAAATCCACTTGCAACGACTTCACCCAGCCCCGGAATTGTTATTTTCCCATCCGGGCGCACCCTGACAGTGCTGTTCAAATCTCTCACACCCCAGACAGCGATATCAAGTCCATCGCCTTCACCGATGACATAATCACCGGCAGTCGAAGTTAGAGGCATCAGCAAAAGCAGAGCTAGAACCAAAAATATTTGTTTCATATGCATCGATCTCTCCAAACCTCGAATGTGATACTAATTTGCCAGTATCAAGTTGTGTAACCGATATCAGTTATCGCCCGCCAAATCCAAAGAGGACGACTTTGATGGTTTCAAGAAATATAAGTGTATCCAGAAATGGCCCAATGTTTTTTATGTAGTAAAGATCGTAACGTAATTTCTCTACAGCGTCCTCAACTGAAGATCCATAGGGATAGCGGACTTGGGCCCAGCCAGTCAAGCCTGGTTTGATAAAATGTCGTTTCGAATAATAAGGAATGACCAATTTCAGTTTTTCCACAAATTCAGGACGTTCCGGACGCGGACCAACAAAACTCATTTCTCCCTTTAACACATTGATCAGCTGAGGAATTTCATCGATCCGTGACCCCCTGAAAAACTTGCCTAGTGCTGTTATGCGCGGATCATTCTTTTCAGCCCAGACTGCTCCGGTTCCCTTTTCTGCATCCTGCCCCATGGTCCTGAATTTATAGAGGTTGAACAGTTTTTCTCTGTTGCCAACTCGCTCCTGCCTGAAAAATACCGGCCCGGGAGAATCAAATTTGATCGCCAGAGCAATCAGCGGAAAAAAAGGAAGCATAATCAGCAAACCTGAACAAGATAAGACAATATCGACAGTTCGTTTGCAAATACTGAGAATGGTTGTCTTATTAAAACCATTGGAAAAGATGAACCAACTGGGCGTAATCGATTCCAGCATGAGTTTGCCCAGGGCAAGCTCATAAAAAGAAGGGGCATCCATGATTTGAAAACCGTTCAATTTGCAGCGGAGAACATCCCTGAGAGGGAAAACACCTCTTCTTTCGGAGAGCGCCACTACAATGACATCCGCCTGAGCTCGAATTGCAATATCCCGCAGGTTATCACAATTCCCGAGAATAGCTTCTTGAGGGACCTCTGCTTGAGCAGTTTCCGTAGCATTGTCTCGTGAGTCGATGTTACATGAGGCATACCCCGCCAATGTGAAGTTGCGCTTGCTGGAACAGATTATCCCGCCGATCTGGGAAGCCAGAGAACCGGTTCCGAGCACAAGTATTCGCTGAGTGAATCGAGGTATATTTTTTCCAACCAGATAGAGAACGTGCCAGCAGAATTGGAAAAGCACCATAACACAGAGAGATAACAATAATATACCGCGTCCCAGCATGACATCCGGATCGAGGTAATATACCACCGAAAGCAGGAAAAACGATGTTACTGCACCGAATATGATATTGACGGCAATTTCACGCTTTTTTACATTTTTACCTGGATCGTAGACTTCCATCAAGTGTGACGAGAACAGTACAACAACAACAAATATCGCCATCGTGTAAATCGTGGTAGCATCAAGAACCAGCCGGTGCCCTTCAGAGGGGCTGAATCTCAACACAGCTGCTGCCAATAATGCCGCAATTGCAAGAAAGGCATCCAGCACTATGAGAATGGTTGCATTAAACTTCATATTTCCACTCGATTATCTTGACAGTTCAACGACAAGTGACTCTGCTGTTTTCTTTTCTGGGAAATCACCCAACGTCACAGCTTTTTTCAGAAATTTAAGTGCATTAATTTTATCACCAGACTCTTTGTAGGCAAGTGCAAGATGAAAAGCTACTGCAGGGTTGTTCGGCAGAAGATTGAAGGCTTTTTCCAATACTTTTCGGGCTTCTTCCCCTCGATTATTTTTCAGCAAAGCAAAACCAAGTGTGTCCAGCACTCCGGCATTGCCCGGATCTTTCTTGAATGCTGAAATGGCCAGTCGAAGGGCCTCTTCTTTGGTTCCGTGCCCGGAAGCGCACAGATATGCCAGATTGTTCAGAGCAGGTACGTAAGCATCGTATTTTTCCAACACAGTTCTATATTTGCTGATCGCTTCTTTCGTTTTCCCGGTCTGCTCAAGAAGTGCCCCTTGGGCAAAGAGCGCTGGCACATAATCCGGTTTCTTTCGACAGGCATCGTCATAAGCAGTCATTGCACGAGTATAGTCCTTGGTTGCCTCGTATAAATTGCCCACATAGACTAATGCCGGAGCATTATTTATGTCTGTCCTGATGCCTTTTTTCACCTCGTTAATGGCCCGGGAATAATCCTTTTGGCTTTCGTAAATTGACCCAAGCACCATATAGCCACGAGCCGAACTCGGGTACTTTTCTATGGTTTTCTGGGCCAGTTCAACGGCTTTGGCAGTATTTTTCATAGCAATATAGGTGCTGATTTTTAACGCCACTCCGGCCTCGGGATTTAATGCTTCCAACTCATCGTAGACCCTTAGCGCCTCCTTGTATTTCTTTGCATCAACGAGCAAACGACCCTTCTTCTCGAGGACTGCAACATTTCGCGAATCGATTTTCAACCCATCATCCAATATCTTGAGCGCATTGGCTGTTTCGTTTTTTTTAATGTAATAATCAGCTTTAGCAATAAATGCAGCAGTCTGTTTCGTTTCTACGGCCTTCTGATAGTACACGAGCGCTTCGCTCTCATTGGCCACTATTTCATTCAAACCGGCAATACCCAGCATGGCACCTAAGTTCTGTGGATCATTGCGTAGCAATGCTGCGTACTCCCCGATCGCTTTTTCGTATTTCCCGTTTGCGGCAAAATATGTAGCTAAATTCTGGTAGGAGGCTGGAAAGACCGGGTCCATCTCTTTGGCTTTTTGAATACTCTTAAGACCTTCTTCCTGTTTATTCTGGGTGAAATATACCGCAGCGATGCCATTAAGAAGGAACGCATCACTTTTTTTACCGGTCAAACCTGATTTAAGAATTGACAGCGCCTTATCGCCCTTTCCTGATCTGAGATGGTACGAAGCCAGCATAAATCTGCTACTTACAGCATCGGGAGCGTATTTTACCGCAGTTGCAAGCTCAGACTCACCTTCGACATTCTTTCCTTTACTAAAGTAATACATTCCTTTTTTCATGTAGGAGTCTACAATTTTAGGATCGATATTTGTTGCTCGGTTGAACTCGCGTATGCCTTCTTCAAACAAGCCCTTAGACATGTATGCGTTTCCCAGTAAATTATGAGCAACAGCATCCTGATCGTCAGATTGCAGCACTTTTTTGATTTCAGCTATCGCATCATCTACTCGCTTCTGTGCGAGCAGAATCATACCTGTCATCAAACTCGCCTGACGAGACCCAGGGGCATTATCAAGAATACTGCGAAACTGGCTCAGGGCGCTTTCTAGTTCTCCGCGATTAAAAAAACACAGGCCAAGGAAATGGTAAGCCTCTAGAGATGGTGCTATTTTAATAGAGTTCTGCAAATAATTCATTGCTGCAGCGTAGTTTTTCCTCTGATAGCTCACTAATCCTTTTAATCGCTGTCCGTCTGCACGTTTCGGAAAGCGCTTTATCAAATCATCGGCTAAATTGTCAGCTTTATCCAATTCGTCCAACTCAAGATAAATGATACCTGCTTTGTAGGCAGCAAGTGTTTCAGAAGCATTATTTGCTAAAATTGTCTTATAAATTTCAATGGCCTTATTACGATTACCAGCCTTTGTTTCCATTGCGGCCAGCATATAAAAAGGTCGTGGATTTTTGGGATCAGTCTTAATTAGCTCATCCAAGAGAATAACTGCTTTCTGCTGTTTTCCGGCAGATATATACACTGAGGCAAGTTCTAGTTTTAATTTAGGTCGAAAGGGATCTGTCTCAATAGCTTGCAGCAGATAACTTTCTGCTATATCGTGTTGATTATTAATTGCACTGGCAACACCAAGAATTTCAAGACCATCTGCACTGCCAGGATGCTTGGCAAGATATTCCTCGCCAAGCTTGAACGCAGCATCTGCTTTTTTGGTAGTATTATAGACGGCTGCCAGCTCTAACAATACTTCGTCGCGCGAAGGATTCTGCTTAAGTACCTTGTTAAACTCCTTTTCTGCCTGTTCCAGTTTTCCCATTTTCGCGTAGGATTTTGCCAACTGAAAGCGGGCATCCTGATAGTTTTCATCCTTCTCCAGAGCACTCTTAAACAGCACTACCGCTCCGCCCGGGTTTGCAGCCTGTAACTGTTTGAGTCCTTCCGTATACAACTCTTCTTTAGTCTTGCCTCCGCAAGCAGAAACAGTAATCAGAATTATCAATGCAATAAATATATTATACATAGCGACTTCACTCCGAAGCAAAGCAAAAGCTTTTATTATATGGTAAACTATATTAAAAAAAGTTACCCGTTTCTACAATGATTTACAATATTTGTAAAGAACTAACTTCTGGTTAAATACTTAAAATTGTAACTAGTTATGCCTCTTCAGCTTATCCATGAGCAACTTCTTCAGCTGGACTGTCGGCTTTAGACAGTCAACAACTAAGCGATTAATATTGTTGATAATTGTTTTTTTACAACACATCATGTACTCGCTATTCGATCCAAATGTTTTTTTCATTAGTCACAGCCATTTTTTTCATATTTGCAATCTTCAGATAAGATCCGAGACAGTTATAATTTTACCGGACCTTGAGACATTTACAAGATTTCAAACAGCAAAAGGCGATCTCAACGAGATCGCCTTTTGCTGTTGTGAATGAGGATTGAACCAATTAATATTTAAATAAGTTTTATCGCCTGTTGAGCAAATTGGAGTATCACTGAAGGCACAATACCAGGAATCAGTGAACCGAATACAGAGATAGCAACACACAGTGCCATTGGGGCTGTGACCTGCATCCAGTCAAACTCTTCTGTAGAATCTTTCATATACATAAACACCATGACGCGCAGATAATAATAAACCGATGCCGCACTATTAAGAACACCGATAATAGCAAGCCAAACATAGCCCTTCTGAATTGCCCCGGAGAACAGGTAGAATTTACCTATAAAACCAGCCGTGGGGGGCATACCGGCCAGTGAGAATAGAAAAATTGTCATGGCAGCTGCCAATACAGGGTGCTTAACTCCGAAACCGGCGAAATCCTGAACATTGCCGTTGGTCTCACCCTTTTTGCCAATCAGAATGATAATTGCAAACGCACCAATATTCATAAAGGCATAGGACAACATGTAGAACAGAACACCTGCCGAACCGGTTCCGTTTCCGGCGGCAAAACCAACCAAAGCATAACCGGCATGAGCAATAGAAGAATAAGCGAGCATGCGTTTGATATTGTCCTGACGCAATGCAGTGATATTACCAACCGTCATGGTTACAACGGCAAGAACCCAGAGCACTTGACTCCACTCAACCTGAAGTGTCGGCAACGCGACAAGAAAGATTCTCATTGCGGCTGCAAATCCAGCGGCCTTGGGACCGGCCGACATGAAAGCCGTCATGGGGGTTGGAGCACCCTCGTACACATCAGGTGTCCACATATGGAATGGCGCGGCAGCAACCTTGAATGCGAATCCGGTCAGCATGAGCAGCATACCGGCTACAAGCATGATATTGGACGAAGGCAGGGTCATTTGACCTACAGCCACGGCAATCTTTGCAATGCGGGTTGTACCGGTAGCACCGTACGTCAACGCCATACCATAGAGCAGGAAACCAGTGGAGAAAGCCCCCAGCAGAAAGTATTTGAGTCCGGCTTCGTTCGATTTGATATTGGCCCTGTTGAATCCGGCAAGGACATACAGGGATACTGACATGACTTCAAGACCCAGAAAAATCGTCATGAGGTCGGTGCCAGATGCCATCAGCATCATGCCAACCACGGTAAAAAGGATCATTGGATACAACTCACCGTGATTGCAACCTTCCCTTTCCATATACTGATCTGATATCAGAATAGCCAGTCCAGCAGCGATCAGAAATATCATCTTGAAGAATGTAGCGAAATTATCGAGTACAACCGAGCCACTGAAACTCTCGATATACCCTCCCCAACCTGCTCCCACAAGCACCCCAGCCGCTACGACCCCGATGAAGCTGATGTAGCCCAGGTAGGACTTCTGACCATTAGGTGCAAACACATTGATCAGCAGCAGTGCCATTGCCAATACTGAGAGAAATATCTCCGGCAGGATCGGCGTGATGTTGAAGGCTGGTAAAGTAATCATGTCCATCTAATATATCCTCCGGTCGGATTGACTCGTTTCTTACTTAGCGTCGTGCGGGTTTACAGCCGGTGCAGCTTGAGGGTCAGTAGCCTGCTGAGAGGCAGGATTTCCGGCTGGAGCCGACATTTCGTTCCCTGTGGGACCAGCAGGCATGCCTTGAGCGGCTGCCGGTTTTTTCGGCACATTCATCGATGCAGGTCGAACCTGAGAGACAAGCTTTTTGACAGCCGGTTCCATTTTATCGATGAACGGCTTAGGGTAAATACCCATAACAAATATCATGATAACAAGCGGCACCATGATGCCGATCTCACGTGCATTCAGATCCAGCAGTTTCTGGTTTTTAGGATTATCCAGCTCACCGAACATAACCCGCTGAAACATCCAGAGCATATAAACAGCCGACAGAATAACACCGCTGGATGCTATGATTGTCCACCAGCGCAGCTCGCTTTCAAAAGCGCCAATCAGAACCAAAAACTCACCGACAAATCCGTTGGTACCCGGAAGGCCGATAGACGAGAACGTTACAATCATAAAGATCGTCGCGAAAACCGGCATCTGCTTGGAAAGCCCGCCAAAGTCTGTAATCAGACGGGTATGGCGACGTTCGTAGATAAATCCCACGATAAGGAACAGTGCGCCGGTGGAAACTCCATGGTTGATCATCTGCAACATGCCGCCGGTAATGCCTTCAACATTGAATGCAAAAACACCGAGCATGACGAAACCGAGATGAGCAACCGACGAATATGCGACCAGTTTTTTTACATCTTCCTGAACCATTGCAACTAGCGCGGCATAGATAATGCCGATAACTGCAAGGGTTGCGATGTGTGGTGCAAACTTATGGGCAGCTTCAGGGAAGAGCGGTATAGCAAAACGGACATAACCGTAGGTACCCATTTTCAGCAGGATTGCGGCCAGGATGACAGAACCGGCTGTAGGAGCTTCTGTATGAGCATCCGGCAACCAGGTGTGCAGGGGAAACATCGGAACCTTGATAGCAAAAGCAAGTGCGAAAGCCAGGAACAGCCAAACCTGAGTTCCTAAAGGCAACTGAAGATTAAAGAACTGAAGTAGGCCAAAGTTTGTGAAGCCGGCTTCCAAGCCTTTGAAATAGAGGAAGATCAGAGCTACCAGCATCAGCAACGAACCGACCATGGTATAAATGAAGAACTTGACTGCTGCATAAATCCTGTTCTTCCCACCCCAGATACCGATCATGAAATACATCGGGATCAGCATTACTTCCCAGAAAATATAAAACAGGAACATATCCAGAGATATGAATGCCCCGAGCATGCCGGTTTCAAGCAGGAGCAGCAAGATCATGTACTCTTTGACTTTTTCTTCCACTGCAGTATAGGTCGACAGAACGGCAATCGGCATGATGAAGGTTGTCAGCATGACCAGCCACAAACTGATTCCGTCGATACCGATGTTGTAGCGCATTACAAATGGACCGGCAGCAATCCAGGGGATATTCTCCGTAAACTGAAACTCCGCATTGCTCTGAAAGCCTAACATGATCGGCAGCGATACGAGGAAGGTTGCCACAGTGACAGCAACAGTCACCCCGCGCAGCATACTCTTGCTGTCTTTGGGAATGAACAGCAACAGTAGGACACCCAATATCGGCAGGAATGTCGTCAGGCTCAGTAGGTGGTTACTCATGAATTCGTGCTCCTTTATACAAAGTGCGAATAATTGGTTACTTGAATACGTAGTAGCCCAGCATCACAACAACGCCAAACGCCATTGACCAGGCATAATTGTGAACCATTCCGGACTGCATGTAGCGGAATATACCGCTGAATCCCATGACAACACTGGCTACTCCGTTAACAACACCATCAATAACCAGTACGTCAAAACCCTTCCAGAGGAATTGGCCAAACGACTTGCATGGATTTACAAATACGTAGTCGTACAGTTCATCAACATACCATTTGTTGTAGACAACACGATGCAGTGCCGGAAAGGTCGCAACGAATTTGCCGGGCAGCTCGGTATTTTTAACGTACATGGTGAAAGCAATGCCAATTCCGATAATAGCGATCAATACTGAAAGCCCCATCAAACCCCATTCAACAGCATGGCTTGGGTGTGCACCTTGATGAGCATATTTAGCACCATACTCTGTAGCCAATTCGAAAACAGGCTCCAGCCAGTGTTCGAAGTAGTTTGGCAACATTCCAAGGATTTTGGGCATACCGATGTATCCGCCTACAGCAGCCAGGAAGCCAAGAACCATGAGAGGAATGGTGATAACCAGAGGCGACTCATGTAGATATTCCTTGACCTTGCTATTGATGCGGCATTCGCCGTAAAATGTCATGAATACCAACCTGAACATGTAAAAAGCGGTAAAACATGCTGCTATTGCGCCAATACACCACAACACAATATTCAAGTCACCGTGTAATGGATTGGCAAAAGCCATCCAGAGGATCTCGTCTTTGGAGAAGAAACCTGATAAGCCGGGAATACCTGCGATTGCAATTGTTGAAATTAAAAAGGTCCAGAAGGTGATCGGCATAGCCTTCCTGAGGCCACCCATGTTGCGCATATCCTGGGCATCATCGTGAAGATGACCTTTATGCAGTGCATAATGCATGGCATGAATAACTGAACCGGACCCGAGGAACAGGCAGGCTTTAAAGAACGCATGGGTCATCAGATGGAAGATACCAGCTGTAAAAGCTCCTACGCCCATCGCCAGGAACATGAAGCCAAGCTGGGAAACTGTAGAATATGCCAGTACACGTTTGATATCGTTCTGAGCGGTACCGATAGTAGCCGCAAAGATAGCTGTAGCGGCACCGACAACGGCAATCACCATCATAGTTTCAGGCGATTTGATGAAAACGAAACTCATCCTGCCGATCATATAGACACCGGCGGTAACCATGGTGGCTGCGTGAATCAGAGCAGAAACGGGTGTCGGACCTTCCATGGCATCCGGCAGCCAGGTGAACAGCGGTAGCTGTGCGGACTTACCAGTTGCACCAACAAAGAAGCACAGGCCAACTACAGTAACCACGCCACCATACGGAAGGAGGTGCGATGCAGCTTTAATCTCAACAAAATTTATGGTCCAGATATTGTGGTTACTGCCGAACCACCAGTAAAGGGTAAAAAGTCCAAGTAAGAAACCGAAATCGCCGACGCGGTTCATGACAAATGCCTTCTTGGCTGCGTCTCCGGCAGATTTTTTGTGGAAATAGTAACCAATCAACAGGTACGAACACAGGCCAACACCTTCCCAACCGATAAACATGACCAGCATGTTGCTGCCAAGCACCAGCAGCAACATGGACATGCAAAACAGATTCAAATACGCAAAGAAGCGGTAAAAACCTTCTTCACCATGCATGTAACCGATTGAATAGAGGTGAATCAACGAACCGACTCCGGTAACAACCATGATCATAATGCAGGAGAGCGGATCAAGAAGGAAGGCCATATCAGCCTTGAAACTGCCGCAGTGAATCCAAGGGAAAACTACTTTCTCAAAGACACGTTGCTCTGGTGAAAGGCCGATCATCTCAAGGAGAATCATGCAAGACACAATGAATGACGAAAATATCGCCAAGGTGCCGATTGCACCGATGACCGCTTCATTCTTGATCTTTTTCCCGAAAAACCCGTTGATCAGGAAACCGACGAGCGGGAAAAATGGGATCAACCAAACGTAGTCAAACATGTAGGACTCCTTTATAAATCATTAAACGTTGTTTGCCTTGATTACTGGTGGTTACCATTTCATCAGATTCATATCATCAACATCGATAGACTCTTTGTTATTGTAGAATGCAATCATCAGAGCCAGTCCAACAGCAGCTTCTGCAGCAGCCACGGTCATGACAAATACGACGAACACTTGTCCATCCAGGTTGCCTAGATGCCGAGACAGCGCAACAAATGTGAGATTAACCGCATTGAGCATCAACTCAATACACATGAAAATTACAATGGCATTCTTGCGGGTGAGTACGCCAATCGTTCCGATGGAGAAGAGGATTGCACTAACGATAAGATAACCGTTCAGATTTTCCATGAATATGTCCCTCAGTCTAGATTTTTTTCTTGGCTAGCATAACTGCACCGACAATAGCAACAAGCAACAGGATGGATGTAACTTCAAATGGAAGCAGGAAGTTTGTGAATATTTCCCGGCCGATCAACTCGGTATGTCCCAGTTGTTTGAAGATATCACCTGTTAGCGGGCCGTTAGGAAGTGCGACTCTACTCTTGAACAAGATCAGTGCAGTATTGAGAAGCATGAAAAAACCCATAATGCAGCCCAGTATCACACTGTGCGCAGTGTTTTTTGAAGCGTTGACCCTGATATTAAGCAGCATGATAGTGAACACAATCAAAACCATGATGGCACCTGCATATACCATCACCTGTACGGCCGCTAAAAAAGGTGCATCTAACATGACATAATAGGTAGCCAGACAGAAAAATGTCAGTATCAAAGACAAGGCACTGTTAATCGGATTCTTACAGCTGATTACCAGTATCGCCGACACAATGGCCACCAGCGAGATAATTAAGAAAAAGAGGGTTTCCATGCACTGCTCCTTTATTTCTTTTCTAAGAGACGTTCCTTGGAGTAGACAAAGTCCTCTCGTCGGTAATTGGCCAACTCAAACTCACTCGACATCCTGATGGCATCCACAGGACAAGCCTCAACACAGTAGCCGCAGAAAATGCAGCGCAACATGTCAATCTCATAAACAGCCGCAAACTTGTCGTGATTGGCATCCTCACCAGCTTCAACAGTGATGCACTTGGCCGGGCAAACCGTAGGGCACAGATAACATGCCACGCATTTTGCCTTGTTGTGGGACACATTGAGAGCGTGCAGACCTCTGAAGCGGGCTGCGACCTTGGGCCGTTCATCCGGATATTGCAGGGTGATCGGCTTTTTGAACATATGTCCCAGCGTGATTTTAAGGCCGTTGATGATCGGCACAAACGTCTTGATCGGATTCATGTTTCCGTCCTTGTTCTTGGAGTGCTTGGTCAATACCCTACTTAATAATATAATTCCAGATGCCTGTAGCAACTATGTTTAAAAGTGCCAGCGGGATAAAGACTTTCCAGCCGAGATGCATCAGTTGATCATATCGATATCTGGGTACAGTTGCACGGAGCCACATGCAGAAGAATATCAGGAAGTAGACCTTGGCCACGAAATAGACCGGTCCTAACAGCGGGATGGCTGTTGCCAATGGGCCATTCCAGCCACCCAGGAACAGGGTGGTGGTCAGGGCGCACACTGTGACCATATTGGCATATTCAGCCATGAAAAACATGGCATATTTCATACTTGAATACTCGGTACAGAATCCTGAGACCAGTTCTGTTTCAGCTTCAGGGAGGTCGAAGGGTGTACGATTTATTTCAGCAATAGAACAGATGAAAAACATGATAAATGCAATCGGCTGTTTGAATGCGTACCAATCGAAACCACCGAAACCAGACTGCAGTTTCACAATTTCATTCATGGAAAGAGTGCCGGAAAGCATAAACACTGCAACAATGGAAAGTCCGGCTGCCAGTTCATATGAAATCATCTGGGCGGAGGCACGCAGCCCCCCCATAAGTGAATACTTGCTGTTTGATGCCCATCCAGCCAGGACAATTCCGTATACACCCAGAGAAGACATCGCCAGGATATAGAGAACACCGACATTGACGTCATAGACCCTACCGGCTGCTGTATCAAAATAAGCCGCGATTTGAAGAGGAATTTTGTATCCGGCAACCTCGATCACTCCACCGAATGGAATGACCGCAAAAGTTATGAATGCCGGAACAAGGGCTATCAACGGTGCAATCAGGAAGGCAAAGGTGCTTGCCTGCGAAGGAATAATCTCTTCTTTAAAAAAGAGTTTCACACCGTCAGCAATTGGCTGAAGCAGACCATGCCATCCGGTTCGCATCGGTCCCAGACGTACCTGCATATGACCAATGATCTTACGTTCTGCGTACGTTGCGTATGCCACAGTCAGTAGCACAAAGACAAACGCTACCAGGACCTTGGCAACCATGGCGATGTAGTACATCATCGGCAGTCCTAAAATCACGATATCCATCTGACCCTCTTTCCTTAGTTTATAAATTATCCGAAAAAGTTACGTACGACTTAACTACTTGGACAAGGACACCCAGGTAACCGGAGCTCCGCTCCAGACCTGATTGACCGGATTTTCCCCAAAATGATAGGGGGCAAAAACAACACCTTGCGGCATGCGCATAGTAATCCGAGCCTTAAGTTTCATAGAGCCACTGGCCGACGAAACGGTCAGCAGATCGTTTTCCGCAAACTTCAATGCTGCTGCATCACTACGAGATATCTCAACATAACCTTCCGGGCATACATGCATCGGACCTTCACCAAACTGTGACAACGTACCGTTGTGATACAGGGCGCTGCCAGTTACAAAGGCCAGTTTGCCAGGTTCAGCCTTGATTGTAGATGGTTGTGGCACGACAAAAGCATGCTTGAGACTGACTGGGGCAAACATGCCTTCCTCAGCCAGAGAGGCATAACTCATACTTGCGTAACCTGGAGCAGAATCAGCTATTTCAGCAAAAACCGCTGACGGAGCAGCCGGAGCGGAACCGCCAAGTTTTGCTAATAAAGCTCCAAATATTTCAAAATCAGTCCGGCATTGACCGATTTTTCTGATCGCAGGTTTGAAATATTGAACACGGCGGTCGGTTGCGGTAAACGTACCTTCCTTCTCCGCAAAAGAACAAGCCGGCAGGACCACATCTGCCATTGCTGCGGTCTCAGTCATGAACAACTCTGTAACAATCAGGAACTCAGCCTTGTCCAGTGCTGTTTTGATTTTTGCGTGATCTGGATAGGATACAAGCGGATTTTCGCCGGCAATGAATAATGTTTTAATTGATCCGCTTACACAGCCATCAATAATTTGTGTCGCATCCAGACCACCATCGATAGCGTAGAAACCCATGTCAACGGCACCCTGACTATTGTTCTTCTCCGACAAGCAGAGGACACCGCTGCCCTCTTTACCCATTTTCCCGGCCACTATTGCCAGATTGGCGACAGCATTGGCCAAAGAAGCATCATGACCTGGATATGACTGGCCGATGGGGAACAGAATAAGTGCCTTCTCTGCTCTGGCATAGGAACTGGCTAACAACTTGATATCAACGGCACTCAATCCACACTGATCTGCTATTGCTTCAGGTGTAAAACCTGCTAATGATTTTTCAAAAGCAGCATAACCGGGAACATCCAATGCGGAACCATCGGCAAGCTTATTATCGAGAATAACTTTAGCCATAGCATTGAGAATGGCGACTTCACTTCCAGGTGTATGCACGAGAGTCCGGGCATTAGGAAGTTTGGAGAGTTTGCCCTGTTTATCCGACAGGATCTTCAGCGTGACCTCTTTATTCTTGACCGCCATGTTGATTTCAAAACCAACTACGGGGTGGGTCTCGTAGGCATCTGTTTTTATTACCAGCAACAAATCGCTTTTCTGGATGTCAAGAATTGTGGCTGGAGATGCTGTAGCTCCAAAGCTACCCGCAAAACCATCTGTAAGAGCAGCGTGAGCATATCCGGCGGAGTGGTCATAATTGTTTGATCCAGCCGACACCATCATTTTTTTGAACAATACAAGTTCTTCATTTGTCAGACGAGGTGTTGCTATGGCAGCAGCAGAGGAACCTGCAGCTTTCAAGCGGCTTGATACGACCTCCAGTGCCTCATCCCAGCTGACTTCCTCAAACCTTCCGTTTTTCCGAACAAGGGGCTTTGTAAGACGTTTGTCGCTGTTGATGAACTGGTAACCAAAACGACCCCGTACGCAGAGCTGACCATTGTGAAAACCCTGATTTTCATCATAAATCGTGGTTAACACTTTATTATCCTTAACTCCCAGGGTTAGATTACAACCGGTGCCACAGTAACCGCAGATAGACTTCTGCTTGGTCAGCGACCAGAAACGTGCTTTGAACTTGAATGGTCGTGCCAGCAATGACCCAACCGGACAGACCGATACGCAGGAACCGCAGAACTCGCAATTGAGAGCTTCATCAAATTCACACCCGATCTTTGTCTCTATACCGCGGCTGATGAATGTTAATGCTCCAAAACCGACAATTTCATCACATATACGGGCACACTTGCCACACAATACACAACGGTTCATGTCCCGTTCGATCAAGGGATTATTGTAATCAATTTCATGGTGAAATTTTTCGTCGGTAAAACGGTTGCCATCCACTTTGTACTCATAGGTCAAGTTCTGAAGATCACAGTCACCCGCCTTGTCGCAAACCGGACAATCTATCGGATGATTGAGCAGTAGCAGCTCGAGAACCATCTTGCGTGCCTTGACAATATCCGGGGTTGCGGTCCGAATGATCATCCCCTCGGTCACCGGTGTAGTGCAGGCTGGAATCTGGCGACCCTTCATCTGCTCGACCTCAACCAAGCACATACGGCAGGCGCCAAATGGCTTTAACTTCTTGTCGTGGCACAGAATCGGTATCTTGATTCCATTTATCCGGGCAGCATCATAAATCGTAGAATCTTTAGGAGCCGTTACCTGTTTGTCGTCTATTGTCAGATTAAGCATCTCAACCTCTGTCAGTGTGTTTGACCTTGCGTTCGCGGAGTGATGAAAATTGGTTTATTCCAGGGCCATGAAGCGGCAGGCATCGTAACAGGATTTGCACTTGGTGCACTTTTCCTTGTCCAAGACGGCTAGCTGACCTTTTTCCCAGATGATCGCGTCAACCGGGCATGCCTTCTTACAGGCTCCGCACTTAACACACTTGTCCTCAACCACTTGCCACAGGAGCAATTCCTTGCAACAGTTGGACGGGCAACGCTTGTCGTTGATGTGCGCCTCATATTCATCTCGGAAATAGTTGATGGTGGAGAGAATCGGGTTGGGTGCTGTCTGTCCAAGACCGCACAGCGATGCTTTTTTAATGGCGAGCCCCAAATCCTGAAGAGTTGCAATGTCAGTAATCTCGCCACGGCCTTCAGTTATGCGCTCGAGTATATCGAGCATAACCTTGAGGCCTATTCGACAAGGAACACATTTGCCACACGACTCCATTCTCGTGAAGTTAAGAAAGAATCGAGACACGTCGACCATACAGGTGGTCTCATCCATGACAACGAGTCCACCGGAGCCCATCATGGCACCGGCTTTAATCAGGGAGTCATAATCAACCGGGGTATCAAGGATTTCGGCAGGAATACACCCACCAGATGGCCCACCAGCCTGAACTGCTTTGAATTTTCGATTATTGGCAATTCCGCCACAGACATCGTAAATAACCTCACGAATCTTCATTCCGGCCGGAACCTCTACCAGGCCTGTATGTTTAACCTTGCCGGTAACCGCAAAGATCTTGGTACCTTTGGTAGTCTCAGTACCAAGAGATGCATACCACTCGCCCCCCTTATTGATGATGTGGCGAACGTTACCAAAGGTTTCAACGTTATTGATATTGGTCGGATGTCCCCATAGTCCGCGCACGGCAGGGAATGGTGGACGGGGCCTACTCATTCCGCGATGACCCTCAATGGAAGCCATCAATGCGGTCTCTTCACCGCACACAAAGGCACCGGCGCCCATCTTGATGCGCATGTCGAAATTGATACCCCAGCCCTGTATGTTCTGGCCGAGATAGCCTTTTTCGTAGCACACATCGATGGCATGCTGCAGACGTTGAACGGCAAGCGGATATTCGGCACGTACATACACATAGCCAAAATCGCAGCCGATGGCATACGCAGCAATCATCATCCCTTCGATAATACAGTAGGGATCACCCTCAAGTAGCGAGCGGTCCATGAATGCACCCGGATCGCCTTCGTCCGCGTTGCAAATCAGATACTTGTGATCACCGGGCGAAGCCTTGCAGAAGGACCATTTCATGCCGGTAGGGAAACCACCGCCCCCACGACCACGCAGACCGGACTTCTTCACCTCATCAATGACATCTTCAGGCTTCATGGTCTGAACACATTTCTCAATTGCTTTGAAACCGTCTTCTTCTTTATAGGCATCAATACTATCCGGATCTATCTGACCACAGCCTGTCATAACAACACGCATCTGGGCATCGACAAACTGGTTATAGTACGGCTTGGCCTTACGTTTTTCCATTACCGTCTTGTTGACGATATGTTCTTCAATGATTTTCTCGACTTCTTCCGGCTTAACGAAGTCATAGGTGACACGTCCCAGATCCGGCATTATTATGTCAACCAGAACGTCGTTGGCACAAAGTCCGCGGCAACCGGTCTTGATCACATCACAGCGCTTGCCGACGACGGCGTTCAGGCCCTTTTCCGCAAGATGCTTGACAAAAGCCGCCTCGACCTCTTTGGCGCCCATCGAAACACCGCCAGTTCCCTGGCAGATCAGAATTTTTATTGCTTCGTTTTCGCTCATGACTGAGTTGTCCCCTACTGGAAAGTTTCGAGCTACGGGCTATTTCATTGGTCTCTGGTTGTAGTCGTTAACAATTTCATCAACCTTCTGCACCGTCATGGCACCGTAGGTCGAATCATTAACCATTGCCAGCGGCGCCATTCCACACGCACCCAAACAGGCGACCTTCTCAAAGGTATAGCGCAGATCAGCTGTGGTTTCAGCGTGACCAATATGGAGCTTGTCAAAAAATGTTTCAACAATACGGGGAGCACCCTGCACATGACAAGCGGTTCCGACACAGACCCTGATGATAAACCGGCCACGCGGCTTGAGATGAAACTGAGCGTAGAAGGTAAGTACGCCATAAATCTGGCTGGGATATACATTCAAACGTTCCGCGATCAGATCAGCCACGACACGGGGAATATACCCGTACTCGTCCTGAGCGCCCTGAAGGACCGGCATCAGGTTCCCGGGCATATCTATGTACTTGTCGATGATTTTATTGGCAAGCGAGAGGTCGATTTCCGGTTCCTGCTCTGCAGCCTGTTGAGCAACTGCTTCACTCATTCGCGCCTTCTCCTTTTACGTTGTCCTGATAAGCAGGATAAGTAAGTTAGCATAGCTTTTTTCAGTAAAAAAAGCGGAATGCAATTTATAACTTACTATGATTCGGGAGTTACCTGTCAATCTCACCCAGAACGATATCCAGTGTTCCGATTACGGCCACCAAGTCGGCAATCATGGTCCCAACTGACATCTGGTCCATGGCCTGAAGGTTGACAAAAGAAGGCGGACGGATTCTCATCCGGTATGGCTTGCTGCTGCCATCACTGACGATATAATAGCCTAACTCACCCTTTGGGGCTTCGACACCCTGGTATACCTCGCCCTCTGGCACGGGGTATCCTTCCGAAGCGATCTTGAAGTGGTGGATCAGTCCCTCGATGGAGTTATAGACATTCTCTTTGGGCGGGTAACAGACCTGCGGACAGTCTGCCAACACAGGACCCGGCTTAAGACGGTCAAGTGCCTGATTGATAATCTTGCAGGCTTCACGCATCTCAACCAGTCGCACCTTGTAGCGGTCAAAGGTATCGCAGTTTTCTCCAACCGGCACTTTGAACTGATAGTTCTCATAGCCGCTGTAGGAATTATCACGACGCATATCCCAATCAACACCGGAACCACGCAGTGCCGGCCCGGTAAGTCCGATATCAATTGCATTCTCAGCAGAGATCACACCATTGCCGATGGTACGCTTGAGCCAGATCGGGTTGGTCGTCAGGAGCCCTTCGTAGGTATCCAGATAAGCAGGCATGGATTGAGCAAAATCGCGCACCTTCTTCTCAAACTCGGGCGGTACGTCCATGGAAAGACCACCGGCACGGAAGAAGTTGGAGGTCATGCGGGCACCGGAGATCAACTCATAGGTTTCCATGACAACTTCGCGCTCGCGGAATGCATACAGAAAGACTGTCATCGCGCCAATATCCAATGCATGACAGGCCAGCCAGACAAGATGGGATTCGAGGCGAGTCATTTCAGCCATGATCACCCGGATCGTCTGTGCCCGTTCGGGAACCTCAATATCCAGAAGTTTTTCGACAGCCAGAATATACCCGAGGTTATTGCTCATGGGTGCCAGATAATCGAGACGATCGGTCAGCGGCAGTACCTGATGATAGGTGCGGTACTCAGAGAGCTTTTCAACCCCGCGGTGCAGGTAGCCGATGTCGGGAGTGATCTTGGTAATCACCTCGCCGTCCAACTCGAGAACAAGCCTGAGAACCCCATGGGTACTGGGATGCTGCGGCCCCATGTTCAATGTCATTTTTTCCGTAGTAGCCATGTATCGCCTCTTCTATGATCGAAATACGGTTTTATAATCAACTGAATCTACGACAAACGCCCTTTATATGGCTCACGGTCCGGTCCCTGAAGCGGGTAGTCCTTGCGAAGCGGGTGCCCTACCCAGTCATCTGTCATGAGGATCCGACGCAGATCAGGATGGTTGTCAAAGACAATACCAAAAAGGTCAAACACCTCGCGCTCAAGCCAGTTGGCGGTTGCCCAGACCTGAGTGGCACTCTGGATATGCCCGTCTGCCTCGGCCAGCGGCGCCTTGATGCGCAATCGATCTTTGTTGTCAATGGAGAACAACTGATACACCATCATGAAGCGGTCATCATTTTTGCCCAGATAGTCAACCGCGGTCACATCGGTTAGCAGGTTGAACTGAAGCGACTGCTTAAGGAATAACAGGATATTCAGGATATCTTCCTTCCTGACCGTTACCGTCACCTCACCGCGAAACTCAACTATGTCGATAATTGAGGAGGCGAATTTTTCCTTCAGCTTGATTACTGCTCGATTGTTTTCTGCCATGGCATCCAACCCTTTTTTGGGATTTGATTATGTTAGCTTGATTTCAGTATCTAATATTATGCGGCAGCCGAATCGTACCTGTCGCCCAGGCCGATGGCAGAACCGAACGTATTCTTTTCCTTCATGATCTTGTCCTGCAGCTTCATAAGACCAAACAGCAAGGCCTCTGGACGCGGCGGACAGCCTGGAATATATACATCCACCGGCAGAGCCTCATCAATTCCCTGAACAACGCTGTAGGTATCAAAAACACCACCCGAACAGGCACAGGCTCCCATGGCAATAACCCATTTCGGCTCCGGCATCTGCTCATATACCGTCTTAATAACCGGCAGCATCTTTTTTGTAACTGTTCCAGCAATAATGATGCAATCAGACTGGCGTGGAGAGGCGCGAAAGATAATGCCAAAGCGGTCCAGATCGTGATGAGAAGCGCCCGTTGCCATCATCTCAATAGCGCAGCAGGCCAAGCCGAAGGTCATCGGCCATATGGACGACTTCCTGGACCAATTGACAAGTGCGTCCAGTGACGTGGTTATGATGTTTTCGCCGAGCGGATTGTTTACTCCCATTCCAGTGCTCCTTTTTTCCAGACATAAATATAACCGACAAAGAGGATCACGATAAACAGCCCCATCTCAACCAAACCGAATACCCCGAGTTTTTTATAGAGGATCGCCCAAGGATAGAGAAACACTGCCTCGATATCGAACAGAATAAACAGCATGGCAATCAGATAAAATTTGATGGAGAAACGCTCGCGCGCTGTTCCCACCGGCTCGCACCCGCATTCGTACGGAGACATTTTCAGCTTTGAAAACTTTTTCGGACCGATGAGCGATGACATCACCAGCGACACGAGGCCAAAACCGATCGCCACGATCCCCAGAAGTAGTATTGGTAGGTAAGCACCGAGCATTGAAAGCCCTCCTCGCACTGACTTTAAAAGTATACTGTATACAAAATCGAAGCAAAAATAGGTTATTTGCCACCCTTTGTCAAGCAGATTTTTCCCTTTATTTTGATATAACTAAAAATGATCTCAGAGAGCACAACCTGCTAAATTATAAATAAAATTAACTCATTACACTTGACACGACTGCATACAGTATGCTACCCAAAACACAAAATATATTACAGCTCACCTACCAAATTCCAGAGGGTACCTTCATGAACCACGATCGTTCCAGCAGCCTTTTCCAGCAAGCCAAACAATCCATCCCAGGCGGGGTTAACAGCCCGGTCAGGGCCTTCAAATCTGTAGGCGCTGACCCGTTATTCATAAAAAAGGCGGCTGGCGACCGGATTATTGACGAAGACGGCAATAGCTTCGTTGATTACGTCGGATCATGGGGACCAATGATTGTCGGGCATTGCCATCCGAATGTCATTGCAGCGGTTCAGAGCACCATGGAAAGCGGCGCCAGCTTTGGAGCGCCGACCGAGCGCGAGACGATCCTGGCCAACATGGTAATAGATGCGGTTCCTTCCATCGAAATGGTTCGCATGGTCAGTTCCGGCACGGAAGCCACCATGAGCGCGATCCGTCTGGCGCGCGGCTATACCGGCCGGGATAAAATCCTGAAATTCTCCGGCTGCTACCACGGTCACGCCGACTCCCTGCTGGTCAAGGCCGGCTCCGGGGCCGCCACTTTCGGGGTGCCTGACTCCCCCGGCGTCCCTGCCGAAGTTGCAAAGCTTACACTGACAGCTGAATACAACTCGCTTGAATCCGTCAAAAAACTCATTGCAGACAATAAGGACTCCATCGCCTGTATCATTGTGGAACCGGTCGCCGGCAACATGGGAACCGTACCTCCGCGTGAAGGTTTCCTGGAGGGACTGCGTGACATCTGCTCTAACGAAGGCATCATATTGATCTTCGACGAGGTCATGTCCGGCTTCCGGGTTGCCTACGGCGGTGCTCAAGCGCTTTTCGGCGTTACACCCGACATGACCACTCTGGGCAAAATAATCGGCGGCGGCCTGCCGGTCGGCGCATTCGGCGGAAAACGCGAAATTATGGAGAAACTTTCACCAGCCGGCGGTGTCTATCAAGCCGGCACACTCTCCGGCAACCCCCTGGCCATGTCGGCCGGCATCGCCACCCTGAACATCCTCAAGCAGCCCGGCTTCTATCAGAGGTTGGAGGAAAAGAGCAAGTTGATAGCGGATGGGATCGCAACAGCAGCCAAAGAGGCCGGTTACCCCATCTATTCCACCCGGGTCGGCAGCATGTTCTGTGCCTTCTTCAGTAAAAACGCTGTGTATGACTGGCCGAGCGCTTCTCAATGTGACACGAAGGCATTTGCAAAATACTTCCTGGCCATGCTGGACGAGGGTATCTACCTGGCGCCCAGTCAGTTCGAAACCGCTTTTGTCTCGGCAGCCCACACTGATGAAGACATCAATAAAACGATAGCAGCTGCGGCAAAATGTTTCAGATTGATCGCGTGATAAATCTTATTTCATTTGACACTATATTGTCTGCCGTGTTATGGAATACCGGTTTTGTGCAACATGTATACGTGAACCGTCATGAGTAATGACAAAAAAGAGCTGTTCCGAAATCTGGCCATGGTGTCCAGCATGGGCATTTCGGTTGTCCTGGCCATAGGTATCGGTGTCTGGTTCGGACTGACGTTGGATCGCTGGTTTGGCACCAAGCCATGGTTCTTTTATATTTTTTTATTGATTGGCATCGCGGCCGGATTCAAGAATGTCTATGTCATTACCGGCAGGGAGATCCGCAGGGATGATAGCAGCGATCAACGAAGATAATCTCTTCGCTGTCATCATCAAGGGCAGCCTTGGGCTGCTGGCGGTTCTTGCCATCGCGGCCTTTGCCCTGTTTTCCGGCAAAGCTGCACTGGGCATTCTTGCAGGCGGCAGCATCGCGATTATAAACTTCATCTGGCTGAGAAACGCACTGCAGCGCGTACTGGGGTTGCTGCCGGCAAATGCCACCCGCTATGCACTGATGCGTTACCTGGCGCGCATGACCATAACCGGATGCGCGCTGTATTTCGTCATCACTTCAGACCTGTTTTCTCTTGCGGGTGTCCTGGTTGGTTTATCGATTATCGTAGCAAACATATTCGCACTTTCATTTTATCGTGTCCTAGGCACAGGAGGTTAGCTCCATGGTTCACCCGTTACTGTTTCTCGAATTTTTCCGCAAACTGCTGGCACCGCTGCATATCACGGGCGCCAGCGCTGACGCCATTGCGTACACCTGGCTGGTTATTCTGCTGCTGCTGGTTGTTTCCGTTCTGGCAACGTCGGCCCTTAAGTCGATCCCCAGCGGACTGCAGAATTTTATGGAGGTGGTTGTCGGCGGCATCGAAAACATGATCGTCGAAACCATGGGTGAGCATGGCCGCCCCTTCTTTCCTCTGATTGCAACCCTGGCAATATTCGTGCTGGTGTCCAACCTGATCGGCCTGATCCCCGGGTTCTTTCCGCCGACCGCCAATATCAACACCACGGCAGCCTGCGCCGTCATCGTATTCCTCTCCACTCATGTGGTTGGAATCAAGCACCACGGGCTAGGCTATATCAAACACTTCCTCGGACCGATCGCCTGGCTGGCTCCGATCATGTTCTTTATTGAAGTCATCGGTCACGTTTCCCGCCCGGTATCTCTGACACTGCGTCTGTTCGGCAACATGAACGGCCACGAACTTGTTTTGATGATCTTCTTCGGCCTGGCGCCGTTCCTGGTACCGCTGCCGATGATGCTGATGGGGGTACTGGTTTCCTTTATCCAGGCCTTCGTTTTCATGCTTCTGGCAATGATCTACATCCAGGGTTCGCTAGAGCACGCACACTAGAAAGTGAGATATAATTCCCTGTATCCTTTGGCAGAGAATTATTTCGTTAATGCACGTATCCCGCTCGCGGAGATAACTAAAGATTTTTAAATCCTATACTGTTTAGGATATCAACCAAAGTAAGAGAGGAGAAGTAAAGATGAGCTTTTTCACGATGTGCGTTCTGGCAGCAGGTATTGGTATGGCATTGGGTACACTGGGTACCGGCATTGGCCAGGGTCTGGCAGTTAAAAGCGCTGTTGAAGGCGTTTCCCGTAACCCAGGCGCTTCCGGCAAGATCCTGACCACCATGATGATCGGTCTGGCCATGATCGAGTCACTGGCAATCTACGCCCTGGTTGTCTGCCTGATTATCCTGTTCGCCAACCCCTACAAGGATATCGCCCTTAAACTGGCAGAAACCGTTGCCAAGTAATTTCTGAGTAAACGCAGGTTATGAAAAAAGGGCATCCTTTGCGGGATGCCCTTTTTTGTTGCCGATCATGCATTAAGAAGGAAACTCACTACTCATCGTCTTTCAATTTTCCTTCCACCACATTGGACATACCACTCTCGACAAAGGAACCAGTCGAAAGGCGTATAAGAGTCCTGACTGCATAGACATAGGCCGTACCACGCTCCAGCCCCATATCCGAATACTGATTGACTGTCAATGGTTCTCTATTCAGCGGCCAAAAGGGAAAGCCCTCTCCCTTCAACGCTCTATACAGGTTGTAGCCGGCAAAGGTACCCTCAGGATGCGGCAGCCCGACAAATTCCAGGTTGATTTGTGTCGGATGACTGCTGGCCTGCAAAACGGGCGGCAGGGGTGGTGGCAACACACCCGCAGTAACCGGGGCAGACGCAGCGCCTGCAATATCTTCTCTGGTAAAGGCGGTCACAATATAGGAGTACTCTCTGCCGAGGCGCACATCACCATCCAGCAGCATTATCAGACTGCCGTTGCGCTGAGTGCCTGTCGGGAGGAGGTCGAGATTCAGCTTTCGGAACAGAGTAAAATCATCCGTGCAGGCACTGCAACCGGGCAGCTGACCTGCAACGGCATCCCGCTTCAGAATCGTGACCCCGGCCAGACCTGACAGGGTACGGCCCGCCCGGTCCTTGGACGGAGGTGCAAACGAAAGCTTCAGGGAGTTACCACTCTGCTGCACAGCAATAGCTGAGGGAGCAGCCGGTACCAGCATTTCGGGATAAACCAGGGGCCCTTTTTTGCCGCAGGCTGTAACAACAAGGGCCACGAGCATCAAAGCGACAATTGTGCGCATATAATAAACCTTTCCAGAAGTTGTCGGTGTTATTTACCAGGGGCAGGGACACCGGAAGCGGCCAACGAGAGTTCAAAACGCCCCCCCGCCAAAGAGAACCGCACGCGGTCTTGAAGAATGTCTGTTATCACGGCCCCTGAGACGACCCCGCCTTCCTGCATAAGGAAGCCGTTTACCACGGCCCTGCGGGCGCGCCGCTCGTCCTGATAGGCAATGCCGGACAGCTTGATATCGGCTGGGGGGGCAATCGTCGGGACCGCAGGTGCAGCCTGTCTTTTCCGGTCATTCAGGCGCTTGCTCAATTCCTGTTGCGTCAGTATGGCGGCAGCATCGGCGGCGGACGTAACAGCCTGCTCTGGTACCTGTCGAATTTGGGGTTGAACCGGGCGCGGGGTTGCTGGTCGCACCAATGCCTGAGCTTTCGGGGGTTTGTTCTGTTCTGAAACGGCCTGGGTATCAGGCACGGGCACAGGAACCGGTTGCACCGGAGCAACCTCAACCCTGGCGAGTGGCGCAGGAGGTATCGGCGCCACAATCTGTTGAGAAGGGTTTAGCCGCAGCTTGCCGGACTGAATATATTGCCAAGTTCCGGCAAACGTAACCAATACGGCAACCGTCACTGCCAGCGCGATTTTCCAGCCAACAGAAACGGGTGGTTTTGAACGTTCATTTTCAAAAAGCGCCCCGGATATATTGACAACCCTGTCTCCACGTTTTTTTATGGTTTTCTCATGTTCCAGCTTTTTCAGCGCATCAAGAATATAGCTCATGAATCAATCACCTTCCGGACCACAGCCAACCATGTATGCGTTGCCACACGCCCCGACGGGTCGGGCCTGGCTGTGCCTCCATGATAATCCGTGATGCAATTGCTTGTGTTACGGTGTTGCTCTCCTGTGTCCAGGCCATGACCAGGGCCTGTTCACAGACGATGTTAATCAAGCGCGGCACACCCCTCGAAAAGCGGTAAATGCGCTTCACCGCACCGGAGGTGAACAGACCGGGAATCCGGCAGCCAGACACCTTCAGGCGATGCCTGATATAATCACCCGTATCGAGTTTACTCATCGGAGTCAAGCGACAACGGACGGCAATACGCTGGCTGAGTTGCCGCAGATCGTGACGGTTCAGAACGTCGTTGAGCTCCGGTTGACCAGCCAGAATGATCTGAATGAGTTTATCACGCTCTGTTTCCAGATTAGAGATCAAACGCACCTGTTCCAGCACGTCCGGCGTCAGATTCTGGGCCTCATCGATTACCAGAACAACCGTTTTTCCGGCAACGTGCTGCTCCAGAAGAAACTGGTTGAGTATATCCAGCCAGCCGATGCGGTTCTGTCCGTCTGATTCGAGACCAAACTCCCGGCAGATGCTGGCCAACAACTGCTCCCCAGAAAGGCAGGGGTTAAAGATGAGAGCACTGCGGTATTTTTCAGGGTCAAGCTGGGTCAGCAGCGTTCTGAGGACCGTGGTTTTGCCGGTCCCCACCTCGCCGGTCATGGCAATAAATCCGGCATGAGTGTCGATCCCATAGACAAGATGGGCAAATGCTTCGCGATGATTCCCGCTCAGATAGATAAATTGAGGATTCGGTGTGATGGTGAATGGTTTTTCGCTGAACCCGAAAAAGTCACAGTACATCAGAGACTACTTACCCTCTCGCACTCGCTGTATTTCACATTCAACGGCAGCCCTGGCCGTGCCGCCAATCACATTGCGGGCATTGACACTGGCTTCGACCGTTATGCAGCCGAAAATATCGTCATCGATCTTCCCCGAGAACAGCTGCCACTCCGCCAGGGAAAGTTCGGTGATGTCCATCTCGTTTTCAACACAGTAAGCCACGGCCTTGCCGACCGCCTCATGGGCATCGCGGAAGGGAAGCCCCTTGCGCACCAGGTAATCGGCAACATCTGTGGCGGTCGAGAAGCCGAACCCGGCAGCACGGCGCATGGAGACACTGTTCACCCGCATCTCGCGGATCATGTCGGCAAAAATCTTCAGACTCCCTTTGACCGTATCGATGGTGTCAAAGAGCGGTTCCTTGTCCTCCTGCATGTCCTTGTTATAGGCCAACGGCAGGGACTTCATGGTAGTCAGGAGCGCCATCAGGTTGCCGTAGACCCGCCCGGTCTTGCCCCGCACCAGTTCCGGCACATCCGGGTTCTTCTTCTGCGGCATGATCGACGAACCGGTGCAGAAACCATCCGACAGCTCGATGAACTTGAATGAACTGGTGGACCAGAGGATCAGCTCCTCCGAAAAACGTGACAGGTGCATCATCAGGATCGAGGCATTCGCCAGGAACTCCAGGGCGAAGTCCCGGTCCGAGACCGAATCCAGGGAATTGCGGGTAACGGTCGGGAAGTCCAGTTGCTCGGCCACGTATTCCCGGTCAATGGGGAAGGTGGTGCCGGCCAGGGCGCCGGCGCCCAGCGGCATGACATTGACCCGCTTATGACAATCTTCGAGGCGCCCCTTGTCACGCTTGAACATTTCCACATAGGCCATCATATGGTGGCTGAACAGGATCGGCTGGGCCGTCTGCAGGTGGGTGAAACCGGGCATGATCACTTCTATGTTGTTCTCGGCCTGTTCCAGCAGGGCATCGATCAGCAGATCCAGATAGGTGCTGATCTCCACGATTTCATCCCGCAGGTAGAGACGGATATCCAGCGCCACCTGGTCGTTGCGCGAACGGCCGGTATGCAGACGCTTGCCCGCCTCGCCGATGGCGGCCGACAGGCGCGCCTCGATGTTCATGTGGATGTCTTCCAGGCTGATGGAAAAATCGAACTGGCCGGCCTCGATCTGTTCCAGGATCTTCTGTAGACCGTGGACGATCTGCCCCACATCCTCCTGCGGGATAATGCCCTGCTTGCCCAGCATGTGGGCGTGGGCGATGGAGCCGCGGATATCCTGGTGATACAGGCGCTTGTCAAATTGTATGGAGGCGGTGAACTCCTCCACGAATTTATCGGTCGGCTGGGTGAAGCGACCACCCCACAGCTTGTCTTTGGACATGGTATCTAGATTCCTTGTTTCTGGCGTTGAATTGTCAATGGTTTGATACTATACGTGAAAAGCGGATAAAATCAAAGGGGCATAACAGCGTCATGCCCCTTCTTGTCCAGCAGTCAATGTATACTGAAGCGGCTATTTCTTCCGGTTGGCCTGCATCAGTGAGCGGATGCGCAGCCGCAGGGAATTGATCTTGATGAAACCCTCGGCATCGGCCTGATTGAAGACCTGGTCCTTCTCAAAGGTGGCAAAATCCAGGTTGAAGAGCGAGTCGCTCTCGGACTTGCGGCCGACGGTACGGCACAAGCCCTTGTAGAGCTTGAGGCGGGCGACACCGTTGACGCATTTCTGGGAGTCGTCGATCAGGGTCTGCAGCATCAGACGCTCGGGGGAAAACCAGTAGCCGGCGTAAATCTGCTTTGCGTACTCGGGGATCAGGCTGTCACGGATGCGCATGACCTCGCGGTCCATGGTGATCTGCTCGACAGCCGAATGGGCCTCGCGCAGGATCGTGCCGCCCGGGGTCTCGTAGACGCCGCGCGACTTCATGCCGACCGAGCGGTTCTCCAGCAGGTCAACCCGGCCGATGCCGTGCACGCCGCCAATCTCGTTCAAATGGGCCAGCAGCTGGGCCGGGGTCATCTTCTTGCCGTCCACTGAGACTGCATTGCCGTTGACAAACTCGATTTCCACATATTGGGCCTTGTTGGGCGCTTTCTCCGGCGGTCGGGTCAGCACGTACATCTCTTCCGGTGCCTCGGCCCAGGTATCCTCCAGGATGCCCCCTTCAAAGGAGATGTGCAGCAGGTTGCGGTCAGACGACCAGGGGCGCTTCTTGATGGTCGGAATGGGGATGCCGTTCTTCTTGGCGTACTCGATCAGGGCCTGACGGCTGTTCAGATCCCACATCCTCCAGGGTGCAATCACCTTGATCGCCGGGTTGAAGTGGTAGTAGGCCAGCTCGAAGCGGACCTGGTCATTACCCTTGCCGGTGGCACCGTGGGAAACCGCGTCGCATTTTTCCTTGGCTGCAATCTCCATCTGGCGCTTGGCGATCAGTGGACGGGCAATGGAGGTCCCCAGCAGATAGTGACCTTCGTAGATGGCATTGGCACGGAACATGGGGAACACGAAGTCCTTGACGAACTCCTCACGCAGGTCGTCGATATAAACCTTGTCGGCACCGGTTGCCAGGGCTTTTTCACGAACCGGATCAAGCTCATCCCCCTGCCCCAGGTCTGCCGAAAAGGCCACAACCTTGCAACCGTACTCGTTCTTGAGCCACTTGAGGATGATCGAGGTGTCCAGGCCGCCTGAATAGGCCAGAACGATCTTTTTGATTTCCTGCTTCTTGATTGGTGCCATGCGCATACTCTCCTTTGGTTACTGATATTATTTGATCAATGTGGCCATGATAGCTTTTTGTATATGCAGCCGGTTCTCCGCCTCGTCCCAGACCACCGAATGCTTCCCTTCTATGACCGAGTCCGAGATCTCCTCGCCGCGATGGGCAGGCAGGCAGTGCAGCACGATGCAGTCCGGTTGCGCCAGGGCCAGCAGCGCGTCATCCAGGCAAAAGCCGACAAAGGCCTTTTCCCGCTCCTTCTGCTCGTTCTCCTGCCCCATGCTGGCCCAGACATCGGTATTAACGACATCGGCGCCGGCCACTGCCAGCTTCGGGTCTGTTGTCAGCGTGATCCTGCCGGGGGCCTTGGCCTGGGCCCATGCCAGGACCTTGGCATCCGGCTCGTAGCCATGCGGACAGGCCAGCCTCAGGTCGAAACCGAGAATGGCGGCCGCCTCGATCCAGGTATTGGCCATGTTATTGCCATCCCCCACCCAGGCAAAGGTCAACCCTTCGTAGGTACGCTTGTGCTCGATAACCGTCAGCAGGTCAGCCATGATCTGGCAGGGGTGAAACAGGTCGGTCAGGCCGTTGATTACCGGCACATCCGAGTATTTCGCGAACTCCTCCACGATCTCCTGACCGAAGGTGCGGATCATGACTCCGTCACAATAGCGGGACATGACACGGGCACTGTCCTTGATCGGCTCACCGCGCCCCATCTGGGAGGTACCGGATGACATGAACAGACCATGACCCCCCAGCTGAAAGACGCCCACCTCGAAGGATACCCGGGTACGGGTGGAGGCCTTTTCAAAGATCAGTGCCACGGTTTTGCCGTCCAGCAATCTGTGCGCTATGCCCTTTTTCTGCTTTGACTTCAGCTCGCGGGCCAGGGTCAGCATACCGTACAGTTCGATCTCGTTGTAATCGTGCAGCGCCAGAAAATGTCGCGCCATAGCCGCCTCCCCTTATGCCTCGGTTTCGGCAAAAATGCCGTCAAGGATTGCAATCATCTGGTCCACTTCCTGCTTTGCAACGGTCAGGGGCGGGACAAACCGGAGGACCGTGTCGTGTGTTACGTTCAGCAGCACACCCCGCTCGTGCCCCTTCCTGACGATGTCTCCGGCGGGAATATCCAGGGCCATGCCGATCATCAGGCCGATGCCGCGCACCTCTTTTACAAATGGATACTTGTGCTGGAGCGACTGGAGTTCACCTTCCAGGTACTCGCCGATCTCTTCACAGCGGTTGAGGATGCCGTCCTCCAGGATGGTTCGAACCGTTGCGATCGCTGCGGCACAGACCAGCGGATTGCCGCCGAAGGTGGAACCGTGCGTGCCGGGTACGAAGGCAGCGGCATAGCGGTCAGTCGCCAGCATGGTCCCGATCGGCGCCCCGCCGGCCAGTGCCTTGGCCAGGGTCATGATATCAGGAACGATGTCGAAATGTTCATAGGCGAAGAGCTTGCCGGTACGCCCCATCCCGACCTGCACCTCGTCAAAGATCAGGATCAGGTCATGTTTGTCACAGATGCGGCGGACCTCCTGGAAATAGCCGGGGGACGGGACATTCACCCCCCCCTCGCCCTGGATCGGTTCCAGCATGATGGCGCAGGTCGTAGGAGTGACCGCACCCTCAAGGGCATCCAGATCATCAAAGGGAACGTGCTTGAAGCCGTGCAGCAGCGGATCGAAAAAGCGCTGGACCTTTTCCTGTCCGGTGGCCGAAACCGTGGCCATGGTGCGGCCATGGAAGGAATCGGCGGCGGTGATGATTTCGTAACGCTCCGGTCCATAGGTGTCGCGACTGTACTTGCGGGCCAGCTTGATGGCCGCCTCGTTGGCTTCGGCGCCGCTGTTGCAGAAGAAGGCCTTGTCCGCAAACGAGTGGTTGCAGAGCAGCTCCGCCAGTTCGATCTGCTGCGGGATCTGGTAATAGTTGGAACAGTGGATCAGCTCTGCGGCCTGCTTCTGCAGTGCGGCGACGATCTTGGGATGACAGTGCCCCAGATTGTTGACCGCCACGCCCCCCAAAAAATCCAGGTATTCCTTGCCATCCGCATCCCACAGGCGGCACCCTGCACCCCTGACCGGCACAATCGGGTAGCGACCATAGGTCCGCATGATGTATTTGTCTGACTTTTCGATCCATTGCTGACTGTTCATAAGGTATCCTGTCTTGAAGCGCGATTCAACATAACGCGTTTCACTTGATTATTTCCGTTCCAATGCCGATGTCGGTAAAAATCTCCAGCAGCACGGCATGCTCCATGCGGCCATCAATGATATGGGCCTTCTTGACCCCATCCTTGAGTGCATCGGCACAGCAGACAACCTTTGGTATCATGCCGCCGGTAATGGCCTCCTCCTCGATCAGGCGATGCATATCCGCCACTGCGATACTGGCCAGCAGCCTCTTCTGGCTGTCCAGAACACCGGGGGTATCGGTCAGCAGGATCAGCTTCTCGGCATTCAGGGCCGCTGCCACCCGACCGGCAACCAGGTCGGCGTTGATATTGTAGCTTTCACCCTGAGGCCCGACTCCCACCGGCGCGATTACCGGTATATAGTTTCCGTTCTCCAGGGTCTTGATCAGATCGGTATTGACCTTGACCACATCACCGACAAAGCCGATATCAACGGACTCGGTTCTGCCATCTTCTCCCTTGACTTCCTGCAGCAGTTTTTTCGACAGCAGCAAGGTGCCATCCTTGCCCGAAAGTCCGACAGCCCGGCCACCATGCAGGTTGAGGTAGCCGACCACCTCGGTATTGACCTGCCCGACCAGCACCATCTCCACCACCGACATGGTGTCGGCATCAGTCACCCGCATACCGCGGACAAATTCGGATACAATGCCGTAGCGCTTGAGGGTTTCATTGATCTGCGGTCCGCCGCCATGGACAATGACCGTGTTGATTCCCAACGACTTAAGCATGATGATGTCGAGGGCGAAGGACTCCTTCAAGCGCGCATCCGACATGGCGTGGCCGCCGTATTTGATGACAAAGGTCTTGCCCGAAAAGCGCCGGATATAGGGCAGCGCCTCCATGAGTGTATTCGCTTTACCGATCAGATGTTCCATGATGTCTGCCTGTCCCTTAAATCTGATACTAATGTTAAAAATAAAACTGCCAACCGTAAAGTTGGCAGTCTAGCGTACAATCCGCAAAATTTCAAAAGGTTATTGCATCGGTAGCGTTATCGTTACCGTTGTTCCCAATCCCGGTGTACTGTCCATGCTGATGTTGCCGCCATGCTGATGAATAAAATCACGGGCGTAGAACAGACCCAGTCCAAAACCGCGCACCTGCCCGGTATTATGGGGATCTATCTGATAAAATTTTTCAAACACCTTGCCTATCTCATCACGGGGAATCCCGACGCCACTATCAGAAACCAGCACACAGACGTTGTCGCCACCATTGAACAAGGAGATGGAAACGGTTCCGAGATCACCGGAAAATTTGTAGGCATTGTCAACAATCTGCTGTAATGCAAAGGTGATTTTTGCGCGGTCGAGATTCAGTTCCGGCAACAGCACTTCCTGAAAATCTGTTTCTATGCCGGGTTTGCTCTGGGCTTCCTGCGATCCATAGATCACCGAGGCGGTGATCAGATTAAGATCGCACGGTTCACGCTTCAGCCCTTTATTGCCCTCCATAACCTGGCTGAAGGTCAGCAGATCCGTCACCATCCGGCTCAGATAGAGTGCTTCGTCATTGATAAGCTTTACATTCGTTAAAAAGGAGGGGTCGTTTGTCTCATAGACACCCCGCTGAATATTCTGCAAAAACAATGAAATCGCGGTGATTGGCGTCCGAAGCTTGTGAGAGATGAGCGAAAGAAAGATGCTTTTGAGGTGATCCAGATTCTTCAGGCTGGCAAGTTCCTCTTTAAGCGCTTTCCTGAGCAGGGACTTCTCGATGGCTGTCTTCAGTTGCAGCATATTGAGCGGCTTGCTGATAAAATCGTCAGCACCGTCTTTAAGAGCCCCCAGAATAACATCCTTTTCGGCAAATCCGGTCATGATGATGACAGTTGCGTTCGGATCAACCTCCTTGATCTGGCGCAGGAGGTCAAGCCCGCTTCCACCGGGCATCATCACATCGGTCAGGACCAGATCAACAGATTCCTTTTCATAGATCCGCAGAGCGTCATGGCAGTTACCGGCCTGAAACAGCTTGTACCCCTTGAGCGCTTTCAGACACAGCTCCCTGATGACGCTTTCATCATCCACAACCAGAATGGTTGCCTGCTGTTTCTGCGGGGTGTCCGCCTCGCTATGCACCACCTGCGTCATCATTCTATCCCTGGCTCCATATGTGTTTCATCTTATGCTCATTCTAAGTATGGCTGATGCCGAGGCAAGTGCCTCGCCAAGTTTTTCAGGCTGACTGCCTCCGGCCTGGGCAAGTTCCGGCTTGCCTCCGCCACTGCCGCCCACGAGCGGTGCCAGCTGCTTGATAATATCACCGGCTTTAACCTTTGCACTCAATCCCTTGCTGACGGCAACCAGCAGATTGGCTTTTCCGCCGATATCGGCGCCCAGAATAATCACCCCTTCACCCATTCGATCCTTGATGGTATCGGAAAGATCACGCAGCCCTTTGATATCCTCGACCTGAACCTGCACTGCCAGCATCTTTACGCCGTTAACCTCAACCGCCTGTGAAAGCAGGTCGCCGGAGGCGGTTGCATTGAGCCGGCCCTGAAGCGATTCGATCTCGCGCTGCAACTCCCGTTGCCGCAGCAGCAGTTTTTCCAGTTTGTCGAGCGGGTTGCCCCCCTCGGCCTTGAGCAACGCTGCCATTGCCCGCTGCTCATCTTCCATCTGCCGGATGGAACTGAGTGCACCAGTCCCGGTCAGTGCCTCGATACGGCGTACTCCGGCGGCAATCCCGGCTTCAGAGATTATCTTGAACAAACCGATATCGCCGGCCGCCCGTACATGGGTGCCGCCACACAGTTCCATGCTGACGTCCCCCACGCGCACCACCCGCACCGTATCTCCGTACTTTTCATCGAACAGCGCTGTGGCACCGGCCTCGACAGCCTCAGCGATGGGCATCTGGTTTGTGACCACCGGGGCATTTTCCATGACATAGCCATTAACAAGCGTTTCTACCTGCCTGATCTCGTCGGCTGTCATGGCGGAAAAATGGGTAAAATCGAAGCGCAGACGATCAACGGACACCAGTGAACCGGCCTGCTTGACATGTTCCCCCAGCACCTTGCGCAGTGCTGTCTGGAGCAGATGGGTAGCGGTGTGATTGCGGGCCGTTGCAGCCCGAATTGCTCCGCTAACGGTCAGATTGACCGCATCACCAACCCGCACCGACCCTTCCTTGACATGGCAGTGATGGACGATCAGGTCGCTGAATGGCCGACTGGTTTCCACAACTTCCAGATGAGCAGTGCCGGAGGAGGCACTGCCGCTGTCGCCGGCCTGCCCGCCCGATTCACCATAGAAAGGGGTTGCTTCCACGATCAGATCCACCTGGTCACCGGCAGTCGCCGAGTCGGCCTCGACGCCGTCACGTACAAGCGCCAGTATCGGTGAATAGTTCATCAGAGCGTCATAGCCGATAAACTGGGAATGGATACCGCGGTTGTGTATCGCTTTGTAAATATCTGCAATGCCTGCCGCTCCGGACCCTTTCCAGTTTTCGCGCCCCAATTCACGCTGCTTTTCCATGCAGGCTTCAAAACCGGCTTCGTCTACCGTGAATCCTTCCGACTCCACGATGTCAGCCGTCAGATCAACCGGGAATCCAAAGGTATCGTACAATTTAAAGAGCACTTCGCCCGGAATGACCGTACTTCCAGCAGCGCGCAATGCAGCGACTTCCTCATTGAGAATCCCGAGGCCACGGTCAAGGGTCTCGGTGAAACGTTCCTCTTCCGCCAACACCACTTTCTTGATATAGGCCTCGCGTTCGGCCAATTCCGGATAAGCATCCCCCATCATCTCGCGGACCGCCTCCACCATCTTGTAGAGCAGCGGTTCGCCCACCCCCAGCATCTTGGCATGTCGCGCTGCCCGGCGCATGATGCGGCGCAGCACGTAGCCGCGCCCTTCATTGCTGGGCAGGGCCCCGTCGCAGATCAGGAAGGTGACTGCGCGGCAATGATCGGCAATCACACGCATGGAAACGCTGTCTCGTTCATTGTCTCCATATTTTTTACCGCTGTGACGTTCAATGTGACGGATGATCCCCTGCAGCAGATCCGTGTCGTAGTTGGAGTGCACCCCCTGCATAACGGTCGTAATCCGCTCCAGTCCCATGCCGGTATCAACGGACGGCTTGGGCAGCGGCGTCATGACCCCGTCGGCAGTGCGGTTGAACTGCATGAAGACGTTGTTCCAGATCTCCATGTAGCGGTCACAGTCGCACCCCACGGCACACTCCGGGGAGCCACAGCCGGTCTCGGGACCGTTGTCCCAGAATATCTCCGTGCAGGGGCCGCAGGGACCGGTATCGCCCATGGACCAGAAATTGTCCTTTTCGCCGAAGCGGTAGATGCGCTCACGAGGCACACCTTCCTGCAGGTGCCAGAGGTCGGCGGCTTCGTCGTCATCGGTATAGACGGTTACATACAGGCGGCTCTTGTCCAGTTTCAGATCGACTGTCAGAAATTCCCAGGCAAAGGCGATGGCCTCTTTCTTGAAATAGTCGCCAAAAGAAAAGTTGCCCAGCATCTCGAAGAAGGTGTGGTGCCGGGCGGTGCGCCCCACGTTTTCCAGATCGTTGTGTTTACCGCCGGCCCGTACGCACTTCTGGGAACTGGCTGCCCGGTAATAGCCGCGATCCTCCAGTCCCAGGAAACAATCCTTGAATTGGTTCATGCCGGCATTGGTGAACATCAGGGTCGGATCGTTCTTGGGAAGAATCCCGGAACTGGGGACCACCACATGCCCCCTATCCTCGAAATATTTCAGAAATCGTGCACGTATCTCTCTGCCTGTCATCATTTCCCTCAAAATATGAAATTAAATTATTCCTGATCCTCAGCCCGCAAAATCTTCATTATCGCAGAAAAACCAAAACCACGCCGCTGTAGGTACCCTATCGCCCGCCGCTTTTCCTTGTCGCTGGAGGTGGCATAAGAAAAACCGCTGAAGCGGCGTTCAAAGATCGCTCGCATGTCCTGACACTCGTCGTGGTCCTCCATGATGCGTCCGAGCACGTCGGACACCATCTCCGGCGGGAGACCGCGCCGCCGCATTTCCTGCCGCAAACGGGAACCGTAATACCGTCCGGAGGCCAACGCCGATTCTGCGAATCGTTCCGCAAAGCGCAGGTCATTTAGCCAGCCTTCCGCAGTCATGCGCCCAAGGGCAGCTTCGATATCTGATTCGCCGAACTCCCTGGCGCGGAGCTTTTCCTGCAAGCGCGCCTTTGTATAATCCCGTGCCGTCAACAGCCGCAGAGCGTATTGATAGGCCCGCTCCGGCGAGGAGTTCTCAGAATTTTTCAATGGCAAGCGGTTCCGGCTCCGCAGCCGGATCTTCCTTACTTTCAAAACCGTCCCAGGATGCATCGGACGTGCCGGATATACCGGAAACCTTGAGGGCGAAATCGTCCGGATTGGAACTCTGGCGTACCGCTTCGTCATAGGAAATCAGCTTGGACGTGTACAGCTTCATGAGCGACTGGTCAAAGGTCTGCATGCCGTAGCTGACATACCCCTGGGCAATGCAGTCATGCAGCTGCTTGGTCTTGTCCTTGTCGTCGATGCATTCACGCACGCGCAGGGTTCCGAGCATGACCTCCACCGCCGGGACGCGCCCTTTGCCGTCCGCACGGGGCACCAGACGCTGGGAGATGACCCCTTTGATGACCCCGGCCAACTGGATGCGCACCTGGCGCTGATGGTAGGGGGGAAACACACCGATGATGCGGTTGACTGTCTCGGCGGCGTCCATGGTGTGCAGGGTCGACATGACCAGATGACCGGTTTCGGCGGCGGTCATGGCCGTTTCAATAGTTTCGTAATCGCGCATCTCGCCCACCAGGATAACATCCGGATCCTGGCGCAGCGCCCCTTTGAGAGCCCCGGAGAAGGAGGGTGTATCCGAGCCGACCTCGCGCTGGCTGATGATGCTCTTGTTGTCGCGGTGCAGGAATTCCACCGGGTCTTCGATTGTGATGACATTGCAGGTGCGGTTCTGGTTGATATAGTCGATCATGGCGGCCAGGGTCGATGACTTGCCGGAACCGGTGGTGCCGGTCACCAGCACCAGACCGCGCTCCTCCTGGCAGATCTTCTGCAGGATCGGCGGCAGGTTGAGCCCTGCCAGGGACGGGATGGCAAAGGTGATGGAACGGAACACCATGGCCGTTGTGCCGCGCTGACGGTAGACGCTGACCCTGAAACGGCCCAGACCGGGAACCGCATAGGCCAGATCGACCTCCGAGTTTTCCTCGAAGATCCGCTTCTGGCGATCATTCATCATATTTTGCGCCATCGTGCCAACAAAATCGGGAGATAGACGCGGGGCGTTCGGAATCGGGTGCAACCGGCCGTCGATTCGAACAATGGGAGGCAGACCGGTCTTGATATGAATATCGGAGCCCTTGGCCTTGACGGCGATCGTCAGGATTTCATTCAGATCCATTGTTACCTCCTTGAACTCGCTTCAGGTTACTTTTTGGCGACCGCCGGGGCCTTGAGCAGATCCATCAGCTTGGCTTCGAGCTCGGCCAGTGCTTCGGGGTGCTCCGTCAGCCAGGTGCGGGAGTTTTCGCGACCCTGACCGATACGATCTTTGCCGTAGGAATACCAGGCGCCACTCTTCTCGACGAGTCCCTTGTCCACCGACAGGTCGAGCACATCGCCGGTACGGGAGATGCCTTCGCCATAAAGGATGTCGAATTCCACCTCGCGGAAGGGGGGCGCCACCTTGTTCTTGACGACCTTGACCTTGGTGCGGGAACCGATCACCTGATCGCCCTGCTTGAGGGTAGCTATCTTGCGGATGTCCATGCGGACCGATGCGTAGAACTTGAGGGCATTACCACCGGTTGTGGTCTCCGGGTTGCCGAACATCACCCCGATCTTCATGCGGATCTGGTTGATAAAGATCACGCAGCAGTTCGATTTGGAGATGATGCCGGTCAGCTTGCGCAGCGCCTGGGACATCAGGCGGGCCTGCAGTCCCATGTGGGAATCGCCCATATCGCCCTCGATCTCGGCCTTGGGCACCAGTGCCGCTACCGAGTCGACCACCAGCACGTCGATGGCGCCGCTGCGCACCAGGGTTTCGGCAATTTCCAGGGCCTGTTCGCCCGTATCCGGCTGCGACACCAGCAGATCGTCGGTCTTGACACCCAGTTTGCGGGCATAGCCGATATCCAGGGCATGCTCGGCATCCACGAAGGCCGCGATCCCGCCGGTTTTCATGGCCTCGGCTACAATATGCAGGGCCAGGGTCGTCTTGCCGGAGGATTCCGGACCGTAGATTTCCACAATCCTGCCGCGCGGCACGCCGCCCACTCCCAGGGCCATATCGAGAGAAATCGAACCGGTGGAGATAGCCTCCACACCCGGCAAGGCCTCGTCGGTACCCAGACGCATAATGGCGCCCTTGCCGAACTGTTTCTCTATCTGGCTGAGCGCCAGCTCTATCGCCTTGTTTTTTTCCGGCGTGGTATCTTTTTCAGCCATGGTTATGTATCTCCTGAAAGGTGGGATATGTAAATGAAAGGGCTTATAAATAGCATAGCTGGCTAGTGCCCCGCAAGGCTTTAAATGGTTCGGGAGGTGCCTCGCTGAAGCAGGTAGCGCCGCAGCCAGTCCAGTGCCGTCCAGGCCGTGATGACGCGAATCTGCTCGCGGCTGCCGCTGAACTGGAAACGCTTGGTCCAGCAGCCGTCCGGAGCGGCCAGTGAGATGAAGACCGTGCCGACCGGTTTGTCCTCGACTCCGCCATCCGGCCCGGCGATGCCGGTCACCGCCAGGCCCAGGTCACTGCCGGAAACCCGGCGAATACCCTTGGCCATGGCCGCAGCCACGTCGTTGCTGACGGCACCCTTTTCCAGCAGGAGACCGGGAGCCACCCCGAGTTGCCGGGTTTTGGCCGCATTGCTGTAGGTTACGGCACCCTCCAGAAAATAGCGGGAGCTGCCGGAAGTCGCTGTGATCCTCTGGGCAATCATCCCGCCGGTGCACGATTCCGCCAGCGCCAGTGTGCAGCCACTCTTCATGAGCAGTCCGGCCACAACATCATCAAGACCGTCCTCACCGACCGCAAAGACATACTCCTTGAGCCGCTCCTGAACCAATCGGGCGGCAGGCGCAAGCAGTTCCGCAACGGCTTCCTCATTATCCGCTTCGGCCCGCAAGGTGATACGCATCCAGGGGAATGTGACACAGAGGCCCAGATGCAGACCGAGGTCCGGACGGGCAATCCCCGTCAGCAATTCATCCACCTCGGCCTCACAGGGACCAAAGACATTAAGCAACGCCGTCCGGATCACCCGTTTAGGTGTTATCCGTTCGACCAGAAATGTCACCACGGAATCCTGCAGCATCAAACGCATCTCAGACGGTACACCCGGCAGAAAAAACATGAAACAGCCGTTATTCATCAGGTGAAAACCGCAGGCCGTCCCGGTCGGGTTGTGTATCAGCGTGGTTTTGGTGGGAATCATGGCCTGTTTGTCATTCAACGGGCAGACAATCAGCGAAGCAAGCCGACCGGACATATCGCGCACGTGAGTCTTGGCATGCGAGTTCAGCACCAGTCGCCGGCCGGTCGCCCGCGCTGCGGCGCGGGCGGTCAGATCATCCGCCGTCGGCCCCAGGCCGCCGGTAACAATCACCGCATCACTGTTTCTGCCGAGCTCCAGCAGGGCTTCGATGATGTCCGGCTCATTGTCTCCGACACACATATGCCGCTGTACCCGCAAACCCTGATCAAGAAGTGCGGCCGCAATAGTGCCGGCATTGGTGTCCGTCGTCTGGCCGCAGATCAGTTCATCACCGACGCTCAAGGTTGAAATTCTCATGGCATATCCTTGTGCAACAGCTGTTGCATGATGTGTCGGCAGGGTACGCCCCGTTCACGGGCGATCCGGCGGCAGTCCTCGTACTCCGGTTTTTCTCCGTACTCAGAGACCTTGAACCGTATCGTGCCGAACTGCGTGTCACGCTCTTCAATCCGCCTGGACTGGATAATTCGTTGCAGGGAAGCATACCTGACCCCCAGGGAGCCGGTTTCGGCCATCACCAGTGCAGCCAGACGCTGCAAATCAGCCGGTGAGCAGAGAAACGACAGCACTGTGCCGGGGCGCCCTTTTTTCATCTGCACCGGCACCAGCCACACATCCAGGGCTCCGCTCTCCAGCAGCAGTTCCTGGACATAGCCGACAATCTCAGGAGTAACGTCGTCGAGATTACAGGAAACCTCCCGAACCTCCTCGCTACTCCCGGTTGCGCCCGTTCCGAGGAAGGCCCGCAGTATATTGGGGCAGTCGCTGAAATCCTTGCCACCGGCACCACTGCCGATCCGTGAGATCGTCATGGGCGATTGTGCAGCTGAAGGAATCACCAGAGCAGCCAGGATGGCTGCGCCGGTCGGCGTGACCCGCTCCCCCTCGCCGCATCCGTTGTGCACCGCCATGCCGCGCAGCAGTTCAGCTGTGGCCGGTGCCGGCACCGGCAACCTGCCATGAGCTGTTTCGACAAAGCCACTCCCCAGCGGCAGCGCCGCAGCAAAGACCTGCACCACCTCCAGATACTCCAGACAGATCGCTGCAGCAACAATATCCACAATCGAGTCAACCGCTCCAACCTCGTGGAAATGCACATCCTCAACAGCAACACCATGCACCAAGGCCTCGGCCTCGGCCAGACGCCGGAAAATCCTCCGGGATTGGTCCTTTACAACCGCGGACAATCCGCTGGCAGCGATCATGGTGTCGATCCCGGCATAATGGCGGTGGGTATGGTGGTCATGGACCGCAACTTCAAATTTCAAGGCCGGAATATGCCGGCGCTCGGTCTGCTGGATGGACAGGGAATAGGAATCAGCCGGCAGGGCCAGCTTGGCCAGTTCAGCCCGCAGATGCTCCAACGGCACACCAAGGTCCAGCAGCGCTGCCACGGTCATATCGCCGGAGATGCCGGCATAACAGTCGAAATAGAGGATATTCATTTCACACCCGATTGATCAGCGACGCCGCACAGGCGGCCCCGAATCCATTGTCGATATTGACGACCGTCACCCCGGCGGCACAGGAGTTGAGCATCCCCAGCAGTGCCGCAATACCGCCGAAAGAAGCGCCATAGCCGATCGAGGTCGGCACGGCGATGACCGGTTTGTCCACCAGACCGCCCACTACCGAAGGGAGCGCCCCCTCCATGCCGGCCACAACGATGATTACACTGGCGGCCTCCAGCAGCTCCCGCCGCGCCAGCAAACGATGGATGCCGGCCACACCCACATCATAGACATGGCTGGTCTCGTTGCCGAGAAAACGGGCGGTCACCAGCGCCTCGGCGGCCACTGGGATATCCGAGGTGCCGGCCGATACCACCAGAATCGTACCTTTGCCGCGGGGTTCAGGCGGATGCTGCTGCAGCGTCAGGCAGCGGCCCTCGTCATGGCAGTTCGCCGCAGGGAAGGCCTGCAGGATCTCCCGGGCCTTGTCAATCGAGAGCCGCGTCACCAGGATATTGCTCCCCTTGTCGGCCATGGCGGACATGATCCGCTCTATTTGCGGCACGCTCTTGCCTTCGCCGAAGATCACCTCCGGCATACCCTGACGCAGTTCGCGATGGTGGTCCACCTGGGCGCAGCCAATGTCCTGGTAGGGGAGCTGTCGCAGACATTCCACCGCTTCATCGACCGAAGTCGCCCCGTCCTTGACGGCATCCAGCAGTATTTTCAGCTGTTTTGGGTTCATAGGTTATATTCCTTACTGCTTGACCACGCTTACGTGAATAAAAAATGCGCTGAGGAAATCTGGATAGCTGTTTTTATACACCACGACCACCAGGCATGCCACACCAATTTTGCCGGGAAATGTTTGTGACGAAATCAAACTTTAGTTCACCGGTTTACATCACCGGCAGATTCTGTTACAAACTCACTAATACTGACATGGAAAGAGGTATCAACATGGGTAAAACAACTGCTGAAAAGATTTTTGAGACGCATCTGGTTAATGAACCCTTCCCCGGCACGAAAGTGCTCAGACTCGACGTTGTGCTGTGCCACGAAATCACCACCCCCATCGCCATCGACGACCTGATCCGGCGCAACAAGGACCGGGTATTTGATCCTTCTAAAATCAAAGCGGTCATTGATCACGTCACTCCCAGCAAGGACAGCAAGACCGCGACCCAGGCCAAGATCCTGCGCGACTGGGCCCGCCGCCACGCCATCAGGGACTTCTTCGATATCGGCGCCAACGGCGTCTGCCATGCCCTCTTCCCGGAAAAGGGCTTCATCCGCCCCGGCTACACGGTCATCATGGGCGATTCCCACACCTGCACCCATGGCGCCTTCGGCGCCTTTGCCGCCGGCATCGGCACGACTGACCTGGAAGTCGGCATCCTCAAAGGGGTTTGTGCCTTCCGCCAGCCGAAAACGATCAAGTTCAATGTCACCGGGCAACTCCCCAAAGGTGTCTACGCCAAGGACGTCATTCTGCACATCATTGGCAGGATCGGCGTGAACGGCGCCACCGACCGGGTGATGGAATTCCACGGTGCCACCATCGACGCCATGACCATGGAATCGCGCATGACCCTCTGCAACATGGCAATTGAAGCGGGCGGCACCTCCGGCATCTGCATGCCGGACGCCACCACAGTCGAATTCCTCTGGCCCTTCATCAAGGACGAATTCGCCTGCAAAGAGGCTGCCCTGGCCGATTACTCCAAATGGCGGGCCGATGTTGACGCCGAATACGACCAGGTCATTGATATCGATGTTTCCACCCTGCAGCCGGTCGTGACCTTCGGCTACAAACCGGATCAGACCAAATTCGTGGTCGACATGCCGGATTCACCGGTGGACCAGGTCTATCTGGGTTCCTGCACCAACGGTCGCCTGGAAGACCTGCGCATCGCCGCCGGAATACTGAAAGGGAGAAAAATCGCCCCGAACGTACGCGGCATCCTCTCCCCCGCCACCCCCAAGATTCAGCAGGAGGCCATGCACGAGGGTCTGATCGACATCTTCATGGAGGCAGGGTTCTGTGTTACCAACCCGACCTGCGGCGCCTGCCTGGGGATGAGCAACGGCGTACTGGCCGAGGGCGAGGTCTGTGCCTCCACCACCAACCGCAACTTCATGGGCAGAATGGGCAAGGGGGGCATGGTGCACCTGATGTCACCGGCCACCGCGGCAGCCAGCGCCATCGAAGGCAAGATCGCCGACCCGAGGAAGTATCTGTAAAGCTTTGCCACAGAGGACACAGAGAAAAACAACAAACGTAGGCTTGTTTTTACCGTATGTTCCCTGTTTTGAACTTCTCTGAGTCCTCTGTGATCTCTGTGGCTACAATGATTTTATCTTTCTCAGTAAGGAGTGCACATATGAAAACATTCGGAGGCCCGGTCCTCTTTCTCGACCGCAGCGACATCAACACCGACGAGATCATCCCGGCCAAGTACCTGACCGAGATCACCAAGGAAGACCTCAAGCCCTATATCCTGGAAGACCTCAAACTGCCAGGTTTCGACCCCAAAGGTCCGAAAACCAGGAATGCCCGGGTGGTTCTATCCCGCGCCAACTTCGGTTGTGGCTCATCCCGCGAGCATGCCCCCTGGGTATTCGAGGTCAACGGCATCACCGCCGTGATCGCCGAATCCTTCGCCCGCATCTTCCGCCAGAACATGTTCAACTGTGGCATGGCCGCCATAGAGCTGCCCAAGGCCGATCTCGACCTGATCTTCTCCCATGCCGGTGATGAGGATGCCAGCATGAGCATCGATATACAGGCCGGGACGCTGACTATGAACGGCGGCGGAAAACAGAAGACCTTCAGTTTCGACATTTCGCCCTTCGACAAGGCCCTGGTAACCGCCGGCGGCTGGGTCGATTACGCTGATTTGAATTATTAGTGCGATAGAAATTATTTCCGCTTTTGGGAAATAATTTCGTTATCGCACTTATCCCGCTTGCGGGGCGTTGCAATAGACGGTTAACAGAACTGACTTTGTAATCCGTTTTCCGGACAGCTCCCAAAGTAAACTCAACACCCATACAAGAGGCGGAACGCACCAGTTTCCGCCTCTTTTTTTGTGTCCAGTCAATAAAGGACCATTTAAGTCTTTTTCATATTGACGCAGATTGCAGACGAAGCGTAAGGTTAAATCAAGGATACGGATTAACACACAGGGAGGGTACGACAATGAGAACAATCAAGATAGTGGCAATGCTGATTATGACTGTTGTTGCAGGGGCAATGCTGAGTGCCAGCCTTGCATCGGCGGCAGCACTGAACGTGAAGACAAAAGACGGTATCGGCAGCTATCTGGTCGATGAAAAGGGCATGACACTGTATCTGTTCAAAAAAGATCTGCCGAACAAGAGCGCCTGTGCTGCCGGTGGTTGTCTTGAAAAATGGCCGGTCTTTTTCGCCGAAAAAATTGAACCAGCTGATGGCATAGATGCTGCCGCCATCGGCGTTATAACCCGCGATGACGGGATCAAGCAAACCACCTACAAAGGACAGCCGATTTATTACTTCTTTAAGGATAAAGACGATGAAGATGTCTACGGCCAGGGAGTCAATAACGTCTGGTTCGTAGTAGCTCCCTAACTCCACGAATTGCTCGTACTACAAAACAAGCCCCGGATCGGGGCTTGTTTTGTAGTGTTCAGAACCGTTTGCTCAATCCGAGATGAAAGGCAACATCCGGCGCAGTTGACACGGCAACGTCTTCGGAGACGCCGATATCCAGCAGGTAGCCATCCGGCAGTTTCAATGCCCCGCCTCCAACCAGCAGCAGTGAGTTCTCCGAGAGTTCCGTCAAAGAGCTGTTACGATAGAAAGCGGTGTGTCCATTGAGCTGCAGCTTGAATGAGATCCATTCCGCCGGTCCCCAGCCGAGGCCAAAGGTGCCGAAAGCGACCAGGCTGTTCTGCTGGTCCGCCAGCACATCCCCACCCGTCATGACCATTGCGCCGGCCGAGCCAAACAGACCCAGACTGCCCCATTCGGTGAAATTGTTCATACTGCCGCACAGCTGCAGGGAGAAATCCGTGCTGCCGCTGCCACGCAGTGCGCTGCTCTCGCCGGTCGGCAGCTTGAGTGCCGTACGAAGCGCCAGGCGGTCGCGGGTCCCGTTGTCACCTTCATCGTACAGCTTCATGCCGCCGTTCAGTACGATATCACCGATTCCGGAGCCCGCATGGTTCATAGCGAGCTTTTGCACGCCATCCTTGAAATAGCTGTAGTTCAGGCGATTTCTGGGGGCTGAATCACGACCACCCTGGGGCAGACTGAAGGTATTGTGCCAGTCAACAATGAATCCGTCCAGAAATCCGCCGCCGTACAGCACGTAGGGGACATCAATACCGGCCTCGAAACGGCCATCGATGCCATAGCGGAGTGCCAGGGTCCAGCGGTATGATTCCCCATCAAGGGTGATCTGTTCGTTATGGCTGTGACTGACACTGTAGGCACTGGCAACATCCTGTGTAAGTGTGAATGCGCTCTGTCCAGCCGGCGTGACAGCGGCGGATGATTCAGCTGGAAGGCCGAATATCTGCACGAGCGGACTCTGGTTGACCGTGCGAAAGGGGGTGATTTCCATATCAACTGCCCGACAGGGCGCTGCCCAGCATGAAAGCACAATCAGCAGCAGGCAGACTCTATACATGCTCACTCCCGTCAACAGCGGCATCCCGGACTGTCCCCGTACGGTAATGGTCAATAAGCTTTGTCAGTTCCTTTACGCCCTCCATGATTTTCATGCTGTCAGCCGCATTGGAGGCGATCAGTTCATTCACCTTCTCAACCGCTTCGACGGCCTGTGCGACCACCGCAATATGACTCGCGGCATCCTCCTTGAGCTCTCTGGTGCGCTCATTGTCCTCCATGACACTTCTCAGATAAAGGCGGTTCCCCTTGGCCTGTTCCTGGGCGGAGGAATTGATTCGATGTGCCAGTTCGCGCAGATTTCCCAGGTTCTTGAGTACCAGGTTGGCGCCCACCTGTTGATGCTCGGTGGCAAGCGTGATTTGCCGCACGCGTTCCAGATTGTGCTCTGCCTCGTCAGCAATGCGCTGTATACCGACCGACTGTTCAGTGGTTTCTTCGGCAATGCGGGCAACCACCTGAGATGCTTCTTCGGCACTTTTATCTATGGTGACAAGTGCCGCATTGGCCAGGGATGAGATTTTGGCCCCCTCCTTGGCCTTGTCCTTGCCCTGAGTGACTGAGCGCTGCACCGTAGCGGTTTCCTTCTGGATGTTGCGGACCAGTTCCTCGATCTCTTTTGTGGAAGCGGAGGTGCGATGGGCCAGGGAGCGCACTTCCTCCGCAACGACCGCAAAGGCCTTGCCCCGTTCTCCCGCCTGCGCGGCAATGATGGAGGCATTCAGCGACAACAGGTTGGTCTGATCAACCACCTCCTGGATAACGCTCAGAAACTCACCGACCCGTGCCGAATGGCGCGACAACCGGTTGATGGACTCAAAGGACTCGTCGTTGCTCTTGACGATTTCCTGCATAGCCCGCATCGTAGCGGCCATACTGTGGAGCCCCTGCTGGGCTTGAATCCGTACATTGCCAGATGCGGTCGCTCCCCGCTCCGAGTTTTCGCGCACATTGAACTGGGACACGCTGATCTGGGTAATAGCGGAAACCGTCTGTTCCGTGGAGTTCGACAGACCGCGGATATTATCGGCAGTCTCCTTGATGGCGCGTGTCATCTCCTCGATGGAACTGGAGGTTTCAAGCACAAAAGAGGAATACTGGTTGATATTATCTGCAATGGCATCTGTCGTGGCGCTCATTTCTGCCGAGATGGCGGCACGTTCTTCGGTACGGCCCGAAAGTTCATCAATTTCGTGAATGACGGTAGAAAAGGCGGTTTTCATGCTTTCCATGGCAATCACCGCATCCCGCACCTGGGCAACCTCCTGGTCGTCGCCGGATACCAGATTATGAATGATCACCTTTAATTGCTCTTCCGCCGCAATTATCTGTTTGAGCAGATTTTGACGCTCCTTGCGGCGGTTTTCCACGGTATCAATGATTACATGGTCAAAAGAAAAGATCGCCTTGATGTCATCCTGTTCGGACTGGAGCGATGCAATATCCTCCGTCAGCTGGAGACTCGCCACAACGCGAGCCTGGTGAGTACGGATCTCTGCCACTGTCTGTGTAAGGGCGCGTGCGCACAACACTGAACTCACGAGGGCTACACTGATGACGGAGACGATTGCCGAGGCTCCGCCTCCCGCTGCAAAAAGCAGGGCTCCGATCACTATGGCAACCAACAGAGATATAATCACCATCCGGTTTCTGCGGGCGGATATGCTGGCATGCTGCAGTTCTGACATACGACAACCTTTCATTATTAGAACGAAATCTGCTTGTATCACGGTGACTGGACCGGTGTCAACGAATCCTGGCAGGCAAAATTGTCGATTCATTCAGGCGTTAGCTCTGTTTGACTGATTGTGCCAACATACCACTCGCAATCAATGACCAACCAACACAATTCAATGTTGCGATGCTTGATTTTTTTACCCTTCAATGCGATACTGCCTGCCTGATACACAGAGACAGTGCGTTAGCCAAATCAAAGTGATTCACAGGAGGATATAATGTTTGGATTTGGAATGCCGGAGCTGATCATCATACTGGTTATTGTTCTGGTCGTCTTTGGTGCCGGCAGGCTGCCAGAAATCGGCGGAGCACTCGGCAAAAGTATCCGCAACTTCAAAAAGGCTTCGGACGGCAAGGATGAAATCGAGATCAAGCCCAAAAGCGAGGATGACGACAAAAAGGCCTGATGTAGGTCGTTTTTTACACTTAAAAAGGGGAAAGCCGCATGCGGTTTTCCCCTTTTTAATTTATATGTGCGGGAGTGATTACGAGTTCAGATACTCCCCGATCTTCTCGGCCAGCGTACTATAGATCCGGCGGCACTCGTTCTCGTCCTTCTCCAGCAGGGTCACGCGGAAGCCCTGTAGCGGCGTTGAAAAGGAAGAAAGCGGCACGACACAGATGCCGGTAGCGGCCAGGATGTGATAGACGAAACGCTTGTCCGGTGACACGCCCGGCTGGTTGACCAGACCGTTGACCAACTCCTTTACCTCGGCATTGGCAATCGGAATCGACTGGCGGTTGGAGAGCAGCCCTTCCTTGAAAGCGACCGCCATGTAAAAGGCGCCATTGGTGCGGTTGACCTGCAGAGCCGGCACCTTGGCCAGAAAATCGTAGGTAATATTGCTCATCTTTTCATAACTGGCAATCCGCTCCGCAAGATACACAGAGTATTCGGGATGCCGTGTGATGGCCGGGATGACGGTCTGGGGCAGTGTGGTCGAGCAGACCTCGTTCATCTTGCCGGTCAGGATCAGGTTGATATACTTGCGGAACTGCTCGTCCTTGTGGACGTTATAGACCTCGATCCAGCCGCAGCGCGAACCGGGCCAGGGGAATTCCTTGGAAATCCCCTTCAGGGAGATGGCCGGCACATCACCGATCACGTCGCTGATGTGCACCGTTTTCTGGCCGTTGTAGACGATGTTGATATAGACCTCGTCGGCAATAATGAACAGGTCGTTCTCGCGGGCGATCTGCACGATCTCCCGCAGGGTCTGCTCCGTGTAGACCATGCCGGTCGGGTTGTCCGGATTGATGATCATGATGGCGCAGATGTTGGGGTTATACTTGATGTGGTTGCGCAGATCATCCAGGTCCGGGTACCAGTTATCCTCGGACTTGAGCCGGAACAGGGCCGGCGCGGCGTGGGCATGGCCGATCTCACCCAGGGTATGGGTGGTATAGGAGGGTGACGGCATCAGGACGCGCGCCTCGGCCCGCAGTGAACCGTAGATCTTGGCAATGGCATCGCCCAGGCCATTAAAGAAGATGATATCGTCAGGGGTGATCTGGGCCCCGCCCCGGGCATTGGTGGTGTCGCAGATAAACTCGCGGGTCTCCAGCACACCACGGGTATGACAATACCCCCAACTCTGGTTGTCCATGACCGCCTTGGCCACGATCTCCTTCATCCACTCCGGGATGACCTCGCCCTTGACAATCGGGTCGCCGATATTTTCCCAATTGATCTTGACACCATGCATTTGAAGTTTTTCAGCAACATTAACAATGTTCCTGATCTCGTACGTCAGTTCTCCGGCTCCGGGCCGCACCAGTTCAACACGCATACTCGCCAACCTCCCCTATGTAATTTTACAATCTATCGATGAAAAATAAAAAAGCCGTGGACTGGAGCCCACGGCTTGTACGATACGTTTAGAATAAACGACGATCAGCGGGCGGCAGATACACCTGCGGCGTAACGCGCCGCTGCGCTGATAGCTCGTGCTGCTATGTCAATAAGCTCTATCTTCATGGTTGATTTCAATAACATACTGGAATAAGCCCGTCAACGATTTTATCCTCACCGGCCACCTGACGCAGCGGCCCCTTTCAATATCAATCTCCGGTACAGCAACTCAACGCGATCCGTCATGGCCTCGATGGTAAATTCCCGTTCAGCCCGTTCTCTGGCAGCATCTCCCATTCTTCGGCGCTGCTCTCGATCCGCGAGCAGCACGTCGATCCGGTCGGCCAGTGCTGCAGCATCTCCGGGTGGAAAGAGCAGGCCGGTAACACCGTCAAGGACGACCTCGTTATTGCCGGGTATGTTGCTGCAGATGGCCGGCTTGCCGAGCAGGGCAGCCTCCAGCAGCACCAGCGGCAGACCTTCCTTGCCCAGCGACGGTAGCAGGACGCAATCAACAGCGTTCATGATCGCCACGGCATCGCTGCGATATCCCAGCAGCACAGCCCGCTGCCCGACACCCGACTCCTCGGCCTGACGGCGCAGGCTGTCCATATTTTCACCGGTACCAACAAAGAAGCAGTGCAGATCCGGCCATTTCGCACGAAGCAGTGCTACCGCCCTGATCAGGTCGGCCTGCCCTTTTTTGTCTGCCAGGTGGGCGATACAGGCAATCGCCGGAGCATCGGCAGTGATGCCGAGAGCGGAGCGCACCTGGGCAGCATCACCGGAGAAATCAAGCCGCTTCGCTTCGATGCCGTTGTAAATGGTACTGATACGGTCCGCTGAAACGCCCTGCCCTATAATATGTTGTCGGACCCCCTCCGAACAGGCGACCATGGCATCTGCCAGCATGAAGAAATAGCGGGAATTCATGGCGTGGACATGCGACACCACCGGTATGCCTCCCAGTCGGCCGGCAACACCGCCCCATTGGGAAGCGGTTGACAGGTGCGTATGGATCACATCTGCGCCAACCTCCCGGGCAATCCGCAGGACGCCGAGAGCCACCAGGGGATTGAACTTGCCGGACAACCCGGGCGTGCGGGTCTCAAGACCACGCTGGTCCGCCTCGGCTAGCATGGCCTCATCCCGCTTGCACAGCAGGATGACCCGGTGGCCACGTTGCTGCAGCGATCCGGAAAGCATCAGGCAGACCCGCTCCGCGCCGGACAGATGCCGCTGGGAGATTACCTGCAGTATGGTCATGGGATGTTTCATCTGAAACCTCTGGTGTACCGAACGTATCAAGCCGGAATGAAACGCCGCTCCTGCAGAATTTTTTCAACTCCGGCACATAGCGCCTGCGGGGTGATGCTGCCGATGCACTCCTCATTCCGCTCACAGCTCTTTCTGAGGCACTTCGTGCAGGCCAGCGGCGATTGCACGATCACGTGACGCTCCCCCTTCGGCCCGTTAAGCGAACCGTCGGTACAGCGGTAAAAGGATACAGTGGCCGTACCGACCACGGCCGCCAGATGCACAGGACCGGTATCGCCGCCAACTGCGCAATCGACCCGTTTGAGAAGCGCGGCAAAACGTTTGAGTGACATCCTTTCAAGGACCCGGGCCCGGGGCCCGATCTGCTGCGCTATCCGCAGCACCGTTTCATGTTCGGATGCGTTTCCCCACGACAGCAGGATCGTGGCAGCGGGGTAACGTGTCAGCAGGTAGCAAGCCAGTGCAATCCAGCCGCTTTCATGCCAGAGCTTGGTCTGCCAGGTGGTTCCGGTATGAAACAGCAGAACAGGTCTGCTGTTGCTCTGCGACAGCACCTGTCCAACCGCTTCATCATCAAGGGCGGTATGGATATCGGTTGTCAGGGTCAAGGCGGCCGGGTCCACACCGAACGGCGCACTGATGATCCGCAGATAGCGGGTCGTGGCATGCCGGTCTTCGGGCAGCAGAGCTATTTTTTGGTCCGTGAAGAGCGCATTCAGCCGTTCCTGCATAGCATCGCGGCTAAAGCCGATCTTGCGCGGCGAGTTGGCCAGCCAGCAGACCAGGCCGCTCTTGGTATTGCCCTGTATGTCGAAAACAAGGTCGTACTCGCGCTCCCGGAGAAGCCTCCTGAAGGCCCCGACCTCACGCAAGGTCTGCAAAGCAATGGGCGATTTCCTCCAGCGCTTGAACGCAACCGTCATCAGACGATCAATCAGCGGATTGCCGGAAAGTAGTTCGAGAAAAGCCTCCTCAACGACCCAGTCGATGCGGACACCGGGGGAAACCTGGTGCAGATAATCGAGCAGCGGCAGCGCATGGATGATGTCGCCCAGTGCGGATGTTTTTATTATCAGGATGCGCATTCGGTCGTGGATGGCGTCGGTATGCCGGCAATAAAGCCCAGGACTATGCCGGTTGCCGCAGAGAGCACCTGGGTGTCCGTCAGGCTGCCGATCAAAATAACAAAGAGAAAGGCCAGAACCGTGTGACCTGAGAGCTGGCCACGGGCCCGCCAGGCACGCTTGAGCGTAACGACGAAAAGCCAGCCGTAAATCCCGATTCCCAGTAATCCGTAATTAGCAACGATGTACAGGTAGCTGTTGTGGGGATGGGGGGACATGTCCTCCGGGTTGATTTTTTTTGCTTCCAGCTGATAGGCCCCTGTGCCGGCGCCCAGCAGCGGGTGACGCTGGAATATTTTCAGCGCATCGCTCCACATCATCATGCGCAAGCCGATGGATGAGGGGGTCTGTGTGCCGTCACTTTTTGTGTAGGAGGTACTCACTCCAGCTTGATACAGCTTGATTTCCTGCGGAATAAGGGCCGTGCGTTCCCGGACCCTCTGGGATGTAAACAGCAGTGCCAGGGTGAACAGTACCGCAACCAGAACCGGGATGAGTCGACGGCGTCCGAACATGGTAATAAACAGCCAGGGTGACAGCAGTGCCAGCGACAGGTAGGCGCTTCTCCCTTTCAGCTGCGTAACCGTTATCGCCAGAAACAGCATCAGGACGGCTGCCGCTAATTTCGTGTAGAGCGACTCCGATGCGTTGTAACAAAATGCCAGAGATAATATCGAGACAACAATGAGCAGCGAATAGGTAATATACGAGCGAACGGTAAAATTCTGCAGGTAGGCGGTTTCCGGAATAATTCCAGCGAAATACAGGCAGAGTATGACAGCGACGATGGTCGTGCCCGAGATGAAACAGACCATAACATTCCGCACGCTGCATTCCGATTTCATGGCGCTGGCTGCCAGAAATGCAAAGAGCCAGTAATGGCTTCTTTCGGCGAATTTGACCGCCTGGTCAAGGGGGGCCGTTGACCAGAGAATGGCAACCCACGGGAGGGCACAGAGTGCGGCCACGGGCAGCAGCCACTCCTGATCCAGCCAGTCCGCTCGATCCCGGTAGCAGCGACCCGACACCAGCCAGATTGTGAGTGCCAGCAGGCTGCTCAGGGTAAGCGGAGCCGTACCAACCGACAGGAAGAAAAAACTGAGACAGATCAGCACGCCAATGACGGTATATGTCAGGTCATGTACCTGTTGTCCGCTGGAGGAGGTCACGAGAGGCCATCCCGGTCAGCGGCACAGCGCATGGCGGTATAGTGCGCCTTTTTGTGTGCAATGCCTTGTGATGAGGACACCAGCGAGAGGACACTGTATTTTATGAATTTCATACGCAATCGAATCCTGTCAAGTGCCATGATCATCCGGGCAAACGACCGGCCGTAATGCTTTTTGAGATACAGGTTTTTGCTCCGGTAAAACACCCTGGCCCCCTCAACAGAGGTGGATGAGCCACCCAGGTGAATCAGGTGCTGCCTTGGCAGTGCGTAGCAGTGAACCCCGGCATCAAGGAGACGATGGGAGAGATCGTTGTCTTCAAAGTAGAAAAAGAACGCTTCATCAAAGAGCTTACCTTCGGGAAAACATGAGCGCCGAATCAGGAAGAAGGCCCCCATGACCCCCGGCACCCGCAGGGGAGCAGTTGCTTTCGCAAGTTTCCGTTTCAGCCGACTGGAGCGAAGCTTGTTCATGGAATTGAACACAATGGACATTCGCGAGCGGTGAAAGATGAACCCCTGGGTCGAGCCGTCCCGATTGGCGATCCTTGGGGCCGCAACACCGGCATCGGGGGTCTGCTCCATGAATTCCCAGAGCGCCACCAGTGTTGCTTCGTCCAGAATAACATCGGTATTCATGGCACAGACATAGCGGCTGTCAACCGCTGCAATGCCCCGGTTGATGGCGCGGCCATACCCCAGGTTTTCTCCCGCCGGAATATACACGACATCTCTGCGTCCATTCAGAAATTCATGGGAACCATCGCTGGAATTGTTATCGACAACCACCAGCGTATAGCTGAAGGGCAACGCAGCGGCCTGAAAGAAGGCGAGCATGTCCCGGACAAGCCCGCAGGTATTGTAGTTGACTGTAACAAAGGCGATGTCGCAGCTGGCTTTACTCATGAATGGCATCTGTACCGTTTTTTGAAAGTAGCGTGCTGATTTCCCGAAACACATCACTAGCGGACAAGGCCATCATGCAGGGATTCTCCTGCCCGTCCCTGTAGCAGTGCGGCCGAATGCAGGGATAATGCTCGCAGGCGGCCTGCATGGCAACGATACTGCCGCTACGAAAGGTACCGCGGGATGTACCGGCAGTCTCAGGTCCTGTGACGGATGATTCGTTGTCCCAGGGATGCCAGCGCCACATCTCGGTCGGTCCGTACAGGGCCACCATGGGAACCCCGGTGGAGGCGGCTATATGGCTGATGGCCGTATCAAGACCGATGTAGAGCCCCGCCTGTTCTATCAGACAGGTCATCTGGTTAAGTGAGAGTGTCCCCGGGATGACAACCGGCGGGATAGCACAGCGCGCGGCGGCCGCCACCAGCAGCCCGATCTCCTGCGGGTCCGGTGATGAAGTCCAGACCGGAGTAAGGTGATATTTCCCGGCGACCAGATCACTGAGTGCGATAAAGCGCTCGATGTCCCAGTACTTGTAGTGCCAACGGGCAAAGGGGTGAATAACAAAGTACGTACCCCGTTCGTCATGGGGCTTGAGGACTGCGTTGACAATATCGTTGTCAAACCTATCCCAGTACAGCTTGACCCGCAAACGGTCGACCGGCAAACAAAGCGTTTCGGCAATTTCCTGACAGTGCCGAACAACGTGCAACTCCTCACAGTAAGGCATCACCCTGCTCATCAGCAGCTTCCGCCACCAAACCCCGAGCGCTTTGTCGGGGTCACAATAGCCGATCCGGGTCTGCCGACCGGCCGCAACCAGGGCAAGAGAGGCACGGTCGGACTTGTTGAGACACACCGCCATATCATATTTTCTGAAAAGAGACCACAGGTAGTTATTTGAACCGGAGTGTGCTCCCTTTTGCCATTTCTCGGAATAATACACGCGCCGTACGCGGGGATCCTTTTCGAGAAACTCGCCGGTACCGCGGTTCACCAGGTAATCGATCTTCGCATCCGGGTACGCAGATTTGAAGAGATCGAGAAGCGGCGTGCTCAGCACCACATCACCGATCAGCTTGATATTTATAATAAGAATCGATTGTGGATGATCAGTCTGCATGCTTGGTTCGGCGCTCGTATGTTATTCCGTTGGAGTAGGGAGCTGGTTGTTTCAACGCTGCTTGAGAGCTGCCTCCACTCTCATCTGTTCCGCCCGTTTCGCATATTTGTAAAAGGTATACTCACCGTTCGCCAGAGCGATGACAAACCCCGGCCAACCATCCAGAATCCCCTTCTTGACGAAATAGATCCTCGCAAAAGAAGACAGGCCATGCAGAAGGGCTCCACCCATGGTGGCAGACTTTCCCTTCTGCTTCATCTTTTCCGCACCCAGGGTGGCGTAGCGCTCAAGCTTGGTGCACATCTGTGTCAAATCACGATACGGTTCCTGACGGATAAAATTGACCATATAGCCAACGGTCCCCTGTATGGTAAAACCTTCGTGCACCATGTCATCGCCAAACAACAGGGCCGTTCGCCGAAAGAGCTGCGGCTGGCGATAGTCGGGATACCAGCCGCAGTGCTTGATCTCCTGCCCCATGAAGCTGTTTCTGCGCGGGGTGTAATAGGCGTCCTTGGCATCCGGCAGCTCCACCAGCCGCCGCATTTCATCACGGGCCTTATCAGTACAGCGCTCATCGGTATCAAGGCTGAAGACCCACTCAAAGCGGGTGGCTGCGATCGCCGAATTCCGCAGTTTTCCAAATCCTTCAAAGGCAACCTGCACTACCCGGGCCCCAAGCCCGGTGGCGATTTCAACCGTCCGATCGGTGCTGAAGGAGTCAACTACCACCACCTCATCGGCCCAGAGAACACTCTTGACCGCATCGCCAATGTTGCGTTCTTCGTTAAATGCAATGATGTACGCAGATATTTTAGCCATTATCTCACTCCGGAGTTATTCTACTGATTCAACTGCATTTACTCATTGGCGAGCGCCTGAAAAAGACACGGAACGCTTCTTCACGGCTTCAAGTGTGCCCGTCAAATTACGATATCTTTCTATCTGAAACGTAAACTTGCTGCTGGGAGCAATCTTGTAGAGAGCCCTGTACGTAAACTCCTTGAATCGTGCCCTGAGGATGTCGCGCCGCAGGGTCATGCGTGCATGCAGCTGTCCGTAGAATTTCTTTACATAGGCGTACTTCATGGAATAATACAGTTCCGGATCCCTGATAAAACTGGTCTGGCCGCCCAGGCGCACAAGCGAACAATCAGTAATCACCTCGCACACAACACCCTGTCGCATCAGGCGGTGAGCCAGTTCCATATCACAGAAATAATGCCGGAAGTCTTCATCGTAGAGCCTGTTGTCAACAACCAGTTCACGCGAACAGAACAGGAACGGCCCGATGATTCCGACAACCCGCCGGGACTGTCGGGCTGCACGCAATTTTCGTCCGATTGACTTCGAGAATTTCTTGTCAACGGTGCCTGAATACATGGTCAGCAGGCTGGGATTGAATACAAATTTCTGGGGCTGCCCCCAGGGGAAAGTGATGATCGGCACACAGACCTGTACGTCCCGATGTGCGTCACAATGCTGCACCAGAGATTCAAGCGCCGCAACAGTTAGGTTTACATCCGTATGCAGCAGACAGACATACCTGCTCTTCGGAGCAACCACCAGGCCGCGGTTGAAGGCACAGCCAACGCCCAGGCAATGATCCAGGAAAACGCTACCCACACCCTGATACGCCTGGACAAGTTCTCGCGAGCCATCCAGCGAGGCATCATCGACAACGGTCAGCGAATAGGAAAAAGAGAGCACCGACGTCCTGAAGAAATCCAGCTGCTTCTTGAGCAGCAGCTTCGAAGTATAGTTATAGACAATGAATGCCACATCCAGGACAGGCAGGGAAATGGAGTTGTCAGACGTCATATCTGCCTGCCAGTCGTGCAATTGTCCTGATCAAACGGTTCGAGGGATAATTCCGGTGGAGATAATTTCCCTTTTTGTAGGTTGCCCGCAGAAAATCATGGTTGTGCATCCATGAATCGACCTTCCTCTCAAAAAGCTCTCCACCATACAGCGGGTAGCGTTCCGAGGCCGGATGGGTTTCATTGAAGATCCGCTGTTTATAGTCCGCTGTTCGTATCAGGTAGCACTGGTCCGAAAAACCGTATCCCAGCCAGAAATCATCATCCTCTTCATAGGCCTGCGCTGATGCTTCACACACGGAACCATCCGGCACACAGTTGACAACCCTGACCCGCGCATCCTGCTCCAGCTTGGCGATACCCTGATCGATCCACGGAAAGGATGCTTCCAGCAGGCTGTCTCCCGCAAAGTGCAGCAGGTACTCGGTCCGGCAGCGGTAAATGCCCACCAGCTCCTGAATGGAGTAATAATAGCCCCCTTTGAAGCTGTCCCGTTCGAGTCCGAAAAAATCCAGCGCCTCCTGGGCATACTCCTCGACAAAAACATACTGGGTAATGATATTTTGTTCTTTCAGCTTCCCGGCGTAGAACTTTACCCGGTCAGGATCGCTCACATTGTTGATGTAGAGAATCCGTTCCTCAAAATCAAAGCAGTTGCGCTTGATCATCAGTTCAAGACGATTGGTTTTAAGCAGAATCTCCCAATCCTTTTCATAACATTTGGTTTCAAATGTCACGGCACTCACAGAGAACTCCCCGAGTACAGATCCGCCGGAACCAGGCAATTACTGTACATCGTCAGCACCTGTTTCTGACGGTATGCTTTTGAACTGCATGGAGTACAGCTTCTGATACAGACCATCCTGACGCATCAATTCATCATGTGTCCCCTGCTCCACAATCTCACCCTTATCCAGAACCAGTATCCGATCGGCGTTCAGGATTGTAGAGAGGCGGTGCGCGATCACAAAGGTCGTCCTGTTCTGCATCAGGTTATTGAGGGCACTCTGGACCATCTGTTCGCTCTCCGTATCCAGGGCGCTGGTGGCCTCGTCCAGGATCAGGACCGGTGCATTTTTCAGGAGCGCACGGGCGATACAGATCCTCTGGCGCTGCCCCCCGGAAAGGCGCACACCACGATCGCCGATATTCGTTTCGTAGCCTTCCGGCATTTCCGAAATGAAATCATGGGCAAAGGCCGCCTGGGCCGCTTCCTGCACCTCCCTGTCAGAGGCGCCCGGTTTGCCGTAGCGGATGTTGTTGGCCAGCGAGTCGTTGAACAGGGTCGTTTCCTGGTCAACCAGCGCGACCTGCGACATGAGGCTTTCTATCCGGACAGACCGGACATCATGTCCATCAACCTCTACGGCACCTTCCGTGACATCGTAAAAGCGGGGGATGAGCGAAACCAGGGTGGTCTTGCCACCGCCCGACGGGCCGACCAGGGCAACAATATCGCCACGCTGGGCGGAAAGTGTAATATTGCGAAGCACCCAGGCATCTCCAAAACGGAAAGAGACATTGCTGAAAGCCACATTTCCCTGCACCCGCTCCAGGGGATGCGCGTCGGGTGCATCAACGATTTCCGGTTTCTGATCGATCACCTCAAAAACACGTTCAGCGGCCCCCAGACAGCGTTGAAAATCGTTATAGGAGCCATTGAGCTTTTTAATAGGTGAGTACACCAGGGCCATGGCAGTGATAAAGGAGAAGAAGTCGGCCGCCGACATCTGCCCGTTCATGACCTTGTTTCCGCCAAACCAGACCACAGCGGCGATGCCGAGCGACGTGATGAACTCCATGATGGGCGATGACAGGTTGCTGTATTTGATCGACTTCCTCATGAAGGTGTAATAGCCGAGGTTGGTTGCCCTGAATTTTTCGATGGAACTCTGCTCCAGGCTGAAGGCCTTGATCACCTTGATGCCGGAAAAGGTCTCCTGCAGGATGCTGGCGATATCGCCCATTTTCTCCTGACTCTGGCGGGAGATACCCTTGAGCCGTCTGCCGATTTTCTGGGCCGGGTAGACCGTCAGAGGGATGACCAGAATGGAAATGATCGCCAGCTGCCAGTTGCGGTAGAAGATCACACCCAGCAGGGCCGAGGCTGCGATACCGTCGCGAAAAACGCCAACGATGATGCTGATCATGCCTTCCTGCATGACGGTAACATCGTTAAGGACCCGGGACATGAGCGTTCCGGTGGTCTGATTGCCGAAGAAACGCAGCCCCATAAACATATTCCGGCTATAGAGCTGGTTGCGGATATCCTGAACCACCAGCTGGGTGGCCGTCCGCATGAAGAAGTCATTCAGATAACGGCACAGACCCCGCAGCGTGAAGATGGCAACGATGCCAAGCGGCAGGAATTTAAATACGGTCAGGTTGTGGGTCTGGAAGATCTCCTTGAGAAGGGGAGAGATAAAATACGCAAACGCGCCGTCCATGCCGCCGACCGTCATGGAAGCAAGTGCCGCGATTACAATGCGCCACCAATAGGGCTTTGTGTAACGTATTAATCGTTTGAATGTGTTGGTGGTTTCCATGGTATCCTTGATGTGTTTCCCAGCAGCTGCTGTGAAGCTGCGACCACATCCGCCGCAGTGACTGCCTGCATGCAGCGATGATCGGTCGGGCATTCCCGCAATTTACAGGGGGCGCATTCGATATCTTTGCGGACAATAACAGCCTTGTCCGTATAGGGAGCGGTGGTCGTATGGTCGGTAGAGCCAAAGATCGCCACCAGCGGAACTCCGAAGGCAGCCGCAATGTGCATCGGGCCGGAGTCGTTGGTGACAAACAGATGGCAGCGCCTGATCATGGCCATCAACCCGCGCAGAGAGGTGCTGCCGGCCAGGTTAAGGCAGTCGCCGGCCAGGTTTCGTTCGATCTCAGCAGCGATGTCTGTTTCGCCCGGCCCCCCGAAGATAACAACCCGTGCGTTTTTCAGCCTGATGAGCTGTCGGGCAACATCCGCAAATCGGTCCGGATACCAGCGTTTGGCCGAACCGAAGGCGGCGCCGGGATTGATGCCCAGCAGGAAGTCATCGGCCTGTATGCCATGTTCTGCCAGCAATGTTGCTGCGTGATGTTCCTCTGCCGCTGTCGTGGCGAGGAACGGTTCGGCAGCCTGACCGGAGATGCCGAAATGCCTGAGCAACCCGAGATAGTATTCCACTTCGTGGCAGCTGGATGCACGATCTTCAGGACGATAACATCCGGTCAGCAGGAGAGCGCGCCCGTCACTGCTCTTGCCGAGTCTGACCGGAATGCCGGCCAGCCTCGGGACCAGGGCCGAGTCAAAGGAATTCGGCAGTATAATGGCCGCATCAAAGGCCTGCTTCCGTAATTGCGCCGCCAACCGGAACCTGCCCGCTATGCCTTTATGTGTACCGTTGCGATCAAACGTGATCACCCGGTCAACCCAGGGGTGGGGAGAAAAGAGCTGCGAAACCAACGGGTTGGCCAGCAGCCAGATCTCGGCCTGCGGGAAGGATTCCCTGATGGCACCGATAGCAGGCGTGGTCATAACCGCGTCACCAACCCAATTGACGGCACGCACCAGGATGCGCCGGGCACCCATAAGGTCAGGTACGGTCACCTGCCAGCACTCATGGAAGCTTCTCAGCCTGGTCCACCAGCATGACCGGGATATCGTCCTTGACAGGAAATGCCAGGCCGCAGGGCAGACAGAGCAGTTTCTGTTCACCGTCAGCCGAAAGGAGTTCACCTTTGCAGACGGGGCAGGCCAGTATGTTCAAGAGATCGGGCGAAATCATTGTGCGGCACTCTTTCGTCCCTGGCGATCATAGCCGACCGCCTGAGGACAAACTATCCGAAGTGGTGAGTCCAAAGATTTTAAAAGCGGTATAATGCCATAAATTGCGTTACTTTTGAAGTAAATTGCGCAGCAGGGCCGTCAGGGGGGTGGGATCTTCTATCGACAGTTCAAGCCGGGCCAACAGGGTTTTTTCTGACAATTCCGGTGGCAGGGCATTCAATTTGACCCCATCCTTTTCAGTCGTCAGCACCAACTCTGCCCCGGATTTTCTGAATGTATCCATGATTTCATGCAGCGTGGCGCCATCATAAGGCGCATGATCCGGTAACGTGAGTGTTGCAACCAGATCCAGGCCGCATTCGCGCAACCCGTCAAAGAACAGCTCCGGCTCGGCAATCCCGGCAAAGGCCAGCGCCTTTTTGCCGCGCAGCGCATCCAGTCGAATCGGCTCCCCTCCTGACAACGGGATCGCATCACCCAGCAGGTGCCTGGCACAGCAGTGGAGCCTGCCCGGCACAACCGCAGAAACAACGGCAACTGCCGGGCAGCGGGTCCGGACCACCAGGTCGGCTCGCAGGGCGGCACATTTCGGTTCCCGCAGCAGACCGGCCGGCAGTGTCCAGCAATTGCCAAACGGCCGGGCGTAATCCAGCAGCAGGATATTCAGGTCGCGGTGCAGTCGCAGGTGCTGGAAACCGTCGTCCAGCAGAAAAACATCGGGGCTCAGCCGTTCCATAGCCAGCAGGCCGGCGGCACAACGGTCGCTGCCGATAACAACCAGCAGACCGGGAATCGTACTGGCCAGAAGGAACGGCTCGTCGCCACATTCGACCGCTGAAAGGGCAACCGTCGTCCCATTCGAAACGATCTGCACCTGCCCTTCCAGGCTGCCGCCATAACCACGGGAAAGCACAGCCACCCGCAACCCCTGCGCAAGGAGTAATCGGGCGATATACGCAGTAACCGGTGTCTTGCCGGTGCCGCCGACGGTGATGTTGCCGATGGAGATGACCGGCCGCGGCAGTCGCCTGGCATTCAGCACCCCGAACCGGTACAGCCAGGCGCGCAGGCGCTGCAGCAGGGCATAGGCCAGTGATGGCGCCATCAGGAGCGCCTGCATCACCCGGGCACCCGGGCTGCTACGCTTGCCGCTGGCCATTCCCCGCCAGTATGCTGCCGGAGAAACCTTCACAGATACCTGCCGATAATGTCCATATGATACGCGGTAGCGCCGCCGTTATCCCGCATCAGCTTCAGGCCGTTCTGGCCAAGCACGCGCCGCAACTCGGGGCTTGCAACCAATGCGCGGCAGGATTCGGTAAACCCCTCCGGCGTATCTGCCTGTATGCCTGCGCCATACTGCAGCACCAGGCCGGCGATCTCACGAAAATTGGTCATATGGGGACCAAAAACCGTTGCCACCCCTACGGAAGCGGGCTCGAGCAGGTTATGTCCGCCGGTCGGCACCAGGCTTCCACCGACGAAAACTGCATCTGACAGGGCATACAAACCCATCAGTTCACCGACCGTATCCACCAGCAGCACCTCGCCACTGCTGAAGCCGCCGCCGCTGTCCGCATCCAGGGTCGTGCGTCGCTGATAAGCAAACGTTCCGCTTTCCAGCATGTTCGCAACAGCGTCGGCACGTTCGGGATGGCGCGGCACCAATACCAGAAACAGGTCGTCACGGGTGCGCAGCAGCTCTTGATAGGTGTTCAGGACCAGCTCTTCCTCACCGGGGTGCGTGCTCCCGGCAGTGATGACTGTTAACCCTTCAGGGATACCGTAAGACTCCCGCAGGGCAGACTTTTCATCCTCGGAAACCTGTTGAAAGGGTATGTCATACTTGAGGTTGCCGCTCCGTACGGTGCGCTCGGGCGGAGCGCCAATGGCAATGATCCGTTCCCGGTCCGTGTCCGTCTGCATGCAGAGCATGGAGAAGAGCTGCAGCGCATGACGGAAAAACCAGCTGAAGGCCAGGTATCGATTGAAGGAGCGGTCTGAAATACGGCCGTTGGCCAGAATCACGGGAATGCCGCGACTGGCGGCCTCACGGGAGAAATTGGGCCAGATCTCCGTCTCCATGATGATGACGATCTCAGGTTTGATTGTGTTCAGCGCATGGCAAACAGCCGGCAGGAAATCGAACGGAAAGTAGATGCAGAGGTCTTTTTCCGCAAACGAGGCGGCAACCCCCCGACCGGTTTCTGTTGTGTTTGACACCAGGATCGCATGGTCGGGATAACGCGACCGGAGGGCCTTGAGCAACGGCCGGGCGGCGATGGATTCACCCACTGAGACGGCATGCAGCCAGATGACCGGACGGCCGCCTGTTTTGGCAAGTTCCACCGTGGGGATAAAACCAAAGCGCTCGGCAAAGGCCGGCGGCCGGCCGCGACTGACGGAGCGGTAGAGATGGTACAGGATAACCGGGAAGAGTAAAGCAATCGAGAGGATGTTATAGGTCAGATAGAACATGCGTCGGTTTCAGTTTTTTCATTGGCGTAGTCGATTCGATCAAGATCCATAAGATAATAGAGTGCCACTGCGATCAGGTGCACCATCCCCCACGCCCAGAGATTGTCACTCAGGAAGTGCCCCCCCTGGGAAATCCGGGCGATGCTCATCATCACACCAAAGCTGACACCACCAATCAGCCAGAGACGGGCGACTCGAGCGTTCCTGCGTCGATATACGAAATATGGGGCCGTCAGATAAAATGCCGCCGATGAGTGCCCTGAGGGAAAAGAGCGTCCGGCGTGGGCCACCCCTTTCTGCCAGGGATGCAAAAACGCTTTCTTGCCGCCAAACTGGACGATTTCGCGCGGACGAGGTCTCCCCCAGTACTCCTTGAAAACTGAATTGACAACCAGCCCCGGACCAATGGCCAGCAGGATCACGAGAAAAAGTCCGGGCCGGATCCAGTTGCGCCGTTTCTGATACATCATACCGAGAAGGGCAGCACCCAGCCCGCTCAAGCCGACGATAAACGCCGGAATTCTATCTAACTTATACAGGGCATGCCATGGCTGCAGATCCCCGACCGGCCATTTCCCCCCGACACAGAACAGTGACGCCAGCTTCAGGTCGGCACCGCTGAAACCAATCATGATGGTACCCAGAACCAGAATAACAACCGGGATGGCGAAATCTCGAACTTTCGTATTCATATCTGTTCTCCGGCCCGTTTCCAGCGGCGGTGTACCCAGTACCAATCGGCAGGGTGGGCGCAGACAAAGTCTTCGAGATAACGTGACAGTGCCTGAATATCGCGCTGAATACCGGCTTCTGATGTCTCCCCGCAAAGTGTGTACTCGGGATATACCGTTATAACGTGCCGACCGGATTCACGGTGAATGAATACCGGCAGGAGTGGCACCCCTGTTTTGTGGGCGATGATTGCAGGGGCTTTGCTGGCCCAGGCTTTCCGGCCAAGCACATCGATCAATGTCCCATCGTCCGGAAATACAGCCTGATCCACCAACATGCCAACGACACCGTTTTTTTTGATTATGCCTAGAATTGGCCGCAGAGCACCATGTTTGTATATGATTTGATTGTCATAGCGTGTGCGCATCTGCTCGATGACGGTATTTAAAAAGGGATTATTCTGCATGCGCGCAACCCCCGACATACTTTCCCCGAAAATACTTTTGAAGGATAGCGCCATCAATTCCCAATTGCCGCAGTGACCACCTACAAAAATGAGCCCCCGCCTTTTTTCTCTGGCTCTATCGAAATGTTCACGGCCTCTCACTTCAATGGCCTTGATCGTTTTATCACCCTGGCCGTGGTAGAGACGACAGATTTCAATTATGGACATACCCAGGTGATTAAAGGTTTCCCGGGCAATTTCTTCTGCTGTTTCCAGTTCACTTGTCCAGGCCGGATGCTGTTTCATGTACGGGAGGGCCTGGCGAATATTGTCGACGGTAATCCTGCGGCGACCGGTCAGCACTGTAAAGAGGAGCTGTCCGGCCAATCGTCCGGCAGGAAGGATATAACCTGAAGGTACATATGACAACACGCGGGTGATCAGATAAAACAGTGCCGACTGAACAGCCCAGACAATGCGCTTCAAGGGGATTCCATTGCAACAAGAGCCAGTCGTGCCACGTTTTCCGCTGCCCCGCCGCATTTTAACTGCGAGCGCACCGCTGCCAGTTTCTGTTTCATTTCAGTGGCGTACAGCACGTTTCCAATTAATTTTTCTATCTCTGCAGATATTTTTTCCGGACTGGCATCGTCCTGGATCAGCTCTTTAACCACAGTTTCTCCCGCGACAATATTGCACAGGCCGATATGTTCGATCTTTACCAATCGCTTTGCCAGCAGATAGGTAAGAGGCGCAAGTTTGTAAATGATCACCATTGGTGTGCCGATCAGAGCAATTTCAAGGGTAACGGTACCGGAAACCGAGATGACAGCGTCACAGGCCCGGATCAGGTCATGGATCCGCTCGCGGGTGATTTTGGCCGTAATGCCTGAGACCGCGAATTGGGGCAGGATGTCACAATCCTGTAATGTAGAGGCCAGAGGGAGTACGAACTGAACATCAGGAAACTGCTGCTGAATACGTCTGGCTGATGCAATGATTGTCGGCAGAATTCGCTCGATTTCGCTTCGACGGCTGCCGGGAAACAGACCGACAATTTTTCGCGAGGGGTCCAGACCAAAACTTGCGGCGGCATCATCACGATTCATCGTAACCGCCACCAGATCCAGCAGCGGATGCCCGACAAACGTGACCGGCACGCCGGCCTTCTCATACAGAGGGACTTCGAATGGAAAAATCACCGCGATATGGTTGACTCTGGCTGCTATGGTCCTGATTCGTCCGGCTTTCCAGGCCCAGACCTTGGGGCTGATATAATACAGCACCTTCACACCGGCCTTTTTTGCCACTTTTGCCAGGCGCAGGTTAAATCCGGGATAGTCTATCAGGATCAACAGTTCGGGAGGGTCTTCAATCAGGATTTTTTTCAGCGTGTTGAACGCAGACGAGATGACAGCGGCGTGCTTGATTACCTCGACCAGGCCCATGACGGCCATGACGGCCGAATCCACCAGGGCTTCAACGCCCGCCTCCCGCATCCTGGCCCCGGCGATGCCGAAGAAGTGCAGCCCGGGGTCCAGCAGATGTGCCTTTCGTACCAGGTCGGCGCCATAGATATCGCCGGAGGCTTCCCCGGCGACAATCATGACACGCCGGTGGGTGGAGGTGTCACGTGGTGTTGTGTCAGGGCCACCACGCATGGATATCATCCGCGAGTAATTCCCCGCTCTGACCGTTCAATGAAGGCCAGCATATATTCAACTTCCGGGCACCCGCTGATTTCTGCCCTGACCCGTGCAATGGCATCGGGCAGCTTCAGGCCGGCCATGAACAGTGTCTTGTATGCCTTTTTCAATTTCAGGATTGTGTCATCTGAAAATCCGCGGCGTTTGAGACCGACCAGATTGAGGCCGCGCAGCCTGGCATCGCGCTTACCCAGGGTAGCGATCGAGTAGGGCAGGATATCGAGGCTGATCAAGGTTCCGCCACCAATCATGGCATAAGCTCCGATGGTTGTGAACTGATGCACCGCCACCAGACCACCCAGAATGACATTGTCTTCGACGGTGACATGTCCGGCCAGTGTCGCCGCATTTGCCATGACGACCCCGTTGCCGATGCGGCAGTCATGAGCTACGTGGGAATAGGCCATGAACAGGTTGCCGTTGCCGATGGTTGTTTCGCTTAAACCGGTCACCGTCCCGCGATGAATCGTGGCAAACTCGCGAATAATATTGTTGCTGCCTATCCGTGTCCAGCATTCCTCGCCCCGGTATTTCAGGTCCTGGGAAGCAGGACCGACGGAGGCCATATGATATATCTGGTTATTTTCACCAATTTCGGTCCAATCGCCGATCACGGTGTGCGGGCCGACCTTCGTGCCTTTTCCAATAGTGACATGGTTACCGATTACAACATACGGACCAATCTCAACACCGGCGGCCAACTGTGCGCCTTCGTGAATGATCGCGCTTGGATGTATCATGGGTTCTCTCCAGGGCAAGGCATAGTACAATACGTTTTTATCATTTTCGGTACGTTGAAACCAGTTTCAGCGCAGTTCAGGGAGTGCACAATTTCGTTAACGCACGGATCCTGATTCAAAGAGTCACGCAGGCGCATCGGCAAACGTGGCCTTGAGGGCCGCTTCGGTCACCAATGTTTCTCCCACATAGGCCTTGCCATTGACGCCCCAGATTCCGCGGCGGCAGAGGGTGGTTTCAACCTCGATGCGCAGTTGATCTCCGGGGAACACCGGCTTGCGGAATTTGGCACTGTCGATGGACATAAAATAGCTGAGTTTCTTTTTCATTGCATCGTCTGATGCCATATATGCCATGATACCGGCCACTTGCGCCATGGCCTCGATGATCAGCACCCCCGGCATGACCGGGTGCCCGGGAAAATGCCCCTGAAAGAAGGGTTCGTTGATGCTCAGGTTCTTGAGCCCCACGCAGCGTTTGCCCGGTTCAAGCTCAACGATGCGATCGATCATCAGAAACGGATAGCGATGAGGCAGAATGCCCATAATTTGGTTGATATCCATCAACATGCTCTATACCTCGTAGAAATTTAATTCTTCTGCAGTCGTTCTTCGAGAACGGCAAGGCGTTTTTCAAGTGCCGTAACCGTCTTTCTCAGATCCGGCAGTTTAGGCACAACAGCCATTGATTTGAGCCACTCCTTGTGGGGAATGGCCGGGGTGCCGCTGTAACCTGCATTTGCCGGCAGTGAACCGGGAACACCCGACTGGGCCCCGACAACAACGTTGTCACCAATGGTGAGATGACCGGCTACGCCGACCTGCCCTGCCAGGGTGACATGATTGCCGACCTTGCTGCTGCCAGATATGCCCACCTGGGATACAATCATGCAGTCCTCGCCAATCTGGCAGTTGTGGGCAATCTGCACCAGGTTGTCCAGCTTGGTGCCGCGCCTGATAAGGGTGGTCTCCAGGGCGGCACGGTCGATACAGGTATTGGCACCGATTTCGACATCATCTTCCAGAACCACAATGCCAATCTGGGGAATAGGATAGTAACCGCTACCGTCGGGCGCATAGCCGAAACCGTCACTCCCGATGACGGCACCCGGCTGGATGACACAGCGCTTTCCGATGCAACAGCGTTCGCGGATAACAGCATTGGCATGAATGACGGTGTCATCGCCAATTGTGACTCCGGCATAGATGACCGCCCCTGAATAGATGACACAGCCGTCGCCGATGGTCACATTATCCCCGATAACAGCCCCCGGATAAACGGAGATGTCCTCGCCCAGCGAGACCCCGATCCCGACACATGCCTCCGGCATGACACCCAAGGGAGGATGGGACTGGACATAAAAGAGCGTCAGCAGCTTGGCAAAGGCCAGATAGGGATTAGCCACTTCAATGACATTACGGCCGAAACTTTCACCGCCCGGCGCCATCAAGACCGCACCGGCACCGGTATCGGCAACCTTGGAGGCATATTTCGGATTCGCAAGGAAGGTAATCTTGGAAAATCCCGCCGCCTCCAGAGGTGCCAGGCCATCAACCCGGCAGGTCTCATCCCCCCGGACAATCCCGCCCAGATATTCGGCCAGCTCTTTGAGAGTTTTGGTTTGAAGCATAATTGATATCCGCCTATTTTTTCCGACTGGCATTAAACAGTTTCAAGACCTCTTCCGTGACATCAACCTTGTCGTCAGCGAACAGCATCCCTTCGTTCTTGACGAACAGGAATGTAAAGCCGTTCTTGCGGCCGAATTCCTGGATAACCTTTTCCATCCCCTCAAGGATCTTACGGGTAAACTCCTCATCCTTGCCCTGCAGTTCGTCCTGGGCATCCTTGGTGAAGCGCTGGAATTCCTTGAGGCGCTGCTGGTAATCCTTTTCTTTGGAAGCACGGGCAGTTTCGGACAGCAGCATACCCTGCTTCTCCAGATCGTCCTTCAGCTTCTTGATCTCTTCCTGCTTGGAATTGATCTCGTCCTGATATTTCTTGACGCGGGCAGCCAGTTGTTCCTTGGCCTCCTTGCCCGCCTCGGACGAGTTCAGAGCCCGCTGCATGTCGATGTAGCCAAGCTTGACATCGGCTGCAAAGGCCGGGGTTGCCGCGATACAACTTGCCAGAATACCCGCCAGAATAAAACGTCTCATGAATCGATCTCCTTTGTGTGGTTATATTAAATCCATACTGAACATTCAAATGTTGAAAAAGGCTTTCAAACCCGCTGCCCGAAAACAGGATTCAGGCGCTACCTAGAACAGGCTGCCGATGGAAAATTCGAACCGTCCTGTCTTGCTGTCCAGCCCGGAGCGCGGGTTGAACGGGATACCGTACTCAAGTCGTAGTGGTCCGATCGGAGAAGCCCAACGGATGCCGGCACCATAGCTCATCAGTACCGAGCTGAACATCTTGTCCTTTTCTCCGTAGGCATTGCCGTAGTCAAAAAACACCACGCCCTTGACACCTACCTCCGAAAGAAGCGGGAAGGTCAACTCCGTATTGCCGAAGACCTCCTTGTTGCCCCCCAGATAAATCGTATCGAGCGAACTGTTACCGCTTATGTCTTTGTTCAGATCGCGCTTGATTGGTGAAACCGTGCGGGCCTTGTATCCACGCAGCGAGAAAATCCCGCCAAGGTAGAACTTTTCATCAATCGGGACCGTCTTGCCAACGTCCTGAATATAGCCGAGCGTCAGTTTGCTGGAAAAGATCAGTTTTTTATAGAGCGGGTGGAACCAGGTCGTTTCACCAATATAACGGGCATATTTGTTATCACCGCCCAAACCGGCATACTCGGCAGAAATGGAATTGATCATACCGCTGGACGGATCAAGGCGGTAGTCCGTGGTGTTGCGGGTGATGCTGCCGAAAATCGAGCTGGTTGTCGAACCTCCCAGCGGATAATTGGTCGGGTCCTGGAAATTGAGGTTTTGGTAGGCCAGTTGGGGATTATAGATATCCTTGAGTTCATACTTGTACATGAAAAATGTACCGATAAAATCATTGATCGGGTAGCCGGCCTTGATATCACCGCCCATCAGCCGCCGGCTGTAGTCGGTATAATCACGTTCCGAACGGTAAATATCCCCACCCAGCGTCCATTTTGAATCCATAAAGTAAGGATCGGTCACACCCAGCGAGTAGGTCTGGGATTTGCCCCCAATGGAGCCCGACAGATTGGCCTTGAGACCCAGGCCAAGAAAATTGGCCTGCTGGACTGATCCCTGGCCGATAATTCCGTCCAGAGAACTATACCCGCCGCCGATACTGAATGTTCCGGTCGGTTTTTCCTTTACGTTCACATCGATGTTGAGCTTGTTGGCAGTACTCCCTTTGGCCGTGGCAAGGGTGGCCTCCTCAAAGTAGCCGGTATTCATAAGTTGCTGTTTACTGCGCTTCATGCCGGTCGCACTGTACAGCTCGCCCTCATCCACCCTCAATTCGCGGCGGACTACTTTATCCCGGGTTTTTGGGTTGCCGGCAATGTTTATCCGTTCAAAGTAGACCAGATCACCCTTTTCCATATCAAACGTCACATCGACGAGTTTCTTTTCAGTATCTGCCTTGGTAAGCGGGTTAACATTCGCAAAGGCATAGCCCTTATCAGCGTACACATCCGTCAGGGTGAATATATCCGTGCGGAGGATTGCCCGACTGAACAGTTCGCCCGGTTCGCTTTTGAGTTTCTTTTTCAGGTCCGCAGCCGGTTCAAGCAATTCTCCCTTGAAACCGATGTCACCCAGACGAAACTGGTCGCCCTCAGTGATGCCGATATACGCCTCAAGGGCGTCCTTCGCATCAGCCAGCTTCACAACCGGCTCCCCCACCTTGACATTGATGAACCCGTTGTTCATGTAAAAGTCGGCTATCAGGGCCGTATCATTTTTCAGCACCTCTTCCTTATAGGTTCCGGCGTTGGTCAACCAGGAGAGAAACCATTTTTCCTTCGTCTCCATGACGCCACGCAGTTTGCGGTTGCTGAATGTTTTATTACCGTCAAAGTGAATGGTGCGTATAAGTATTTTATTGCCCTCGGCAATCTTGAACGTCACAGCCAGGTCTGTTGAGGAGTTCTTGACCACAACCGGTTCAACCTCGGCCAGATAATACCCATCGTCTCCATACAGCTTCTTGATCTTGACAACACTCTTGGCCAGATCCTTGGTGGAAAAAATTGAATTTTGCTTGAATTCGAGGGCCTCTTTCAACTTTTCGGTGGTCAGCTCCTTATTGCCCTCAAATACGATCGAGCGCACAATCGGCTTTTCATATACCGCATACACCAGTACAGTCCCTTTTTCGGACTCCTCCGTAGCAGCCTGCACATCCTGAAAGTGCCCCAATTTGTAGATAGCGCGGATGTCGTTGTCAGTCTTGTCATTTGCAAGGATATCGCCGGCTTTCATCTTGACAACATTCAGAATGGCGGCCTTTTCGATACGCTTGTTGCCTTTGACGACAACTTCCACGATCTTTTCACCTTCTGCACGCGCACTACCGGCACAGAACAGCTGCAATACAATAACCGTAACAAGTGATACGAATGAAATGGGCACTCTTCCCCCGAACTTAATAGAATTTATTCCAGCTTCCCGTCTACCAGACGAACGGTCCGCCCCATGGCAGCGGCCAGGCGTTCATTATGAGTCACGACAACAAGCGTCAAACCTTTTTTCTGCTGCAGATCCGCCAGAACGGCATGCACCCCTTCGCTGGTCTTCATATCAAGGTTTCCGGTCGGCTCGTCTGCCAGAAGCAGAGCAGGTGACAGGACCAGAGCGCGTGCGATAGCCACCCGCTGCTGTTCGCCACCCGACAGCTCACCCGGCCGATGAATCATGCGGTGGGCCAGCCCCACATCCGTCAACAACTCCTCGGCCATGAAGCGGGCCTCGACCTTTGGTACTCGGGCAATCAGAGCCGGCATCATGACGTTTTCAAGGGCCGTGAACTCGGATAGCAGGTGATGAAACTGAAAAACAAAGCCGATGCTCCTGTTGCGGAAGCTGGCCAATTCACTGTCGCTCTGTGCAAAAATATCATCACCGCGAAACAGCACCGTGCCGGATGTCGGCCGGTCCAGGGCACCCAGCAGGTGAAGCAGCGTACTCTTGCCGGCCCCCGATGCCCCGACCAGCGCGGTCGTGGTCGCTGCTTCCAGCTTCATGCTTATGCCGGACAGCACCTCAACCCGGTTTTTCCCGATTTCGTACGTCTTGCAGAGCGCACGCATTTCCAGCAGATCACTCATAACGCAATGCCTCGGCCGGGAGCATGCGCGATGCCTGCCAGGCCGGGTACAGCGTGGCGACAAACGAAATAAACACTGCCGTGACGGAAATCAGCACGACATCTGAAGGCACAACCAGCGAAGGAAAACGATCCAGGTAGTAGATGTCCTTGCTGAAGAAGTTCTGGCCGGTGACCTTCTGGATCAGGGCAATGATCGGCTCCAGATTGAGGGCGACCAGGAGACCGGAGGCAACGCCCAACACTGTCCCGATGACGCCGATGACCAGGCCTTCCAGCACGAATATTTTCATGATGCTGCCGCCGGTTGCGCCCATCGACTTCAGAATGGCGATGTCCCGGTTTTTCTCCATCACAACCATGAACAGCGTTGAGGCGATGCCGAAGGCAGCCACCAGCACAATCAGGGTCAGGATGATGAACATCACGACCTTCTCGGTTTTAAGGGCGAAGAGGATGTTGCGATTCATCTGCATCCAGTCGCGGGCGTAATAATCGGCACCCATTGTCCGGTTGATGCCGCGGGCCAGCTCTCCCGTGTGATAGACGTCTTCAACCTTGAGCTGGATGCCGGTCACGGTATCGCCAAGATCGAAAAACGACTGTGCCTGTCCGAGGCTGACATAGGCCAGCGTCGAGTCGTACTCGAACATGCCGGTATTGAAGATCCCGGCGACGCGAAACGGCTTCATCTTCGGCATCATGCCCAGCGGGGTAATGTTTCCCATAGGGGAAATGACATTGACTTTGTCACCCACAAACAGGTTGAGGTGCTTGGCCAGCTCCTTGCCCAGCAGCAGGCCGGGAAGTGCATCGCTCCCCTCTGCCATCCTTGGCTCGAGCCGGTCGACGGTACCTTCAACAACCGATTTGCTCAAACGGGTTACCAGCCGGTCTGTCGCAACGTCTATGCCACGCAATACCACACCGGACACATTTTTGCCGGAAGATAACATAACCTGATTGTAAATAAAAGGTGTGGCTGCAGTCACACCCTTGAACCCCTTCAATTTTTCCATGACCTGCTGGTAATCCTCCATGGGGGCGCCATTGCGGACGACAACCACATGGGCATTCGTTCCCAGGATCTTTTCCTTGAGATCCTCTTCAAAACCGGTCATGACGGCCAGCACGATAATCAGCGCCATGACACCCAGCATAACCCCGGCAGTGGAAATAAAGGTGATAATGGAGATAAAGGTAGACTTGCGCTTGGCTTTCAGGTAGCGCAGACCGATGATCAGTTCAAATGGCATCGGTTATTTAGTTTCTTTTCGCAGCTGGGGAAACAGGATGACGTCCCGGATCGAAGCCGAATCGGTCAGCAGCATCACCAGCCGGTCGATGCCGATACCCTCTCCGGCGGTCGGAGGCATGCCGTATTCCAGGGCACGGACGTAATCTTCATCCATATAATGGGCCTCTTCGTCACCCTTGTCTTTTTCGGCGACCTGGGTCAAGAAGCGCTCTTTCTGGTCAACCGGGTCATTCAGTTCCGAGAAGGCATTGGCAATTTCCCGGCCGCCGATGATCAGTTCAAAACGGTCAACCAGCTCCGGGTCGTGATCGTTCTTGCGTGATAGCGGCGAGACCTCCGTTGGATAGGCGGTGATAAAGGTCGGCTGGATCAGCTTGTGCTCGGCCACCTCTTCAAAGATCTCCATCAGCAGTTTGCCGTAACCGATATCGTCCTTCAGGACCAGTCCGATGCTGCGGGCATAGGCCAATGCCAGGTCGCGGTCATCCAGATGCTTTGCATCAATATCACCGTACTCCAGCACGGCCTCGCGAACGGTCAGGCGCTTCCAGGGTCGCTGGAAACTGATCTCAAGCCCCTGATTGGTGAAATCCAGCGTCCCGAGAACTTCCTGGGCCACGTGACAGAAGAGCTCTTCGGTAAAGTCCATCAGGTCTTCATAGGTTGCATAGGCCTGATAAAACTCCATCATGGTAAACTCGGGATTATGACGGACCGAGATGCCTTCGTTACGGAAATTGCGGTTGATCTCGAAGACCCGCTCCAGCCCGCCGACAACCAGGCGCTTCAGGTACAGCTCCGGTGCGACGCGCAGGTAGAGTTCCATATCCAGGGCATTATGATGAGTGATAAACGGACGTGCGGTTGCTCCGCCCGGGATCTGGTGCATCATGGGGGTCTCGACTTCGAGGAAATCGCGATTGGTCATGAAGGCCCGGATCAGGTTGACAATGCGGGAGCGTTTGATGAAGATGTCACGGACCTCAGGATTGACGATCAGGTCGACATAGCGTTGACGGTAGCGCGTTTCCACATCGGTCAGGCCATGGAATTTCTCCGGCAGCGGGTGCAGGGACTTGACCAGCAGACGGATACTGCGGGCATGCAGCGACAGTTCACCGGTTTTGGTACGGAAGGGATAGCCTTCCGCTCCGACAATATCGCCGATATCAAAGGATTCGAAATTGGCAAAGGCCTCGTCGCCGATCTCATCCTTTTTCACATACAGCTGCACCCGTCCCTTGCGGTCCTGAAGCTGTATAAAGGCGGCCTTGCCGAATGAGCGGCGTGCCAGAATACGCCCCGCCACGACAAAGGTCTCGCTATCGGCATCGATCTGTTCTTTGTCGCCATAGGCGGCAACCACATCAGCCGATGTATGCTGCGGCCTGAAATCATTGGGATACGGATTGATACCCGCTTCCCAGAGGGTATCCACCTTGCGGCGTCGCTGGAGCTGGAGTTCGCTTAATTCTTCCATATGTCAATCTGCCTCTCGTAATTGATTCAATGTGTACATGGAATTACTTTATTGTTCGTATCCTGTGAAAAGTATTACCCGTAGGAAGATCGGTCGAAAAATCCGTCATATAAAGCCCTACACCATCGGTGGTGATGCCGATGGTCGTGGTAGCATCAGCCGCACCATTGTTTGCCAGAGTGCTGACCGGCCCCGAATACGCTGATCCGGGCGCGAGGACTATCTTGCGAACCATATTGTCATAAGCTTCGGTCACATACAGATTGGGACCATCGCAGGTAATACCGCTTGGCTGCTTGAACCGTGCGGCAGCACCATCCGACGCATTGACAATCGAACCGGGAGAACCGGTCACGGATTTACCGGCTATCGTGGAAACGGTTCCGGTTGCAAGAACGATCTTGCGGATCGTTCGGTTGGCAAAATCCGTCACATACAGGTTGGGGCCATCGGTCGTCAAGCGTGCCGGCTGATTGAAACGGGCTTTCGTCGGGCCTCCGTCATCAGCACCGGATGCCCCGGGAGTACCGGCCAACGTGGATACTTTTTTGCTGGCGATATTAATCCAGCGGATCGTGTTGTTCGAGTCCGTCACATACAGATTGGAACCATCCGTGGTGATGCCATTTAGAAAATTGAAGCGTGCAGCGGGCCCAACTGTGTCAACCGACCCGGACAAACCCGCCCCGCCGGCCAGGGTCGTAACGACTCTTGAGCTGATATCAATCTGGCGAACCGTGAAATTGCCGGAATCAGTCACGAACAGATTGGTACCATCTGTCGTAATCCCGTTCGGCCGATTGAAATACGCAGCCGTGCCGGTACCATCTGCCGAACCAGCCAGCCCGGCGGTATTGCCGGCAATCGTTGTATCAGTCCTGTCTGCAATTTTGATCCGGCGAATGACGTTGTTATAACTATCCGCCACATACAGGCTAGCGCCATCTGTCGTGACTGCAACGGGGCGGTTAAACTTCGCAGCGGGGCTGAGTGCGGTTGAGCGGTTGCTGAACCCGACCGTACTGCCGGTAAAATCCTCAACGACAGCGGGCGTGACAAGAGTCAGACCGAGCGTTGACTGGACAGCCCCGCCCAGAGGCGATGGATACGACGCAAGTGCATCCGGCAACTTATAATCCGTTACGTTTGACGTTGATGAACTCCCACCGCAACCGCCAATATACGTCATACCTACTAATGCATAAAACAGCACTGCCAACTTCCGCATCACAATCCCCCTACGGCCTTGTCACTCAACCGCCAAGACAGTACTCTATGTAAATAAATTAGTTACCCTGTATCGTTTCCGGCCAAACAAACATGCTACTGGCTGTCCTCTTCCTTCTTCTTGCGGCGTGCCCGGGGAGCCGGCTTTGACTTCTCTTCCGGAGCTGCAGCGGGAGGCAACTCTACTGCAGCAACCTTTTTAGGGGCTGCACGACGGCGCGGTTTCGGAGCGGGAGCCGGTTCATCGGCAACAATCTGGACAGCAGGCACTGGGATAGCTACGGCCTCATCAACCGCAGGTTTCTTTTTGGCACGGGCTGGCCGGGTGCGTTTCGGTTTCTCAGCAGCCAGAGGCGGCTCATGCGCTTCAACAACAGGCGACGGTGTCACGGCCTCGACGACCGGCTGGACAGCAACAGCATCAAGCATCGCAGCGGATTCTGTAACTACTTCGCCAGCTACCTTCGGTCCTTTTCTTCCACGACGACGTTTGCGTTTCTTGTGCTTGGCGACGGATTCGTCAGCACCTTCAGCACCTTCAGCACTGCCCTCACTATCGTCCGTATCTACCGCAGGCTCCGTTCCGGAAGCCGGTTGGTCGACAGGTGCAACGGCTGTTTCAGTGGTTTCAGTCTGTTCTGCAGCACCCGGAGCATCTCCCGCGCTTTTCTTTTTCTTGCGGCGGCGCTTGCGCTTTTTGGCACCTTCAACAGGAGCAGCACCTTCAACAGGTTGTTCGACGTCCACAACTTTATCTGCAACCTTCTCAACCCTGGAAAGCGGCTTAACCGGCTTGTGAGCCTCCTCGGCTTCAGCCTCCGACTTGGCCTGATCTTCAGGGCGCGGTATTTCGCGCTTAACCGTTTCCAACTCCAGCTGATTCAGCAGATATGAGGTTTTACCCTTGACCGTGACCTCAATTTCATAATCATTCTCGATCTGGGTGAGTTCGCGTTTCTTGCGGTTCAGAAGATAGTAGGCCACCTCCAGCGGCAGCCCGCCATGCACCTCGGCCACGGTACCCTTGGCTGCAGCACCATGCACCTTGCGCAGGAAGGAAAGCGCCATGGCCTCCACCGACTTGACCTTGCCGCGGCCCTCGCAATGCGGACATTCCAGATGAATGGCATCATTAAGGGTCTTGGCGATACGCTGTCGGGACATCTCCAGCATCCCGAATTCGGAAATCCGCCCCAGGTTGACACGCGCCTTATCCATCTTGAGCGCCTGCTTGAGGGTCTTTTCCACCTCATGATTATGCTTGTTCTCTCGCATGTCGATGAAGTCTATGACAATCAGACCTCCCAGGTCGCGCAGCCTGAGCTGGCGGGCGACCTCTTCGGCCGCCTCCATATTGGTCTTGAAGGCGGTATCTTCGATGCCGCGCTCGCCACTGGACTTGCCCGAGTTGACATCGATACTGACCAGGGCTTCAGTCGGCTCTATGATCAGAGAACCGCCGGACGGCAGGGCAACCCGTTTTTCATAGATCTGATCAATCTGCTCTTCAAGTTGAAAGCGGGAGAAGATCGGACGCTTTTCCTTGTGCAGCTTGACCAGTTTTTCGCACTTGGGCATGGTTTCGCGGAAAAAATCTTTGGCTTCCTTGTAGGCTTCCTTGCTGTCCACCAGCACTTCGTCGATATCATCGGAAAAATAATCCCGGATCGAACGGATGATCAGGCCACGATCCTGATAGATCTCCCCGGCACCCTTGATCTCGGCGGCAGACCGCTTGATGTTCTCGTACATCTCCAGCAGGCTTTCAAAATCCTTCGTAAGCTCTTCAGGGGTCCGTCCAACGGCCTCGGTCCGGATAATGTAACCGATCCCTTCAGGCACGTTCATTCCGGCTACGATCTCTTTCAGCTTCTTGCGCTCGCCCTCCTGCTCAACCTTGCGGGATATTCCGGCTGAATCACTGCCCGGCATGATCACCATATAGCGACCCGGCAGGGAGATGTAGCTGGTCAGGGCCGAGCCTTTATGGTCGCGCTCATCCTTCTCCACCTGCACGATCAACTCCTGGCCGCGCCGCAGCACCTCCTGGATACGGGGACGTCGCTTGCGCTGGTCCTCGGGCACGTCGTCGCGCCACTGCCAGAAATCGGGATGCAGTTCGCCCATTTGCAGAAAACCGGGCTTGGCCCGGCCGATGTCAACGAAGGCGGCCTGCAGGCCGGGTTCAACCCGTAGCACTACGCCCTTGTAGATGTTGCCCTTGGTCTGTTCCTTGCCGGTAATCTCAATGTTCAGCTCCATCAGGCGGCCGTCGTGCACGATCGCAACACGGGCCTCCTCGGGGTGCATGACATTGATCAGCATCTTTTTGCTTATAGCCTTGCTCATTACGTGTAACCTTTCAGATGGGCGTGCCCATATCGTTGTTCAAAATTGAAAGATTATATATGTTTTAGCGCTGAAAGCAAAGAAAAAGGCGGCACCGGTTTCCCCGTGCCGCCTTGGATGTCTTGAGACAACCCGGACTACATCATCTTTGCCAGCAGCGGCACGATCAGCAGCGATACAATGTTGATGATCTTGATCATCGGATTGACTGCCGGGCCGGCAGTATCCTTGTAAGGGTCGCCGACGGTATCGCCGGTAACAGCTGCCTTGTGGGCTTCGCCGCCTTTGCCGCCATGATGGCCGTCTTCAATATATTTCTTGGCATTATCCCAAGCTCCGCCGCCGGTGGTCATGGAGATTGCCACGAAGATACCGGTTACGATGGTACCGACAATCACGCCGCCCAGGGCCTTGGGTCCGAGGGTAAAGCCGACGATAACCGGTGCCAGGATCGGAATCAGTCCGGGGATAACCATCTCTTTCAGAGCGGTTTTGGTTACGATATCAACACAGGCGGCGTAATCCGGCTTGCCGGTGCCTTCCATGATACCCTTGATCTCGCGGAACTGGCGACGGACTTCAACAACTACCGCACCACCCGCCTTGCCGACCGCTTCCATGCATTGGGCGGCAAAGTAGTACGGCAGCATGCCGCCGATGAAGAGGCCGACGATGATATAGGGATCGGAAAGGTCGAACTTGATGATCTCTTTACCGGCCAGCTGCAGGGCGTGGTTCAATTCATCAACATAAGAGGTGAACAGGATCACGGCGGCCAGACCGGCCGAACCGATGGCATAACCCTTGGTAACAGCCTTGGTTGTATTGCCGACCGCATCCAGTGGATCGGTAACAGCGCGAACCGAGTCATCCAGCTCAGCCATTTCAGCGATACCGCCGGCATTGTCGGTGATCGGGCCGTAGGCATCCATGGCAACGACGATACCGGTCAGCGACAGCATGGATACGGCGGCGATAGCGATACCGTAGACACCGGCGCACTGGAAGGCCACAACAATGCCGGCTGCAATAACGATAACCGGTGCAGCGGTCGATTTCATGGAAATACCCAGACCAGCAATGACGTTGGTGCCGTGACCGGTGGTGGAGGCTTCGGCAATATGTTTAACCGGAGCGTATTCGGTGGAGGTATAGTACTCGGTGATCCAGAAGATGGCACCGGTCACCACCAGACCGACAATGGCAGAGATGAAGATATTCATGGCGCTGAAGTTCTGACCGGCGGCATTGGTAAGGCCGGCCGGAAACATCTGGACCGTGACAAAGTAAAAGGCGATGCAGGCCAGTACACCGGATACGATCAGCCCCTTGTAAAGGGCGGTCATGATCTTGCCGCTGGCGCCCAGTTTGACGAAGTAGGTGCCGATGATCGAGGTGATGATCGAAATGCCGCCCAGGATCAATGGATAGCTGACCGAGGCAGGGCTGGTGGTAAAGGTGATGGCGCCCAGCAGCATGGCAGCGATCAGGGTTACGGCGTAGGTTTCGAACAGGTCGGCGGCCATACCGGCACAGTCGCCGACGTTGTCGCCCACGTTGTCGGCGATAACGGCCGGGTTACGGGGGTCGTCCTCGGGAATACCGGCTTCAACCTTACCCACCAGGTCAGCGCCAACATCAGCGCCCTTGGTGAAGATACCACCGCCCAGGCGGGCAAAGATGGAGATCAGTGAGCCGCCGAAGCCAAGACCGACCAACTGGCTGACCACATCCTTGACCGGTGCACCCGGCATCAGTTTCTGCAGCACCAAGTAGTAGCCGGCTACTCCCAGCAATCCCAGGCCGACCACCAGCATGCCGGTGATAGCACCGCCCTTGAAGGCAACATTAAGTGCCTTGACAATGCCGGACTTGGCAGCCTCGGTGGTGCGCACATTGGCACGCACCGAAACAAACATGCCGATGAAACCGGTCAGGCCGGAGAAGATGGCACCAACAGCAAAACCGACCGCTGTTTTCCAACCCAGGCTGGCAAACAGCGCGATGAACATAATGACGCCGACTACTGCGATGATGGTGTACTGGCGCTTCATATACGCGCCGGCGCCTTCCTGGATCGCGGCGGCGATCTGCTTCATACGGTCATTGCCTTGCGGCAACCCCAGAATCCACTGTGCCGAAATCAGGCCGTATGCGACGGCCGCAGCGGCGCAGACCAGCGCAAATACTACTGCATACTGTTCCATTCTTGTAATTCCTCCTGTGTCTATTGTAGCCCATCTAGGCTTCTATCTCATCAGATGCAAAAACGGAAAATTGTTAAAGGAATATATGCATTTTGTCAATATATATTTGCCAGATAGCGGACTTTGTGGCTGGATCCTCTCCCGATTTGCGCACTCGTTCTTGTCAATATGTGGACGGCATGCTACTGTGTTTCGCAAATCTACCATCAAAGGAGCGTACACAGATGAAATCGACACGAATTCTCCTGGCAGCCTGTCTCGTCGGCCTCAGCGGATGTGCCTCTCAAGGAGCACTCGACTCCACCCGGAATGATATTGATGCTGTCAGGACACGCCTGTACTCTGTTGAAAAAAATCTGGGAGGTATCCGCAACGAATCCCGAGAAGGAATCGGTACGATAGAGAAGAATTTGAAAACGGATGTTTCCGCTGTGCGCACACTTGCCGCCGACATCCAGGCCTCAATCGACAGCACCAAATCCGAAATGCAGGCCATGAACGGCAAGCTTGACGACATGTCCATCGCCCTGAAGAAACCGACCGAGGAGTTGGCCCGCTACCGCGATGATGCCGACAAACGCATCATCGCCCTCGAGGACCGTATTCTCAAATTCCAATCAACACTGGATGAACTCACGAAAAAAGTGACCGAATTGACTCAACCGAAAGAGGTTGCCCCAACGCCTGATTCAATCTACATGAAGGGCCTGGATGTCTTCAAGGCCGGTGACATGCCGGCCGCGCGAGAGATTTTCACCAAATTCCTTGAGCAGTACCCGCAGCATGACCTGGCGGCCAATGCCCACTACTGGATCGGAGAAACCCACTACAGTGAAAAGAGCTATGAACCGGCCATCCTATCTTTCCAGGAGGTTATCAAGAACTACCCCCTGAAGGAAAAGGTCCCGGCGGCCATGCTCAAACAGGCGATGGCGTTCAAGGCCATTAACGACACCAAAAGCGCCCGGTATGTGCTGAAAAAACTTGGAGAGAGCTTCCCCAAGAGCGATGAAGCAACTAAAGCAAAGGAGCTGCTGAAAGAGATGAAATAAGCTCCCGAGGACTTGCTTCAAACACAAAGGGCGATCCCGTACGGGATCGCCCTTTGTGTTTGAAACATTGACGTGCTGCTATTGTCAGAGCACACCCTTGGTGGACATGACGCCTTCCACCCGCGGGTCAAGCTGGGTAGCCACGTCCATGGCTCGCGCCACCGCCTTGAAGCAGGCCTCGATGATATGATGGACATTTTCACCGTACATCACGTTGATATGCAGGTTGAGGCCACAGTGATTGACAAAGGCCTGGAAGAACTCCCGCGCCAGTTCCACATCAAAGTCACCGATCTTCACCTTGGGCAGCGCCACATGATAGACCAGATAGGGCCTGCCGGAAATATCTATGGCCACGCTCGCCAGAGTCTCATCCATCGGCACCGTGGCCTGGCCATAGCGACGAATCCCTTTCTTCTCACCCAGGGCCTGCTTGAAGGCCTCTCCCAGCACAATGCCGATATCCTCCACGGTATGATGGAAATCGATATCGATATCGCCGCTGGCTTCGACCGTCAAATCAAAAAGACCATGGCGGGCAAAGAGGTTCAGCATATGATCAAGAAAAGGTACCGAGGTACAGATGGCACCCTTTCCACAACCGTCGACATCCAGCTCCAGCCGGATTCTGGTCTCGTTTGTCACCCGTTCGATATTTGCCCTACGGGACATGTCATGCCTCCCTGACGCCGCCAATCAAGGCGACTGAAATCTATTTTTTTCCCATCACGGCAAATTTATCCAAAGGACTGCCCAACAGAAGAAATGCCTTGCCGTCCGTTTCATCCCACAGGGAGATATAACCTTTCCAGCCCTTGTCAACGATCAATGTCTTGAGATTGTACAGCACCTCAGACGTGGGTGGCTCATGGAAGGCATTGTAGCCGCAATACCCGCCGGGCGGAATCAGGCGAAAGGCACCGTACCCTTTTGATTCATTGCGTTTGACCATGTTCGGCTTGCCATCATCCCAATAGATTTCTTCATAGGCGGTCCAGCCACACACAGGACACATCAGACGACGGGCACTGTTCTTACCCCAGGCTTCGGTGTCTACGCGGGCGTATTCGAATCCACACTGACCGCACATCTCATACATGTCCTTTAACGGCATAGAACCCCCTATCCAATTTCTTTAAGTGCTGCCAGCGTCTTTTCCATCTCTTCGCGGGTGCCGATGGATATCCGCACGCCATGACACAGAAGTGGATCAGAGAAATGACGTACCAGTATTTTTCTGCTGTAGAGACCGTCGTACACCCGGCGACCATCCTTGTCTGCTGGTGCAGCAAAGACATAATTACCCTGGGATGGGATGACGTGGTATCCGATAGCACGCAACTCGTTTGAGAACCATTCCCGGGTTTCCCGGATCCGGCGACAACAGAGCAGTAAATAGTCCTGATCCTTGAGCGCCGCCACGCAGGCCGCCTGTGCAAGACGGTCCAGGTTATAATGGTCACGGATCTTGTCCAGGGCAGCTATTACCTCAGGCCGGGCAATTGCCAGGCCGAGCCGCATACCGGCCAAGGCATAACTCTTGGAAAGGGTGCGGGTCACAACAACATTATCGTATTTTCTTACCAAGTCCAGTGCAGTGCCATCAGCAAAGTCGGCATAGGTCTCGTCCAGCACCAGCATCCCCCCACAGCGCTGCGCCAACTCCTCGATGTATTCCAGGTGAAATGCCGGACCAAGCGGTGCATTGGGGGTAGTAAGAAAGAAAAGCTTGCCCTCGTAACGTTCAGGAAAATCGGCCAGAAGGAATTCATCCGTCAGGCCGAAGGTACGCACCCGGGCGCCTTGAACCTCGGCAAGAGTTGCGTAGTAGGAGTAGGAGGGATGGACGTAGCCGATCTCTTCTCCCTCGGCTGCAAAGGCCCGGATCAGGTTGTTAAGCACCTCGTCCGAACCGTTGGCCATAATGATCCAGGAAGGATCAAAACCGTACAGCTCTCCGGCCACATCCCGTAACTGCTGGCTGGACGCCGAAGGATAGGTATGCAGACTGGCGCCGTCCGCTCCCAGTTCAGCCAGGATCGCTTCCCTGACCTTGGGAGATGGCGGATAGGAGTTCTCGTTGGTATTGAGCTTGATCCAAGAAGCGATATCCGGCGGCTGATAACCGGGTATATAACCCTGCATGGCGGCAATATTGGGGCGAAGTGGAATCATTCGGCGATATCTCCCGTTCTTATGCTGACTGATTTCCCATGCGCCTCCAACCCCTCCAGCCCGGCAATGCGCACGATATCCGACCCCAGTCGCTTCAACCCTTTTTCAGAGAAATATACAATCGAAGATTTCTTGACAAAATCATCCACCGATAAGGGTGAAAAGAAGCGCGCTGTACCGCCGGTGGGGAGCGTATGATTGGGGCCGGCCAGGTAATCGCCGGCCGCCTCGGGCGTCCAGTGCCCCATGAAAATGGCACCGGCATTGGTGATCCGGGGCAGGATGGAAAACGGATCGGCCAAAGCCAGCTCCAGATGCTCCGGCGCAATACGGTTGGAGAAGGCGATCACCTCGTCCAATGTTTCCGCCACGATAATGGCACCGTACTTTTCCCAGGAGGCACGGGCAATTGTTTCGCGTGAAAGCAGCGACAACTGGCGCTCCACTTCAGCCGCCACCAGCTCGCCGAATGAGCGGTCCGTAGTAATCAGGATCGAGGAGGCCAACTCATCATGTTCGGCCTGGGAGAGTAGGTCTGCTGCGATGTGCGCAGGGTTGCCGCTGCCATCGCTGATCACCAGGATCTCGCTCGGACCGGCAATCATATCGATGCCGACCTGGCCAAAAACGAGCTTCTTGGCCGTGGCCACATAGATGTTGCCCGGCCCGGTGATCTTGTCGACCTTGGGAATCGTTTCGGTGCCATAGGCCAGGGCAGCCACCGCCTGAGCCCCGCCGATGCGGAAAATACGATCAACACCTGCCAGCTTGGCCGCAACCAGCACGTGGGGATTGATCTCCCCTCCGGGAGTCGGCGCTACCATGATAATTTCGCCCACCCCGGCCACCCTGGCCGGCACGGCGTTCATGATGACGCTGCTGGGATAGCTGGCCTTGCCGCCCGGCACATAGATACCGACGCGTGCCAGGGGTGTCACCTTTTGTCCCAGCATGAGATCCGGCTCTTCCGTGGAAATCCAGGTCTGCTGTTTCTGTTTCTCATGAAAACGGGCCACCCGCTCTACCGCCAGCTTCAAGGCGGCAACATCGGCCTCTTCAACCCGACTGAATGCGGTTTCGATCTCTGCAGCGGTGACTTCCAACCCGGCCACTGAAGCGGCCTCCAGCTTATCAAAACGCACGGTCAACTCCAGCACGGCAGCATCGCCACGCCTGCGGACATCAGCGATGATGTCGAGGACAACCTGTTCCACTTCGCGGCCGCTCTCCTCGCTACGGGAGAGAATTTTACTGAACGCTACATCGAAATCCTTGTCATCTATATGAAGGAAAAGCATTGTTCACCTTGCTCCTCATGACTGGAGCACCCGCTCCAACCCCTGTATGATTTCTGTGATACGTTTGTGCTTGGTCTTCAGGCTGGCCCGGTTGACGATCAGCCGGGTGGTTATCTCGGCAATCGTTTCCACTTCCACCAGACCGTTCTGTTTCAAGGTCTCTCCGGTGGAGACCAGATCGACGATCCGCTCGGACAAACCTACCAACGGCGCAAGCTCGATGGATCCGTACAATTTGATGATCTCGACCTGGATGCCTTTGGCAGCAAAATAACTCTCGGCAACATGCGGATATTTGGTTGCAATGCGGATATGCGACCAGCCGGACGGGTCATCCCCCTTGGCCAGACCTGCCGGCTCCGCCACCATCATGCGGCAATAGCCGAACTTAAGATCCAAAGGTTCATACAGGTCCCGGCCCTGCTCCATCAGGGTATCCTTGCCCACAATGCCCAGATCGGCACTGCCATACTCCACATAGGTCGGCACATCCGTAGCCCGCACAATCATATAGCGCATGCGCTGCTCAGTGTTCTCGAAAATCAGCTTGCGGGAATCGGAGAGCAATTCCTTGCAGTCAATACCGATTGAGCCGAACAGGGCGACCGATTCCTCCAGGATGCGCCCCTTTGGAATTGCAATAGTTATCCAGTCGCTCATTCTTTCACCCGAATAATGTCGGCGCCAAGGCCGGCCAGTTTCTTTTCAATAGATTCATAGCCGCGGTCCAGATGGTAAATACGGGTTACCTCTGTCGTGCCGTCTGCAGCCAATCCGGCCAGGATCAACGAGGCGGAGGCGCGCAGATCAGTAGCCATGGACGGCGCTCCGGAGAGCTTTTTGATCCCCTTGACCGTGGCGGTATTCCCTTCCACCGTTATATCGGCACCGAAACGCAGCAGCTCCGAGACATGCATGAAACGGTTTTCAAAGATGTTTTCACTGATGACACTGGCCCCGTCAGCCACACACATCATTGCCATGAACTGGGCCTGCATATCGGTCGGAAAACCGGGGTAGGGGCGGGTCTTTATGTTGACGCTTCTGAGTTTTCTGGGGGCCTTGACCCTGACCACACCATCACGGCTGGTAATCTCGACGCCCGCATCCTGCATCTTAAACGCCAGTGCATCGAGGTGTTCCAGCTTCATTCCGTTGATTCTGATATCGCCACCGGTCATGGCTGCCGCGATCATGAAGGTGCCGGCCTCGATACGGTCCGGCATGACTTCGTAGTTGGCGGCGGAAAGTTCCGTTACGCCCTGAATGCGGATGGTATCGGTCCCGGCGCCCTCGATCTTGGCCCCCATGCGGTTCAGATATTGGGCCAGGTCAACGATCTCCGGTTCACGAGCGGCATTTTCGAGGACCGTCTCACCCTTGGCGGTGGCGGCTGCCATCATCAGGTGCTCGGTACCTCCGACTGTTGAAACGTCAAAATTTATTCGAGCGCCCCTGAGACGCTTGGCCTTGGCTTCCACATAGCCGTGTTCAAGAACAATCTCAGCCCCCAGGGCCTGCAGCCCCTTGAGGTGCAGATTGATCGGCCGGGCACCGATGGCGCAGCCACCCGGCAGGGACACACGGGCCTTGCCAAAGCGGGCCAGCAGCGGACCAAGCACCAGTACTGAAGCGCGCATGGTCTTGACCAGATCATAGGTGGCCTCATGACTGTTGATACCGGCTGTGTTTATCCTGACAACATGGCCATTCCCCTCAACCTGTGCGCCCAGGGATTCCAACACCTTGATGGTAGTATTGATATCGCGCAGAAAAGGGACATTCCGGATCTCGCACAGTCCCGGGGCCAGTATGGTCGAAACAAAAAGCGGCAAGGCCGCATTTTTCGAACCGCTGACCGTAACATCGCCTTTGAGTTTTTTTCCACCCTTGATGATAAGTTTGTCCAAAAAGTGATACCTCTTCAATCCTCTAGCCCGTCACGCGGGTATGATTTTAACGGCTGATTTTCGCCATACTACTTGATGGACCAGCTCTTGTCCAAAGAAAAGTTGGCGATTTTCGTCCTGGCATACAAGGCTCATTCAGGCTTGAAGGCTTGTTTACGTGCGGTTTTATAAGAAGAATTGATTTAAACAATTTTGTAAAACTATGTTATCGTTACAGCCACAATTGTCCGCTTGATTCTATAGGATGCAAAAACGTCTATGCACCATGTTACCCTGAAAACCAAAGCAACCATTTTGTTTCCCCTGGGCGTATCTATCGGGCTGACCGGGCTGCTTTTTTTAGTACATTTCTTTCTGTACGACTTTATCAAGGCGTCCATTTCCATCCAGCAGTATCAGATAGTTTCAATCCTGGCAGAAGACATCGACAGCGGCATCAACGAACGTCACAGAATCCTGATCGCCATCGCCGGCAAAATAACCCAGCAGATGGTTGATGATCCACGTCAGGCGCTGACATACCTGAAACAGCAGAACGAACATCTCGCGAACTTCGACAACGGCATGTTCCTATTTAGCCGTGAAGGTCGGATGTTGGCGGAGCTTCCGCTCGAACTGGCGCGGGCCGGCAAGGATTATTCCTACCGGGACTACCTCAAGCAGACCATAATTACTCAAAAACCATTCATTTCCGATCCCTACGAATCCTCCCAGGAGCAGCACCCGGCCGCCCTGATGTTCACCGCCCCTGTCTTCGATTCGAAAGGCGATATGATCGCGATTATGGGGGGCAGCATCAACCTGTCCCGCTCCGCCTTTGTTGATAAGCTCTCAAGGATCAAACTGGCAAAAGGCGGCTACCTCTATCTGATTAACCAGGACAGGGTCATTATTTCTCATCCTGACAAATCCCGCATCATGAAACGTGACACCCCGCCCGGGGCTAACAGGCTCCTCGACCGGGCTATCGCCGGGTTTGACGGAACTGATGAGACCGTCAATTCGCGCGGTCTGCATACCCTGACATCGTTGAAGCATTTGAAAGCAAAGAATTGGATAATTGCTGCGAACTACCCCGTAACCGAAGCATATGCACCGATTTACCGGCTCAACATCGCTTTTTTCATCATACTGCCGCTTATATCACTGGGCACATTCTGGCTCATGCGCCGCAGCCTGAAACGCTTTACGGACCCGATCATTCAGCTTACCCGGCATGTGGAGAACCTGAGTCAATTACACCATGAGCAGCGCGTGTTTCCGGCAAGCGGTGAAAACGAAATCGCTGTCCTGGGAAAGGCCTTCAACCACCTGGTACAAAAACTTGACCAACAAACCGATACTCTCAGCAAGCGCGAAGAAAAATTCCGCATGTTCTTCGACAAATCCAGCGATGCCATATTTATTGTTACGTTAGACGGCATAATCAGCGAAGCCAATCAGGAAGCCTGCCAGCGCTACGGACTCAATTACTCCGAAATCATCGGCATGCCTGTAACAGATCTCGATACCCCTGAGCACGCTGCTCAAGTCCCCGAACGGGTTGCTCGCGTCCTGGCCGACGGACATTATACATTCGAAACAAAGCATCATCGAAAAAACAACTCAGCGCTGGAGGTCGAGGTAAACGCCAGCCTGATCGAATATGAAGGGTCAAAGGCCATTCTGGCCGTTGCCCGTGACTTATCTGAACGCACCAGAGCCGATGCGCTGCTGCACCGCCAGAACGAATACCTGACAACCCTGCACGAAACCACGCTGGGGTTGATCAGCCGCCTGGATGTGTCCAGCCTCCTGCAGACCATCGTCACCAGAGCCGGCAATCTGGTCGGAACCGAGCACTGCTTTGTGTATCTCACAAACAGTGATGGTAGCGAGATGAACATGCTGTTTCAAAGCGGAATCTACAACAGCCTCATGCACCAAGCCATCAAACCGGGGCAAGGCATTGTCGGTCGGGTCTGGAACAGTGGCGAACCATTATGCGTCAATGATTACTGCACCTGGGAGGGCAGGCTGCCGGATGCGGAGCGGGATGCCCTGCACGCCATGGCAGGCGTGCCGCTCAAGACCAATAACGAAGTCATCGGTGTTTTGGGGTTGGCATTCATTGATCAGGCTGTTGTCTTCAACGATGAACAGATGGAGCTTCTGACCCAGTTTGGTGAACTGGCCTCGCTGGCACTTGATAACGCCCGCCTGTATGCTGCCGCTCAGAAGGACTTGATCGAACGTATAAAAGCCGAAGAGGAATTGCGCAAGCTTTCTCATGCGGTCGAACAGAGTCCTGTTTCAATTGTGATCACTGACCTGCAGGGCACTATCGAATATGCAAACCAATACGTCACGAACCTGACCGGCTATACACAGGAAGAATTGCTTGGCCAGAATCCACGCATCCTCAAATCCGGCCATACCACGGAAGCGGAATACCGCACCATGTGGGATACAATTCTCTCCGGCCATGAATGGCGCGGCGAGTTTCAGAACATCAAAAAGAATGGAGAGCTCTACTGGGAACTGGCGCTGATTTCTCCCATCCGCAACAGCAGCTTTGTCATCACGCACTTTATTGCAATCAAAGAGGATATCACCGAACGCAAAAAGATGGAGAACCAGCTGCGCCATTCGCAAAAGATGGAAGCGGTCGGTCAGTTGGCGGGCGGCATTGCCCACGATTTCAACAATATCTTAACTGCAATTATCGGATACACCACCATACTGCAGATGAAAGTACCGGAAGACAGCCCCTTGAAATCGACAACCGACCAGATCCTTGCCTCGGCAGAACGCGGATCAAGCCTGACACAGGGGTTACTGGCCTTCAGCCGCAACGAAATCAACAATCCCACCCGGATTGATCTGAACGGAGTCCTCTCACGCATTGAAAAGCTTCTCATACGCCTGATCGGGGAAGATATCCGTTTAACGACATTACCAGCAGAGCATCCCCTGCCGGTCATGGCTGACAGTATCCAGATGGAACAGGTCCTGATGAATCTGGTCACCAATGCACGAGATGCCATGCCGGAAGGTGGTGACATTACCATCTCTGCTGAACTGGTAAAACTCGACTCTCACTTTATTGCCGCCCATGGTTTTGGGAGCAGCGGACAATTTGCGCTGCTGACTGTCTCTGATACAGGTCATGGCATGGATGCCGAAACGGTCAGACATATATTTGAACCGTTCTATACTACCAAGGAGACCGGTAAAGGCACCGGACTGGGGCTTTCCATCGTTTATGGCATCATAAAAAAGCATAATGGGTATATACTCTGCCACAGTCTCCCGGGAGTCGGGTCCATCTTCCATGTGTATCTGCCTCTGTCAGAAGGAGATGAGCAGGCCACCCCTCCACAAGAGATCAATGCACCTTTTCATTCGGGCAGCGAGGTCATCCTGCTGGCAGAGGATGACGATCCAACCCGGGCGCTTACCAAAGAGCTCCTGGAAGAGTTCGGCTACACGGTTATCGAGGCGCAGGATGGAATTCAGGCACTTGAGAAATTCCGCGAAAACCGCACTGTCATCAGTCTTGTTATTCTCGACGCCCTTATGCCGTGCATGAAAGGCATGGATGTCTATCGTGAGATCAGGTCACTCTCCCCCGAGGGGCACGTTATGATCTGTAGCGGGTTTACTGCCGATATCATGGAGGGGCAGGGCACTCGCGACCGAAATTTGCATTTCATCTCCAAACCATTCATGCCCAAGGAATTACTTATGAAAATCAGAGAGGTGCTTGGAGATGCTATCTGAATCACAAGGGACAATATTCATAGTCGATGACGACCGCTATGTACTGGAAAGTGTTACGACACTGCTGCGGGAATTCGGATTTACCGTAATTGCATTTGACAATGGACTGGAAGCGATCAGGCGCTTTGCTTCTGAACCGGTCGACCTGGTCTTGACCGACATCAATATGCCCGGTATGACCGGCATTGAACTGCTGGAAAAGATTCGCTACCTTGACCGCGAAACCCCGGTGCTGCTGATGACCGCATACGCCGACCTGGATACGGCCGTAAAAGCAATCCAGAAAGGCGCCTTTGACTTTATCATCAAGCCCTATCGGCCGCCTTACCTGCTGCATGCCGTTGAAAAAGGCATCAACTTCAAACGGCTGACCAATATCGAGAAAAACTATAAACGCGAACTGGAACACACCGTTGAGCAGCGCACCGCCGAATTGAACGAAGCCCTCCATAAACTGACCAAGATGAGCAGCGAAATCATCGAACGCCTCACCGCTGCGGCTGAACTGCGTGATGAAGACACAGGCCTGCACATCTCACGTATCGGCATGTATGCAAAACGACTCTCAATACACCTCGGCCTGCCGGATGATTTTGTCAATAATATTACCGTAGCCAGCGCCATGCATGACGTCGGCAAGATTGGCATCCCCGACTCAATCCTGCTCAAACCGGGCTCCCTGACTCCTGAAGAATTTGATTCTATCAAGCTACATACCATAATTGGAGAAAAGATTCTGCGCGGGTCAGATCATGCCATGCTGCAAATGGGTGCCACGATTGCCGCCACACACCATGAACGCTGGGACGGAACCGGATATCCGCGGGGCCTGAAAGGCGAGGACATCCCAATGTCCGGACGTGTCGTCATGATTGTTGATCAGTATGATGCCCTGCGCAGCAGCCGTGCCTACAAACCGGCCTTCGACCATGCCACGACCTGCGGTATTATTCTGAAAGGGGACGGGCGAACCATGCCGGAGCACTTCGATACCAGGATATTACAGGCCTTCGATGAAATTAAGGATGAATTTGACGGGATCTTTACATCAAGCCAAGTCTGATTTACGAAAAGAGCGTTTTCAACATTGGGAACATTACCTGTCCAGATCCGCCAGCACGAAATCAACTGAACCCAGGATCGCCAGGAAATCCGCCAGCAGCCAACCACGGCTCATGATCGGCAGAGCCTGGATGTGAGGAAAACTGGGGGTCTTGATCCGCACCCGGTAGGGAATATTCAATCCATCGGAAACAACGAAGTAGCCATTTTCACCTTTGGGCGCTTCGATAGCACAGTAGTTCTCACCTCGCGGCGGCGTCATGCCCCGGGTGCTGTTGACAAAATGATGAATCAACGATTCGATGTCCTTGAGCATATCCTGCTTTTGCGGCAGCACGAAACGATAATCATCCGCGATCCAGCGCCCCCCCGGCATGCCGTCCATAGCCTGTTTCACGATCCGCAATGACTGGCGGATCTCCTCCATACGCACCAGATAACGTGCCCAGCAATCCCCACCCTCTGCAGTCGGCACATCAAATTCAAAACGTTCGTACCCGGCATAGGGTATCTTCTTTCTCAAATCCCACTCAAAACCACATGCCCTTAGATTGGGTCCGGACAGTCCCCATTCCATGGCATCCGCCGTGCTGATCGCCCCGACGCCTTTCAAACGGGCCTGGAAGATCGGGTTGCCGTTGACAAGTTGTTCATATTCCTTCAATCGTGGCGGCAGCCATGCAAGAAGAGACTTCACCGGTTCCTGCCATCCATCGGGGAGATCCTCCGCAACGCCTCCGATCCGAAACCAGGCCGGGTGCATCCTGCCGCCGGTAATCATTTCCACGATGTCGAAGATTTTTTCCCGATCGGTAAAGGTGTAAAACACCGGCGTCATCGCCCCAACATCGGCGGTGAATGTCCCCAACCAGACCAGATGACTGGCAATGCGGAACAGTTCGGCCAACATGATCCGAATACAGATGGCACGATCAGGAACCGTAATGTTGCACAAGCGTTCTACTGAGGTGACATAGGCCAGGTTATTTTGTACTCCGGACAGGTAATCGATGCGATCGGTATAGGGAATAAACTGATTCCAGTGCTGGCGCTCGGCAATTTTTTCGGCCCCACGATGATGGTAGCCGATGTCGAAATCAATATCGCGGATTTCCTCACCGTCCAGCTTGAGAATGCAGCGGATGACACCGTGGGTACCGGGATGCTGGGGGCCGAGATTAAGTATCAGTTCGCCTTCACTCACCCGTTCAAAGAAATCATTGGCTGGAAGCGGGGCATGGCGACGGGCGTCTTCAACCGTGTAGGGCTTCATCTCGGTAGCCCGGTAAGGATGGTCCTTGCGGAGCGGGTGTCCCTCCCAGTCGTGCGGCATCAGAATGCGGCGCAGGTTTGGGTGGCCACTAAAACGGATCCCGTACATGTCAAAAACCTCCCGCTCATACCAGGAGGCAGCCGGAAAGACTGAAGTGATGCTGGGCACTTCGGGAACAGCAGCGGTCAACTCCGTTTTAACGCGCACATAGCCGGGCTGATCAAATGTGAGCAGGTGGTAATTGATCGTAAAATCTTTGAATGTGCTGCGAGCACGGCGACACGAATCATCAACCGCTGCAATATCCTCCAGTCGCTTGAAGGAACTGCCTTGACGGGTTTTGAGGTGCTGCAGCAGTTGGGGTACCATCTCGGGAGAGGCTCGTAATGTCAGCATGTCGGTAGCGGATATATCGACAGAAACCTGCTCTCCGAAGGCCTCTTTCATCTCCTGCGGCAGGCCGAAATCCGGATACTCATGCTTTACAGCCGGCGGGGTCCAGATTTCATCCGAACGCGGCAGGAATGACACCGGATGACCGACAGAGACACCACGCGGTCGGATGCCCTGCATACCGGGGCCCCGGGTGTCGCAGCTCTTTGTCTCGCCATCAATCAGCTGCGGCACGATTGTTCCCTGCCAGCCGCCTGCCATATGCAGTACCGGTCGGGCAGGCCTTTCACCTGTGCGGATCTTCTCCTGCAGCAGCATCAGTCCCTGCATGAAAGCTTCCGGGCGCGGCGGGCAACCGGGAACGTATACATCTACCGGAAGAAACTGGTTTACTCCCTGAACAACACTATAGACATCATACATGCCACCCGAATTTGCGCAGCTTCCCATGGACATCACCCAACGCGGTTCAGCCATCTGCTCGTAAAGATTCAGGATTGTTGGCGCCATCTTTATGAAAGGTGTACCGGCAATGACCATCAGATCGGCTTCACGCGGCGTACCGCGCAATACTTCGGCGCCAAAGCGTGAGATATCGTAGCGCGAGGTAAACGAGGTCATCATTTCGACAAAACAGCATGAAAGGCCGAAGAACATCGGCCAGAGAGAATTTGAACGTCCCCAGTTGATCAGGTCGTCAAGACGGGTAAGAATGATATTGTCGGGTGCAATATTTTCAGACATGGAAGGCACGCTTACTGTCATTTGAGGGGCCCCAGTTTAGTCCACCCTTAATCCACAGCCATACAAGACCGACTGCAAGAATAACAATGAAGACGGAAATCTGAATCACACCCATGAGACCGAGCACGTCCCAGGCAACCGCCCAGGTAAAAATAAAGGCAGCCTCCACATCGAAAATTATAAAGAAAATAGCAACGAGGTAAAAGGGAACGGGCCAGGCCAATCGGGCAGAAGCAGTCGGAATAATCCCGGATTCATACGCTGCCCCTTTTTTGAGTGATGTTCGTTTAGCTCCCAGCCACCAGGCAGCAAGCAGAAGCACGCCGATCAACACAATGGTGATGAGCGTATATATCAGTATCTCATAAAAGGCGTCCGGTAACATTTTGGTACTATATCAGAAGTGACAGAACGATTAAACAGTATTACACTCGTTTCTCGCCATCATGTTGCGAGGTTGTGTCTGAGCATCGTCATTTTCTAACGCAAAACAGCCCCGCCTCCATTTCTGGAAGCGGGGCTGTTTGTTTTTTATTCCCGGCGGCGACCTACTTTCCCACACAGTTACCCGTGCAGTATCATCGGCCCTGAGGGGCTTAACTTCCGTGTTCGAGATGGGAACGGGTGTGACCCCCTCGGCATAGCCACCGAGAAATCGTTTATGGTTACGCTGTAGGCGTTTCCATGACTTTTTCTTGTCAATTGCATTGTGTGGTTTTCGTTTAGGTTTTGATTGTATGTTGTTCGATTTATATCCGGTCAGGGGGAAGGAGAACCTTCCCCCGAACCGTTTTAATAATTTTATGGTCAAGCCTCACGGCCGATTAGTACCGGTAAGCTAAATGCATTGCTGCAATTACACACCCGGCCTATCAACGTTGTAGTCTTCAACGGGCCTTTAGGGGTTGTTACACCCAGGGATACCTAATCTTGAAGGAGGCTTCCCGCTTAGATGCTTTCAGCGGTTATCCTTTCCGTACGTGGCTACCCAGCGACTGCGCCTGGCGGCACAACTGGAACACTAGCGGTACGTCCATCCCGGTCCTCTCGTACTAAGGACAGCTCTTCTCAAGTATCCTGCGCCCACGGTAGATAGGGACCAAACTGTCTCACGACGTTTTAAACCCAGCTCGCGTACCGCTTTAATTGGCGAACAGCCAAACCCTTGGGACCTACTTCAGCCCCAGGATGCGATGAGCCGACATCGAGGTGCCAAACCTCCCCGTCGATGTGAACTCTTGGGGGAGATCAGCCTGTTATCCCCGGAGTACCTTTTATCCGTTGAGCGACGGCCCTTCCATACAGAACCGCCGGATCACTATGACCTACTTTCGTACCTGCTCGACTTGTTGGTCTCGCAGTCAAGCTCCCTTATGCCATTGCACTCTACGCCCGGTTTCCAATCGGGCTGAGGGAACCTTCGCGCGCCTCCGTTACTCTTTGGGAGGCGACCGCCCCAGTCAAACTACCCACCAGACAGTGTTCCCGACCCGGATGACGGGCCAAGGTTAGACAACCAAAACAACCAGGGTGGTATTTCAAGGTTGACTCCACCGACACTAGCGTGCCAGCTTCAAAGTCTCCCACCTATCCTACACAAGCTATTCCGAATGTCACTGTCAAGCTATAGTAAAGGTTCACGGGGTCTTTCCGTCTTACCGCGGGTACTCGGCATCTTCACCGAGAATTCAATTTCGCTGAGTCACTGGTTGAGACAGCGCGGAAATCGTTACGCCATTCGTGCAGGTCGGAACTTACCCGACAAGGAATTTCGCTACCTTAGGACCGTTATAGTTACGGCCGCCGTTTACTGGGGCTTCGGTTCAAAGCTTCGCTTGCGCTAACAAATCCCCTTAACCTTCCAGCACCGGGCAGGCGTCAGTCCGTATACATCGTCTTACGACTTAGCACAGACCTGTGTTTTTAGTAAACAGTCGCTACCGCCATTTCTCTGCGACCCTCTTCGGCTTCACGTGTAAATCGCTACACCTAATGAGGGCACACCTTCTCCCGAAGTTACGGTGTCATTTTGCCGAGTTCCTTAACCAGTGTTATCTCAATCACCTTAGGATTTTCTCCTCACCCACCTGAGTCGGTTTACGGTACGGTCACCTGCTGTCTGAAGCTTAGAGGCTTTTCTTGGAAGCATGGGATCAACGACTTTATGAGCATACGCTCTCGTCATCACGTCTCAGGGTTGAATGGGAAAGTGGATTTGCCTGCTCTCCCCCCCTACACGCTTAAACCGGGATAACCAGTACCCGGCTCGCCTACCCTTCTCCGTCCCCCCATCGCAACAACAGGTGGTACAGGAATATTAACCTGTTTCCCATCAACTACGCCTTTCGGCCTCGCCTTAGGGACCGACTAACCCTTCG